>CAVPHJ010000007.1:375000-414737 GCA_963704245.1 uncultured delta proteobacterium
TTGCGCTCTCTCGTCCGCCGAGGGAACAATAGGAATACAGGAAAACGCTTTTATCTGTCAAGAGAATTCCGCGGACGTTTTCACTTTTTTCGCATCAGTTCGGTCCTTGAGGAATTCACCAATGCTCTCCACGACATAGGTCAGCTGCTGCTCGCTCAGCTCCGGATAGATCGGGATCGCCAGGGTCTCCCCGGCGGCTGCTTCGGCCTCCGGAAAATCCCCGCGACGGTATCCCAGGTAGCGGAAACAATCCTGCAGGTGCAGCGGCACCGGGTAGTACACCTCGCAACCCACCCCGCGCGCGGCCAGGAACTCCCGGAGTTGGTCCCGCCCGGACTTCAGTCGGATCACGAACTGGTTGTAGATGTGCCTCGGGGCCCGCTCAACCGGCAGCTGCACCTGCTTCAGCCCGGCCTCCCGGAACAGGCGGCGGTAGGTGGCGGCATTCCGGATGCGTCCCTCTGTCCAGCCGTCCAGATGTCGCAGTTTGACCAGCAGCACCGCCGCCTGGACGGCCGCCAGCCTGAAGTTGCCGCCGATCTGATGATGATAGTACTTGGGCTTGGCTCCATGGACCCGCAGCACCCGGACCTGCTCGCTCAGCCGGGGGTCGCTGGTCGTCACCATCCCGGCGTCTCCGAAGGCGCCCAGGTTCTTGGACGGGAAAAAGGAAAAACACCCCAGCTGCCCCATGGACCCGGCCCGCTTCACCTGGCCGTCGGGATACCGGCACTCGGCGCCGATGGCCTGCGCCGCGTCCTCGATGACGGTCAGCCCGTGTTCCGCCGCCAGCTCCGCGATGACGGGCATGTCGGCGCACTGTCCGTAGAGGTGGACCGGAATCAGAGCCTTGGTTCCTTTCCGCTGCTCCCTCGCTCAGCCCCGCCAGCGCGGCCCGCAGCCTTGCGGGGTCCAGATTGTAGGTTTCGGGCTCGATGTCCACGAAAAGCGGTCTGGCCCCCAGCCGGGCGATGGCTCCGGCGGTAGCAAAGAAGGTGTACGGGGAAGTGATGACCCCATCGCCGGGGCCCACCCCGGCGGCCATCAGCGAAACCAGCAGGGCATCGGTTCCGGAGGACACGCCCACGCCGAAACGGCACTGGCAGTAGGCGGCGATCCGATCCTCGAACTCCGCCACTCGGGGACCCAGAATGAAGTGCTGGGACTCCATCACCTCTTCCAGCGCCTGCTGAACCTCTCCCTTGATGGCGGCGTACTGCTGCTTGAGATCCAGTAAAGGTACCTTCAACGGCTTCTCCTTCAGCTACCGCATTCTGCAGGCAGGGTTCAATTGCCCGCAGATCCGGCCTTCATCCCCAAGAAGATGCTCCAACCCTGGAGCAGCTGGAGGGCCTGACGAACCTGGTTGTCGCGCTCCAGGAGCCGCCTCACTTTATCGTCCTCCTGGTCGCCCGTCGAAGGTTTCGCCTGGCCCTCTTTTCCTGACTCCAGTTCTTTCTCCATGTGGTTCTCCAGGTCCGCTTCCCGCAGGACACGGCGGTCCTTTTCCTCCTTCTTCTCTTCGGCCGGCGGAACGAAGTCGAGCTCGATGTCCGGCACGATGCCGTCCAGTTGGATCGATTTCCCGCTGGGCGTGTAGTAGCGGGCCGTGGTCAGGCGTAAGCCCGAGCCGTCCGAGAGCGGAAGGATGGTCTGCACTGAGCCCTTGCCGAAACTGCGGGTCCCGAGGACCAGGGCGCGTTTGTTGTCCTGAAGCGCTCCGGCCACGATCTCGGCGGCACTGGCGCTCCCGCCGTTGATCAGCACGATCATCGGGTAGTTGCGCGGGTTCTTGTTCTTGTGCGCCCTGGCCATGATGTTCTGGCGCTCGTTGCGGCCTTTTGTGCTCACGATGACGCCCGAGTCGAGGAAAAACTCGGCCACGTCGATCGCCTGGGCCAGCAGCCCGCCCGGATTGTTCCGCAGGTCCAGCACCAGCCCTTTGAGTTTCCGCCCCGCCTCCAGCTCCTCCAGCGCGGAGCTCAGCTGCTCAGCGGTCTTGCTCTGGAAAGTGGTCACCCGAACGTATCCGATCTCCGGACTCAGCAGGTGATGCCGTACGCTCCTGAGCGGAATCACGTCGCGGGTGATAGAGAACTCCCGCGGTTCCCGTTCCCCCTCCCGGAAAATGGTGAGCTTGACCGGGGTTCCCTTGGGCCCCCGAATCAGCTTGACGGCCTCCATGAGACTCATGTCCTTGGTGGATTTGCCCTCCACCTTGATGATCTTGTCCCCGGCCCGGATGCCGGCCTCATCGGCGGGAGTGCCTTCAATCGGCGAAACCACGGTCAGGACCTCGTCCTTGAGCGTGATCTCGATCCCGATGCCGCTGAAGCTTCCCTTGGTCTCCATCATCAGTTCCTGGTGCTCGTCCCTGGTCATGAAGGCCGAATGAGGATCCAGGCTCTGGACCATTCCTTTGATCGCCCCGTAGATGAGCTTCTGGGCCTGCTGCGGTTCCACGTAGTGGTTTTCGATCTCGCGCAGGACTTCGGTCAGGATCTCGATGTTCCGGTAGACCTCGTCCGTGTCGGCCTTGACCGGACTGGCGCTGCCCTTGAGCAGCAGGGTACCGCTCAGCACGAGGCAGATCAGCGTAACGTGCAGAATCCATTTGGGTGTCGTGAACCGCATCTCCGGTCTCCTTGTTCGCTCCGCCGGGCGGATAAGTGTCTCATTAGGCAGTCAAAACTTTAATCTACAGGATGGAAGGCAGGGCTGACAACCAAAAACTCACCTCATGGACAGCCATTCCCTGGGGTCCAGGATCTCTCCGCCCTTGCGGATTTCGAAGTACAGCCGGCCCTCGGCGGGACTCCCGGCAGCCCCGCCTGCCAGACCGATCACCTCCCCCGGCTCCACGGGTTCACCCGCCTGCTTGTAGCGCTTCGCGAGGTGCCCCGAAACGGTAAAGAAACGCGAGCCGTGATTGATGATGATCATTTCGCCGTATCCCTTCAGGCTGCCGGAAAAGTCCACCCGGCCGGCGAAGACGGCCCTCACCTGGACCTCGTCGCGGGACTCGATGAAAACACCCTTATGCAGGTTCACGCCGTCGGAGGCCAGGACCTTGTCGGTTCTCACGACCCGGCCCCGCAGCGGGGGCGCCAGCCGGCCCTTGGAATCCGCAAAAGGCCCGACCCGCAGCTCCCCGGCCGGCTCGAGCTTTTCCACCCGGTTCAGGGTCTCCCGCATCTCATGCGATGCCAGGTCTAGTTCGCGGACCGCCCTCTCGTAGATCTGTTTTTCCTCGTGCAGTTTCATGAGCTGGAGGACCTTGTCCCGCAGTTCGGCCTTGGATGCGCCGATCTGACGGTTTTCCGACTCCACCCGCTTGAAGGCCCGGGCCGTTTCCGTCCGGATGACGGCCAAGTTACGGGCCTGAGTGCGCCGCAGGTCCTGGAGGCGGTCCAGGCCGACCCGGTCCTCGGCCATCACCTCCTTGAGATACTTCGTACGCTTCCCGAGTTCACTCAGGTCGGGCGAACCCGCCAGGAACTGCAGATATCCCTGCCGGGCGTATTTGTAGAGGGCTGCCAACCGCGATGCGACGGTCTGCTCGTACGCCTCGTGCTGCCGCTCGAGCTCCGGCAGTTCCCGCTCCAGCGCCCCCAGACGCACTCTCTGTCCGCTGGACCTGCTGCTGCAGGGCCGCCACCCTCTTCTTCTTTTGCTCGATTTCGGCTTCCAGGCCCGATATCTCCGTCAGCAGATCCCTCTCCTGGAGGTCGATGGCCCGGAGTTTTCTTTTCTCCTCCGCCAGCTGACCCTCGATGAGGCGTCTTTGGGAGTTTACCCCCGGCTCGTCTTGTTGGGTGTTCCCGTGTCCCGGGAGCAGTATCGCAAGCAGAATCCATGCCATAAAGGAGGCATGGAAACGGGGACGCCTGTGTCGGGTCCGGTTCATCACAGGTCGAAGAAGTGTCCAACCGCAATCAGGCTTCCGAGCAGCGCCAGGGTGACGCTCAGCAGCAGCAACGCCAGCACGTAGGCCTGGGGGATAAAGACAAACTGCAACACGGCCAGGTCCAGGAACCTCATTTCCTGGGTGCTAACCAGGGAATAGCCGGAGTATAGAGCCGCCACGGCCACCATCCCCCCCAGGACTCCCTGGATGGCCCCTTCGATCAGAAAGGGCATCCTCACGAACCAGTCGGTCGCCCCGACCAGTTTCAGGATTTCGATTTCCTCCCTGCGGGCGTAGATGGTCAGCCGGATCGTATTGCTCACGATAAACAGGATACCCACGCAGAGCAGGCCGCCGATGCCGAAGCCGATGACCCGGAACAGGTTCATGAACCCCGCGAAACGATGGAGCCAATCCTGACTGTACTGCACCTCATCGACCCCTTCCATGCCTTCGAGCAGCGATCGCAGGCCCGCCGGGTCCCGGGACTGCACCCGCCCGGCGCCGAACACGACCTCGAAGGAAGCTGGCAGCGGGTTCTTGGACAGGCCTTTGAGAAGTTCAGCCCGCGGGCCCAGCGCCCCCTCCAGCTCGGTAAAGGCCTGTTGCTTGGAAATATAGCGCTCGATCTCGGCTCCCGGGAACTCCCGGATGGCCGCTGCGATGCTCTCGCGCTGGGTTTCACTGGTTTCATCCGTCAGGTAGACCGACATGGTCAGCTGCTGTCCCCAGCCCCGCAGCCAGCTGTTCAGGTTGACGTAGAGGAGCAGGAAGACGCCGAAAATCAGGAGCGACGCCGCCATGGTGGCCATACCGACCAGGTGGACGCTCCGATGATCCCGCATGTTCAGGACCGCCTGCCTGAAGAAATACACGGCCAGCCTGAACCTCACGCTTCCCCCGTCAACTGCCCGCGCTGGAGCAGCAGCGTGCGCTGGGCGGTGTCCCGCAGCAGTTCCCGGTTGTGAGTGGCCACAATCACGGTGGTGCCTTTCATGTGGATGGCCCGGAAGAGGATCATGATGTCCTTGGTGAGCTCAAGATCCAGGTTGCCGGTGGGCTCGTCGGCCAGCAGCAGCAGCGGTTCCCGCACAATGGCCCGGGCGATGGCCACCCGCTGCTGCTCACCGCCCGAGAGCTGGGGCGGAAAGGCCTGTTCCCGGTCCGCCAAACCCACCAGGCGGAGCACCTGATGGGTCTTCCGGCGGATGACCGCCTTGGGCTCGCCCAGCACCTCGAGGGCCAGGGCCACGTTGGCAAACACGGTCTTCTTGGAAAGCAGCTTGAAATCCTGAAAGACGAAGCCGATCCTGCGCCGCAGCAGATCCAGCTTGGCACGGCTGATCCGGCTGAGGTTGATTCCGTTGATCAGGATCTGTCCGCTGGAGGGTCTCTCGGCTCCGAAGATCAGCCGCAGCAGGGTCGTCTTGCCCGCGCCGCTCGGACCGGTCACGAACACGAATTCACCCCTGCGGATCTGCAGGTTGATCTCCCGTAGCGCCGAGTTGGAACCGAAGCTCTTGTTCAGGTTGAAAAACTGGATCAAGCTTCAGCCCCCGGCTCAGTACTTGCCCACCGCCCGCTCCAGCCTCGCCTTGGCGAGGTTGTGGTCGTACAGGGCCCTGAAATGATTCACCCTGGCCTGGGTCAGCAGGGTCTGGGCTTCCAGAACGTCCGTGATCGTGGTGACCTGGGCCTTGTAGCGCTCCTCATTGACGCGCAGGTTCTCCTCGCCCTGGGTGACCGCTTTTTGGGTGGTCGGAATGTTCTCGGTTGCCGTGAGCAGGTCCAGCAAAGCGCGCTTCACCTCCAGCCGCACGCTGTCCTCCAGCGCCGACTTGTTCTTGATGAGCTGGGACCGCAGGCTTTCCGTCTGTTTCACCGAGTAAAGGGTCTTGCCCCATTCCCAAAAGGTCCAGGTCATCGCGGCCGTGACCTGCCACCGGTTGGCGTCATGAAAGGCCCCGCCCGACACATCCGGATCGTCCCCTTCCTTGATGTAGTCATAGACCAGCGCAACCTCCGGGTAGTTCTGGCTCTTGGCCAGCCGGATCTGCTGATCGCTCTGCAGGATCGCATTGTCCAGGAGCCGGATTTCCGGTCGCTTCTCCAGCGCCTCCGTCGCATACCCCTCGTAGTCGGCCGCTGCCGGCTGGTAGGCCAGGATGTCCTCCACCTCCGCCGTGGCGTTCACCGGCCTGGACAGCACGGTATTGAACACGCACCGTGCCAGCCGGGCCGCGTTGCGCGCCTTCACCAGGTTCTGCTCGGCATTGGCCAACTCCACCTCGGCCCGCAGCACCTCATTGATCGGGATCATCCCCACTTCGTGGAAGCTGCGCGCGACCTTGAGGCTGGACTGCCGCGCAGTCACGTCTTTTTCGGCCACTTCGATGCTCTTGTCCGCTATCAGGATGTTGAAGTAGGCCTCCTTGACCCTGAGCGCCAGGTCCAGTTCCTCCAGCTCAAGCCCCATCTCCGACTCATCGACCCCCAGCCTGGCCAGATCGTAGGAACTGAGGAGGGCGAACCCGGTGAACAGGGGCTGGGTCACGCTGCCTCTCCACTGGTAGTTGTCCCTGGAACTGGTGGCGATGCTGCCGCCGCCCGGGATGGTCGATCGGAACAGCCGCTGCTCGCTCTGGCGGTTGTAGCTGTAGTTCATGCTCAGTTTGGGAAGAAATCCGGCCCGCGCCTGCCGTAAGGCATTCTCGGCCTGATGGATGGTTTCCTGCTGGGCCCGCAGACCGTGATTGTTCACCAGCGCTTCGCTGATGCTTTCCTGCAAGGTGTAGAGGTTTGCCTGCCGGGCCAGCGCGTTTCCCGCGACAAGCAGCGACACCAGGCCAAGGAGCCCGATCACACAGCGCAAGGTCTGTCCGAACCGCATTCCGTTTCCCTCCCTTGGGTATCCCGATTGGGTTGCCTGCCGTGGGCCTCCGCCGTAAGCCGGTCCGGCAGGCCGCCAGCCTCACGGCAGATATTCGGTCCGCACGTTCTGCAAAGCATGGAAGATGTTTCCCCTCACCTTTCGGTTGGCCCGATAAAGCGGGAGGAGCATCTGCTTGACATCCTCCCGACGCGAGCGTCCGGCGGTCGGGCAGCCGAGGTCGATCCGGGGCCAGGACATGGAACGGGAAAACCGACGCAGCAGATCCTCCTCGGCCAGATAGAGCGGCCGGATCGCAATCAGCCGTCCGCCGAAAAAGACCTGCTTGGGCAGCATGGTGCTGATGGCGCCGCCGTAAAACACGTTCAGGAAAAACGTCTCGATCAGGTCGTCCTTGTGATGACCAAAGGCGATCTTGTTGCACCCCAGTTCGGCGGCCTTCTGAAAAAGCAGCTTCCGCCGCAGGCGGGAGCAGAGAAAACAGGGATTCTCCCGGTTTTCCGGGCCGTGGGCCTGGGGGCCGATTTGGCTTCTCAGGAGGCTGAACGGAAGATCCTGCTCCACAAAGAAACGCTCCATCTGCCCCGCCGAGTCTGAGCCGAAGCCGGGATCCACGTGAACGGCCGTCAGGCGGAATGAGATCGGTGCCCGTCTGATCTTCTCCCGCAGCAGCCAGAGCAGGGCCAGGCTGTCCTTGCCGCCGGACACTGCCACGAGGATGTGATCCCCCTCGCTGATCATCTGCTGTTCGTGAATCGCCCTGCCCACGAGGCGTCGAAGGCGTTGTTCAGCGTAGCCCATGGCGGTTCATCTCGGCGGCAAATGCGAGAAACGCGGGAACCGCCGTCGAGCCCGGGGCGGGAGGGTCTCTTCCGCTCCAAAGCCTCCCGGGCTGGTGTTTCAAGCGGCTTGGGCTGCGGGGGAAACCTGCCCCCTCCGCGTTCTCCCCGACTGCGTCGGGGAGCCGCGGCTTCCCCCGCCGCCAAGCCTGGAAACACAGCGCCCTCCCGGCAGTCGCGGCCGAAAACCCTTCCGCCCCTCTTAGCGCTCCAGGCAAACAACCGCTCACCGGCATCTTTTTCGAATTCCGCATTTCGAATTCCGAATTCTATGCCCTTTCCCCGAAAATGGCCGTCCCGATCCGCACGAGGTTGGCACCCTCTTCAATGGCCACCCGAAAGGAATTGGACATCCCCATGGACAGAAACCGCATCTCCACCCCCTCCAGCTGCAGGTCCCGGATCTCCTCATAGAGTTCCCGGGTCCTTCGAAAATAGGGCCGCGCATCCTCGGGATCCCCGGCAAAGGGCCCCATGGTCATGAGTCCTCGGATCCTCAGACCAGGGAAGCTGTGACACGGCCCTCACCAGCGCAGCGGCCTCCCGCGGCAGCACTCCGGCCTTTTGCGACTCCTCGCCGCTGTTGATCTCCAGAAGAACCGGCAAGGTTTTCCCGGTCTTCCCGCAGGCCTTGTCGAGTGCGGCCGCCAGTTTCAAGGAATCCAGGGTCTCGATCATGTCGAACAACCGAACCGCTTTCCCGGCCTTGTTGCTCTGCAGGTGGCCGATCAGGTGCCATTGAACCCGCCGCCCGACATCGGCGATGACCGTTTCCGCCTCCTGGACGTAGTTCTCCCCCACCATGCGCAAGCCCCCCTCGACTGCGTCCAGGATCTCCCGGGCGCTGCGGGTCTTGGCGGCACCCACGAGCTCCACGCCGGGAGGCAGCTCGCGCAGAAGCGCCTGCACCTTCTCTTTGATCATCGGCCCCTCTCCTCGTGCAGCCCCATTGATACTGCAATTCGAAAACCCTGTAAAGGGCCGCCGTGGGTGCGGTTGCCAGGGGGCGGAGGGCTGTGGTAGGATTTCTGTCGGAGGAAGCAAACCATGGGCAAGCGGAGAGAAGACGGGTATTCCGGAAAACATGCCGGCCAGCAGCCGGATCTCAGGTTAGCCGGAGAGTTGCGCCGGCGATCACAGTCCGGGGAGATCTCCTGCACCGAGGCCTTTCAGGCCGCGGCGGCGCTCCAGGTTCCGCCTTCGGCAATCGGAACCACCCTGGACCTGCTGGAATTCCGAATCGTGAAGTGCCAGCTCGGGCTCTTCGGCTACCAGCCGGAAAAACGGCTGGTCGAACCGGCCGCGGCAGTCCCCGAGGACCTTGCGCGCGCCATTCGTGAAGCCCTGGCGGAGGGACGGCTTCCCTGCCTGGCCGCCTGGGGCCTGGCCGAGAAGCGCGGGCTGTCGAAACTCCACCTGGCCGCCGCCTGCGAGGCGCTCGGGATCAAGATCTCAGCCTGTCAGCTGGGGGCTTTCTGATCAGATGCGCTGGGTAAGGCAGTCTGCAGGGAAAAAAATAGGCTGTCGCCCGAGGTCTTGATCAAATCTCGGACGACAGCCTTTCCAATCTTTGTCTTTGGATCGTGTCAACAGCTGCAGCTGCTGCCGCAGCCGCCTGCCGGTTGCATTCCGGAAGAGATGGAAAAACCCGAACCCCAGGCGGAATTCACATAGTCCACCTTCACGGGTTTCACCTGCTCTAGCAATCCCTTGTTGATCAGATAGGTCAAACCCTGCTCGTCAAAAACCTGGTCGTCATCTTTTGGCTCGTCCAGAGCCAGGCCCAAAGCGGGCCCGGATCACCCACCTTGGGAAAGCATGATTCGGATGGACGGAGTGTCCTCCCTTTCTTTCAAGAATTCCCTGATCATTTCACTGGCTTTTTCCGTCACTTCAAGCATTGTGTCCTCCTGCTGGGTCAGTGCCCATTGATATTGTTCTCATGTTAGTCATCACCCGGACTTTGTCAATAAAGAGCCGCGGATCCAGAAAAGGTGACAAAAGAAACAGAGGCGCAGGGCACATGGCTCATGGCGCACGGGGAGCTGTTGCAGGTCAATTCGGAACTTGGAGTCGCTTCCAGCAGCACCCTGTGCCTTGCGCCGTGTGCCATGGGCCTCAGTTTTCCGCCATCCGCTGCTTGAGCCAGACCAGCACCTTGTCGAATTCGGATCTCAGCTCGGCCATCGCCTTTCCGCGATGGCTTACCCGGTTTTTCTCCGCGGGATCCATCTGGGCGAAGCTCTTCCCCAGCGGCGGGTAGAAAAACAGGGGGTCATAGCCGAATCCCTTTTTCCCGGCCGGCTGCTCGGCGACCAGCCCTTCGCACCGGCCTTCGTAGATCAGGCAGGGTCCCCGGGGTACCGCCACCGCGATGACGCACAGGAAAGCGGCCCTGCGATCCTCCACACCCTTCATCGCCTCCAGCAGTTTGCAGTTGTTGTCCGAATCCTCCGCCCCCTCCCCGGCGTAGCGGGCCGAGTGAACTCCCGGCAGGCCGCTCAGGGCGGGAACGCTCAGGCCGGAATCATCGGCCAGGGCCGGGAAACCCAGCACCCTGGCCGTAAAACGGGCCTTCTTGACGGCGTTGTCCTCGAAGGTCCGGCCGTCTTCGACCACGGCCGGGATGGGGCCGAAATCCGACAGGCTCCTGAGGTCGAGATCAAATCCGCTCAACAGTTCCCGAAACTCGCGGAGTTTTCCCGCGTTGCGCGTCGCCACCACCAGCAGCCGGTCCAAGGCCTGCATTTTCCCCCACCCTGCCTAGAGCGAACTCCGAAAAAAAGAGGGTTACTATAAACGATCGACCGGGACACGACAATACAAAAACCGGGCGTCTGGGCATTCAGTCGGAATGCGGAAGGCGGAATGCGGAGTGGAAGGTCGGTCACAAGGGGCCGCCATTAGGCAGGAGCACGGAAATCACGGATAGCTATTCTCTGGTATTCGATCAGCGACCCGCAGCCGCTCGCGTCTTTCCATTCCGCCTTCCGCATTCCGACTTCCGCATTCGGTTTTCTCCCTTGCACCTTGCCCCTTGCGCCTTTCTTGTTCCTTGGTGCATACTCGCCCCCCATGACCCTCCCCCACGAAACCTTGACCCGCGAGCTGCGCGTCCGCGGCCGGAATTTCAAATTCCTGGCACCGCGCGACCTGGAGGCCTTCGTGGACCCGGAGGATCCCATGCAGGGCTTCCCCCTGTGGACCAAGATCTGGGACGCCGCCATCGTGCTGGCCGAGCATCTGGCCTCTCTCCCGCCGCGACCGGAGGCCCGTCTGCTGGAAATCGGGGCCGGGCTGGGTGTGAGCGGAATCGTGGCCGCCGGCTTCGGCCATCAGCTCACCCTGACCGAGCGCGACCCGAATGCCCTGGACTTCCTGCGGACGAATGCCCGGCTTAACGGCTGCCCCGATCTGGAGATTTTCGCCCTGGACTGGAACCACCCCCGGCTGGCAGAGCGCTTCGATCTGATCGTGGGATCCGAGGTAGTCTACCGGGAAGAGGATTGCGAACCCCTGTTGCGGCTTTTCCGGTCCCTGCTGAAACCCGGTGGGGGCGTGCTGCTGGCGGAAAGCATCCGCAGGACGAGCATCGATTTTTTCCGCCGGGCCTCTGCCGGTTTCCGGATCGAGGCCCGCAGGAAGACGCTTCGATCCGCCGGCAAGGAGGCCGCAGTAATTCTCGGCGGCCTGCGGCCGCTCTGACTCAGGCCAGATGGGCCTTGACCTTGGCCATGAACAGGCTTTGGATTTCCTCCAGCCGCTTGTCGTCCCGGGCCTCGAAGCGCAGCACCAGCACCGGCTGGGTGTTCGAGGCGCGGACGAGTCCCCACCCGCCATTGAAAAGGACCCGCGCCCCGTCCACATCGATCACGTCGTATTCGCGCTTGAACTCCTCGGCAATGGCCGCCACCACCGCGAATTTCTTGTCCTCCGCGCACTCCATCCGGATCTCGGGCGTGTTCTTCATTTGGGGCAGGTCCGCCAGGCGTGAACTCAGGCTTTCCCCGCTTTGCGACAGGATCTCGAGCAGCCTGGCCCCCGCGTAAACCGCGTCGTCAAAGCCGAAGAAGCGTTCCGCAAAAAAGAGGTGGCCGCTCATCTCCCCGGCCAGCAGGGCCCCCTCCTCCTTCATCTTGCTCTTGATCAGAGAATGACCCGCCTTCCACATGATCGGCTTTCCGCCACGCGCCCGGATATCATCGTAGAGCACCTGCGAGCACTTCACCTCTCCAATGATCTTGGCCCCTGGATGGCGTTTCAGCAGGTCGCGGGAAAAAACCACCATCAGCTGGTCGCCCCAGATCACGCGGCCCTGCTGGTCGGTCACGCCGATTCGGTCTGCATCCCCGTCGAAAGCGATCCCCAGCTGGGCGGAGGTCTCGGCCACTTTGGCAATCATGGCCTGGATGTTTTTCGGGACGGTGGGGTCGGGATGGTGGTTGGGGAAGCGGCCGTCGGGCTCGCAGTAGATCGGAACCACCTCCCAGCCGATCCGTCGGTAGGCCTCCACCGCCACCGGCCCCCCGACGCCGTTGCCGCCGTCCACGACCACCTTTCCGGCGTGCGGCCCGGTCGCGATGTTCCGGGTGACGAAATCAAGGTAGGGAACTGCGACATCGGCCCTCTCCAGCGAACCGGACCCGCGGCTGAAAGCCCCGGCCTCACTGATCCCCCGGATTCGCTGGATCTCCTCCCCGTGCAGTGAAGCCTTGCCCAGGGAAACCTTGAAACCGTTGAACTCCGGCGGGTTGTGGCTTCCGGTGATCTGGATTCCCCCGCCCACCTCCAGGTGGTGAAGCGAAAAATAGAGCAAGGGGGTGGGGACCATGCCCACATCGACCACGTTTCTCCCCGAGGCGCGCAACCCGGCAATCAGGCCCTCGGCCAGCTCCGGGGAGGAGAGCCGGCAGTCGCGGCCCACGGAAACCCGGCCGACCCCGGCCTTCTGATAATAGGTGCCGATGGCCAGCCCCAAATGCCGGGCCGCATCGCGGTTCAGCTCCCCCGGGACCACTCCCCGGATGTCGTATTCTCTGAAAATGTGGGCCTTCACAAGAGCTCTTCCTTTCCTTGCCGTTTGAGTCTTGCCACGAGTTCTCGGATGTCCTGGGAGTGCCGCAGGTCGGCAACCAGCAAACTGTCGGGGGTGTCCACCACCAGGCAGTTTTTCAGCCCGAGGCACGCAACCAGGCGTTTTCCGCGGGCGGCGACGAAGCTCCCCTGACAGTCCACTATCAGGGCCTCGCCGTCCGAGAGGTTCTGATGGGCGTCCCTTTGCGGGCCGCGCAGTTCATAGAGCGACTCCCATGAGCCCACGTCGCTCCAGCCGCAGTTGGAGGGAATCACGTGGACCGGGGAGCCGGTTTTCTCCATGATGCCGTAGTCGAAAGAAACGCTGGCGAACCCCTCGTACTGGGCCGCCAGCGCGGCCTCGAGGCGGCCCTCGCCGAGGGCCTGCTGCAGCCTGAGCAACCCCTGATGGAGCTCCGGCAGGTGGCGCGCCGTCTCGGCCAGAATGGTCGCCGGGGAAGCTACGAAGATGCCGGCGTTCCAGTAGTGGGCCCCGTCCACCACATAGCGCCGGGCCGTCTCCGGGTCCGGCTTTTCCACAAAGGCCGCCACCCGGTACGCGCTGAACTCCTTTGAAACCACCGCCTCGGGCTCCCGGCGGATGTAGCCGTATCCGGTTTCAGGCCGCTGGGGCACGATTCCCAGGGTCACGATCCCCCCTTCGGCGGCGATGACGGCGGCCCGCCGCAGGTCCTCGAGAAAGGCGGCCGGGTCCCCGATGTGATGGTCAGCCGGGAGAAAGGCCACTGGGTCGGAGTGACCCAGATGCAGCGCGTACACCGCCCCGAGGCCGATGCAGGGGGCCGTGTTGCGGCCTACCGGCTCGGCCACCAGGTGCACGGGACGGCCCTTCAGCAGCCGCCCGGCCTCCTCCAGATGCTCTCGGCCCAGCACCACGACCATGCGGTCGTCGGAAATCAGGGGCCGCAGCCGGTTGCAGGTTTCCACCAGCATCGGCTCCGCGCCGGTGATGTTCAGAAATTGCTTGGGCCGGTCCTTCCTGCTCAGAGGCCAGAAACGGGTGCCTGAGCCCCCGGCCATGATGACTGCCAGCATATCGGCTCCTGCAATTCTAGGTCCGGTAGTGGGCATTGATGCTCACGTATTCGTGGGTCAGGTCGGAGGTGAACATCCGGTCCCGGTATTCGCCCTGGTGAAGATCGATGCTCACGCTGAATTGCTTCTCCTCCATCTTCGCGGCCGCCCGTTTTTCGGCTTCCTCGCCCAGCCCCAGCCCATTGGCCACGATTTGCACCCCGTCCACGCGGATGTCGACTTCGCTTTCCCGCATGCGGATACCGGCCCGCCCCAGAGCCGCCATAATGCGGCCCCAGTTCGGATCCTGCCCGTAGAAGGCGGTTTTCACCAGACTGGAGTTGGCCACCGTCCGGGCGGCCCGCAGGGCATCCGCCGCGCTGGCGGCGCCCAGGACCTCGATCAGGACTTCCTTGCTGGCCCCTTCGCCGTCCCGGACGATCATGCGGGCCAACTCCTCCAGCACGGAGGTCAGCCCGCTGCAGAACCCGCGGTACTCCTGCTCCTGGGGCCTCGGGTTCCCGGCCAGTCCGTTGGCAAGCAGGAACACCGTGTCGTTGGTGCTGGTATCCCCGTCCACCGAGATGCGGTTGAACGTGCATTCCACCGCAGCGCGGAGCGCCTCGCCGAGGGCTTCCGCCTCCATCCGGGCATCGGTCAGCACAAAGCTCAGCATGGTCGCCATGTCGGGCATGATCATGCCGGCCCCCTTGGCAAGCCCCACGATGCGGTAGGGTCGGCCGCCCATGTTGCCCTCGAAACCGGCGAGCTTCTCGAAGCCGTCGGTGGTCATGATGGCCCGCGCCGCTCCCGGGATGCCGGCCGGTGACAAGGCCTTCGCCAGTCCCGGCAGCGCCTGACGGATCCGCTGCACGTTCAGCGGCTGACCGATCACACCGGTGGAGGCCACCAGGACTTCCTCCGCTGCAAGCCCCAGCTCCTCCGCCACCAGTTCGGCCGTAAGACGCGCATCCGCCAGCCCCCTTTCACCGGTGCAGGCATTCGCGCACCCGGCATTGGCCACGATCGCCCTGGCCCTCGCGGCCTGCAGGTGCGCCTGGCTCAGCAGGACCGGCGCCGCCTTGACCAGGTTGGAGGTGAACACGCCGGCGGCGCTTGCCGGCGCGTCGGAGACGATGAGCGCCAGGTCCTCCCTCCCGTCCTTCTTCAGGCCGGCGGCCACCGCCGCCGCCCGGAACCCCTGCACGGCAATCGATCACGGTAGAACTCATACCTATCTCTCATCCTCCCATGATGGCTTGCAACGGATCTCGGTTGTTCAGGAGTCTGCGCACCTGCCGATCAACCCCATACCAGCGACCCGATGAAGAGCTCACTTCCCGAAGGAAACGACATAAACGTCTCAGAATAGACTTGTCATACCGGACTTGATCCGGCATCCAGAACAGCCACTGGATTCGGGTGCCGGCTTGGACCGATCCGGGTCCACCGCGCGACAACATTAGGACAACGTGAGACGGTCTACCAAGTGCCGTACCAAGCCGTTCCGGCCCCAGGCGTGCCTATTCCCGGCGACGATCGCAGCCGGATCAGGTTTCCAGTGTCCGCAGGACCACGCCGCCAGGCGGTTAGATCGAGCAGGCCATTTCCGACCGCTCATTCATGCGCCGCAGCACTTCTTATACTTCTTCCCGCTGCCGCACGGGCAGGGGGCGTTGCGGCCGACCTTTTTCTCACTGCGCCGCACCGTGGCCGCTTTGGCCGCCTCGCCGCCGTGAACCAGATGCAGCGGCCGTTTTGGTTTGTCCGGGACCGGCTGCGGCTCGCGGCGCAGCAGCTGGATCCGGAAGAGCATGCCCAGGGTTTCCTCCCGGATCCGCTCCATCAGTTCCCCGAACAGTGCGAAGCCCTCTTTCTGGTACTCCTTCAGAGGATCCAGCTGCCCGTATCCGCGCAGCCCGATGCCCTGGCGCATGCTCTCCATGTCCTGGAGGTGGGCCACCCAGTGGTTATCGATGATCTGCAGGATGATCAGACGTTCCAGGCGCCGCAGATCCTCCCGGCCGAAAATGTTTTCCTTCTCCCGGTACAGGGCCTTGGCCTGATCCTGAATCAGCGCGGCAAACCTTTCGGGATCCAGAGCGTTGAATTCCTCCTCGCCGAGATCCTCCGCGCTGACCCGGATCCGGGCGCCGAACAGACGGGACAGTCTTTCCCGCAGCCCCTGGATGTCCCAGTCCTCGGGGTGCGCCTTGGGATCGATCCACTGCTGGACCAGGCTTTCCACCTTCTCGTCGATCATGTTTCCGACGAGCTCCGGAACGGCCTCGCCGCTGAGAACTTCTTTCCGCAGGGAGTAGACGATCTCGCGGTGCTTGTTCATCACATCGTCGTATTCCAGCAGGTGCTTGCGGATGTCGAAGTTGTGGGCTTCCACCTTCTTCTGGGCGTTCTCGATGGCCCGGCTGATCAGATTGTGCTCGATGGGCTCGCCCTCTTCCATGCCCAGACGGTCCATCACAGAGGAAATGCGGTCCGAGCCGAAGATCCGGAGCAGGTCATCTTCCAGGGAAAGATAGAAGCGCGAGGTGCCCGGGTCGCCCTGCCGGCCGGAGCGCCCCCTGAGCTGGTTGTCGATGCGGCGGCTTTCGTGACGCTCGGTGCCCAGGATATGCAACCCGGCAAGTTCGCGTACTCCCTCGCCGAGCACGATGTCGGTACCGCGGCCCGCCATGTTGGTGGAGATCGTGACCGTCTGTTTCTGGCCCGCGCGGGCGACGATCTCGGCCTCCTTTTCGTGGTGTTTGGCGTTGAGCACCGAGTGGGGCACGCCGGCGCGCGAAAGCATCTTGCTCAGCATCTCCGATTTCTCGATGGAAATGGTCCCCACGAGCACCGGCTGCCCCCGATCGTAGAGCTCCTTGATCTCGTTCACCGCCGCGATGAACTTCTCCCTTTCGGTCTTGTAGATCGCGTCTGCGAAATCGGTCCGGATCATGGGCTTGTGGGTGGGGATCACGCTCACCGCCAGCTTGTAGATGTTGTGGAACTCGGCGGCTTCCGTGTCCGCGGTTCCCGTCATGCCCGCCAGCTTGCCGTACATGCGGAAAAAGTTCTGGAAAGTCACCGTGGCCAAAGTCTGGTTCTCGCCGGCCACGCTCACACCCTCCTTGGCTTCCACCGCCTGGTGCAGGCCGTCGCTCCAGCGGCGGCCGGGCATCATGCGCCCGGTGAACTCATCCACGATCACCACCTGACCGTCCTTGATCACGTAGTGGACGTCCTTCTCGAAGAGCCAGTAGGCCTTGATGAGCTGCTGGGTGGTGTGCAGCAGCTCCGAGATGCGCATGAAGCTCCCCTCCAGTTCAGCCAGGCGTTCGACCTTTTCCTCCTCGCTCAAGGACTCGTCTTCGCGGATCAGGCGGTTTCCCTCATCGAAGTCCGGCAGGGCGAACTCTCCGATCCCGCCGTCGGAAAGCAGCCGGATGCCCTTCTCGGTGAGCTCCACCGTGTTGCCGCGCTCGTCAATGGTGCAGTAAAGGATCTGATCCAGTTCCGGGAGCATCTTCTGGGAGCGCATCAGGCTTTCGGTGCGCTCGATTTCCTTCTTGAGCCCCTGATTCTGGGCCACGATATCCAGAAACACCGGGTTCTTGGGGTCGCCGCGCTTGATCTGGAGCAGCGTGTCGATGGTCTGTTCGCCCTGATCGCCCCCTTCCAGGCGCTCCCGCGCCTCCTTGAGCAGGTTGCGCACCACGGCGCTCTGCTTGCGGCGCAGGTTGATGACCAGGGGTTTCACCTCCACGTAGATCTTGGTGTCGGAGCGCTCCACCGGACCGCTGATGATGAGCGGGGTGCGCGCCTCGTCGATGAGGATGCTGTCCACCTCGTCGACGATGGCGAAGTGAAACCCGCGCTGCACGAAATCCTCATGATCGAACTTCATGTTGTCGCGCAGGTAGTCAAAACCGAACTCGTTGTTGGTTCCGTAGGTGATATCGCACCGGTAGGCCTCCCGGCGCTGCGGGTCGTCCATGCCGTGGACGATGACGCCCACCGACAGCCCCAGCGCCCGGTAGATGCCGCCCATCCACTCCGCGTCCCGGCGGGCCAGGTAGTCATTCACGGTCACCAGATGCGCGCCTTGGCCGGTCAGGGCATTCAGGTAGAGAGGCAGGGTCGCCGCCAGGGTCTTGCCCTCGCCGGTCTTCATCTCCGCGATTTTCCCCTCGTGGAGCACGACGCCGCCGACGAGCTGCACGTCGAAGTGCCGCATGCCCAGGGCCCGGACCGAAGCCTCCCTGACCGCTGCAAAGGCCTCCGGCAGCAGGTTTTCCAGGACTTCGCCCTTGGCCAGCCGCTGCCTGAATTCAGCAGTCTTGGCCTGCAGCTGATCGTTTGTCAGAACCTGGAAATCCGGCTCCAGCAGGTTGATCTGGTAAACCAGGGGAGCCATGCGTTTCAGTTCACGCTCGTTCTTGCTCCCAAAAACGGCCTTGATCATTTTTCCCAACATGATGGCAAGCACCTCAGGCGACCCGGTTGCCCCCGGGCGCCCCAAGAAAAAAATCACGGACCAGGACGGCCCGCCCGCAAGCGACACAACCTCTCATTAAAGAACGTTGGGGTGGAAAAAGCAAGGCTTCCTGAACGGACTCGTCCTGGGGGGCAATCCGACCGGCATCGGGAAACATCCACACTCAAGAAAGATCATTTTTCGGGAGAGAACCAGGAGCCTATCAGAGAAGAGATCCCTTCGGCCTCCTAGTTGAGGATGTAGCGGGAGGGATTGACCGGGACGCCGTTCAGGTGAACCTCGTAGTGGAGGTGGGGTCCGGTGGAGCGTCCGGTGTTGCCCACCAGGGCGATGGTCTCCCCCCGTTTCACGTGCTGGCCCTTCTGGACGAGGATCTTCTGGAGATGGGCGTAGCGGGTTTTCACGCCATAGCCGTGACTGATCACCAGGGTCCTGCCGTACCCCCGATCGGTGAAGGCCTTGGCGACGATGCCGTCGGCCGGCGCCAACACGGGCGCGTTGAGCCGGGTGGAAACGTCGATGCCCTTGTGCAACTCCTTTTCGCCGGTGAAAGGGCTCACCCGGTATCCAAACCGGGAGCTGAGCCACCCCTTGGTGGGCCAGATGGACGGGGTCGATGCCAGCAGCACCTTCTGGCTCTCCAGGAATTTCAGCAGTTCGGCCTTGCCCTCTTCGCCCAACGCAACCTCGCCCGACAGGTTGTCCAGGGAGCGGTGCATGGAGCGCACCATTTCCCGGTGGACCGCCTTCATGGGTTGCCTGGGGTCCCAGAGAACCGAATCCGACCCGCCGACACCCTCGCCCTCGGAGCTCTCTTCCCCGCTCTCGAGGTTGACCATGACTCTCAGTTTGCGGTCAAAGGCCAGCAGCGCGCGGACCTTGTCGGTGAGCTGATTGATTCTGTCGGTGAGGAAGAGGAACTGTTCCCGCTGTTCCTCGTTTTCCTTTTCCAGGACCGCGAGCTGAGGCATCCTGGGTTTGATGGCCAGATAGTCCTGGATCGCCCATACGAGGAAACCCGCCCCCAGGCCGGCCAGCGTGACCATGCAGACCGCCACCCACGCCGGGACACGCAAACCCCTCACTCGTTTCGGGTTGTCGGGTATCAGCAGTACGGTGAGCTTCCTGGAGCGCAAGATTTCTCCGATGCGAGTTGCTCGTCAAGTCTCGAAAAACGGTCCTATTGCTATCACAGGGCGTTACGGGTTGTCAATCCAAAATATTTTCAGTCAATCTAGGCAGTTGCAGCAGTTCCCCCCCGGGAGGGGGGCAGAGTCCCGTCTGCTCCGCCGTCCCCCGGGACGTGGAGCCAGGCGAATACCTGCTCCGCCGCGGGCCTGGTCATGCCTTTGATTCCGGCCAGATCTTCGAGCCGGGCTTCCCGCAGAGCCTCCAAGCCCCGGAAATGCCTCATCAGCAGGCGTTTGCGTTTCGGGCCGATCCCTGGGACGCTTTCCAATTGCGAGGCCCGCAGTGCCTTGCCCCGCAGCCGGCGGTGGTAGGAAATGGCCCGGCGGTGAGCCTCGTCGCGGATCCGCATCAGCAACAGCAGCACCGGGTGATCGGGCCGCAGCGCCACCGGGTTCTTTCGCCCCGGCAGATAGACCTTGTCCGCCGCATCGCCGCGCCCTTCATCCGCCTTGGCGAGCGAGGCGATCTCGGGCATTTCCCCGCAACCCTCCCCGCCGGCCGCGGCAACAGCCCTCAAGACCTTTTCCACCGCCGCCAGATGACCCTTACCCCCGTCGAGCAGCAGCAGATCCGGCAGGTTCCCCTTTTCCAGCCGCCTCTCCACCACCTCCGCCATCATGGCGTAGTCATCCTGGGCTTCCGTTTGCCGGATACGGTAGTTCCGATACCCTCCCCGGTCCGGCACCCCGTTCAGAAATGAAACCGTGACTCCCACCGCCTGGCCTCCCTGGAGGCTGGAAATATCGACGGCTTCGATCCGGCGCGGTTCCCGGCTCAGCTGAAGCGCACGCTGGAGATCGGTCAACAGGTCATGCTGGCGGGTCTGTTCCCGTGCCTTGACCAGGTTTTCGGCATTATCCAGGGCCATTTCCACCAGCCGCCGTTTCTCGCCCCGCACGGGGCGGTGCACCGCAATCCTTCTTCCGGCCATTTCGCTCAACCACTCGCTCAGGGCTTCGGGGTCTTCCAGGCTTTCAGAAACCAGGATTTCGGGCGGGGCCAGCACGTCGCGGCCGTAGTACTGCTTGAGAAAGGCCTCCATGATCTCCGGCGGCGATCCGGCAGCCTCGTCCAGGCGGTAGCCCCGCACCCCGACCAGATACCCGCGCCGGACAAACAGCAGGGCCAGTTCGAAACGCTCGCCCTGCCCGGCCAGCCCGATCACGTCCCGGTCCTCCAGGCGGGGGGACACCACCTTCTGCCGCTCGATCGTCCGCTCCACTGCGCGGGCCTGATCCCGCAGCCGGGCCGCGCGCTCGAAGTCCAGCTCAGCGGCGGCCGCTTCCATCTGCCCCTGGAGGGTCTCCAGCAGTTCCTTGCTGCGGCCTTCCAGAAACAGTCTCACCTGTTTCACGATTTCCGAATAGGTCGGCTGCGGGATATCCTGCGTGCAAGGCCCGAGGCAGCGGTCTATTTGGTGGTTCAGGCACGGTCGGCCGCGCTTGGTGAACCGGCCGCCCTTGCACTTGCGGAGCTGGAAGATGCGGTCGATGACTTTCATGGTGCGACGGACGGAGTTGGCCGAGGAAAAAGGACCGAAGTACAGGGCCCCGTCCCGCTTCATCCTGCGGGCGATCGCCAACCGCGGGTAGGCCTCCCGGAGATCCAAGCGCAGGCAGGGGAACTGCTTGTCGTCGCGCAGCACGATATTGTAGCGCGGCATGATCTCCTTGACGAGGTTGCTCTCGAGTATGAACGCCTCTTTCTCGGTGGAGGTGGTGATGAAATCCAGGCTCTTCGCCCGGCTCAACATCCGGGCGGTCTTGTGGGGCAGATCTCCGGAAGGCCGCAGGTAGGACAGAACCCGCTTGCGGAGGTTCTTGGCTTTGCCCACGTAGATCACTTCGCCGGCGCGATCCTTGAACAGGTATACGCCGGCCTGCTCCGGCAGGGTCCCGCCGAGAACGTCGGCATCCAGCCGCACACTGGCGCCGTTGCAGCCTTTTTGGTCTATCTGGTTGATCCCGTTTATCTGGTCTGTCTTGTTCATTGGGTTGGAATCAGCAGCAAGGACAGACGTACACCGTTACCGGAAGCCTTTTCGCATTTCGAATTTCCAATTTCGATTTTCTCAAAAGTCCTCCCAGCCTGCCGGCAGCCGCTTGACCATCAGCACCAGATTGTGCGGGTTGCCCTCGCGGTCCAGGACATACTTTTCGAGCACGGCTTCTTCCTGGAAGTCGAGCTTGCGCACCCCGTTGATGATGGCCGCGTCCCGATCCTGCACCAGGCGCATGACCAGCAACTGCAGACCGATGGCCATGGCAAGATTGCCCAGATCCAGCAGCATCCACGTCCCGAGCCGTCGGTCGCGGAACGCCGGATCGACCGTGATCCGCACCTTGCCGATGTGGCTCTTGGCGCCGTACTTCTTCGTCATCAGGGCGGCGTTGCCGATGATGCGGCCTTCCAGCAGTGCCACGATGGAGATCACGCGGCGCGGGTCCAGTTGCTCCACCCAACCGCTGATCAGATCCGGATCCGACATGTCGTGATTGAGAAACCACAGGTCCTCATCGTTCAGGCGGGCAAAGAGCGCGTGCAGCGGCCCTTCATCTCCCGGCGACAACGGCCGCAGGGTGACGCCGGTTCCGTCTTTGAGGATCACCTCTTTGGGGTAGTCCGTCAGTGCTTCCTGAAGCTTCCGCTGCTGCGCCATCACGCCCTTCCTCCGTGATGATCACCCGCCCTGCGGGAATTCGGGCTTAACCGCTTGCCTTGGAGATAGCCTAAATGATACCTATGAATGCAGTCAAGGCGGTTTTCCGGCTGATCTTCTGATGGATAAGTTGTGGTTACAAATGGTTACGGCTTTATTCGCCGGAATGATGATCATGACCCTGGGTTCCTGCGCCGGGGGCAGGCCGCACGGTCGCGCCCCGGCCCGGCTGGAGGGTGCTGCCGCTCGCCTGGCTCCCGGCCGGATCATCCGGATGGAAACCGGCGCCGAGGTATCCTTCGACGAAATGGTGGCGGAGCTTCGCACCAAGGATCTGGTCTTCATCGGCGAAGTGCACACCGACCCGGACCATCACCTGATCCAGGTTCAACTCCTGCTGGCACTGCTGGATTCGGCCGCACCGGCCGGGCTGGCGATGGAGTTCTTCCAGCAGCCGCAACAGGCCGTGCTGGACCGCTACCTGGACGGATCGCTCTCGGAGGCCGCGTTTCTGGAGCAGGTCGATTGGCAGCGGAACTGGGGCTACGATTACCGGTTCTACCGCCCCCTCCTGCTGCTGGCCAGGCAGCGCGGCGCCCGGGTGTTCGCCGTAAACGCCCCCCGGGAGGTGATCCGCAAAGTGGCCCGGCAGGGGCTCGCGGCGCTCAGCGTCGAGGAGCGCGGCTCTTTGGCCGGGCATATCGACCTCACCCGCGAGCGGCACCGGGAGTACGTCCGCAGCGCCTACGCCGGACACGGCCATGAGAATCTGCCGGAGTTCGAGAACTTCTACCAGGCCCAGTGCGCCTGGGAAGACACCATGGCCGAGAACGCCGTGCGGCACCTTGTTGAGACCGGGCGGCAGCTGATCCTGCTGGCCGGCAACGGTCACATCGTCCACGGCTTCGGGATCCCGGACCGGGTGCGGGCCCGGGAAAACGTGAGCGTGGCGACGGTGGTGCCCCTCAGGGTTCCCGGGCCGGTGACACCCGAAAAGGACCTGGCGGATTTCGTCTGGCTGACGGGCCGCCACCGGGGCCTGATGGAAAACGCCCGCTGAGGCAAGGTGAAAAGCACCGATCCGAAGCACTTTCACGCCCAACCGGAGTTCCGCTATTGTCCTGTGTGCGGCGGCGGGCTGCAATGGGTTCGTCTCAAACCTGAAGAGCCCGCCCGCCGGGTCTGCGGCACGTGCGGGTATGTGTTCTACCTCGACCCGAAGGTCGTCGGCTGCAGCATCGTGGAGGCCGGCGGCAGGATCGCCCTGCTCAGACGCGCCATCCAGCCTGAGAAAGGAAAGTGGGTCATCCCGGGCGGCTTTGTGGACCGCGGCGAAGACGTGCGGGCGGCGGCCGTCCGGGAAACGGCCGAAGAATGCGGTCTCAGCATCCGGGTCGGGGAACTCCTGGGCGTGTACTCCTATCCCGATCATATCCCGGTGGTGATCGTGTTCCTGGGCAAAGTCCTTTCCGGTCAGCTGACCGCCCGCGACGAGACGGCCGAGGCCGCCTGGTTTCTGAAGGAGGAGATCCCCTGGTCGGGACTGGCTTTCAGGAGCACCGCAGACGCCCTCAAAGATTACTGTCGAAATGCTGAACGCTCCCCACGCGAGGTGTGACACTGATGATTGCGCCCAAGCGGATATCGGATCTGACCGCTGATGAACGCAGAAGGGTCATGGAACGCTCCATGGAGGACATCTCCTCGGTACTGGAGGAAGTGCGCGCTATCGTCCTGGACACCCGGCGGCGGGGTGATGCCGTGGCCCTGGAGCACTACCGCAAACACAAGGACCCCATCTCCGCCGCCGACCTCGAGGTCACCCGCGTTGAAATCGAAGCCGCCTACGCCGCCGTGGACAGCCGGGTGGTGGACTGTCTGAAGACCGCTGCGCACAACATCACCCGTTTCCACCGGGCCCAGCTGGAGCGCGACATGTGGTCGATTGAGGTCCGGGAGGGGATCCTGGCCGGCCGGATCACCCGGCCGCTGGATATCGTTGGCTGCTACATCCCGGGCGGCACAGCCGCGTACCCGAGTTCCGTCCTGATGACGGTCCTGCCGGCCAAGGTGGCAGGCGTCGGGAAAATCGTGGCCGCGACGCCTCCCTCGCGCGGGATGGTGGCCAACCCGGCAACCCTGGTGGCCGCCGACATCGCCGGCTGCGACCGGGTCTTCAAGGTGGGCGGCCCGTGGGGGATCGCCGCCCTGGCCTACGGCACCCGGAGCATCCCGCGGGTTCACAAAATCGTCGGCCCCGGCAACAAATACGTCACCGCCGCCAAGATGCTGGTCTACGGCCAGGTGGACATCGACTCCCCCGCCGGACCCAGCGAGGCCCTGATCCTGGCCGACGACACCGCCGACCCGGAACTGATCGCCGTGGATTTCCTTTCTCAGATCGAGCACGACCCGGACTCGGCGGCGGTGCTGGTCACCACCTCCCGGGAACTGGCCCTGGAGACCTGTGCCATCCTCCAGCGCGAGTATGCAACCCTGCCGCGCAAGGAGATCTTTGAATCCTCGCTCCGCAAGCACTCCCACGTGCTGGTGGCCGCGGACATGAACGAAGCCGTCGATTTCACCAACGAGTACGCGGCCGAGCACCTCCAGATTCTCACCGGGGATCCCTTCATCACCCTGAACCGCATCCGGCACGCAGGTTCCATCTTCCTGGGCCCCTATGCTCCCGTACCGGTGGGGGACTACGCCTCGGGCACCAACCACGTGCTGCCGACCGGGCAGTGCGCCCGGATGTTCTCGGGGCTCTCGGTGGACGACTTTCTGAAGAAGCCCACCTTCCAGTACCTGAGCCGGGAGGGCCTGGCCGCGCTGCGCGACACCGTTGTCACCCTCGCCGAGGCCGAGGGTCTCCCCCTCCACGCGCGGGCCGTGGAGGCGCGCTTCAGGTAGCGGCCTACGGTTTGCGGTTGAAAATCTTCTCCGATTCCGCTATTCGTGGTTTCCGTCGCTGTCGGGGTCGAAGCGCCGGCTGCCGGTTCTTGCCCTCGCGCAGGTACGCGGAGACGCAGAGAAGAAATATTATCTGCAGTTTCCTGCGTCAGTGTCCCCTGCTCGAAGCGAAGCACCCCTTTCCTTCTACAGGCCGGCGCTTGCACCGGATGATGTCTTTACCGGCAACCGGCTGCCGGACACCGGCTTTGTCCATAGATTGATTTTCTCTGCGCCTCAGCGCCTCTGCGCGACATATAACGTCTTTACCGGTAACCGGACAAAGGAGGAAAGATATGGCGGACATCAAAGGCTACAACATGCCGGACGAGCTTTACTACCATGCCGACCACAGCTGGGCCCGGGTAAAGGGCACCCGGGTGACCGTGGGCATGAACGATTTCTTCCAGAAAGAGGCCGGCGATATCGTGTTCATCGATCTTCCCGAGGAAGAGGAAGACGTGGAACAGGGCGAGGTCTGCGGGAAAATCCAGTCCCGCAAATGGATCGGCAAGCTGGTGGCGCCGGTGTCCGGTGAAATCGTCGAAATCAACGAAGACCTGGAGGACGACACCAGCCTCGTCAACAGCGACCCTTACGGCGCCGGCTGGATCCTGGTCATCGAGGCCGGCGACCTGGACTCCGATCTCGAGAACCTGATGCAGGGCGGGGCCCTGGCGGCCTTCATCGAAAAAGAGGTCAAAGCGCGCCGAGGAGGAGCGGGCCAAGGCGTAGGACAAGGAGGGCATCAGGTGTCAGGCGTCAGGTCGGGCTGCCAGGGTGCGGGGTGCGCGCTGAGGGTGAGTGGGATCGTAAATGGAGTTCTGGCGCCTTTTTCTGAATCCCGATACCCCGGTTTCCCTGGCCGAGGGGCTGGCCATCGACGACACCCTGCCGCGTTCGGTGGCTGAAAGGGGGGCGCCCCCCACCCTGCATCTCTACACCTTCATGCCCTCGGCCATCGTGGGGAAATACCAGGACATCGAAGCCGCCCTCCGGCTGGAGCGCTGTCGCGCGCGGGGCATCGAGTTCAACCGCCGCAGCACCGGCGGCGGAACGGTCATCATGGGTCCCGCGATCGTAGCCCTCGGCCTGGGGATCAACGTCGACCACCCGAATCTGAAACCCGGAGTCGGCGGGGTGTTCGAATCCCTGAGCCGGGTTCTCTCGCGGGCGCTTGCCGCTTTCGGGATCGAGTCCTACTTCCAGCCCAAGAACGATCTGGAAGTTGCCGGCCGGAAGATCGCCGGACTCTCGGCGGCCTGCGAAACAGGCAAGAGCCTCCTGTTTCACACCAGCCTGCTGGTGGACTTCGACCTGGACCTGATGACCGACATCATGCTCACTCCCCTCATCAAGATCCAGGACAAGGGCTACAACTGCTTCAGCCAGCGCATGACCACCGTGCGCCGGGAATGCGGATCCACGGTCTCGGTCCGTCAGGTCATGCAGGAGATCGTGGCGGCCTTCGAAGCCGAGTTCAAGATCTCGTTCCGCGAGGACCGGCCGGACGAGTGGGAAAGGGCCTCGGTGGAGGAACTCATCCAGAGTCGGTACACGCGCCGGGACTGGGTCTTCTCCCACAGGCACCCCCGGGCCAGAATGGGCATCGGCCGGCTCAAGACCCGGGCCGGGCTGCTGGAGATCTACCTTTCGCTGGCCGGGGGCTCCATCGAGAACGTGCTCATCACCGGGGATTTCTTCGCCGCCCAGAAAGACATCCACCGCCTCGAAAACGCCTTGAAATGGACCTCCGCGCGCCGGGAGAGAATCGAGGCGCACCTCTCGGCCGTGTGGCGCCAGGACATGATCCATGGGCTGGACGTGCCGACCCTGACCGAGGCCATCCTGAAGGCCAAGGAAAACCAGGTACGGCTGTGAATTCGGAGTGCGGAAGGCGGAAGGCGGAAACAATTCGAAATGCGAAATGCGAAATGGCAGGCAGCTGATAGTTGAAGGCTGAAACCACCAGATGAACCAGATGGACGAGACAGACCAGATAGACCAGAATAGCCAGACGAGTCCCGAATACGCCAAGCTGAGCCGCGCCTCGGCCATTTCGCTGGGGCTGATGCGCGGGCGCATGTACCGCGGCGCGAAGAACCGCTGCGTGAACCTGCTGGTCCACTATCCCGAGGGCTGCGCGGCCAACTGCGCGTATTGCGGGCTGGCCAGGCAGCGGCCCGGAAAATACCTGGAGAAGAGCTTCATCCACGTGGACTGGCCCCTCCACCCCATGGGCCGGATCATCGAGGCGATCAACGGCGCACCCGGCTACGTGCAGCGCACCTGCATCTCCATGATTACCAACGGCAAATGCCGCGAGCACACGCTGGAGATGGCCCGCCGCCTGACCTCAGAAACCCGCCTGCCGGTCTCCGTGCTCCTCAGTCCCACGATCATGGACCGCCGGGATTTGACGGCTCTCCGGGAGAGCGGGGTCGACAAGGTGGGGATCGCCATCGATCTGGCCACGCCCGAGCTTTTCGACCGTCATCGCGGCTCGGGCGTCGCGGGGCCCCATCGCTGGGATCGTTATTGGGAGATCCTGCAGGAATCCCTGGACATCTTCGGGCGTCTTCAGGTCGGGGCCCACCTTATGGTGGGTATGGGTGAGCGCGAGCAGGATATGGCAGCCCTCATGGACCGGCTCTGGCAGCTGGGCGCGGTGAGTCACCTCTTCTCTTTCTTCCCCGAGGAGGGCTCGCGCCTGTCCGGGCGGCCCCAGCCGCCCTGGCCGGCCTATCTCGCGGTCCAACTGGCTCGCTACCTGATCGAGGAAAATCTCAGCCCGTATGCGCGGATGGGGTTTGATTCCCGCGGCCGGATCATTGATTTCGGGCTCGACGCGGAGCCGCTGAGCGAGGTCGTTGAGCGGGGCACGCCTTTCATGACCACCGGCTGCCTCGGCCGCGACGGCCGGGTGGCCTGCAACCGACCCTTCGGGAACTGCCTGCCCGAGGTCAGGCAGTGGAACTACCCCTACCCTCTCAACGCCGAGGAACTGAGTCTCATCCGCCATGAATTGCCCCGGCCGGGAGGCTCCCCAAAAAAATTTTGACACCCAACCCGAAAGTTGCTACATAGATATATTCCCAGGTGGGCCGTTAGCTCAGTTCGGTAGAGCAGCGGACTTTTAATCCGTTGGTCGTGAGTTCGATTCTCGCACGGCCCACCAAAAAAAGAGACCAAAAAGCAGGCACTTAGCCTGCTTTTTCTTTTCCTGCCGAATGCCCAGAAATCCCCGAAAATAGCGGTTTTGGATGCTCAAAACTGTTGCAATACTGTTGCAAAATTCGACTAATCGCTTAATGGGTGAATATCGGTCGGTTCATTAGGCACTTAGACCGAAACTGTTGCAGTTTCCCCCTGATCCTGTTGCAAACTTCCTCTAATCGCTTAATGGTTCAACTGGGATAAGATCATTTTCTCTATAGTTCGACCGTGACGGTCAAAGACCACATTAACGCCATAGCGCCCTCCAAGCGCAAAAAAGCCGGGGTGCCAGACTTCGACACCCCGGCTCCCCACACATTATTTGTAGTGTCACTGCAACAGCTCGACCCTGATCTTCTTGCGCCCCAGATTGCGTGTTGCCAGGGGCTTCAGTTCGATCGGGACCACTCCAGGCGGGTACGGTTTGAGCTTCAAAAAGGGCACCCTTGTGCAACCCGCTTCATAACCGTTCTCCACTATGGCCAAATCAGATTCAGCCTTCCCAACCCTATCCCCAACACACGCCTTCAAGACCGCCATGCCAGCTCGCGGGCAGATTTGCGAATCCCCGCCCTGCCCTATCAGTTTTTCGGCGGGAAACCGTTGGGAATTCGCCTCTCCATTTTCCATTCTCAACAGCAACCCCGTCGATGCAATCCCGGTCTGGTGCCCGTCATAATGAAATCAGATCACGCGCGAAATAGACCTCCGAAGCCACCCCCCTGCGGTCTTTCCGGCATCCCAAGCCGGCCGGGCGGCGTCAGGCCATCTCCTTCCCCGACACCTGGTATTCCCCGCCCGGCTCCCTGACCATCCCGCTCTCATACCCCGCCAGAATCGCCTCCGCCTCCGACCGGATCAGATCCTGGAGGCTGGTTGGCTCCAGGACCTGGGCTCCGGCACCCCACCCCATGACCCAGGCACGGACCTCCTCCGTGACCGGCAGCTCGGCCTCGAAGAGCAGGGAGCCGTCCGGCTGAGGGTGCAGCGCCTGGCTCGGGTGCCAGACCTTCTCCTTCACGTATCCGGCCACCTCGGGGGAAAACCGGATCCTGACCCGTTCGGGCTCCCCCCGGAACACCCCGAGGCTCGGCCGCAGGAAATCCTCCAGGTCGAAGTCCTCCGGCACCTCGAAGGTGTCCTTGGTCTGGTGCAGCAGCCGGATCCGGTCCAGGGCGAAGATCCGCACCTCGCCCCGCAGGTGGCACTTCCCGATCAGGTAGAACGTGCCGTTGAAGAACCAGACCCGGTAGGGGTCGACCCGACGTCGGGTCTCCTTGCGCCGGCTCATGGTGTAGTAGACCATCTCGACCGTGCGGCGGTTGAGGGCCGCGTCGTTCACCTGGTTGAGGATCTCCCGGAACCGGCCGTAGTCCTTGTAGGGCCGGATCCCCACGTGCAGGGTCTGCTCGGCGCGCTGCAGGAACTTGAGGGATTCGGCGGCAGGGTGGCCTTGACCTTGCCGGAGAGGGATTCCAGGGAGTCGTGGAACGGGGTGTCGCGGAAGACCTTGAGCATCTCGGTGCTGAAGTAGAGCGCCATCAGCTCGGTCAGGCTGAAGGGCACCGGGATCTGGTGCTTGACCGTGTCCAGCAGGGACCAGAGGCTCTTCCCCTCCACCCGCTCGGTGTAGATCGGGAACCCGGCGATCTGGAGCGCCTCCAGGTCCCGGTAGACCGTCCGCGGGTGGCAGTCCAGCTCCTCGGCCAGCTCGGCCGCCGATTTCCCCGTCCGGGACGAAATCAGGGTCTGGATGATCCGCCACTGTCTGCCCAGCTGATCTCCCCTGGCCATGTCAGCACCTCCCCGTTGCCCATAACAAACCAGATTTCTTGGGATTCTTCAATGGATATTCTCTTCTGAGCCTCCTGCACCACATCCTCATCTTTTCGTGAAAAGAATGTGGCGGCTTTGACCGTATCTGTCACACCCCCCTGCTACGATCTGAGTCAAAACCAGACAGGAGGATCAGCCATGGAGAACACGGTTCAAGACTTTCTGGGACAGGTCAAGATCGGCCGGCAGCAGTCGTTCAGGAACCTGGCCATGTTTCCCCTCCTCTCGGCCTATACGCGCCGCGCTCGAGTACCTCACCCTGGACGAGGCGCTCTCCGCCGGGCTCATGGAGGTCAGGGAGGTGGACGCGGCCGGCTCGGTGCCCGATCTGCGGGTGATCAACCGGGCCGAGAAGATGGTCCTGATCCTGGACGGCGAGGAGCTGGTGGGGGCCAAGCAGAACCGGATCGTGAACACCACCATCCTGGTGGCGGCCCAGTCCACCCTGGTGATCCCGGTCAGCTGCGTGGAGCAGGGCCGATGGTCGTATCGGACCTTGAGCTTCGAGAGCCAGGACCGCATGCTGGGCTCCGAACTGCGAGCCGCTCTGGCCGCTCAGGTGGCCTAGCTCCGTCCGTACCAGCGGCGAGCGCCGCTCCGACCAGGGCGCCGATCCCCATAGCGGCCGGTCCGGCGGTGCAAACGAACCCAGCGCTGATACCGCTTCTCATCCAGCTCGAGCTTCTCACAGCACAGCCTGAGGCTGACCGCATGATCCGCTATGACCTGCCCAATCAAGGCCACCAGCGCTTTCTTGGTCTCCGCATCAAGGTAGCGGCCCTTCAGGGTTCCCTCCAGGCCGAGGGATCTTTTTTTTTGAGCAAGGCCAATTCCGCCGCCTGCTCGATTACGGTGCGCTCAAGGCGCTTCTTCTCCGCCACAACCCTTTCATGCTGCTCATATTCCACCTTGGGCTTGCGGCTCTTCTTCTCCTTGAACGTGGCCAACGCCGCTTCCTCAACTCCTTTGCGGATCCGCACCAGGTCGCTGGAATGAATCCCCCAGCGCCGCAGCACCTCGTTGACCGAGCCCCCTTCCTTCGCCTTGGCCGCAGTAGCTTCCAAGAAAATCTGGAACTTCTCCTCAGCCGTCAGATGCCGTCGCTTGCGAGTTACCTCGTCCTCCCCTCTGTCCATCTCCCACACCTCCTCCTTCGCTTCAGTCTGGCCAAAGCAAGACAGGGGTGTCAAGCGCGCGCGACGGGGCTACCTACGGTCGGCCTACGGCCTCCCTCCGCTAGCCCCGGGAAAACCTCCTTCCACCTACAGCCCCAAAAGGAACACAGTCTCAGAAACATTGTAATTCCAAGATCAAAGAACTCCTCCGATGGGAGAACAACCAGGACCTGATGCGCTGGCTGGACAGCCTATAAGGAAGGAATGCACCCCACAGCCGGCCACGGGGAGGTGCAAGATGAGGATAAAAGTTATGTTGTCACTTCCAACCAGGGCAACCCCCGAAAACGCCTCAACTCATTGGGATCACTGCCGATCGCCAATATCCCACACCAATCGCCAAAAGCCTCCCCTAATCAGTAGGTTAGATCGACACACAACATAATGCATGAAAACGAAGATCGGCACCCGCTCTCTTACATTTAGGATTCCGAGGAACAGATGGCCTAGGCCCTGCGGAAACGTATTTCGCTTGACATCCCCGAAAAATCCTGCCTAATCTGACCTGAATCTCATTCATTCCGGTCAACCAACAGCCAAACCTCTAACGACACCGTGAACCTTCTGGAGGAAACCATGAACACCGGTTTCCAGAGGGTCGTGTTGATGGGGCCTCCAAGGATACATACGTGTCCACGGAGGCCCTTGTGTTTTGGGGAGGTGACGTGATGCCCGAAGCGCGTGCCAAGCGGAAAATAGCCGCGATCCTGTCGGCCGATGTCGTGGGCTACAGCCGGCTCATGGAAGCCGACGAAGAGGCCACCGTTCGCATGATCAATGCGTACCGAGAAATAGTGAAAGGCCACATTACGGGACAAAACGGACGGGTCGTGGATGCCAAGGGGGACAACGTTTTAGCTGAGTTCCGGAGTGTCGTAGATGCGCTGCGTTGTGCCGTGGACATCCAAAGGGAAGTGGGCGAACGAAATACGGAACTGCCCGAAGCGAGGAGAATGCAGTTCCGTATCGGCGTCAATCTCGGGGATGTGATCGAAGAGAAAGAGACCCTTTATGGCGACGGAGTGAATATCGCAGCCAGATTGGAGGCCCTGGCTGACCCAGGCGGGATCGCGATCTCGGGAACAGCATTTGACAGCGTCGGGAAGAAACTCCCCCTGGGTTACGAGTTCGTCGGGGAGCAGCAAGTCAAGAATATCGAGAGACCGATCAGGGTCTACAGGGTGCTTACGGCCCCGGAGCACGCTGGGAAGGTGATGGGTGAGGAAAGACGGGGACTGCCAAAGTGGCAACGAACGGCACTTGCTGCTCTTGTGGGTTTGATTCTTCTTGCTGGCGGTTTATCTGGCTGGAATTATCTTTTCCCACCCCCCGATGTCGAACCAGCTTCGGTCGACAAGATGGCTCACCCTCTTCCTGATAGGCCCTCGCTTGCAGTGTTGCCCTTTGAGGACTTGACGGGTGAAGCCGAACAGGCCTTTTTCAGTGACGGGCTCACAGAGGATATTATCACCAGTCTTTCCAGAGTGCCCGACTTATTTGTGATCGCCAGAGACTCCACCTCGACCTACAAGGGCAAGCCAGTAAAGATCAAGCAGGTCGCAGAGGATTTGGGTGTCCGATACGTATTGCAAGGGAGTGTGCGCAAGGCCGGAGAGCGGATGCGAATAACCGTCCAACTAATTGATGCCATCACTGGTCACCATATCTGGGCGGAGCGATACGATCGTGAAGCAGCAGACATCTTCGCCCTTCAGGATGAGATCACCCACGAGATCCTGATTTCTTTGCAGGTGCAGCTTACCGAAGGCGAACAGGCAAAATCATGGCGCAAAGGCACAAAAAACATCAAGGCTTATGAAAAGATGATGGAGGCATTAGGTTACTTGCGCCGCTTCAAGCCCGCCGACAACTCGCGGGCCCGTGCGCTGTATCAGGAGGCAATTGAGTTAGATCCCGAATGCTCTGTGATCTACGCTTGCATTGGATGGACACACATCATGCCGGTTTGGAACGGATACAGCAAATCCCCCCAGGAAGACATACAACTGGCCACTGAATACGCACAGAAGGCGCTCGAACTGGGGGATGAATCTGAACCCGAAGCCTACGCGGTAATGGCTTGGATCCATATCGTGAGACGGGAGTTTGACAAGGCGCTGGAATTGATGGAACAGGCTGTAAGCCTTGCTCCAAACGGTGCGAATAACATTGTTCTCAATGCGGCTATTCTGGACTACAGCGGCAGGTGGGAGGAAGGCATCCCGCTCTACGAGAAGGCACTGCGCCTTAACCCGATCCCTCAGAAATCCCACCTAGCCCCTATGGCGTTAGCCTATTTCATGGTTGGGCGCTATGCGGATGCGATCGAAACTGCCAACAGAGCCCTCGAATATCATCCGGACCAGTGGATTAATTACATCTTCTTGGCCGTCTCCTACACATCCCTGAGTCGTACTTCCGAGGCTGAGGTTGCCGTCAAGCAGCTGCTCACCTTTTCCCCGAATTATTCTGTACGAGGTGCTGCGAAGTTCTTAGGTCAGAGATGGAGAAACCAATCCGACGTGGACCTCTTCGCTGCGGCCCTTCGCAAAGCGGGCGTTCCGGAGTAGTTGTCTTTTTGCAACGTCAACATGGTTGCCAAGCAAGAGAGAATGCCCTCGTCGTCAAACACGTGGAGGTGTTGCACGATACTTCCGGTAGATGAGCCTCTTCGGCAGTCCAGAAAAAGTTAATAGCGCTCAGCAGATGAGTTGTGGTGGGCCTAATATCGGGAGCAAGGAGTTCCGGTAACCCTTGAAGCCGAATCAAACATCTGGCATTGCCTCGAATTCAGGTATCATTATGACTTTGGCGGGTTCGACGACCATGTAGTACTCTCAATGTATCGTCACTTCTCTAATGAATTCTGGTAAGCACAGCATTCTGTTGTCTGGTTTTCTTTCGATGTATGTTATTCAAGGTAAGGAAAGTGCGGGCACACCTAAATTATTTAGTTTTGAACGTAACTCAATGTAAATTTATTATAAACATTTGAAAGCAGAGCAAAAAACCTTAGCAAAAGGAGATGGATATGGCAGATGTAAGAATTACTGTGGTTAAGAAAATCGACAACAAAACCCTGTTTGAAGGAACCCCTCCTCTTGAATTTACCGGTGTGGGGGTGTGTGATCGGTTCGAAGAGGGAAAGACATTTATCAGTAAAGAAGGCGGATTTCCAGAGGGATTCTGTCCTTGGGCCTATGCAGACATTCAACGGGATCTGATCCATCTCCGTTTGGGTGGAGATTATCCCTGGTTTAGAGAGAAAGGTTCCATACTGGCGTGCTGTACCGATGGCGCCAGGCCAGTCATCTTCAAGTTGGAGAGAATCGAGGAATAGGTTGCAGTTTCGAGCGATTGCTTGCCTGGCCCAGAGTCTGTGGTAGAGATAGCCGATCGCATGGGGCGAAAATATGCTCTGCCGTATGCGGCTGAGGAGAGACTTCACGGCTTTGATTAGCAGGGCACTCTCGAAAGCACGCCCATGGGTAGAGGGAGAAGATGAGGTCGGCTCGGGAAGAAACTCCGATCTTGTTCCCTCCCCTGCTGATGCCCCTCATCAAGCATCCGTAAGAGAGTGGAATCCGGCAGCTCCGACCGTTGTTTACGCTCAGTACTTGACGCTGGTTACCCAAAGGTAAGTTACCCCGAAGAAGGGACCAGCCCCGCAGCGGTTTCGCGCAAACCTCGGTCTGATCTTACTTCGCATTCGACGAGGCAGAAGGCTGGGCATACTGATCTGAGGAGGAGGATATGCCGAGGGATTCGTCGCCGACGATTCAAGCGTTCCGAGTGCGGGCGGTCCGCGTGCCGATGACAGAACCGCATCAGACCGCGAGTGGCGTCATTACAGAGTCGCCCCTGGTCTTGACGGACGTGATCACCGACAAGGGCATCATCGGTCCTAGCATGGTGTTCACCTATACGCCTGCGGCGCTCAAGCCGACTGCTGAGCTGATCCGGAATTGCGAGGGTCTAGTGCAGGGTGAGGTACTGGCTCCTGCCGAAATTGAACAAAAGCTCACCAAGCGCTTCCGCTTGCTTGGGACGCAAGGTCTGGTGGGTATGGCGCTGGCCGCGATCGATATGGCCCTGTGGGATGCGCTGGCCCGCGTGCACAGCCTGCCTCTTGTGCGGTTGTTGGGTGGGGTGGAGAAGTCGGTCCGCCCCTACGGTGCGGTCGGGTACGACGGTGTGGCAGGATGTGCGAAGGCCGCCGAATACTGGGTGAGACGAGGATTCACGGGCATCAAAGCCAAGATCGGTTACCCAACGGTACACGAGGACGTTGCCGTGGTGCGCGCCATGCGAAAGGCCGCTGGGGAGGAAATGAGCATCATGGTGGACTACAACCAATGCCTCACGCCAACAGAGGCGGTCGAGCGCTTGCGGGTACTCGATGAGGAAGGCCTCACGTGGGTTGAAGAGCCGACGCTCGCGCACGACTACGCCGGGCACGCGCTAGTTACGCGCGAGTCACGCACCCCCATTCAGTGTGGCGAGAACTGGTGGGGCACGTTGGACATGCAGCATGCCATTGAGGCACACGCGTCGGATCTGGTCATGCCAGACGTGATGAAGATTGGGGGTGTCACTGGCTGGCTCAGGGCCGCGACGCTCGCGCATACGCACGGTCTCCGCGTATCCAACCACCTGTGGCCCGAGATCAGTGCGCGTCTCTTGTGCTGCACGCCGACAGCGCACTGGCTGGAGTACGCAGACTGGTGGAATCCCATTCTCGCAGAGCCGCTATGCGTCGAGAAAGGCATGGCGATCGTCGACGACGCCATCGGCACCGGGGTGGAGTGGAACGAAGACGCAGTGCACCGTTTTGCAGCCTGACACGTACTTGCTCGAGCGACAGGGACGGTGGGAGGAGGAGGCAAACTGAAAAAGACCCGGTAGATGATTCGCCCCCGGGCTGATGGCCGTCGTCAAGCATCCGTAAGAGAAGGGAATCCGACAGCACCACCCGTTGTTTACGCTCATTATGTTGCGAGTTGATCTAACATGCTGATATTTGGTGAGATATGTGGCCGGCGTCGGCATGTGGAACTAACTGAATTTACAGCTGAAATAGACTAACCAAATACACCCTTTGTCTAACGGATTGATATTCAATCAGAAGCCGGACTAATAACATAACGCTCAGTTGATTGGGAATTCCTAGCGTGGAAGCGGGATAAGTTCTGTTTGGCATTCAGGGCGACAGAAGGCGGGACACTCCGCCGAAGGTTGACATCTGCCTGCATTCCTGTATGATCTGACCTGAACCCTATTCATTCCGGTCAACCAACAGCCAAAACCTGCAACGACACCGTGAACCTTCTAGGGAAAACCATGGATACCGGTAGGGGGCTTTCGTAAAAGCGCCCCCAGCGACACGTTTGTATCTATGGGGGTTTTTATGTTTTTGTGAGGTCATCTTATGACACCCATAGGGAATCCCCCTAAGGGGCATCGGTAATGCACTGCCCAAAATGTCAGTTTGAGAATCGAGAGGGGGCCAAATTCTGCAATGAATGTGGCCATGGATTCGACCTCGCATGTCCTGAATGTGGAGCCGCGAATAGACCAGGAGCCAAATTCTGCGATGAATGCGGGTATAATCTAGCCCTCCCTTCAGCAACGGGCTCTAAGGGTCTTTCTTTTCATGAGAAACTCGACAAGATTCAACGATACCTTCCAAAAGGCCTTACTGAGAAGATCCTGTCACAACGGGAGAAGATCGAGGGAGAGCGCAAACAGGTCACGGTTATGTTCTGTGACATGGAAGGCTTTACATCACTTGTCGAGAAACTCGGTCCCGAAGAAGCCTACTCCATTATGGACGATGTCTACGAGATCCTCATTCATAAGGTGCACGATTATGGCGGTACTGTAAACGAAATGACCGGGGACGGTGTTATGGCTCTTTTCGGGGCTCCTATCGCACTGGAAGATGCTCCGCAAAGAGCCATCCGCTCTGCTTATGCCATCCACAGAGAGATGAACAGGTACAGCGAGAAGCTCAAGGGGGATAATGAGGGGATTGGACCCATCAAAATGCGCGTCGGCATCCACACAGGTCCGGTAGTGGTCGGTACCCTCGGCAGCAATCTTCGGGTGGAGTTCAAGGCGGTGGGCGATACCGTAAACTTGGCATCTCGAATGGAGGATTTGGCAGAGCCTGGAACAACCTACATAACCGAAGACACATTCAAACTTACAGAGGGCCTTTTTCGCTTCGAGTCTCTGGGAAGGAAAAAGGTGAAGGGAAAGCAAGAACCGATCGCGACATACCGGGTCATCGGGCCGAGCACTCGGAGGACAAGATTTGATGTCAGCGCCGAGAGAGGTTTGACACCGTTTGTCGGTAGGGAGCGAGAGCTGGAGCTGTTGATCGACGGTTTTGAAAGAGCCAAATCAGGCCGCGGTCAAGCGTTTTCCATCGTAGCAGAAGCTGGAGTCGGGAAGTCCAGGCTCTTATATGAGTTCCGCAAGGCCATAACCAACGAGGATGTGACCTTCATTGAGGGCAGGTGTCTCTCCTTTAGCAGAAATATCGCCTTCCATCCGGTCATAGACACGCTGAAGTCGAGCTTTGATATCCAGGACGGCGATGACGAGGCGAAGATCAAAGAAAAGGTCAAAAGAGGTTTAGGAGCAGTGGGACTCGACGAAGCTACCGTACTTCCCTTCTTTCTGGAACTGCTATCGGTCAAGGACAGCGGTATCGATGCCCTCTCGCTGAGCCCGCAGCTCAAAAAGGCACGGAGCATCGAGGCATTGAATCGAAATGTCCTGATGGGCTCGGAGATAAGGCCCGTGGTGATGGCAGTGGAGGATCTTCACTGGATCGATGAGAGTTCCGAGGAGCGCTTCAAGTCTCTGTTGGAAAACATATCGGGTGCAAGGGTCTTCTTGATATTCACCTATCGACCTGAGTTTGTTCACACCTGGGGCGGAAGATCCTATCACAGTCAGGTGAATCTGAATCGGCTCTCCAACCGCGAAAGCCTTGCGATGGTGGCACATCTTTTGGGAACCGAAGACATCGACACAGATTTGGAGGAGTTGATTCTCGAAAAGACGGAAGGAGTCCCCTTCTTCATTGAGGAGTTTATTCGATCTCTGAGAGACCTGAGAATCATTGAGCGAAAAAACAGCCGGTATCAACTGGCGGGGAAGATCCAGGGCTTGCCGATCCCCTCCACCATTCATGACGTGATCATGGCCAGGGTGGACACGCTTGCAGAAGAAGCGAAAGAGGTGCTTCACATCGGATCCGTAATCGGGAGGGAGTTCAGGCACGATTTGATCACGAAGGTGCTAAGCCTGTCAGAATCCGAATTGTTGTCCAACCTGTCGGCTTTGAAGGACTCAGAGCTTGTCTATGAAAGAGGAGTATTTCCCCAGTCCGCCTACGTCTTCAAGCATGCGCTGACCCAGGACGTGGTCTATGACTCGATACTGACCAAGAGACGAAAGCAGATTCACGAGCAAGTAGGAAGAGCCATAGAAAGTCTCCATAAGGAGAGATTGGAGGAGTTTTACGAGGTCTTGGCCCTCCACTACACTGAGGCGGGGCTCGACGAAAAGGCCATAGATTACTGCCAGCGGGCGGGCAGGCGCGCCAACGAGCGCTCAGCGTACCAAGAGGCAATCAACCACCTGACCACCGGCCTCACGTTGCTTCAGAACCTGCCGGAGAGCGCAGGGCCGTGTCAACAGGAACTGCCTCTGCAGACCGCGCTCGGGGCAGCATTCCTGATGGTCAGAGGGCACGCAGCGCCGGAGGTCGAAGCCGCCTATTTGCGGGCTCGTGAGCTGTGCGGGCAGCTGGGTGACCCCCACGACATGCTTCCGGTCTTGTTCGGGCTCTGGCGGTTTTCTGTGATGCGGGCCGATTATGCCCTGGCCCGCCAGCTTGGGGAGGAGCTCCTTGCTTTGACCGAGCGTATTGAGGAGCTCCCACTCCATGTTGTCCCGCACTATGCCGCGGGCTTTACCTGCTTCTGTCTGGGGGAGCTGTCTTCAGCGCGCAGGCACCTCGGGGAGGGCATAGAGCACTATGACCCTTCGCGGCGCCGTTCCCCCGTCTTCTGGGCCGGTCAAGACCCCGGTGTCGCCTGTCGCCTCTATGCAGCCCTTGCGCGGTGGCTCCTGGGCTACCCCGACCAAGCCCTGGCGCTGGCCCGGGATGGGCTGGAGTTGGCCACCGAGCTTTCCCACCCCTTTAGCGAGGCCTTTGCTCTGGTTGGTGTGTCCCTGATAGAGCACTTTCGCGGAGATGTGCAGGAGGCCTATGACCACGCGGATGCTGCCGTGACCGTCTCGAGGAAGCAGGGTTTCCCAACCTGGTTGGCGCTGGGCACCTTCCTGCGGGGCTGGGCCTTGACGGCCCTGGGGCAGCGAGAGGAAGGGATGATACAGCTGGGCCAAGGTCTCACAGACTGGCGTGCCATCGGGACAGAGCTGTTTGTA
>CAVPHJ010000008.1:0-13748 GCA_963704245.1 uncultured delta proteobacterium
ACGACAATTTCTATTACGCGCAGGGAGTGGCGTACGCCCTGTTCGAGTCCCTGCAGGCCATCCGGGTCGATTTTCTGGAGGTGCTCAAGGACAAGAACTCCCTCAACCTGCTGGACAAGGTCCTGGAGAATCTGGGCCGCTGCTATTTCGAGCCCTGGGTCGTTTTCAACGGCGACCCGGAAAGCATTTTCGCCAACCACTCCCTGAACCTCTCCGGCATGTTCAACGACGCCCGGCAGAAGATCGAGTCGCTCATCGTGTCTTTGAAGCAAGGCTAAGGCTGTCTGTCTCCATGCACGAGATGTCCATCGCCCAGAGCCTGATCGACATCATCCGCGAGGAGATGGGCAAGCACCAGGCTCGGGTGCTCAGCTCCGTGCGGCTGCACATCGGCCAGCTCTCGGCCATCGTTCCGGAGTCCCTTTCCTTCTGCTTCGAGGTCATGACTTCCGGGACCGATCTGGCAGGGGCCCGGCTGATCATGGAGGTCATCCCGCTGCGGGCGGTCTGCCGCGACTGCACCAGGGAGTTCGAGGTTCAGGACTACGTGTTCGAGTGCCCCGGCTGCCGCGGAACGAACATCGAGACGATCGCCGGTCAGGACCTGTCGATCGTGGAGATGGAGGTGGATTAAAGGCGCAGGCGCAAGGCCCAAGGCACAAGGGCGGGATCAAGGATCAAGGGGTAAGGGAAGACGGAAAAAGACGGGTGTCAGGCGTAGGCATCCGGCGTCAGGCGGGCGCAAGGGGCAAGGCGCAAGAGATCAAGGGGTAAGGGAAGACGGAAAAAGACGGGTGTCAGGCATTGGGCGTCGGACGTCAGAGGCCAGTTGAGCGGAGACCAGCCACAACAGAGAGAGACTGAGTCCCTGGGGCCCGGTTCGGTTTCGGTCATTGGAACATTCGGATTTTGAGATTGTTTCGGATTTGGGATTTCGTGCTTCGGATTTGCGAGTGATCGGGGCAAGGGGCAGGGTGCAAGGGCAGGATTAAGGATCAAGGGGTAAGGATTAAGGGGGAATCTGGAAAGCGGAAGGCGGAAGGGGAACATGAAAATCTCGGTGGTCAAGAACATCCTGGAGGCCAATGAGCGGATCGCGCAGGAAAACCGCGCCATCTTCGACCGGAACAACCTGCTGGTCATCAACCTGATGAGCTCGCCGGGCGCCGGCAAGACGAGCCTGCTCGAAAAGACCATCGACGCCCTGGGAAGGACGTGCGGCTGGCGGTCATCGAGGGCGATATCCAGTCCTCGCAGGATGCCGAGCGGATCGGCCGCAAAGGGGTTCCGGTGGTGCAGATCAACACCGGCGGGGCCTGCCACCTGGACGGCAACATGATCCGCGACACCTTCGCGGAATTCTCCTTCCCCGAGCTGGACCTGCTGGTGGTGGAAAACGTGGGCAACCTGGTCTGCCCGGCGGAGTTCAACGTGGGCGAGGACTTCAAGGTGATGATCCTGAGCGTCACCGAAGGCGAGGACAAACCGGCCAAGTACCCGCTCATGTTCCGCGAGTCGCGCGTCCTGCTGATCAACAAGATCGACCTGCTGCCCTACCTGGACTGCAGCGTCGAGCAGATCCGGACCGAGGCCCGCAAGGTCAACCCGGACCAGGTCGTGTTCGAGGTCTCCTGCAAGACCGGGGAAGGCCTGGATGCCTGGTGCGCCTGGCTGAAGGGCGCGCTGGAAGCGAAACAAGGGGGTGCGCCAGACGGCCGATGAGAACCCGGGCCCGGGGAACCATCGAGGGCATTGTGCAGGGTGTCGGATTCCGGCCTTTCGTGTTCCAGCTGGCGCACCGTCTCGAGCTGGCGGGCCATGTCGTCAACACCGCCCAGGGGGTCGAGGTGGAGGTGGAAGGCCCCCGGAAAGCGTTGCGGAGTTCTTCGAGGCCCTCAGAGCCGAGAAGCCGCCCCTGGCCCACCTCGAATCCGTTGAAGGGTCGAAGTGCCGCCGAGGGGGGAGGCGCGCTTCGAGATCCGCACAAGCCGGGCCGGGGAAGAACGCTTGGCCCTGATCTCACCCGATGTCTGCATCTGCGCGGACTGTCTGGCCGAGCTTTTCGACCCCCGCGACCGCCGGTACCGCTACCCTTTCATCAACTGCACCAACTGCGGGCCGCGCTACACCATCATCACCGACATCCCCTACGACCGGGCCGCCACCACCATGAGCCGCTTCCCCATGTGCCCGGCCTGCGAGCGCGAGTATGACGACCCCCGCAACCGCCGTTTCCACGCCCAGCCCAACGCCTGCTGGCAGTGCGGGCCGCAGGTGTCGCTTCACGACCCCGGCGGCGGGCGGATCGATTGCGAGGACCCGATCCGCGAGGCCATCGCTCTCCTGCAGCAGGGGCTGATCCTGGCCGTCAAGGGGCTGGGGGGGTTTCACCTGGCAGTGGACGCGGCCGACGATCGGGCCGTCCGCCGCCTGCGGCGGCGTAAGCACCGGGAGGAGAAACCCCTGGCCGTGATGGTGCGCGACCTGGAGGCGGCCCGCGCGCTGGTTCACATCGACGCGGAAGAGGCCGGGGCGCTGCTCTCCCGCCGCCGGCCCATCGTGCTGCTGCGGAAACGCCGCTCCCACGGCCTTTCGCCCCGGGTGGCCCCCCGCAACCGGGATCTGGGGGTCATGCTGCCCTACACGCCGCTGCATTACCTGCTCATGGAAGGCGCCTTCCGGGCCCTGGTCATGACCAGCGGCAACATGACCGAAGAACCCATCACCATCGACAACCGGGCGGCCTTCCGGCACCTGGGGGAGATTGCCGATTGCTTCCTGGTCCACGACCGCGATATTCATCTGCGAAGCGACGATTCCGTCGTGCGGGTGGCAGGCGGAAAGGTGCGGCCGATCAGGCGCTCCCGGGGCTTTGTGCCGGTGCCGGTCTTTCTCAGCCGCGAGCTTTCCGAGCTGCCCGCCGTGCTGGCCGTCGGCGCCGAGTTGAAGAACACCGTCTGCCTGACCAAGGACAACCGGGCGTTCCTGAGCCAGCATGTGGGCGACATGGAGAACCTGGAGACCTTCGACTTCTTCCGGCTGACCGTCGCGCATCTGCAGCAGATCCTGGAGATCGACCCTCAGGTGGTCGGCCACGACCTCCACCCCGACTACCTCAGCACCCGCTACGCGCGCGAGGAAGAGACTCTACCCGTCGTGGCCGTCCAGCACCACCATGCCCACATCGTGAGCTGCCTGGCCGAGAACGGGAAGGCCGGACCCGTGATCGGGCTGGCCCTGGACGGCACGGGCTACGGCACCGACGGCCGGGTGTGGGGCGGCGAGGTGCTGCTCTGCGATCTGGTTTCGTTCAAGCGTCTCGCCCACCTGGCCCCGGCGCCCCTGCCGGGTGGGGATGCGGCCGCGCGATTCCCATGGCGCATGGCGCTGGCCTATCTGCACCGGGAATACGGCGAGGCGCTGGGGGATCTCCCGCTCCCCTTTGTAAGCCGGCTTCCTGAGGAAGCCGGGGTGATCCGGCAGATGATTCGGCGCGGGGTCAACACTCTGCCCACCTCCAGCTGCGGCCGGCTGTTCGATGCGGTGGCCGCCCTGGTGGGGCTGCGGGGCAAGAACGCCTACGAAGGCCAGGCCGCCATCGAGCTGGAAATGTGCCGGCAAAGGAGCGGGTCCGCGGAAGGCTATCCGTGGGGCATCAGGAGGGAAAACGACCCCTGGATCCTCGAAACCGCCGGTATCGTCCGCGGGGTGGTGGAGGATCTGGGTCGGGGCGCCGGCCGCGGGTGGATCAGCGCCCGGTTCCACCGGACCCTGATCCAGCTCTTCGGCGGGGCTTGCTCGCGGGCCAGGGAGGAAACCGGGATCCAGGAGGTTGCGCTGAGCGGTGGGTGCTTCCAGAACATGACCCTGCTGGCCGGGATGACGCAAAGCCTTGAAGATGCGGGATTCACGGTCTACAGCCACCGGCTCGTCCCGACCAACGACGGCTGCATTTCGCTGGGCCAGGCGGTCTGCGCCGGACTGCGGCACGCGGGCCGGCGCGGCGCGTTCGAATGAGGGTTCAGGAGGGGGACATGAAGTACATCGACGAATACCGCGATCCGGACCTGGCCCAGGCTTTAACCCGCCGGATCCGGGAGGCTTCCACCCGGCCGGTGCGGCTGATGGAGATCTGCGGCACGCACACCACCGCCATCTTCCGCCACGGCATCCGAAGCCTGCTGCCCGAGAGCGTGGAGCTGGTTTCCGGGCCGGGCTGCCCGGTGTGCGTCACGGCCACCGAGGAGGTGGACCGCTCGGTCAAGCTGGCCCGGACGCCCAACGTGACGGTGACCACCTTCGGCGACATGCTGCGCGTCCCGGGGAGTTCCTCCTCCCTGCAGGCCGAGAGAGGGCAGGGGGCCGACGTGCGGATGGTCTATTCCACCTTCGACGCCCTGAAGATGGCTGCTGCCGAGCCTGCCAAGGAGGTGGTGTTCTTGGGGGTGGGTTTCGAAACCACCGCACCCACCGTCGCGGCCGCGATCAAGGCCGCTCAGCAGGGCGGCCGGAAGAATTTCTCCGTCCTCTCGGCCCACAAGCTGCTGCCGCCGGCCATGGAGGCCCTGCTGGCGGGGGGCGACCTGGCCATCGACGGCTTCATCTGCCCGGGGCACGTGACCACCGTCATCGGCACTGCGGCCTACGAGTCCGTGGTCGCCCGTTACCGCGTCCCGTGCGTCGTGGTGGGTTTCGAGCCGCTGGACATCCTGCAGGGGATCCTGATGCTGGTGGAACAAATCGAGGCCGGTGAAGCGCGCGCGGAAATCCAGTACACCCGGGTGGTGAAAAAGGAAGGCAACCCGGCGGCGTTGGCGCTCCTGGCGGAAGTCTTTGAGCCCTGCGACGCGGCCTGGCGCGGTCTCGGGACGATTCCCGCCAGCGGTCTGGCTGTCCGCGAGGCCTATGCCGCGCTAGACGCCCGTTTGCGCTTCGAGCTGGAGGTTCCGCCGGCCCAAGAGGCCCCCGGCTGCCGCTGTGGGGATGTGCTGCGGGGGACGATCCGGCCTCCGCAGTGCGGACTTTTCCGTCAGCTGTGCTCCCCTCAGAACCCGCTCGGGGCCTGCATGGTTTCCAGCGAAGGAACCTGCGCGGCCTATTTCAGGTACCACCTCTGAGCGTTCAGGCGCGGTCGGGCTCCGTCTGAGCCACCTCCATCTCCTTGCCGCTCAGGGAAACCACGATCTGCTCAGCGATGCCGCGTCCGATAGCGAGCCGGGTCTGGCCGTGCGCCAGGATGATGCGGCCCTGGCCGGTGTTGTTGATCACCTCCACCCGGTCCCCCAGCCGGAGCCCCATGCCGGCCAGGCGGGCCTTGGCGTTGCCGCCGCCGGTCATCTCGCGCAGGGTGACCCGTTCGCCCGAGCGCACGCTGGTCAGCGGCATCAGCGGTCGCCGTTGGGTCTGGCAGTCGTCGCAGATGCCGTAGATCTCCATCCGGTGCTGGAGCATGTGAAAGCCCAGATTGGCGGCGATGCCGAGCTGCAGGCGCTCCAGGGCGTCGTCGGTAAACTCGACGATCCGGCCGCACTTGGTGCAGACCAGGTGATCGTGGTGCCGGCCCAGATGGCGGTGTTCGTAACGGATGGGCTGGTCCTCGAAGTGCTTCTTCTGGGCGAAGCCCAGGTCCACCATCCGGTTCATGCAGTGCCGCAGGAACTCGGGCTCGTAAACGTGCCCCCGCTCCCGCAGCAGCCGGCTCAGCTCCTCCAGGGTGATGTGCTCCTCGATCCCCAGAAACACGTCCAGGATGTTGAGGCGGTCCTGAATCCGGTCGTTCCCGTCACTTTCGATCAGGGCCCGGAAGTTGGCCTTTTCCAGGTCATTGATGTTGTTCATGGTGTTTTCCGGCCGGTATCGGCCGTGAGAGCTCCAGTCCATACCCTCACTAATAAGCCCTGCGGGCCCTTATTTCAAGGTCAGGGCGTCTCCTTGAGATACCCCAGGAAACCCCGGATCGAGTTGAGCATGAAGAACCGTTCCCGCTCCTGCGCGGCGGGGCTCAGGCTCCCGAAGGCCTCCAGCCGCGGGTCGCGCGCCAGCAGGGTTTCCGCGCAGCGCTCGAGCAGGTCTCCGCCCGCTCTTTGCATCTCCTCCCGGATGAGGCGCTCCCAGAGCAGGATCTGCTCCCGGAAGGATTCGAGCAGCCGGCGCGACCCCTCGGCCGCGCCGTAGTGGGCGAAGCGCATGGGCATGTCCGCGAGTTCCAGCAGGCGCTCCACACTGCGCAGGCACACGTCCAGAAAGAAACGGGGCGGGGTGGCCGGCCGCAGGTACTCCCGGTCCCCGAGCGCGAGAAAGTTGCCGGCCGCCTCGCCGGCGAAGAGCTGGCCCTGGTAGACGAAGCTCAGATGGTGGGCGGCGTGCCCCGGCGTGTCCAGCACGGTGAGGTCGGCAATGGGATTTTGGGGGTGCGGGATCAGCTTTTCGGGCAACAACGGCCGCGGCGCGCCGTAGGCTTCGGCGATTTCCCCCAGCACCTTGAGGCTGCCTTCCCAGAGCGGGGTGGGGTCGACCAGGAAAGGCATTCCTTTTTCGTGGCAGAGGACCCGCGCCATGGGGTAGCGCTCCAGCAGGCGGGCCAGACCTCCGGCATGGTCCAGGTGCATGTGGGTGAGGAGCACGTAGTCGAGCCGGTTCACTCCCGCGGCGGCGAGGCTCCGGAGCAGGGCTTCGGCCCAGGCGGCCGGGCCCACGTCAACCAGGAGGTTCAATTCGCCCGTGCAGAGCCAGGGTCCGAAGAAGCGCTCGTAGCGCGGCAGGCCGTGCCGGATCTCGATCAGCTGGGTCGGCATGTCAGAATCCTTCTTGTAGCATACTCGCTCCGGCGTCGGCCGTCAGGGCCGCGCCGCGGATGAACATGGCCTCCGGCCGGGCCAGCGATGCCGGAAGGGCCTCGGGGCCGCCCCGGACCGCCACCAGGGTCGCCGGGAGCCCCGGCTCGATGCGGCCCAGTTCTCGCTCGAGCCCCAGCAGGCGCGCACCGGTCCAGCCGGCGGCCTTGACGACCCGGGGCAGGGGGAAACCGGCTTCCAGGAAAAGCTGAAACTCCCGGATCACCCCGGCGCCGTGATGGACTCCCGGGCTGCCGGCATCGGTCCCCAGGGCCAGCTCCGTTCCCCGCCTGGCGGCTTCGGCCATCTGCCCGAGCTGGTGCTCCAGGTTCCGCCGGGCGATGTCGCGCTCGAGCGCTTGGCAGGCCGGCGACTCGGCGTAGGCCTGCATGGTGCCGGCAGTGGGCACCCAGACCGTGCCCCGTTCCGCCATCCGCCCGAGGTTGTCCGCGCCCATGAAGAAACCGTGTTCGATGCTGTCACAGCCCGCTTCCACGGCCCCGCGCACAGCTGGCCGGCCGTTGGCGTGCACCATGGTGCGCAGGCCCAGGCGCCGGGCGGCTGCCACCGCCCGGGCGAGTTCCCCGGGGTCGAATTGGGGGGCGGTCTCCCGGCCGAACTCCCGCAGGCTGTTGAGGCCCGAGTTCACGATCTTGATGTGATCCCCGATTTTCCCCCGCCTTGCGATGGCGGCGGCCAAGTCCCGGCCGGCCTCCGGCGGCCGACCGATGAGCCCGCCATAGCGGCCCTGCGCGTGCCAGGCCGGCCCCGGGGAGCGGAGCGCGAGGCGCAGCGCAGGATTCCGCTCGCGGAAGTGGAGCACGTGACCCGCCGGGTCGCCGCCGTCCCGGGCGGCCGCCACCCCGCAGCCCAGCAGGGAACGGACATGGCCGGCCATGATCGCCTGCGCTTCCTCATAAGGTGCAGCCGGATGCGCCTTCCGGACGGCGGGATCTGCGCTGCCGGAAAGGCAGAGGTGGAGGTGGCAGTCCACCAGAGCGGGGAGCAGCGTGGCGTAGCGCAGGTCGATCTCGCCGGCTGCCGGCAGAGGGTTGGGCTCGGCGTCTTCGACGGCAGTGATTAGGCCCCGGGCAACGCGCAACCGCACCGGCCCGCGCACCGGGCTGCCGGTGCCGTCGATGAGCCAGCCGCCGAGAAGGCGGAAATCGCCCCGGCTCTCCACTTCCCTCCCCTCCCCACCAGAAACCGCCAAGAAGGCAGCACCCCGACAGACAAACGCCCGAATCGGCATGGATTTCTCCAGGGCGCTATATAGACCATGCCGGCCGGGCTGTCAAAAGAATCGAGCGCTTGCCTCGGGGGTTAGTGGTATCCTAGAATGCCGCCAAGGCCCGTTTTGCGGGAGGCATGGGGGCGGCTAGCCCCGCTGGCGGATCATCTCGATCAGGTCCTTGACCAGCTGGCCGTTCGGGGCGGCGGCGGAGGGGTTGACCTTCACCAGGTCCTGCCAGGCTTGGAGTGCGCCCTCGCGATCGTCCAGGTCGTGCATTCGCACCACCCCCATGTTGAAACGCGACGGCTCGTGCAGCGGGTCGATCTGGACGGCCTTTTCAAAGGCGGCAAGAGCTTCCTGGGGTTGGCCGTCGCGGCGGTACATGACGCCCAGGTCGGTCCAGGTGTTGGGGTCGCCGGGGCGCAGCTCGATGGATTTGCGGTAGGCCGCGATGGCCTGCTTGAACTGATTGGTGTCGAAGTAGAGGTTGCCGAGCGCGGTCCAGGCCTCCCCGTCCTCGGGGTTCACCTCCACGGCCTTTTCAAAGGCCGCGATGCGGTCGCGCAGCTCGCTGGTCTGGGGTGGTGCTGCGGCCGCCGGGGGGCCGCCGGGCGCGTCGGGCGTGGTCTTGAAGATGCCGAAGACCACCCCGCCCAGGAAGCCGACGATCAGGGCCACAAAGGCCACGATCAGCATGGTGTCGCGTTTCACGTAAGCGGTGCCGGCGGCTGGTGCCATGGGTAACCTCCTGCTCTGGCGCACAATATGGGCCCGAATTTGCCCCTGTCAAGACCCACTTAGGGGACGTTGGTACTAAAGAGCGTTTCTCCCCCCTTTGCCAAGGGAGCTCAAGGCAATGAATCCGGCGGACCTACTTGCCGAACACGCTTCCCTGTTTGCCGAGGAAGTGCCGGCCGGGCCGGTGCTGGATCTGGCCTGCGGCCGGGGCGAAAACGGCTTGTTTCTGGCCGGCCGGGGGCTGAAAATCGTCCTGGCCGACCGCTCCGGCGAGGCACTCTCGGAAGCGGCGCGCCTGGCTCAAGAAGCCGGCGTGGAGGTGGAACTCTGGCCGGTGGACCTGGAGCGGGAGGGCGTCAACCCGCTGCCGGAGGAGGCCTACGGCGGAATCCTGGTCTTCCGCTACCTCCACCGCCCGCTCATCCCCTGCATCCGCAAGGCCCTCCGGCCCGGCGGCCTGCTCTTCTACGAAACCTACACAACGGAACAGCCCCGCTTCGGCAAACCCCGCAACCCGGCCTTTCTGCTTCAGCCCGGCGAGCTGCGCTCCTGGTTCGAGGACTGGCAGATCCTCCATTACTTCGAGGGCCTCAGGACCGACCCGCCCCGCGCCGTCGCCCAGCTCGTCGCCCGGAAAAAGGAGGGGACGTTGGTACTAAAGAGCATTTCGTGATGCGGCTGGATCTCGAAGGAGGACCGCCATGCCCAGACAACCGAGACTGGATGCCCCCGGTGTGCTGCACCATATCATGGCGCGAGGCATTGAAGGCAGCCGGATTTTCCGCCGCCAGGCCGACAGGAAGGATTTCGTTCGGCGGGTAGCCGAGCTGTGCGAGGAGGAAGCCTGGTGGGTCTATGCCTGGGCCTTGCTCCCCAATCACGTCCATCTCCTGGTGAGGACCGGCAATCAGTCGCTTTCCACCAACATGCGCAGGCTGCTGACCGGATATGTGGTCAATTTCAATCTGAAATACGACCGTCAGGGGCATCTTTTCCAAAACCGCTACAAGTCCATCCTATGCGAGGATGATCCCTATCTGCTGGAATTGACCCGCTACATCCACCTCAACCCTTTGAGAAGCGGGCTGGTGAGGAACTTTGAAGCGTTGAACCGTTTTCCATGGTCCGGTCATTCGGTCCTCGCCGGTGAGATCCAGCGGCCGTGGCAGGCCAGTGAGGAGGTGTTGTCCTATTTCGGCTCCGGGCAAATCGATGCCCGCAGGCGTTATCTGGATTTTGTGAGGGCTGGGATCTCTCTGGGAAGACGGCCTGAACTGGTGGGTGGGGGGCTGGTTCGGAGTGCGGGGGGCTGGTCGGAAGTGCTGTCCTTGAGGCGGCAGGGGGCGCCCATCAGTTCGGACGAGCGGGTCCTGGGAAGCAGCGAGTTTGTGGAATCCCTCCTGGCCGACGCAGAAAAAAAACAGCAAGAGACCTTGCGGCTCAAAAGGGAGGTGCCGGACCTGGATTCGGTTGCTGCCAGGGCATCCGAAAAGGTGGGCGTCTCGGCTGACGCCATGCGTTCAGGAATCCGCAGGCCCGAGGTGGTCAGGGCCCGCAGGCTTTTCTGCCAGATGGCAGTGAAAAAACTGGGATATTCGGGGGCTGAGGTGGCACGCTACCTGGGAATGGCCACCTCCTCCGCCAACCGGCTCGCCGGTTCCGAGATCCTGCCCGAATTGGCCGAGGAGTAATGCTCTTTAGTACCAACGTCCCCTAAGTTAGGGCGAAGATCTCCATGGGTTCGGAGACGTTCCGGAGGTGGAAAGCGCCCAGGGGTTCGAGGCCGAAGCGGTCCTTGACGCGCAGGGCGGTGGTGTGGGAAAGGTAGACCCGCCCGCCGGAGGCCAGCGCGCCCATCCGGGCGGCCAGGTTGGTCACCATGCCGCGCGCGGTGTAGGTCCAGCGGGAGCCGGTGTAGCTCTCGAACCGGGCGGCCCCCACCAGGGCGGCACCCGAGTTGATGCCCATATTGACCCGCAGCGGCTCGGGCAGCCCCCGGTCCTCGCGGCTGATCTGGGCGGCCCTGTCGCGGATGGTGAGCGCGGCTTTCACGGCCTGCAGGGCATTCTGTTCGGCATCCCTGTCCATGAAGAGCACCATCAACCCGTCGCCGGCCGTCTCGTTCACGTCGCCGTTGTTTTCGTGGATGGCGTCTATGAAGACCGAGAAGTAGCGCTCGACGAGGGCGTTGAGTTCCGTCCCGCTCAGCTTTTCGCTCAGCCGCGTGTACCCCTCGATGTCCAGGAACAGCACCGAGACGTCCTGCTCCCGGGCCTCGGGAATGGCGGCGGTGGGCGACTTCTCGATCAGGCTGCTCACCGCGGCCGGCACGAACTTGCAGAGGTTGGCCTTGATGCTCTCGAGCAGCTCGACCTTCCTCAGTGCGGCCCGCAGATCCCTATTGAGCGCCAGAATCTCCTGAAAAGAAAGGGCGTTGCGCAGGGAAACCGCCAGGTTATTGGCCAGGGTGGCGAGCAGCTCCCGGTCGGCCTCGCCCCAGGGTTGGCCCGTGATCTTGGCCCCCAGGCCCAGAAGCCCGAGGCTGTCGTCCCGGACGCCGAGGGGAACGGCCAGGCTCACCCCGGCCGGCAGGTCTTCGGGTTCAAGGACTGCCGGGCCCTCCGCAGGCACCCCCTCCTTTGCCACCCGCTCCAAGAGCCTTTTCCCCTCCGTCTGCAGGGCCGGCAGGGAGCCTTCGCCATATCCGGTGGCGGTAAAACGGGTGACGGTCCCGGACTTGGGGTCCAGGGTGAGGACAAACCCCTCGACCACGCCGAAGTTGCCCAGGGTCATGAGCAGAAAGCTCTTCAGGATAGCGTCGATTTCCACGCTTCCGAAGATCTCACTGCTCACGTCGTGGAGGGTCCGCAGATGGTAGACGCGGCGGTCCAGGTCTTCCAGCACGCCCTGCATCTGCCGGTTTCTGTCCTGCAGACGTTCGTTGAGGCGGTTGATGTCGCGGAAGGCGCGGGCGTTTCGAAGCGCTGCCGCCAGGCTGTTGAGCAGGGTGCCGAGCAGCTCCCGATCGGCATCGTCGTAGGTTTCCGCAGTGAGCCGGGGGCCCAGGGCCAGGAGGCCCCGCCAGTTGCTTTCCACCCGGAAGGCAAAGGCGCACTGAACCCAGGGCACGCGCGTCCGGAGTCCCTCGTCCAGGCATTCGACCGCTTCGGCCGCCGCGTGCTGGATTCCCCCCAGAGCTTCGGCCGCCTTTTCCTTCAGCCGGCCGGCATCCTCTACCTCGATTCCCAGGGGCGCGAAGAGAACCTCGCCGCCTTCGCCGGCCGACCGGGTGAGGACAAAGCCGGTGCCGGCCCCGAAGTTGCCGGCTGTCATGAGCAGGAAATTCCGCAGGATGGTCTCGGGGTCCCTGGAGCCGAAGATCTCTCCGCCCAGGTCGTGAAGGGTCCGCAGGTGGTGAAGACGTCGCTCCAGTTCCGCCTGCAGCTGCCGGGCGGCCGGGGAGCCTGCGCCCTCGCGGGCAGATGCCTCTTTACCCTCTAGCCGGTCTTCCATGGGGTGGGGGACTTTGCCGGGGGGCGGCTTACCCGGCGCCCTTCTCCATCTCTTCGAGCGCCTTGGGCGCGGTGTCGAACACGGTCGCCAGCCGGGTGATGCCCACCATGCCGAAAATCTTCCTGAAGTGCTTGGAGACCCCTGTGATCCCCGCCGGCCGGCCGCTCTTGCGGGCCTCGGCCAGCACCTCGAGCAGCACTTTGATGCCTTCGCTGTTGAAGTAGGTGTTGCGGCCGAACTTGAGGAGGACGCTTTGGGCGCCTTGCCCGCAGGCATCGCGATAGGCCTGCTGAACAAAGAGCTGTGAAACGCGGGTCACGTCCCCCTTGACTTCGACGACGGCCAGGGAGCCGCGCATCTCGATCCTGATCTCGTTTCCTTCCATCACCCGGACCCCACCGGAAACAAGGCCTTGAAGGTGCTTCCGCCCGCATCGCGGCAGCCGGCCGCAGACCCGGCCCGGCGGCACGCGCCGATGCGGCCGGGACAGGAATCGCCTGCCAGCGGCAGGTGGCTCACCTCGTAGAGCGTCTTGAGGTGAAAGGCGCGTCGCTCCAGCTCATCCTGGAACTGCTCGGGCAGAAAGGGCGCTTCCTGCTGCATGCTGAGACCGGACTAGGAGGTTTCCAGTTTCCCCAGGGCTTCGTCCACCGAGGGGTGGATCTCGGCGAACCGGGTGATGCCCACCATCTTGAAGATCTTTTTGAAGTGTTCCGAAAGACCGGTGATGCCCACTTTCTGGTTCTTGCCGCGGGCCTGGGCCAGGAGCTGGATCAGCACGGCGATGCCGCCGCTGTTGATGTAGGCAGCCGGGTCGAAGTTGAGCAGAATCCTGGTGGACCCGTCGGCGGCCGCGTCGCCGTAGGCCTTTTTGAAGGAAGGCTCCGAAGCGCTGGTCACGTCGCCCTTGACATCGAAAAGGGTCACGGTTCCGTGTTTCTCGATCACGATCTGGTTCGGCTGCTCCATGGGTTTTGTCCCTTGATCCCCGGCCGGTGCGGTGCTGCGATTCGAGTTTTGCTCTTTAGTACCAACGTCCCCTAAGTGAGGCGGATGGACATTTTGACCACGTGGCCGTCGGCGGTCGGCTCGGCGAACTTGACCTCGTCCATCAGCTTCCGCATCAGGTAGATGCCCAGGCCGCGCGGGGTTTGGAGCTGCCGGATTTTCTGCTCGATGTCCGGGTCGGCGGGCAGCTCGCGGATCCCCTCCCCCTGGTCCTTGACATCCACCGTGAAGGACCGCTCATCGTAGTTCATGGTCACGACCACCTTGGCATCCGGCCGGCCCAGGTTGCCGTGCTCCATGGCGTTCAGGGTGGCCTCGGCGACCGCGGTCTTGATGTCATCGACGCGGTCCCGGGCAAACCCCACGATCTTGGCAAAGGAGGCGGCGCACTCCATGGCGATCCGCTCGTAACCCGTCCGGTT
>CAVPHJ010000009.1:0-102840 GCA_963704245.1 uncultured delta proteobacterium
GGGTATAGCGATTTGCTGGCTAAGCGGCTTTTGACAGATCCGGGAATACATCAGGAGGCAGGAAGCGGAAGATCAACGGATCGATCAAATGACCATGTTCTGAGGATCCGGCCACCTTCAGGTGGCGCCCAATGAACTACCCCGCGGCAAGCCACGGGGTATCTTGAACTTCACGGAACGCCGCGAGCGGCGGGGAATAGACCCCAAGTGATTTAAAGCCGATTTAGACAGCTGCCGATTTCAAGGAAAAGGAGGGTCTAAAGATGCAGGCCCGCGGTCTCCTCATGATAGAGCATCGCCTGATCGAACGGATGATTTCACTCATTGAGGCCACCCTGGTGCAAATCCAATCGACACACAAAGTTGATCCTATGTTCGTTGATACAGCGGTTGATTTCATACGAATGTATGCCGACCTGACGCATCACGGCAAAGAAGACATACTCTTCCGGGAGTTGAGCAGACGTTCTCTGTCTGGTCAAGACCGGCGGATTATGAATGAGTTGATTGAAGAACACGTTTTTGGGCGACGCGCGGCAAAGGCACTTATTGAAGCCAACACGCGTTACCGCAATGGCAAGGAACCAGCTTTGGCGGACATTGTCAGCGAACTTCGCAGCCTGGTGGATTTCTATCCCAACCATATCGAAAAAGAAGACAAGATCTTCTTCCCTGCATCCAGAGCCTACTTCACAAACGAAGAGGACCAAGCTATGCTCGTGGAGTTCTGGAAGTTTGACCGGAAAATGATTCACGAAAAGTACAAGTTCGCAGTAGAGGAACTGGAAAGTCGACCCTGAATCCCACCCACGATGAACAGGCAACGCTTGGCAAGGGTCCTGACCCGCGTGGTTGCATTTCATACTATGCCAACGATCGCTGGGCCGGTCTTTCGAGAAGGATTTGCGGTAGCGCTCGCGGAGCACAAGAGGCAGGCCCAAAGCGGTGATGGGGGGCTTGGCCCTGCCCCTGGCTCATCCCTCTCATCACGCATCGATAAGCAAATGGATGGCGACCGGTCGGTCCGTGATCTGTGCTCAGTGAGCCGACTCCTGGCTTCCCAAGAGCCCGGCCGGGGGGAACTGCCCCAGCAGCGCCGCAGGCAGGGCCCTCCCGCTTCCAATTCCTGGGCTCGCGGAACCGGCTCTGCGCAGCGGGGGTCGCCGACGCAGGCGCCCCGTGAGCATCACTCGTCATGAAGTATTGACACCCCAGTATCAAAATACTACAGTCCTCTCAACCTAATCCGGCCTAAACAAGAAGATTTTTCAAGACCGCAGGTGCTTTCTGCCGAGGGGCGGCCATGCGGCAAAGGACCATCAAGACGCTGACCCACAGACGGTTTTCTCGATTCGGTCCCCCGCTTTGATCCTCAGCGGACCGGCTGCCGTCAGCAGGCAGGTCGCACTCGACTGGAAGAAGAACAGCGGGAGAACCTCGCACAGGAGCCAGAAGATGGAGCGCGAATCAGAGCGGAATATGAGCGTGGGACCGTCCCTGGGGGGGTTTTTTGTTCTGCTGGCCTTCGCGATCGCGGGCACCCTGCTGATGTTCTTTCTGGGAGCCTTTGAGCAGCTCTATCGTTTCGCGCAGCCTTACCAGAAATACGGACTGGGCGAAGCGGTCGTCTTCTTTCCGTCTTTCCTGGTCCTGGGCCTGCTGCTCTTCGTCCATCGCCAGATCGAGCAACTGAACGCGCAGATCAAGCTGCGCCTGGAGGCCGAAAAGGCCCTGCGCGAGAGTGAACTCAAATACCGGGATCTGAGCATTACAGACGGCCTGACCCAGCTTTTCAACCCGCGCCACTTTCACAAAGTATTGAGCGCCGAACTCGATCGCGCAAAGCGGTACGACACGCCCGTCTCCCTCCTGCTGCTGGATATCGACAACTTCAAACGCTTCAACGACGAGTTCGGCCACCAGGAAGGCAACATGGTCCTGGTCGAGGTGGCGAAGATCATGCGGGAATCCATCCGGGAGTCCGACTCGGCGTATCGGTACGGGGGTGAGGAGTTCAGCGTGATCCTCGTTGGGACCTCCTCTCAAGGCGCCATCATGGTCGCCGAAAGAATAAGAAAAAGCATGGAGCAGCGTGCGTTCCACCCCACTCCCGAGCAGCCCGTCCACGTGACCATCAGTCTCGGGGTCGCGCAGTATGCACCGGGCGAGGAGGCCACCGAACTGGTGGCGCGGGCCGATCGGAACATGTACGTTGCGAAGCAGAAGGGCAAGAACCAAGTGTACTTTCAGGAGAAGTCCTGAAACCGGCCGACCTCCCTCCCGCCGACACGACAAGAAATCCCCGGCATCGAACGTCGGGTGTCCGCCCTTAGCTGCCCGCGGGTCGGCGGCAAAGGGAGACCCTGCCGGGGTGCCCGCATCTCAACCGCTCTCGCCCGCCGATTCACGGCCCCCTGAAAGCCGGGACACAAAGATCTGTCCGAGCACGAGCGGAAGCAGGCTCATCCCGGCGATGAGGAGCCAGCCTTCCCGGCCCGGGTCGGCGACCTTCAGCACCGTGGACAGGCCGGGCAGGTAGACCGTGGCCAGCAGCAGAAACGTGCACAGGGCCAGAGCGGCCCAGACAAAACCGTTCCGGGTGATGTCGTTGCGCCACAGCCCCGACCCGGGCGCCCGCATGTTGAACACGTGCCACAGCTGCCCAAAGCCCAGGGTGAGGAAGGAAATGGTGACCGCCTGGCTCTGGGCCATCCCAAGCATGCGCAGCGCCACGGCCAGTGCGCCCAGCACGGACCCGGTCAGAATCAACCCGTAGAGGCCGACGGCCCGCCAGTGGCGGCGGGCCATGATGGGCTCGGCGCGGCTGCGCGGCGGGTGCCGCATCACGTCATGGTCGCCCTCGCAGCCTGCCAGGGCCAGGGCCGGAAACACGTCCGTCACGATGTTCAGGAAAAGGATCTGCAGCGGCAGCAGCGGCAGCGGCGCGTTGACCACGGCCGCCAGCCCCACGATCAAGATCTCGCTCACGTTGCAGGACAGAAGATAGAGTACGAACTTGCGGATGTTGTCGAAGATCACCCGTCCCTGCCCCACGGCCAGCACAATGGAGTTGAAGGAATCATCCGTCAGGATCATGTCCGACGCTTCCCGCGCCACCTGCGTCCCCCGCCGGCCCATGGCGATCCCGATGTCAGCCTTCTTGAGGGCCGGAGCGTCGTTCACCCCGTCCCCGGTCATGGCCACAATGGAACCGTTTTCCTGGTGCAGCTCGATGAGGTCGAGCTTCTGCTTGGGGCTCATCCGCGAGAAGATCACCATCTGCAGCAGCCGCCGCTTTTCGTCGTCCCTCATTTCGCGCGTCTCCGCGAAGCGGCTGCCATGCAGGATGCGGTCTTCGCCGCCCTCCAGCAGGCCGATGGCAGCCGCGATGGTGCGGGCCGTAGGCTCCTGATCGCCGGTTGCCATGATCACGCTGATCCCCGCTGCACGGCAGGTGCCGATGGCCTCCCGAATCCCCTCCCGGGGCGGATCCATCAGCCCCACCAGGCCCAGCAGCACGAGATCCTCGTAGGGTGGAGCGTCCTGGCCGGCCGCCTCTTTGGTCGCCATCGCCAGAACCCGAAGCCCCCGGGCGGCCGTTGCGCGGTTCCTGGCCAGCCAGCTTTCCCTTTCCGCCTCCGACAGGGGTCGTGTTCCATCCGCCGTCATGACCTGCGAGCAGGCTTTCAGAACGGCCTCCGGCGCCCCTTTGACAGCCACCAGGCAATTCCCGTCGGCGCGGTGGAAGGTGGCCATCATCCGGGTATCCGCGTCAAAGGCCTCCTCCCGCACTTCCGGCAGGTTCGCAGTCAGGGCCGCTTGCCTTACGCCGGCCCGCTCGGCGAATTCCAGCAGGGCGATTTCCAGCGGATCGCCCGCCGGCTTCCCCCCGGCCGCCCCCCCGTCACTCCCCAGCGAGGCGTTGTTGCAAAGAACGCTCACCGTGAAGATCCGGGACAGCAGGCCGTCCCCGGCGGGGCTCACCGGCCGGCCGTCCCGGCTGAACATTGCGCCGGCGGCGGAATCCGTTGAAACGTCCAGCTCGCCGGAAGCCAGGCTGAGGTGGCTGACCGTCATCCGGTTTTCGGTCAGCGTGCCGGTCTTGTCGGTCACGATCACGTTCGTTGCACCCAGTGTTTCCACCGCCGAGAGCCGCTTGATCAGAGCATTGCGGCGGGCCATGCGCCAGACCCCCCGGGCCAGGGCGATGGTGGCGACGATGGGCAGGCCTTCGGGGATGGCCGCCACCGCCAGGGCAACGGCGGTCTCGATCATCAGGAAGGCGTCTTTCCCGGCCATGATTCCGCTCACCGCCACGAAGCCGGCGATCAGCAGGCTGAGCCATATCAGCCACCGGCCGAGCTGGTTCAGGCGCCGTTCCAGCGGGGTGGCCTCTTCCTCGGTTTCCTCCACCAGCCGGGAGATCTGCCCCAGCTCGGTGTTCATGCCGGTGGAAACCACGATGCCCTCGCCGGAGCCGCGGGTGAGGGTGGTGCCCTTGAAAAGCATGTTGACCCGGTCGGCCAGCGCCGTTTGGGGGGCCGTCGGGGCGGTTTCCTTGGCAACCGGCAGGGACTCCCCCGTGAGGGTGGATTCGTCGGCCTGAAGCTTGGAGGCTTTGAAGAGGCGGATGTCGGCGGTGATGATGTCGCCGCCTTCCATCACGGCCACATCACCGGGGACCAGATCCTCGGCCGCCACTTCCCGGATGGCCCGGTTCCGGCGCACCCTGGCCGTGACATTCCCCAATTGCCGCAGCGCCTCCACCGAGCGGGCGCCTTTCAGCTCGGTCACGAAGCCGATCAGCGCGTTGATGAAGATCACCGCCGTGATGGCCAGGCTGTCGGCCAGTTCGCCGAAAAGGAGCGCCACCACAACCGCAGCGCCCAGGAATAGTACGATCAGGCTCCGGAACTGGCTGAAGAGTATGGCCCAGGGGCTCACCCGCTTCACCTGTCGCAGCCGGTTGAGCCCGAAGCGCTTTCGGCGCAGGGAGACCTCCTGCCCGCTCAACCCCTGCTCCGCGTCGCTCTCCAGGCCGGCAGCCACCTGCTCCCAGGGAATCGCCCAGGGCTGTTCCATACGCTTTCCCATGTCAGATTCCGATTTCACACCTCTCCCCCCTGCCGGACTCTCAACGGGCTTCGCCGCCCCCCGGCGATACTAATCGCCCGGCTGAACCGTTGTCAAACCAGCCGCTTCGCGAGCCGCGGCCGGGGGCCGGGCTCCAAGCAATTCTGCCGGGGAACGTTCGATCGGAATGCCGCGGCGGCCCGAAGGCCGCCGCGGCGTGGGGATGGAGGCCCTGCGGACGGCGGATGAAGGAGCTTGGTCTCCGGGGGGTAGAGGCCGCCGCCTGCCCAGGAAGGCGGCGGCCCCGAGGTTCAAGACTGCGCAGCCGGCTGCTTGCCCTGGATGACCATGACCGGCCGGCCCGTCATGCGCAGCACCTTGTCGGTCACCGACCCGAAGAGAAAAGCCCGCCAGCCTCCGGCGCCGTGCATGGAGATGACGACCAGGTCCACCTCTTCCTGCTCGGCAAATTGGACGATCTCCTCGGCCGGGCTGCCCGCGTTCACCCGGGGCTGCAGCTTGACGCCCTTGGCCGCCACCCCGGCCAGGCGTTTCTCGATCGCCAGCTGGGCCTCGGTCTTCAGCTCCTCCACGACCGCGGGCGTGTGGTAGCCCGTCAGGCCGGAGGACCCCGGCACCACCGGGGCGGTCGAAACCACGTGCAGCACCATCAGCTCGCTCGAGAAATGGCCGGCCAGCTCAATGGCCGCCTGCAGGGCCTCGTCGGCCGGTTCGCTGAAATCAATCGGGCACAGGATTTTCTTGATCGGCAGAATCATGCGCTTTCCCTCCCTTGCATCGTGGGTGTCGGTTCGCTCTGCTCGCGCTGCGATGGCCGCATTCTAACGGCCGCCTCACCCCTCTGTCCATCGAAATCCGGCGCGGCCCCAGCGCCGCAGAGCGGCCCCCGGGACGCAAGCCCGTTGACAGGCAAACCGAGCCCCCCTATCCTCTGAACGGCTGGAAGTCTTCACCCGTTGCCGGGCTCCAGGACGTCTTGACGCAAGGGCTGTCGCCATGGAAGGGTTCCTCGCAGATCTGAACCGGCACTGGAACCAGAGGCCTTTCGCCTGGGCCGAGGAAGATGGCGGCCGGGAGAGCAATCTGCGCCTGCCCGCCCGGGCCCGGGTCCTGGTGCTGGCCCCGCACCCCGATGACCCCGAAAGCGTGGCGATCACCTGCCGGCTGCTGGCGCACGCAGGATGCGATCTCGGCTACGCCATCGCCAGCGTCAGCCCGGCGGGCGTCACGGATGACTACGCGCTCGCCCTGGCGCCCGGTGGCCCGCTGAACCTGGCGGAAACAAAGGCCGCGATCCGGAAAACGGAGCAGCTTCTGGCGGCCCGGCGATTCGGGCTCAGCGAAGACCGGATCTTCTTTCTGGGCCTGGCGGAGAGCGAACGCGGGGGCCTCTCCGATTCGCTTGAAAACCGGGATCGGATCCGGCATCATTTGGAATGCATGCAGCCCGACATCGTGATCCTGCCGGTCGGAAACGACGCGAACCGAACCCACGCCTGGGTCCACCGGGTGTTCCGGCAGTGCGCAGCGCCGCTTGCCGCCGCAAGGCACCGGCCCCTGGTCGCCCTGTACAACGAGGACCCCAAGACGACCGGCATCCGGCGGGATCTGTTCGTTCTCTTCGGCGAGCGGGGTGCCGGGTGGAAGGCGGCCCTGCTCAGGCTGCATGATTCCCAGCAGCAGCGAAACCTGAGGCTCCGGCAGGCGGGTTTCGACGAGAGGATTCTTGAGCTGAACCGCCGGGGGTACGGGCGTTGGCTGGAAGCGGGCGACCTCCCCCCGGAAGACCCGGGCTACGCCGAGGTTTTTGAACTGGAGCTCTTCGGGCCCGGCTGACCGGGACCGCCGGCCGGTGCACCACCCCCGGCCGACCCTGAAGAGGAAGGAGGGAGGGTTATGGACCGCTTTGCCGAGATCAGACAGATCCTCTGCGATGAACTCGCCATCGAGGAAACGCAGGTCGTTCCGGAAGCGCACCTGCAGGATGACCTGGGAGCGGATTCCCTGGCGCTCCTGAACCTGGCCGAGGCCATCGCGGCCCGCTACGGCATTGCGCTGCTGGGGGATGACCTGGTCGACCTGGAAAACGTCGCCCAGCTCATGAAACTGGTGGATACCAAGATCGCGGCGAGCGGCTGACGCCCGCGGCCCGGGCGCATGCCTGTCCGATCCCGCGAAGGGGGAGGGTCATATGGAATACCCGAGAATCGTCAAGGACCGTTCCGCCCGGGGCAGCTCCGGGCCCTGGCTGCAGGATTACCAGGCCGCCCGCGGCAGCCTCAACTGGCGTGACGCTGCCGGGGAATTGGACTGGTTCGACGCCGAGCACATCAACATCGCCCACGTCGCCGTCGATGCCCACCTGAAGACCGGCCGGGGGGACAAGCGGGCCCTGATCTGGGAGAGCCGAAAAGGGGAAACCGAAGTGTACACCTTTTCCGATCTCGCCCGGTTGAGCAACCGGTTTGCCCACGTGCTGACCCGGGAAACCGGCCTTGCAAAAGGGGACCGGGTTTTCTTCTTTCTGGAACGGGTCCCGGAGGTCTACATCGGCATCCTGGGGGCGCTCAAGGCCGGCGGGGTGGTCGGCCCGCTGTTTTCCGCCTTCGGGCCGGACGCGCTCAAGGACCGGCTGGCTGACAGCGAAGCCCGGGTTCTGGTGACCAGCCCGGCGTTGAAGAGAAAAATCGTGGAAATCCTCCCGGAGCTTCCCCGTCTCGAAACCCTCATCCTGGTCGGGCGCGGGGCGGCCGTGGACGAGCCGGAGGCCCTGATCTACGAAGAGGTCATGGCAGCGGCCTCAGATTCCTTTGAAACGGTGCGCACCCATCGGGAAGACTACGCCGTCATGCACTACACCTCGGGCACCACCGGTAAGCCCAAGGGCGCGGCCCACGTGCACGAGGCGGTGGTGGGGCACTACGCCACCGCCAAGTACGTGCTGGATCTGCGGGAAGACGACATCTACTGGTGCACCGCCGACCCCGGCTGGGTCACCGGTACCAGCTACGGGATGTTCGGCCCCTGGTCCAACGGCGTCACCCAGGTCATCAGCGAGGGGGCCTTCAGCTCCCGGAACTGGTACGGTTTTCTGGAGCGCCAGGCGGTGACGGTGTGGTACACGGCGCCGACCGCCATCCGGATGCTCATGAAATCGGGGGACGAGCTGCCGCGGCAGTTCCGCTTCGACACCCTGCGGCATCTGTGCAGCGTGGGGGAGCCCCTGAACCCCGAAGCGGTGGTCTGGGGGCAGAAGATTTTCGGCCGGCCTTTCCACGACACCTGGTGGCAGACCGAGACCGGATGCATGATGATCGCCAACTACCCTTCCATGGACATCAAGCCCGGTTCCATGGGAAGGCCCTTCCCCGGCATCCAGCCCGCCATCCTGGACGACGACTTCCGGGAACTGCCGCCCGGCGGGGAAGGAAACCTGGCGCTCAAGCCGGGCTGGCCCTCCATGTTCCGCACCTACTGGAACAAGGAGGACCTGTATGAGTCCAAATTCCGGAACGGCTGGTACATCACCGGCGACCGGGCCCGGAAGGATGAAGAGGGGTATTACTGGTTCGTCGGCCGCTCCGACGACGTGATCAATACCGCCGGCCACCTGGTGGGACCCTTCGAGGTGGAATCGGTACTGATCGAGCACCCGGCGGTGGCGGAAGCCGGCGTGATCGGGAAACCCGACCCGATCGCCATGGAGGTGATCAAGGCCTTCGTTTCCCTCAAGGAAGGTCACGCGGCCTCGGAGAAGCTGCGGCAGGAGATCCAGCGCTTCGTCATGAAACGGCTGAGCTCGGCCGCCGCCCCGCGGGAGATCGAGTTCATCGACTCGTTGCCGAAGACCCGCAGCGGCAAGATCATGCGGCGCCTGCTGAAAGCCAAGGAACTCGGCCTGCCGCTGGGGGACACTTCGACCCTGGAGGACTAGCCCCTCTCCTCCTGGAGCGCACTTCCTCCGACGGGCAAACCGGCAGGAACGCATCCAGCGCTTCCACCCGCCTTGGGGGCGGGGGAAGGCGGACGGCGGAATGCGGAAATGCAGCGGGTCCCCGGTATCGGGCAGGGGGCGGATCAGCGCCTGCGCTGCAGCAGCGAGCTGCGGGTCATGCCGGTGCCCACCGAGTCGTTGAGGATGGTCTTGGCGCCTCTCAGGCGCGCCAGGTTCCGGTTGACGACAAAGCCCTGAACCCGATCCTCCTTCAGCGCGCCGCGCTCCAGATCGTAGGGCAGGCGCTGCATGCAGACCACCGAGCAGTTCCCGCGCTCGTGGATGTTGGTGACCATCCGGTTGGCGATAAAGTCGGCCACCGCCTCTTTCACGTCCGACCTGCCGTTGTCCAGGACCCGTTCCAGCGTCAGCGGTATCATGGCAAAATTGGCCTGATGCTCGATAACCAGGTCGAGTCTCTCCATGGCCGTCCCGTTTCTGGACAGCAGTTCGGACAGATGCGCGCCGGCTCCCCGGGTGGCGTGCAGGAAAACCCCCTTGCCGTCGATCTCTGCGAACACCTCGTCGCCCGCCGGCACCACTTCGATATACTGCGCAAAGCAGCCGTGGGTCCGGGTGAGGGTGTCCAGGATGCCGTAGCTCGGCCGGGCAAAGGTAAAGCCCTCCCCCCGGTGCAGCCTGACCAGGGCGCGGGAGTCCGATTCAAGGTACACCGAAGCCAGGGCGGTGTATCTGCCGGACCGGACATAGGCCTCGGCGAAGCGTTCGACCTGGCGGGGGTCGCGGTCGCCGGTCATGATGTCGAAGCCGAAGGACTTGACCCGGCGGTCATAGAAGGCCAGCGCGTCCCTGAAACGCTGGAAGGTCCCCCCGGCGACCTCCCCGGGATGCATCCGCTCCACCAGCCGGCACTGAACCCGCGCCGCCGTTGCCGGCACCCGGTTGAGAAAGCGGCCGAGCTGGTTATCGACGATGATGCCGTCGAGCCGCGCTGGCCCGTTCAGCTCGAAGATCTTTTCTGCGATGTCCGCCGGGAAGTCTTTCCCCAATCGGATTTCGGCCCTCTCCGTGCTCGTGTAGTGCCCCTTGGGACTGGCGCTAGTCCTGGTCTCCAGCGCGGTGGCCAGGGCGTCGTCGCCGAACAGGAGGTTGGAGGTGTCGAGCGGCCGGAACGTTTTGGCACGGTGGATGTTCTCAGCCCCCACAATGATGGAGATGTCGCCGGCCTTCAACATCCCGCTCAGGGAAAGCATGAAGGTGAACTCGGTTGCCACGTTGAACCCCGGGCAGCCGGCGTAGAGATCCAGCACGGTAGTATTACTGCATTGGCCTCGGATCAGCTCGAAGGGGTGCCGGATGAGCGGTCCGGGGTCGTACTTGTCTTCGCCCACATTGGTGGCGCCGATGATCAGCTTCACCCGCGAGGGGTCCAGGCCTGAGGTGTCCAGCAGGTTCTGCAGCGCGATCACGCCGATGCGCTCATCCGGCGGAGCCGCCCTGCGGGTTCTCACCCCGATCCGCTCTTCGATGGTCCGGTGGTTGACCGGGATGGCCCCCTTGAAGAACATCCCTTTGTTCTCGTAGATCGAGTTGTCGATCAGGGTCCCGCCGTTCCAGGCCCCGTAGGCGGTGATTTCGAGCACCGAGTCCAATCTCCGGCAGTCTCCTTTTGGCTGGATTTCGCTTCAGAGCCGCGCCGAAAAGAAAATCGCACTCTAGCAAAATGCGGATGGATTTTCAATTTCCGGAGCGCCTCGGCCCTGGTTTGTCATTACACCCCAGCGGCCGGGCAGCACAACCCCTCAGCGCTGCGCGGGTGCCCATGCAGCCGGGTTTTCGCAACCCGCGCCGTCCGAGAACCCCCGGCCGCCAGAGTCGGTTTGACGGCCGCCGCGCAAAGGGGTAGTCTTGGCCCGCGACCTTCACGAGTCCGGTGCCGAACCATGATCGATCTCACCCGATGCCGCCTCTGCCAGTCCCCGGCCTTAGCCGAAATCGGCCAGGCCGAGGACTATCTCACCGGCCACCTTTTCCACCTCAAGAAATGCAACCACTGCGCTGCGGTCATGACTTCGCCGTTTCCGGTCGAACCCTCGGAACTGCAGCCGTATTACGGGGATGCCTATTACGGGCAGCCGGTGAAGAAATTCAGGGGGCCGGCGGGCGATCTCTTTCACCATCTCAAGAGCGGCCGGGCCCGCAAGATCGGCAGGCTGATCAGACCCGGCAAGGTGCTCGACATCGGCTGCGGCAACGGCTTCCTGCTCGCCTGCCTCCAACAAATGGGCTGGCAGTGCTGCGGCACCGAGTTTTCGGAAACCCTGGTGGAGCACATCCGCCGCCGGGAGCCCGGAATTCAGGTTTTCTCCAGGGACCCTTGGGAGCTCCCGGAGAGCCTGGGTCGCTTCGACCTGATCGTCCTCTGGCACTCCTTGGAGCACATGCGCGAGCCCTGCCGGGCCCTGGATTGGGTCGGCGGTCATCTCAAGCCCGGCGGCACCATTGTCCTCGCCTTCCCCAACTTCACGAGCTTGCAGGCTCGGGCAGGCGGCAGCCGCTGGTTCCATTTGGACGTCCCGCGTCACCTCTTCCACTTCTCGAGCCATAATCTGCTTCAGTGGCTCGAGGCACACGGTTTCGCCGTCACCCGGGAAAACCACTTCGTGGCCGAGCAGAACCTCTACGGTTGGGCCCAGACGATCCAGAACCGGATGGGCCTCGGTTTCAATCTCCTCTACCGGCGTCTGGCCGGCGGCCCGCCCCGGAGGCGGGCCGCCGGCGAGACGATCCGCGGTTTGCTCGCGGCTCTTTCCCTGCCCGCGGTGCTGGTCGCCGCCGGCTTCCTGTTCTGCTTCGAGGGTGCTCTGCGAAGGGGCGGCACGGTGGAGTTGTGGGCCAGGAAAGAGGCCCCCTGACAACGGCTGCCGGCTCCCTCATGGGCGCCCTTTTACGCCCGCGCGGGTTGTGCTATAGTTGCGTCCAAACTGCCGTGCACCCCCGCGCTGGAAGCTTCTTCCGGCCGCCGCCTCAAGGGAGCGCCCGGCAAACAGTCGGAAGGTGAAGACATGACCGAAATAGCGGGCGCGCCGCACCCCAACTTCATCCGCAGCATCATCGAAGCGGATGTCCAGGCCGGCAAGCACGGCGGAAGGGTCCAGACCCGCTTTCCGCCCGAACCGAACGGATATCTGCACATCGGGCATGCCAAGTCCATCTGCCTCAACTTCGGTCTGGCAGCCGAGTTCAACGGCCTCTGCAACCTGCGCTTCGACGACACCAACCCCACCCGCGAAGAGCAGGAATACGTGGACTCCATCAAGGACAACGTGCGCTGGCTGGGGTTCGACTGGCAGGATCGGGAGTTCTACGCCTCCGACTATTTCGACACCCTCTACGATTACGCCCTCCGCCTCATCCGGGCCGGCAAGGCCTATGTGGACGACCTGAGCGCGGAGGAGATCCGGCAGTACCGGGGCACTCTGACCGAGCCGGGCCGCGAGAGCCCCTTCCGGGACCGCCCGGTGGAGGAGAACCTCGACCTCTTCGAGCGCATGCGGGCCGGGGAGTTTCCGGACGGGACCCGGGTGCTGCGGGCCAGGATCGACATGGCGGCCGGCAATCTCAACCTGCGCGACCCGGTGATGTACCGCATCCTGCACGCCGCCCACCACCGGACCGGCGGGCGCTGGTGCGTCTACCCCATGTACGACTTCGCCCACGGCCAGAGCGATTCCATCGAAGAGGTCACCCACTCGATCTGCACCCTGGAGTTTGAGGACCACCGGCCGCTGTACGAGTGGTACATCGAAAACCTGGGGATTTTCCCCTCCCGACAGTTCGAGTTCGCGCGTCTGAACCTGGGCTACACGGTCCTGAGCAAGCGGCGTCTGATCGAGTTGGTAGACAAGGGCTGCGTGAACGGCTGGGACGACCCGCGCATGCCCACCATCTCAGGCATGCGGCGGCGCGGTTTCCCGCCGGAGGCGATCCGCAACTTCTGCGAGCGGATCGGGGTGGCCAAGCGGGACAGCCTGGTGGACCCGGCCCTGCTGGAGCACTGCGTGCGGGAAATCCTCAATCCCACCGCTCCGCGGGTCATGGCAGTGCTGCGGCCCCTCAAGGTGGTGATCGAGAACTATCCGGAAGGCCGGGCGGAGGAGCTGGAAGCCGTCAACAACCCGGAGGACCCCGCCATGGGGACCCGCAGGGTTCCCTTCTCCCGGGTCATCTACATCGAGCAGGAGGATTTCCGCGAGGACCCGCCCAGGAAGTTCTTTCGCCTGGCGCCGGGGCGCGAAGTGCGCCTGCGCTACGCCTATTTCATCCGCTGCCGGGATGCGATCAAGGACCCCTTGACCGGCGAGGTGATCGAGCTGCGCTGCACCTACGACCCGGCCACCCGCGGCGGTGACGCTCCCGACGGCCGCAAGGTGAAGGCCACCCTGCACTGGGTCTCGGCTGCCCATGCACTCACTGCCGAAATCCGGCTCTACGACCGCCTGTTCAGCGTACCCAACCCCGGCGCCGGCAAGGAAGGAGGCGATTTCAAGGCCTTTCTCAACCCCCAGTCGCTCGAGATCCTGAACTCCTGCCGCCTCGAACCCAGCCTGGCCCGGGCCGAGCCCGGCAGCCGCTTTCAGTTCGAGCGCCTTGGCTATTTCTGCGCGGATCTGACGGATTCCCGGCCCGGCGCCCCGGTCTTCAATCGCACCGTCACCCTGCGCGACGCCTGGGCACGAATCGAGAAGGCTCAGGAGGGATAGGGGGTATTCGACCCCGGCTTTGAAGGGTCTCCCGGCCGCCTCGGCGGCCGAACGGAACCGGCAGAGCCAGTGCTTTGACGGCCTTCATGGTGGCGTCGGCGGAGGAACAAAATGAAGAAGTCCGTCCTTTTGACTGCTCTTTTCGGACTGGTTCTGGGATTGCCCGCTTCTGCAGCGGTTGAGGCTGCGGAGTTCTGTGTCTCCGGCCCGGTAGAAATGCAGACTGCTCTTTACACCGCGACGATCAACGGCGAAGACGACGTCATCAAGGTCCGGCAGGGAACCTATTCCGGCTACGACTTCTACGCCTCCTTCAACGAACCCAAGGACATCTCCGTCCTGGGCGGGTACACCAAGGACTGCGCCGGCCGGGTGCTCGACCCGAGCAACACGATCATCGACGGCGGCAAGATGCGCCAGGGGCTTGTGCTCATCCAATACGGCAGCGGCAACATCAAGGTCGAGGGTCTCACCATCCGCAACGGAGAGAATTTCGGCGGCGGCATCGGGGACGGGGGAGGGCTCTACGTTCTCTGCAGCTCATCGCCCCGGGCCGGCGCCATCACCGTGACCCGCATGATCGTGAGGGACAGTGTGGCCGCGCACGAAGGCGGGGGCATCTATGCGGTGTCCCAGTCCAACCCCTCCGGCGCGGCCGGCAACATCACCGTCAGTCACACCTTGGTCGCCGGCAACACGGCTTCAGGCTCCGAGTATGCTTCCGGCGGCGGCATACACGCGGTTTCCTATTCCTTTCAGGGTCACTCCGGCCATGTGCGCGTCACCCACAACACGGTCAGCGGGAACAGCTCGGTCTATGGGGGCGGCATCTATGCCTTTTCTTATGGTCCGAGCGGGCCCGGCAACGTGACGGTGGAGGACAACACGGTGACAGGCAACACGGCCGGCGGCGGCCGAGGCGGCGGGATCTATGCGGATTCCTCTGCAGCCACCTTTGATTCGGGTTTCGTGTCCCTCAGCCGCAACATTTTGTCCGGCAACACGGCCACCGCCGGCTCTTTGAACGAAGGTAAGGGGGGCGGCGCATATGCCGGCACCACCAGTGCCACCTCAGGGAACTCCGGCAAGGTGTCGGTGACCGACAACACGGTCAGCGGAAACCAGGCCCGTTCGGGCGGCGGCCTCTTCCTGGAGTCCTCGGCCTACACCGGCACGGCGGGGACTTTGGAACTCAGCGCAAACACCGTTTCGGGCAACCGGGCGACCAGCGGAGGGGGCGGAGTGTTCGCCATTTCGGTCAGCAACTCCGGGCAGGCAGGCATCATCCAGCTGATCAACAATGTCCTCACGGGCAACGACGCCGGAGAGTTCGACCAGGGAGGCGGGTTGTGGGCCCGCACCTACTCCATTTCCGGGAAAGCCGGGGACATGGCCCTGATCCACAACACGATCGCCGGCAACCGGGCCAACCTGGGACCCGGGATCTACCTCAGACTGGAGAAGAACACGGCCCATCTCTATAACAACATTGTCCGCGGAAACGGTGCCAGCCTGCCGGAAGACATCGTGATCAGCGGAACCGGAATGGCTCACGGCCTTCATAATAATTATGAATGGATCTACGGTACCTGGACAACATCGGGCAACAATCTGAACGCCGACCCCCTTTTCCGGGACCCCGGGCTTTGGGACGACCCGGGCACGCCCACGGATGTCTCCGACGACGCCTGGGTGGAAGGGGACTACAACCTGCAGGCCGGGTCGCCCTGCATCGACCAGGGTTATACCCACGCGCCCCTCCTGCCGGCCACGGACAAAGACGGCAAACCCCGCATGACAGGCGCCGGAGTGGACATGGGGGCCTATGAGTTCGCTGCCTGCCTTCCTTTCCTCAAGGATCTCAGCCTGATCCTACCCTGTATCCAGTATTCGACCTACGGGTTCAGTTTCAAGCTCGTCTACTACCCGAACCCGGCCGACCCGGCCAACTTTTACTGGAAGCTGGATCCGGGTTCCTTGCAGGCGACTCCCGTGCTCTCCGACTGCATCAGCCTGGCGCCGGATTTCAGCCTGAAGATCCCCTGCGCGGAGTACCTGGGCACGGAATACGCCTTCACCTTTCTCATCTATCCCAACCCGGAGGACCCCACGGGGGTCTACTGGAAGATGGACGTGGGTTCCGTTACCTTGAAATGAGCGCAGCGGGAAAAGCGGGCCCATCACTGCGAGTGAGACCGCGGCAGGCCGGAATCAGATCAGCGGGTCGGCAGTTTGAGGATGACATCGTCGGCGTCGTAGAGGTTCTTACCCGCCTTGTTGGGCCCGAAAGAACCCACCACCGCAAAATCCTGGCCGTTGATCTCATAGTCCGGATCAAAGAAGTAGTCGCTGCCCCAGGGATCCTTGGGCACCGCGGTCAGATAGGGGCCGTTCCAGTTGGGGAACGCGCCGTTGGTGGCCACCAGCCCGGCCGCAGGCGCGTTGAGATCCCAGACCTCGGTGTCGGAAACGATCGCGGCCGGGTTGGGGCCCGGCCATCTCTCGGTGTCGGCGGCCAGCACCTCCACCGCTCGCTGGAAATCCTTGAGCTGCGCGTAGGCTTGGGCTTTCTTGGCCTTTTCGCGGTACTCGCCGTAGATCGGGATGGCAATGGCGGCCAGAATGCCGATGACGGCGATGACGATGACGACCTCGATCAGGGTGAAACCCGCCTTCCGGCTAACCCGCTGGAGGGCCGGCGGCAGCGGCAATCTGACAGGCTGGGGCCATTGCATGGCACTCAGCCCATGCAAGAAGCGTGCAGGACCGCCGCCAGGTTTGCGGCCCACGGTTTTGTCAGAAATCCGCCCCACAGCCCGAAAGCCGACGGCGCTTCGGGCCTGATTTGTCACGGCTCTGCCGGAATTTGTCGGCTGTTTGAGGCGCAGCGGGACGGTGAACCCGGCCAAAGCCGGAATCATCGGCAGCCCGGGAGAATACGCCTGGGGAGGGTATGCCAGCACCGCCTTCTGGATCGATCCGGCCGAGGATCTGACGGTGATTTTCCTGACCCAGCTGATTCCCTCCAGCGCCTACCCGATCCGCCGCGAACTGCGGGTGCTCACCTATCAGGCGTTGATCGAATGAGCAGCGAAAGACGTGCGCGAGCAAATCCTGGGCAAGGCCCGTGAGCTGGGAGCCTCGCTGGCCGGCATCGCCGGCGCGGGGGAGCTGAAGCAGTCCCCCAGCCACACGATCTTCGGCAAGCTCGAGAAATACACGGGTGTCGGGACCAAACCGCAGCACAGCCAGGGCGGCACGCCCTTCCAATGGCCGGCCGATGCCCGCTCGGTCCTGGTCATCGCCCTTGAACACCCCGAGGATCAGCCCGAACTGGACTGGTGGCGGAAGGACCTGACCGGGGGCACGCCCGGCAACCGCACGCTCATGGCGATCAGCCGGACGCTGGCCGAATGGTTGCGCAACGAACTGGGGATCCAGGCCCGGGGGCTGCCTTACCACATCGAGGAAGGGGGCATCTTCCTCAAGGACGCAGCGGTCCTCGCCGGCCTGGGCTGCATCGGCCGGAACAACCTGCTGATCACTCCGTCCCTGGGGCCCCGGGTCCGGCTGCGGGCCATGTTTCTCGACCGCGATCTGCCCTTCACCGGAGCGGGCGGAATTCGATCCCTGCCGTGGCTGCCCGAAGCCCTGTCAGGCGGTCTGCCCGCTGGAAGCGTTCGCCGGCCGGATTTACGACGAGGCCCGTTTCGGCCTCAGCCGGCTGCCCGCCAGGGACGGCTGCTTCAGCCGAAAGCGCTGCAACGAGCAGATGGAAGAAGACGTCCGCAAGGGGGAAGCGGCGGCGGGGTCTGGGGAAACGCGGTGCGTGCGCTATTGCCGGGCCTGCGAATTCGCCTGCCCGGTCGGAAAAGACACGGACTGAGAGGGCTCGGAGCCGGATTCACGGAAACGGCCGGGCCGATCGTGACGCTGCAGCGTGTCGATCATTCCGGCGTGTAGATGGCGATCAGGCATTGCGTTTCGCGGTCTTCGAGGCTGAAGCCGTTGTGCGGAATGCCGGCATCGAAAAAAACGCAATCGCCCTCCCTCAACACGTACTCCTCGTCTCCAAAGAGGAATTTCATGCTCCCCTTGAGCACGAAGAGCATCTCTTCGCCGTTGTGCTGGAAGTGGAAATCCACTTTCCTCTCCGAATTGGCGGGGATGGTGAGGATGTAGGGGTCGACGTGCTTGGGGTGGAACTTGTGCGCCAGAGCCTGGTAGCTGTACCCGAAGACCGACCCATCCCGGGCGACGAATTCCCTTTCCTCCCGCCGCACCAGCGATAAGGGCTTCCGGCTCTCCTTCTCGCCGAAGAGGTCCGAGATGCTGACCCCCAGGGAGCGTGCCAGCATGAGCAGGGTGGAAACCGGGGGCGCGTTCGGGCTGTTTTCGATCTTGCTGAGGTAGCCCTGGGATATGCCTGCCCGCTGGGCCAGCTTCCTCAGGGTCAGCCCGGCAGCCAAGCGCAGTTCCTTGATTTTCCCGCCTATTTCTTCTTCCCTGATCATTTCGGAGCTGCCCCCGGCTTTCCCGAGCGCTGGCTGCGGGCTTCCTCAACCTGATTGATTATTCCTGTTTGGAAAAAGTGTCAAGGATTCAGTCTTCATCCAAGCTGCTCTTCGGCGCGCCGCGCCGGGCGGACAGGAAAAATCCTTGATTGAGGGGCCGGCGGGACTATATTGAAAAATGTTCTTGATGAATTCTGGAACAGGCACCCGGAGACAGAAAACCCGATTTGGAGTATGGTTTATCGTCGTCATCTCCCTGTTTGCCATGGCTGCCTGCAAGACTCAGTATCCGTCCCCGGAAAAGCCGCATCACACCCCGGACGGCTTCACCAACCCCCTCGGCCACGAGGAGCGGGGCTTGGCCGATTTCCTGAAGTGGCAGTGGGGGCGGATGATCCGGGAAATTCCCGGACCCGAAACCTACGGCTTCGCGCTTGCGAAAAACGATCCGGCCTTCCTGCAGTCCAACGGCGAAAAGAGCACCCTGACCTGGATCGGGCATGCCACCGTGCTGCTCCAGCTTAAGGGTCGAAACATCCTGACGGATCCCCATTTTTCCGAGCGCGCCTCGCCGGTTTCCTGGACCGGCCCCAAGCGGGCGATACCGCCGGGGGTGGCGCTGGAGGACCTGCCCGAGATCCACGCGGTCCTCATCTCCCACGACCACTACGACTCCCTGGATCGAACCACCATCCGGCGGCTGCGCAACCGGCCGGGTGGCGAGCACACGGTGTTCTTCGTGCCCCTGGGTTTGCAGGCCTGGTTCGCGGACCTGGGCGTCACCCGGGTCGTGGAGCTCGACTGGTGGGGACGGCACGAGGAAACCGGTCTCGAGGTGCTGGCCGTCCCGGTGCAGCACTGGAGCAAGCGGGGGCTCATCGGCCGCAACCGCACCCTGTGGGCCGGCTGGGTCGTCCGGCGCGGGGGGTTCTCCTTCTTCTTCGTCGGCGACAGCGGCTACACGCCCCTGTTCAAGGAGATTGGGCGCCGGCTCGGGCCTTTCGACCTCACCGCCATCCCCATCGGGGCGTACGAACCCCGCTGGTTCATGGGGCTCCATCACATGAACCCGGAGGAAGCCGTGCAAGGTCCACCTGGACGTCCGCTCCAGAAAGTCGGTTTCCATCCACTGGGGGACCTTTGCCCTGACCGACGAGCCCCTGGACGAGCCGCCCCTCAGGCTGGCCGAGGCCAGGGAGGCCCACGGCGTTTCGGACGCGGACTTCCTGGTCCTGCAGCACGGGCAGACGATCCGGCTGGATTGAACCCGTCCTCTCGGCGGAGGCGCTTTGCATGCGGGGAAGATCCGGGGGTTTCATCGCACTGCACCTGGCGGTGCTCCTTTTCGGGCTGGCCGGCGTGTTCGGCAAGCTGCTGCCTGTCTCTCCGCTCCTGATCGTGGCCGGCCGGACCGTATTCGCCGCTCTCACGCTGGCGATCTGGAGCCGGCTGAAAGGCCATTCCTTCCGCCTGGGATCGACGCTCGATGGCGCCATATTGTTCCTGTTGGGCGGCATCCTGGCCGTCCACTGGGTGACCTTTTTCCACTCCATCCAGGTCTCGACCGTCGCGGTGGGGCTGATCAGCTTTGCCACCTTTCCGGTCTTCGTCACCTTTCTGGAGCCTCTTTTCTTCCGGGAAAGCCTCCGGCCCTTCGACATCCTGACAGCCGCGGGGGTATTCCTGGGACTGGTCCTGGTGGTCCCGTCCTTGGAGTTCGGCCATCAGGTGACCCGCGGCGTTTTCTGGGGCGTCATTTCCGGGCTCACTTTCGCTTTGCTCTCCATCCTGAACCGCAAATACGTCCGGCGTTATTCGCCTGAGCTGATCGCCCTCTACCAGAACGCCACGGCCGCCCTGTGGCTGCTGCCCTTCGCGCTTCCGGGCATGCCCCTGCTGAGCGGCCGGGACATCCTGTTGCTGCTGCTGCTGGGCGTTTTATGCACCGCCCTTTCCCACGCCCTCTTCATCCACAGCCTGCGCTACGTCCGCGCCCAGCTGGCCAGCGTGACCGCCTGCCTGGAACCGGTCTACGGCGTGCTGCTGGCCCTCGCCCTGCTCGGGGAGGTGCCCGGCTGGCAGATCCTGGCCGGAGGCGCCGTGATCCTGTCTGCCGCCCTGGCTGCCAGCCTGAAGTCCAGGTAGCTCAGCCGGCAACCGGTTTCGCGACCCCCTCAGGACGCTCGCCGGTGGCAAAAAACGATCTGCGGAGAAACCGGCAACAAACCGGTTGACAACCAGGGCTCCGATGATCTAGGAAAGAAGGTCAGAGGGATTTCATGAACGCCGCACGCAGCCACAGCTTCTATTATTTTTACTTTAGCGGGAGACCTGCCGTGGGTTAGCGTGTGACGACGCAGGATCGAGCAAGGGAAAAGCGGAGCACACGCTCCGCTTTTCGCGTTTTGGGGACAGGAGACGAATCATGCCCGCGACTTCCCACCTGTTGCAGGAAAACGGCCGCCCGGCCATCCCGCCGGCCCTGACGCTCAACGACCGGCTGGCGCTGATCGCCCTGATCGACGAGGGGGCGCGCGGCAGCGTCGAGGAATCGCCGGTCGTGGCCGACCTCTTCAACGATCTCTGGAACCTGGTCGGGGCCACGGTATCGGGCAGCAGAATCAGCCGGCTCAAGCCGGAGGGCGCCCGCAACGGCTTCCAGGTCTTCGAAATCACCTCTGAATCCGGCGAGGCGCTGGGGCGCCTTCACATGCTCTACCTGAAGAAGCCGATCCCCTGCTACTACCTGGTCTACGTGGAGGTGGCCCCGCCCTTCCGCAAGAAAGGGCTCGGCAACCGGATCCTGGCCTACTACCGCGAGTTCCTGGACAGCCGCTCGGCCGTGGGGATCCTCGACAACATCATCCCGGCCAACGACCCCACCTTCGACATCTACACCAAGCAGGCCTGGGAACCGATCGAGGCGATCGTCGGCGACGGCGTGTCCGACCCGTGGGATCACTACATGATTTACGTGCCGCCGGCGCTGCGCGGCCGGGACCTGCGCAAGCCGGCGCTCCGCCTGATCTATCACCTGAAGCGCAAGCGCGCCGCGATCGACATGCGCGAAAACGAGTTGATGGTCAAGCGCACCATCGCCGAATTCAGAGCCCTCTACGACGCCCTGCTGCTCTATTTTGAACCGGAACTCGGAAACCCCCCTGCCCTCGCCCCTGTTGCGCTTCATGTTCACCCGCTTCGTGACCAAACTGATTGCCTTCCGCCGGCGGATCGGCGACCTCATCGGCTACACCGGCGGCGATTCCCTGGAGCAGCTGCAGCTGGCCCCCGCGATCGCCGGGCTCCCGGCTCAATCCTACGCCCCCAGGGTGCTGGCCAGCAAACCGGCTTTCGTCTCCGGCGACACGCTTCTGTGGTCCCGGCTGCCCGAGGAATTCAGGACTCGGCCGGCCCAGTCCATCGAGGCCCTGCCCAACTACGCGCGGCCGAGTTTTACGGCCTGGCGTCAGGCCTGCAGCCGGGGTGACAGCGAACCCCTGACGCTCGGTGATCTCATGGACCTGGGCTTCGATCCCACCCGGCTCAAGGAAGTCCCGGTCGACGGCCGGGAGCACATCTTCGAGCGCATTCAGGCCCGGCAGATTCACGAGCTGGAGCGCAAAGGCAGGCTGCTGGCCGAGCTGGCTTCCGGGCTCGGCACTGCGCGTGTCAAGGGGTCGCCGCTGCGCGTCAACCCGCCCCTGCTGATCATCGGGGACCGGGGCAACGCTTACGTGCTGCGGCAAAAGGTGGCAGGCATTCACTGGGAGGAGGCGCTCGAGCAGCTGCAAACCGTACCCCAGCTCAAGGACCTCAACGCCCAGCTAGCCGTCGACCGCCTCATCGCGGCCACGGTGAGCGAAGCCGCCCGGCTCATCGCCGGGCGGCTCGCTTCAACCGCCGAAACCGTCCAGGATCAACTGGCTTTTTTCGTGTCCTGGGACCTGGCGTCCAACCGTCCCAGGCTGTACATCGACTTCGCCAGCCATTCCCTGGAATCCGTTTGGGTGGCCTGAACGCCGCCGGCCGGCTTCTGGACCGGCGGCGCAGGGCAGCCGATCCAGGTTCTGATCAGGATTCCGGCCAGCAGACCCACCAGCACGGTGCCGGCCAGCAGGACCCAATACCAGCCTTTGCCAGGCATGATCGTTCCTCCCCGACGGGCTGCAACGTCACTCCCCGTAGATCTTCAGGGTCAGGTAGAGGGTGGATCCGCCCCGCTTGACCAGGAAGAGGATGGTGTCTCCGGTCTTGTAGTCCTTGAGGCTGCGGTTCAGGTCCTCGACGGTCCTGACCGTGCTCTGGTCCACCTCCAGGATCAGGTCACCCGGCCGCAGGCCGGCCTCACCGGCCGGCGTGCCCCGCTGAACCTGGGCGATTACCACCCCGCTGGTTTCAGACAGGCCGAACTGCTTGGCCAGCTCCGGGGTCAGCGTCTCCACCGCCATGCCCAGCTCAGGCCGGGTTTCAGCCTGGCTGACGGCGGCCGTCCCCTCCTCGGCCAGTTCACCCACCTTCACCTCCACGTCCCTGAGCTTGCCCTTGCGTACGACGCCGACCTTTACCTTCTTGCCGACCGGGGTCGACCCCACGGCATAGGGCAGCTCGCTCATCTCCTGGATCTCGCGGCCGTCGAAGGAAACGATGACGTCGCCGCGCTCGATACCGGCCTTCTCGGCCGGACCGCCGGCTGTCACGTCGGCCACCAGGGCGCCTTTGACATCCTGCAGGCCCAGCTTGTCCTTCAGCTCGGGGGTGATTTTCTGGATGAGCACACCCAGCCATCCCCGCACGACTTTGCCCTGCTTGAGTTGCGGCAGGATATCCTTGGCCATGTTGATGGGGATGGCAAAACCGATACCGATGCTGCCGCCGCCGGGAGAGATGATGACGCTGTTGATGCCCACCACCTCGCCGGCCGTGTTGAGCAGCGGCCCGCCGCTGTTGCCGCGGTTGATGGAGGCGTCGGTCTGGATGAAGTTCTCGTACTTCCCGGTCCCGATCCGCCGGTACTTGGCACTCACGATCCCGGCCGACACCGTGTTCTCGAGGCCGAAGGGGTTGCCGATGGCCACCACCCAATCCCCCACCTCCAGCTTGTCGGAGTCTCCCAGCGGCAGGGGTTTCAGCTCCGTGTCCGCATCGATCTTGATCAGGGCCAGATCGGTGGTGGGATCGCGGCCGATGATCTTGGCATCGTATTCACTGCCGTCCGGGAGTTTTACCCGGATTTCATCCGACTTCTCCACCACGTGGTTGTTGGTGACGATATGGCCTTCCTTATCCATAATGAAGCCTGAGCCCAGACCCTGCTGTCTAAAATTCCGGGGCATCTGATCGCCGAAAAACCGCTCGAAGAAGTCCCGGAACGGGTCATCCGGCGCCATGGCCGGGGGGCCGCCCCGGCCCTTGACCACCCTGACAGTGCTGATGTAGACCACCGAGGGGCTGGCGGCCTTCACCAGCCCGGCAAAAGAGGCGGGGGCCTCCTTGGTCCCGGCCGCCTGGCCCGCGGGCACCGCTGTAAGGCCTGTCAGCATCAAGAGCCCGACAAACAAACCTACCCACGCCCAACCCCCTGCGCCTTTTTGAATTCCCTTTTTCTGCATCACCTACTCCTTGTTGGACAATTCGAGTGCCGTTCTTCCACGGGCCGGGCCCCCGGCCCGATTGCCGAACGCTCATCCTGAAAAAATAAGAAGGCCGGAGTCAGTTTCAACCCCGACCCGCCTTTTCCGCCCTCGATCCCCGTCAGCCGCACCTCTGCCCCGCGGAACGCGAAGCCATTCCGGCGGGGCGTCTCTGCGGTGACACGAACCGGCTACTCTCTCAACTTCTCGACTTCAGCGCCTGGTAGACCAGCTTCAGGTATTCCACGGCCGCCTTTCCCAGGTATTCCTCCCGTTCCCACCAGTCCGTGACGCGGAATCCGGAATAGGGCGTGGGCCGCATGATGACTTCGCGCTTCTCGCCTTCGAAAACCTTCCGGTACACCATCCAGGCCCGCCGGGAGTGGTAGGGGGAGGTCAGTACGATCAGGGAACGGACGTTCTCCTCCCGGCAGTAGTCCCTGACCATTTGCGCCTCCTCCAGGGTGCTGGCCACGGGTTTCTGGGCCAGCACCAGGGCCCCGGCCGGCACCCCGAGCTGGGTCAGCATCCCGGCCAGCACCTCCTGGGACTCCGGATAGCGGCCGCCGCGCTGCTCGAGCAGTTCGACGCCGTCGGGACGCTTGTCCCTGGGAAGCAGGACTTTCGGTGCCAGCCCCTGGCGATGGATCTCGGCCACGGCCAGGGCCCGCTCCACCGGCGCCCCCCCCAGACAGACCACCAGTTCCGCTGCCTTGACCGGATGCTCCACCACCAGGAACCGGCCCAGTCCGGTGAGGACCGGAACCCGGAAGTAGGAGAACAGCATGTAGATCAGGACCGCCAGGAACAGAAGCCACTTGATGAGGCTCATTCTTGAGGCCTGCCGGCCGCCCGGCTCAATGGGCCGCGGGTCGATTTCCCCGAGTCCGCCCTGCGGCTCCTCCTGCGGCCCGCTCGGGCGCTTCTGTTCCAGGGTCCAGCGGGCCCCGGTGTCGCCGCCGGGTTCCGGGCCTTTCTTCAGCATATCCCAGATGTTCGTCATCTCAGACCTCGCTTCCTCGCCCTGCCCTCGGCGCCGGCCTCCCGTACGAAACTCCGGGCCGCGGCCGCCTGAGAGCCCAGAGGCGGGTATCCGTGGACAAAATTATGAGACCAGTATACCATACCGTCGAGGTGCTGCCATCCATGAAGACCGATTGCCGGCAATACCGCATTTCCATGGAACTCCTCAGCCTGCGCCTGAGGCTCGAGAAGGGGATCGCGGACCCCCGCGAACGCCGTGAGGTGGAGGAGCGGATCCACCGGCTCGAAAAGGACCTCAGGCTCGAATGACTCCTCAGGGGACTTTCGCACTTTCCAGGATCAGCGTCACCGGGCCGTCGTTGACCAGGTGCACTGCCATTTCCTCCTGAAAACGGCCGGTTGCGGTGGCAACGCCCCGGGCCTGCATGGCGCTGACGAAGCGCTCGTAGAGATCCCGGGCCGTCTCGGGCCGGGCGGCCCGAACAAAGGAGGGCCTGCGACCCTTGCTGCAATCCCCCCACAGGGTGAACTGCGAAACGACCAGGGCCGATCCGCCCGATTCCAGCAGGGACCGGTTCATGAGCCCCTTTTCGTCGGCAAAGATCCTCAGGTGGGCGATCTTCTCGGCCAGGGTTTCGGAATCCCGCGGGGTGTCTTCGGTTCCCACCCCGAGCAGGATCAGCAGCCCGGGGCCGATCCGCCCGACCGTCTCGGCGTTGACCTTGACTGACGCCTCCTTTACCCGCTGCACCACGGCACGCACGATGTCCGCCCTCCGCCTGGGGACCCACTCCTGCGACTCCCCGGAGACACGCGCTTGAACCTGCCCAACGTACCCGGAAACTCCGGACCCAACCCGGGGGCCCCTGCCCTGATCCTCATCAACCCCTGGATTTACGACTTCGCGGCCTATGACCTGTGGTCCAAGCCGCTCGGCCTGCTCTATCTGGCCGGCTACCTGAGAGCCTGCGGCTTTCAGGTGCACCTCATTGACTGTCTGGACGTTCACGCACCGCCGGCCGCGGGCGACCCGCCCGAGTCCCCGCCCCTCAGGCGTTCCTACGGAACCGGCAAGTTCCGGCGTCAGATCGTGCCCCCGCCGCCCCCGCTGGCCCGTATCCGGCGGCGCTACAGCCGCTACGGCATCCCCCCCCAGGCCATGGCTGCGGCCCTGCGCGGGGTTTCTTCGCCCGCCGCCGTTCTGGTCACCTCACTCATGACCTACTGGTATCCCGGGGTCCAGGAAGCCATCCGCCTGGCCCGGGAGATCCACCCCGGAGTCCCCGTGATCCTGGGGGGCATTTACGCCCGGCTCTGCCCGGAGCATGCCCGGGCCTGCAGCGGCGCCGACCAGGTATCGGATGCCACGGATCCGGCCGGCCTGCTGGCCGTCCTGGCGGGGCACGGCATCCGCCCCCCGGCAAATCCCCCCGGCCGACTCCCCTACCCGGCTTTCGACCTCCTCGGCCGGCTGGAGTACGTCTGTCTTCTCACCTCCCGCGGCTGCCCGTGCCGCTGCCGCTACTGCGCCAGCCTTTTCCTGGACCCTGAACCGGTCCGCCGCGACCCCGCGGAGGTGCTGGCGGAGATCCGCCATTGGCACTGCGGTTTCGGGGTGCGCGACTTCGCCTTCTACGACGACGCCCTCCTGGTGGCGGCCGAGACCCACCTGGCCGTTCTGCTGGAGGGACTGGCGCGGCGCGACCTGCCGCTGCGGTTCCACACCCCCAATGCACTCCACGTGCGGGAAATCACCCCGGAGATCGCGCGGCTCATGGCGCGCACCGGCTTTCGCACCCTGCGACTGGGCCTGGAGACCTCGGATTCCGCGCTGCGGCGGGAACTGGACGCCAAGACCACCGCCGGGGAGTTCCTCAGCGCAATGGACCACCTGGCCCGGGCCGGCTTTCCCCGCCGCCGGATCGGCGCCTACGTGCTGGCCGGGCTCCCCGGCCAGAGCGCCGAATCGGTGCTTGCCACCCTCGAATTCGTAGGCCGCTCGGGTGCCGTGCCTCTGCTGGCCGAATACTCCCCTATTCCGCGCACGCCGCTCTGGGAGCAGGCGCTGCGGCAATCGCGCTACGACCTGGCCGCTGAACCACTCTATCACAACAACACCCTGCTGCCCTGCTGGGATGACGCCCGGCGGGCCGAGTTCCCCCGGCTCAGGCAGAGGGCGCTGGAAATTCGGAATGCGCAATGCGGAATGCGGAAATAGATCCCGGCGCCGGGTGACCGGGGACCCGGTTCCGCCGCCTGCTCATTCCTGGTTCATGAGGCTGGCTGCATAGCCGGCGCCGAAGCCGTTGTCGATGTTGACCACGGTGACCCCGCTGGCGCAGGAGTTGAGCATCCCCAGCAAGGCCGCCAGCCCCCGGAAGCTCGCACCGTAGCCCACGCTGGTGGGTACCGCGATCACCGGCCGATCCACCAACCCGCCGACCACGCTCGGCAGGGCGCCCTCCATCCCGGCCACCACCACAATCACGCTCGCCTTCCGGAGCCGTTCCCACTGGGCCAGCATCCGGTGCAGCCCGGCCACGCCCACGTCAAACAGGGTGTCCACCGGATTGCCCATGAACCGCGCGGTCACCGCCGCTTCCTCGGCCACCGGGATGTCCGAAGTGCCGGCACAGATGACCAGGATCTTTCCCCGGCCGCGCTCCTTCACCGGCCGGCCGATCAGCGTCAGGGTTCCGCAGCGCTCGTGGTAGGTGCAGTCCGGATAGCGCTCCCGGATCCCGGAGGCCTTCTCCGGGGACAGCCGCGTCACCAGGATGTTCTCGCCCTGGGCCTTCATCCGTTCCATGATGGCCAGGATGTCCCGCAGCTCCTTCCCCTCGCCGTAGATGACTTCCGCAAGCCCCCTGCGCAGGCTGCGGTGATGATCCACACAGGCCACGCCCAGGTCCGCGAAAGGCAGCTGCTTCAGGCGTTCAAGGCCTTCCTCCACCGTGATCGCCCCCCGGCTCAGCCGGTCGAGCAGCTCCTTCAGGGCCTCGCGCTCCATGGACCGCCTCCTTCGCTAGAGCACACTCTCTTCCTTCAGCAGACTCATGGATTTCTGGCCGATGGTGGTGACAGCGCTGAGCGTCCGGGTCAAGTGCCAGACCGCCTCCGGTCCGACACCCGAGCGCACCATGACCATCGCCTGCTCCAGGGCATGTTCGACGGTATCCCAGGACACCCCTGGGCAGAGGTTGCGCCCCAGGTGCACTTCGGCGCTCACCATGTTCAGCAGCAGCTCCACCATCCGCCGGGCACCCTGGCTTTCGGATTCAGGCAGGCCCGCCGTGGACTCCAGCAGGTGCGAAGCCCAGATCAGGCCCGCTTTGAGCTTTTCGCTCTGGGAAAACGCCATGACCGCTTCCTTGACTTTCATACCCCATCACCTCTCAGGCGAAAACTTCTTGTGCGCCGGGACCCCCCAGGAAGGACCGGATGAGGTTCCGGCCGCTGAAATGCCCCAGGGTCAGGTAGGCGAGGGGCAACTCGCGACCCAGCAGTTTGCGCCGGATGTCGCCGATTCCCAACCCCTGGCGCCGGAGTTCGTGCACCTTGCCGCCCAGGTCCTCCAGGTAATCGATCTTTTCCCGTATCTCCGCTCCAGGGCGCCGGCGAACGCTCCCGCTGCCCGGGAAAAGGAACTGGATGTCCTGCTGCGCCATCTTGCGCAAGGAGGCGATGATGCCCCAGACGTCGTAATCCGCCCTGAGAGCGCGATCGTGTCCCCCGATGTAGGCATCGCCGCTGAAAAACCAGCCCTGCTCGGGTTCCTGGAAGCTCACGTGATCTGGGCTGTGGCCGGGGGTCGGGATCACCCGGAACCGGTGCTTGGCGGTCTCCAGCACCGCCGGCAGCGGGCTCCCGGCAGAGGCCTGGGGGTAGCCCCACATCACTTTGCGGTAGGGATGCAGGGGCTGCTTCTCCCGGGGGGCTGCCAGCACCGGCAGGCCCAGGGGGTGCACGCTCGCCTCCACCCCATAGCGCGCCTGAAGCAGCGCGTTGGCCCCGATGTGGTCCTCGTGGCTGTGGGTGTGGACGATGCGCTCCACCGGCAGGGGAACGAGCCCCTCTGCCAGTTCGCGGGACGTATGGGCGCAGCCGGTATCGATCAGCAACCCATCCACCCAGTAGCAGGCTGTGAAATACAGGCCGCGCCCCCGGATCGATCGGGCCAGCTGGAACTTCTTCACCCCGGCGATGTCTTCGGTGCGCATCATGGGTTTCAAGACCGCGCCCCGGCCAGCTCCGGCCGGCCGCTTTGCTCCAGGCTACAGTATCTTTTCTGATCCCCCATCTCAAGTCTTTTCCCTTGACCTGCGCACCCATTGCGGATATGAGCTAGGAGGCTCATCGCCTGCCCGGGCAGCGGAGCCGGCAACCCTGCTCGTGGCTCCTGAGGAACCGCCGTGGCCGGGTTTTTTCTGACACACGAGGGGGATCCGATCCATGTACACGGCAAGTGATCTGCGCAAGGGGCTCAAGCTGGAGATCGACGGCGACCCGTACGTGATCACCGATTTTCAGTTCACCAAACCGGGAAAGGGACAGGCGCTTTACCGCTGCAAGCTGCGCAACATGATCACCGCATCCATCATCGACAAGACCTACCGCTCGGTGGACACCTTCCAGCCCGCGGCTCTCGAAGAACGCCGGATGCAGTACCTCTACAGCCAGGAAAACCAGTACTGCTTCATGGATCTGGAAAGCTACGACCAGACCTTCCTCTCGACCGAGCAGGTGGGCGATGCGGCCAATTTCCTGATCGACAACCTGGAGGTGTACATCCTGCTCTTTCAGGACCGGGCCATCGGCATCACCCTGCCCAATTTCGTGGACGTGACGGTCACCCAGGCCGACCCCTGGGCCAAGGGCGACTCCGTGACCGGGGACACCAAGCCGGTCACGGTGGAAACCGGTTACCTGCTCCGGGTTCCACCTTTCGTGATCGAGGGCGACCGCATCACCATCGACACCCGCACCGGGCAGTATGTCACCCGGGTCAAGGGATAGAGAGCCGTCCGGGGAAGCTCGAACACTGCTGGGCCGGAACCGATGCCTCCGCCTGCGGGCCGGGCTGCTCATGGCCATCCGTCATTTTTTCACCCGGCGCGGCTACCTCGAGGTGGACACCCCGCTGCTGCTCCCGAACCTGATCCCCGAGGAACACATCGACCCCGTCCGAGCCTCCCGGGGCTACCTGCAGACCTCGCCCGAGATGTGCATGAAGCGCCTGCTCGCCGCCGGCTACGAACGGGTCTTCCAGATCTGCAAGTGCTTCCGGGACACGGAACGCGGAACCCTGCACCTGCCCGAGTTCACCATGCTGGAGTGGTACCGGGCCCGGATCGACTACCGGGGACTGATGGAGGAATGCGAGGAACTGCTGCCCTGGGTGACCCGCCGGCTGGGCATCGGAAACCCCATCCCCTGCCGGGGACACCAGGTCGACCTCACGCCTCCCTGGGAGCGGCTTTCGGTGCAGGAGGCCTTCCGGCGGCTGAGCCCCCTGAGCGTCGAAGAGGCCTTGGAAAGGGAAGTCTTCGACGAAATCCTGACGCGCCACATCGAACCGCACCTTGGATCTCCCCGGCCCACCTTCCTATACGACTACCCCGTTGCCCTGGGCGCACTGGCCCGCAGGAAGGCCGCGGCTCCCGAGCTGGCCGAGAGGTTCGAACTCTACCTGGCGGGAATCGAGCTGGCCAACGGCTTCTCCGAGCTCAATGACGTCCGCGAACAGAGGGAACGGTTTCAGGCGGCCGTCCGTTTTCGTTCGGCACAGGGCAAAGAGACCGCGCCCATCCCCGAGCGTTTCCTCCAAGCTCTGCCCTGCCTTCCCGAGTCCGCCGGCATCGCCCTCGGGGTGGACCGGCTGACCATGGTCCTCACCGACGCCGGGAGCATCGACCAGGTCAGCAGCTTCACTCCCGAAGAACTCTGACAGCGGCTTGATTCTTGGCCCCGATCAGGCTATAAGAAACCCTGGGGCGCGCCCCGCTGTGGGGCGTTGAAGCTCTTCTTGACTGTCCGGAAAGCCGAATCACCCATGCAACTCGTCGATGCCAGCATGATGGCGGTCAGCCGCAAGCGGGAGGCGCGGGGTCGTCCGCCGGCCCCGAAACGGAGGTGTCTGTCCTGCGGCTCAACCCCCATCGCACCCGGCCGGCGCTATTGCAGCGGCGACTGCCGGCAGCAGGTCCAGTGGGTGCTCTCCCTTTCCAAAGGCCTGCTGCGGGCCTTCAACGCACGCTTTGCGGCCTTCTCGTTCACCGGCACCCATGTGATCCTTGACGTTCTGCCCGTGTGGGCCAAAGACATTTCCCGGTTTGCCGGCCGCCGCAGTCCCGCCCACAAGCCGGCCGAGGACCTCAAACGGCTGATCCTGAGGTGGGGCCGGGAATGGCACGGGCTGGTGAACAACCGAAGCTCCCAGAGCCGCGCTTCCCTCTCCCTGCTGCTGAAGAACCACCTGAAGGGTCTCGACCCGGAGATGATCAAACCCAAGCTCCAAGTCAATCCGCGGCTGTCCAAGTCCCAGCGGCAGTGCCTGCGCGTCCTGCAGCTGGCGCGGGAGGATCTGGCCTGTGAACTGCCCGCCTACAAGGTCAAGGCCGCTTACAAGCGCATGGCCAAGCGCTACCATCCCGATGTGGGAGGGGACACGGAGAAGTTCAAACGCCTGAACGAGGCCCATCGCCAGATGTTGCTCTGGAGCGAAAATCCGCAGTTCACCCGCAGAAAGGCCCTCTGCGACTGCTGGTCCTACGACGGTTCCACCAACCGCTGGTCACCGCCCCTGTAGCCGGCCGGCCGGTGAGCGGGGCGGGAGGAAGGGATTTCCGTGCGCACGCTCTGGTATGCCCTGTTCCGGGGCGAACTCTGCCGTATCCGGGAACGAGGTAAGGGTGGGCTGATCTGCGAGGCGTGGCGCCAAGGGTCCTGGGAAATCGGGCCCAACTTCGCCGAAATCGACTTCCGCGGACGCATGATCCTCGAGGAGGAGGCGGCGGAGTGGATCCGCAGGCATTTCCGCGAAAAGCGGCTGAAAGCGAAAGGACAACCCTGAGCGCAGGACGGATGGTCACTCAAGCACCCGGCTGACATCCCACCTCCCTTGGCAATTCGTCATTCAGCGTTTCTTGCTCGAACCTCATTTTTCGGCGCCGACCCCGATGGCCGCCATCAGCTTTCTTTCCCCCCGTGACAGGGGAAGCCCGGCCACCTGCCCCTCCCCGATCCAGCATCCGGCCGGCAGGCCCGTTTCCCCGGCCGGCAGGCTGCAGCGGAAGGCGTGCAGAGAAACCCTGAAATGGGTGAAGGCGTGGTCGACGGAGGCCAGGGCGCGGCCCACCCGGGCTGCAACTCCCAGTTCTTCCCGCAGCGACCTGCGGAGGGCCGCCGCGAGGCTTTCCCCCGCCTGCCTTTCGCCGCCGGGAAACTTCCACAGGCCGCCCAGAAGGCCCTCGGCCGGACGCCGGATCAACAGCAGCGTTTTGTCGCTCCGCCGGATCACGGCCGCCGTCACGTCCCGGTGCGGCAGCGGGCCGCGCCGCCGCACGGCCGGGATGCGCTGCTGCAGCCCCTGCCGCCGGCCCTCGCAGAGCTCCTGCAGCGGGCAGCCTCCGCAGCCGGGCCGGCGGGCGGTGCACACCGTCGCCCCCAGCTCCATGACGGCCTGATTGTGCCTCCCGGGATCTTGCTGCGGGACCAGGGCAGCGGCCAGCGCCTGGATGCGCTTTTCCGTCTGCCCGGCCGGCCCCTGAAGCGCATACAGCCGGCTGATCACCCGCCTGGCGTTCCCGTCCACGGCCGGGTAGGGCTGCCCGAAGGCCAAGCTCAGGATGGCGCCGGCCGTGTAGGCGCCGACCCCGGGCAGTGCCAGCAGCTCCGCATGGCCACGGGGCACTTGCGGCCGGTCGCCGCGCTGCAACAGGGCCCGTGCCGCCGCGTGGAGGTTCCGCGCGCGGGCATAATACCCCAGGTTCTCCCACCCCTTGAGCACCTCCTCCAGGGACGCCCGGGCGAGTGCCTCCACGGTGGGAAAGCACTCGATGAAGCGCCGGTAGTAGGGAACCACGGTCTCGACCCGGGTCTGCTGCAGCATCACCTCGGCGACCCAGATGCGGTAGGGGTCGCGTGTCCGGCGCCAGGGCAGATCGCGGCGCCGGCGGTCGTACCAGGCCGCGAGCAGGGTCTGCATCTCAGTCTCGCGGCTCATGGCCCCCGGCGGGCTTCCCGCGCTCGGACAGGCGTCGGCGGATCTCGCGCTCGAAGCCCCGGTCGGTGGGCCGGTAGAAGACCTGCCGGCGCAGGTGCGCCGGCAGGTACGCCTGCTGAACCCAGCCGGCGGGGAAGTCATGGGGATAGAGATACCCGCGGCCGCAACCCAGCTTCTTCATCAGCGCGGTGGGCGCGTTTCGCAGGGGCAAGGGCACGGGCTGGGCCCCGGAAAGCTCGATCTCCCGCCTGACGGCCTTCTCCGCCTGGTAGAGCGCGTTGCTCTTCGGGGCCTCGGCCAGGTACACAGCCGCCTCCGCCAGCGCCAGCTCGGCCTCGGGCGGGCCCACCTTCCGCCAGGCCTCGAAAGCGGCCAGCGCCACACCCAGGGCCTGGGGGTCGGCCAGCCCCACGTCCTCGGCCGCGAAGCGGATCATCCGTCGGCCGATGAACAGGGGGTCCTCGCCGGCCATCAGCATCCGGTAGAGCCAGTAGAGGGCGGCCTGCGAATCGCTTCCCCGCATGCTCTTGTGAAAGGCGGAGATCAGGTTGTAGTGCTCCTCCCCTTCCTTGTCGTAGGGCAGTGCCTTTCTGTTCAACGCTTTCTCTGCAGCCCCCAGGTCCAGCCGGCCGAGGGACCGCGCCAGGCCATAGTGCACCGCGGTTTCGAGGTTGTTGAGCGCCACCCGGGCATCGCCCTGAGCCAGAGCCGCCACATGCTCCAGCGCCTCCGGGCTGATCTCGAGCGGCAGGTCTCCCAGGCCTCGTTCGGAGTCCTCCAGCGCGCGCCTCAGCACCGCCCGGATCTCCTCCGGTTTCAGGGGGCGGAGGACCAGCAGCCGGGTCCTGGAGAGCAAGGGAGGGATGATCTCGAAAGAGGGGTTCTGGGTGGTGGCGCCGATCAGGACAATCAGACCGTTTTCCACGTGGGGCAAGAAAGCGTCCTGCTGGGCCTTGTTGAAACGGTGGATCTCGTCCACGAACAGGATAGAGGCCGAGCCGCTCTTTTCGCGCTCCAGGCGGGCCGCCGCGATCACCTGGCGGAGTTCTTTGAGCCCGGAAGTGACGGCCGAGAAATCGTGGAAGGGCAGCCGGGTCAGACGGCCGATGATCCTCGCCAGAGTGGTCTTGCCGGAGCCCGGCGGACCCCACAGAATCAGGGGGAACACCTTCCCCGAGTCCATCAGCGTGGCCAGCACGCCGTCCGGTCCCGTCAGGTGCTCCTGCCCCAGCACCTCGCCCAGGTCGGCCGGCCGCATGCGCTCGGCCAGCGGCGCCTGCCCTCCTGCCGCTTCGCCCTTCATCACCGCGCGCCCTGGCGGTTTAGGGCCTGGGCGGCAAGCGACAGGACCCGGTCCACGTCCAGCGGCGGGCCGACGGTGAAGTCGGCTGCCAGCTCCTCTTCTTTCAGTGGCGGTCCATTCCCTTGCGACAGCCGGAGCAGCCCGAGCCTGGCGGCCCCGGTCTTCTTGCGAAAAGCCGGCAGAACCTCGGGGCTTGTGAGATCCGGGGCGGCCAGGTCCAGCAGGACCAGATCGAAGCCATCCCTGGCCAGCAGCCGCAGCGCCTCAGCTCCATTGGCGGCGCGCGAAATCCGGCAACCACGGCTGGTCAGAACCTGGCCCAGAAGGTCCCCTGCCATGGTGTCGCCGGCCACAACCAGGATCCGCGAGCCCTTGATGCTTCTTTTCCGGGTCCGCCCTTTCGGCGGGCTTTCCTCGCGGGCCACGGGAACCTTGACCACGAAGGCGCTGCCGTGCTCCTCGCGGCTCAGGACTTCGATCTCCCCCCCGTGGTGCCGCAGGATGGCCTGGGCCAGGCTCAGGCCCAAACCAAGCCGGCTCTCGCCCCGGGTGGTGAAGAAGGGGTCGAAAATCCGGTCCCGGATCTCCTCCGGGATGCCGTGCCCGTTGTCCTGAACAAACACGTGGACGAAACCCCGGCTTTCCTCGCTCGTCAGGTAGATCTCGCCTCCCTCGGGCAGCGCATCGGCGGCGTTGTCCAGGATGTGTTCCACCGCCTCCCTGAGGCGCTCCGGGTCGCCCTCAACCGGCGAAAGCGCCCGCAGATAGGACTTGATGTTGAGCGCCCCGCCCTCGCCGCTCCCCCTGCCGGATCGGCAGGCCTGAACCGCCTCCCGCAGAACTTTCCGAAGATCGAAGCGCGCCCCGGGCTTGTCCGGAACTTCCTCCGTTGCCAGGATCTTGAAGCTGGCGGAGAAGCGAAGGCAGGCCCTGGGGGGGGTCGTTGCGGCCAGCCACGCCCGATGGGAGCGGCGTTGCTCCCGGACCCGGCGTTTCCGGCATGCCCTTCAGCGCCCGGCCCAGTCCCCGGCTCATGCCCAGCAGGGCCTTGTGCTTTTCCGCCAGCAGCCGTTCCCGCTCGCTGCGTTTTCGACCCGCCAGGTCTATCAGATGCAGCAGAAAGGCATTGCGGCCCCGGTAGCGCAGCTTCCTGACCCGGACCTCGCAGCGCACCCTGGAGCCGTCCTTTCCCAGCAGGTCGGCCTCGTAGCGGTCCGGCACCGCTTTGCCGGCCAGCCTCCGCCGGTGCCGGTTGCGCACCTCCGCGACCGATTCCGGGTGGACCAGCTCCAGGAAGTCCCGGTCCAGGATTTCCTGCCGGCTGTAGCCCAGGCCGGGCGACCCGCCGTCGTTGGACAGCAGGATCCTGCCGCCCTGGACGAGTGCAACGCCGCCCGGGATCTCCATCAGGAGCTGGCGGGCTTCCCTGAGCTCGCGCTGGAGGCTGCCGATTTCTTTTTTCAGCGCCCGGATCTGTTCCCGGAGACCCCGATTGGCGCCCGTCAGTCGCTCGACCCTTTCCTTTAGAACCTCTTGGCGTCCGGATACCATCCGCTCGGTCCTGTCCGGCTCATGGCCTGGGTGCGGGGAAAAGACTCAATCTGCAATTGAATACGGCACGAGGGCTCGGCTGCAGGATCCGCCGTTCTCCTCGTCGGCAGGCAGTCGGCTCTCAGCCGCAGCCAAGGGTTGGTCTGAAATCAGCCTTGATGATCCCAGGGGATTACCGTATCATATTCCCGGCAGCCCTTTCAACCGCGAACCCCGGTCCCCCAACCCAGAGGTTTTCCCTGACCCATGAGGTGATCTTGTCCACTCCGTCTCCGTTCGCACACCTGCACCTTCACACCGAATACAGCCTGCTCGACGGGGCCATCCGGATCCCGAAGCTGTTCGAGAAGGCCGGGCGGCTGGGCCTCGAGGCGCTGGCCATCACGGATCACGGCAACCTTTTCGGCGCGGTGGAATTCTACAGCGAAGGGGCCAAGGCCGGCATCCAACCCATCATCGGCTGCGAACTGTATGTCGCCCCCCGGGGACGCCAGGAACGGTCCCCGGCGCCGGAGGGGTTCCCCAACGCCTACCACCTGGTTCTGCTGGCTCAGAACGCTGAGGGCTACCGCAACCTCTGCCGGCTGGTGACCCTCGGCCATCTGGAGGGCTTTTACTACCACCCCCGGGTGGATCTCGAAAGCCTGCGGACTCACAATGCCGGGCTGATCGCCCTTTCCGCCTGTCTGAAAGGCCACATTCCCTACTGGATTCACGCCGGTCGGATCGATGAGGCCCGGCGGGTCGCCCGGGAACTGGCCGCCATATTCGACCGGGAGCGGCTCTTTCTGGAAATCATGGCCAACAAGCTGCCCGAGCAGGAGGTCGTCAACCGGGCGCTTAGGGACCTCGCCGCCGAGCTGTCCCTGCCGCTGGTGGCCACCAACGATTGCCACTACCTGGATCACGGTGATGCCGGGGCCCACGATGTGCTGCTCTGCATCCAGACCGGCAAGAGCACGGAGGACCCCAAGCGGTTGCGGTTCTCCTGCGACGAGTTCTTCGTGAAGTCGAGGGCCGAAATGGAGCGGGATCTCGGGCGCTTCTCAGAGGCGCTTGACAACACGGTTTCCGTGGCCCGGCGCTGCAGTTTTGAAATGGAGTTCGGGCGTTACAAGCCGCCGGTGTTCCGGGCACCCAAAAACCGGAGCCTGAATGAGCTCCTGAGCGAGCAGGCCGCGAACGGTCTTTCCCAGAGGCTGGCCGAGAAACAGGCCGAGGAAGGGAGCTGCCCGCCGGAAACCATGCGAGAGTACCGGGAGCGGCTGCAGTTCGAGCTGGAGATCATCCACAAAATGGGCTTTGCCGGCTATTTCCTGATCGTGGCCGATTTCATCGAATATGCCCGCCAGCGCCAGATTCCGGTGGGACCCGGACGCGGTTCGGCCGCCGGGTCCCTGGTAGCCTACTGTCTCAGGATCACCAACATCGACCCGCATCCGCTACGGGCTGCTCTTCGAGCGTTTCCTCAACCCCCAGCGGATCAGCATGCCCGACATCGACATCGACTTCTGCATCGAGGGTCGGGACGAGATCATCCGCTACGTGGCCGAAAAATACGGCCGCGAGAACGTCTGCCAGATCATCACCTTCGGGAGCATGAAGGCCCGGGCGGCCATCCGGGACGTGGGCCGCAGCCTCAACATCCCGCTCGGGGAAGTGGACCGCATCGCCAAGCTGGTCCCCGAAGGCCCCAACGTGAGCCTCGAGCAGGCCCTGGAGGAGGAACCCGAACTGCGGAAACTGGAGCAGTCCGACGGTCCGCTGAAGAGCCTGCTGCAGGTCTCGCGGGCCCTGGAAGGCCTCAGCCGTCACGCCTCGACCCACGCCTCGGGGGTGGTGATTTCCGACCGCCCGCTGGTGGAGTACCTCCCGCTCTTCAAGGGCTCCCGGGAAGAGATCATGACCCAGTTCACCATGGACCGGGTCGAACAACTGGGCCTGATCAAGTTCGACTTCCTGGGCCTGAAGACCCTGACCGTCATCAAGAAAGCCCTGGCGCTCATCCAGCAGACCGCAGGGGTGCAGATCGACATCGACCGGCTGCCCCTGGATGACCAGGCGACCTATCAGCTCTGCAGCGAGGGCCGGACCACGGGCGTGTTTCAGCTGGAGAGCTCGGGGATGAAGAACCTGCTGCGCCAGCTCAAACCGAGCGTTTTCGAGGATGTGATCGCCCTGGTGGCGCTCTACCGGCCCGGGCCGCTGGGGAGCAACATGGTGACCGAGTTCGTGGAAGGCAAGCACGGCAAGGCCAAAGTCAAATTCTTCCTGCCCCAGCTGGAGCCGATCCTCAAAGACACCTACGGCGTGATCCTGTACCAGGAACAGGTCATGAAAATCGCGCAGGTGCTGGCCAAGTACACCCTGGCCGAGGCTGACGAGCTGCGCAAGGCCATCGGCAAGAAAAAGGCCGAGGTCATGGCCCGCCATCGGGCCCGTTTCATCGAGGGGTCGGTGCAGAACGGCGTCGGCCCGGCCATGGCGGAGAAACTCTTCCTGCTCATCGAGAAGTTCGGGGGCTACGGGTTCAACAAGTCCCACTCCGCCGCCTACGCCCTGATCGCCTACCAGACCGCTTACCTCAAGGCGCACTACCCGGTCCAGTTCATGGCGGCACTGCTCACCCAGGACATGGGAAACCAGGACAAGACCATCAAGAACATCGCCGAGTGCCGGGGTATGGGGATCGAGATCCTGCCGCCGGATGCCAACGAAAGCCAGGCCGATTTCGCGGTGGTGGGGGGCAAGATCCGTTTCGGCCTGGCCGCCGTCAAGAACGTCGGGGTAAAAGCCGTGGAGCTGATCATCGAGGAGCGCGAGCGGCAGGGACCGTTCCGGGATCTGTCCGCTTTCTGCCGGCGGGTGGACAGCACCAAGGTCAACCGGCGGGTCATCGAAAGCCTGATTCAATGCGGCGCCTTCGATTTCACCGAAATCCATCGCGCGCGGCTGTTGGCCGGACTCGACCAGATCCTTCGGCTTTCAGGGACCCATCACGACCCGAACCAGCTCAGCATGTTCGGCCCCCAGGCACTGGGACCCGGGGCCGAGATGGATTTGAATCTCCCGGATGTGCCGGCCTGGGGCGAAATGGAGCGGCTCAGGCGGGAAAAGGAAGCGCTCGGCTTCTACATCACGGGGCACCCCCTTTCCCGCTACCGGGCGGAGATGGAACGCCACGCGACCTGCCCGGTGCAGGATCTCCCGGCGCAGCCGGACCGTGCGCAGGTGAAACTGGCGGGCGTCGTCGAAGGGCTGAAGGTCAAGCGCACCAAGAAGGGCGACAAGATGGCCACCCTCCAGCTCGAGGACCTGACCGGTTCCTGCGAGATCGTGGTGTTCCCGGATCTATTCGGCCGCAGCGCCCTTCTGCTGGCGGGAGAGAAGCCCCTGCTGGTCACCGGAAGCGCCGAGCAGAACGAGAGCAGCGCCAAGGTCATCGCCCAGGAAGTCGTGGCCCTCGAGACGCTGCGCTACCGCTCGCTGAAGGCCCTCCGGCTGGCGCTCGAAGAGAAAGAGATCAACCGGACCCTGCTGGAGGGGATCCAGGACCTGGTCTTCCGCTATCCCGGCGATTGCCGCCTGCTCTTCAGGGTGCGCCGCGGGGACGGCTCGGTGCTGGACGTCGTCACCCACCCCAACTTCAGCGTGGTTCCCTGCAGTGAGCTGATCAGCGAACTCGAGGCGCTCACCGGAAGCAGCGTTCAGGAAGAAACCCGCGGTTGACGAGCAGCCCCATGGACGGGAAAACGGCTTTTGACGATCTGCACCGGCTGCTGAAGGATTTCGTCGCCGCCTACCCTGCCCGCCAAGGGGTCGAGAACCGCTGGCGCCCGCCCCTGCTCGCCGCCGCCAGGGCCGACGAGCGCTTCGATTGCCTGCCGCAGATCGCCTCGGACGAGCACCTGCGGCCCTCCGACCTGCTTCCCGGGGCGCGCACGGTGCTGGTTTTCTTCGTGCCCTTCGTCCCCGGGGTTCTCGCCGACAACGCCCCCGGCAAGTTCCCCTCACGCGGCTGGGGCCTGGCCTACGAGGCTACCAACGCCCTGATCAATGCCGCCTCCGAAGCCATCCGCAGCCGGCTGGGGAGCCTGGGCCGGCGGGCCGCCCTCACCCCCGCAACCCACAATTTCGACGAGGTGAAGCTCATGGCCCGCTGGTCCCACAAGCACCTGGCCCACCTGGCCGGGCTGGGCCGCCTCGGCGTCAACTGCCAGCTGATCACCCCGGCCGGCTGCGGCGGCCGCCTGGGGAGCCTGGTCACGGACGCCGAGCTGGGCGATCACCCCCTGATCCGGCAAGGCGAGCTCTGCCGGCACAAGGCCGGCGAGGAATGCCTGCAGTGCCTGAAACGCTGCCCGGTGGGAGCCCTGGCACTCGACGGCATCGACCGCCGGCGCTGCTATGCCCGCCTGCGGCTGAACCTGGCCGAGACCGAGGCCCTGAAGGGGCTCCAGCCCTCCACCCACGTCTGCGGCAAGTGCGTGGTGAACCTGCCCTGCTCAATGGATCCCGCGACCCCGGCAGTGAAAGGGTCTCCCTTCCGGGCCGCAGCTCTTGCGGCCGGCACATCGTTTCCGGGCGGGATGATGGAAACATCGTAACGGTGGAAAATCACGAGTTCCGGGTCCTATATACCCCGGGGCATGCTTCAGACAAAATCGTGCCGCACATTGAACCCATCGCGTCCTCTTATCTTCGGACACCCTGTGGGAAAGGGATGTCACGGCCCTGCCTGCGCGCGAGGAGGGAAGCACTGCCCCACACACAGCGCCTACGAGTCTTTGAATCGGTTACAGCGCCTTCAGGCTGACGTTGTATACCCGGGCATGGCCCTTCGTTCACCGACTTCCGGGCAGCGATAGACAGGCACCGCACACGCATTCTCAGCTACTCGGAGCATCCGGACAAGATAGGTGTGGACCTCGCCAAGGGAATCCTCGTCTACACACTCCTCATGAAACCCCGGTTTCCTGAGGACTCCTTTCTCGACTCCCCGATGAGCACCCCCCCTGGTTCGCGGAGACCGTGGAGTTCTACTTCGGAGGCATGTACAAGATCCTTTATGCGGATATCCTTAGGGAGCTTCTGCAACGAGGGGCCATCGTCATGGATGAAGAAAGGCTAGTGGCATGCGTTCCAGCTTGAACCGTTCTGCTATCGAAACTGCTTCCGGCTTTGGAAGGTGAAACAGGCCGCCGGCACCCTCCACAACGGTCGGTCTTATTGCCCCCGCCGCGCTAGGTCGGCCCAAGAACTGCCCTTCGTGTTCCTCGATTGGCAAATGTACGTAATTGATGCTTCAGCACTCGCCCGCACTGCCTCTGGCAAGTTGTCAACGCCTAAGGACCGTCGAGAAACGCAATCTCAGGAACGCTTTGAGGCGGGCGGAGATCTCTTCACTTGTTTTGCCAATCAAAGCGTCGATTTTCAAAAACGGGAAGGTCAGCCCCTCCTGAGATCCCCCAGTTGTGTATATCTCCGTTGGATCTATGAGCTAGCTGGCCTGCTCTAACTTCTCCGCAATCCACTGATTCAGGCTCTTGCCCTCGCGTTTTGCATTTACGTATGCAACTCGGTGCACATGTGGCGGGAGGCGGAGCATCAGGCGACCCGAGAACGGTTTGTCCGGCTCTTCACCACGCGCTTGGCAGAACTCCAAATAGTCATCCACTGAATCCCGAAACGCCTGCTCTAGCTCCTCAACGCTTTTGCCCTGGAACGTGATTACGTCCCGCAGATCCAGCACTTCCCCGTGAAAGATCCCGGATTCGTCAACAAATTCGACATGACCTGCGTATCCTTTATGCTTCAGCATGGCATTACTCCTCAGGTTTGATGCTTGCCTCTTTGAGAAATCTTCTCATTGACCTTACGGCGCCTTTGTCTGTCTCCTTTTGCGGGTGAGGGCGATGAAAAACCGCCCGCACGCCGTTTAGGTATACTCGCACACGCGACCCTCTGCCTTCGGTCAATTCAGCCCCAAGAGCGGTGAGCAATTTCTCAATATCCGCCCAGAGGATACTCGAACGCACCGGATCCTCAAATATGCTGTGAAGCGTTGAATGGTGCTTACGTCCCAGCTTCATAGTGTCATATTATGGCACTATCTGCCAGAAGTCAAGTACATTTCGAATCTTGTGCAAGAGCGGCAAGAAAGGTACCAGTTAGATGTAGCCCCCCTCTACTCAAAACGGAGGTGTTCGAGCGTGTCTTTCTAGCCGCTGATCACTTGTCTTGAGCTGCGTCTTTCAATCGAATGATGATGGGTACTCGGCTAGCCGGAGCAGGGCGTCTCTTCGCTCAGCGGACCACTCTGAAGGCAATCACCTACTGCTACGTCGCGTAACATGCCGATCTTACTTACTCGCTTGATTTTCTCCGATTACCAGAGCTAAGAGCGGAGCCCGCAAGAGAGGGAAGGCGGCCGGCGACAGCTCCCGAGAACCGTTGATTACCAAATCAAACATGGAAATGGTGTAGGTATCGGCTCTGGAATATATCCAGCGCCCGTCGACCCATCTGTGCTGGAATTCGAAAGTCCGCGGCAAGGAAACCCGATGTCCCGAGGTCCGGCAAAGGCCAGGTTTAGCCATGCAGGTTTTCGGTCCAGCGTAACGCTGCTAAAGCACAGGCTTCCCCGGGATACATCTGGGTGGTGAACACCACACAGCAGAGCAGATGTTGACCCCCTGCGGTCGGGAATCGCCACCTCGGATCCCTGTGGAGACACAGCCTGTCGATACGCTGGAGGTATTGTGAAATGCGACGACGCCGCGCAGGTGGGCCGCAAAGCCCCGCCTGCGCCTCCTTTGTGGGACTCAAGGGCGAGTTTCCAGTCCCTCGACCACGGACTTGTACTTTTCGTGAATCATCTTCCGGTCAAACTCCCAGAACTCCGCAAGCATGGCTTGATCCTCTTCATTCGTAAAGTAGGCCATGGATGCGGGAAAGAAAACCCTGTCTTCTTTCTCGATGTGTTTGGGATAGAACTCCACCAAGGTGCGAAGCTCGCTGACAATGTCAGCCACAGCCGAGGCATCCCCACTGCGGTAACGCGTGTTGGCTTCAATGAGTGCCTTTGTTGTGCGCCGCCCGAAAACGTGTTCTTCAATCAACTCACTCATGATGTGCAAGTCTTCCGCAGACAAAGAACGTTTGCTCAAGTCCCGGAAGAGTATTCCCTCCTCTTTGCCGTGATGCGTCCGGTCGGCATACATTCGGGTGAAATCAACCGCTGTATCCACCAACACAGGATCAACCTCGCAGGTCGATTCTATTTGTATCAGGATCTCCTCAATGACTAAGATCATCCGTTCGATCAGGCGATGCTCTATCATAAGCGGACCGCGTGCCTGCATCTTTGTGTCCTCCTTTTCTTCATGCTCCCTTGCAGCTCGTAGAGCAGATACCGGCAGGATATTTCGAGGTCGTAAAAGCCGAAATATGGTAATGAGACCTGCGTTCCTTGAAATTGGCAGTTCCCCAATTCGCCTTTAAAGCACCCCAAACACATTTAGCCAGAGTATTGCTCACTACATTCATCTGGCGAGCTGAGATCACTTACGCGCCGGGCGGAAATCCTGCGATTCCTGAAGCAAAGAATATTTTTCTAATTGCCTTACACGAAGACTATTCAACATCATTTCATATCACCCACCGTAGGGCTACAATTGCCTCTTTTTCAGATTTTTAGGTTTCTTGTTGACAGCGTGGCGGCGAGACGATAATATCCCACATTGTGGTATATTGCAAGGGTAGCTGTCCTTGAAATCGGCAGCAGGAAATTCGAAGCGGGATTTGGTCAATCGAGAGGGGGTGAGATTGATGAGACGTATGACACTGGTCCTTTTTCTGAGCGCACTGCTTGGGCATCTGTCCTATTGCGGGACCGGCCACTTTGGCAAAAGCAGACTTCGCATTGCTGAGCCAGAAGCCCATATCCATGGAGCGGTATAGTTCGATAGCTGCCGCGAGTTCGGACTGCACTCAGCCCAAGGATTTCAGAATACCTTCCGCTTCTTCAACCAGGATTTCCGCCTCGCACTCTCTAAACAGATCAATCGCTCTCAGGACGCATTCCTTGGCCTCCTCGGGTCGTTTCTTGGCTTTGTGCAGGACCCCCAGATCAAGATAGGCACGAGCCATGTAGTTTCTTGCACCGATTTCTTCTGCAACCGCAAGCGCGCGTTCGTAATGCTCTTGTGCCTTCTTGGCGGCAGAGGGAACGTTCTTGACCATGAAACCAAGGTTGCGGGCCAAGGTAGACAAACTCGGCAGATGGGTCCCTTCGACAACCTGCAGGTAGATCTTTCCCAGCAGATACTCGGGAAGCGCAAGCTGTCCTTTGCGCCCTTTCTTCTCATATGAGTCACGCACCGCCTCAACCATTCTGAGCCCTTTACTCATTTGACCGTTCGCGACGCAGGTTATGCCGAGCAGCATTTCTACCATCGTCCCCCAGACCAGGCAACCGACATCCCGGCAAAACCGCCACGTTGGACCCACCATCTCCTCGATCTCCTGGAATCTGCCGCAAAAGGCGTAGCTGAAGCCAAGCAGCAGCTTTCCAGCGCATGAATAAAGCGGATCGACCGAGACCTGGACCGCCTTCTGAGAGAACTCAATCGCCGCCGAAAGGTCACCGGCGATGAAATGGCTATAGCCTACGCATTCGTAACCCATGAATATACTTCGAAGATTGGAATGCTTCTGCCCATATTCCAACAGGATCTGCCCGCTTTCCAGGGCCTTTTTGCTTTCACCCTGGTGAATGTACGCATGCGCCAATGCTGTGAGGGATTTGAAGTAGAGATATTGATCCGTCTTGAAAATACCTGCGATTTCCTGCGCTCTTTTTCCTTGAGTGATCGCCTCATCCAGTGAGCCCAATTCAGCGCACGTCCATGCCAGCCAGGTGCAGCCATAACCAATTAGTCTTTTGTCATCAAGTTCCTCGCCGATTCTGATCGCCTTATGAAGGTACGCGTATGACTCGGCAAAGTTCTCTCTGAAGTACAGGCATAAGCCCAGCCAGGCATAGAACATTCCGAGTCGTTCGGGGTCTCCCAGCGATTCAGCCAGAGCCTTATGGTCCCAGAATATCCTCTCCCATCCCTTGCAATCGGCTCGATAATAAAAGACCATCGACCAGCCTAAGATTAAATCGATTAACAGGATGGAATTCTCTTTAGTTAACGGTATTTGTCGTGAAAGCAGGTCAAAAGCCTGCTGGTGGTATTGATGGGACTCTTCCACGGCATACCGTTTCAGGCTCTTTTCCCCGGCCTTCATCAAATATGTCACGGCCTTGAGAACGGATTGGCCTTGCTTGAAATGATAAGCCAGGGTGTCGTAAAACTCGGGCAGCCTGTCGTGGAACAGCTGTTCCATTACCAGCCCGATGCGTTCATGGATGACCTGCCGTTCTTTCTTGAGAAGACCGCTGTAAACCACTTCCTGGGTCAAGGCGTGCTTGAAGATATACTCCAGATCAGGCTGCAGGGCCCTTGTACGGATTAGGTCAAGCTGTTCCAGGCTCCGCAGGCATTGGTCAATGTGGCGTGTCAGTTCCGTGGTGCGGTTGAGGATTTCGTACAAAAAGGTCCGCCCGATTACCGAAGCTTCCTGCAAAATCCGCTTGCTCTCCTTTTCGAGGCGATCCAGTCTGCCGGAAATCACGCCGTGGATGGTTGATGATACGTCGGCCTCAGTGATTTCCCGGGTGAGGCTCCAGTGATCATCATCCGGAACCAGGGTGTCCGACTCGATCAGGGAATTGATGACTTCTTCGATATAGAACGGGTTACCTTCGCCCTTGTCCTGTATGAGCCGCTGCAATTCTGCAGGGATCACCTTTGTTTTGAGCAAGGATTCCACCATGCCCTGTGACTCGGAGGCTGAAAGATCCTGCAGTCGGATTTCCTGGTAGGGGTAGAGCATAGCCCTGATCTGATGACCGGTGAACAGTGAGATAGTCGGCCGGTACACACACAGGAACAGAATGGGATTCCTTGAATCTGCCAGAATCAAACGGATCAGTTCCAGGAAAGAGGGATCTGCCCAGTGGAGATCCTCCAGGCGTATAATGGTTGGGGCCCGTTGAGCCAGCGATGAAGTATTGTCTGGATGGCCTTTTGCAGTTGCTCTTTCCAGAAAGCCGGGCTGACTTCATCGATTTCAGGATAGCTTAATCGAGTATAAACTTCCGATATAGGGGATGAAATGGGTGCTCTCGCCAACCAGCGAAGATAGGCCGGATTCGATCTTCTCCTTCACCTGTTCCGGCGGATCACCCTCTTCAATTTTGAAGGAACGGTTCAAGAGGTCAATCAGCGGGAAATAGGGGATATTCTGACTGTGAGGATAGGCGTGGCCCTCCAACCATTGAATTTTCTCAAGATCCAAAGAGGCTTTGAATTCCTGCATGAGCCTGCTTTTGCCGGTGCCGGCCGGGCCATATATCGAAAAAACCGCACCACTGCCTTCCTTCAGTTTCCGGGCCGCCTCGGTTAAGTGATTCATCTCGGCCGTACGGCCGATCAGCCTGGCTTTGAAGCCGTGCAGACGGTGGATCTTAATGGGCTGTTCCTTTTGTGCCAAAACTCTGTATGCCTGAATCGGTGCCGATTTTCGATGGGGAAAGGAACTCGATCTGCGTGTTCACCAGGGCCGTTGGCTATTGAGGTGATCGGCTTTCCGGCGCCGGCAGAAATTGTCTTTGGCAGAGCCACGAGAGAAGCAGCAGGCTGGCAGGATGCTAGATCGGGAGCCCGGGGAGAACCCGGCCTCGAACCCGTGCCTTGTAATCGAGGTACACGCCACCCAGGGCACGCTCCAGGCTTTCGTCTTCGATGAGGACCAGAAAAAGCAGACCGGCCCACCTGGCAGGCCTGGGCCGCCTCGGCGTCAACTGCAGCTGATCACCCCGGCCGGAACTCCTGGGCCGCAGCGGCCCTTTACACACTATCCGTTCCTCAAATACCCCGATCACCCCATTGCGGTGCCGTGACCCAGTGCGGTAGGTTCAGGAAACGTTTGCGATTTTCACCGCTTCAGAGGAGGTTCTCCATGCGACGATTTCGTTTCCTAGCGGTTCCCCTGATTCTGCTCCTGCTCGCCGTCCTGGCCGCACCGGCCCTGGCGGGCGATGCGCCCAGGATTTCCGCCGAAGAACTCAGGAAGGCCGTCGGCGGCGCCGACCTCACCATCATCGATGTCCGCGCCGGCAGGGACTGGACCGACAGCGACCGGAAAATCCAGGGTGCCCTGCGGCAGGAGCACCGGGAAGTCCAGACCTGGGCCGGCCCGCTCGCCCGGGACAAGACCTATGTGCTCTACTGCGCCTGACCCAACGAGGGCACGTCCGCCTGGACGGCGGTCAGGATGGTCGAGCTGGGCTTCACCAAAGTCTACGCCCTGAAGGGGGGCTGGCACGGGTGGGTGGACGCCGGCTTTCCGACGGAGCCCAAATAATGCAGGGGATCCCCTTCACGGGGAGCCGCACTCTTTGACGGATTTCCTGCTAGGTTGCCAGATCCCGCTTGAACCGCTCGTAGTCCGCGGGGGTGTCCAGATCGGAATCGACGTAGGCTTCCGGCGGCGCGACCCAGCACACCTGCTCATGGAAGCGCCGGAACAGGTGGCGGGCGCCCCGGTCCCCCTGCAGCCGATGGAGCTCCGGGTAGAGGCGGCGTCCGAAAACGACCGGGTGAGAGGGCCGGCCTGCGGCCCGGAACGACCCCAGGGCCGCCCCGGAAGCCAGGTACCGCTCGAGGAGCAGGTCGATCAACGCGGCGTTGATCCCGGGCATGTCGGCCAGCAGCACCACCACGTGATCGTGGCTGGCTTCCACCGCCCGCAGACCGGCGATGATCGAGGTGCTGATGCCCTTGGCGTGGTCCGGGTTCTCGATCACCTCCAGCCGGGCATGTTCGAGGGAACTGCCCAGGGCCCGCCGGATGAGGCTCGCTTCGTGTCCCAGCACGAGCACGACCCGGTCCAGGGTCGAAGCCAGGGCTGCGGAAAGCGCCCTTTCCAGCAGCGTGTGCCCACCCAGGTCAAGGAGCTGTTTGGGCCGCCCCATCCGCCTTGACGCGCCGGCGGCCAGAAGCAGCCCTGCCGCCTTGGCCGCCGGGACTGCGCCCTTCATTTCAGACCTGCTGCCCGGCACCCTGAGCCCGACCGGCCTCGAACACCCTCAGATTGAACTCCCTGAAGCGCTCCGGACTGATCTGCTCGATCGTGTCCCGCAGCTCTCCGGCCCGAAAGGAATTGTCCGCAAAGGCGGCGAAAAAGCCCAGCAGCGCCAGGTTGGATGACCTGGGCGCTTTGAGCGACATGGCCAGTCTGTCGGCCTCCACGGACCGGGTCGCGATTCCCAGCTCCCCCAGGTACTCCCGGACCTCGGTCCGGGGAAAGTCGCGGCTGGGGGCGTTCACGTAGAGCTTCCCCCCACGTGCCAGAAAGGGCAGGTTGCGGTAGGCCTCGGTTTCGTCCAGCGCGAGCAGGCACTGGGCCGTGCCGGACCGCACCAGGCTGCTCCGGGAGGCACCGATCCGCAGGTGGGAAACCACCGATCCCCCCCGCTGAGCCATGCCGTGAGTCTCGGCCCCCAGGACGTTGCTGCCGTTTCTCAGGGCGGTCTGGGCCAGGATGCGGGTCATGAACAGGATCCCCTGGCCCCCCAGCCCGCACAGCACCAGGTTTACGTTCGTCTCAGCCATGGTCGCTCTCCACAATGGCCCCTTTGGGACACACCTGCAGACAAACGCCGCAGCCCGAGCAGATCATCTGGTTCACCTGGGTCCGACCGACTTGCGGGTCGTGGAACAGGGCCGGGCACTCGAAACGTTCAATGCAGAAATTGCACTCCACGCAGTCCTCGGTCACCTCCACCCGCAGCGGCCGGGGAACGGCCTCGATGCGGTTGGCGATGAGGCAGGGGTGGCGGGAAATGATGACGGCGATCCCGCCCTCGGGCGCCCGGACATAAGCAGCGGCCTTTTTCAGCAGCGCGCGCATGGCCTTCAGATCGTAGGGGTCCGCCACCTCGACAAAATCCACCCCGCAGCCGGCCACGACCCTTTCCAGCGGGATGGCCTTGCCCGGGCTGCCGTCGGCCCGGATTCCCAGCCCCGGCGTCGGCTGCATGCCGGTCATGGCCGTGGTCTGGTTGTCCAGGATGACCAGGATGAAGCGGGCGTCGTTGTAGACCGCGTTCAGCAGGCCCGCCGGACCGGAGTGAAAGAAGGTGGAATCGCCGATGGTGGCGACGACCGGCTGATCCACGCCGTCCTGGGCAAAGGCGTGGTAGAACCCGGATGCCATGGTGATGCCGGCCCCCATGTCGAGCACCGTGTCCACCGCCCCCAGGTTCAGGCCGAGGGTGTAGCAGCCGATGTCGGAGGTGTAGATGGCCTTGGGGCTGGCCTTGCGGATGGAGAAGAAGGCGGCCCGGTGGCCGCAGCCGGGGCACAGGGTGGGCCGCCGGACCGGCAGGCCGAGGCCCTGCACCAGATCCTTCACGCTGCCGGCGTCGCCTCCGGGCAAGGCGTCCAATCCAAGTTCCGCCAGAACCCGGTTGATGATGGAGTGGACGACCTCCGGCACGAGTTCCCCTTCGGCGGGTACGTGGTCCGAAAGCCGGCCGAGCACCTTCACCTTGTCCCGCAGGAAATACTCGATCACGGTGTCGGTTTCCTCGATGACCAGCACCTTTTCGCAGGCCGCCATGAACCCTTCGGCCAGCTCCCGGGGGAAGGGGTAGGGGGCGCCCAGCTTGAGCACCGGGATATCCGTGCGTCCCGCTTCGGCCAGCAGGTCCTGAACCACCGCCCAGGGCACACCCCCGGCGATGATGCCCAGCGGGTAGCGGCGTCCCGGCTCGCGGTCATCCCGGTTGAAAGGTGCCAGACGATTGAATTCCTGCGAGATGGCCCTCAGCTTCCGGTTGAGCTCACGGTGCAGGACGTAGCGGTAGCGGGGCGTTGCCGCCCAGCGGCCCGGGTCCTTTCCGAAGGCCGCCTTGCGCTCCAGGCTTTTCAGGGCCCCCCAGCCGAGATTCTGGCGGGCGTGACAGACCCGGATGGCCGGCCGCAGGATCACCGGAAGGCGGTACTGCTCGGAGAGTTCCAGCGCCAGCCGGGCCATTTCGCGGGCCTCGTGCGGGTCCGAGGGGTCCAGCACCGGAACCTTGGCCAGCCGCGCCATGAGCCGGGTGTCCTGTTCGGTCTGGGAGGAATGGGGCCCGGGATCGTCGCAGGAAACGATGACCAGGGCGCCGGTGGTTCCGATGTAGGCCGCGCTCATCAGGGAGTCGGCCGCCACGTTCAGGCCGACCTGCTTCATGCAGCAGGCGGCCCGCTTTCCCGCCACTGCTGCCGCAAATGCGTTGTCCAGGGCCACCTTTTCGTTGGTGGACCACTCCACATAGGTGTTGAGCCGCTCGGACTCCTTCAGCCGCACCACCTCGGGCAGGATCTCCGAGCTCGGCGTGCCCGGGTAGGAGGTGACCACCTGGCAGCCCCCCTCGAGCAGGCCCAGTGCGATGGCCCCGTTTCCCAAGAGGATTTCTTCGCGCACAGCTGACCGGTTCTCATGTTTTTCCGCTTCCGCATGCCCCGTCATCCGGGTTCCTCCCGCCGTTTCATCTCTTGCCGATTCGCGCTCTTGACGCGCCGGATCTTAAGAGAACGGCCCCGGGGTGTCAAGCCGAAAGCCCGCCGGAGTCCCCCCGGCGTTGACGCTTCGAGCCCCCTCCCCTATACTGGCTTGGCATCAGGAATCCACCCGCCCGAGCCCGCATCGGCCGGCCCGGGAGCACCCACCTCCGCCGCGGGAGTTCATCCTATGCATCTGAGCCGTGTAACCCTGGTCCCGGAGGAATATCCAAACGACACCGACTACCCCTTCAACGTGGAGGCGCTGCGGGGAACGCGGGAACTCGACTTCGTGTCGCCGGTGAGCTTTTTCGTCGGGGAAAACGGGAGCGGGAAATCCAGTTTACTGAAGGCCTTGTGCCGCAAATGCGGCATTCATATGTGGCATGCGGAAACGGAACGGCGCTTTCAGCGAAGCCCCTTCGAGGACTCGCTGCACGCCTTTCTGTCCGTCACCTGGACCGACGGACCCGTGCCGGGCTCCTTCTTCGCCTCCGAGGCGTTTCGCGACTTCGCCCAGTACCTGGACGAATGGGCCGTGGCCGACCCGGCCCTGCTCGGCTATTTCGGCGGCCGTTCGCTCATGAACCAGTCCCACGGCCAGTCCCTGATGTCCCTGTTCAAAGCCCGCTACCGGATCAAGGGGCTCTATCTGCTGGACGAGCCCGAGACGGCCCTGTCCCCGAAGAGCCAGCTGGAACTTCTCGGGGTGCTGAAGCAGATGGCCGACGCCGGTCACGCCCAGTTCATCGTGGCCACCCACTCGCCCATTCTCATGGCCTGCCCCGGGGCCACCATCTTCAGCTTCGATCACATTCCGGTGACCACGCTAGAGTACGAGGACACGGAGCACTACCGTCTCTACCGGGATTTCATGCAGGATCCGCGGGCTTTTCTAGGGCGGGGCTGACCGCCCCGGCGTGTCAGCGATCTTCCTGCTGGCGTTTCCTGGCCTGCTGCGCCAGTTCCACCAGGCTCAGCAGCTTGGGTCGGGGCGGTTTTCCCAGCACGCCTTCCCACTGCTCGGGGGTGAGTTCCGTCCGCAGGAATTCCTCTACCAGGAAGTGGTCGTACCAGCAGTCCAGCACCTTGAAGCAGGGCAGGCCCTGGTTCTCGGCCCGGCAGTAGGCGAAATGGATCTGATGCCCCAGCCGGGGGCAGCGTATCCGGTATTCCTCGCCGGGCGGCTCTTTCTGCCTTTTCATCGGCCTCCGAAAACGGCACCCGGGGACCCGCCGGTCCCCGGGTGTACCGGCTTGCTGCAGGCAGAGGGCTATCCCTTGTACTGCCTGGGTTTGGGCAGCTGCGCGATTTCGCCCAGGGCGCGCTGGATTTCTTCCATGGGAAGCTCGTGGTCGGACAGCTTCCCGTGCAGGTAGGCTTCGTAGGCGGCCATGTCCACCAGGCCGTGGCCGCTCCAGTTCATGAGGATGACTTTCTCCTTGCCCTCTTCCTTGGCCTTGAGCGCCTCCCGGATCAACATCGCCACCGCGTGGTTGGTCTCGGGCGCGCTGATGAAACCCTCGGTGCGGGCAAAGGTGATGCCGGCCTGAAATGTCTCCATCTGCGGGATCGCCACCGGTCGCACCACGTTGTCCAGGATGAGCTGGCTCACGATGGGCGCCATGCCGTGGTAGCGCAGGCCGCCGGCATGGATGGGAGCCGGCACGAAGCCGTGGCCCAGGGTGTGCATGGGCATCAGCGGCGTCATCTGCACGGTGTCGCCGAAGTCATAGGCAAAGGGGCCTTTGGTCATGGTCGGGCACGAGGTGGGCTCCACGGCGATGATGTCGATCTGCTTGCCGGCGATCTTGTCGCGGGCGAACGGGAACGCCAGCCCGGCGAAGTTGCTGCCGCCGCCGGCACAGCCGATGATCACGTCCGGGTAGTCCCCGGCAATGGCCATCTGCTTCTGGCACTCCAGGCCGTTCACGGTCTGGTGCAGCATGACGTGATTGAGCACGCTGCCCAGGGAGTACTTGCTGTTCTCCCCGGTCACCGCCGCCTCCACCGCTTCGCTGATGGCGATCCCCAGGCTCCCCGGGGAATCCGGGTTTTCGGCCAGGATACTCTGGCCCGCCTTGGTCTCGGTGCTCGGGCTGGCCACGCAGTTGGCGCCCCAGGTCTCCATCATCATGCGGCGGTAGGGTTTCTGGTTGTAGCTGATTTTCACCATGTAGACCTTGCACTCCAGGCCGAAGAGCGCGCAGCAGAACGCCAGCGCGCTACCCCACTGGCCCGCTCCGGTCTCCGTGGTCAGCCGCTTGGTGCCGGAGATCTTGTTGTAGTAGGCCTGGGCCAGGGCCGTGTTCGGCTTGTGGCTGCCGGCCGGACTCACCCCTTCGTTCTTGTAGTAGATCTTGGCCGGCGTCTCCAGGTGTTTCTCCAGAGTGTAAGCGCGGTAAAGGGGAGTCGGGCGCCAGTACAGGTATTTCTCCAGCACCTCCTCAGGGATCTTGATCTCCCGCTCCGGACTCACCTCCTGTTCAATCAGGGGCATCGGAAAAATCGGGGCCAGGTCTTCGGGCCCCACCGGCTGCCCGGTCCCGGGGTGAAGCGGCGGCTCCATGGGTGTGGGCATGTCCGGCATGATGTTGTACCAGTAGCGCGGCAATTCCGACTCGGGCAAAAAGATCTTCTTGACCTCCATAGACTCCTCCTTCCATCCGCATTAGGGTTGCTGTTGTGACCCGCAAAGCGCCGGCCTGCGGGCCTCCCCCGGATCCGCGCGCTAATTCCTCGAGCGCGACCAACGACCCGACCCCCGAAAGACTGCAGCTTCCGGAAACCACCGGCAGGCCGGGGGCGGTAACCTGAGAATGGAGTTTGGCGGTTTGAACATCCACGCGACCTCGAGACCGCCCGGCGGTCCCAAGTCAGTCAGACGCCACGACTGGCGGGCTTTCCCATCCGTCCTCCGCAAAGCACAGGTCAAGCACGGCGGGAATGCCATCGGAAGTCCGGGGAAATTGGCGGCAGCGTAATTGGTTTGAGTCTCGATGTCAAACACAATTTCCCCCCTGGCACTCCGCGATCGGGCGCTGCCGGCGGCTCCAAGAGCGCTCTGGACCTTGCCGCTGCAGCGCGCCCGGGTTTGCAAACGACCCTGCGGTGCTTACCATGCAGGCTGTGGGTTAGCGGCTCGCGGCAACCGCCATTCGGGCGGCCGCGGAACCCCGCAGAAAGGTATGGGCAGCTTGACATCTCCGCAAACTGAAGCCGACCCCGAATTGAGCGGCAGCGGCAATAAAGTCTTCCTGCTCCTCCTCTTTTGGTGCCTGTGGTATGTGAACTTCACCAGCCGCACCCTGTTCGCACCCATTCTGCCGATCCTGGAGGACGAATTCGCCATCACCCACGCCTTGGCCGGCGGTCTTTTCGCCTTCCTTTCCATGGGGTACACGGTCACCCTGCTGCTTTCCGGGTTGTTCGCGCCGCGGGTGGGTTTCAAGGTCACCATTCTCCTGGGTTCGGCGGTATTGCTGCTTTCGATTCTGGCCCTGCGATACGCCGCATCCTATGCCGCCTTCGCCGCCGCGGCCTTCTGCGTAGGGCTGGGCGGGGGGGTCTACCTGCCAAGCGCCATCCCTCTCCTGACCTCGATGTTCGAGCCCCGCAACTGGGGCAAAGCCATCGCGCTTCACGACACGGCGGCCCATGCGAGCATCCTGTCCGTCCCCCTGCTGGTCAGCCTGGCCCTGACATTTCTCTCCTGGCGGTCCCTGTTCACTCTTCTCGGAACCTTAAGTCTCCTCACGCTGCTGGCGTTCTGGGCTTTTTCCCCCAGCCGGCCGGCCGAGAACGAGCCGTCCAGGGCCTTTTGGACCATGCTCCGCCGCCGGGAATTCTGGCTCGTCGGGGTCCTGTGGGTTTTCGGGGCCGCCAACGGACTGGGCCTCTACAACGTGATCCCGCTGTTTCTGGTCAAGGAAAACGGGATCCTGCTCCAGACCGCCAACACGCTGTTCGGGCTCTCCCGGATCGGCGGTTTTGTGGTGGCCGTCCTGGCCGGATTGCTGACGGATCGCTACGGGGTCCGGCGGGTGCTGGCAGCGTTCGTGCTGCTTACCGGGCTGTCCTCCATGGGGCTGGCACTTGTGCGGCCTTTTCCCCTGCTGGCCATCCTGCTCGTCCTCCAGGCAACGCTCTCGGCCGGGTTCTTCCCCATTGCCCTGGTAGCCATTTCCAGGTTGACCGATATGGGCGACCGGAGTCTCTTCACCGGCGCCGCCATCGCCCTCGGGGTGATGTTCGGACTGGGCCTCACTCCCTTCGTCCTGGGAGCAGTGGCGGATGTGTGGAGCTTCAGGGCCGGCATTCTCCTGCTCGGGATCCTCACCGCCTTCTCCTCGCTGCTGGTGGGGCGTCTGCGGGTTTGAACCCATGGGAAGCTCCAGGGACAGTTCGGTGAAATCGGAGAGAAACCCACGGATGACTGCCGCCAGCCCCTTTGACATCCCCAACGTCCGGCGTTTCATCGCCTTTCGGGTCTTTTTCAACGCCCGCTTCTACTACCCGGTTTTCACCATTTTGTTCCTGGATTTCGGTCTCACCCTCGAGCAGTTCGCCGTGCTCAACGCCGTCTGGGCCGTCACCATCGTCGCCCTGGAGGTGCCCTCCGGAGCGCTGGCCGACGTGTTCGGCCGGCGCAAGCTGCTGGTGGCGACCGGGGCGCTGATGGTGCTTGAAATGACCGTGCTCTGCTTTGCCCCGGCCGGGAATTCCGATCTGCTGTTCTGGATGTTTTTGGCCAACCGCATCCTGAGCGGCGCGGCCGAGGCGGCGGCCAGCGGAGCCGACGAGGCCCTCGCCTACGACGCGCTGATGCGCGAGGGGAACGTGGAGGACTGGGACCTGGTGCTCGAAAAGCAGATGCGCGCCCAATCGCTGGCATACATCGGCGCCATGAGCCTCGGCGCCGCGCTCTATGACCCCGCCCTGATGCAGCGGCTGGCTGACTGGGCCGGGCTGGAAGTCGTGCTCGAGCAGCGGATCACCCTGCGCTTCCCGCTGTTGCTCACCCTCCTCATGGCCGTGATGGCGTTCCTGAGCGCGCTGGGAATGCGGGAACCCGCAGCGCCGGCCGGGGGGCGTTGCCCGGAAGACACCCCGGGCTGCACGGACTCCCTGATGCAGGCCCTGCGGCTCACTCTGCGGGCGGGCCGCTGGATCCTCCAAACCCCCTATGCCCTGGTCATCATCACTGCGGGACTGGTGTTCGATCACGCGGTGCGCATGATCATGACCCTCAGCAGCCAATACTATCGCCTGATCCAGCTGCCGGAGGCCTCCTTCGGCCTCATCGGTTCAGGGCTGGCCCTGCTGGGCTTCTTTCTCCCCAGAGCGGCGCGCCTGCTGGCGCGAAACCGCGGGCCGGCCTTCAATCTCGGCATCACGGCCGGGTTGAGCCTTCTCGGACTGGCCGGGATGCCGCTGCTCCTGCCCTATTTTGGGCTTTTTCCCCTGGTGCTGCTCTACTGCGCGATGATCCTGACCAACTTCTTCGTGAGCCATTACCTCAACCGGATCACGGCTTCGGAGCAGCGGGCAACGGTCCTGAGCTTCAGGGGGCTCTCGGTTCACCTGGCCTACGGTCTGATCGGGATCGGCTACTCTGTGCTCATGGCCGTTCTGCGCTCCGATCTGACAGCCGCCTTCCCCCATCTGGCCGCCCGGGAAGCCGAGAACCGGGCTTTTGCGGCCTCGCTGGTCTGGTTTCCCTGGTATTTTCTGCTCCTGCTGCTGGGGCTGCTCCTGCTCTCGCGGCGCCTGCTCAGGAGCACCGACGTTCTTCGCCGCCCGGGATAGGATTTGATCTTGATGAACCACTTTGCTAATCTGCCGAAAACGCTGCCCTGGGAGTGAGTCCCGATGCTCAAGACCTCGCCCGCCGACAAACCCCAACCGTCCCCGCACCGCCTGGAACAGGAACTGGCCCGCTGCCGTGAATCCTGCGAACAGCTGCGCGAGTCCTCTCAGCTCCTGCAAGCCACCTTCGACGCGGTGAGCGACGGGGTCTGCCTGCTGGACATGGAGGGACAGATTCTACGCTGCAACGCCGCGCTGGGCCGGCTGCTGGGCAAGCGCCAGGACAAGATCATCGGCCGCCCCTGTTACCAGGTGGTGCACGGGACCGACACCCCGCTGAAGCGCTGCCCGGTGGTGCGGATGAAGCAGAGCGGCCGCCGGGAAGCCATCTCCCTGCCCATCGGCCGGCGCCATTTCCTGATCGTCGTGGATCCGGTGTACGACTCGGAGGGGAACCTCATCGGAGCCGTCCACATCCTTTCGGACATCACCCGCCGCAAGAAAATCGAAGAGGCTCTCAAGCAGTCCGAAGCTCGGCTGCGCACCCTCTCCTCCCGGCTCCTGGGGGCCCAGGAGGAGGAACGCAAACGGATCGCGCTGGAGCTTCACGACGGCATCGGGCAGAGCCTGAGCGCCATCAAGTTCACCCTGGAAACGGCCCTGGCCCGCGGCACGCCGGGGCTCGAACGGGATCCGTGCGGCCTGGAATCGGTCGTTCCCATGGTCCAGGCGGCGGTGGAGGAGGTCCGCCGCATCGGGCGCAACCTCCGGCCCTCGATCCTGGACGATCTCGGCATGCTGCCCACCGTATCCTGGCTGTGCCGGGAATTTGAAAGCGTGTATACGGGGATCCGCCTTGACCAGCAGATCGAAATTGGGGAGCAGCAGATCCCCGAGGCCCTGAAGATCCACATCTACCGCATCCTCCAGGAGGCCCTGAACAACAGCGCCAAGCACAGCGGGGCCGACCGGATCTCCGTGTTTCTGGGAAAGCGGGGGAAAAAGCTGGAGCTGATGGTGGGGGACAACGGCCGCGGGCTTCGGCGCGGGACCGAATCCGCCCCTGAATCCTCGGGATCCGGAACCGGTTTGACCGGGATGCGGGAAAGAGCCGAGCTTTCCGGCGGAACCCTGCGGATCGAGTCCTCCGGGGAGTCCGGCACCACCGTCAAAGCCTCCTGGCCGGCCGCCTGAGGGCGAGAACCGGCAACGCCAAGGGAAGACCATGGAAAAACACCACAAGTTCTCCATCTGGTATGTCGTGCTGGGCGTGTGGGTGGTTCTGCTCGTTCAGAACCTCCTGGGACACGCCCTCTCCATCCGCACGCTGCCTTACAGCGAGTTCCTGCGCCTGCTCAAGGAAAACCGGGTCTCCGAGGTGGCGGTTTCCGAAAACAGGATCCAAGGGCGCGCGCGCTTCAACGGCGAGGAAGCCGGGAAAGGGCAGCTGTTCAGGACCGTCCGGGTGGACCCCGAGATCTCCACGCTCCTGAGCGAACACCAGGTGGATTTCAAAGGCGAGCTCGAATCCACCTTCCTGCGGGACCTCTTCTCCTGGATCTTCCCCATCTTCCTGTTCATCGGCGTCTGGTATTTCTTCATGAAGCGGATGAGCGGCCAGCAACCCGGATTCATGACCCTGGGCAAGAACAAGGCCAAGATCTACATGCACAACGAGCTGGACGTCACCTTCGAGGATGCGGCCGGAGTGGACGAGGCCAAGCAGGAACTGGTGGAGGTCATCGAGTTCCTGCGCGAGCCGGAGCGGTTCACCGGGCTGGGCGGCAAGATGCCGCGGGGCATTCTGCTGGTCGGGCCGCCCGGCACCGGTAAGACGCTGCTCGCCAAGGCGGTGGCCGGCGAAAGCCGGGTTCCCTTCTTCAGCCTGAGCGGGTCGGAGTTCGTGGAGATGTTCGTCGGCCTGGGCGCAGCCCGCGTCCGAGACCTCTTCGAGCAGGCCAAGCAGAAGGCCCCCTGCATCATCTTCATCGACGAACTGGACGCCTTGGGCAAGGCCCGGGGCTTCGCAAGCATCGGCGGACACGACGAGCGCGAGCAGACCTTAAACCAGCTGCTGGTGGAGATGGACGGGTTCGACCCCAAGGTGGGCGTCATCCTCATGGCCGCCACCAACCGGCCCGAGATCCTGGACCCGGCCCTGCTGCGCCCGGGGCGCTTCGACCGCCAGATCCTGGTGGACCGGCCCGACAAGCAGGGCCGCGAAGAGATCCTCAAAGTCCACCTGAAGGGCGTCAAAGCCGCCCGCAACCTGGACGTGAAACATCTGGCCGCCATGACTCCCGGCATGGTGGGAGCCGATCTGGCCAACCTGGTCAACGAAGCCGCCCTGCTGGCCGTGCGGCGCAAGAAGAAGACGGTGGGAATGGCGGAATTCGAAGAGGCGGTGGAGCGGATCATGGCCGGCCTGGAGAAAAAAAACCGCCTGATCAACCCCCAGGAGCGGGAAACCGTTGCCTATCACGAGCTGGGGCACGCCGTCGTGGCCCTCAGCCTGCCCGGGACCGACCCGGTGCAGAAGATCTCCATCATCCCCCGGGGCATCGCCGCCCTGGGCTACACCCTGCAGGTGCCCACCGAGGACCGCTTCCTCATGAAACGCTCCGAGCTGCTCAACAAGATCGCGACCCTGCTGGGCGGCCGGGCCTCAGAGGAACTGGTCTTCGGCGACATCTCCACCGGTGCCCACAACGATCTTGCCAAGGCCACCGACATCGCCCGCAGCATGGTGCGGGAATACGGCATGAGCCTGAAGGCCGGGCAGGTCTATTTCGCACCCGAAAAACGCTCACCCTTCCTGGGCATGCCCGGCGAGGGCCGCGGGGAATACAGCGAAGCCACTGCCGAGCTGATCGACCAGGAGGTGCGGGCCATCATCGACGAGCAGTACGGGCGGGCCCGGGAAATCCTGGAGCGCAGCCGGTCGGTTCTGGATCAGGGGGCCAAGCTGCTGCTGGAAAAGGAAAAAATGGAGGGAGCAGAACTCCGCGCCCTCCTCGAGGAGGCAGGCCTGCCGCTCGTGCCCGCCGCCGGAGCCTGAGGCTCAAGGGGTTGTCAGGGAGCGCGCCTTGGTCATCATCCAGCGGGCGAACTCCTGTCCGTCCTTCAGGTCCCCCTCGTCCGGATGGCTGCCGGCGCCCTGGGCTTCCATGGCCCAGGACCGGTGCTCGGGCTTCTTGAGCAGGGCCTCGATCAGGCTCGGCTTGACCCGGCCGCGGCAGCCGAAGGTCCCGATCACCTTGGACTTGGGCGCCAGGCTCATGGCGTAGTAGAGGCCGCTGACCGCCAGCTGTCCGCCGCGCAGCGAACCGTGGGTGGCGAAAAGGGCGAGCTGTTTGCCCTCGGGCAGGCTTCTCAGAAAGGCCTCGCTCTTAGGCGGCACGCTGCTGGCGTGGATCGGGAAACCGCAGAAGATGACATCGTAGGTCTCCGGCGCCTTGGCTTCCTCGACCGGCAGGATTTCCTTCTCCGCCCGCTCGATCCCGGCGTAGATGGCGCGGGCCAGCTTCTCGGTGTTTCCGGTCTCCGATTGGTACGTCACCAGTACTCTCATAAAGCCCTCCTTCGGCGGCAAAGTTGCCCTGCAGTACTTATCGGTTTTCAGCCATGATTGCAAGACATTTGGCAGACGCAACACCCGCTTTTGGCTTGACCGGCAGGAAGGATCGGCCTATGGTTTGTGTCTGGACAGCCCCCGACCCCGGGGTTTCTTCCGCCGCCCGATGAAAAAGCGACTGCTTCGGCTGCTTCGATTCCTTCAGGAGGATGTCTGGCGCATCCGCGCCAGGGAACTTTCGCGCCTCAGGTCCGCCCTGCTGGTCGCCCTGCGGGTGTCCATCCTGGCGCTGCGGGGGCTGAGCGAGGATCGCTGTCATCTGCGCGCCTCCGCCCTGACCTTTTATTCCCTGTTCGCAGTGATCCCGGTCGTGGCCATGCTCTTCGGGGTGGCCAAGGGTTTCGGGTTCGAGAAAACTCTCGAAAAACAGCTGCTCATTCAGCTCGAGGGCCAGGAGGAGGTGTTCACCTGGATCATCACCTTCGCCCGCAACCTGCTCGAACACACCCAGGGGGGGGTGATGGCGGGGATCGGCGTGGTCGCCCTGTTCTGGGCCATCATCAAGGCCCTGGGGCAGATCGAGCGGGCCTTTGACGACATCTGGGGGATTCTGCGGCAGCGCCCCTTCGGCCGCAGGGTGACCGACTACCTGGCACTGATCCTCATCGCACCGCTCCTTTTCCTCCTGTCCAGCACCACCACCGTGCTGATCACCGCCCAGGTCAAGGGGTTTGTGGCCAAGATCGCCCTGCTCGAGATGGTCAGCCCCGGGATCTTCTTTCTTCTGAAGCTGCTGCCCTACGGCACGCTATGGATCCTGTTCGGTTTCCTCTACATCTTCATCCCCAACACCCACGTGCGCCTGAGCTCCGGCGTGCTGGCGGCCGTCACCGCCGGCACCCTCTACCACGCCTTCCAGTGGACCTACATCACCTTCCAGATCGGGGTGGCCAAGCACAACGCGGTGTACGGCAGCTTTGCGGCGCTGCCCCTCTTTCTCGTCTGGCTTCACGTAAGCTGGGTGATCGTTTTGTTCGGAGCAGAGATCTCCTTCGCCCACCAGAACGTGGACACCTACGAGTTCGAGCCGGACGCGCTCACCATCAGCCAGCGTTTCCGGCGGCTGCTCGGCCTGTACATCGTGCACCTGCTGGTGAGGGGGTTTTCGCGGGCCGGCGAGCACTGGCGGGACGATCAGATCGCCGAGCGCTTGGAAATCCCGATCCGTCTGGTGAGGCAGATTCTGCGGGAGCTGGTGGCCTGCGGCGTGGTGTCCCGGGTCAAACTGGACGAGGAGCGCCTGGAGGCCTTCCAGCCCGGCTGCGACCCCGACCTGCTCACCATCGGCTACGTTCTGCAGGCGCTGGACCAGCGCGGCACCGCTGCCCTCCAGGTGGCGCGCTCCGGCTCCCTGGAGCGCCTCAGTGAAGCCCTGAGCACCTTCGACGACCTCGTAAGCCGCTCCCCGGCCAACCTGAAGCTGGCGGACGTGTAACCGCCTGCGCGCCTCATCCCTTCCAGCGGTGCGCCGGGGGGTTGCCGCAGCGCGGCGGCATAGACCCGCCGGCACAAGGCTCAAGGCGCGAGGCACAAGGCGCGGGGTTCCCGCCGCACGACGGCAAAGACACACCGGCGCAGGGCGCAAGGCCGACATCCGATCCTTGAGCCAAACCTTGTGCCTTGTGCCTTAAGCCTTGCCCCTTGAGCCTTATCTATATCTCCTTCAGCGGATCCTTGATCACGTAGAGCAGCATGAAATCCCGGTTCAGTTTGCGGGTCAATCGCTTCAGCGCGGCGGCCTGGATCTTCTTGATGCGGATGAAGACATGGCGGTAGCCCTCGTCAGCCGTTTCGCTGGTGCTCAGGATGCTCACGACCTGACCGTTCTCCTCCCGAATCACGTTGGCCACCTCCTTGATGCTGCCGGGGCGGTCCTCCAGGTTGAAGGCAAACTGCACGCCACTCTGGTAGATCCCGGTGATGGAGATCAGGACCCGGAACACGTCCCCCTGGCTGATGATGCCGATCAGCTCACCGCTTTCGGTCACCACCGGGATGCCCGAGATCTTGTACTCCAGCATCTTCACGGCTGCCACTTCCATGGTCTGGTCCGGCCGGATCGCGATGGGGTCGGGGCGCATGATGTCCTTGGCCTTCATCTGGGCCAGGAGGTAATACAGCTCCTGGGCCTTGATCGGCGCGGTCTTGGAAGGCGTCACCGACCTGACGTCCTGGTCCGTGATGAGACCGGCCAGTTTGCCTCCGCGGAGGACCGGGAGGTGGCGGATGTCGTTTTCCTCCAGCAGCTCGATCACCCGGATGACCGGCGTGTCGACTTCCACCGTGATCAGGTCGCTGCTCATCCAGTTCTGCACCTGCATGCTCTGCCCCCTATCCGGTGCCTTCGGGCTCTTTCCGCCCCGGCCCGGCTTCTCTCCCCTTCGGCCGGCGCCTCCCGGCCAGTCTACTGCAAACCCCGCCGCTCAGCAACGCGTTTCTCTGCCGGGTTCATGTCGCACATCCCTCCGCCGGAACCCGCGGTTTCGCGGACAGGAACCCGGAGACCCGCCACTCGCCGATTGACTCCCAGCGCCCGGCCCCCCTATATTCCCTCTCATGACCGAGGCATCTCTCAGCGTTGAGGGGGTTCTGGGACCGCGGGGACACATGTCGCGCGGCCTGCCGGGATTCGAGTTCCGCCCCTCCCAGCTGCAGATGGCCCTCATCATCGAGGACGCCTTGCGCCGCAAGACGGCCGCCATCCTGGAAGCCGGCACGGGCACCGGCAAGACCTACGGGTACCTGGCCCCCCTGATGCTGAGCGGCAAGCAGGCCGTCATCTCCACCCGCACCAAGAACCTCCAGGAGCAGATCTTCTTCAAGGACCTGCCCCGGATGGCCGAATGCATCGGCCGGCCCGCGCGGGCGCTCATGATGAAGGGCCGCAAGAACTACCTCTGCCTGCGCCGTTTCCGGCAGCTCTTCGCCCAGGTCTCCCTGCTGGATCCCCTGCTGGCCCGGGCCAGGGGCCGCCTGGAGGCCTGGATCCCTCAGACCGCCTTCGCGGACCGGGCCGAGCTTGACTGGCTGGCCGACGAAGACCCGCTCTGGGACGCCCTCTCGGCCAGCTCCGAGCAGTGCCGCGGCACGGGTTGTCCTTTCTTCGAGGACTGTTTCTACAACCGGCTGCGGGGCGAGGCGGCCCGCTCGCGGCTGATCATCGTGAATCACCATCTCTTTTTCGCCGACCTGAAGGTCAAGCAGGGCGGGTTCGGGGAGATCATCCCCCGCTTTCAGGTGGCCGTGTTCGACGAGGCCCACGCGGTGGAAGAGGTGGCCACCGACTACCTGGGCACCAGCCTGAGCACGGGCCAGCTGGGAAACCTGGCGGAGGACCTGGAAAAGGAAACCGCCGGCCTGCCGGGCGCCGAGCAGGCGGATCTGCGCAAGGAGCTGATCGCCCTGCGCTCCGCCAGTGAGCATTTCATCCGGCTCTTCGACGGCCGCCCCGACCGGGGCCGGCTGGAGGCCCAATCCCTGGAGCAGATCGCTCACGGGCCGGGGCGGGAGGCGGGCCGGGCGCTGCGCTCGATCGCCGAGATGGCCGGCGGGTGGGACCGATCGATCTCCTCGGCCCCCTGGTTCGCCCAGCGCTCCGAGGAACTGCGCCAGGTGCTGAGCGAAATCCTGAGCCGGCAGCGCAAAGGTCACTTGCACTGGTACGAGCGGCGCCGCCACAGCCTGGTGCTGCACCTCTCGCCCCTGAACATCGCCGACCCGCTCCGGGAACTCCTCTACGGAAAGCTGGAAAGCGTGGTTTTCACCTCGGCGACCCTGTCCACCTCCGGCGCCTTCGGCTACCTGCGCGCCCGCCTCGGGCTGCCCGAGGACGCGGCCGAGGGCATCTTCCCCTCCCATTTCGACTACCGGCGCCAGACCCTGCTCTACATCCCGCGCGACCTCCCCTTGCCCGGCCGGCCTGATTTCGGCGAAAAGATTGCGCGGCGGATTCTTGCCCTGGTCCAGGCCACCGAAGGCCGTGCCATGGTGCTCTTCACCAGTCACCTGAACCTGAACCTCGTCCACCGCCTGCTGGAAAAAGGTTTCCCCTTCACCCTGCTGAAGCAGGGCGAGGCCCCCCGTTCCACCCTGCTCAAGCAGTTTCAGCAGGACATCCACTCCGTTCTGCTGGCCACCGGCTCTTTCTGGCAGGGGGTCGACGTACCCGGGGAAACCCTGAGCGGACTGATCATCGACAAGCTGCCCTTCGATCCCCCCGGCGAGCCGCTGGTGGCGGCCCGGATCGAGGAAATCCGGGAGCAGGGCGGCAACCCGTTCCTGGAATATCAGGTGCCGGCGGCCATCATCGCCTTGAAGCAGGGCCTCGGGCGCCTCATCCGGAGCGCCTCGGACCGGGGCATCCTGGCCATTCTGGATTCCAGGATCCTGACCAGCCGCTACGGCCGCCTTTTCCGGGAGAGCCTGCCGCCGGTGCCGATCACCAGCGAGCTGGCGGACGTCAAAGCTTTTTTCCACCCGCACAGGAGGACCCCGTGACCCTCAAGCCCTGGCAGATCACCCGCACCCGCCGCGATCGATCCTACCGGGTCTTCGCCCTGCGCACCGACCGGGCCCGTTCACCAAGGACCGACGAGGAGCACGACTTCTTCATCCTGGAGTCCTCGGCCTGGGTGAACGTCATCCCGCTCACCCCCCGCAACGAGGTCGTGCTGATCCGCCAGTACCGCCACGGCATCCGCCAAATCACCCTGGAGATCCCCGGCGGACTGGTGGAGGAGGGCGACAGCCCGGAGCAGGCCGCCGGCCGGGAACTCCTGGAGGAGACCGGCTACCGGGCACCGGAACTCCGTTCTTTGGGCTACGTTCACCCCAACCCGGCCATTCAGAACAACCGCTGCTACTCCTTCCTGGCCCTGGGGGTCCAGCCGGCAGGAGCGCAGCAGCAGGACGAGAAGGAGGACATCGAGGTGCTGCTGCGGCCCCTCGCGGAGATCCCCGCTCTCATCCGCGGCGGCGCGATCACCCACGCCCTGGTCCTGGCGGCCTTCTACCGGCTGTTCGTCGAGGGGGACCCGCTCCGCGGCTGACTCGCCGGCTGAACCCCCGGGGTTTGTCGGCGGCGGCTTTTGTGGTACATTACGATCCGGGGGCCGCCGCTTCCCGCGGCGGTGCCCCGGATGCGTCTCTTCGTGCCGCGCCGCACGGCGGCTTCCGGAGCCGGAGGAACCATGAAAAAGCTCGCCCTTGCCATCGCAGTCGCTGTCCTCGCCGCCCGCCCGTCCCCGGCGGCCGAGGCCCCCCAGAGTGACGCCACCCAGACCTGCCTGGAGTGCCACGAGACCTCCCACCCGGGGATTGTGGCCGACTGGCGCAACAGCCGGCACGCGCGGGTCACCCCGGCCGGCGCTCTAACCGTGCAGGGCCTGGGCCGGAAGGTCTCGAACCGGGATGTTCCCGCCCCCCTGCGGGGGGTGGCGGTGGGCTGCGCCGAGTGCCACCTGCTGCGGCCCGATGCCCATCAGGACACCTTCGATCACAACGATTACCGCATCCACGTGGTCGTCAGCCCGAAGGACTGCGCCACCTGCCACAGCGAGGAAGCGGAGCAGTTTTCCGAGAACCTCATGGCCTGGGCCCACGGCAACCTGACCGCCAACCCGGTCTACGGGATGCTCCGGCGCTCCATCAGCGGCCCGCAGAGCTACGCGAAGGGGGAGCTGATCCAGCGGGATTCCGACCGTCTGACCGATGCCGACGCCTGCCTCCACTGCCATGGCACGAAGCTCGAATTGCGCGGCACGGTCAGCCGCGAAACCGAGCTGGGCGAGATGAGCTTCCCGGTGATCGCCGGCTGGCCCAACCAGGGCACCGGCCGCATCAACCTGGACGGCAGCCGGGGGGCCTGCTCCGCCTGCCACACCCGCCACCGCTTTTCCATTGCCATGGCCCGCAAGCCCCACACCTGCCGGCAGTGCCACGTGGGTCCGGACGTGCCCGCTTACAAGGTCTACGCCGCCAGCAAACACGGCAGCCTTTTTTCCGCCCATCACCAGGAATGGGACTTCGACCGCGTCCCCTGGACCGTGGGCCAGGACTTCAGCGCGCCCACCTGCGCCGCCTGCCACATCAGCCTGCTGGTCAATCCCGAGGGCGAGGTGGTGGCCGGACGCAGCCACGACGTCCGCAGCCGCCTGCCGTGGAGGATCTTCGGTCTGATCTACGCTCACCCGCACCCGGCCTCGGCCGACACCACCCGGATCCGCAACCGGGACGGGCTGGCCCTGCCCACCGACTTCGGCGGCGGTTACGCCAGTGCCTACCTGCTCGACGACGCGGGCCGGGAGGCAGCCCGCCGCGCCATGCAGAGCGCCTGCCTCGCCTGCCACGCCCGCGCCTGGGTCGACGGCCACTGGCAGCGCTTCGAGCACACGCTGCTGGAAACCAACGCCGCGGTGAAGACCTCCACCGAGCTGATGCTGGAAATTTGGAGGCAAGGGCTGGCCGCCGGTCCGGAACAGGGCGGCAGCCCCTTCGACGAGTACGTGGAAAAGGTCTGGAGCGACGGCTGGCTCTTCTATGCCAACAGCATCCGTTTCGCCTCGGCCATGGCCGGCGGAGGCGATTACGGGGTGTTCGCCGAGGGCCGCTATCACCTTTCCCGGAATACCCGGGAGCTGCTGGACCGGCTCAAGGCCGCAGGCAAGCCGTGAAGCAGGCCCCGTTGGGTGGATCACTTGCGCTGATACACCCCTACCAGCTCGGCCTTTTCCAGGATGTGCCCCTGCATGGACTTCTCCACTGCGGCCTTGGCCGGCCGCTTCAGGTCCGGCAGCACCGTATCCAGGGCATAGAGCTTGTGAAAATAGCGGTGCTCGCCGATCGGCGGGCAGGGACCGCCCCAGCCGGTCCGCTTCCAGTCGTTGATTCCCTCCAGGGTACCCGCGGGAAGCTCCCCGGCAGAGACTCCTGCGGGCAGGGACCGCGCTGCGGGGGGGATGTTGTAGAGCACCCAGTGCACCCACGTCATCCGGGGTCTGGCCGGATCCGGGGCGTCGGGATCATCCACGATCAGCACCAGACTCTGGGTTCCGTCGGGGACCCCGTCCCACTTCAGTTCCGGGGAGACGTCCTGCCCGTCGCAGGTGAACTTGGGCGGGATCCTGCCCTGATTCTCGAAATCCTTGGATGTCAGTTTCATCCTTCCAGCACCTCCTCTCCACCGGTCGTTGTCCGGCGCAAAAATAGGGATCCGATACTCCAGCCCGGCCCGGATACGCCTCACCCGCCCGACACGGGAAGGTGAAAATCCAGCACGTCTCCCGGCTCCAGCGCGTGGTCGTGGCCCCGCAGCCGGCCGTTCACGAAGACGTGAAGCATGAGGTCGTCGTGGGCTTCCGGGGGTCCGAGAGCCGGCATCCGCCGCAGCAGCGCCTCCACGGTGGTGCCGGGCTCGATCCGCAGCACCACCCCGCCATCGGCCGCCAGCGTCCTTCTCAGCTCCCGGCTCACATTGATCGCATAGGTGGACCGCACTTTGACCGCGAAGGGTCTGGCTTCGCCCCGGCCTCTCTCCTCCCCTGGTTTCACTGCCCGCACCCCCCGGCATACCGGTTCCGCCCCATCGCGGTCATAGTAGCATGGAACCCCGAGCCGTGACCAGAAATCCGCACTGCTGCGGGACAGCGCTCCCCCCGGGCCCCGGCGGCAGCTCCGGGGCGGGGAGGTTCGAGCCCTGGAAATTGCGTTGGACTTCCGGATCGCTTCATGCTATGAAAATCAATTTGTATTTTTCCGTTTGCCGGAGCGGATCTCTCTTTTTCCGGCCGCTCGAGTTCGGGGAGGATCGACCGCATGGTACTCAGTTTGATGCGCCGGCACGCCAAGTCGTGGCTGATCAAGTTCCTGATCGCCATCATCGCGATTGTTTTCATTTTCTACTTCGGCTACTCGTTCACCGAACGGGAGGGGGTCAAGGTCGCCCAGGTCAACGGCGAGGTGATCAGCGGCCTGGAATACGAGAAGGCCTATCGCGACCTCGTCGAAAGCGTCCAGCAGCAGTACCGGCAGTTCTGGAGCGAGGAGCTCATCCGGACCCTGGATCTGCGAAACCGGGCCCTGCAGAACCTCATCAGCATGAAGCTTCTCACCCAGGAAGCGCGCAAGCTGGGGCTGCAGGTCACCGAGCGCGAAATCCAGGACGCCATCGTGCGCTATCCGGCTTTCCAGATCGACGGGCAGTTCGATCTCGGCCGCTACCGCGCCCTGCTGGGCTACAACCGCATGCAGCCCGAGGATTTCGAGTCCGAGATCTCCCAGCAGCTCCTCCAGGGCAAATTGCGGGATTTCCTTTCGGCCTTCCTGCTCGTCACCGATCAGGAGGTCCGGGACCGCTACGTCCACGACAACGAGAAGGTCAAGATCGGGTACGTCCAATTCACGCCGGAGGCTTTCACGGCGTCGGTGGTCTTGGACGAGGGCGGGCTGAAGAAGTTCTACGAAGAAAACAAGGAGAAGTACCGGGTCCCGGAAAAAGCGAAGCTCGTTTACCTGGAACTGGACCCGGCCGGCTTCAAGCACCTGGTCAAGGTCGATGAAAAGGAAATCGCCAGCTACTACGACTACAACCTGGACAGCTTCAAGGTGCCCAAGGAGGTCAAGGCCCGTCACATCCTCTTCACCCTTGCCCGGGACGCCTCGCCGGAGGAAGAGCAGAAGGCCCGCGAAAAAGCATCCGCGGTCCTCGAACTGGCCCGTCAGGGCCAGGACTTCGCAGAACTGGCCAAGCAGCATTCCGACGGCCCCACCCGCGAGATGGGCGGCGACCTGGGCTTCTTCTCAGCCGGCAAGATGGTCAAGCCCTTTGAAGACGCCGCCTTCGCCCTGCCCCAGGGCGGCATCAGCGATCTGGTGCGGACGGATTTCGGCTACCACATCATCAAGGTCGAGGAAATCAAGGAAGAGCGCACCAAACCCATGGAGGAGGTCCGGGAGGAAATCGTGGCGGCGTTGATGAAAACCGCTCAGCTGGAACTCGCCCACGAAAAGGGCCTGTCCCTCACCGATCAAATGCCCTACGAGGTGGATCTGGCCGCCTATGCGGCCGAGCACAAGCTGGAAACCCGGCCGACCGAGTTCTTCTCCCAGGACGAACCCATCCCGGGTCTCGGCGGGACCCCCGAGTTGCGCAAGTCGCTTTTCGGGCTGGATAAGAGCCAACCCAGTGAACTTATTGAACTGAACGAGAAGTTCTACCTGTTCCAGGTGGCGGAGCGCAAACCTTCCTACGTCCCGGAGATGGCCGAGGCGGCCGAGCGGGTCAAGGAGGATCTCACTGCCGAGCTGGCCCGCCAGGCGGCTCGCAAAGCGGGCGAAGCCTTTCTGGAGGAGCTGCGTAAAGGCCGCAAGTGGGAGGAGCTGGCCAAGGAGAAGGGCGCTGAACCCAAGACTTCGGATTTCCTAGACCGCCGCGGTACAATCCAGGAGATCGGGTATCTGCCCGATCTCGCCGAAACGGCCTTCGGCCTGGGGGAGGCCAATCCCTACCCCGCCACGGTCCTCGAAAACGACCGGGGCGCCTTCGTGATCCGCTGGGAGGGCCGGCAGGGAATCGACGAGCAGAAATACCAGGCCGACCTCAAGAATTTCCGCGAAACCGTGGCCCAGACCCGCTTCAGCCGCGCCATGAGCAACTGGCTGGAGCGCCTGAAGGAAAAAGCGGACATCGAAATCCTGGTGTCCCTCAAGTAACGGGGCTCGAGGGAGAAGCACCAAAATACAAATCAGAACCCCGAAACCATCTCAAAATTCCAATGGTTCAATGATCCGAACAGGTTCGGATGAACCGGTCAAGCGAACGTCTTTCGCTGTTTGGGATTTCTGTCATTTGATCGTTGAAGTTGTTTAGGATTTGGATATTGGAGTTTCGGATTCTTGCGTCATGAGACGCGGCGCCAGGGGGAACCTCCGGCCGTTCAGGGGCAGGAAGAAGAGGCCCGCCTCCTCCTCCACATACTTCGTCAGCTGGTAGTAGGCCCGGCGGCTGAAACGGGCGGGGAACAGCCCGTTCTTCACCCGGCAGTAGAGCACGTGGTCGGGAGCCACCGTCAGGGTCTCCGGGGCCAAATCTTCCTGCGTGTCGTCGCTCAGCCCGAGGCTGAAACGCTCCTTGCCGCCGGCGCAGCCAACGGATTGGGGGTCCACCCGCCACACCACGTGGGCCGTATCCTCCACCTCCACGGTGCAGCGCTCCCCCTGCCAGTGGATCAGGTAGCCGCCGGCCGAGCCCTTCTCCAGGTGGGCATAGAAAAGGCGGACGAGGTCCCGCCGGAGCATCTCCCGGCCCTCATGATACCACCTGCCCTCCTTGTCGATCCGGATCATGCACGGGGGCAGGGTTGCATCCGAGTTTCCGTTCATCACCGCCTCCTTCTCCGCCACGGTTCAGCGGTAGATTCCGTAGTCGCGGGTGAACTCGAACAGGGCGTGCACGTTCTCGGCCCGGGCGTCGTCCAGCACGGTGGCGCAGTCCATGATAAAACCCCCGTCCTTGCCCGCCACGTCGATCAGCCGTTTGCAGTACCCCCGCACGTCGTCGGGCGTCCCGGTGCACATCAGCGCCAGGGGCACATTGCCCCGCAGGCACACCCGTGCGCCCAGGACCTCCTTGGCGCGGAAGATGTCCGTGCGTTCGAACCAGTACACCACCTTGCCGGCCGGCACGTCGGCGATCGTCTCCAGCCGCGAGGTGCAGTCCCCTTCCCAGAGCAGAAACGGGGTGAGCCCCTCCGCCACCAGGCCGACCACCAGCTCCCGCAGGGAGGGCCAGAAGAAACGCCGAAACTGCTCGGGCGACATGAACCCGTCCAGCCCCTTGTGCAGCGGAATGAAGACCCGCGGAATCCCCCGCTTGCGCGCCCCGCGGCCCATCTCGAGCATCATCGGCAGCAGCTTCCCGGATGCCGCCAGCAGCTCCTCCGGGTGCCGGAACATGTCCAGCATGGCCCCCTTGGTGCCCCGGAAGAAATCCGAAAGCGTGTCGAAAGGCGCCTGGCACAGGGCCCCGAACTGGGGCGGGATCCCGATCTCCTTCATCGCTGCGTCATAGGCCCGGATCGCATCCACGATCTCCCTGGCCGCCCGCCCCGCCTGCTGAATGGCCGCGAAGGCCCGTTCGATCTCCGGCGTGTCGAAGGCCCCGAAGTGCAGCAGCCCCATGTAGTAGGAGATGATGGCGCTCGGCGGCGGCAGGTCGCGGAAACCCTCCAGCGCGCCGAAGACCCGTGGCCAGTAGGTGCGGATCATGAAATCCGTCAGGTCGCCCAGGAACTGCGGGTACTCCTCGGCCCGCAGGTATTCCCCTTCCACATACTGGTAGGAAGCCATGGGATGGCAGCCATGGCCCGGCCAGCGGAGCTGCCGGAAGTCCAGCGCCTCCAGAATGCGGCCCAGGAACCGGATCCCGAAGGGGTTTTCGTACATGTCGGGCTGAAACTCGGCCATGGTGGCGACCCAGGCCTGCATCGTCCGCTCCCGGTCGTACATGGCCTGCTGGAAGGTCAGCCCCTTGTAGCGGGCCGGGAAGAAACCGAAATTGCAGACCAGCGGCACCCGGTCCGGCACTTCCAGGGCGATGGCCGCCAGAACCCTTTTTTCCCTCTCCCGGCAGAGCGCTGCGGCCGTCCCGTTCATGGGCTGCCCCGCCTTCCGCCCGGCCCGGCGGCAGGGTGCTTCTCCGCGTTTGCCACGACCGCCCCCGGCCCGCCGAGATGAATGCAGTGGGCCAGGCACACATTGTCGGCGCAGGCCGGCAGCAGGCCCCGGTCGAGGCGGTGGTGGCAGAGGTTGCACTTGCGGGCCACCCCTTTCCCCTCGTCCAGGGCAATCGCCTGGTACGGGCAGGCGTCCCGGCACAAACCGCACCCCGAGCAGAGCTCCTCCGCCAGCACCACGATCCCGTCGTCCCGCTTGCGGATTGCCTCTTCCGGACATACCCCGGCGCAGGGCGGGTCGTCGCAGTGCCGGCAGACGTGCACCCGGAAGGAAAACTCCGGCCCCTGCGGTCCGCTCCGGGGGCCGTCCTCCGCAACCCGGATCAGCTTCACCCCGACCGGGGTCTCCATCTCCTGCTTGCAGGCCACCTCGCAGGTCAGGCAGCCCCAGCAGGCACGGTGGTCGATCTCCAGCGCCCGGCCGCTGCCGCCGGCGACCGGCGCCTCGGCCGCGGCCTTCCCGGCCGGCGGCGGCGGAGCACCCGGGGTTTCCGGCCGGATGCGGCAGAGCAGGGTCCTCACGCTGGTGGCCCCCATGGCCGGGTCACAGGCCTCGTAGGCGTTGTCCGTCAGCAGGTTGACGTTGGATTCCTGCCAGCCGTGCCCGGGCTCCTTCCGTTCCGGGAACCACCAGGCGTGCTCCGCGCCCACCACCCGCGGGTCGATCCCTTCGCTGAGCCTGGCGCGCTGCCGAATGCGGCCGCGGCGGGACTCGATGATCACCCACTCCCCTTCCCGGATACCCTCCTTGCGGGCGGTTACCGGGTGGATCTCCACCACCGGTTCCGGGTGCAGTTCCCGCAGCCAGGGCACCTGGCGGTTCTCGCTGTGGAAGAAGCCGGGCAGCCGGCGGCCGGTGATCAGGATGTAGGGGTATTCGGCGGCCACCTCCGGCGCGCTCAGCGGGCTTTCCGGCGGCTCCCGGTGGCGGGGCAGCGGATCGTAGCCCAGCCCCTCCAGCACCGTGGAGTAAAGCTCGAACTTGCTGGTGGGCGTCGAAAAGCCCCGCTTTTCGTACTTGCGGTATTCCACCTCTCCGCGCAGGTGGTCCATTTCCCGGAATTCCTTCCAGGTCAGGCCCAGGGGCTGCAGGATCCAGTCCAGGGCGCCGTCGAAGGTCTCCCACCAGTGTTCGCCCTGGCCCACCCGGTGTGCCAGGTCGTTGAGCATCTCGTGATCCGAGCGGCACTCGCCCACCTGGATGACCTTGCGCCGCGGCAGCAGGTAGCCGTGGCGCTTCCAGAAATCGCCGACATAGTCCATCTCGAGCCAGGTGGCGGCCGGCAGCACGATGTCGGCCAGTTCGGCCGTGGGGGTCAGGAAAAAATCGGCCACCGCCATGAACTCCACCGCCTCGAGCGCCCGGCGCACCTCGGCGGCGTTGGCCCGGGTCATCAGCGGGTTGGAGCTGATCAGGAAGAGCAGCTTGACCGGATAGGGCTTCTCCTCAAGGATGGCGTCCCAGACGCACTTGGGGTTGATGATCGCAAAGTGACCGGCCAGGCGGAAGCGTTCGCCGCCCAAGCGCTTGCGGCGCTGCTCCTCGGGCAGCATGCCGTGGGCGCCGAACTGCCCCACGTTGCGGATCCGCGGCGTGCGGAACAGGACCTGCCCGCCCGGCACGTCGATGTTGCCGGTGATGCCCATCAGGGCCATCAGGGCCCGGTCGTTGTCTGCGCAGGTCACCTGCTGCTCGATGGCCACCCCCCACTGGATGCCGGCCGGCCGGGTGGTGGCGTACAGCCGGGCGGCCTGCCTGAGCTTCTCCCGGGGCACCCAGGTGATCGCCTCCACCCGCTCCGGCGGGTACTCCTTGACCCGCTCCACGAACGGCTCCCAGCCGTGGACGAAATGCTCCACGAAGTCCCGGTCGTAGAGCTCCTCTGCCACGATCACGTTCAGCATCCCGAGGGCCAGGGCGGTGTCGGTACCCGGCCGCAGCTGGAGCCAGACATCCGCCCGGGCCGCCAGCCGCGTCAGGCGCGGATCCACCACGATCAGCCGCGCGCCCTGATCGAGAGCCACGGAAAAGGGCTCCCCCTTGTACTCGTCCGGGTTGCTGATGACGATGTTGTTGCCCCAGACCATGAGGCAGCGGGGATGGTTCTCGTAGTCCACCACCGGGTTGCTGCCGCAGGTGATGATGCCGGTCGCCACCCGCGGGCCGTAGCAGAAATGTCCCGCAGTGAGCACGTTGGGCGTGCCGAGCAGGTTGGCGAAACGGTAGATGACCGCCTCGTTCTCGCGTCCGGTGCCGTATCCCAGGACCACCGATTCGGCGCCGAAGCCGCGCTTGTACTGCAGGATACGGCCGGCGATGCGTGTCCAGCGCCTCGTCCCAGGAGATCCGTTCCCACTGCCCGCTTCCCCTGGGTCCCTTGCGGCGCACCGGGTGGGTCAGGCGGTCCGGGTGGTAGGCCAGCTGGGCCGAGGCGAGGCCCTTGCTGCACAGGGTCCCGTGGTTGATGGGGCAGTCCGGGTCGCCGGCGATCTTGGCCACCTTGCCCTGCCGGGTGTAGACCAGTACCCCGCAGCCGCCGTGGCACATCCGGCAGTGGCTCTTGACCACCGCATCGTAGCCGTAGACGGCCATTTCCCTTTCGGCGTTCGAGTAGCGAAACTCGGGCATCTGGATCCTCCGCTCGGTCCTGGTTGCAGACCTGCGTGCCTATTGCACGACAAAAGGCGGGCAAGAGTCAAGAGACCAGCGGATCCTATTTCGGGTATGCGGGCGCGAGGCCGGGAAACATCGGAAAGTGCTTGCTGTTGAGGGTCTTGAGCGCAAGTCCATGCTGCCTTGCGGTGGCTGCCACGAGCGCATCGGCCAGGCCGAGGCCATGAGACCGGCCGTACTCCGCCTTGAGGAGTCCCGCTGCACGGGCGATCTCCGCCGTGACCGGCAGGACCGGGAACAGCCGCGGCAGGTCATCCAGTTCCACCAGTTCATCCTCACGGGCCCCGGCATACAACTCGGCGACTACAATGGACGACATCAGGATATGCTGGGCATTCTCCTGGACGAAAGCCACTCCCTGCGCGCTGCCGCGCAGGAAATCGACGAACACGTCCGTGTCAACCAGGAACCCGCCGCTCACCGTGATCCCGTCCTGTCCCATTCGGCCCGCAGCTCGGTAAAGTCAGGCAGGTCGGTCCGTTTTCGCCACAATCCGGCCAAACGTTTCAGCACCTTCCGCCTTTGATCTGCATCCCGCTGCCCGAGAAACGAGTCGATGGCCTCCCGGATCAGGTCGCTCTGCGTCCTGCCGCTGTCCCGGGCCAGGCGGGCCAATTCGTCCCGTTCCTTTTCCGTCAGATAGATCTGCGTCCGTATCATGAACGGCCTCCGATGTATACACCAGGCTAATACATCATGGAACGTCGGTCAAGCCCGCCCTGAATCGGACAGCGCTTGACAAGCCCGGGGGCATCTTCTAACAATGGCCCCAGTCGCGGCGGGAGGGCCGCGGCGCAACGCAAGCGCGCAGCGGAGGTGAAGGGCCATGGCGGATGCAGAAGGCCTGCTGGAGGCACGGGCGCCCGGCGAAACGCCGGCGCCGGCGGAAACGCCCGGAAAAACGATCAAGGGAACCGAGCACCTGGACTGGGGCATGCGCAGCCGGCTGGCGCGCGTGGTGGGAACCGACGGCCGCTGCCAGTTCCTGCCCATCGACCACGGCTATTTCCAGGGCCCCACCCGCTGCCTGGAGAGGCCCCAGGACACCATCCGGGACCTGCTGCCCCACGCCGACGCCCTGTTCGTGACCCGCGGCGTGCTGCGGGCCTGCGTGGACCCGAACGAGGGCACGCCCATCATCCTGAGGGTTTCGGGGGGCACCAGCGTGGTGGGCCGGGATCTCGCCAACGAGGTGCTCACCACCTCGATCCAGGAGGTCCTGCGTCTCAATGCGGCCGCGGTGGGCCTGTCCATCTTCGTGGGCAGCGAGTTCGAGCGCCAGACGCTGGAAAACCTGGCGCTGCTGGTGGACGAGTGTGAGGACTACGGCATCCCGGTCATGGCGGTCACCGCGGTGGGCAAGGAACTGGAGAAACGCACCGCGCGCTACCTGGCGCTGGCCTGCCGCATCGCCGCCGAGCTGGGGGCCAAGATCGTGAAGACGTACTACTGCGCCGAGGATTTCGACAAGGTGACCCACGGCTGCCCCGTGCCGGTGGTCATTGCCGGCGGGCCCAAGTGCGAAACCGAGCTGGAGGTGTTCGAGTTCGTGCACGACGGCCTCCGGAAAGGCGCCATCGGGGTCAACCTGGGCCGCAACGTCTGGCAGAACCCGCACCCCGCGGCCATGATGCAGGCCCTCAACGCCGTGATCCACGACCGGGCCACCCCCCGGCAGGCGCTCGAGCTCTTCACCACGCTGAAAAACGCCGCTCCCTGAAAGGCACCGACCGCCGGTGAGCACGCCCAGCACCATGCGCGTCCTGATGTACTACAGCAACCGGGACGTCCGGGTCCAGGAGATGCCGATCCCCCGCATCGGGCCGGGTGAGGTGCTGCTCAGGGTGATCTCGAGCGGCATCTGCGGCAGCGACGTCATGGAGTGGTACCGCCGCCACAAGGTTCCCCTCGTGCTGGGCCACGAGGTGGCGGGCGTGGTGGCCGAGATCGGCGGGGGAGTTTCCGGTATCCACCCCGGCGACCGGGTGGCCGCCACCCACCACGTGCCCTGCAACACCTGTCATTATTGCCTCAACGGGCATCACACGGTCTGCGAAACGCTCCTCCACGGCACCCATTTCGAACCCGGCGGCTTCGCCGAGTATGTCCGGGTGCCGAGCATCAACGTGGACCGCGGCCTTTTCCCGATTCCGGAGGACGTTTCCTTTGAAGCGGCCTCGTTCATGGAGCCCCTGGCCTGCGTCCTGCGGGGGCAGCGCAACGCCCGGCTGCGTCCCGCTCAGTCGGTGCTGGTTCTCGGCGCCGGCATTTCCGGCCTGCTCCACGTTGCTCTGGCCAGGACTCTCGGGGCCGGCCGGGTCGTCGCCGCCGACACCATTCCCTACCGCTTGGACAAGGCGCTCGAAATGGGGGCCCACCAGGCCTTGCGGGCCGATGAGGAACTGATCGAGCGCCTGCGTTCAGCCAACGGGGGCCTCCTGGCGGACCTGGTCATCCTCTGCTTCGAGGGCTTCATCCCCCTGGCCCTGCGGGCGGTGGAGCGGGGCGGCACGGTCCTCTTCTTTGCCGGCGCTTCCGAAGGGGCCACCCTGCCGACGCCCATCAACGACCTGTTCTGGCGGACTGAAATCACCCTGACCGGCACCTATGCCGGCAGCCCGGCGGACTGCACCGACGCGCTCCGGCTCATCGCCGCCGGCAGCGTGCCGGTGGAAAGGCTGATCACCCAGCGGCTGGCCCTTTCGGAGGCCGCCCGGGGCTTTCAGGCTGTCTGCGCACCGGCCGAACACGAATGCATCAAGGTGATCCTCGAGCCGGGAGCCTGATCCCCGCCACCCTGGACGGGTGCTGGCGGGTGGCGGGATACTTCCTCCGCTGAGGCTCGGCCCAGCCCCCCGGTTCCCGCGGAATTTGCCTGCCGACCCTTCGAAAGCCGTTGCGGGCGGCAGCGGTCTTGGTCTACTATGCCATTTTCAGGGGGTTGACGATGAGACCCCGGCCGCTGCCGGAGCGCTATCCGGGCGGTATCACCTTTGTCCCGATCCGGCCGGCGCACCTGCCGGATGCGGGCCGATACCTCAACCACAAGGAGGATTGACATGAGCTCAGAATCCGCGAGCGGGCCCAAGGACTTCGAAAAGGCTTTGGAGATCGGCCGCCCCCCCAACATCGTGAAGCTCTTTCCCCACTCCCGGGCGCTCATCGTGAGCGGCAAGGTGATCGACCGGGCCATGACGGCCAAGGGCCAGGCCATGACCATCGCTGCCAACGGCCGCAACCACTTCGTGATCCGCGGCGGCCTGCGGGCGGCGCAGCGGGCCAACGCCGCCATCATCGTGGAGATCGCCAAGAGCGAGGGCGGCGCCGGCGCCTATTGCGCGGTGAATTTCTGGAACCTGGCCCGCCAGGTGGATGCGGTCTGCAATGAACTGGGCATCACCGTCCCGGTAGCCATCCACGCGGATCATTACGGGATCAAGGGCCAGAAGGACGTCACCGCCGCCAAGACCGAGATCCCCTCGCTCTTTGACGCGGGCGTCACCTCCATCGCCATCGACGCCTCCCACCTGCCGGACGACGAGAACCTGCTGGCCAGCATCGCGCTCTGGCCGCTGGTCCCGCCCTGGGCCGGTTTCGAGACCGAGGTGGGCGAGATCAAGGGCAAGGAAGGCCTTTCCACCGTCGACGAAGCCCTGTTCCTGGTCCAAGGCCTCAACGCCCACGGCATTTTCCCGGACTGGATCGCCCTGAACAACGGCACCACCCACGGGATCGAGGAAAGCGATGCCGGCATCCAGGTCCCCCTGACCGCCGAGATCCACCAGGCCCTGGCGCCCTATAAGGTCTCGGGGGCCCAGCACGGCACCTCGGGCAACAGCTCGGAGCGGCTGCGCCGCATCGCCCGGGAGACCAGGACGACCAAGGCCAACGTGGCCACCGCGCTCCAGATGATCACCTGGGGGGTGAAGGTGAACGATTACGGCAACGCCATCCTGGATGAAGCCGGGGAGTTCGCCAAGGTCCCGAACCAGGGCGTGACCGAAACCCTGTGGGCGGAGATGGTGGCTTTCGCCAAGAGCAAAGGGCTGAAGCGCGGGGACTACAAGAAGCTCAACCTGCCCTTCGAGAACAAGCTGCTGGGGCAGGCCCGCGAGGTGCGCGAACGGATGACCCAGGCGGTGGAGGATTTCGTCTTCCGCCTGCTCACCGAGGTCTTCAACGCCGCGGACACCGCGCCGCTGGCCCGGCAGGCGATCCTGGAGGCCGGCTCCCATGACCTGGGGCCCAAAGCCGAACGCCTGGAGGATCCGGCCGCCTGGACCGAGGCCGAAATCCGGGCCAAGGCCGCCCGGCTGCAGGCCGAGAAGGGCCCGGCAGGCAGCTTCGATGACTGAGGCGCCGGGTCCGGGAGCTTCCCGCACCCGCCTCTGGGTCAGCGACATCGCCGCGGAGCAGGCGGTCAGGGGCTCCTACCTGGTCCGGGAAAAACGGCTGGCGACCACCCGCAGCGGGGAGCCCTTTCTTTCCCTGGTGCTGGGCGACCGGACCGGCGAGATCGAAGGGCGGGTCTGGGAGGCCGCGCGGGAGCTCTCGGAGGTTTTTCGGGAAGGGGATCTGGTTGAAATCCAAGGCAAAGCCACCTCCTTCCGCGGCAAGCTGCAGGTCAGCGTCGCGAGCCTGAAGCCGCTCGCAGGAAAGGTGGACCGGACACCCTTCCTGGAGTCCGCCCCCCGGGAGACCACGGAGATGCTCCGCGAACTCCGGGAAGTCCTGAAGCAGCTGCAGCAGCCGGACCTCAAACGGCTCATCGAACGTTTCCTCACCGACCGCAGCTTCCTGGCCGCCTTCAGGGAGGCGCCGGCAGCCAAGAACTTCCACCACTGCTATCTGGGGGGCCTGCTGGAACACACCCTCTCGGTCTGCCGGCTGGCCCTGCAGGTGGCCGCGCACTATCCCCTCCTGGACCGCGATCTCCTGCTGGCAGGCGCCTTCCTGCACGACATCGGCAAAACCCGGGAGCTGACCCTCAACCCCCAAATCGACTACACCGACGAGGGCCGCCTGGTGGGCCACGTGGTGCTGGGCGCCGTGTTGCTGGAAGAAAAGCTCGCGGCGCTGCCGGGCTTTTCCGAGGAGCTGGCACTCAGGCTCAAGCACCTCGTGCTGAGCCATCACGGTCAGTACGATTTCGGGTCGCCCAAGCGCCCCAAGTTCCTGGAAGCTTTCGCGCTGCACCTGGTGGACGACCTGGACGCCAAGATCAACGGCCTGGCACGCTTCATGGCACGGGACCCCCAGGAAGGAGCCTGGACCGATTTCAACCGCCTCTTCGAGCGCTACCTGCTCAAGGGCGCACTCACCCCTGCGGCCGGTCTGCCCGACGCGCATCCGGCGGACGACGAGAAGCAGCGGACCCTGTTCTCCCCCTGACCCCGCGGGCGCAGGGAATGACCATGGAAAGCCGCCCCAAGATCAACCGCAACCTGGTGATCGGCGTCTGCCTGCTGGCCCTGGTACTGCTCGCCGCCGCCGGGCTGCTGGGGATCTGGTCCGCCCGCCAGACGCGCGAGCTGGTGAGCCGCCAGTTCAACCAGGAGCAGCTGGTCATCGCCCGGCATGTCCGCGACCTGATCCAGCGGGAACTGGAACTCCTCCGCAAGGAGCTCGCCCGGCTGGCCAGGACGCTCTCCGAGGGTCAGACCGATCGCCAAACCCAACATGACCGCGTTCAGCAGAGCCTGGCCCGCATGCAGGAACGGGGAGCGTGGAAAATCGAAATCCTCGCTCCCGCGAGCGGAGACGTGCACGTATACATGGCCGGCCGGCACTGGAGCGAGATAAGAGATCCGGCGGAGTTCCCCGGGGAACTGCCGCCCGCCGGGGAAACCGCCGAAGACCGGGTGTGGGTTTCCCGGCCCCGGCCCGGCGCCGGCGCAATCCAGATGCTCATGACCCTTCCTCTCGGAGCGGACGCCGCCCGGCTGCTCCTGCTGCACCTGAACGTTGCCTGGCTGCTGAGGCCGTTCCTGGCCGACATCCGGTCAGGGGAAACGGGCTACGCCTGGGTCATCGATGACGCCGGGGCCTTCCTGTACCACCCCATTTCCGAGTTCGAGGGGCAGAATGCCTTCCGGGTGCGCCAGCAGAAAGCCCCCGCGCTCTCCTTTGCCAAGATCGATTTCATCCAGCAGGAGGCCATGCTCAAAGGGCAGGAGGGAACAGGCTGGTACACCTCCGGCTGGCATCGCGGCCTCACCGGCGAGATCAGGAAGCTCATCGCCTACTGCCCGGCCGCGGTGTCCGACCACCCGCCCCAGACCTGGTCGGTGGCCGTGGTGGCGCCCGTGGACGAGGTGGAAGGGGCGGTTGAGCGGGGTCACCGGCGACAACTGGTCCTCCAAGGGTTCGTGATCCTGGTGATCCTGCTCGGGGCGGCCGCCACCCTCTTTTTCGAGGTCCGCTGGTCCCGCAGGCTGGAAAGAAAGGTCCGCCAGCGCACCGCGGAGCTGCGCAAGTCCGAGGACCAGTACCGCTCCCTGGTGGAGAGCGCGGAGGACTTCATCTTCACGGTGAATGCCAACGGCCGGTTCCAGTCGGTGAACACCTTCACCGCCAATTTCTTCGGCGGGCGGCCCGGTGATTTCATCGGCAAGGACCTTTCGGCCCTTTTTCCGCCGCAAGTGGCCGCTGACCGGCTGGAGCTGGTGAAGCTCGTGCACCGGCACGGCAAGAGCATGCGGGACGAGTTCGAAATCGAGGTCGAGGGGCGGCAGACCTGGCTCAGCGCCAATTTCATGCCGCTCAAGAGCGAAGGCGGCGACGTCACCGCGGTCCTGTGCATCGCCCGGGACATCACCGAGAACAAGAAGCTGGAAAGCCAGCTGGTGAACACGGAGAAGCTGGCGTCCCTGGGCACCCTGGCCGCCGGCGTGGCTCATGAGCTCAACAACCCGCTCGGCGTGATCCTGGGCTTCTGCGACATCCTGCTCCGTAAAGCCGCCCCCCAAAGCCAGCAATCCGAGGACCTCAAAGCCATCGAGCGGCAGGGGCTGCACTGCAAACAAGTGGTCGAGAACCTGCTGAGCTTCGCCCGGCTGGGCGACCGCCAGTCCGAGCACACGCCCCTCAACCAGTGCCTGGAGGACATCCTGCAGGTGGTCCGCCACAGCCTGGAAAAAAACGAGATCGAACTGGTTCTCAGGCTCCGGAAGCACCTGCCGAGGGTCCGAGGGGATTTCCGCCAGCTCCAGCAGGTGTTCCTGAACCTCATCAACAACGCCATGGCCGCCATGCCCCAGGGCGGCACCCTGACCATCCGCACCGACCTGGAGCGCGCCGCCCGCAAGGCGGTCATCGAGTTCCGGGACACCGGGGTGGGCATCCCGGAGGAAATCATCGGCCGTATCTTCGAACCCTTTTTCACCACCAAGCCCGAAGGCGAGGGGACCGGGCTCGGGCTTTTCGTGAGTTACGGGATCATCACCAAGAACGGGGGCACCATCGACTGCGTCAGCCATGACCGCGGAGGCCCCCGCAAGCCAGCGCGGCACCATTTTCAGCGTCAGGCTGCCTATAGAAACGGGAGCAGAACCGTGCCGGGAAGAATTCTGATCGTCGACGACGAAAGGGACATGCTGACCGTGCTGCAGCGTTTCATCCAGGAGGAAACGCAGCACGAGGTCGTCACCGAAACCGATCCCCTCAAGGCCTTGGAGCGGTTCAAGGCGGACCCCTTCGACCTGGTCGTGACCGACCTGAAAATGCCCAGGATGAACGGCATCGCGCTGCTGGAAGAGATCAAGGCCGTCGGTCCGGACGTCTCCGTGATCGTCATGACCGCCTACGGCACCATCGAGACGGCGGTGGAGGCCATCCGGCGGGGCGCCCACGACTACATCACCAAGCCCTTCCGCCGGGAGCGCATCATCGTCAGCATCGACAAGGCCATGAAGTGGCGCGAGGTGGTCCGCGAAAACGAGGCCCTGCGCCAGGCGTTGGCTGAAAAGGAGGGCTTTTCCGGGCTCATCGGCACCACGCCGGTCATGAAGCGGATCTTCGAGCGCATCCGCCAGGTGGCCCCGACCACGGCCACGGTGCTCATCATGGGCCCGAGCGGCACCGGCAAGGAACTCCTGGCGCGGGCCATCCACAAGTACAGCCTGCGGAGCGCGCAGAAGCTGATCACCCTGAACTGCACGGCCATACCCGAGCAGGTCATCGAGAGCGAGCTTTTCGGCCATGTGAAAGGGGCTTTCACCGGCGCCTGGCGGGACAAGCGCGGCCTGGTGGAGGAGGCCCACGAAGGCACCCTTTTCCTGGACGAGATCGGAGACCTCAGCCCCCAGATGCAGACCAAGCTGCTGCGCCTGCTGCAGGAGGGGGAATACCGGCCGGTGGGCGGGATCACGACCAAGAAAGCCGACATCCGCTTTGTGGCCGCCACCAATCACAACCTGAAGGAGGCCATCCGGGAAAGGAAGCCTTCCGGGAGGATCTCTTCTACCGGCTCAACGTGGTCCAGTTCGAACTCCCGCCGCTCAAAGAGAGGCGGGAGGACATCCCGCTGCTCAGCCTGCATTTCCTCAACCGCTATGCCCGCGCCAACCGCAAGGACATCCGCGACATCTCCCCCGCGGCCATGCGGGCCCTGCTCTCCCAGGAATATGCGGGCAACGTCCGGGAGCTGGAAAACATCATCGAGCGGGGCGTGGTCTTCTGCCGAACCCCGGCCCTGGAACCCGGCGACCTCTTCCTGGAAACCGAAGCGGCGTCCGGCCCGCAGGGCGAAGAGGAGGCCCTCCGGCCTCCCTTCCGGGAGGCCAAGGAGAGGGCCATCCAGCGGTTTCACCGGGACTACGTGCGCTCCCTGCTCAGGGAAACCGGGGGCAACATCAGCCGGGCCGCGGAGATGGCCGGCATCCAGCGGCAGTACCTCCACCGGCTGATCAAGGACGCCGGCATCTCGGCCGAGGAGTTCAAAGACCCGGCCGAGTAGGGAGCTGCCGCCGCGGCCCGCTTCAGCCGCTCCTGAAATGAAAACCCCGCCGGGTGAACCGGCGGGGTTTCTTGAGCCCGCGGGTCGGCGGGAGTCGATCGGCCGCTCCGAACCCCGGCCTAGCCCGCGGAGTTCTCCAGATCCGCCCTTGCTTTGCGCCCGGCCATCCCGCTCTGCAGGCCCACCTGCCGCAGCGCGTCGCTGAGCCGGATCATGCCGATCGGCTGGCGGTTGCGGAGCACCGCGAGCTCGCTCAGGTTGCGGCTCACCATCACCTCGATGGCATAAATGATCCGGTCGCTCAGGGTCACCGACGGCGACCGGGGCACTTCGTCGCTGTAGGGCAGGAGAATTTCATCGACGGTCCTGCTCTTCATGGTCTCCCCCTGCATCCCTCTCCCCCCGGTCCGGGCCATTCGCGGACCTTTCCCGCGGCTCGTCCGGGTCAGGACTTCACGATCAGATACACGATGTAGCCGACGTAACAGGACAGCAGCAGCAGGCCGTTGGCCCGGGTCACGGTGCCGGCTTTCCGCATCATGAGCCAGGGCAGGGTGCTGGTGAAGATCATGACCCCGTAGTCCACCAGCATCCCGCTCTGCACGAAACCGCCCGGGATGGGGATCGGCCGCACCAGGGCCGCCGCGCCCAGCACGCCCAGGATGTTGAAGACGTTGCTGCCCACCAGGTTGCCGACGCTGATGTCCATCTCTTTCCGCAGGGCGGCCACCACCGAGGTGGCCAGTTCGGGCAGCGAGGTGCCGAAGGCCACGATGGTCAGGCCGATGAACTTCTCGCTCACCCCCAGCACCGTCATGAGCTTGACCGCCGACCGGATCAGCACCTCGGCGCCGATCACCACGCCCACGATCCCCGCCAGGATCAGCAGGATCTGCTTCCCGCGGGAAGCCACGAACTCGATCTCCTCCAGCTCTTTCAGCGCCTCGATGGCCGCGGCCGGCGCCATTTCCGCCCCCACGGAGGCCCGCCGGGCGTCCTTCAGGGCCGTGTGGTAGTTGAACCAGGTGTAGGCGATGACGCCGCCGAACAGGGTGACCCCCTCCATTCGTGCCCAGCATGGAATTGGAGGTGATCAGCACCAGATACAGGGAGATTGCCACCATGATGGGGATGTCGCGCCTGACCACCGAGCGGTCGCTGGTGAGCGGCGCGAACAGGGCCGCCAGCCCCAGGACCAGGGCGATGTTGCAGATGTTGCTGCCGATCACGTTGCCCACCGCGATCATGCTCTTCTGCTTGACCGAGGAGACCACACTGACCACCAGTTCGGGGGTGGAGGTCCCGAAAGCCACCACCGTCAGGCCGATCACGATGGGACTCAGGCCCAGGCCGCGCGCCAGGCTCGAGGACCCCTTCACCAGCCACTCCGCTCCGTAGTAGAGCATCCCCAACCCCACGCATAACAGCACCAGATCGAGCGCCATTGCATTGTCCTCCTTTTTTCTCATGCCGCGGCCGCACGCCGCGGGTCGGTAAACCGGATCCCCGGCCGCCAGGGGACCGGGGACGTCTCTCGCTGCGCCGTTAGGAGCAAGAGTTGTGCCGCTGCCGCGCTCCATCTGGGCCGGCCGCCGGTAAGCCGGCATCTGCAGACCACGGTTCTCTGCGGAAGCCGCCGGGATTGTCGGGACGCGCTGCGGCCCGAGACCGGAACTCTCTGCAGCCGCCGCCCCTGACTGAACTCTGAGCCGGCGGGGGCGCCTTCTGCTCGGCTGATCGTCCGCTGGAAGTTTCACCCCCCAGGTTTCTTGTAACCTGACAGTGGACATTTATCCGGCCCGGATCCCTCCCTATTGGCCGCTATCCGTCTGCCGGTGCTGCGGGATCAATCTATTTGGAAGGTGATTTCAGACAGATACCCAGAAAACAGCCATCTGCCGGTCCTTTCCGGAATGCGTTGGCACGCGTCTTGATCTTCCCAGACCGGCAAAGCGTCCTTTTTCAATCGCCGAGAGGCATCAAATTCCGCAATCAAGGAGGAAACGGGAATGGAAAGAGAGAAAACCATGGGGTGGGAGATCGCCAGGAAGGTGGAGGCCGAAAAGCCCAGCGTCTGGGAGCGCATGAAACCCGAGCCCGGCGCCGTCAGGGCCGGATGCTACGGGGTGCTGGCCTTCTTCGTCATCTTTCTGGTGGGCGTGTGGCTGGCCGGCAACCCCTTCGATTCGACCCAACGGATCGCCTCGCCCATCGTCAAGAGCCTGGGCTGGGAAGGCACCAACAACTGGGAGATCTTCTGGTCGGTGGTGTTCCTGGCCCTGATCTTCGAGTTTCTGGACGCCTCGGCCGGCATGGGGTACGGCACCGCCATCACGCCCCTGCTGCTGATCCTGGGTTTCAACCCCAAGCAGATCGTGCCGGTGGTCATGATCCAGCAGGCCACTGCCGGGCTGGTGGGCACCTTTCTGCACAAGGAGTTCGAAAACGTGGAGTGGAAGTTCAAGCCCATGTCCGAAACCATCAAGCTCTGGCTCTACATCTCGGTGATCGGCTGCGCGGCGGTGGCCTTTTCGGTGACCGCGGTCTACGCCGTTTTCAAGGTGGCCAAGGTGTGGATCAGCCTCTACGTGGCCATGCTGCTGGTCATGATGGGCGTGATCTCCCTGTTTTCGGCCTCCAAGGAGCGGCCCTACAAGCCCAAGCTGATGATTTTCTACGGCGGCCTGGCCGGGTTCAACAAGGGCATCGGCGGCGGCGGTTACGGCCCGGTGGTCACCATCGGCGGGCTCCTGGCCGGCATACCGGTCAAGAGCATGATGGCCGTCACCGCCATCTCCGAAGGCACGGTCTGCGTGTTCTCCATCATCGTCTGGCTGGCCCTGCTGGCCGGCGGCGAGATCATCGACTTCCTGCTGCTGCCCTCCATGATGCTGGGCAGCATGGTGGCGGCGGTGGTCGCGCCCTACACCACCCGGGTGGTGCCGGAAAAGGTGTGGCGCTGGGTGGTCCCGACCTACAGCCTCATCCTGGCGGCCTACGTCACCTACAAGGTGATCCCGGACGTGATGAAGAAGCTGGCGGCCGGTTGAAACCGGCTGAAACCGGTGGTGCCGGCGCCGTATGGCGCCGGCACCACCCCTTGATCCAACGCGCAAAGATGAAACAGCAGGAGTCAGTCATGCATCAGACAACCTCACCGGGGACCCGAAACCCGCCCTTCAGCAGCTGGAGCCGCCGTTTCTGGCTGAATTTGGCGGTCATGGCCGTCTGTTTCTCCCTCTACTACCTCGGTCTTTTCGGCCGGGTGGAAGGCCCGCTCAATCCGGGCCGGATCGGCGAAAGCCTGGCCCGCAGCGGCGCGACCCGGGACACCCTGATCTGGGGCGCCGTCATCTTTTTGGGCCTGGCCGTGACCTGGAACTGGATCTTCAACCTGGCCTGTTATGGGCTGGGCTTTCGGACCACCTGCCGCCAACGCTTCGGCGACCGGGAAGAACCCTGCGGGGCAGCGGCCAAGAGACGGCGCGAGACCCTTCCGAAGACCGCCCGGGTCTCCGGCCAGTATGTCTGCAGTGAGGGCCATCGCCAGCCCGAAGCCCATTTCCATCCGCTGAAAAAAGGCGTTTTCGGGAACGCTCTCTGGGTCTTTGCCCTGCTCCTTTGCGGCATGTTGCTTTACCTGGGGTAGGGGGATAGAATGGCGCTGGATGCCCAGGGGAGGTGCTCGGTCGCATGGCTGAGAAGATCCGGGTGCTGCTGGTGGATGACGAGGAGCGCTTCGTCCGCAACATGGAGCGCATCCTCCGGAACCGCGGGCTTGAGGTGGGGATTGCCTTCGACGGCCTCTCGGCCGTGGAGACGGTCAGGAGCGGGCCCGCTTTTGACGTGGTGGTGCTGGACATCCGGATGCCCGGTATGGACGGGATCGCCGCGCTGGAGCGCATCAAGCACCTCGCACCGGCCACCGAGGTCATCATGCTCACCGGGCACGCCTCCATCTCCTCGGGCATCGAGGCCATGCGGTTGGGGGCCTTCGACTATCTGGTCAAGCCCTGCGACCCGGAGGACCTCCTCGAAAAAGTCCGGGAGGCCTTCGAAAGCGAGTGCGTCAAACGCCACCCCGTTCTGTGGCCCCGCAAGCATGTCAGCGAAATCCCCCTGCACCCGCCCGTCCGGCTCGGCCCGCAGGAACCCCTGCGCTCGGCTTTCGAGCTGCTGAGCCGGGAAACCGGCGAAGCGGCCGTCGACGAGGCCTATGTGATCGATGCCGAAGACCGTCTGCGGGGCGTGGTGGCCAGGCGGGATCTCATCCGGGAGGTCGAGCAGGCCCACCCGAGCCTGGCGATCACCTGGCCCACCCTCGAGGAAAAGGCGTCCTTGATCCCTGACATCCCGATCTCGGCTGTCATGCGGCCCGCGCCGGCGGAGATCGCCCCGGAGGCATCCCTGACCGAAGCCGGCAACCGGATGATTTTGCACAATCTCCGCTGTCTGCCCGTGGTCCGGTCCGGCAGGACCCTCGGGTTGATCAAACTCCAGGATGTGTTCAGATATGTCGAGCAGGAGTCCGAGTAAACCGGGAAACGCATCCCCTTCGGCGCGGGCACCGTCCTACGGCGGGGCGGGTATCCGGCGCAGAGATTACCCTTACTTCAGCCGCCTTTGGAACACGGTGGTGGTCGCCCTGCTGGCGGCCTCCCTGCTGCCGCTGGCGCTGATCGGCGCCGGCATGTACCGCTATGCCTCCTCGGTCCTGAAACAGCGGATGCTCACGACCCTGCGCCATGAAGCGGCGAAAGACAAGGAGGCCCTGGAAGGGTTCCTGGCCGAAAGAGGTCTGGAGCTTCGGCTTGTCTCGCGCGCTCTCAGCCTTTCGGCCGGCACGACGCGGCCGGAGATGGCGGCTGCGCTGGCGGCCCTGCTGTCGGAGACGCCGTCTTTCGAAGGCCTGAGTGTTCTGGACGTTCAGGGCCAGGAACTGGCCCACGCCGGCCGCCAGCCGCTCACGCCCGACACAGGCCGGGATGCAACCTGGCTGCGGGACCTCACCGTCGGCCGCTTTTACCTCAGCGATTTCCGCGAAGACCCCCAGACCGGCCGTCACATCGTCCTGGCCTTGCGGGCCGCCCACGGCTCCCAGGAGGTCATCCTGCGCGCCCGTCTGAGCACCGAACCCCTTGCCCGGATCCTGGCCCAGGCGGCCCGGGACATGCAGGGGGAGGCGTTTCTGCTGGACCGCAACGGCATGCTGCAAACCGCGGCGCGGCCCGCAATCGATCCTCGGACGGCCGCCATGTTTACCCTTCCCCAGCCCTTCGAAGGCCAGCGCCTGGAGGAGAAGAACGGCCGGATCTATGCCTCTGTCTGGCTGGCGGAGGTTCCCTGGCTGATCGTGGTGTCGGTGACCAGGGACCAGGTCCTGGCGCCCATGAACAAGATCCGCACCATCGGCCTGTTCGTGTTCATCCTGGCCGGCATTCTGATCCTGTTCACGGTGCTGCTCACCACCAACCACCTGGTAACCCGCCTGGAGCAGAAACGCAAGAGCATCCATTTTCTGGATCACCAGGTGCGCCGCGCAAGCCAGATCGCCTCTTCGATGCAGCTTTCATCGGCCTCGTTCCGGGACATCAAGGACACCCTGGCCAACATCGACGTCACCAGCCAGTGGCTGGGAGAGCTGGCCCGGGGGCACCTGAGCGAAGAGCAGAAAACCGGTGAGCTCCGCCAGGGCCTGGACCTGATCCGCTCCGAGCTGTCCCGCGGCCGGAGCCTGATCGAAAAGGCCCTGAGCCTGACCGCGCCGAGCGCCCCCAGGATCACGGAAGTCCGGATCGACCGGCTCCTGGATGAACTCCTGGAGCTGTGCCACCGCGAGCTTCATTCGCGCAACATCCGGGTCAAGAGGCATTTCGAGGAGCCGATGCCGGTCGTGCAGAGCGATCCCCACCAGCTGAAGCAGGTTTTCCTGAATCTCCTGGCCAACGCCATCTCGGCGGTCGAACACGACGGGGAGATCGTGCTCGGCGCCCGGAGGGCCGGCGACCTGCTGGAGGTCTCGGTGGGCGACAGCGGACCGGGCATTCCCGCGGAGTACATGGACCGCATTTTTGACCCGCTGTTCACCACCAAGGCCGACAGCATGGGATTGGGGCTGGCCGCCTGCCTGAGCATCCTGGAGAAACTGGGAGGCCGGATTTCCGCGGAGAACCTGCCCGAAAAAGGCGCCTCCTTCCGCGTCGAGATCCCCGTGCGGTTCACTCCCCCCGGAGCCCAGTGACGATGACCCCCGGCGGCCCATGATCAAGCGCCAGAAGCTCAAGCAGGCGGTGGACGCCATTGCCGCCAGGGAGCCGGCGATCGGATACGCGCTCAACGAGATGCTGGCCATGGGCGTGATCGACGCCCTGCCGCCGCACGCTTTCGAGGAAAACCGCGATCAGTTCTCTTTCCTGTTCGACCGCCAGAAGATCCACGTCAACAAGTACCTCTATTTCCAGGACGACACGGTGCCCATCGAGCAGCGCCTGCTGGTCAAATACGGGGAACTGGCCGGAAAGCAGGAACTCCGGGAAAAAAGCGCGGCCTTGGGCTATGCGGAAACCGCCCGCCGGATCCGGGCGGCCGGGCTCAGGCTGCTGGTGGACTACGAAGTGGGCTATGCCCTCGAGCGATTAGGGGAAAAAGACGCCGATCCGGCTGCATCCGGCCCCGCAGATCCCGGGCCGATCGCCTCCCGGCTGGCTGCGCTGCGGTCGGAGCCCGGCGCGCTCCCGGGCGAACCGGACTCGGCGGAACCACCGGCGCTGTTCCACGGAACGGTGGGCGGGCAGCGGCCCGCCCTGTTCCTGAGATTTCCCTTTTCCCGGGACGGCCTGATGCAGGTGGCGGAGCTGGATCTGGAGTTCTTCCATGTCCGTTTCCTGCTCAACGTCCTGATGCGGGGCCTGGATCACAACCTGTTCGCCTGCCTGGTGGACCGCCGGATCGCGGGACTGGTTTACATCACCTTCCAGGAACGGTTCTTCTCGCGGATCCTGGAGATCAAGTACATGGCGACCGTGACCGGCAAGGCCGCGGATGCCGCCCTGCCCCAGGCGGCGCCCATCCGAGGCATCGGCACCTTTCTGGTGGCCGGAGTCTGGCTGCACTGGAAGGCGGATGCACTCAGAGCCACAGAACTCGTCCTGGACGCCGAAATCGGAGCGCGGCGTTTCTACGACTCCTTGGGGTTCCAGCGGCGCGGGCTTTCGGATTTCGTGCTGAAGCAACCGAGGGGGTACCTTCTCCGGCAGATCCTCATCATGGCCAATCAGACCGAGACACTCCGAGAGCAGGCGGCGGAGAATATCGCCTCCCTGATCGTCAGCCAGCTGAAGGCTCTGAAACAGCGGGCCGGCGGCGAGAAACGGAAAGCGGAGCGCAAGGTGACCCTGGAAGTGATCCGGGAGAGCTTGAAGCCCGTTTCCCGGCCTTTGTTCCGCCGGGCCGCCCTGACGGCGCTCGCGCGGTGGAAGAAGAGGATCCCCGAGCACGACGAACTCCTGCAGTGCGCCCGGCAGCCCGGCGGCCAGGGAGCAGGGAATCCATGAGCCCGGTACGGGTTGTCAGAGACGAGCGTTTTGCCGCCCACCTGGCCGGCATCCCGCACCTGGAGAGCCCCAGACGGGTGCGGATCCTGGATTCCATGCTCCAGCACCCCTCCCTCAGCGGGAAATGGTCCGCCCTAGCCTCCGCGCATGGCTGAGCCCGAAGAAATCACTCTCGTGCACACCCGCGAACACATCGACCGGATCGCCCAGAGCGCCGGCCGCAGGCTCACCAGCTTCGACGCGGACACCGAGGCCGGCGAGCAGTCCTACGACGTGGCGCGCCTGGCGGTCGGCGGCGTCTTCAGCCTGCTGGATGAGATCTGGCAAGGCCGGGCCAGTCGCGGCTTCGCCTGCGTCCGGCCGCCCGGGCACCACGCTGAACCGAACCGGCCCATGGGGTTCTGCCTTTTCAACAACGTGGCCCTGGGCGCCGCCTACCTGCTGCACGCCCACGGCGCGCGCCGGGTCATGATCGTGGACATCGACGCCCATCACGGCAACGGTACCCAGGCCGCCTTCTACGACACCGATCAGGTGCTCTACGTTTCCCTGCACCGGTTCCCGGCCTACCCCGGCAGCGGCAGCCTGCCCGAGGCGGGATGCGCCCGCGGCGAGGGCTACACGGTCAACATCCCCTTGCGCCGGGACCACGGCGACCTGGAAATCGCCCGGCTCCTCTGCTTCACCCTCAACCCCCTGGCGCTGGCCTTTCAGCCGGAACTGATCCTGGTTTCCTGCGGTTTCGACCTCTACCATCGCGACCCCCTGGGCGGGATGCGGTCCAGCCCGGAAGGGTATGCCCTGATGACGTTCTTTCTCCTCGACATCGCCGAGCGGCTCTGCGGCGGCCGGATCGCCTTTGTCCTGGAGGGCGGCTACAGCGTCACCGGCATTCAGGCCTGCGGACTGCGGGTCATGCAGGAGCTGTGCGACGTTCCGACCCTCAGCCGCGACAGGATCGACCGGGTCATCAAAGCTCCCCCCACCGAATTGGACGTGTTCCGCAAGCTATGCGAAATCCACAAGACCCACTGGCCGGGGCTCGCGTGACCCGCAGGTCGCATTCCCGGTCAACCTGCGGGCCTGCAGTGCAACCTCTCCGTGCACACTGCCTGTCACCCGGGAGTTGACACCCCTCCGGCCGCCGGTTCCGATCCCAGTCCGAAAAACAATAAAACAATAGTGATTTCAAATTGTTATACTTTTTTCGATGGCCGGAGCTGACACTGGCACGCGCTTTGCTGGACTTTTGCCGCAGATCCGTCACCCGCGCGAGGCTGCAACCAGAGAAATGAAAGACAGAGCCCTGCCCGAACACCACAACGGCGCGCGCCAGGAAGACGCGGATGCCAGGAAGAGCTACTACCGGAGGCTCTTCCGGAAGTTCATCCTGGTCACCCTGGTGTGCTCCCTGCTGCCCCTGCTGGGCGTGGGGTGGCTGATCAACCTCCACTACACGCGGTTCTCCAAGGCCCGGATGATGGATTCGTTTCACACCCAGGTGGAGCAGCACCGCAGAACCATCGAGCTGTACCTCCGGAAGCTCGGCTCCAAGCTCTATCTGGCCTCGCACACGGTTTCGCGGGAGTACCTGACCTACGGCTCCAACCTGGCCAAGATCTTCGACACCATCAACCACCCGGCCGGGTCCATCACCGACCTGGGCGTCATCGATCAGGACGGCCGGCATCTGGCCTACGTGGGTCCCTACGACCTGATGGACAAGAACTACTCGGACGCCTTCTGGTTCAAGGAGGTCATGAAACACGGCCTTTTCATCAGCGACATGTTCCTGGGCTTCCGCAAGGTGCCCCATTTCATCATCGCCGTCACCCGCGAGGAAGCCGGACAGAAATGGATCCTGAGGGCCACCGTGGACACCGAGGCTTTCCGGTCGCTGCTGGAAAACGTGCGCATCGGAAAGACCGGCGAGGTCTACCTGGTGAACACCCAGGGGATCTTCCAGAGCAGTCCCCGGGTCAGCGGGAAGATCATGGAGAAGAGCCCTCTGCCCCTGGAGGCGTATCATGCCGGGATCCGCATTCAGGACCTGAAGCCCCGGGCCGATTCCCGGTTCCCGCGCCAGATCGTGGCCCAGGCCTGGCTCGAGCATCCGCGCTGGCTGCTGGTGGTGAAGCAGGACTACGCCGAGGCCTTCGAAGCCGTGAACCACGCCAACCGGTCCTCCCTGATCTTTCTCCATCTGAGCGCGCTCAGCATCCTGATCGTCTCCGTTCTGACCGCCAGGTACCTGATCGGCGTGATCAAGAAACGCGACGCCGAGAGCGATCGGCTCAACACCCAGCTCCTGCAGACGGGCAAGCTGGCCTCCATCGGAGAGCTGTCCGCCGGTGTGGCCCACGAGATCAACAACCCGCTTTCGATCATCCTGACCGAGCGCCAGATCCTCCTGGATCTGGCCGGCCAGACCCCCGCGCTGGACAAGGAGTTTGAAGAGCAGTTGAAGGACTCGCTCTCCCAGGTTGCCGTCCAGGTTCAGCGCTGCAAGCGCATCACCCAGAATCTGCTCAAATTCTCGCGCCGCACCAAATCCGTGCTGGAGACCGATCGACCTGAACGTTTTCCTGAAGGAGCTCATCGAACTCGTGGATCGGGAGGCCAAAACCAGCGGCATCAGCCTTCCGGACCGAACTGCAGGACAACCTGCCCCGGCTGCTTTCGGATCCCTCGCAGCTGCAGCAGGTGTTTCTGAACCTCGTCACCAATGCGATCGATGCCCACGACGGAAAACCCTACGGCGCCATCGGCATCAGGACGCACACCGATGACGGCCGGCAGGGGGTGGTGGTGACGGTCTCCGACACCGGAGCGGGCATCCGGCCGGAGCATCTGGAAAAGATCTTCGACCCTTTCTTCACGACCAAGGAGGTGGGAAAGGGTACCGGGCTGGGGCTTTCCATCACCTACGGGATCGTGAAACGGCTCGGCGGAGATATCGGAGTGCAAACCCAGGTCGGCGAAGGGACGCAGTTCACGGTCTTTCTGCCCTGCACGCCCCCGCCCAACCTGAAACAGGATCTGGAGCCCGAAGCATAAGCGGGCTGCAGGGGATCAAACCAAGGAGGGAAAAACGATGAAAGGATCCAAAATCCTGCTGGTGGACGACGAGGTGGTTTTCACCAACAACATGTCCCGGCTGCTGACCACCCGCGGCTACCACGTTACGGCCGTCAACAGCGGCGACAGCGCCATCCGCAAGTTGGAGGAGGGAAGCTTCGACGTGGTGGTTCTCGACCTCAAGATGCCCGGCATGGACGGCATCACGACCCTGAAGGAGATCAAGAAGCTGGGCCTCTTCACCGAAACGCTCATCCTCACCGGCCACGGCTCGGTCGACACGGCCCTGGAAGCCATCAAGCTGGGGGCCTACGACTACCTGGCCAAACCCTGCGAGATCGACGAACTGGTCGCGAAGATCGAAGGGGCCTGGGAGAAGAAAGACGGCGCGTTTCGCAAGGACCTGGATGCCAAGCTCCAGAAGGTGGTCGAGTCCCCGGCGGCCGTCTACGATCTCTTTCCCAAGAAGAAGGCGGATTCCTAGGCCGGGGCAACCGCTCCAGCCGGACCCCGCCACGGGGTCCGGCTGAGTCACGCCCTGCCCCCGGCCGGAACTATTCCTCGCATTGCCGGAAAGGCAGGATGCCGTTGGCCTGCATGATTCGGGTGGCCTCATCCGAGAATGCATGGTCGATGAAGGCTTTGACCGCACCTTCGGGCTGGCCGCGGGTCACGAAACGAAAGATCTGCTGGTAGGGGTAGTCTTCCGCCTGCGCGTCGAGCCCGTCTATGCTGAGCAGCTTCACTCCCTCCTGGTTGAACGCCGCCCCCTGGGCAATGAAAGAAATGGCCCAGGGAAACCGCTTGACGGTTTCCACCACCGTGGTGGACTTGTAGCTCATGAGATCGTACACGATCTCCTTCTTGCGCAGCAGAACCTGGAGGAAGTTCTTGTAGGCGGCCGTATTCTTGCCGGGAATGACGATGAGGATCGGCTGATCGGGACCGCCCAGCTCTTTCCAGTTTCCGATGTTCCCCTGGAAGATATCGCGCAGGTCTTCCTCGGAGATGTCCTTCAGGGGATTCTGTGAATTCACTATGATCGCCAGGGGGTCCTTGCCGAAGCAGGTGTCCACATAGCCGTACTCCTTGCTGCGGTGGTAGAGCTCTCGGGTGCTGGAGGCCACATCACAAATGCCGCGCATGAGGGCATTGACCGCCGACGTGGACGACCACACGTCAACCAGCACGCGTATCCCGGTTTGCTTGGTGAAGGCTTCGATTCTTTGTTTCTCGATGGCGTCATAGACCTGGGCCGAACAGGCATACTTGACCATCGGCTCCGCTGCGGCGGCAGCGACCGGCGAAAGGGCGACCGCCATGGCCATCGAAAGCAAGGTTCCGACGAGCAACATTCTCCTTTTCATCGTGTGCCTCCTTTGCTCCGACTGAAGGTTTGCTCTCCTGGTCTGCACCGCGTGCCGGCCGGCATCCCGCTGCCTGGGGAACGCAGGGTGGCCGGCATGCAGTCCTTTCCAGAAATGAGGATCTTTCTACTGAATGAGTCAAGATTCGTGCCAGCGCCATCCCGGTTCAGCTCTTCTCTACCTGCTTGACATTGCTACACTATATGTAACCTGGCGGGCCCTTGGAGAGGTCTCCCGGAGAAGGCCGCCGTCAGCCCTTTTTACAGGGTGTAAAGGCGGATTGCGCCCGGGCCTGCGTCTGTGATCGGCGTCGCCGGGGTCCCCGGGCCGCGATCTCAGACCTGAGCCCGGCGCTACGATGCCGGCCGCGGCTCCCGCAGGCCGAAAACGACAGCACAGCCCGCGTACAGGACCACCGCCAGAACAGAAAGGGCGCTCAGCCCGAAATGCACCGCCAGCAGGTTGGCCAGCACCGCGCCGAGCACCGAGGCCCACCCGTTCAGTCCCCAGGCCCAGGGCACGAAACCGGGCTGCCGGCCGGCGACCCGCTGCAGGCCTAGCGGAAAGGGCATCCCCATGCAGAAACCCAGCGGCGCGATGACCAGGAGCGAGAGCGCGTAGCGCCAGAGCGCCGGGACGTCTCCGGCCACGCCGGAAAAGCAGGGGCAAAAGCGCCAGATAGAGGGGAACGAGAATACAGATCAGCGCTATGGCACCTGCAATGGGGGCCCTTCCCAGCACGGGCACCCGGCGGCCCGCCAGGCGCGCCCAGCGGCCGGAGAAGCCGCTTCCCAGGCCTGCAAAGACCAGGAACGCGGCCAGGACCGCCGAGGCCGCGTACACCGGGTGGTGGAGATAGAGGATGAACCGCTCGATGAAGGCGATCTCCACAAACATGAAGGCCAGGCCCAGTCCCGCAAAATACAGCGCCGGGCGGGTCCGCCGCGGCCCGCCTTTTTCCTGGGCCCCGCTGAGCAGGAGCGGCAGCACCAGCAGCAGCAGGCCCAGCAGGGCGGCCTGCAGCAGCGTGCCCACCAGCAGCGGGTAGCCCCATTCCAGCAGCGGCAGCCCGCCCCGGCCCCGCAGGTCCCAGACCTCGCGCAGGGTAGCCCAGCGGAAGTAGTGGAAGAAATAGGGCCGGTCGTCGGTGGCCGGCCGGATGTCGAACTTGTAGCGTTCGACAAAGGCGCCGGCATCGGGCCCCAGCAGGGCCACGGCCCCCAGGTGGAGGTGGGGTTCCTGGAGCACGTTGTGGCGGTTGACCTCGCTTTCCCGGAGCCCCGGGAGATAGTCGAGGTCAAAGGACCGCTCATCGCAGAAAGCGCGGACCGCGGCCAGGTCGGAGGCCGAGAGGGCACCGCGCTTGAGCAGCAGGGTTGCCGTCTTCCAGCTCCGGATCACGGCCAGCTGGAGCCCGGGCTCGGTTACCCCCGCTTCCTGCAGCATGCGGACCGCGGTGGCAAACAGCTTCAGGGTGTCCCGCGGCGGGATTTTCAGCCAGCGCGTGATGCTGAGGAAGCCCCCCGGTCTGAGGCGGTCGTAGTAGGTGCGAAGCGCCTCCACCGTGTAGAGGTACGAGGCGCTGATCCCGCCCGAGCCGGCGGCGGCACTCTGGAACGAGTCGAGCATCGAGACCGTGATGAGGTCATAGCGCCCATGGCCGGTCATGACCGCGCCGCGCGCCTCCCCCTGGCGCACCGTGACGCCCGGGGCCTCAAAGACGTTTCCCGCCCACTCCGCCAGCGGCCCCTTCATGAGCCCGATGACCTGCGGGTTCATTTCGACCGCCTCGATCCTCCCGGCCCCGTGGTGGAGGGCAGTCAGGATGTCTGAGCCGCCCCCTGCCCCAAGCACCAGCACCTCGGGTTTCTGCAGCAGGTGATAGGGAAGGGCCCCCGACAGGCAGCCGAGAAAGGCCAGCTGCGCAGGATCCCCGCGGTAGCGGGTCAGCGGGCTCAGGCCTTCCCCGTCGGTGAAGAGAGCCAGTTGCGGAGGCGGTTCCAGGGCGCAGTTCAGGCTCAGGCCCGGGGCGTGGCGGAAGGGGATGCGCGGGCTCTCCACCACCGTCAGCCAGCCCAGGGGGCCGAAGCGCTCCGCAAGCACCCGCGCCCCGGGCACCCGCAGCGCCTGGCTGAGCCCCTTGTACTCCGAGATCCCCAGCCCCGGCGGCCCCGGCGGCCAGGTCAGCGCGGCCAGCAGCCCGGCGACCCCGAGGGCCAGGAGAGCCCCGGAGAGCCGGCCGCGTTTTTCCCGAAAGGCCAGCCAGCCGGCCGCCAGGGGCCCGCCGCAGGAAACGATCGCCACGCACCTGGCGGGCGGGAACAGGCTCAGCAGGAGGAGTGCCCCCAGGGCGCCCGCACCCGCGCCCAGCAGATCGGCGCGGTAGACGCGCTGGACGGTCTCCCGAAAGCGCAGGAAGGTGAGGCAGATGGCGTTGGCAGCGAAAAAAAAGGGGATGAAGAGCAACAGATACACGGCCGTCAGCCGAAGGAACTGGACGGGGTCCCAGAGGAGTTCCAGCGGGCTGAAACGCACTTCCGGCAGCAGCGCCAGGCCGGCCGCCATGCCCAGGCCGGACAGCACCGCGTTCATGGTGAAGAAGCGGATGTACCCGCGCTCCAGCCGGTGTCCGAGCAGGCCCACGAACGTGCCGCTCGCGCCGTAGCCCAAGAGTGCCACGCTGATAATCATGGAAGCGAAATGATGCCACTGCAGGATGCTGAGCAGCCGCAGCAGCAGGATCTCGTAGCTGACGGCGGCCGCTGAAAGGAGGAAGATGGCCGCCCCGCGGACCCTCATTCATGCCCCCCGGTGAGGGGGACGAAGATCACCGGCAGGATCTGCCGGGTGGTCAGCCGGCCGTCCTGGGTCTTCTCCACCAGCATGAGCTGCTGGGTCATGAAGGCCGCGCCCACCGGGATCACCATCCGGCCGCCCGGCTTGAGCTGACGGAGCAGGGGCGGCGGCACGTGGTTGGCCGCCGCGGTCACGATGACCGCATCGAAGGGCGCCTGTTCCGGCAGGCCGTAATAGCCGTCGCCGATGTGCACGGCCGCGTTGCGGTAACCGAGCCGCGCGAGGCGCCGGCGGGCCTGCTCGCCCAGCTCCGGGACGATCTCGATGGTGTACACCTGCTTCACCAGCTCGGCCAGGACCGCTGCCTGGTAGCCCGAGCCGGTGCCCAGCTCCAGCACCCTGTGATCCGGGCGCAGGTCCAGCAGGTCGGTCATCAGGGCGACGATGTAGGGCTGGGAAATGGTCTGGCCGTACCCGATGGGCAGGGGGCGGTTCTCGTAGGCGGCCTCCTGGAGCGCCGGCGGCACGAACTCGTGGCGGGGTACCCGGGCCATGACCTGCATCACCGCCGGCCCGAAGTGCTCCCTGCCGATGTAGCGGCTGGTGCGCCGGACGTCCTCGGCGATCTCCGCCGTCAGCCCCAGACGGCGCTTCCGGAAGGCCTCCTCGCCGGCCGCCGCCCCTTCGGCCGCCACCAGCACGGCCAGCAATCCGATGAAGCCCGTCATTCGCCGGTTCATGGCTTCCTCCTGGAAGGTCTTCGGCCGGACATCAGGGGGGTTCCGCCGGGCGGCGGGAAGACCGGGAGACTCAGGAATCGCCGGCCCGGAACAGTTTTCCCTGGCTCAGGCCGCCCTCGTCCTTGGCCTTGAACCCCAGGTGGACATAGGCCCGCCGGGTGGCTACCCGTCCCTGGGGTGTCCGCTTGAGGTAGCCCTGCTGGATCAGGAAGGGTTCGTACACGTCCTCCAGGGTGTCCTTCTGTTCACTCACGGCCGCCGAAAGGCTGCTGATCCCGATCGGACCGCCGTCGAACTTCTCGATGATCGTCAGGATGATGTGGCGGTCCATCTTGTCCAGCCCGCGGTCGTCCACCTCCAGCATGTCGAGTGCCCGGGAGGCCACTTCGCGGGTGATCACCCCCCCGGCCTCCACCTGGGCGAAATCCCGCACCCGGCGCAGCAGCCGGTTGGCCACCCGCGGCGTGCCGCGCGCCCGGCGGGCGATCTCGTAGGCGCCGTCCTGCTGGATGGGGATCTCCAGCAGTCCGGCCGACCTGCCGACGATCTGCCGGAGGTCCTCGGCGCCGTAGAAATCCACCCTCAGGACCACCCCGAAGCGGTCCCGCAGGGGCGGCGTCAGCAGTCCCACCCGGGTGGTGGCGCCCACCAGGGTGAAGGGGGGCAGGGGAATCTTCATGGTCCGAGCCGAGGGCCCCTGGCCGATGATGATGTCCAGCTTGTAGTCCTCCATGGCCGGGTAGAGGATCTCTTCCACCACGTGGTTCAGCCGGTGGATTTCGTCGATGAACAGCACGTCGCGCGGCTGCAGGCTGGTCAGGATGGCGGCCAGGTCGCCCGGCTTATCGATGACCGGGCCGGAGGTGCCCTTGATGTTCACTTCCAGTTCGTTGGCGATGATGTGGGCCAGGGAGGTCTTGCCCAGCCCCGGGCTCCCGTGGAACAGGGTGTGATCCAGGGCCTCCTGGCGGCCCCTGGCCGCCTCGATGAAGATGCGCAGATTGCGCTTGAGTTCCTCCTGCCCCACGTACTCTGCCAGCGTCCTGGGCCGCAGGCTGAACTCCGCGGCCTCTTCCTCCAGCTGGGGTTCGGTGTCCACGATCCTTTCGTCGCTTGTTTCATCCATGGCACGTCTTTCAGGCCAGCAGGCCCAGCGCTTTGCGGATCAGGTCTTCCAGGTTGACTTCGTCGAGCGCACTGTGGGCCCTGGCCAGGGCTTTTTCGGCCGCCTTGCGGGTGTAGCCCAGGTTGACCAGCGCCGAGAGCGCGTCCTTGAGGAGGGTTTCGTCCCGCGGCCCGGGCGGCCACTGCAGGGCCGCCGCATCCTGTTTCCCGGAAAGCAGCTGGGCCCGTTCGCGCAGCTCGAGCGCGATCCGCTCGGCCGTCTTGCGGCCGACCCCGGGTATGGCCTGCAGCCGGGCGGCATCCCCGCCGGCCATGGCCGCCAGCAGGTCCCGGGGCCCGATCCCGGAAAGCACGTTGGCGGCCAGCTTGGGACCGATGCCGGCCACCGAGATGAGCATCAGGAAGATGTCCTTCTCCAGGCGGGTCTGAAAGCCGAAGAGCTGCAGGGCGTCTTCCCGCACGTGGGTGTAGGTGTGCAGGCTGACCGGCTCGTTTTCCTCCGGCAGCGCATAAAAGGTGGACAGCGGCACCAGCACCTCGTAGCCGACGCCGCTGGCATCGATGATCACCGACTGGGTGGTCTTGCTGTAGAGGCGTCCAGTCAAACGGGCGATCATGGCAACGGCCTCTTTCCGGCGGCGCTCAGGAACTCCGGGCGGGGGTGAACCGCGACCAGTTCAGATGACAGATGGCCGCGGCCAGGGCGTCGGTGGTGTCCAGCGTGGGTATCTCCCGGAGGCCGAGAATCAGACGCACCATGGACCGCACCTGCTCCTTGGTGGCCCGCCCGTAGCCCACCACCGATTTCTTGATTTCCAGCGGTGTATAGTCGTAGACCTTCAGCCCGCTTTCCACCGCGGCGATCAGGACCGCCCCGCGCGCATGACCGAGTTTCAGGGAGCTCTTGACGTTCTTGGCGTAGAAAATGTCCTCGATGGCCAGCTCCCCGGGGCGGCGGCGGGCCATGATTTCCGTCATGGCCCGGTAGATATGGTGGATCCGGTCGTGAAAGGGAGCATTGCCGGGCGGCCTGACCTGGCCCGCGTGGACATAGCTCAGGGAGGCGCCTTTTTTCTCGACCAGGCCGTAGCCCGTCACCTGCGAGCCGGGATCGACCCCCAGCACCAGCATTACTCCAGGGCCTCCAGCACCTCGTCGGGTATGTCGAAATTGGCGTAGACGTGGCTGACGTCATCGTGGTCTTCCAGGCCCTGCATGAGATTGACCATCTGCTGGGCTTTCTTGCCTTCCAGCCTGACCGTGTTCTTGGGCAGCATGGTCACCTCGGCCGCGGTGAAAGGCAGTCCGGCCTGGACGATGGCGTTCTTCACCGCTTCGAAATCGGTCGGCGCGGTGATGATTTCAAACTCGACATCTTCCTCGCGGACATCCTCGGCGCCCGCCTCCAGGGCCAGGTTGAGCAGCTTCTCCTCCTCCACCTCGTCTTTTTCCACCGAGATGTATCCCTTTTTCTCGAACATCCAGGCCACGCAGCCGGGCTCGCCGAGGCTGCCGCCGTTGCGCTCGAACAGGTGCTTGACATCGGCCACGGTCCGGTTCTTGTTGTCGGTCAGGCAGTCCACCAGCACGGCCACGCCGCCGGGACCGTAGCCCTCGTAGCTCGACTCCTCGTAGACCGTCCCTTCCAGCTCGCCGGTGCCCTTCTTGATGCCCCGCTCGATGTTCTCCTTGGGCATGTTCTCGGCCTTGGCGGCCGCGATGGCCGCCCGCAGCCGGGCGTTGCCCTCCGGATCGCCGCCGCCCATGCGCGCCGCCACCGTGATCTCGCGGATGAGCTTGGTGAAAATCTGCCCGCGCCGCGCGTCGGCGGCACCCTTCTTGTGCTTGATGGAACTCCATTTCGAATGCCCGGACATAGGTCACTCTCCTGATCGATGAAATGACAAACCTACCAAGTAGATTTCGATGCTTCCCTTGCGGACCGCCCGGGGCCTGAGAAGCTGAACCCGCCGGAAACGGGCAGCCGCCCGGGTACGGAACCCCCGCAGTTCCTCGCCCTCAAAAACCTTGCAGAGAAACCGCCCCTGCTCCTCGAGGGTGGCGGCGGCAATCGCCAGCGCCTTTTCAGCCAGGGCGAAGGAGCGGCTCACGTCGATGGAGCGCACCCCGGTGGTTTGCGGCGCCAGATCGCTCAGCACCACGCTGCGCGCCCCGATCTCCTCGGCCAGCCGGAGCCCGTCCAGGCCGAGCACGTCCCCTTCCAGAAACCGGAAACCCGGCGAATCCAGCCGTTCCGGGCGCCTCAGGTCGATGCCCACCACCTGCCCGGCGGGGCCTGCCTGTCTGAGCGCGTACTGGCTCCAGGAGCCCGGGTAGCACCCCAGATCCAGCAGCCGGTCCCCGCGGCGGATCAGCTTGAACCGCCCGTCTATTTCCTGCAGCTTGTAGACCGACCGGGCCAGCCACTTCTCCTGCCGCGCCCGGCGGGCGTAGTGATCCTCCCACGTGTTCGCTGCCATTGCCAGCTATTTAGCACAGTTAGCAGGGCTTTGCAATGGAATTCCGGGTGCCCCGCGAGCGCTGCGCCTGCGTTGACCGCGCGGGTCGACATCTGGTATGAGCAGCCCATGACAGCCATTCTTCTCCTGGTGCTGGTTTTGGGCGCGGCCCTGGGCCTTTGCGGCTGGCTCTTTCCGCAGGCGCTCGTGGAAACCGCCCGCCGCCCGCTGCGCCGTCTG
>CAVPHJ010000010.1:0-145739 GCA_963704245.1 uncultured delta proteobacterium
ATACTTCTTCTGCTGCTACATATCGCAGCATGGCTACCTCACTGGCCGAAGCCAATCAGCTCCTCGAGCAGAAAGATCTGCAGATCCAAGAGCTCACCAAGAAGCTTCACTCCACCCAGCTGTCCCTCACGATGCTCCAGCACCAGGTCGAACAACTGCTCCGCCGAGTCTATGGCCGCCGCTCCGAAAAACTCCACCCCGATCAGATGTCCTTCGACCCTTTGATGCTCGAGGTCCTCAACCAGCCGGCCATCGACCCGGACCCCTTGTCGAGCTCCCCGTCACCCCGCAGCCCCCAAAGCAGAGGCCGGTGAAGAGCAACGGCCGCCATCCGGGCCGGATTCCCATCCCTGATCACCTGGAGCGGGTGGAGATCGTGCTGGATCTGCCGGAAGAGCAGAAGGTCTGTCCCGAAAGCGGCCGGCCCCTGAAGCAGATCGGCTGGGAGATCTCCGAGAAGCTGGAGTACCGGCCGGGCAAGCTGATCGTCAACGTCTACAAGCGGCCCAAGTATGGCACCTCGGATCTGGAAGGTCCGGGAGGTACGGGTGGCAGCCCCCTTGCCGGATCATCCCATTGAGCGCTGCAAGGCCGATGTGGGGCTGATCGCTTATCTGATCGTCAGCAAGTTTGCCGATCATATCCCCCTGTATCGCCAGAACGGGATCCTGGCCCGGGAAGGGGTTGATATTCCCCGGGCCACTCAGACCAGTTGGGTGCTCCAGACCTACGAGGCCTTGATCCCCCTGGAAGCGGCTTGAAACAGGCGGTCTTGGAAAGTGACATCCTCCATACCGATGATTCTCATCATTCCGCTTGCAGGTCAAAGGACGGGGCAAAGTCCAGAAGGCCCGGTTATGGACCTATGTCGCGGGGTGGCGTCGATCCGCCGCTGACGGTCTACGATTTTTCCCATGATCGCAGCAAGAAGCGTCCCCTGGATTTTTTGGGGACTACCGGGGCTATATACACGCCGACGCCTACGGCGGCTATGACGAGTTGTTCCGCCGTCCGGGGGTGATCGAGGTCGGCTGCTGGGCTCATGCCCGGCGCCACTTTGATGAAGCGGTTTCCTCCCGGAAGGTCGAGGCCACCGAGATCATGGCCCGCATCGGCCGGCTCTATAAAATCGAGGAAGAGGGCGCGGAGATGGAAGCCCGAGGAAAAGCGATCCATCCGCGAGGAGCGCGCCCGGCCCCTACTGGACCGGCTCTTCGAAAGGATTATGGAACTCAAGGCCCAGACGATCCCTTCCGAGCCCTTGCGAAAAGCCGTGGACTATGCCCTCAATCAGCGGCAGGCCCTCTACCGTTATCTGGAAGACGGACGTTTGAAGCCCGACAACAACATCGCCGAGAACGCCATCCGGCCCCTTGGCCCTGGGCCGGAAGAACTGGCTGTTTGCGGCCAGCGATCGAGGCGCCCGCGCCACCGCCTTGTTCCTGGGACTCATCCAGTCCTGCAAGGCCTGCCAGGTCAATCCCTGGGAGTACTTCGACGACCTGCTCCGTCGGATCATGAGCCATCCGGTCAATCGTCTCCGGGAGCTTTTACCCGATCAGTGGCAGCCTCTGCCCAAGGATGAACACGGCCTGATCGTTAAACCCACTCAGTAAATCCAACCGCTTTCCAGATTATCAAAGAGCCGCAAGGCCAATACTGCTCTCATACCACACAGTACCGCCATCCAAGAACACGGCGCAAGGTGGGTAGGTCAGACGCTTACACAAGGAATGCTCTTTGATATAGGTTATGCAGATAACCTTACCCCATGCCTCGCCATTCCAGAGGTACCTGTTCCAAATGGCTCAAGGGCAGGATAAATAGCATACAACCACTCGTTCCACCGGACTCGCTGAAGTTCGCCGGTGAACTTAACGTTGGGCCGAATAATCACGCTTGACGTTAATCACGCAAGGCGTTATTATACTCTTTGATGATTCGATCCTTCAAGTGCTCCGACACCGAGGACCTTTCTAAAGGAAACCGCGTCAAGCGATTTGCTGGAATCACCACGGTTGCCCGCCGGAAGCTGAGACAGCTTGAAATTGCCGCTGATCTCGAGGATCTGAGAGTACCGCCGGGTAATCGGCTGGAAGCGCTCAAGGGCGATCGAACCGGACAATACAGTATCAGGATAAATCGGCAATGGCGCGTCTGCTTCCGTTGGACAGAAGCGGGTGCTGAAGATGTTGAAATTATTGATTACCATTGAGGTAAAGTACCATGAGAAAACTCGATCCTGTAACTCCCGGTGAGCTTTTGCTCGAAGAGTTTCTTAAACCGATGGGCCTGAGTCAGTATCGTCTCGCCAAAGAAATTGGTGTGGCGGCACAGCGCATCAGTGAGATAACTTCTGGAAAACGTTCGATTACCGCTGACACAGACTTGAGATTGTGCAAGTTCTTCGGTCTTTCCAACGGTTATTGGCTGCGGGCGCAGGTAGCGCACGATACAGAGGTGGCCGAACGGCAGATGGGAGCTCTGCTCGAAAAAATACGTCCATATACTGATGTCCTGGCCCAACATGGCACTTCAGCCGACCGCGATTCTCGCGGCGGCTGAGCTTTGTCGTTATTAATACTCCCATAATAGTCTGCACACTCGTCATGCCGGACTGATCCTGCATCCAGGCTGGATCTGGATTCCGGCTGGAGTTTATCCCGCACGGGATGCGGGACCGGAATGACGGGCATGCAGACAACTGCGAGAACCTTGATACCCTCTTTCAGCCAGCTTTGTTCGCATTCTTAGTAGCACTTGCAAATAGGCTCTCCAGCATACGCGGACAAGCCGCGCCTTACGCCTGGTCTTCGGCGACCTCTGGCCATGACATGATCCCGGTTCCAGCCGACCAGCCCCCCACGGGCAGTGCAGGCCCCGAAAGCCCATCCATATTGACCGCAGGCGGCGTCGGTGTTATGGAACCGGGTCAGGTTCACAGGAAGGAGAACGGATATGAAGCTTTCCGGGGTCATGCCGCCGGTCGCCACACCGTTCACGGACGGGGAGGTGGCCTACGACAAGCTGAAAAACAATCTTGAGCTGTGGAACCGGACCGGCCTTTCCGGCTACCTGGTGGTAGGCTCAAACGGCGAGCCGGTCTACCTGAGCGACGGCGAGAAACTGCGCGTTATCGAAGTCGCCCGGGAGGCCATCCCCGAAACCAAGTTGCTGCTGGCGGGCACCGGCCTGGAGTCCACCCGCGAAACCATCCGTTTCACCAACGAGGCCGGCCGTATCGGCGCCGACTGCGCGCTGGTGGTCACCCCCTGCTACTACAAGGGGTCCATGAGCCAGACCGTACTCCACGATCACTTCCTGGCCGTGGCCGAAGCCAGCCGGATCGGGATTCTGCTCTACAACGTGCCTCAGTTCACCGGCGTCAACCTGGAACCGGACACGGTGGCCCGGCTCTCGCGGCACCCCAACATCTACGGCATCAAGGACAGCTCCGGCAACATCGCTCAGCTGAGCCAGATCATCGGCCAGTCCGAGCAGGGCTTTGCCGTGTTCGTCGGCGCGGCACCCGTTTTCTACCCGGCCCTCTGTGTGGGCGCGGCGGGCGGCATCCTGGCCGTGGCCAACGTGGTCCCGGAGGTCTGCGTGGACATCCAGCGGCTCTACGAAGACGGGCGACCGGCCGAAGCCCGGGCGCTCCAGATGCGGATGACCCCCCTGGCCCAGGCCGTGACCGTGAAGCACGGCATCGGCGGCCTGAAAATGGCGATGGATCTGGCCGGCTATTTCGGCGGGAATCCCCGCCGGCCGCTCAAGCGGCCGGGGGCTGAGGCGGAGAAGGAGCTGAAGATGCTGCTGCAGCGGCTCACGGCCGCGGCGGATGCCCGGCCCGGCGCTTCGAAAGAGACGATTGCCTCGTGATCGCGAGTCCCGCCGGCGGCGGCATATGGGAGGATTTCAGCATGAACCTGGCCGATCGGCTCGAGCAGCTTCGCACGGGCGCGCTTGGACTTGCGGAGCAGGTGGAAGCGCTGTGTGACCGAATCGATTCCCTGGACGCCCGCGTTCAGGTCTTTGTTCCGGGAACCTACTCCCGGGAGCGGGCCCTGGAGCCAGGCCCGGGCGCTTCTCCGTCAATATCCCGGTCCCGACAGCCGGCCCCCCCTGTTCGGCCTGTGCGCGGGAGTCAAGGACATTTTTCGCGTGGACGGCTGGCCCACCGGCTGCGGCTCCCGGTTGCCGCCCCAGCTTTTCGAAGGGCCGGAAGCCTCCTGTGTGAGTCGCTTGAAGAGGGCCGGCGCTATCATTCTTGGAAAAACCGTCACCACGGAATTTGCCTATTTTCAGCCCGGCCCGACCCGCAACCCCCATCATCTGGGCCACACCCCGGGCGGATCCAGCAGCGGATCGGCCGCCGGGGTGGCGGCCGGTTTTTTCCACCTCGGCCTTCGGAAGCCAGACCATCGGGTCCACCATCCGACCCGCCGCCTACTGCGGTGTGGTGGGGTTCAAGCCCAGCTTCGACCGCATCGAAAAGGACGGGGTGATTCCCGTCTCCAACTCTCTCGATCACGTGGGCCTTTTCGTTCCCGAGCCATCCGCGCTTGCCGGTATCCTGGCGGTGCTCTGCGAGGGATGGAAGGCTCCTTCCGGGAAATCGGCCTCCGGGGTCAAGGCCTCCCTGGGCGTCCCGCAAGGCCCCTACCTGAAGCAGGCTTCCCCGGACTACCTGGACCACCTGGAAGCGCACCTGCTGCGGCTTGAGCAGGCCGGCTACGCTGTCAAACGGGTTCCGTTTCTGGAGGACATCGACGGCTTCAACCAGGACCACCGCAGGCTCATGGCGGGGGAAATGGCCGAAGTCCATCGAAACTGGCTCCCCGCCCACCGAGATCGCTACGGGCCTGAAACCCTGAAGCTTCTGGCGGAAGGGGGAACCGTGGGTGAATCGGAGGTGAGCCGGCTGCGCGCCAAACGGAGCCAGGCGCGATCCCGCATTTCCGACTTGATGCGGGAACACGCCATTGACTGCTGGATATGCCCGGCCGCCACCCAGAGCGCACCGCCGGGAATCGGCAGCACGGGCAGTCCAAATATGAGTTTTCCCTGGAGTTTCGCCGGGATGCCCAACCTCTCGCTCCCCTCGGGCACGGATCAAAACCAGCTGCCCTACGGTCTTCAGCTGGCTGCGCGATTCAATCAGGATGAGGATCTCGTCCGGCTTGCCCAGCAGGTGGCCCCGCTGCTGCTGGAAGGGCTGGACAGTATTGCGCCCGGCTTTCCAGGGGCCTAAAAGCGCCATTTTCGGGATTTGCCGGTTGACTCTTTCCGGCATTACCGATACAGTCCGTGCGATAACCCCTGAGCGAACCGAAATCCTGTGACGTCCGCCGCCCCGCAGAGTTGCGGCGGGGCAGGGGTGCTCACGGGCTTAGACATCCAGGTCGCCAAGATGAAACCGGACGGTTTTTCGGCGAAAGGGCTGCTTCAGGACACCGCTGGCCACCTGCGAGGCTTTCCGCATCGCGGGTTTGAGCCGCCTGCCCGGGGCCAGGGTGTACCAAGAACAACAAACCCGTTCCGTTCCCTCCCTCCCCGGAATTCCCTGTTTTCGAACCTGCCGCCGCGCGGTTTCTGTTTCCGAGTCCCGCTCTGCCGGCACAGCACTCGAAATCCCCTCGAAAAGCCCGTCCCCTCTGCAGGCGCCGACCCGAATGAAACGATCGAGAATAGAGCAAAATCCCCAGTAAAGGAGGTGAACCTTTCACACTATTCAAATACTCTGGCCCTTTTTTTGTGTGGAGGCGTGTCTGACCGATCATCCCGTTCTTAACTCTGCTAAAAGGAGGAAAGTCATGGCCAAGAAATCAAAACCGGTTAACGTGAGCGAGAAAAAAGTTTCCCGCCGGAATTTCATCAAGACGGCTGCCGTTGCAGCCGGCGTAGCGGCGACGGCATCCGGTCTCCCGCTGGTGAAACGGGCGTCCGCCCAATCCCCCATTGTCCTCAAGATGCAGAGCACCTGGCCCACCAAGGACATCTTCCATGAAATTTTTGCGGACTGGGCCCAGAAGGTGAACGAAATGTGCGCCGGCCGGGTGCAGATCGACGTCATGCCCGCCGGGGCGGTCGTTCCGGCCTTTGAACTGGTCGAGGCCGTGGCCCGCGGTACGCTGGATGGCGGTCACGGTGTGGCGGCGTACTGGTTCGGCCGGGACCGCGCCATGAGCCTGTTCGGCACCGGGCCCTCGTTCGGTCTGGACGCCGAAGGAATGCTGGCCTGGATCCATTACGGCGGCGGCAAGGAACTCTACGCCGAACTGGTCCAGCAGGTGCTGAAACTGGACGTGACCTCCTTCTTCCACGGCCCCATGCCGACCCAGCCGCTGGGGTGGTTCAGAGAGGAAATCAAGGCCCCGGAAGATCTCAAGAACCTCAGGTACCGGACCGTCGGGCTCTCAGCCAGCCTGTTCCAGGAAATGGGGGCCGCGGTGAAGATCCTTCCCGGCGGCGAAATCATCCCCTCCATGGAGCGCGGCGTGCTGGATGCCGCCGAGTTCAACAACATGTCCTCCGACAAGCTGCTGGGCTTCCCGGACGTGCGTAAGATCTGCATGCTGCAGAGCTATCATCAGCCCTGCGAATACTTCGAACTGCAGATGAACAAGACCAAGTTCGACACCCTGCCGAAGGATATCCAGGCGATCTTCAAATACGCGTCCATGGCCCAATCTGCGGATATGACATGGAAATTCTATGACCGCAACTCGGCCGACATGATCGAGATGGAAAAGCGGGGCATCCAGTTCCTGACCACCCCCAAGTCGGTGCTGCAGGCCCAGTGCGCGACCTGGGACAAGATCATTGAAAAAGAAAGCGCGGGTAATGCCTTCTTTGCCAAAGTGATCAAGTCCCAGAAGGAGTTCGCCGCCCGCGCGGTGCCCTGGCGCCAGCGGGTCATGGTGGAGAACAACACGGCCTACGATCACTGGTTCAAGAAGTAGTCCTGAGAGGATCGTGTCAGCGTCAAAGATAAGTCGGGGCGCTCCGAACATTGGCGCCCCGACTTATCGATTTCATGAGGAGTCGGGCTGATGGACAGACTGGCAAGCATGATAGACCGATTCAACACCCGGGTCGGGCAGATCGTTGCCTGGCTCTTCATCCCGCTGGTGTACACGCTGGCCCACGAAATCATAGCGACCAAGGTCTTCGCCCGGCCCACGGCCTGGGCCTTCGATATGAGCTACATGCTCTACGGCACCATCTTCATGATGGGAGCGGCCTTCACGCTGGCCATCGACGGCCATGTCCGGGGAGACATCTTCTACCGCCTCTGGCGGCCGCGGGTGCAGGCCGCAATCGATCTGGTGCTCTACATTGCGGTCTTCTACCCCGCCATTATAGCGCTTCTGATCGCGGGCTGGTCTTACGGCTTCTACTCCTTTTCCATCGGCGAGAGGTCGCTCCAGAGCCCGTTCGGCCCGATCATCTGGCCGCTGAAGATGGTGATCCCGGTGACCGCCTTTCTCCTTCTGCTTCAGGGGATTTCCCAGATCATCAAGTGCATCCGCTGCCTGCAGCGGGGGAGGTGGGCCGATGAGTCCTGAAATGCTTGGGATGATCATGCTGGGCTTGCTCTGCTTCGCGATCTTCGTGGGCTTTCCCACCGCCATCACGCTGCTGGCCCTCGGGTTTTTCTTCGGCTGGGCCGGTTTCGGCTGGGAGCGGGTTTCCAATCTGATGGTTTCCCGCGCTTTCTTCGTCATGTCCAACGACGTGCTGATCCCGGTGGCCATCTTCATCTTCATGGGCTATCTGGTGGAGCGGTCGGGGATTCTGAACCGGCTATTCAAGGCCATCCAGATTGCAACCGGACCGATACGGGGCTCGCTCTGCCTCGCCACCCTGTTCACCTGCACGATCTTCGCCGCGGCCACCGGAATCATCGGCGCGTCGGTGACCATCATGGGGCTGCTGGCCATGCCGGCCATGATGAAGGCCCGCTATGATGTGCGCCTCGCCGCCGGCGTGATCACCGGCGGCGGCTGCCTGGGGATCCTGATTCCGCCGAGCGTGCTGTTGATCCTCTACGGCGCGACCGCAGGAGTTTCCACCGTCCAGCTCTATGCCGGCGCCATCTTTCCCGGGCTCATCCTTGCCGGAATGTACTTCGGCTATGTGGTCATCCGGACCTGGATCAACCCTTCGCTCGGCCCGCCGCTGCCCAAGGAGGAGCGGGATTATCCCGTGCGGCAGATCGTCTGGATGGTGGTGACCACGGTTCTGCCCATCGCCCTGCTGATTCTGTTTGTGCTGGGGTCGATCGTCACCGGTTGGGCCGCGCCCACCGAGGCATCCGCCTGCGGGGCAGCGGGAGCTCTGATCCTGACCGTCGCCTACGGCCGGTTCAACCTCAAGACGCTCAAGGAAGCCCTGTATGCGGCGATCGGGACATCCAGCATGGTGCTCTTTCTCATGGTGGGCTCCAGCCTTTTTGCCTCCGTGTTCGCCCTGCTGGGGGGCTCCAAGGTGATCGAGGATTTCGTCCTGGGGTTGAACCTCTCGCCGGCGGCCTTCATCTGGCTGACGATGATCATCATTTTCCTGCTGGGCTGGCCGCTGGAGTGGACCGAGATCATCATCATCTTCATGCCGCTCTTCCTGCCGCTGCTTTCCCATTTCAACATCGACCCGCTGTGGTTCGGTATCCTGGTGGCGGTGAACCTCCAGACGGCTTTCCTGTCACCGCCGGTGGCCATGGCCGCCTTCTATCTCAAGGGCGTGTCCCCGCCCGAAGTCACGCTGATCGATATCTATTGGGGGATGACGTATTTCATGGGCATCCAGGTGGTGGGGCTGTTCATCGTGTTTTTCTTCCCGGAGCTGGCCACCTGGCTTCCCAAGGTGTTGTTCGGCGGATAGGGAGGTGTTTGCGTCTTGAAGCCCAAAGTGCTGGTTACGCGCCAGGTGTTTGACGAAGTGCTGGAATACCTCGGCGCAACACGCCGAGGTGGATTCGAATCAGCCGGATGGGCCTTTGGATTCGGAGGCGCTGGCGCAGCGGCTGGCGGACAAACAGGGCGCCCTCATCACCCTTTCGGACCGGATCGATGCCGCGCTCCTGAAGCGCTGCCCGAACCTGAAGGTCGTGTGCAATGTGGCGGTGGGCTACAACAACATCGATCTGGAGGCCTGCGGCCGGGCCGGCGTCATGGCCACCAACACCCCCGGGGTGCTGGATGACACCACCGCGGATTTCACCTGGGCCCTGATCCTGGCCGCCGCGCGCAGGGTGACCGAGGCGGAAACCTATGTGCGGACCGGGCTGTGGGAGGGCTGGAAGCTGAAACAACTCCTGGGCACGGACGTGCACCACGCCACATTAGGAATCCTGGGGATGGGCCGTATCGGTCAGGCGGTGGCGCGCAGGGCAGCCGGCTTCGATATGGAGGTGATCTATCACAACACCCGGCCGGCGAATAAGGACGTGGAGCAAGCCTGCCGGGCCAGGTACGTGAGCAAGGAGGCCCTGCTCGCTCAGGCCGATATCCTGACGCTGCACGTCCCCTACACGCCGGCGACCCTTCACCTGATCGGGAAAGCGGAACTGGAGCGGATGAAACCCGGCGCGATCCTGATCAACGCCTCCCGCGGCGGGGTGGTGGACGATGCGGCCCTGATTGCGGCGCTACGTTCCGGCACCATTGCCGGCGCCGGCCTGGATGTGTTTGAAAGCGAGCCCGGATTGAACCCGGAGTTTCTTGCGCTGAAAAACGTGGTTCTGACCCCGCACATCGCCAGCTCAAGCCGGGCCACGCGCTGCAACATGGCGATGCTGGCCGCCCGCAATCTGGTGGCGGCCCTAAGCGGCCGCACGCCGCCCAACCTCCTGAACCCAACGGCCGGCTGAGAAGCCGGCGTCGGGCCGACCGCCACCGGTCCCGGATCCCTATGCTCGGCGTCGGCGCGGCGACCGGGGTGCAGCCCATGGCCGCTCAAGTGCCCCGAACCGGAGTGGGGAAAAGGGTGAAGGTGCTGGTGGAACCACTCCAGACGAGTTAACGTTCCTCCCAACTGGACAATCCGCCAAATATCGCCTTTATCCCCAAGCCAAAATCAAAGCCTTCTCCCGCATCGACTTAGGCCAAATAACCCTTTGATTTTCATTCCCCCCAACTAAGCAGAGCCTTCGGCGCCGATGTCACAATCTTGGGGCTCACGGCTCGTGACGAAAGCGCATCGCCACGGTCGCGCGAATGGCCCATCATCAGGAGCCGGAAGGGATTTGAGCGAAAGCGGACAAAAAATCGATCGATCGATTTTCTTGTTGACAAACTGCAGCTGGTGTTCTAGGCATAAGATCGATTGATCGATCTCTTGGCCGGGTTCCGGTATGCGGCGGCAAAAAACCATGGAACCCGAACCTGAGACGCCAACTTCTCACCGAAAGGAGATGGACCATGAAGAAGACAGTTTTGGTGGTTCTTTTGATTGCTGTGTTGGCTTTGGGCTGGGCAGTCCCAGCAACCGCCGCGGATCCGATCAAAATCGGTGCGCCCCTGGATTTGAGCGGCAAGGGTGCCTTTGCCGGGCTCGCGGAGAAGAACACCCTGGCCATGTACGCCGAGCAGTTCAACGGAGCCGGCGGACTCGATGGACGGCCCATCGAGTTCGTCTTCTATGATACCGAACTGAAGCCTGACACCGCGGTCAACATGGTCAAACGCCTGATAAAGAAAGACAACGTGACGGCCATCATCGGGATCACCTCCAGTTGGGAAGGCATGGCGGTTCTGCCGATTCTTGATAAAGAGGAAATGCCGAGCATCCTCCTGGCTTCCAGCAGCGGGTTGGTGGATCCTGTCCGGAAATGGGTTTTCAAGATTCCCTCCGACGACCGCATCGTCATCGCCAAGATACTGGAGCACATGAAGGCTAACGGCATCAAGGAAATCGCGTTGATGTCCAGTTCAGACGGGTATGGAGATGGGGGTCGAAATGCCTTGCTGGCGCAGGCGCCCGAGCATGGCATCAAGCTTGTCTTCGATGAACGGTTTGCCGGAGATGAAGCCGATTTGACACCTTTGCTGAACAAGATAAAGAACGTGAATCCTCAGGCAGTGGTAAGCTGGTCATCGAAGCGTACGCCTTCGGTGACGGCCCTCAACTATCACCAGCTAGGCATGAAACTCCCCCTGTATCTCGGTCATGCCTCGCTGGCACCCGCGTTCATCAAGGCCGTCGGCAGCGTGGCCACGGGGAACCTGACCGCATCCATGAAGTTCCAGGCCGGACCCACCCTTTCCGACTCGGACCCTCAAAAGGAGGTCATTCTAGGCTACCAGGCGGCGTACAAAGCGAAATACGGAGAGGAGGCGAATCAATTCGGCGCCACCGGGTATGATGCCTTCTTCATCTTGACCAATGCCTTGAAAAAGGCGGGCGTCGAGCGATCCAAACTCCGTGATGCCATTGAGCAGACCCAGGGGTTCGTGGGGACCCAGGGGATATTCAGCTACTCCCCCACCGACCATGCCGGCGTAAAGCCAGACTCGATCCTCATGTATCAGGTTGTCGACGGCGAATGGAAGCCGATCTACTAATACTTGACTTGGGAGGCGCCCGACGCAAGAGCAGCGGGCGCCTTTCAACTCCGGCAAAGCGGTAGGCTCCCTTGCTGACCGATATCGTCCAGGCCACTATCGCAGCGCTTTCCACCGGGTGCATGTACGCCTTGGTGGCCATGGGTGTTTGCCTGATCTACAACTCCACCAACGTCATCAACTTCGCCCAGGGGGAGTTTGTCATGCTGGGCGGGATGGCCATGGTCGCACTCTACGTCGATCTGCGTCAGCCACTCTATCTGGCCGTGCCCGCCTCCGTTGCCATCGCCGTGCTGGTGGGCATAGCGCTCATGAGGGTTTCATACCGTCCTGGCAAGAGCACCTCTCTCATTTCGGTGCTGATTGTCACCATCGGGGCTTCGCTTGTCATCAGCGGTTCGGTCTCGGTCGGATGGGAAGCCCAGGTTCGGCGGTTTCCACCTTTCTCGGGAGACCTGCCGATCAGAGTTCTGGGCGCCTCGGTGGCTCCTCAATCCCTCTGGGTCGTCGGCGTGACGGCGTTTATCGTATTGGCCCTGGTGATCTTTTTCCAGTTCACGATCCACGGGAAGGCGATGAAAGCCTGCGCTCTGGACCAGACGGCGGCCAGCCTGCTGGGCATCCGCGTCAAACGCATGGTTTTGCTTTCATTCGCCATGAGTGCCGGTTTGGGCGCGGTGGCGGGAATCGTGATCACCCCGCTCACCATGATGAGCGCCTCGGGCGGCATGCTGTTGGCCATCAAGGGGTTTTCAGCCGCGATGCTTGGCGGCATGGGCAGCGTTGCGGGAGCGGTGCTGGGAGGATTCGTTTTTTCCTTCCTTGAGGCTTTCACAGCTACTTTTATCTCAAGTACGGTAAAAGAATTGATTACCTTTATCGTAATTATCAATGTCCTCCTGTTCATGCCCCGCGGACTGATGGGCCCGAGAGTGGTCGAGGGCCTCGAAGAAGTTGAGATTTTCCAGGACTGATGGCGCTTAATCTACCTAGCAGACCGGAAGTAAACGCGGCCCTGAGTCCCAGCCAGCGGGCGGAAGTGGACACTGCCCTGCGGACCCTGCGAAATCGCGATAAGCAGGTTTGGGTCATGGCACTGACTGGGGTGCTGACTCTTCCCGTGATTTTGGGCGACGGCTTCTACCTGAATCTGATGAACTTCATCGCCCTCTATTCCATGGTGGCTATCGGCCTCTGCCTGCTGGTGGGCTACGGCGGCCAGTTGTCCATCTCCCACGCCGCTTTCTATGCGATTGGCGCCTATTCTTCAGCGATACTCTGCCTGCGCCTTCAGCTGCACCCCCTTTTGGCCATCGTTCTCAGCCAGGGAATCAGCGCCCTGATCGCTTGGGGCATCGGCGCAGTGGTGCTTCGACTGCGAGGTCACTACCTGGCCATTGCCACGCTGAGTTTCGCCATGATCGTGGAGGTGCTCCTAAGGGAGTTAAGCTGGTTGACGGGAGGCCTGCAGGGTATCTCAGATGTGCCCGTCATCTCGTTGGGCGGTGTCCCGCTGGATAGCGACATGCGCTTCTACTACCTTGTCTGGCCGGTGGCCATGCTGCTCCTCTTGTTCGCCCTGAACCTGGTCAACTCGCGAATGGGCCGCGTCTTCCGGGCCATCCGTGAGGGGGAGGGGATCGCCGCGCTCTTCGGGGCCGACATTCGCAGGTACAAGATCAGACTTTTCATCATCTCCTCAGTCTACGCTTCGCTGGGAGGCAGCCTTTTTGCGCACTACGTGACCTACATATCCCCCGCGGCCGGCTCCCTGATGTTCGCCATCGAAATCATTCTGATCATTGCGATCGGCGGTTACACCATGGTCTGGGGTGCCATCTTGGGGGTGGCGGCTATCGTGTACCTCAACGAATACCTGGCGGTGTTCGCGGAATACAAACGGACCATCTACGGCGTCAGTCTGGTTGCCATCATGATCTTCTTCCCGCAAGGGCTTCTTGCGGGCCTGAAGGTTTCCCTGCTGCGCCTGCTGCGGTCCTTTCAGAGGAGACCCACCGGATGATTCTGCGGGTTGCCGGCATCACCAAGAGGTTCTCAGGCTTGACCGCTTTGCAGGCCGTCAGTTTCGGCGCAGAACAAGGGACGATCAAGGGAGTAATCGGCCCGAATGGAGCGGGTAAGACAACCCTCTTCAACGCCGTGACAGGCGTTTTTCCGCCAGACGAAGGAGAGGTGTTTTTCTTCGACCGGGAGATCAGCCGTCAAAGACCCGATAACATCGCCCGTTTGGGTGTTTCCCGAACTTTCCAGCAACCGCACCTTTTCCACACGTTGACCGTCTGGGAAAATGTCATGCTTGGGCGTCACTACAACACCAAGGAGGAGTTCTTTTCATGCGGACTGCAACTGCCAAGAGCTCGAGGTGAGGAAAGGGAGACCCGCCGAAGGGCGCTGGAATATCTGGATATGTTTGGTCTGCTGCACAAGAGAGACAGAATTGCGCGCTCGCTACCCCTGGGGGAGCAGCGTTATGTGGAGGTGGCACGGGCTTTGGCCACCGAGCCACGTCTGCTTCTCCTGGACGAGCCAACCGCAGGGCTGAACGACCATGAGACGGATGAGTTCCGAGACATTGTCTTCCGGATCCGCGACTGGGGGATTACGGTGCTCGTTATCGAGCATCACATGGGATTCATTATGGGTGTGTGCGATGAAATCGTGGTCTTGAATTTTGGAGTGAAGATCGCCGAGGGAATTCCTGCGGAGATCCGGAGCTCTGCCAAAGTGATCGAGGCCTACCTCGGAGTAGAGGAAGAAATTGATTGAAGTCCAGGGGATTGATGTCTATTACGGCAACATCCAGGCGCTCAAAGGGGTTTCGCTCCTTGTCCGCCGTTGCGAAATCGTGACCGTCATCGGGAGTAACGGGGCCGGCAAGTCCACCCTGCAGAAGGCCATTGTCGGGCTTCTGCGCAAGAGAGCCGGCGAGATCCGCTTTGACGGGAAGCCGATCACCAGCATTCCCACCGCCGACATCATTCGCCGGGGGGTCGCCGTCGTCCCTGAGGGTCGCAGGCTGCTGGGCCCTTTCTCCGTCATGGACAATCTGAAACTGGGGGCCTACCTGCGTTTCGGCAGGGAACCCAGCCCCGCCATTCTTGAAGACTTCGAGCGTGTTTTTTCTCTCTTTCCCCAGTTAAGAGAAAGATGCGGACAGGCTGCAGGAACACTGTCGGGCGGGGAGCAGCAAATGCTGACCATTGCGCGCGCTTTGATGGCACGACCCAAAGCCATCCTGATGGACGAACCCTCCATCGGACTGGCTCCGCTGATCGTGAGAGAGATCTTCAAGGTGATCAGACAACTCAAGCAAGACGGGAACACGATTCTTCTTGCCGAACAAAACGCTCGCATGGCCTTGAAGATTGCCGATCGGGCGTATGTCATGGAACTGGGCCGCGTCACCCTGGAAGGTCAAAGCCGGGAGTTGCTGGCAAGCGGCCAGGTGGAAGATCTGTACCTGGGGTCGTGAGAAGCCCCATTTCGATTGGAGAGGCGCTGATGAAACTGGAAAGCAAGGCCGCCATTATCACCGGAGCCGGGGGACACCTGGGCCGAGGAACGGCGTTACGCCTGGCCCGAGAAGGCGCTCGGGTGATGGTAAACGACGTGGATGTAACCCGGGCGCAGGAGACCGCTGCACTCATCTCCCGGGAGGGAGGAAAAGCCTTAGCCGACGGGGCCGATATCACCCGGACCAGAGACGTCCAGGAACTAGTGGCGAAAACGCTTGAGCAGTGGGGGCAGATCGACATCCTGGTCAACAACGCCGGGGACATCCGAGACGCGCTGCTGACCGGGATGACGGATGAGCAGTGGGATTTTGTCATTGATCTGAACCTCAAAGGCACTTTCCTCTGCACCAGGGCAGTGGCTCCTCACATGATGCAGAGAGGCTACGGCAAGATCGTGAACACGGCATCCATGGCTTACAAGGGAAACGTCGGGCAGGCGAACTATTCGGCAGCCAAATCGGGGGTTGTGGGCTTGACCCTGGCTACCGGTCTTGAACTTGCCCGCTACGGAATCAATGTCAACTGCATTGCCCCGGGCATGATCGAGACCCCCCGAACCCACATGCTGGACAAGGCGGTCCGGGATAGGATAGTGCGACTGACCCCCATGCGGCGCATGGGGGAAATCGAAGATATTGCCAATGCGGTGCTTTTCCTCGTCTCCGACGACTCCAAATATGTCACCCGCCAGGTGATCCATGTTGCCGGAGGAATGGAAGGTTTCTAGGAGAGGATTCAAGCCGGAGCGGAAGGACCATGATGCCGAAGTCGGATTTCATTCGGGAACGTGTCATTCACCGGGTGCTGAAGCAAAAGGTGGTTGAGTGGGGCAACCGGGAGTTCTTTCGTTTCAAGAACGCGGTTTTCGGTTACGAGGATTTCGATCGGGAATCTGACAAGGTGGCGACCGGCCTTCAGTCCCTTGGGATTGCCAAGGGGGACAAGGTGGCCATTATGCTGAGCAACCGTCCGGAGTTTATCTTTCTGTGGTTTGGGCTGAGTAAACTGGGGGCGGTGGAGGTGCCCATCAACACGGCCCACCGCGGCAACCTGCTCACGTACATGATCGATATGGCTGACTGCCGGCTGATTGTGGTCGAGGCCGGGTTTCTGGACCGCCTCGCCCCGGTTCTCAAAGATCTTTTCAAGGTGGAACAGGTAGCGGTACTGGATGATCGGAAGGACAAACTTCCTTCCCTGGAAAAGCCGACACTGGATTACAGACGCATCATTGACAATGACGGCAAATTCGAGGAAGCCGATGTCCTTTGGTCCGACCCCTATGCGATCATGTACACATCCGGCACCACCGGACCTTCCAAAGGCGCACTGATGCCCCAGAACTATGCCCTTTTCATGGGTGAGGTGATTTGGGAGGCCGGTCAATACATGGAAATGGACCGCCTCTATAATGCCCTACCCCTGTTTCACGGCAATGCCCAGGTACTTTCCACCATGCCGGCGCTCATGAGCGGGGCGCAAATGGTATTGGCCGAGAAGTTCTCGGCAAGCCGCTTCTGGGAAGAGGTAAGGCGCTATGGGTGCACCGAGTTCAACTACATCGGCGGCATCCTGCCCATCCTGTTCAAGGCGGAGCCCAAGGCGGATGATGCCGACAACCCACTGAGGATCATGATAGGCGGCGGTGCCCCGCCGGACCTCTTTGAAGCCTTTGAGCAGCGTTTCGGTCTTCGACTGGTGGAAGGCTACGGCATGAGCGAGATGGGCTTGCCCTTCATGAGTCCCCGTACCCAAAACAAACCCGGCACCTGCGGTAAACCCCGGCCGGACTACGAGGTCAAGCTCGTCGACGATCATGGGCTGCAGGTCAAAGCCGGTGCAGCCGGAGAACTCCTCATCCGGCCGCTCAAAGCATACTCTGTACTTCTAGAATACTACAAAATGGCTGAGAAAACCGTCGAGACCTGGCGCGATCTGTGGTTTCATACGGGTGATTACCTGCGTGAGGACGAGGAGGGTTTTTTCCATTTTGTGGATCGCAAGAAAGACGCCTTGAGACGTCGAGGGGAGAACATATCCTCCTATGAGGTGGAAGCGGTCGTCAATGCCCACCCGGCAGTGCTCGAGTCGGCAGCGATACCGGTGAAATCCGCGTTGAGCGAGGATGAGGTGATGGTATGCATAGCCCTCAAGCCAGGCCACAGCATGACTCCCGAGGAACTCATCGCCCATTGCGAAGACAAAATGGCCTATTTTATGGTCCCACGATATTTGCGCATCGTGGATTCCCTGCCGAAAACACCCACCGAACGGATACAGAAGTATCGGCTTCGCGAAGAAGGGATCACCTCGACGACCTGGGACCGTGAAAAGGCCGGCTACGAATTGAAACGCTGAGACGATATGGGAGCCTCCAGTCAATGGACACGAAAATGAATGAATTGGCGCCTGTGGTGCCCGGTCTATTCACTCTGCCGCCTGATGGTGGGCCCTACCCCCAACTTCTCGGGGGATACTGCCCGGGATGCGAGCGCTATGCTTTCCCCCGGCGCCCATACTGTGCGAATTGCCTAGGCCGGACCGAGCAAAGGGTGGTGGGATCGGGTGGCAGCATCTACAGCTACACGGTAGTGAGAATCAAACCACCGCTCGGCTTTCCTTCTCCTTATGGGGTGGTATATGTCGATCTGACCGAGAGCGGTCTGCGGGTCTTTGGGCTGTTCGATCCCGATACGCTTGCGCAGCTAAGAATCGGCTTGGAAGTGAAGTTGGCGGTGGGGCCTTTGGGGCATGACGGGCAGGGTAACGTCCGGTTGCGACCCTACTTCACGCCCGCAGAAAAGAGCTGAGGAGGGAGGGCTTCTGATGGCCAGCGTGAATGTGGTGGGCGTGGGAATGGTTCCCTTTGGTAAACATCCTGAGAAGTCGCTCATCGAATTGGGGTCTCTGTCGACCTATTCGGCACTGAAGGATGCGGAGTTAAGTCCCAAACAGGTTGAAATCGGTTTTTTTTCCAATGGTTTCGCCGGGCGCCTGTTTGGTGATTTCACAATTGGTCAAAACGTCTTCTGGAGTGTAGGCATCAACCGAATCCCGGTGGTCAATGTGGAAAATGCCTGCACTTCCGGTTCCACCGCCTTTTATCTGGCCTACAACGCGGTCGCGGCAGGCCAGGTTGAAATCGCACTCGCCGTCGGGGCGGAAAAGATGTATGTGCCACAGCTGGGTCTGCTCAATTCGGGAGAATCCGAACTCGATACGCAATTGGGTCGGGTCACTCCGGCCAGCTTTGCCCTGAGGGCCATTCGTTATATGGCCGAGTTTGGCACCACTGCCGAACAACTGGCACTGGTAGCGGTGAAGAACCGGCGGCATTCCAGCTTGAACCCGTATTCCCAGTTTCGTGATCCGATCACGGTCGCGGATGTCCTGGCCTCGCCTCTCATCGCAGATCCCTTCACCCGCTTGATGTGCTGCCCCAATGCGGACGGCGCAGCGGCGGTTGTCCTCGCCAGCGGTGCGGTGGCCAAGCGTCTGGGCCGGGCGGTGGGTGTGAAGGCCGCAGTCCTCCAAACGGGCAACTATGAAAACCCTCAGGATCAGATCCGATGGGAAACGGACTACCGAACGTGCCGGACGGCCTACGAGAAAGCCGGCCTCGGTCCCCAGGATCTGGATTTGGCCGAATGCCACGACGCCTTCACCATTTGTGAGATTCTGCATTATGAGGCCATGGGGCTTTGTCCCATCGGCGAGGGAGCCGAACTGGTCACCCAGGGTGAAACCGCGTTGGGCGGGCGTATTCCGATCAATCCCTCGGGCGGATTGCTCAGCCGTGGACATCCGGTCGGGGCCACCGGCCTGGCACAGATCCATGAAGTCGTGACCCAGTTGCGGCATGAAGCCGGCAAGCGTCAGGTCGAGGGAGCGAGGGTCGGGCTGGCTCAATGCATGGGAGGAGACAAGGAAGGGGACACCAAGTCCTGCACCGTGGCCATCTTATCGACCTGATTCCTATGTGGGAGGCTTTCGATGATCACCAGCCTGGCGGAAATCGGGGTTGCAGTCCGGGACGGCGCAAAATCCGGACAAGAACTGATTCATCTTCTGGGTGCCAAACCTGGAGCCGTGCTGGAATCCTCGGAATATGGCATGCGGGCTTGGATGGTCAAAGTTGGAGATGTGGAGTTCGAATACATGGAACCGTCGGATGCCCGCGGCCTGATTGCGGGTTTCCTGCAGAAGCGGGGTGAAGGACTTCATCACCTCGCCTTTCGAGTGGACGACATCGTTGAAACGCTGGAGAGTTTGAAACGGAAGCGCTTTCCCCCAATCAACGCAGAACCCATTTCTGTGCTTGGCTGCAAGGCCGCTTTTCTGCATCCGGCTGGGTTCTGCGGGGTTCTGGTGGAACTCATAGAGGGGACAGCGGAGCCGAGCGGGAGCCAGACATCCATATCCGGGCGCATGGCGGAAACTCCGGTTTCAGGGGTCGGCGCTGTTGAAATCCTGGCCGTTGGGATATTCGTCGACAGTGCAGCGGCGGCAGCCGAGATCTACGCTGACGCCCTTGAGATCGAAAAGAGAGAAATATTCTTCGCGAGCGAATTCGGAGAACCCATCGCCGTTCTGCAAGTCGGCGGGGTGGATCTCGTCCTCATGCAAATGCCGCCGGCCGATAAGGGAGCGGGAGTTCCCTTCAGCGGCCAGCGGGTGGGACTGCATCATGTCGTGATCCGGGTTGAAGCCCTGGATCGTGCGCGCGCTTTTCTGGAGAGTAGGAAGATCGACTTTCATCCGGGTCTTGGAGGCAGCGGGATATCATCGAAGTCTCTGCTGATGAAACCCTCGGCGACGAACAAGATGACTCTTGTGCTGCAGGAAGGTGCAGCAGCATGGCCGCGGCTTGCAAAACAAAGACGGGTTTCCGGTTACAGAGGATCTGCGGGGGAAACAGGATGAGTTCGCGATCCAAAAAGACCCGTGAGCTTCTTCTGCGGACGGCCATTAAGTTGTTTTCCGAGAGAGGCTACGCCAACACATCCATCCGGGAAATCGGAAACCATACCGGGGTGAGCACGTCCGTTCTGTATCATTATTTTCGGAACAAGGAGGAGATGCTCTTCGAAGTCATCCAAAGTGCGTCCACCGAGCTGATCCGCGCGCTTACGGAGATCAGAGAGCGGGTTTCTGATCCGCTCGAGTGTCTCCGGGAGATGCTGACGGCCCACATGCTGCATTTCAGCCTGAAGCGCAAGGAGGAAGCCCATATCGTGTCGGTTGACAACCACCAGCTGAGGGGCAAACGACTTCTGGTCACCCGCAATAATCAGCGGCGAGTCTATGACCTGTATCGGGAACAGCTGAGGAGGCTGGCTGCTGAGGGGAGGATGAACACGATCGATCATGCGGTCGTGGCCTTCAGCATGTTCGGCATGATCAACTCGTTTTTTTCGTGGTATCGTGAAGGAGGCCGCCTGTCCCCGCCGGAGATCAGCGAAAACATCCTGAAATTCGTCTTTCACGGTGTGCTTAAAGATCCTGATTGAGTACGAGAAAAGGGGGTTGCGATGCAGGTTCTTGGAGACATCCCGCGCCTGAATGCCAGACGCCATCCGGACAAAAAAGCCCTCATCATGGGGGATCAGGCTCTCACGTTTGAGCAGCTCAATGCCTCCGCCAACAAACTGGCGAACGGCTTGATGGCATTGGGTGTCGCGCCCGGAGACCGCGTGGCGCTGCTCGCCGAGAACTGCCTGGAATTTGCCATCGTAAACTATGCGGCTGCCAAATGTGGTGCGGTGTTGGTTCCGATCAATTTCCGGTACAAGAAAGCGGAATTGACCTACGTGGTGAACGATGCCGAACCTTCGGTCTTATTCCACGGCCCCGAGTTCCCCGCGCTGATCGAGGAGGCGCGGGGTGAATTCCGGCAGCCCCCCCGTCCTGTCGCTCTTTCGGGCGAGAGAATGGAGCACGGACTCACGCTAGCGGGTTTGATGGAAGGCCGTCCGAGCCAGGACCCGCCGCTGATCGTAGACCCGGATTCCCCCGCTGTGATCATGTACACCAGCGGCACAACGGGGTTTCCCAAGGGGGTGCTGTTGTCCCATGACGCCTATTTCAGGACCTATACCGGCCTGATCATCGAGGGCGGCATGACCGGGAGCGAGATCGCCCTGGTCGGAATGCCGCTCTTTCACAACGGGGGGCTGAACGGGCAATTGCAGCCCACCTTGATGATGGGCAACACGGCAGTGATCATGGGCCGCGGATTTGATCCGGATCAGGTCCTGGACGCAGTGGCCCGCTACCGGATCAGCATGGTCTTGTGGGTGCCGACCCAGCTGGCCATGCTGGCGAACCACCCCAAGAAAGAGAGATACGATGTTACCAGCATGGAGAAGATCTGGTACGGTTCCTCGCCCATCAGCCCCGATGTTCTGGCAGCGTCTCGCGAACTGTTCGACGCCGGGTTCTACCAGTGGTTCGGCCAGACGGAAACCGGGATGCTTTCCGTGCTCAGACCGGAGGATCATATAGCACGCTCCCATTGCACGGGGCGCGAAATGTTCCATGCGGAAATCCGCGTCGTGGATCCGGGAGGAGAGGAAGTGGCGGTGGGAGAGGTAGGCGAAATCATCTCGCCGCAGAGACCCCTGGGGATGATCGGCTATCACGGGAATGAGCAAGCGAACCGGGAAACGATCAAAGAGGGGTGGATCTGGACGGGGGACCAGGCCCAGGTGGAAGAAGATGGTTACTTCACGATCGTGGGTCGGTCGAGAGACATGATCATCAGTGGCGCCGAGAACATCTATCCCAAGGAAATAGAAGACGTGATCAGCAGTCAGCCGGGTGTCCGCGAAGTAGCCGTCATCGGCATCCCGGACGACATCTGGGGCGAATCGGTTTGCGCTGTGGTCGTGCCTTCCGGGAGACCTCCTCTAGGCGAAGCCCAAATCATCGAGTACTGTGCCGGACGGATATCCGGATACAAGAGACCGAAGAAGGTCGTGTTCATGGACGAACTTCCGAAAAACGCCGCCGGCAAGGTCATGAAGCACGTTCTGCGCGAACCGTTCTGGGTGGGCCGGTCCAAACGGGTCTGAACAAGGGGTGGCGTTGGTAACCGGCTGCGGAATGTGGATCCATGAAACACTCCGAGAGAACCTGCAATGGGGCAGTGGGGGTGTCCGCCGCTACCGGCTGGCCGGCAAGAAGATTCAAATCACCCGAATCACGCTCTTCTGCCCCGAGGACGTGGGGCCCGGTGCCACTCATGTGTATCTCGTTGACAGCGGTGCTCTGGTTCTCCTGGATACCGGGCTGCCGACCCGGGTGGTACAGACGAGACTCTACTCCTGGTTCAACCGCCCCGTTCCCTCCGAGATCGGAGTCCTGCCGCCGGACCTGAGCGAAAAAGAGTTGAACGAAGGCCTGAGAATCGCCGGCTACTCGCTCAGCGATATAGACCTGTTGGTCATCTCCCACGGTCACTGGGACCACTTCCTTCTCGGCCGCACAATCGTGGAGCGTGCCGGGACAGCCGTGGCGGCCCACGTGCTGGAGACGCTGAAGATGGTCGAGGCTTTGCAGCGGGTGACGGTCCGGGACGGAGTCCAGTATTTCCAGGCCTCGGAGGAGTCTTTTGATGCGGTTTACAATCGAATCCTGGACCTCGTCAAGGATCGAGCAACTGTACCGATGATGCGTTACTGATGAGAAGGCTCTCCTGGGAGGTGGGTAACCGTGGATACCTTGTCGGCTGAAATTTCGCGGCACGTGGCCAGCGCACGATTTGAAGATGTGACTCCGGCCGCCGTATCAGCGGCGCAGGCGAAGCACCCTGGACACGCTGGGTGCAATGCTGGCGGGTTCCTCCGCCCCGGGGATTTCCACGCTGGTGGATCTCGCTTCCGGCTGGGGCGGCGCCCCGGAAGCCACGCTGATGGCCTTCGGGAAGAGGTTGCCCGCCCCTGCCGCGGCTTGGTGCAATGGCTCCATGGCCCGGGCGCTGGAAATAGACGACTGCGTGGATTTTCTGCCGGTCCACCCCTCAGCCTCGACGGTTCCCGCGCTGTTGGCGCTCGCCGAATCGAGGGGGGAGCTCTCCGGCAGGGAATTCCTGGCTTCCTTGGCCGTGGGGCAGGATCTGATCATTCGGCTGGGACTCGCACTGCGTGAAAATGCCATGCAGTCCGGCCGCAACAACCTTTTCAAGATTTTTGGGCCGGCGGCAGCGGTCGCGCGTGCCTTGAAGCTCGATTCAGGGCGGGCGCAGCATGCGCTGGGGATTGCGTTTTCCCACGCCGTGGGAGACGGGCAGTGCGCGCTGGACGGAGCCCTGTCGCTCCGGCTGCAACAGGGGATCGTGGCTCAAGGTGCTCTGGTTTCCGGACTGCTGGCAGAAAAGGGCTTCACCGGAGCGCGGGATTTTCTGCTGGGACGTTGGGGCTTCCTCCGTGTTTGGGAGCCGGAGCCACGGCTGGAGTTCCTGAGCGAGAATCTGGGCCGGGAATTCTACGGCGAACGCATCACGATGAAGCCGTTTTCATCCTGCCGGGCTACCCACCCGGCCATTGATCTGGCATTGCAACTGGCCGCGAGATATTCCATTGATCCCCTCACTGTTCGGGAGGTCAGGATTCGGACCAGCCCGGAAATCCACAATCTGGTTGCTTTCCCGCGTGAAAAGAGGATCCGGCCTGATTCCGTCGTAACAGCCCAGTTTTCCCTGCAGTACACGGTGGCGGTTGCTCTCGCGCGAGGGGATATGTTCCTGGCAGAGTTGGACCCGGCCTTGTTTCAGGATCCCGGAATCACTGAGCTGGCTGGTCGGGTCGAGGTGGAACCCGACCCGGTGATGAGAACCGATTCAGTGCTGGGCAGGACCCGGCTTGAGATCACAAAACAGGATGGGGTAGCGGTGGACGGCGAGATCGAGTTTCCGCTGGGTAGCCCGCATCGTCCCCTGAGCTATGAAGCTTGCGCTGCCAAGGTCCTCAAATGCGCAGAAGCAGCAGTTCGCCCACCTGGCACCGGCGCGATCCATCGGCTCGTCGAGCAGGTGGCCGAAATGGAAAAACTGGCTGACGTCTCCGTGCTGATGAGAGATCTCTTTGAGTCTAATGCTTAGTCACGAGGGGAGTGTAAGGTCGATGACGGATAATTGAGACTCGAGGCATGTGCAAACAGACCCTAGTTGCGGCTCATCATGTGGCCCACCGCCTGCTCCAGGCCGTCGATGGTCAGCTCGAACATGGGGAAGATCTCGCGGACGACGCCGATGCTCCGGGTGTAGGGCCACTCGTGGGCCATCACCGGGTTCAGCCAGACGGAGTGGCGGAAGGTCTTGGCGATGAACTTGAGACGCTCGAGGCTCGGCTTGCCCGAGCGCTCCTCGATGTGGATGGAGCCGTCGGTGGCCATGAGCTCGTAGGGGGCCATGCTGGCATCCCCCACCACGATGAAGCGGGTCTCCGGGTCCAGCCGGATCAGCTCTTCCACCTTGAGGGGCTTGCGGATCCGGGGGGGGTCTTCCCAGAGGGTGTCGTAGATCGTGTTGTGGAAGAAGAGGGTCTTGAGGTCCTTGAACTGGTCGCGGGCGTAGTTGAAAAGCGTCTGAACCACCTCGATATAGGGGTCCATGGACCAGCCGCCGTTGTCGATGGCCAGGATCACCTTCAGACGGTCCTTCAGGCTGCGCTCGAAGACGATCTCGATCTCACCGGCGTTTTTCATGGTCTGGTAGATGGTCTCGTCAATGTTGACCTCGTCCCGGGGCCCGACCGGAACCATGTTCCGCAGCCGCTTGAGCGCTTCGCCCATCTGGGCGTGAGTGAGCGGTCCCTCCTGGGAGTAGTCCTTGTACCGCCGGTCCATGGCCACCTTGACCGCCGACTTGTTGCGTGAGGCCCCGCCGACCCGCATGCCGCCCGGGTGATAACCCGAGTGGCCGACCGGCGAGGTTCCCCCCGTGCCGATCCACTTGCTGCCGCCGTGATGCTCCCCGGTCTGCTCCTTGAGCCGGTCCAGGAAGTACTGGAGCAGTTCCTCCGGGCTCAGTTTCTGAAGCGTCTCCTCGTCCACCCCGAGGGCATCGGCCACGGTCTTGGGGTCCTTCAGCCACTGCTCCAGCAGGTTGCGGGCGAATTCGGACAGCTCGAACTCCTCCGGGTCCTTGAGCTCCGCGCCCTGAAAGTGGTGGGCAAAGACCTGGTCGTAGAGGTCGAAGTAGCGCTCGCTCTTGACCAGGATGGCGCGGGCCGCGGTGTAGAAGTCGCTGAGGGAGGTCACCAGCCCCATGCTCAGGGCCTTCTGCAGCCTGAGAAAAGAGGTGGGGGTGGCCGGGATGCCGACCTTTCGCAGCAGAAAGAAAAACTGGGTGAACAAGGACACCTCGCTTCGCTCGGTGGGGTGCAAGGCCCAGGGCTCAAGAGAAGATCAATTCGAAACTGAAGGCGAAATCGACACCGATTTCGTCTATTCGCTCTCCTTGTCCCTAGCTTACGCCCGAAGACTTGAGGCCGAATTCAGCTTCGGCCGAGGATCGAACGCTGTCGGCTTTCGATCCGCATTCCGCATGATGCCCTCACCTGAAACCCGATGCCGGTTACAATCTCATCCTCGCCACCGAATTGCGGGCGACGGCGTAGTCCGGGCTTTTCTTGAAAAGCACCCCCAGGTAGGGGATGTCGCCCTTGACCAGGTCCTTGACCCGGAAATCCGGATCGGCCTTCAAGGCCCGAATCCAGTTGAGCAGTTCCCGCGTGGCGGGCTTTTTCTCCACCCCCCTGAACTCCCGCATCCGGTAGAAGGCGGCCACCGTGTGATCCATGAGCTCCCGGCTGATGTCGGGGAAATGGACCTCCAGGATCTGGCGCATCATCTCGGGTTCGGGAAAGGCGATGTGGTGAAAATTGCAGCGGCCGAGGAAGGGGTCGGAGAGGTCTTTCTTGGCGTTGGAGGTGATCACGATCACCGGCCGGCACTTGGCCCGGATGGTCTTGTCGATTTCGATGATGTCGAACTCCATCTGATCGAGCACGTCCAGCATGTCGTCCTGGAAATCCGTGTCGGCCTTGTCGATCTCGTCGATGAGCAGGACCACCCGTTCCTCGGACACGAAGGATTGTCCGATTTTACCCATTTTTATGTAATCTTCAATATTGCTTACATCCCGGCTCGAGTCCCCGAAGCGGCTGTCATTCAGCCGGGTGAGGGTATCGTACTGGTAGAGGGCCTCCACCAGCTTCATGCTGGATTTGACATTCAGCACGATCAGACGCATGCTGAGGGCCTCGGCGATGGCGTGGGCCAGCATGGTCTTGCCGGTGCCCGGTTCACCCTTGAGCAGCAGGGGCATTTCGAGCGCCATGGAGATGTTCACGATCTTGGCCAGTTCGTCGTCCAGGACATACTTGGAAGCCCCGGAAAAACGCCAGTTGGGATTCTCGGAATTCATGTAGCCTCTCCTTACGGGATCTGCCGCGCGCCGGCGCTCCATGGATGCACCATCAGAGAGAGAGCCGGTCAGACGCGCCGAATTTTATAAGATAACCAAACGACCTTGCTCTGTCAAACCCGGATCAGCGCAATCGTGAAAATGCCGGGAACGGCCGGCTGAACGGAGCCATATTGCGACGCCGGGTCGGCTAAGGAGTCAACCCATGCCGCTTGCTTTCGAGTCGCTCAGCCATGGACCGGTGGCCTTCGGGTTTTTCAACGTCGATACCGACCTGCTGCTGCTGGAACGGTATTTTTTCTTTGCCGATTTTTTCTGCAGCCGGATCGAACAGCTGGCGCGCCTGGAATCCGGGGAGGCTGTTGAAGAGAACTGGGCAATCCGCGAGATCCCGGACCCGGAAGAGGTTGGAGACCTCATGGGCGCCATCCACGGCGTTCGCTTCACCGGGTTCATCGGCCAGGTCTACCGGCACTTCCCTTTTCCCGACCGGCCCGCGGAGTTCAGACAGAAACCCGAGGGTTCCCGCAACCGTGACCTTCTGCTGGCCCTGCTGAAGCGCCGCGCCCTGCCGGTCAGCGTCCCCTTTTGCGTGGCAGCGGGCGGGCGGCGGGCCGCGATCGGCCGCTATGGCTTCAGCCGGCAGGTGTTCCAGGAACTCGTCGGCTACGTCTGGCGGGGAGGCTACCCCCGCTGGCGGGAGGGCATCCGGCCCGAGTACGTGAGCGCCATGAAGGAACGGGTGGCAGGGAGCGCGAACCCCCTCCTGCAAGGCATGGTCTTCGGTCCCTGAACCGGCCATCACCCCGAAAGCCGCTCCCAGGTCGCCTGCGCTTCCCGTCGTCCGCCTTTCGCGGCAGGCGGGGGCGGCGGAGAAGCGGATCCGCGGCCGCGAAGCCGGGCGATCCGTTCTTCGAGCGGCGGATGGGTCGAGAAAAGGTGCATCAGGCTGCCGGCCGACAGGGGGTTGACGATGAACATGTGCGCGGTCGCGGGGCTGGCCTGCATGGGCAGCCGCTTGGAATAGGCGCCCAGCTTTTCCAGCGCGCTGGCCAGCCCATAAGGGCTGCCGGCGAACTCCGCCCCCGAGGCGTCGGCGTGGTACTCCCGCGACCGGCTGATGGCCATCTGGATCAGCATGGCCGCGAGGGGGGCCACGATGGACATCGCGATCAGACCGATGGCGCCGAATCCGCCGCCCTCCCTGTCCCGGGAACCGCCTCCGAAAAAGGAAGCAAAGCGCGCCATGCTGGCCAGGATCATCACCGCGCCGGCCAGGGTGGCGGCGATGGAGCCGATCAGGATGTCGCGGTTGCGGACATGCCCCAGCTCGTGCGCCAGCACCCCCATGAGTTCCTCGCGCTTCATCCGCTTGAGCAGCCCGTCGGTGACGGCGATCACCGCGTGTTCGGGGTTGCGGCCGGTGGCAAACGCGTTGGGGGTGTCGTTGGGGATGACACAGAGTCGCGGCATGGGCAGCCCCGCTCGTTCGGCGAGCTGCCGCACCATGTCGTGCAGCTCAGGGAAATCCGCCGGGTCCGCCTCCCGGGCGCGGTACATCTTGAGGACCAGCTTGTCGGAGAACCAGTAGCTGAAAAAATTCATGGCGATGGCCAGCAGAAAAGCCAGGATCATCCCCTGCTGACCGCCGAACAGGCTGCCGATGAACACGATCAAGGCCGTCATCAACCCCAGCAGGAGGGTCGTCCGGAACCAGTTTCCCATGATGTCACCTCTTCAAAATTATCCGTCCACCGACATCCGTGTTCAGGCCAAAACTGCCCGCGGGCGTCGCGCTCGTCTGCCTCGGGGCTTTTCGCAGGGTGACTTTCGGGAGGGGCGACTCCCCCGCAGGTAAGTCGCTGAAGCCACCAGCCCGGGAGCTCTGGGAACCCGAGAAAAGCCCCCGAGGCAGACAGACCGATCCTGACCTGGCAATTGTGGCATCAGTTCGAGCAAGCACCACTGGAGATTGAGTAAGCACGAAACGCCGATCGTCAAGGGACCGGCCGATCACTTCAGGTAGGGGTCCCGGAGGCCCTTCTTGTAGATCTTGCCGGAACCGGTTCGGGGCAGCGCTTCCAGGAAGTCCACGCTCTTGGGCGCCTTGTAGTGGGCCAGGTTCTCCTTGCAGAAGGCGATGACCTCCGCCGCGGTCAGCTCTCTCCCCGGCTTGGACACCACACAGGCCTTGACTGCCTCGCCCCAGTGGGGGTCAGGCACGCCGATCACGGCCGCCTCCAGGATGTCCGGGTGCATGTACAGGACGTTCTCCACCTCGGTGGAGTAGACGTTCTCGCCGCCGGTGATGATCATGTCCTTTTTGCGGTCCACGATGGTGACGTAGCGTTCCTCGTCGATCACCGCCAGGTCGCCGGTGTGGAGCCAGCCGTCGCGGATGGCCTTGGCCGTTTCTTCGGGCAGGTTCCAGTAGCCCGGGGTCACGGTGTCGCCCTTGACGATGATCTCCCCGACCTGCCGGTTGTCGCGGGCCACCTCCGTGCCCTGCTCGTCCACCACCTTGAGGGCTGACGCTCACGAATTCCCGCCCGGTGCTTGGCCTTGAATCCCAGTTGGGCCTCCCGGGGGAGGCGCTTGAGATGGTCCTTGAGGATGGACAGGGTCAGGTAGGGGCTGGTCTCGGTCATGCCGTAGGTCTGGATGTAGTCGCAGCGGAAGGCCTCGATGATCTTGCGGACCGTTTCCGGGGCGATGGGCGCCCCGCCGCTCAGCAGCACCCGCAGGCTGGAGTAGTCGTAGCGGCCGACATCCGGGTGATTGATCATCATGTTGAGCATGGTGGGGATCAGGTTGGTGAGCGTGATCCGTTCCTCCTGCAGGAGCCTGGAGGGTCTCGGCGGCATCGAAAACGGGCAGCACCACGTGCTTGCCGCCCACCCAGGTGACGGCAAAGGTGGCCCAGGCATCGGCCAGGTGAAAGAGCGGGGCCACGTGGAACCAGTGGTCCGCGTCGGTGAGGTGCAACTCGGCGATGGTGCCCAGGGCATGGCTTTTGACGTTTTTGTGGGTGAGCATGACCCCCTTGGGCCGGCCGGTGGTGCCGCTGGTGTAGTAGAGGTGGGCCACTTCGTCATCGGCGATGGCGAGATCGGGGGGCGGGGTTGCGGGCTGGGCCCGAAGCAGCGCCTCGTAGTCGCAGCCGGCCGGCCCCCCGGGGTCTTCCCGGCGCTGGGTCCAGAGGATTTCCTCGAGAGCGCTCACCTGGGAGGTCAGGCCCTCGGCCCTGTCGCGGAACTTGTCCTGGGCGATGAGCAGCCGGGCCCCGCTGTCGGCCAGAATCATGGCGATCTCCCGCGAGGAGAGCCGGAAGTTGAGGGGCACCAGAATGGCGCCCAGGTGGGCCGCCGCGAAATAGGCCTCCAGGAACACGTGGCAGTTCTCGTGGAGGATGGCCACCCGGTCGCGGCGTTCGACACCCAGGCTCCTCAGCCCGTGGCTGAGCCGCCAGACGCGCTCGGCAAAGGTCCGGTAGGTCATGCGCTGATTTCCGCACACCACCGCCTCTTTGTCCGGGAAAAGCCGGGCGGCTTTGGGAAGCAGTTCGTCCAGGGGCATGAGCCTGATCCTCCACTCGCCGATGGCCTCCCGACCGGCAGGGCCGGGAGAGGTTGATCCTAGAAAATCCGGCCAAAAAATCAACCGCCGAAAATCCCGTTGACAGCCGGCGCCAGGCTTTGTTAAGGGTGATCCAGGTAGGTCTGTTCTCCCTTTCCTTTGCGCTCTTTCAGAGCCGCTTTCCAGAACATCCAGAAACAGGAGGTGTGGACATGACTGCAACGAGGAGATTTCCGTGGGTTGCGATTGTGGTGGTGTGTCTCGTCGGGGCTTTGCTGCCGGGGTGCGCCGGCCAGCCCAAGAGCCAACCGCCGGGGCTGGAGGTCAAGTGCCCGGCCGAGATCGCGTGGCAGATCACGCCGGAAGCCCAGGTAACCGAGTTTGCGTGCGCCCTGGGGGATTTTGCGGACAAGCCGGCTCTCAACATCACCCTGGGGGTCAAGAACGTTGCCGACAAACCTCTGCGCTTCCGCGCCAACATTTTCCTGTTGGACCTGGACAAGGCCGTCGGGCAGCTCCTGCCGCTCAAAGGCAAGCCGCCGGTGATCGAGCCGGGCAAGGTTGAAACCGCCAAGCTGCCCTTCATGGATACCGATGCCATGTCGAAAAAAATGCTGGTAGTGGTGAAGACCCTGAGCGAATAGCCCGAGCAACGCAGCAGGCGGTGCAGTGTTAACCCTCTACCCTCAAATTGCAAAAGGAGGAGACGCTATGAGAGGACGTAAAGCAAGAACCCTGGCGGGCGGTTTCATCTGCCTCATTGTCCTGTGCGCCGTGCTGGTCGGGCCGGCCCTGGCCGGCACCCAGTTTATCTCCATCGGCACCGGCGGCACCGGCGGGGTGTACTACCCCTACGGCGGCGGCCTGGCGGAGATCTGGACCAAATACGTCAAGGGCGTCCGCGCCGTGGCCGAAGTGACCGGGGCCTCGGTGGAGAACATCAAGCTGGCCCACAAGGGCGAAACCGTCATCGGCGAGGTGATGGGTGACGTGGCCTACGAGGCCTACTTCGGCATCGGCCGTTTCGACGGCAAGCCCCAGAATATCGCCGGCATGTTCATGATGTATCAGAACCTGTACCATGTGGTGGCGCTCAAGAAGTCGGACATCCGGAGCCTCCAGGATCTGAAGGGCAAGCGCGTGTCGGTCGGTTCCCCGGGCAGCGGCACCGAGTACAAGACCAACCTGGTGTTCAAGGCCATCGGCCTGCCCTACGAATCCTTTGACGTCAAGCGGCTCTCCTTCGTGGAAAACGCCAACGCCCTGAAGGACGGCACCATCGACGCGGGCATCTGGTCGGTCGGTCCGCCCACATCATCCATCATGGACCTTTCCACCACCCACGAGATCCGGGCCATCCCTTTCAGCGAGGAAGAGATCAAGAAGGTGACCTCGGCCTACGGCTACTATGCCTCCACGGTGCTGCCCAAGGGCATGTACAACGGCGTGGACCAGGACGTGCCCACCATCTCGGTCTGGAACGTGGTGATCTGCACCCGTTCCCTGCCCGACGACCTGGTCTACAACCTGGTCAAGGCGGTCTACGATCAACAGGACTATCTCATGAAGATCTATCCCGGGCGCCAGTGACACCACCCCGGAAAACGCGGTGAAGTTCTCCCCGATCCCGCTCCACCCGGGCGCCATCAAGTACTTCAAGGAAAAGGGGCTGGATGTTTCCGAGCGACTGATCCCCAAGAGCTGATAAGGCTCTCAGGGTGTGACCCCCGGCCTTGCAGGGCCCCTGGTCCCCGCGCGATCAGTGTGGGGGCCGGGGATGCCGAGGCAGAGGGGGTTAGGGCAAGTGCCGAGACTGCTCTGCTGGCTGACCGCGGGGTTGCTGCTGGGGCCCGGCCCCTTGATGGGCGCGGCCGGGGAGGTGCACGACCTGGTGTGCCGGGAACTGCCCGCCGGCACCGAAGTCCTGAGGCTCCCGCTCGACCCGGGCGAAACCTTCACCATCCGCTACATCCATTCCGTAGACCGGACGCCGGTCTTTGAGATCTTCGGGCTGGATGAGGAAGGCTGCCTGACCCTGCGGGCCACCTATTTCAAGATGTTCGGGGCCGGCATGGGGCACTGGCCGGGTCGCGGCCGGCTGGAGCATGACGGCCGCTGGACCTGGATCCGCGACATCCACGAACGGTTGGGATCCTTCGTGCTGCGGGTGGGATCGCCCGCAGTGGATCACACCCTGCTCTACCGGGGCCGGGAAATCAGGCTCAGCCCGGTCTGGGCCGGGAAGCGCCTGCGCGTGGCCGTCGAGACCGGTGCGGTCGTGCCGGAGCGCTGCAGCAAGCCGCACGGCCGGTTCGTTCCACCATAGGGGTAGCCCATGAGCGACCACGTGTTCCGGGAAGGACCTGTTTCCGGTTTCGAGGGCGGCGTGTCGAAGTTCGTGGGCCTGATCGGCATTCTGCTCAGCCTCTACCTGCTTTACTCGGCCGGCATCGTGGCCATGACGGCCATGATGCACCGCTCCATCTTCCTGACCTGCATCCTGGTCATGACGTTTCTGAGCCGGCCGACCTACAAGGGTGACCGACCCGGCCTGAGAAAGTTCTCGTGGGGAATCGACTTCACCCTCACCGCCGTCACCCTGGCGGTGGGGTCCTATATTTTTTTTGATCTCGAAGGCATTTTCGAGCGCCAGGGCGACTGGAGCCAGTGGGACGTGACCGTGGGCATTGCGCTGGTGCTGCTGGTGCTGGAGGCCACCCGGCGGGTCATCGGCCTCAACCTGACCTCCATCGCCACGGTGTTTCTGCTCTACGGCTATTTCGGCCCTTACATGCCGGAGCTGCTGGTCCACAAGGGGTACACCGTGGAGCGCATGGCCACCACCCTGTCCCTGACCACCGAGGGCGTTTTCGGCCTGCCCCTGGGAGTCGCCTCCACCTTCGTGTTCATCTTCATCCTTTTCGGCGCTTTCTTGGACAAGACCGGGGCCGGGAACTTCTTCATCAACTTCTCCTACTCCATCACCGGCCGCTTCTCGGGCGGGCCTGCCAAGACAGCGGTGGTGGCCAGCGGTTTTCTGGGGTCGGTGGCCGGGAGCGCGGTGGCCAACGTGGTGGCCACGGGCTCGTTCACCATCCCGATGATGAAGCGGATCGGCTACCGCCCGCATGTGGCGGCGGCGGTGGAAGCGGCCGCTTCCACCGGGGGCCAGCTCATGCCGCCCATCATGGGGGCCGGGGCCTTCCTGATGGCCGAGTTCACCCAGACGCCCTACGTGGAGATCATCAAGATCGCCTTCATCCCGGCCGTGCTCTACTTTTTTTCGGTGATCCTCTTTGTCCACATCGAGGCCCAGAAGGAAGGGATCTGGGGCCAGCCCAAGGAAATGCTGCCCAACCTCGTCGAGACCCTCAAGACCGGAATGCATTTCCTGGTGCCGGTGGCCATCCTGATCACCGTCCTGATCATGAACTACAGCCCCATGATGGCCGGCTTCATCGCCGTGATCGCGGTGTACATCACGGCCCTGTTCCGCAAGCGATCGCGGATCTCCTTCCGCACCCTGCTCAAGACCCTGGAGCAGGGTGCGCGCAACGCGGTGATGGTGGCGGTGGCCTGCGCCGCGGCCGGCATCATCGTGGGGGTCGTGAACCTCACCGGCACCGGGCTGCGGTTTTCCTCCTTCGTGGTTTCCCTGTCCCAGGGCATCCCCCTGCTGGCCCTGGCCCTGATCGCCATCACTTCGCTGCTGCTGGGCATGGGCCTGCCGGTCACGGCCTCCTACATCGTGCTGATCATCCTGGCCGGGCCCGGCCTCATGGACCTGGGGATCCCGCTGCTGACGGCCCACATGATCGTTTTCTGGTACAGCCAGGACGCCAACGTGACGCCGCCGGTGGCGCTGGAGTCCTTTGCCGCTTCGGGCATTGCCGGCTCCAGCCCCATGCGCACCGCTTTCACCTCCTGGAAGCTCGCCAAAGGCCTCTACATCATGCCGGTGGTCATGGCCTACCACCCGCTGCTGCTGAACGGGCCGACCTGGGAGGTGGTGGAGACCGTGATCTTCACCACCCTGGCCATCACCGCCTTTGTGGTGTGCCTGGAGCGGTTTTTCCTGGTAGCGCTGAGCTGGCCGGAAACCGTCCTGCAGGGCGCGGCCACGGCTCTCCTGATCTGGGCCGACGACACGGTCAACTACGTGGGATTCGGCCTGTTCCTGCTTCTGACCGGCTACCAGGTGATCCTGAAAAGGCGGGCGCTTCGGGCCCGGCGCCTCGCCAAAGAACCCGGAAGCGGCATCGCAACGTGAGGCGCTGCCCGGATGTGCTGTCAACGAACGTGGCCCTGTTTCTTCTTCGGGCTGAACCCCGCTTAAAGGCTCACTGAGGAAGCTTTCTGTTGACCCGCAGTCGACCGCCTGCTCATCCGGGCGGAGTGCGGCGGCAGCCATGGCCGCCGCACCCGTCGTCGGAAACCCCAACGGAAGGTCGTTTCCGTCCCGTTTTCGGAACCAGGTAAGGGTCCGCCGCAACCCTCCGGGCTCTGAACTCATCGGACAAGGAGGACGTCATGCTGCGGTTCCGGACTCCCCGATTGACTCCTGGTCCTGGTGCTGATCCTGGCTCTTTCGACCACAGCCGGGGCCAGGGAAGTCAAAGATCCCGGAGGACTCTACACTCTGGAGGCTCCCGACGACATGACCGTGGAATTCAGGGAAACCGTCGGCTGCAATCTGCATATCCTGCAAAGCCAGGAAGGGGTGTTTGGAACCATCATCAGCCGCTGTGCCGACGACGCCGTTCACCCTACGCTGGAAGGATTCGCAGACGCCAAATTGAGAAAGATCAGCAAGCCCGACTGGGCGGAGACGGTCAGAGAAAGAGCCGAGGTGTCGGGCTACCCGGCCATCCACGCCCAGGGCACCTACACTTTGACGGTGCGCGACTACCGCATGAAGATGCTCTCCGATATGTACTTCATCTTCGCGGGTCAGCGTGGTTTTGAGCTGGAGTTCTTTCACCCGCCAGGCGACTCGGGTTCCTATCAGGCCCTGAAAAAAGATCTCATCGCTGGTCTGAAGGTTCATGGCGCGGGGCAGGCGGCCCGTCTGAATGAGTTCGAGCGATTCCTGCGTGATACCCGGGAGGAGGTTCAGGCGGACAAAGACGTGCAAGCAGCCATCGCAGACCTGAAGCACCAGGATGGGATCGTCCGCCTGAAAGCGGTCAAGGAGTTGGGTGAGATGGGACCGCGGGCCCGCGCCGCCGCCCCCGATTTGACCCATCTGGCCCGGAACGACCCGGACGAGGACGTGAGACAGATCGCGGCCAGGGCTCTGACCAGGATCCAGGGGCAGGCAGCCGCGACCGATCTGCCGCTCGCCGAAGGGGCGGGGCCGCCTGCGCCCGACCGACGGGGAGCCGACGCTCCGCCGCCTCCACCGCTGCCCATGCCCGACAAGGCCCCGCCGCTGCCCATGCCCGACAGGCCCACGCCGGTGACCCGGGCAGTGTCTGACGAGAGCGCCAAACTGGTCGGAACCTGGCAGGGAAACTTCAGCCTGGGGGGAGTCGGGCACCAGGAAACCGTGGCCTTCGGTGCCGACGGCAGTGTGCATTCAGTGGCCTTCAATGCCTGGGGCCGGATGGTCTGGAACCGACAGGGGAAGTTCTCCTTCAAGAGCGGTATCCTGACCGTGAACTATCCTGACAGCGCCACTCAGCCCACCAGAGTCACATTGGGCCAAGACAGCTTCGATCTGTACATCGGTCAATACCGGATCGTTTATCAGCGGGTAAGATAATCGGACCCGAAGAATCATGTTCACTCTTGATTTTGTCTGATTGCGTGTGAAAGATGGCCTGATAAAGGAGCTGAGTCATGAAAATCTCATTCTATCGGAATGCTGAAGCCGTCGGTCTGGGCGCTGACTCTGGTTGTAGGCTTGCGGGTGGACCGGCGCGGTGAAGGCACAGTTGCTGAGGGACGGTCCCATCTTGGGAGCCATGCCGGGGATCGAAACCGCTCCGGCGCCGGCCTGGATGCAGCCCGGCGTCCGTCTCACCTATTACAGCGCCATAGCCAATGTGGCTTCGGATCTTGAGTATTGGGAGCAGGACGAGCAGGGGGGGTGGGTAGATCCTGCCACCGGCGAGCGATGGGCCAAGAGAAAGGGCGCCAAGGAAGCGAGGGGCGCCGGGCATGGCTATACCCAGGTGAATGTGGTCTCCGCCGATCAGCAGCATGTCGTGCTGGAAGTCCGCGCGTACGGCTTTCCCAAGTACGAGGGCCCCTTGGCGCTGCTCAGCGCCGCTTCGGTGGTCACCGTGCCCGGTTTCGGCGATGACTGGTGGGTCAACCCTGCCGCGCTTCAGCAGGCGCGGACCGGTTCCTACAAAGGGCTGACCGTCCTGCCCATGAATCATGTGGCCGAGGGCCGGACCTACCGGGCCTTGAGGATACAGTTTGAGGGGAAAAGCACGGTGCTGCTCACCGGCTTAGGCGGGGAAATGATCCCCTCGGACACGGCGCTGAAATCGCGCAATGTGCGGGTTTATGACCTGGACAGCGGCGTACTCCTGTACGCCGGTACGGCCGGTGCCAGCCCTAAAGGAACCACGCTGACCGAGGCCACTCTGGTCGGCACCCGCAGGGTTTCCGTGCCCTGGGCCAGGCCAGGCGGCACCGTCGTGGATCCGCCAGGTCACAACCATTGACTACGAGGGCAGCCTGCATGTCCCCTACGGTGCCCGGCCTGTGACCGCCCCCGTCTCGGGCAGCATCACCCTGAATCGACGCGGGCCGGACTGGGCGCACTTCACCTACCGGACCTCGATGGCCAGCCCGCTGCCCGGGGTGCCGACCGTTGCCGAGGCCCAGCTGGTCACCGGCAGCGCGCAGTTCGGCGGGCTGTGGATACCCCCGGCCGGCCTCACCCCCCTGCAGCCCGGCCAGGTGCTGGACAGCGACCCCAGGACGGGCTTCACCGTCAGCGTCGCCCGGGCCGACCCGCAATCGGTCGTCGTCAGCGAGGTCAGCCCCTTGCAGCGCATCGAGTACACCTACGACCGGAAAAACGGCCTTATGGTCCATTACGCCAAGACGGACTACTACCAGTTCAACATACAGACGGTACTGCGGTTTACCGGATGGCGATGATCTGCCTTCTCAGGTGGTCTCGATTCTTGCGGAGTTTCCGGCAGAGCACAATCATTTGCGCTGAAAGGGTGCCGGGAACACCCTGTCCGGCGGTCGGGTTCCCGGTTCACGGTCCGGACAGGAGCGGATATGCTGCGGTTCAAAAGGGGGCAGCTTTTTTTTCGCGGGTGAGGGTGTAGAGGCCGGTCACCGCAACCAGAAAGCCCAGGCACAGCCAGAAGGTCATGGCATAGGCCTCCGGCCCCCGGGGCGCCTGGGGGTAGACGGCCTGCATCAGGGCGCCCAGGCCCTGCAGAAAGACCGCCGGCCCGACCATGTTGAACACGTTGACGCCGGTGATGGCGGTGCCGGCCATGCTGAGCGGCATGAGTTCCTTGATCTGGGCATACATCAGCAGCCCGGTGGAGCGGAACAGGCCGAACCCGAAAAGGAGGCCGCCCAGGAGGAACAGACCCCCTGCCGGTTTGAGCAGGGCCAGTACCAGGACCACACCCGCCAGGGCCGCGTGACCTCCGCAGATCACCCACTTGCGGGTTCCCAAAACGCGGTCCGACAGGCTTCCCCACAGGGGCCCGCCCACGATCATGCCCAGATTCATGAGGAAGATCAGGTTCCCGGCGGTCACCGCCGGAAGGCCCATGGTTTCGATGAGGAAGGGCCCGGCCCAGAGGGTCTGGAAGGCGGCGAAAATACCGTAGCTGACCAGGCTGCAGAAGGAAATGATCCAGTAATCCCGCCGGCCGAGCAGCCGACGCAGGTCGGCGCCCAGCTTGCCGGGAGGGATTTGGGGCTCCCCGGAGAAATGGCCGCCGGGGGTTCTCGGGGGTGCGTCGCGTACCACCCACCACAGCAGGGCGATCAGGAGGAGGTTGAAGCCGGCAATCCATTGAAAGGCGGCGCGCCAGCCGGTCTCTGCCACCAGCAGTACGAAGGGGGTGGTGGCGGCCATGTTGCCGACCGTGCCGATGGCGAAGACGATCCCCGAAAGCGTGGCGAAGAGCCCGGGCCGGAACCAGACGGTCAGCAGCTTGAGGGTGCCCATCAGGTTGCAGGCCATGCCCATTCCGAGGAGCGCCCGGCCGGCCAGCCCCGACCCCAGGGAGTGGGCCTCGGAGAAAACCACCGCCCCGCCCACGCCGAACAGGGAGAGGAGAGTCATGAGGCGCCGGGCGCCCACCCGGTCCAGGAGCAGGGTGATGGGGATCTGGGTAGCGGCAAAGGCATAGAAAAAGGCGGCCGAGACCAGCCCGAGCTCTTCCGTGTCCAATGCGAGGTCCTGCAGCAGCTGGGGGGCGATGACGGCGTTGGAGGCCCGATAGAACTGGGAAATGAAAAAGTTGGCGGTGCCGATCGCGAAAATCAGCCAGGCGCGGGACATGCGGTCAGGTTCTCCAAAAAGACTGGTATCCGCTCAAGACAATCATCGGATCGTAGGGTGGCACGGCACCGGGGGGTTCTCCCGGGAGCTGCTCTTTGGGGTTGACAGCGTGCGGGCAAGTCCCTGTAATGACCCATGCAGCCTATTGCAAGGGCTGAGGGATTGCAAGCTCGGTCTGAAGCCCGGGCTCCGGTGGGCGCTGGCCGCAGGAGCCCGGCGCTCGTCGCAGCACGACTCGGAACGGGGGAAAAGCGGAAACCGCGAGCAGGCAAGGAGGGACCGTCCATGAAAACAGCACGGGTGGCCGTGGTTCAGGATGCGCCGGTGGTGTTCGACCGGGAGAAGACGCTGGAGAAAGTTCGCGCCCTGGCGGCCGATGCGGCCGGCCGGAAGGCCCGCCTGGCGCTCTTCCCGGAAGCCTTTGTGCCGGCTTACCCCAAAGGCCTGGATTTTGGTGCCCGGGTGGGCTTGCGCCTTCCGGAAGGGCGTGAGGATTTCCGGCGCTACTGGGAAGGGGCGGTGGACGTGCCGGGGCCTGCCACGGACGCCCTGGGGGCCGCAGCCCGGGAAAACAGCCTCTATCTCGTCATCGGCGTGATCGAACGCGACCGGGGCACGCTGTATTGCACGGTGCTTTTTTTCGCTCCGGACGGCAGGCTGCTCGGCAAGCACCGCAAGCTCATGCCCACGGCCATGGAAAGGCTCATCTGGGGCTTCGGCGACGGATCGACCTTGCCGGTTTTCGAGACTGAGCTGGGCCGCCTGGGTGCCGTCATCTGCTGGGAGAACTACATGCCCCTGCTGCGGACCGCCATGTACGCCAAGGGTATTCAGATCTACTGCGCACCGACCGCCGACGACCGCGACACCTGGCTCTCCAGCATGCAGCATGTGGCGCTGGAAGGCCGCTGCTTCGTGCTGAGCGCCTGCCAGCACCTGCGGCGCGCCGACTGCCCGGCCGACTACCGGGCGATCCAGGGCGACGATCCCGGCCTGGTGCTCATGCGGGGCGGCAGCTGCATCGTTTCGCCCCTCGGGCAGGTCCTGGCCGGCCCCCTTTTCGAGGGCCCCGGCATGCTCACGGCCGACCTGGACCTTGGCGAAATCCCGCGCGCCAAATACGATTTCGACGTGACCGGCCACTACGCACGACCGGACGTGTTCCGGCTGCACGTGAACGAACGGCCCATGCCGGCAGTGGTGTTCGACGCCGGTCCGGAGCCCGAGTCTTCACCGGATCCGGAAAAGGAAGAGGACATGACCAGAAGAAATGCCGCCAGGATGAGCACCTCAAGAACATGAACCAGGGCGCCGAGTGCTGCGAAGTGCGGGTCTGGCCCCGGAGGCGCCGCCCGACAAGGGCATCGCAGTTTCTCTTGGACAGTGAAGCCGAAACCGGATCAGCGGTCGAACTCCACGCTTTCCAGCTCCAGCTTCCAGACGGTTTTCCCGGTTGGGGTCAGGTCCTCGATCACCAGCCGTTTGAGAAAAATCAGATCCTCCCGGTGTGTGTAGGTGAAGATGAGGAGGTTTCTCATCTCCTGGGCTCCGGGCTTTCTGGCCGTGCGGGTCAGGGACTTGGCAAAGTGCTTGCCCTCGGCGTGGAGCACCTGGAACTCGGTTTGCAGTTCTAGCCCGTCCTGGTAGCGCTGCAGATCGCTCAGCTGGCGGAAATCCTCGCTCACATCCATCACCCGACACGTAAGCGCCGGGTCTGCCGAGGCGTCGAGCAGATACCCCTTGCCGCTGCGCAGGGCATAGATCGGATGGGGGGGGTCGGGCGACCTCCAGGACAGGAGGGTGGATCTCAACCCGTACTCCAGGCTGTTGGCCAGCCAGTTCTGGAACCGCTTTTCCATGTCCTCCGAGAAACGGGACAGAAGGCGCGGTTGGGCGCGATTCCAGGTAACCGTCATCCGGCCGGCCGCCCGTCCGTCCTGCTCGACCATGAATCCCGCCTGAAAACCACGCAAGGGGGTCGCCAGCAGCGAGTAGTAGGCTTCATTGACCCGCTGCGAGACGTCACGCGCCAGGGCCATGGCCTCCTGCGAGCGGGGAACGGAACCCCCCGGGCATGCGGCCGTCGATGTCGCCGCCTGCTGATGGATATCCGCAACCGGGGCCCCTGTGCCACCTCCTGGGTCAGCGGGGCAGGTTCCTGGGCGAGAGATGATCCGAGGGCCTGGTCACCGGTCCCGGAGCTTTGTTCTCGTTGGACGGCTTCAACCCCCATGGCGGCGATACTCCTGACGCTTTCTTCTGGGTCATTCCGGGCGAGGTTTTCCAAGATAGGCAGGATCTCGTTCGCCGGACCTCCCAGGAAGGGCAGCGCCGTAGCAGCCGTCCACCGCCGAGAGGCCTCTTGGTGATCAAGCTGCTCGAGAGCGTAATCGAGAACGGCGCGCTCGCCCTTCTCCGGGGCCAGATCCGGCGGCACAGACTGCATCGCCTCGGCCGTCAGCACGGCCAGCAAGACTTCGGGCATAATCTCGGCCGGGGCATTTTCCTGCATGGCAATCTGGGCTATCTTCGGGAAGGCTCTTTCGGACTCCGGGAGCATGCGGCCTAAAGCACTGATGGCGGCCATGCGGACATTGGTCTCCCTGTCGTCCAGGGCCTGGATCAGAGCTGGAACGGCCTGAGTCCCCCGGAGGCCGAGATTTCGGAGGTAAAGCGCCGCCAGTTTTCGGCGCTCGGCATCCGGGTTCTGCAGCAAGGCGATGACCCTTGCCAGCTCCGGCTCCTGCGCCGCAGCCGCCGCTGCGCGGGTGGCGGCGTCGGTGCCCTGGATTGCATCCGCGGCGCGCGAGGCGGCCTGCCGCACCTCCGGGTCCGGGTCGTCCTGCGCCAGTTCTCGGAGCAAAGGCACCGCCGGTTGGGCCTGCGCGCCCTTCTTTTTCAGAATCAAGGCAGCTGCGTAGCGGGTGAAAGGATCGCTGCTTTTCAGGTCCTCCATCGCACTTCGTACGTCTTCTTCCGGCGAAGTGTCTCGCGCCGGGGGAGGTGATTCAGCCGCGCGTTGGATGACGTCAAGGGTCTCCGAGGCCAGATTGCGTATTTCCTCGCTCGGATCGTTCTGGGCCACCTGTTCCACAGCCTGAATAGCCGGCTGCGCTTTGGCGGCGTTTTGGCGGAGGCTGAACAGGGCGTAGGAGCGAATGAGTTCGTTGTCGTCCTTGAGATCCTCGAGTGCCTCCTGCACTTTCAGATCCATAACAGGCGACTGCACGGAGCTTTGCGCTCCGCTGGCCTCGAAGAACCCGGGCGGATCGTCGGGCGCGATCAAGAGCGCCTCTTTAGTTTCGGCGGCCCGGGTCTTGACCAGCGGATCGGGGTCGTATTGGGCCAGCGACGAGATCTCCATGAAAGCTTCCTTGGACTCGGGTGCCATGGCTCGCAGGGCCTTGAGGGCTGTGTTCCTGACCGATGGGTCCTGATCCTTGAGAGCCTGGGTGAGGGCCGGGATGGCGGCTCTGGCGTGCGAGGCCATGTCCTCGAGAGTCTTCGTAGCGGCCACTCTGGCTGCAGGATCGGCGGTCTTGAGCATGGCGATCTGCCTCTGGATCCCGGGAGCCACGTGACTGGCGATGTCGATCCGCCTGGCCGCTCGCGTGGCCGCCCGGCGCACGGCCGGATCGGGGTCTCCGGCAGCGACCGCTCTCAAGGCCGCCAGAGCGGCCTGCGCTTGAGCGCCGCCGAATGCCGAGGGCCACAGCGGCGGCGAGCCGGGTGAGTACGCTTCGGGTTTCTCAGATCGGAGAGCGAACCCTGGAGCGGATCGTCTGGCGGAGCGAGGCGCCTTGAGGACTTTTCCCGCAAGTCTGAGGCGTCGTAGCGGATGCCAGGGAGTCCAGATCGGCTTCCGCCAGCGGACTGCAGCGCCGGCAGAGCGAGGCGGGCAGGTTCGCCGATCAAGGTGAGGGCCGAACAGGCCTGGGAGCGAATCCCGGCAAAATGGGCCTGCAACGCCTCGATCAGGGCCGGCACCGCCGCCACGGCATCCGGACCGATCTTGCCCAGGACATAGGCTGCCTGGAAACGGACGTAGTCGGCCGGGTCGCGGAGGGCCTTTGCCAGATAAGGCACCGCATCTTTCGCCCTCGCCCCCAGGGAGCCAAGCCGTTCGATGGTTTTGGCCCGGGACCAGGTATCCTGGTTGGAGTCGCCGATGGCTCGGATGGCATCGGCCACCAACTCTTCGGGGGATTCATTCTGAGCGTGGCCGGGAGCCGGAGGGAAAGGCGTCGCCAGAATCAGTAGAATCGCAAACCGCTTGAGGAGAGGGGTCAGAGTTCGCATGGGAAACCTCCCGGATCGGCCGCCGGGGCTCAGGACCTCACGGCCAATAATCGAGCAGCTGCGGGTCAGGTGCAGGACGCGATGAATCGACAGGCGCAGGTGTCTCAGCGCTTGCGACCGGCTCATCCTCGAACAGAGGAGACGTCTCGGGGGGGAACGGTGCCCCGTTCGTTGAGGGTGGTTCCGGAGGTTTGAGCGGTTCATCCTCAAAGAGCGGGTCAGCCGTCTCCACCGGCGGTTCGCTCACCGCCGGCAATCGGTCCGGCTTCAGGGGACCGCCATCCTCAAAGAGAACGGCCTTTGCTCCTTTGTCGGCGGTTTCGGATGCGACGGCGCCCGAAGGCCGAAAGCTCTCTACCCCCGGCTGCTCGGCGCTCTTCGACGCCGCCCGGCCGGTTGCTTCTCGACCCAATCCCTCGAAGCCGGTTAGATACTTCCCGTGGACCCAGCCTTTTCTGCCGTTGCGGGTCACGACGCTGAGCCAAAGCCCATCCTGGGCCTCGACCCGGACGCGATCGCCCTTTTCCAGGACGGCCAGTACTGCCGCCTGGGTGCTGGGCCCCTTTCTCAGGTTGAGACTGCGGGCGGTGACGCTGGCAGTTGCGGGATCCGAATCGAGAGCGCCGGTCCTTTCAAACAGGTGACCGGCACGGTCCTTGATCTCGGCGCATTGCGGCAGGGTTGTCGCGAGCGAGAAGATGAGCATGGCTTTGAATGCCAGCTGCAGGTGACGATTTCGCATCGGGTTCTCCTTACGGCTATCGTGCGGCTTGAACCGGCTGTTCTCGGAGTGCTTCCCGCTATGCGGCTCCGGTCAGCGTTTCCTGGCGAATTGAATCCCCGTAAGCTTGTCAAGGGCTAACGGATCTGCTTTGAACGAGGCGGATATCAACCCGTGATCCGCGCCGCGGCCTGGTCAGGATTTCCGATAGGCGTCCTCCATGGCCTTCACCAGGTTGGTCATGGTGATGTAGAAGGGTGTGGCCACGCCCTTGCGGCGGCCGTACTCCACCACCTTTCCGCCCAGGAAGTCGATTTCGGTGGGGGTCCGGTTGGCGATGTCGGCACACATGGAATCCTTGTGCGCGCCCACCTTTTCCAGGTACCCGAGCGCCTGCGCCAGGTAGGCTTCGCCGCCCAGGTCGTAGCCCATGGCCTTGGCTACAGCCAGGGCCTCGCGGAAGCAGGCATCGGCGATCTCCCGGGTGGGCGGAAAATCCAGCGCCTCTTTGATGGTCCGGTCCGTGACCGCACAAATGGAGGCCAGGGTGCACTTCATGATCATCTTCTTCCAGACAAAGAGCTTGATGTCGTCCACGAAGAGCGTCTCCAGGCCGGCGCGGGTGAGGACGGCCGCAAGCTGCTCGCCGATCCCGCGGCCGGCGGCCGTCAGGCCTCCCAGGTGATTGGGGCGGTTGAAGAAAGCGGCCTCGACGACACCGGGCGCTTTGAGGGCCACCCCGTAGTTGAGGGACATGCGGAAGGCGCTCTCGGCGCCGAAACGCTCGGCGATCAGGTCCTCGGTCCCCAGACCGTTGTGGGTGCTGACAAGCTTCATGCCCGGCTCGAACACGGCCTCCAGCTCTTTCAGCACGCCCGGCAGGTGGAAGGTCTTGGTGGCCAGGAACAACACATCCGGCCGCTCGGCGGCCAGATCCGCAATGCGCGGCAGCAAGCGCTTGACCGCCACCTGAAAGGACAAAGCGCCCGAGATCCTCATCCCCCCGGCGGTCAAGGCCGCCTGCAGGCCCGGTGAGGGGTCGACCAGCAGGGTGTCCGGCTGTTCGCTGGTCAGGGCCGCGGCCAGCACCGCGCCGGTGGCGCCTACTCCCACCACCGCCAATCGCAGATCTTCCATGAAGTTTTCCTCCTGCGAGGCGTTGCCGCATGAACCGGTCGCGCTGACCGCTGCCCGGACTTACGATCTGTTCCAGGATAGCATATTCCTGTCCGGGCTCCCAGCGCTTTGGCCGGCAACCCCGTTGACAGCCGCTCAGGGTTCTGCTATTGAATCGAACGTTCGTTCAAATCAAGCAGGCGGGACAATGGCCAAACCGAAGAACGTCAAGCGAGCCCAGTCACTGGCGCGCTCCATCGGGCACCTCTTCGCCCGCGACGGGTACCATGCCACCTCCATGCGGGCGATCGCCCGCAAGTTGGGCATGAACCCCTCTTCGCTCTACTACTACTTCGGCAGCAAGGAGGAGATCCTTTCCAGGCTTCTGAACGACGCCATGGACGACGCCCTGGCGGTGCTGGAGGAAATCTGCGCCCGTGAGATCCCAGCCGCGGACAAGCTCAACCAGGTGCTGAATTTCTACGTCCGCTATTATGCCGGGGACCAGGAGCGGCTGAATCTGCTGCTGAGCGAGCGCCAGGCCCTGAGCAAGACTTCCCAGCGGGTTCTGATGGCCAAGGAACGCCGCTACGTGGGGCTTTTCGAGGCGCTTTTCGAGGCGCTCACGGCTGAAAAAGCCATGAAGCCCATACCTGCGCCGGTCGCCACCTTTGCCTTCCTGGGCATGGTCCATTACACCGTCAAGTGGTACGACCACCAAGGAGCCGTGGGGCTGGATGAACTGGCCGACTTCTTTGTGGAGATTTTCACCCGCGGGGTGCTGAAATGACGCTCACCCATCCTGCCGCCCAGAGCTATCTGGGCCTGCCTGGGATTGTGTACGGCTGGGCGCTCTTCCTGACTGCGGGCGCCCTTTTCGGGTACCTGATTTCGAGGAGAACCCGCCTGCTTCGCCAGGGCCAGCCGGATCCCCGTTTTTCGGACTGGGCCGAGCGGGCCGGAAACCTGCTCTTGTTCGGCATCCTGCAGAAAAGGCAGCCGCGCTACCTCGTCTCAGGCATCGCCCACATCTTCATCTTCTGGGGATTCGTGGTTCTCGGCCTCCGATCCGCGGAACTTATCACCCAGGGTCTCGGGCTGCCGGCCTTTGATCCGCTGCTGCAGAGCGGCTTCGGGCGGTTCTACGGCAGTCTCAAGGATGTGTTCGAGCTCCTGGTGCTCGGGGCGTGCCTGGTCAGCGGCCTCTGGAGGGCTCTCCGCAGGCCGGCGCGCTATGCCGGCAGCCACGTGTTCGAGGCATATCTGGTGCTGGGGCTCATCTCGTTCCTGATGGTTTCGGACATGGTCTACGAGGGGACTCGAATCCTCCTCAATCCGGGCGGCGGCGGGTGGCTGCCGGCTTCCGGTTTCGCCGCCGGCTTTTTCGGGGGGCTGCCGGCCGTCCGGCTGGAGGCCCTGGGGGCCTGGAGCTTCTGGCTTCATCTGCTGGCCTTTTTCGCCTTCCTGAACTTTCTGCCGCTGGGAAAACACTTTCACATCATCACGGCCCTGCCCAACGTGTTTTTCCGCAAGCTCGCCAAGGGCAGCCTCAAGCCGGCGCGCTGGGGGGTAGCCGACCTGGAGGAACTGGAAACCCTCGGGGTGGAGCGGCTGACCGACTTCAGCTGGAAGCACCTGCTGGATCTCTACACCTGCACGGAGTGCGGCCGCTGCAGCGATCAGTGCCCGGCCCATGCCATCGGCCGGCCGCTTTCCCCCAAACAGCTCACCCTGGATCTGCGGCAGCACGCTTACCGCAGCTATCCCTTCTTTACCCGCGCCTCCGAGCCCGATGAGCGTTCCCTGGCAGGGGGGGTCATCGCCGAGCCGGTCATCTGGTCCTGCACGACCTGCGGGGCGTGCGAGGAGGAATGCCCGGTTTTCATCGAGTACATCGACAAGATCGTCGATATGCGGCGCCATCTCATCGAGAGCGCGCGCGGCCCCAGGACCTTTAACCCGGTGCTGATGAACGTCGAGAAGACCGGCAACCCCTTCGGCAAGCCGGCCTCCAAGCGGGCGGACTGGGTCAGGGAGCAGGCAGGCCTGGCGGTGCGGGAACTTCAGCCGGACGCCGAGGTGGACGTGCTTTTCTACGTGGACAGCTACGGTTCGTTCGACCCGGCGGCCCAGGGCATCGCGGCGGCCGTGGCCCGCGGGCTTTCCCTGGCCGGAGTGGATTTCGGCATCCTGGGAAAACGGGAAAAAGACACGGGCCACCAGGTGCGGCGGATCGGCGAGGAGGGCCTGTTTCAGCTGCTGATGGAGGAAAACCTGGAAACGCTGGGCAGCGTGCGTTTCCGGCGGATCGTGACCGCCGACCCCCATGCCTTCAACACGCTGCGAAACGACTACCCCGGCGGCCTGGAAGTCTGCCACTACTCCGAGTTTGTCAGCGGCCTCCTGCGGCAGGGGCGCCTGAAACCGGTCCGGGCGGTGGATCCGGCGGAGGTCTACACGTTCCACGACCCTTGCTACCTGGGGCGCCACAACGGGGTCTACCAGGCGCCGCGGAGCATGCTGGCCGCGATTCCGGGGCTGAAACTGGTGGAGATGAAACGCTCCCGGGACCGCAGCTTCTGCTGCGGGGGCGGGGACGTCGCCCTGTGGCACGAAATCGAGCAGGAAGAGACCCGCATGGCGCTCCACCGGGTCCGGATGGCGCAGGAGGCGGGCGCCGGCGTCATCGTCACCGCCTGCCCCTTCTGCCTGATCCATTTCGAGGACGCCATCAAGACCGCCGGCCTGGAAGGCAGCCTGCGGGTGACGGACCTGATGCAGGTGCTCGTTTCGACGCTGGAGACGCCGGCACCATGAAGGACATTCTCGCGCAGAGGCGCAGGGGAAAGAATTTGATGGGGCGGATGGGGGAAGGGGGTGCTGGGTTGATGCTGGAGCCTGGAAAGATATCCTCGCGCAGGGCGCAGAGGCGCGAGGGAGGAGAAGAGAATTTCATGGTGGCGGAGCGAAGAGGAGCGGGTGCAGGGCAAGATAGTCTTGGAGATGTGGGGCTGCGGGAGTGTCTCGGACGCGCAGAGGCGCAGGGGAGAGAGAAGTGGGGTAGGGTTGGGTAAGGTCAGCGAGGCGGGGAATGAAGGAGAACGAGATCGGAACGATAGTGGTTGAGTCGGCGATCGCGATACATCGTGAGCTCGGTCCGGGGCTGCTTGAAAGCGTGTATGAAGTCGTGCTGGAGTACGAACTCAGCCGGCGCGGGCTGAGCGTCAAACGCCAGCTGCCGATCCCGATCGAATATCGAGGGATGAGGTTCGACGAGGGTTTTCGGGCTGATATGCTGGTCGAGGACAAGGTGATCCTGGAGCTGAAGTCGGTTGGGAAAGCAACCCCTGCGCACAAAAAGCAGGTTCAGACCTATCTTCGGCTGACCGGCTGCAAGTTGGGGTACCTGCTCAACTTCGGCGAAGCCCTCATGAAGAACGGGATCACCCGTCTGGTGAACAGGCTCGAGGAATGATTCCCCTCTGCGTCTCTGCGCGAGGAAGGTAATGCCGGTAACCCCAAACCGGCAACGAACATGCAGAAAGGTTTTCTCTGCGCCCCTGCGCGAGAATAATTATGCCGGTGCCCATTTACCAGCAACCGATACCCGAACCGGCAACCCTTTACCGGCAACGAACATGCAGAAAGGTTTTCTCTGCGCCCCTGCGCCTCTGCGCGAGGAAGGTAATGCCGGTAACCCCAAACCGGCAACGAACATGCAGAAAGGTTTTCTCTGCGCCCCTGCGCCTCTGCGCGATGATATCCCTGCCGGCAACCCTTTACCGGCAGCCGACACAAGAAATGATTTTTCTCTGCGCCCCGGCGTGAGAAAAGCTTGAAGGAGGTGACACATGAACATTGTGGTTTGCTTGAAGAGGGTGCCCATGACCCAGGAAGTGGATCTCCAGGTCGCGCCTGGCGGCCGCGAGGTGCGCAAGGAGTCCCTGGCCTGGGTGGTGAATGATTGGGACAACTACGCCATCGAGGAGGCGGTCAGGCTCCAGGAAAGGCACGGCGGGACGGTGACGGCCGTCACCGTGGGCCCGGAGGACGACGAGGAGGTCCTGCGCCGCGCCCTGGCCATGGGGGCCGACCAGGCCGTGCGGGTGGACCCCGGCGACCTGGAGCTGGACAGCTACGGGGTCGCCCGGCTCTTGAGCGAAGTGATCCGGGGCCGGGACTGCGACCTCGTCCTGACACGGGCGTTCAGGCCGACGACGACAACTGCGGCCTGGTGGGGGTCATGCTGGCCGAGCTGCTGGGCCTCAGCCATGCGGCGGTGGTCACCGCGCTCCAGGCGCAGAACGGGGAGCTGGAACTGCGGCTGGAGCTGGAAGGGGGCATGGATGAGCGCTGCCGGATCCGGCTGCCGGCCCTGCTCACCATCCAGACCGGGATCAACGAGCCGCGCTATGTGTCCATCATGGGGATCCGCAAAGCCGGCCGCAAGCCGCTGGAGAAGATCGCGGCGGCCGAGCTGGGACTGCCGGCCGAAGAGCTGACGCCGCGGACGAGCGTGGAAGAAATGTTCCTGCCGCCCGAGACCGGCGGTGCCGAGATGCTGGAAGGCGACCCGGCCGCGGTGGCGGAGCGCATCCTGCGCATTCTGACGGAAAAGGGGGTGAATGTCTGAGATGGGCGAGATCTATGTGGTAGCCGAACATCGGCTGGGCAGGGTGAGGGACATCACCTTCGAAATGCTTTACAAGGCGGCCCAGCTCGGGGAGCAGGCCGGGCACCGGGTTACGGCCGTGGTGCTGGCCGGTCCCGGGGCCGGGTTGGCGGAGCAGGTCGCTCCGCGGGCGGATGCGGTTCTGTCGCTCGAGGACGAGCGGCTCGGCGGGTTCAACAACGATCTCTACAAGGAAATCCTCTGGCGCCTGCTCCAGGAAAAAAAGCCCCTGCTGACCCTGATCGGACACACTTCCTGGGGCTTGAGCTATGCGCCGTCTCTGGCCGTCAGGAGCGGCTGGCCGCTGGCCAGTGACTGCGTCGACATCCTGCTGGAGGGGGATCGGCCCAAAGCCGTGCGCCAGATCTATGGGGGCAAGGTCTTTTCCCGGGTTAGGTTCCAGGAAGCCGCAGGGTATCTGGCAACCGTGCGGCCGGGCGCCTTCACCCCGCCCGAGGAGCTGGAACCACGCGCCGGGGAAATCGTGCCGCTGGCAATCCCGGACGATCTGCCGGCTCCCCGGATGACGTCTCTCGAGCTGAAGGAGACCGGGGCGGGTGCGGTGGATATCACCCAGGCGGATCTGCTGGTGTCCGTCGGCCGGGGGATCAGCGAGGAGGAAAACATCGCGGCTGCAGGGGAACTGGCCGAGCTCCTGGGCGGAACCCTTTCCTGCTCCCGGCCGATCGTGGACAAGAACTGGCTGCCCAAGTACCACCAGGTGGGAACTTCCGGCAAGTCCGTGCGGCCGAAGGTCTACCTGGCGCTGGGCATCAGCGGCGCCTTCCAGCATGTGGCCGGCATCAGCGGTGCACGCACCGTGATTGCCGTGAACAAGGATCGCAAGGCGCCCATCTTCCGGGTCGCCCACTACGGGGTGGTGGAGGATCTGTTCAAGGTGCTGGAGGCGATGAAGGAAAAAATAAGAAGGGGTAAGGATTACGGGGCAAGGATTACGCAAAGAGGGCATCAGGTATCAGGCATCGGGGTAGACGGGGGACGAACCGCAGAATGACGAATGTCGAACGCCGAATGTCGAAGTGGGCATTAGACCGGAGTCAGAGGACAACTTCGACATTCGACATTCCTTGTTCGGCGTTCGACATGCGTTTCCGGCCGTCTCCGAAGGCGGGAATTCAAGGGCGGAAATGCTGAAGGCGGGAAGAACCCGCTGAGAGGTGTCGAAAGCCGGGCCTCGGATGCCTGACGCCTGACACCCGTTAATGGAGTGCGGTATGGACTTTCTCGCTGAACAAGGAACAGCAGGACATCGTCAAGGCCTCGCGGGAGTTCGCCCTGGGCGAGTTTCCGGATGTGGCCCAGGCATTCGACCGTGAGGAGCGGTTTGATCAGGCGCTCTGGAAGAAAGCCTGCGAGCTGGGTTTTGTGGGCGTCTTTATCCCCGAGGCGTACGGGGGGGCGGGCTACGGGTTCTTCGAGCACTGCCTGATCAACGAGGAGTTCTGGGCGGCGGACCCCGGAATCGGTCAGGCCATTCTGTCCACCACCTTCGGCAGCGAGCTGCTGGTGCTCTTCGGCTCGGAGGACCAGAAACAGATGCTGCTGCCCAAACTGGTGGCCGGGGAGGCCATCATCGCCACGGCCATCACCGAGCCGGATGCCGGCTGCGATGTGACCGCCGCCGGCACCCTCGCGGTCCGCGACGGGGAGGAGTGGGTGATCAACGGAACCAAGATGTTCATCACCAACGGCACGCTGGCGGACTTTGTCCTGGTTTTCTGCCAGACCGATCCGGAAAACCCCTCCCGCCATGAGCGCCACAGCTTCATCCTGGTGCCCACCCGCAGTCCGGGCTACGAGGCGACCAAGATCCACGGCAAGCTCGGCATCCGGGCCTCGGACACGGCCGAGGTCACCCTGCGGGACGTCCGGGTGCCCGTAACCCACCTGGTGGGCAAAGCGGGGGAGGGGTTCCACGAACTCATGTCCTTCTTCAACCGGACGCGCCTGCACATCTGCGCCCAGGCGGTCGGGCTGGCCCGCGCGGCGCTGGAGGAGTCCATCCGGCACACCCGCAAGCGGCATCAGTTCGGCTTGCCGCTGGCCGGCTTCCAGGTGACGCAGTTCAAGCTGGCGGAAATGGCCACCGGGATCCGCGCCGCCCGCAACCTCTACTACGAGGCGGCCTGGCTGGTGGACCAGGGCCGGATCGATCACGCCCTGATCGCCATGGCCAAGTGGTTCTCGGCCGAGATGGCGGTGCGCTGTGCCGACGAGGCGCTCCAGATGCACGGCGGCTACGGCTACATCGACGAGTACAAGGTGCAGCGGCTCTACCGCGACGCCAAGATCCTGGAGATCTACGAGGGCACCAAAGAGATGGAAAAAACCATCATCTCCCGTGCCATACTGCCGTAAGGGTCAAGCCTGCCCTGGGCTCCTGCCCGGAGAGCAGCAAGCCCCGGCAAACCACGATCTGTGCCGGCCAACCCTCAACTTGTATAAACCAACCAAGGATCGTGGGGCGCCGCGGTTGCTTGACAGCGATATTTCCGGTCGATACCCTACAACCGCTGCCTTTGGAATGGCCAGAATGCTCGTTTCGCGGCTAGACCCAGGCCGTGACAACAGGGAAAGAAGATATGGGCGATCATCAAGGAGGGACACGTGATGAGAAGAAGCGCAGAAAACCACAGACTGGGCTATGCGGCCGTGCTGGCCGTGCTCTTGGCCCTGCCAGGCATGTCCTATGCCGGCAAAGTGCAGTCCTTTTCAGCGGATCAGGTATCGCTGGACCCCCAGGGCCAGGTAATTGAAACGGGGAAGGTGGCAATGATGCCGGACAAGGCCCGGATAGAAGGCAAGGCTCCCGATGGTAAAGGCACGCTGGTCAACATCATGCGCATGGATCTTAAGGTGCATTGGATCCTCAACCCGGCGAAAAAGGCCTATATGGAGCGCCCACTGGGTGAGGAAAACCTGCAAGCGCTTATTGAGAAGGATGTAAAGCCCCAGCAGGAGGAAGAATTGGGGTCTGAAAAGGTCAGCGGATACAAGTGCCAGAAGAAACGGGTCACCACCACGATGGAATTCATGGGGTTGAAGCGTACCAGCTCAGTCAACCGTGTGGGTGTCGGAGCGCTTTGACATGCCGCTGCGGACCCACATGCAGGACGGTTCGATGACCGAGCTGCGCAATATCCGGGAGGGCAAACCGGATCAGGCGCTTTTCGAGGTTCCTCCCGGTTACGCACGGGTGGATCACCTCCTGTCCCTGTTCGATGCCCCCGCTGATAAACCCAGCGGCCGGAAAAGCTCTTCGGCCGCTGAGGGGGGAGGCCCGCTGATCCCGGAGGAAGTGCTCAAGAGACTGCCTAAGGGAATCAAGCTACCCTTCGGGAGCCAGCAGTAGAGAAGCGGCTGATTCCTTCTGCGGAGGGCATGTCAACAGCCGAGGAGATGGAAAAACCATCATCTTCCGGGCGATACTGCCACAGGGGTCAAGCCTGACCTTGATCGGCGTGCAATCAGACACGACCCGTGGCCGGTGGAGCGGCACGGATGCTTAGCCGGCCGGTTGGAATTGTAGCCCGTTTGTGCTATGCTGCCAGGACGAACGGAGGGATATTATGCCTAAGACATCAACGATACGTGCCCGGATCGAACCCGATCTGAAGGATAAGGCGGAGCAGGTATTCCACGAACTTGGGTTGACCACAACCCAGGCGATCACGCTTTTCTACAAGCAGGTCGAGCTGCGAAACGGCTTGCCTTTCGAGGTTGCCATTCCTACTCAGGCGACAAGGCGAACGTTCGACGATACTGATGCTGGCCGTCACCTGATTATTTGCGAAGACGTTGACGACATGTTCCGTAAGCTCGGTATCTGATGCTTACTCCGATATTCACCCGGCAGTTCGAAAAAGACATCAAGCGGATGCAGAGGCGGGGGAAGAAGCTCGATAAGCTCAAGATACTTGTCCGTTCCTTGGTAGCCGAAGAACCACTGGATCCTCTCCACCGGGACCACAAACTGATTGGTAGCTGGCAGGGAAGACGGGAATGTCATATTGAGTCTGATTGGCTACTGATCTATAAAGCAGAAAAAGGCCGTGCCATATTCGAACGGACCGGAACGCATTCCGATTTGTTCAGAAAATGAAAAAGCAGAGCAGGCCCTGCCAGGGCTGAAAAACACGGGGATCCAGCTCCGCTGCCTTCTTCGAGTCACCCCTCATCCATGCGGGGTATTCTGCCCTCGGCCGGGTTTCTGGCGGTTCACCCACCAGGTCAGCAGCGCGACCCCCAGAAGAATCCCGGCGACGATGATCAAGGTTGCCAGGCCCGGGTTCCGGCGGCCCCAGTCCAGCGGGAACCAGTAGGTCAGCAGAAGAAAAATCAGCGCGCAGAGGACGAGCAGGCCCAGCAGGGTCTTGGCGAACAGGGGCCAGGACCAGGTCCTCTGACGGCGGGCATGGGCGAAAGCGGACAATCCGGCCAGGACGACCACCAATAGAACTCCAAGCTCCATCTCGCGAACTCCCTCCTAGCGGGCCGCAACCAGCGCCGGCATCAGCCCTTCGAGGCGCTCAAAGGCCTGCCGGATCTCTTCTTCGGTACCGCCGAAGGAAAGCCGCAGGTGCCCCCGACCGGTCGGGCCGAAGCCTCCTCCCGGGATGGTGATCACCCGGGCCTCGTGGAGGAGCCTGAGCGCCAGCTGCATGTCAGTCAGTTCCCCGGGCACGATTTTCGGGAACACATAGTAGGCGCCGGCCGGCCGGTGGTAGCGGAAAAGGCCGGTCAGCCGGTCCAGTCCCCGGCAGACCTCCTGGCGGCGCGAGTCCAGGGCCGCAACCAGCTCGCGGATGAAACGGTCACCTGCGCCGTCCGCGCCGTTGGTGGCCCGCAGCGCAGCCAGGGCCGCGTGCTGGCTGACGGTGGGCGCACAGATGGCAAAGGCGTCGTGCACCTTCAGCACCTGGTCGATAACCCGGCGGCTCGCGTGCATGTAGCCCACCCGCCAGCCGGTCATGCAGTACATCTTGGAGAAGCTGTAGCAGGCAAGCAGGTTCGGCTTGAGCTCGGGAATGGCTGCCGGGCTGAGAAAGGGCGCATCGCCGTAGATGAGAAAGTCGTAGGCCTCGTCGGCAATGAAGAACAGGTTGCGCTCGAGAGCCAGTTCGGCCAGGGCCCGGATCTCCTCCGGCGGGAAGACCGCGCCGGTGGGGTTCATGGGGTTGCAGAGCAGGATCGCTTTGGTGCGCGGGCCCAGCGCCCGGCGGAAGCCGTCCACGTCCAGCCGCCAGCCGCGCTCTTCGAGGAGCGGGACAAACACCGGTCGGCCTTCGGCAAAGAGCACCTGCTCGATGTGGGATGCATAGGTAGGCGAGGGGAGGAGAACCTCGTCTCCGCGCTCGATGACGGTGGCGATGCCGGCCGCCAGGGCCTCCATGCCGCCGCAACTCACGAAGAGCTCGGTTTCGGGGTCCACCCGGATCCCCTTGTCGCGCTCAAGACGTCGGGCGATTTCTTGCTTGAGTGCCGGCAGTCCCGGCTGCAGCGAATACTTGCCAACGGAGCCGTCGTGACGGAGGAGTTCGATGACGCTTTCGCAGATGAATGCCGGGGTGGCGAAGGAGGGAATGCCCTGACCCAGGGACACGCAGCCGGGCACCTTGCTGGCCAGGACGGGCATCTGTTTGATGGCCGAAACCGTGATCCCGGCCACCCGGGCGGCAATGCCGGAGGTGTCCTCCGGCCGGCCCAGGCTGGCGTAAACCGAGCGCTCCGACATGGCTTTTCCCTCCTGCCCACCCGGCGGCCAGGCCGCCGGCGCAATCAGCCTGATTGCAGGAAGGCTTCCACCGCCTGGCGGACGGTCCCCTGGGGCGCGCCGGCCACCCGGACGCCCGCTTTTTCCAGGACCTCCCGGACGGCCGGATCCGGCTCCCGGGCAATGAGTATTTCCACCCGGCGTTTCTTCAGCTCGCGCACGGCGGCCGAGATGAGCCCGCCCGAGTACCGCAGAGCCGAGTTCGCAAAGGCCGTGTGCCTGAACGTGTCGGATTCCACCACCACGAAATAGGCGCAGCGGTCGAAACGTCCGTCCATCTGGGATGCGAGGGAACCACCTGCGGCACTGACAGCGATCTTCATGGGCCTGACTCCTGTCTGAGGCAACCTGACCTGCGGACCAAGAAATTCTACCTCAGCCCGCAGGACGGTTGCAACTGCAATGGCCGGCCTCCTTCTGTTCAGCCCATTTTTTATCTTGACATCCCGGTGAATGGCAATACACACTTAAATTGTGTTTCGGTAGTTTGAGCTTCATTCACTTGACAGCCAGCCGGCGGGCGCGACAGGAACCCTCACAGCCGGTTCCCGCAGCTCAGAAGCTCCCGGCCCCAGGCGGGACAACGCGCCGGCAGCACGGCTGCCCGTGCCATTGCGGCCGCCCATGTTGAATCGGATTCCTTCCACCCGCATGATCCGCCTATGGGGCCTTAGAACCCATCGGCCGGCTTGGTTACCCATGAACCCTTAAGCCAGAAGGAGGTGCAGGGATGAGAGGAAAAAGGTGGATAGTTTTTTTCGCGCTTCTTGTGTTTGGGCTGAGCGCGTTCTCCGGCGCGGCGGTTGCGAAAGAGCCCGTGGTGATCGGGTTCATCGGATCCTTAGACAGCGACACCGGCAAGAGCACCCTGCGCGGGGCCGAGATCGCGATCGAGGAGCTGAACCAGGCCGGCGGCATTCTGGGCGGGCGGCCCATCAAGTTCGTCAAGGCGGACAGCGCCGAGGATGTCACCGAAGGGATCAAGGCCTACGAGTATCTGAACGAAAAGGAAAAGGCGGACTTCATCATCTCGGGTTGCATCGACGATGTTTCGCTGGGCTGGATACCCCGGATGGCGGAGTACCGGACCCCGACGCTGGACACCTGGACGTCTTCGGTAAGCGCCATCGAAATGGTCCGCAACGAATACGACAAGTACAAGATGTACTTCATGAACATCGCCTGCGACTATGCCCTGGGCGCTCTGTACGTTGATTTCGCCAAGGACGTCCTGGAGAAGCAGATGGGGTGGAAGACCTGCGTCGTCATGCAGGAGGACACGGCCTATGCCGCCGCGGTGCACGAGTGGATCAAGGCGGAGATCGCCCCGGCCGCCGGGGTGACCATCGTGGACCAAGTAGTCTATGATTTCAACACGGTGGATTTCGGCCCGATCTTCAACAAGATCACCAAGACGAACCCGGATTTCATCTACCTGATTTCCTCGGTGAAGAGCCAGGTCCCCTCCTCCCAGTACGTGAAACTGCAGGTGCCTATTCCGCTCACCGGCGTCAACGTCTCGGCCTTCGGCGTGGAGTTCTGGGAAGACACCGGTGGCATGGGCGGCGGGGCGTCGACCCTCATCCCGGCGCCCTGCCTGGGGTTGAGCCTGGATGCAAAGAGTCAGGCCTTTGTGGACAAGTACAAGGCCAAGTACGGGAAGAGCCGACCCGTTTTTCCGCATTTCAACGGGTTCAACGCCTACTACGGGGTCCACAATGCGGTGGGGGCCGCCGAACGGGCGGGAGGCTTCAAGCCGCTGGATGCCTGGGTCAAGGAGATGGAGAACACGGACCTCAAGCTCTACAAAGACGGTCAGCTGTGGCTCCGATATGCCTACTGGAAGCCGGGTGAGGTCGAACCGCGGACCGGCCTGACCTTCCCCCACAACATCAAGTTCGACATCACGCCGCCATTCGAGGACGGCCATCCTTCGCTGGTGGTGATTCAGTGGTACGTGGACGGCTCGGTGAAGGTCGTCTACCCGCCGAAGTACGCCAGCGGCGAATTCACGGTTCCCCCCTGGATCAAGAAGAAGCCCGCCGGAAATTACGCTGCGGAACGGAAGAACCATGATTGAGCGAGCCGCACAGCCTGACTGCTTCGGCAGCGGGGCGATGACGAAGGAGAGCGCAGCCGGCCGGCTGCGCCTCCTTTCCAAGCCCCGGCGATTCGGTGGAGGGTGGTGGAGTTCGGGGGAGGGACCGGGAAATGATCGGCATCATCATCCAGGGTTTCCTGATCAGCGGCATGTACGCGCTGCTCGCTGTGGGCTTTACGCTGATTTTCAGCGTCGGAAGGGTGCTGAATCTCGCCTACGGCGTCTACATCATGATCGGCGGCTATGTCTACTATTCCATCGCTCAGATGATGGGCCTTCCCAAGATTCCCGCCTTCATCTGCGCCGTGCTGGCCGGCATGGCGTTCGGCATCCTTACCTACCTGGCCCTGGTCAAGCGCCTGCGGGACAACCCCATAGCAGTTGAGATCTCCACCCTGATCCTGGCGGTGGTGATGCAGGCGGTTTTCATCCTGATCTTCTCGCCGGCGCCCAGGGCCGTCTGGCCGGTGATCAACGGCGTGAACCGAACCTTCGGAGTGGCCGTTTCCTGGAACAATGTTCTCGCCATGGTGATCAGCTGGCTGGTGTTGGGGGGCCTCATGGTGTTTGTGCGCAAGACCCAGCTCGGCCGGGCGATCCAGGCGGTTTCCATGGACGTCAAGGGCTCGATTGTCTCGGGCATCGAGCCAGGCAGGATCAATCTTCTGACCTGGGGGCTGTCAGGAGCCTTGGGGGCCATCGCGGGGGTCTTCTTCGCAACCCAGACCCAGCTGGATCCGGCCATGTGGGTGTCTCCCCTCATCGTCGCCGTGGCGGTGGTGATCGTGGGCGGTATCGGCAGCATTCTGGGAAGCCTGGTGGCGGCGCACATCGTGGGCTTCATGGAAACCCTCACCACCATGCTCATCGCCCCCGAGCTGCGGAACGTGTTCACTCTCCTGCTGATCATCATCATCCTGGTCCTCCTGCCGAAGGGTCTGCTCGGCAGGGAGGAAGGCTAGAAAGGGCGGCACTGTGAAAAAGGGGTTGATCGGATGGGCGGTGTTTGCGGCTTGCATGTGCGTGCTGCCCCTGCTCCTTCCCACCCATGCCGTGAGGCTGGTCATCTTTGCAAATTTCCTGGCGATTTTCGCGATGAGCTGGGACATCATTTCAGGCTACACGGGGTATGTGAGCTTTGGACACCCTTTCCTGATCGGCGTTGCCGGCTACACCACCGCGATGCTGACCCGCCACCTGGGGGCGCCCCTGTATCTCAGCATCCCCCTGGCCGTCCTGGTGACCATGGTGGCGGGCACCCTGTTTTTTTTCCCCGCCTTGCGCACCCGCGGGACCTATTTTGCTCTGGTGACCCTGGCTTTCATGGAAGTCACCTACCGCCTGGTCGAAGTGGTGAAACCGGAATGGACCGGCGGCACAAGGGGGCTTTCCGGCCTGCCGATGGTGGTCACCGGCGCAGTGCCCAACTACTATGTCTCTCTCTTCGCGATGCTGCTGGTCGGCGCGGGGTTATGGGCGGTGGCCAAATCCGGGCTCGGGGCCGCCCTGAGCGCCATCCGCATGGACGAGGGGGCCGTGCGGGGCGTGGGGCTCAACACGTCCAAGCTGAAACTGTTCGCCTTCATGCTGAGCGCCCTGGTGGCCGGCATCGGGGGGGCCTTCTACACCCACTACCTGGGCTCCATCTCTCCGCGCGGGATGTTCGACATCACCTTCCTGTTCACGATTCTGGTGGCGGCCCTCATCGGTGGCGAACACACGATTGTGGGGCCCATCATAGGGGCCTACTTCCTGACTTTCCTGCTGGAATACCTGCGGCCCTACATCCCCGGCGCCTGGCGGTTCCTGACCTACGGCCTGGCGGCCCTGATCCTCTACAACTATGCGCCCCAGGGTATTGTCAGCCTGTTGCGCAGGGGCCTGGCGGCGGCGGGCGGCAGAATCAGGAGAGGATAAGGGAAATGGCAAAACTGCTCGAAGCGCGGAGCCTGACAAAGCGATTCGGGGGCCTTCTAGCCGTTTACGAGCTGAGCCTGCACGTCAACGAAGGGGAAACCCTGGGCCTGATCGGTCCCAACGGCTCAGGGAAGACGACGTTTTTCAACCTGGTCACCCGGGAGCTCAAGGCGGACGGCGGCGAGGTTTTCTTCCAGGGCCGGGATCTGGGGAGGCTGCCCACCCAGGACCGCGTTCGAATGGGCATCGCACGAACCTATCAGATCCCCCGCCCCTTCCATGAGATGAGGGTGAGGGAGAACATCCGGATCGGCATGATGCCGCGGGACCTGCTGGGGATCATGGCCATGCGGGAGGGAGGAGCCAGGGAGCGGGAAATCGGACTGAGCGTGGGTCTGCAGGAGCACGAACTGGGCATGTACCCCGGCGAGCTTTCCATGGGGAATCTGAGGCGGCTCGAACTGGCCCGCACCATCGCCACGAAACCGAAGCTCCTGCTGCTGGACGAGGTGTTTGCGGGGCTGACCGTGGGCGAGATCGGAGAGCTTTCTGAGCTTCTCAAGAGGAAGAAGGCGGAGGGTCTCTCTTTCATCATGGTCAGCCACGATTTGAGGTCCCTGGCCCCGCTGGTGGATCGGGTGGTGGCCATGTCCTTCGGGCGGGTGATTGCAGAGGGTTCCTTCGAAGAGGTGATCGGGAACACCAAGGTCCAGGAGGCCTATCTGGGTAAACCGCAGCAGAAAGGCTGAGCGTCGTCCGGGGGCAAAGACATCATGGCTTTCTTGGAGTTGAAAGATCTGGTCGTGTACTACGGGAAGGCCTGCTCCTTGAGCGGCATCTCCCTGGAAGTGAACAAAGGGGGGATCGTCGGCATTATCGGACCCAACGGAGCGGGTAAATCAACCCTGCTCGACTCGGTTCTCGGGCTGACACGGTTCAGCGGCGGGATCACCTTCGACGGGCAGGATTTGAGCCGCCTGCGGCCGGACGAAATCGTGGCTCTAGGCATCGGGTACGCCCCGGAGAGAAGGAACCTGTTCCCTTTCATGACGGTGATGGACAACCTGCTGATCGGCGCGTACCGCGCCGGAGAGGCGGTCCACGACAACCTCGGGATGGTCTTCGAGCTGTTCCCGATTCTGGAGAAGCGCAGCAATCAGGAGGCCGGAACCCAGAGCGGGGGCGAACAGCAGATGGTCTCCCTGGGCCGGGCGCTCATGACGAACCCCAGGCTGCTGATGGTGGACGAACCCACCATCGGGCTTGCGCCTCTCATCTGCCAGGAGATCTCCAGGGCCCTGAGGGAGTTGCGGGAGAAAAAGGGCATCGCGGTTCTGATCGCCGAGCAGAACGTGAACTTCACACTGACCTTGTCTGAGAGGATCTACCTGCTGGAGACCGGCCGCATCCGGATGCAGGGCAGACCGGAGGAGTTGGCACAGGAACAATACATCCAGGAAACCTATTTCGGGCTGTAACCCGCTGCGCCTTTTTTCGAACCGGGATTGAGTCGGGCGGGCAGCGCCGGAGCAGACCGTATCCTCTATGAGACCGTGTTCCCGCCATGGGCATGAATACTCGGCGCCGACACCTGCAGGCTTTTCTGCAAAGGCTGGCCTGGTCTCCAAGATTCCGGGACAGTCATTCCAGCCGGGGAACAGTCGAGGCCCGCCGGAAGCATCAGGAAACAGATGAGATGTATCTCTAAAAACAGATAAAAGGCTATAGATGAAACAAAAGAAACATTTTGGCAAAATCTTTAATATATTGATATTAATACATAAATAAGTTAGTCTGAGAATTGTTATTTCCGACAATTTAGAAAAAAAAGGTTTCCTATTGACAAGCAGAATGAAAGCCGGTAAACAAGAAAAGGCCATGGGTGACGAGTGAATTCCATTCGATTTCACTAAGGGGCCAGTGGACAAAAGGAGGGGTTACGATGGAGCTGAAGGAGATTCAGGAAGTCATGGCCGCAGAGGGCATAGACAGCTTGCGTCTGGAATACCCGGATCTCCATGGCATCTGCCGGAACAAGCTGATGCCGGCCGGCCGCTTGGAGCATATCGCCCAGGAAGGCTTGAACTTCGCGCAGGCCATCTATGCCATCAATCTGGCCAACGATGTGGCTCTGGAGACGGGTTGCGGCTACGAGATCGAGTGGAAGGACATGACCATCGTCCCGGATCTCGGCACCTTTGCGGTCCTGCCGCACCTGGAGAAAACGGCGCGTCTGATCGGCAGCGCCTTTCGCGAGGGCAAGCCGATCGAGGTGGACCCGCGAAACGCGCTGAAGAAGATCATAGAGCGCTACCGGGAAAAGGGACTGCGGCCCATGTGCGCCTCAGAGCTGGAGTTTTTTCTCTTTCATCCCTCGGCCAGCGGGCCCGGGGAGCTGTACAACCCGAATCTCTCCTGCGTGTATCAGGCCAGTCCGGTTTTGGATCCCCTGGGGTTCGGACAAAACCTGCAGAACATCCTGCTGAAACTCGGCCTCGACGTGATCTACCTGAATCACGAGTTTTTCCCGAGCCAGTGGGAGATCAACTGGCAATACGACGAGGCGCTCAAGATCGCGGATCAGTCCTTCACCTTCAAATACGTGTGCAAGGAATTCGCGGCCCAGAACAACCTGCACCTGACTTTCATGGGCCGCCCGACCACCATGGGCGGCGGCAGCGGGTACCACATCCATCTCTCCCTGATGGACCCGGATTCGGGCAGAAATCTGTTTGACGATCCCAAGGGCCGGTCCGGGATCTCGGAGCTCGCCCGGCACTTCATCGGCGGCCAGATGGCGCATGCCAAAGGCATGTCCGCGCTGCTGGCACCCACCATCAACTCCTACAAGCGCTACGTGCCGGATTCCTTCGCTCCCTACTTCCTGGCCTGGGGTCTGGATAACCGCACCGTGTACTGCCGGGTGCCGGGGGAGCGCGGCAAGGCGACCCGGGTCGAGAACCGGGCGCCGTGCGCCTCGGCGAATCCGTACCTGGCCTTCGCCGCGGCTTTTGCGGCGGGCTTGGACGGAATCGAGAACAAGATCGACCCGGGCGAGCACGCGGTTGGCGATATCTACCACGTTGAGCCCGGCACGTACGAGAACGTGCCGTTTTCGCTTGAGACGGCGCTGGCGGAATTGAAGGCCGACCAGGTGATCTGCGATGCCCTGGGCCCGGATCTGATCAAGGCCTTTGCGGCACTCAAGGAAAACGAACTGGAACGCTTCCGCAAGCACGTGACGGATTGGGAGTTCCAGGAGTACGCTTTTCAGCTGTAGGCTCAAAGGGATTCGGGGGCGCCAGACCGATAGGACGGCCTGCCGCTCAGCCTGTCCAATCGAAGCCGGAAGCATTGTTGGGGGAAAGCCATGTGCGGAATAGCAGGACTCATCACGCCGGGAAGCCAGACGCTCGGCGCCGACCTGATTCAGATGCTCAGGAGGTTGGTCCACCGGGGCCGCGATGCCACCGGAGTGGCCATCTATGAGCAGCGGAAAGAAATCCAGGCGCGGGTATCCCTCACCGACCCGGCCCTGGAGAAGGAGCTTCGCACCATCATCGGCAAATATGGATCCATCACCACGTCGAGGATCTACCAGGGTGAGGGCATTTTTACTTTTTTCGAGGGCTCCATCGACATGGATCCCGGACAGGTGGCCAAACTTCACTGGGACATCGACACCCAGCCGCAGCTCTGCGTGCACTCCCTGGGCGGGAGCCTCAAAGTCTACAAGGATCAGGGTTCGGCCGAGGATCTCAAACGACGCCACGAGATCCGGGTGGGGGCATGCACCCATGGCATCGGCCACGTAAGGCTCGCCACCGAGAGCGTGGAAAACATCAATTTTGCCCATCCCTTTGTGTCCTATGTGTATCCGGAATTGTCCCTGGTGCACAACGGGCAGTTCACCAACTACTTCAACATGCGACGCCGCCTGGAAAAACAGGGCATCCGGTTCAAGACCGCCAACGACACGGAAATGGCGGCCCACTTCATCGCTTATGAGATGAAGGAAAAGGGCCGGGATCTGGAGTCCGCCCTTGAGGTGGCATTGGATGCTTTTGACGGGATTTTCACGATTCTGGTGGCCACCCCGCAGCAGGTCGGGGCTTTGAGGGACCGGCTGGCGTTCAAACCGGTGGTCATTTATGAAGGAGAAGGCGGGACCGTGCTTTTCGGGTCCGAGCAAATCGCGCTAACCCCTATTGTCTCCGATGTGTATGCCAGGGAGATGGAACCAGGAGGCGTGAAGGTATGGTCGATATAGACATCGCTGACATGACCAGCCTGGAGGTCAACCGCAAGCTCAGGGAACTCGTTCAGCAGGAATCCGAAATCGTGGTGAAGAACCCGCGTTCGATCCACAATTTCGGCACGGCCCTGAAGGGAAACGCAACCATCCGGGTGAACGGCAGTACCGGGTTCTATACCGGGGGTTTCCTGGCCGGCCCGACGATCGTGGTGAAAGGGAACACGGGTCTGTACACCGGGGACAACATGAGCGCCGGCGAGATCATCGTGGAAATGAACAGCGGGAGCAACTGCGGGCCTTCCATGGTAGGGGGCACGCTGGTGGTCCGGGGGAACAGCGGCAGCCGGGCCGGCTACGGCATGAAAGGCGGCAACCTGATCGTGTGCGGCAGTGTGGGCATGTGGGCCGGGAAGATGACGCTCGGCGGGCGGATCATCGTCCTGGGAGAGGTCCGTCGCGGCATCGGCGAGTCCATGTACAATGGCGTCATTCACGTGTTGGACCCGAGCGCGGAAGAAAAGCTCGGGGGAAACGTGAAACTCGTTCCCATCACGGACCAGGAAAAGAGGGAAGTCGAATCCCTGTTCAAGAAATACGGGATCGAATGCGGGGTGGGGGACTTCAAGAGCATCGTGCCCAAGGTGTATGGCCGCCATGAGTATCTCCTTTTCAAACCAACCCATAAGAGGAAGGGTGGGCAGGCAGCATGAGCGAGAAGCAGAAGAAAGAGGAGAAGCCGAAGCTTCCCAAGGTCAAGGACGTCCAGCGTGGCGTGTGGAACGCTGAGACTGTATCTGAGATCAAGCTCAAGGCCGAAACCGGCAGACACCGCATCCGCGGCTGCGGTTCCACCAAATGGTACCCGACCCTGGATGACCTCCTGGTCTTGCCCTCCCAGCTCTCCCGGCTGTCCATCGACACCTACCGGGAGGACTGCCGGACCCAGACCGTGCTCGGAGCCCGCTTCGCCAAGGAGCCGCTGGTCATCGAAACCCCGATCATGATCTCCGGCATGTCCTATGGCGCCCTGAGCAAAGAGGCCAAGATCGCGCTGGCCAAGGCCACGGACATCGTAGGCACCTCGATCAACAACGGCGAAGGCGGGCTGCTGCCCGAGGAGAGGGCCAACTCCTACCGGCAGGTGGTGCAGATCACGCCGAGCCGGATGGGGTTTTCCCTCAAGAACGTCGAGGCGGCCGACGCCCTGGAGATCATCGCCGGCATCGGCGCCAAGCCGGGCCTGGCGGGTCATCTCATGGCGGCCAAGATCACCGAGGAAATTGCCAGTTTCCGGCAGCTCCCGGTGGGCATCGATCTTCACAGCCACCCTCGGCACGGCGACATTTTCGGGGCGGACGACATGACCCTGAAAGTCCAGGAACTGCGGGATGTGACCGACTATCGCATCCCCATCTTCGTCAAGATCGCCGCCGGCCGGGTCAGGGAGGATGTGAAGATCGCCGTCAAGACGGGTGTGGACGGCATCGTGGTGGACGGCGCGGAAGGGGGGACCGGCGCAGCGCCGGTGGTGGCCTCCGCCCACCTGGGAATTCCCACCCTGCCGGCCCTGGTGCTGGCGGTGCGAGCGCTGGAGGAGATGGGGGTCAAGGATGAGGTCAGCCTCATCGTTTCGGGCGGGATCAAGGACGGCGCCGATGTGGCCAAGGCCCTGGCTTTGGGGGCCGACGCCGTGGCCATCGGAACCGGTGCCATGGTGGCCATGGGCTGCGTGGTCTGCCTGCGCTGTCACGAGGGGAAATGTGCCTTTGGCATCGGCACCCAGGATCCCGAGCTTCGCGCCCGGCTGGACATCGAAGCCGCGGCGCAGCGGGTGGCCAACTACATCCAGGCCTTGACCTACGAGGCGGTGATCATCGCCAAGGCGGCGGGCAAGACCGCTCTGGCCAATATGGAAAGGGAGGATCTGCGGTCGCTCACCCTGGAGGCCTGCGCCATGACCGGCATCCCGCTGGTGGGGACGAACTATACGTTCACCGAAGCGTTCGGTTTCTTCTAGCCGGCTGCCGCAGAACGCCCATCTGCGGCGTTGCCCTCGTCCCTCGGCACTGCGACGTACACTGTACGTCTCGTTCCTCGGGACTTCGGGCGCCGTGTCCGCCACCGGGGGCATTTTGCGGCAGCCGGCGGAGGGGCATCAAAATGCCGGCAATTCCCAGGCGCTTCGGCGGCCTTGCCTCCGCGCGTTTTCCGAAAGCCGGCAGGAGGAACCGCAAGCCTCTAAGATCGCAAACGAAAGGCAGGCTGGGTGAGGAACCAAAGTCCGTGAAAGGAGCGGTGGGGGGCACGATAAGATGCGAAACGAGAGAGTGCAGCCAGAGCGATCCCACATTTCACGGGCGGGTTGAGAGACATGCGGATTGAAGAACATCCGATTCTGGGGACCTTCGAGAAGGGCAGGAAGGTGCGCTTCACTTTCGACGGAAAAACCCTGGAGGGGTTCGAGGGGGAGCCGATCGCCGTGGCGCTGCGCAGCAGCGGGGTGCTGATTCACCGCTACACGGCCAGGTTGAACCAGCCGCGGGGGATGTTCTGCGCCATCGGCCGCTGCACCGACTGCATCATGGTCGTGGATGGCCAACCCAACGTGCGCACCTGCGTCACGCCGCTCCGAGAGGAGATGATCGTCGAGACGCAGCAGGGCAACGGTCCGCTCAAGAGGTCGGGGTAAGCCGTGCGAAGATGCGAGATGGTATGTGTAGGTGCCGGTCCGGCGGGTCTGGCGGGCGCCATCGAGGCGGCCCGCAACGGAGTGGACGTGGTGGTTTACGACGAGAACGACCGTCCCGGCGGGCAGCTTTTCAAACAGATCCACAAGTTCTTCGGTTCCCGCGAACACCGCGCCCAGGAACGGGGTTTCGACATCGGCCGCAGCCTGCTGCAGGAGGCCGGTGAGCTCGGGGTGGAAGTTTCCCTCAACTCGGCGGTTCTGGGGCTCTACGACGGCGGCGCGCTGAACGTCATGATCGGGGATCGCATCGAGCAGGTCAAGGGCCAGCGGATCCTGGTGGCCACCGGCGCCTCGGAGAACATGATCCCCTTTCCCGGCTGGACCCTGCCGGGGGTCATCGGCGCCGGGGCGGCCCAGACCATGGCCAACATCCACGGCCTGAAGCCGGGGACGAAGATTCTCATGGTGGGCACGGGCAATGTGGGCCTGGTGGTGAGCTATCAGATGCTGCAGGCCGGCTGCGAGGTGAAGGCGGTAATCGATGCGGCGCCCGAGATCGGCGGCTACGGAGTCCATGCGGCCAAGCTCGCCCGCTACGGGGTGCCGTTTCTCATGTCGCACACAGTGCGGGAAGCCCACGGAACCGAGGGAGTCGAGGCGGCCACCATCGTGCGGGTGGACGAGCGCTGGCAGCCGGTCCCGGGAACCGAACGCAGGCTGGCGGTGGATACCATCTGCCTGGCCGTCGGGCTCAATCCCATGAGCAAGCTGCTGGGGATGGCGGGCTGCAAGATGGTCTACGTGCCGGCGCTGGGGGGCCAGGTTCCGGCCCATGACCAGAACCAGGAAACCTCCGTCCCCGGAATCTACACGGCCGGCGATGTCAGCGGCATCGAAGAGGCCAGCACGGCCATCATCGAAGGCCGGATCGCCGGGCTGGCCATCGCGCGCAGCCTGGGCTACCTCGCGGAGGCGGCTTTCCTGGAGCAGCGGGAAAACCAGTTCAGGAGCATTGTCGGCATGCGCAGCGGTCCCTACGGCGACAAGCGAAGGGTCGGCAAGGAGTATCTCGGTGCAGTCATGAAAGGTCAGGGGAATGGCTGAAGGATCAAAACGAACGGGACATCTTTCCGCTGCGGAACTCCGGGAAAGCCCGGGGGTGCCCTCGGCAGCCAGGCGCCGCAAGGGAGCCGTCGCGGTCATCGAGTGCATCGAGCACATTCCCTGCAATCCGTGCGAGGCCGCCTGCAAGGTGGGAGCAATCGTCGTGGGGGAGGATATCACCAACCTGCCCCAGCTGGACGGGGACAAGTGTGTGGCCTGCCAGTCCTGTCTGCCGATCTGCCCGGGGCAGGCCATTTTCATGGTGGACGAAAGTCCGGGAAACGGCAAAGCGGTGGTGACCCTGCCTTACGAGTTCCTGCCGCTGCCGGAGAAGGGGCAGGCGGTGACCGCCCTGGATCGATCCGGGGCACCCCTTGGCGATGCGGAAGTCACGGAGGTCAGGAAGACCGACCGTATGGACGAAACGGCCCTGGTTTCGATCGAGGTGCCGATGGATTGGTCCATGAGGGCCAGAGGCTTCAGGTTGAAGAAGTAATCGTTACACGAGGAGGTAATGGCAAATGGCTGAACAAGCATTGGGCATGGTGGAAACAAGAGGCCTGGTGGGCGCCATCGAGGCGGCCGACGCCATGGTCAAAGCGGCCAAGGTCAAGTTCGTGGGCCGCGAATTCGTCGGCGGTGGCCTCGTCACCGTGTTTGTGCGGGGTGACGTGGGCGCCGTCAAGGCGGCCACGGACGCCGGCGGCGCCGCTGCCGAAAGGATCGGGGAACTGGTGTCGGTGCACGTGATCCCGAGGCCGCACGCCGAAATCGAGTACGTGATCCCCAAGTCCGAGGAATAACCCGGGGCGGTGCGGAGACCCGCTGAAAGGGGTCACGCGGTCGCCGGAGCGGGTTTCCGGGCCTGACTCAGGCCTGGCCGGCGGCCGGCCCCGCGCCGCGAAGGGCTTGCTTGGATTCCCGCGCGGTTTCGCACGGGGTGATCTGAGCTGCGCAAGAGAGGTTTGCGGTGGCACTGAATACTCAGTTTATCACCCATCCGGGCGCCGGCGTGATCGAGATCCTCATGAGCCGCATGGGCCCAGGGGCCCGGAAGGCTCTGGAAATCGTGGATTTCAGCGCCGTGGGGCTGGTGCAGGGGCGGCTCTGCGACATGGTGTACGCCGCGGACGTCGCCGAGAAAGCGGCCAAGGTTCAGGTGTTTGACCTGAAAGGCACCTGTCCGCAGCATCTCACCATGATCGGGATCTTCGGCGAGATCGAGGCCGTGAGAACCAGCCTGGAGGCCATCCAGGCCGTTGAGGGCTTGTGAGCGCCGGCGGTATGGGGCTTTGGCGCGTCTTCCGGCGCAGACTCCCGTTCTGCCGGAACCCGGAATCGTCAGAGAGAGACAGAGGAGAGCGGTCGTGAAAGTCGCACGAGTCGTTGGCAATGTCTGGTCCACCAAGAAGACGGACAAGATCGCCGCCTTGAGGCTGCTCTTTATCCAGCCGCTGGGCAAGGACTTGAAACCGGCCGGCGAGGTGCTGGTGGCGGCAGACGAAATCGGTGCCGGGATCGACGAGATGGTGATCGTCACCCAGGGGGCGCCCGCCATGCAGGCTTTCGACCGGGATCAGCCCGTTCCGGTGGATGCGGTCGTGGTGGGGATCGTGGACAGTTTGGAGATGGGAGCAACGGCCCCCGAGAAAAAATAGCCGATGGCCGAGGACGTAATTGGCAAGGTGCGGAAAGCCGGCGTCGTAGGGGCGGGTGGAGCGGGATTCCCGACTCACGTGAAGCTGGGGGCCAAGGTCGAGCGGGTATTGGCCAACGGCGCATCCTGCGAGCCTTTGCTTCTGAGCGATCCCTACCTGATGGAGCAGGAGGGCGCCCGCATCCTGCGGGGACTGCAGCTGGCCATGGAAAGCACGGGCGCGTCCCAAGGAACGGTCTGCCTCAAGGCCAAGCACCAACGCGCCATGCGGGCCATGAAGAGCTTGTCCGGCGGTTTCCCGAATATCGACGTCTTTGAACTGGGCGACTTCTACCCGGCCGGCGACGAACACGTGGTGGTCTACGAGGTCATGCGGCGGGTGGTGCCGGAGGGCGGCATCCCGCTGCAGGTCGGGGCGGTGGTCAGCAATGTGGAGTCGCTGCTGAATGTCGCGCGCGCCGTGGACGAGGGGCAGCCCGTGACCGAGCGGTACCTCACCGTCGCCGGCGAGGTGGCAAAGCCCTGCAACCTGAAGGTGCCGGTGGGCATCAGCGTGGCCGAGGTGGTGACGCTGGCCGGCGGCGCGACGGTGGCTGACGGCCGGATCCTGCTGGGCGGTCCCATGATGGGACAGGTGATTTCGGACCCGCAGGTGCCGGTCACCAAGACCACCAGCGGGGTCATCGTGCTGCCGGCGGATCACAACGTGATCACGGGCAAGGTGAACGACCCGGACCGCATCCGCCACATCACCCGGGTGGTGTGCTGCCAGTGCACGCGTTGCACGGATCTCTGCCCGCGGTATCTGCTGGGGCATTCCCTGGAGCCCCACCGGATCATGCGGCAGCTGGCTGCGGTTCCGGCAGCCGCCCGGGAGTTCATGGCGGATGCCCTGATCTGCTCCGAGTGCGGGGTGTGCGAGAAATACGCCTGCCCCATGATGATTTCGCCCCGGGAGGTGAATGCCCAGCTCAAGCAGCGGCTCCTGGGTGAAGGCGTGAAGCGGGCGCCGAAGAAGGATTCCTATCGGCCGTCGGCCTTCCGCGAGGTGCGCAAGATCCCCACCCGCAGGCTCGTGGAACGGCTCAGGATCCGCAAGTACGACGGACACCCGGAGTTTTTCCAGGGCGAGGTGAGACCCCGGGAGGTGCGCCTGCCCCTGAAGCAGCATCTGGGGGCCCCGGCGAGGGCGATCGTCAAGCCCGGCGATCGGGTGAAAAAGGGCGATCTGGTGGGCGAGATCCCGGAGAACGCTCTCGGCGCACGGGTCCATGCGAGTATTGACGGCACGGTGGTTTCGGTGGATGGGCAGGTGATAATTCGGGCATCAGGTGTCGGGCGTCAGGCGTGAGGCGAAAGAGAATTCGAAAGGCGAAAGGCGAAATTCGAAAACAGGGCGCAGAGGGCGAAGCGTATAAGGCGTAGAGCACAGGCTTGATGGGTTTCACTGCTCCGAGCCAGATCAACGAGAGAAACGAGATAAACCAGACAGACGGAACAGACGGAATAGACGGAACCCACGAGGAACAGGGCAGAGCGGTGGATTACCAAGCGATCGGCCTGATTGAACTGAACAGCGTGGCCAAAGGGGTGCAGTGCGCCGACGACATGATCAAGGCGGCCCAGGTGGAACTCCTGATGGCGCGGGCGGCCTGTCCGGGCCGCTATCTGGTGATGATCGCCGGCGACACGGAATCGGTGCAGAACTCCATCGGGGTCGGCAGCGACACCGCCGGTGAGTTCATCGTGGGCACTTTTGTCATTCCCAACGTTCACCCGACGGTATTTCCGGCTCTGAGCTGCGCCACCCGGATCGAGAGCATGGATGCCCTGGGCATCATCGAAACCTACTCCTCCGCCTCGTGCATCCTGGCGGCCGACGCGGCTGCCAAGGCCGGCGACGTGGATCTGATCGAGATCCGCTGCGCCACCGGGCTGGCTGGCAAGAGCTTTGTGACCATGACGGGCGACGTGGCTTCCGTGAATTCCGCCGTGGAGGCCGGGGTGGCCGTGATCGAGGAGGAGGGGGTTATCCAGAGTTACGTGGTCATTCCTTCCCCGAGCAAGGAACTCTATTCGAGCCTGACATGATCGTCGACACCGAAAATATCCGTGGGATCCTGAATCAACCGGAGCACTGGGATTTCTCCGGCGCCAAGGAATTGTATGCCGGGGTGGATCTGGGAACCTACAAGGCCATCGCCATCATCGTGGACGAGAAGGGCCGACCCCGGGCGGCCAACATGCGCCGGGCCGAGGTGGTGCGCAGCGGCATGATCCTGGACTACATCGGCGCGCTGCGGCTGGTGCGGGAACTCATGGCGGAGGTTCGTGCCAGGTCACCGCTGCCCATAGAAAAAGGGGCGACCTCCTATCCGCCGCAAACCGAGAGCGGCAATATCGAGACCACGCGCTACATTCTGGAGGGGGCGGACCTGAGCGTTCTCGCCATCCTGGACGAGCCGAGCGCCGCCAACCTGGTGATGGGACTGCACAACGGGGCGATCGTAGATGTCGGTGGCGGCACGACCGGCATTGCCGTCGTCCAGCAGGGAAAGGTCGTGTACTCCAACGACGAGGCCACCGGCGGGGTTCACCTTTCGCTGGTCCTGGCCGGCAGCCTGCGGGTCAGTTACGAGGCGGCCGAGCGCATCAAGCAGGATCCGGAACGGAACCGGGAAATCCTGCCGGTGGTCAGGCCCGTCATCGACAAGATCTCAAGCATCGTCCAGAAATACCTCGCGCCGTACGGAAACGTGGAGCGGGTCTGCCTGGTGGGGGGAACCTGCGAGCTGGACGGCTTTGCCGAGGTGGTGGCCAAGAACCTGGGCCTGGAGGTCTTTCGGCCGGCCATGGCCCAGGTCGTGACACCTTACGGAATCGCGTTATCCTGTGTGGCCGGCAACGGCCGGGGGGGAGAACCCGACGCAGAGCGGGTCGGGGATTGACGGGCGGGAGTCGTGGCGGAAATCAAGACGGCAGACGTGAAAAGGATCGTGCAGGAGGTGCTGGCGGAGCAGGGTCTCCGGGTTGCAGGCCGAGGGGCGGATCCCGCCGCGCCGGAGGGTCCCGCGGGCAAAGGTCCGCGGACGCTGATCGTGTTTCACGCCGGGGTGCGGAAGCTCGAGAAAGCGCTGGAGCAGGTTCAGCGGATCGAGCAGGCTTCGGCCAGATCAAGCGTCTTTACCGGCTCCTCCGCGCGGGCCTGGGTGTGCGGCGCGGATGTGAGGGACCAGGCCGGGGTGCGCTGCATCCTGGACACGGTCAGTTCCGAGGGCCTGGATCGGGTCCTGACCCATGCCGACGTGCTGGTGCTCCCGACCCTGTGCCTGCGGGTGGCGGCCAGGGTGGCCAGCATGACCTGCGATGACCAGGAGTCGGGCATCGTGTTCAGCGCCCTGCTTCAGGGCCGGAAGGTGCTGGCTGCACGCGACGGTTTCATGCTCTGCGACATCCTGGTGAACGAGGCGCTGCGGGAGGAAATCGAAACCGTCCTCCGGAAGCTGGAACGTTTCGGGGTGGTATTCTGCGAGACGGAGAGCCTGGCGGAGACGTTCGGCCGCCTCTCGGCGGCACCGGGGCCGGGGAGGACGAGCCGGCGAAACGGAGAATCGGAGAAAGGGCGAGACGGCGTCCCGCTTCCCCGGCTGATTGCCCGCCAGCACATCATGGCGGCGGTGAACGACAACCAAAGCGAAGTGCGCATGCGGCGGGGTGGGGTGGTCACCGCCCTGGCCCGCGACCTGGCCCGGGAATACGGGCTGGAGATCGTGGAAGGGGAGCGAGGGGGGAAAGGATGAGGGGGCGAGGGCAGGAAGAAAAGCGGGGCGGAGGAGCGGAAGGGAAGAAGGAAGAAGAAGTAAGGATGGATGCGTTGGCTGAGGAGACACACTGATGGCTGAACTCAGAGCTTACTGTTACCTGGATCGCCTGCAACCCCAGTTCGCGTCGCTGTTTGCGTGCCGCTGCCGGGGTTTTTTGTCCGTGGAGGGCATGGCCGCCCTATTTGTGGAGGTGGTGCCGGGGATCGAGATCAATCGGCTCACGGATATCGCGCTGAAGATCACAAACTCCAAACCCGGTGAAATGATCGTCGAGCGGCACTACGGTATGCTGGAGATCCACTCCTTCGATCAGGAGGAGGTGCGGCACGCCGGGCAGATGATTCTGGACGAGCTGGGCGTGAAGGAAGAGGAGCGGCTGGCCCCCAAGGTGCTGGCCACCAGCATCATCAACAAGGTGGATCCCTACCAGGCGGTCATCATCAATCGCAACAGCCGCGGCATGCTCATCCTGGGGGGCGACGATGTCTACCTCCTGGAGGTGACGCCGGCCGCCTATTCCTCCATTGCCGCCAACGAGGCGGAGAAACACTGTAATATCCGGCTGGTGGACATCCGCTTTTTCGGTGCCGCCGGCCGCATCTACCTGGCCGGTACCGAGGCCGAGGTCCTGGCGGCAAGCCGGAAGGTCGTGGAAACGCTCAGCAACCTGCAGGGGCGGAAGCCGTAAAGAGGGCAGGAGCATGCAAGAAGCGCTGGGACTGGTGGAAACATGGGGTCTGGTGGCCGCCATCGAGGCGGCTGACGCCATGGTAAAGGCGGCGAAGGTGCGTCTTTTGGGCCTGCAGAAAGTCAAGGGCGGGCTGCAGACCGTGATGGTAGCGGGTGATGTCGGGGCGGTCAAGGCGGCCACGGATGCCGGCGGGGCCGCGGCCAAGCGTATCGGTCGCCTGGTATCAGTCCACGTGATACCCAGGCCGCACGAGGAAATTGATTTCATTCTTCCCAAAGGCCCGCCGGCTCCCACACCGCCGGTCGAGAAGCAACCCGAAGCTTTGCCGCAGAAAGACAGGAAGACCGCGCCTCGCACGAAGGCGAAGAAGGCTGGGAAGACCGAGTGATGAAACACAGGCACGGCGCTAGCGGGAGAAGCTGATGGCCAAGGTTTTTGTCTTTGCCAAGGAGGTCCAGCAACGCATCGATGAGGGCCGCGGGGAGATCGAACTGCCCGAGGGCGCGAGGATTTCGGCTGCCGCCCTGGACCTCATCCGAGCCCATCAGATCAAGGTGACCTATACCAGGGTGCAGCGGGCGGCAGAAAGCGAGCAGGCGCCGCAGCCCCAAGCGGACGCAGAGGCCGCCGCCGAGAAGCAGACCGCGGCCGTTGCAGCAGCCTCCGCGGAAGAGGGAAAACCGGCAGCCGGGCTGGCGGTGTCGGGTGAAGTGTCGGCGGCAGACCTGGATGCGATTGTCGAGCGGGTCATCGGGCGTCTGCGGGAAATGAAAAAACAGCCGGCCGCCGCCCCTCGGGAGACCGGGTTGGAGCCGCAAGAGGGCGACGACCTGGTGATCTGCCGCTGCGAAGAGATCACCCGCGGGGAGATCAAGGAGGCAATCCGCCAGGGCATGCGGACCCTCAACGGCATCAAGCGGGTGACACGCGCCGGCATGGGGTTATGCCAGGGGCAGACCTGTGAGAGGCTGGTCAGCCAGATCCTGGCGGCCGAACTGGGCGTACCGCCGGCCGAGGTCGCGCCGACGACCTCCCGTGCTCCGGTCAGGCCCGCGCGCCTTTCGGTTTTTGCAACCGGATAGGCCGCCGGAGGGAGTCGTTTGAGGAGAGCAAATGCCTGAGAAAGCTGACGTGGTGATCGTGGGCGGCGGCGTCATGGGATGCGGCATGGCCTACTACCTGGCCAAGGAAGGGCTCAAACCGGTCGTAATCGAGAAAGCGGACATCGGCGGCGAGGCCTCCGGCAGCAACGGCGGCGGTGTGCGGCAGTCGGCCCGCAACCTCAAGGAAATGCCGCTGGCCATGGAGAGCATCCGGATGTACGGCGAACTGCACGAGGAACTGGGCATGGACGTGCAGTATGTCCGCCAGGGGAACCTGCGGCTGTGCACCACCGAAGAGGAAGTGGCAACCATGCGCCAGTCGGTGGAAAACCAGCGAGCCGTCGGGCTGGAGTTGGAGATGCTCGACCGCAGGCAGATTGTGGACCTTAACCCGCACATCGGCGAGCAGGTGATCGGCGCCAGCTTCTGCCCGACCGACGGTCACGTGAACCCCTTGCTCGTCACCTACGGGTTTTTCAAGCGGGCCAAGGAACGGGGGGCCAAATTCTTCACCCATGAGGAGGTGACCGCCATCCGCCTGCGCAAGGGCCGGGTCAGCGCGGTCGAAACCAACAAGCAGGTCTTGGAGACCGATCTGGTGGTGAACGCCGCCGGCATCGCGGGCCGCAGAATCGCCAACCTGGTGGGCTTGGACATCCCCATGCGGCCCATCTTTTCCGAGGCCTTGGTCACCGAACCCTGTGCCCCGCTTTTTCCCCAGATGTTCGGCCATGCCAAGGGACTCTTCTACGGCCGGCAGACCGTGCACGGACCTTTCTTCTGGGGCGGGTTTATCGGGACGGAGCAGTATCTGCACCGCGAGGGCAAGCCCCTTTTCCATTTCATCGGCCCTGCCATCTCCCGGATGGTCGTCGAATACTTTCCGATCCTGAAAGACCTGCATGTGATCCGCACCTGGTCCGGCCTGATCGCGGGCATGTCGGACGGGATCCCGGTCCTGGGGCTGACCGAAGAGGTGCCGGGCTTTGTCTTCTGCACCGGTTTCAGCGGACACGGTTTCGGCCTGGCGCCGGTGATCGGCCGAGTGATGTCGGAGCTGATCATGGATTGCGAGGTGTCCGTCCCGATTCATGATTTCTGTTACGGGCGCTTCCAGAAAGGAAAGGATCACGAATGCACCTGCTCCGGCAATGCGACCTGCACTCTGAACACGACGATCTGCCCGAACAAGAGGGAGTTTTTGAAACATATCTAAACAGAAGGGCGCAAGGCGCAGGGCGCAGGGCGCAAGGCAAATACAGGAAGCAAGGTGCAAGGCGCAGGGCGCAGGGCGCAAGGCAAGACAGGCGTCAGGGGAATTCGGAATTCGAAATGCGGAATGCGAAAATGACCCCAGCTAATGGTTACCCAACCGCTCCCAGAGGCCGTAGCAAGAGCCGGCAGACGCCTGAAACCCGATGCCTGAGGCCTGACGCCTAATTTGAGGTGAATCGTGTCATGATCGAGCTCAGATCCTATGCCTTCATTGATCAGCTCCAGAAGCAGTTTGTCGGGTATATCGGCAGCACCGCCCTGGGGTATTACCCGGTGGCCGGCCAGGCGGCGTTGTTCATGGAGATTGCACCGGGGCTGGAGATCAACACACTTACGAACGTGGTGCTCAAGCGGGCGAACGTCCGCCCCGGGGCTATGGTGGTGGAAAGGACTTACGGCATGCTGGAAGTCCACGCCGATTCGCCGGCCGATGTGCGGGAGGCGGGGGAGGTGGTGCTGGAACACCTGGGGTTGAAGGAAACAGACCGCCTGCGGCCTCAGATCCTGGCGACCCAAACCATAGAGAGAATCGAACCGCACATGACGCAGATCGTCAACCGCTTCAGGGATGCGAGCATGATCCTGGAGGACGAGACGCTCTACATCCTGGAACTGGTGCCGGCCGGGTATGCCGGGCTGGCCGCCAACGAGGCCGAGAAGGGGGCCGACATCAAGTTGATCCATGTCACCACCTTTGGCGCAACCGGGCGGGTCTACCTGGCCGGAACCACTTCGGAGGTCCAGGCGGCCAAAGAGGCGGCGGAAAGAGTGCTGCTGAGCGTGGAAGGAAAGGAGCCACCGAAGCTCACCGACATCTGAGATCGGCGCGCCGCGCCAGGGGATTTTCGCGGAAAGGTGACCGAAGGCGGGAAACGGAGGCCGCCGCGGGTCCAGGTTTCCCGCCCGGCAACCGAATTGACAAGGAAAGATCCCATGCAGTCGGCCAGGAAAGACCTGTTTGACAAGATCGTGAAGGCCTACCCTTCCTTGTCGCCCAAGAAGCGTCGGGTGGCGGATTTCTTCATTCGGGATCACAAAGCGATTTATTTCATGACGGCCAAGGAGATCGCCCAGCAGTGCAAAGTCAGCGAACCGACCATCATCCGATTCACGAACGACCTGGGTTTCGGCGGCTACGCGGATTTTGTCCAGTACATGAAGGGTCTGCTGCAGATCGAACTCACCGCAGTGGAAAGGCTCCAGAAGACCAGCCAGGCAGCGGATCAGGTCACCACCCTGCAGAAATACTGCCGCAACGCAATCAGGAACATCGAAAACCTGGCGCTCAGGGTCACGGACACGGACCTCAAGCAGGTGGCCAAGCTGATCCACAAAGCCAAACGGGTCTACGTGATCGGTTACCGCGCCTCGGCCACCTTGGCCTATTACTTCGGCTACATTCTGAAGAAGATCCGGGAAGATGTGCGGGTGGACATCAACCTGAACTGGACCTTGTGGGACTCCATCCCGCAGGACGGCAGATCGGCGGTGATGTTCGTGATCGCCTTCCCGCGCTATCCGCGCCGGACGATCGAATTGATGGAATACGCCAGGAAGTACAAGGTCAAGATCATCGGAGTGAGCGACACCCCCAAATCCCCCGTGATCGCCCTTTCCGACCACTACGTCGTCATCGATCTGGATGCGATATCGTTCATCGATCCTTTCGAGCATGCCATTGCCTATCTCGCCGCCTTGCTCCACGAGATCACCTTTCTGGACAAGGACAGGGCGACCCGCTGTCTGGCGCAATTCGATGAAAGCGTGAGGATTGGAGATGAGTTCTATTCCATTCAGGGGACACCCGAGAAGACGCGCCAGAAGGGCGATTCCTACCTGGTATCCCTGGCACCCGAGTGAGGGCCGGTGAGAGAGGGAAGGGGACGAGCGCCAGGAAAGGGAAAAAGGGAGGGGAAAAACCAGAATGTCACTCGATGAAGCGCGGATTCAGCAGATCGTGGAGCGGGTGATCGAACGGCTGCAGGCCGAGGGAGCGAGTCTGACAGCCCCGGCAGGCCCGCCTGCGCGGACGCCGGCGGTCGAGGACGGTGTGTTCCAGGACATGGAGGCGTCTATCGCGGCGGCGGCCTCTGCTCAGCGGGAACTGATGGCCTTGCCTTTGGCCGTTCGCGAGCGGATCATAGGAGCCGTAAGGAGAACGGGTCTCGAGAATGCGGCGGCCTACGCGCGTCTGGAATTTGAGGAAACCGGTCTGGGGAACCGGGAAGACAATGTCAGGAAGAACCAGGCCGCCTGCCAGGTCCTGGGCATGGAAGACCTGGTCCCGGAGGTCTACAGCGGCGACCGCGGTGTCACCATCATCGAAAGAATTCCCGTCGGTGTCATCGCCTCGGTCAACCCGGTCACCAACGGCGGCCCGACGATCCTGTTTAACGCCATCATGATGCTGGCCGGCGGCAACACCGTGGTCAACAACCCCCATCCCAAGACCAGGAAGGTGTCGGCCCGGGTGATTCGGGATCTGAACCAGGCCATCGTCGCGGCCGGCGGTCCTTTGAACTGCGTCTGCAGCCTGGAGGAGCCTTCCGTGGCCTCGGCCCAAGCCCTGATGACCCATCCGCGCATCAGGCTCATCGCCGTGACCGGCGGTCACGGGGTGGTTGCGTTTGCCACTTCCACCGGCAAGCGAGTGATTGCCGGCGGACCGGGCAACCCGCCGGTGGTGGTGGATGAGACGGCCGACCTCGACCGGGCGGCGCGCTGCATCGTGGAGGGGGCCTCTTTTTCCAATTGCATGGCCTGTGCGAGTGAGAAGGAAATCTTCGTGGTCGACTCGGCGGCCGACCGGCTGAAGGAGCGACTCAAGCGCCATGGCGCTTACGAGATCACGCCCGAGCAGGGCAAGGCCCTGGTGAAGCAGATTTTCAAGGAGCTCAAGGGACCCGGCGAGCCGGGCGTCATCAACATGGACCTGATCGGCCGGAGCCCCCAGGTGATCCTGAGGACCATCGGCCTTGACGTGGGTCCGGAAGTCAAGATCGTCATCCTGGAAACGGACAAGGACCACCCCCTGGTCTGGACCGAACAGATCATGCCCGTCCTGCCCCTGGTCCGTTGCCGCGATGCCGATGAGGCCATCGCCGCGGCGGTGGCCGCGGAGCAGGGTAACGGCCACACCATGGCCATTCACTCCAACCACGTCGAAAACATCCAGAAGATGGCCAGCCGGGCCAAATGCGCCGCATTCGTCAAGAACGGTTCGTGCGGGCTGGCCAGCGTCGGAGTCGCTGCCGAAGGCTACACTTCATTTCACATCGCCACCAACGGGGAGGGGCAGACGCGCCCCCGGATGTTCACCCTGATCAGGCGCTGCGTTCTGACGAACGATTTCCGCTACCGTTTCAGGGCGGCGTAAAGTTCGCGCAGGGGCGCTCACAGGTATCCCGGGGACAACAGCAGGGCAGCGGGACGAAGGGACACGGAATGGATATCGACAGGGAAACGCTCGACAAGATCGCCGAAAAGGTTCTGGCCGAAATTCGCTCGGCCGGAAAAAAGGCCGGCAGCACGGCTGCTGCGGCAGAGCCCGCCGACGGTGTGTTCCAAGAGATGGAAGCCGCCATCCAGGCGGCCGCCGGGGCTCATCGGGAACTGGTGGGGCTCCCGCTCGCAGTGCGCGAAAAAGTGGTGGCGGCCATCCGGAAAGTCGGCTGGGAAAACCGTCATGAATACGCGCGGCTGGAGCTGGAGGAGACGGACCTGGGGGCGGTGGACGGAACGGTTCTCAAACTCGAAACCGCATGCGGCGTGCCTGGAATCGAGGATCTGGTCCCGGAGGTGTTCACCGGCGACCGCGGGGTGACCATCAATGAAAGGATCCCGGTGGGTGTCATTGCCTCCATCAACGCGATCACGAACGGGGCGCCCGGCATCATCCACAACTGCATCATGATGATTGCGGGCGGCAATACGGTGGTCCACAACCCCCACCCCCGCACCCGAAAAATCTCCGCCCGGGTAGTGCGTGATGTCAACCGGGCGATCGTGGCGGCCGGCGGACCCCCTGACTGCACGACGACCATCGAAGAGCCGGACGTGCCGACCGCCCAATTCCTCATGACCCATCCTCAAATCGACCTGATCGCGGTGACGGGCGGGCATCGGGTGGTGGAGTTCGCCGCCAAGACCGGCAAGCGGGTGATTGCCGGCGGACCGGGCAACCCGCCGGTGGTGGTGGACGAAACCGCCGATCTGGATAACGCCGCACAATGCATCATCCGAGGCGCGTCTTTCAGCCACTGCACGCCCTGCTCCAGCGAAAAAGAGATCTTCGTGGTGGAAAAGGTCGCCGACCGGCTCAAGGACCTTCTCGTCCGATACGGAGCGTATGAACTGACCGCCGGGCAGGCGACGGCCCTGATGAAGAAGATCTTCAACGAGATCAGGCCGGGCCGCGTCCAAAGCGTGATCAACATGGACTACATCGGCAAGCCGCCCAGCGTGATTCTGAAACGCGCCATCGGCCTGGACATCCCGGCCGAGACCAAGATTGCGATTCTGGAGGCCGACGCCGAGCATCCGCTGGTGTGGACCGAGCAGATCATGCCTATCCTGCCGTTCGTGCGCTGCAGGGACGCGGAGGAGGCCATGACGCTGGGGGTTGCGGCCGAACAGGGGATGCGGCACACGATCGTTTTCCATTCCAACGATCTGCACAACCTCGCCCGCATGTCGAGCATCGCGGATGCCTCCCAGTTCGTGAAAAACGGATCGTCCATCGGCGGCATCGGGGTGGAAGGGGAAGGTTTCAAGTCCCTGCACATCGCCACCGGCGGGGAGGGCTTGACGCGATCCAGGACCTACACCCTGGTGAGGCGGTGTGTTCTGACCGATGACTTCCGCTACCGTTTCGGAGCGGACGGGCAATAGCCGCGGGGCTTCCGAAGATGCCCGGCAGGGCATCCGGACGAGGCCCCCGGTGAGTGAGGGTGGAGCGGATGTCTTCGACTTTCATGAAGGGTGCGGGCTGAAAGGAGTCCCCGATGGACCTGCTGCGGAGAGAGAACTTTGCATCCGGAGCTCCCCTGGAAGAGAAGGTCGGCTACAGCCGGGCTGTCAGGGTGGGCAATTTCGTGTTTGTGGGCGGAACCACGAGTACCAATTCCGAGGGCGTCGTGGAGGGTGAGGGCGATGCCTACCGTCAGACGGCCATCGTTCTGCAGAAAATCGAACAGGCATTGAGAAAGGCCGGCGCGAAGCTGTCCGAGGTCTACCGGGTGCGGATCTATGTGACCAACATCCAGCAGGCCCAGGATGTAATGCGGGCCTATTCGGAGTACTTCAAGCAGATCAAGCCGGTGACCATGCTGGCGCAGGTGAGCGCCCTGGCACGGCCGGCCCATCTCGTGGAGCTGGAGGCCGATGCGATCATCGGTTCCTACCTGGTGAGCCGAGACTGAGATGAGGCTCCATCTGCTCGAACACGATTCCCTCGATTTGCCGAAGACCAACATCCACCTCTGGGCTGAAAACAGAGGCCACGCACTCCGGCAGACCTATGTCTGCAACCGGCAGGAACTCCCCGAACTGGAGGATTTCGACTGGCTCATGGTGATGGGCGGTTCACCCCATGCCTGGGAGATGGAAGAGAACCCCTGGCTGAAGCAAGAAAAAGCGTTCCTGTCGCAAGCGCTGAGCGCCGGAAAGATCATCCTGGGAATCTGTTTCGGGGCTCAGCTGCTGGCCGAAGCGCTGGGCGGCCGGGTGTTTCCCAACGAACATCCGGAGATCGGGTGGTTTGAAGTGACACTTACCCCCGAGGGCCGCGCTTCTTTTCTGTTCGAAGGCATTCCCGAGCGCTTCTTGACCTTTCACTGGCACAGTGACCTTTTCTCGCTGCCCCCCGGGTGCGTTCGGTTGGCCGGCTCCGGGCCTACGCCCAATCAGGCTTTTCTGGTTCCAAAGCGTCCGGTGGTGGGCCTCCAGTTCCACCCCGAATATACGCGGGAGATGGTGACCCGATTCGCCCGGAGCGAGGGCGGTGAATGGGCTGCCGGTCCGTTTTCGACCGGCGCGGAAGCCGTGCTGGACAAGACAATGCGGTTGCCTGAAACCCGCTGGCTCATGTTCCGGCTGCTGGCCAATATGGAAAAGGCTTTTGCTTCGAATGCAGCGGGCGGGAAGGAATGAGGCGTCGATGAACCGGCAGACGGAGTTGCGGGTTGGGAACCGGGTGGCCTGGATGGATGCCGCCGTTCCCTGGTTCAGACTCGACCAGGCGCTCTCTGGCCATCTGCCCCCGCGGATCGATTGACGGAGACGGCCGCCCATGCCCGTGCTGTTCGAACAGACCCGGATCCAGGGACTGAGCCTGCCCAACCGCTTCATCAGAGCGGCCACCTGGGAAGGCCTGGCCCATGAGGACGGCTCCGGCAGCCCCGCGCTGCTTGACCTGCTGGTCCGGTTGGCCGGTGAAGGCGTCGGGCTGATCATCACCGGTCACGCCTTCGTGAGCCGCGACGGCCGGGCCTCGCCCGGACAGCTGGGGGCCTGCTCGGATCGCCTGGTGCGACCGCTCGGGGAAATGGCCGAAGCGGTGCATCGGGAGGGGGGCCGGATCGTGATGCAGCTTGCCCACGGCGGCCTGCAAAGCAAACCCGAGCTGACCGGGAGCCCGCCCAGGGGGCCGTCGTCCGCTGAAGGCCTGGCGGGCCCTGGCGGCGAGGCCATGACCGTGGAGATGATCCGGGATACGGTCGAGGCTTTTGCCCGCGCGGCCCGCAGGGCCAAGTCAGCCGGCTTCGATGGCATTCAGATCCACGCCGCGCATGGATACCTGCTGAGCCAATTTCTCTCCCCGGCCTTCAACCGGCGCGAGGACGTCTACGGCGGCTCCCTGGCGAACCGGGCCAGGATGCTGCTCGAGGTCATCACGCAGGTGAGGGAGGAAGTCGGCCGTTACTACCCGCTCCTGGTCAAGATCAACTGCCAGGACTTTCTGGAGAAACGGACTGGATCTCGAGGACGTTCTGCGCCTGGCGGTCCTGTTGGAAAAAGCGCGGGTGGATGCACTCGAGATCAGCGGCGGCACGGCCTTCTCGGGCAGCTATCTCCCCTTCCGGCAGGCGATCCGCTATGAGCGGGACCAGGCGTATTTCCGCAAAGCAGCCCGGGCGGTCCGGGCGAGGATCAGGATCCCCGTGATCCTGGTCGGGGGCATTCGATCCTACTTCCAGGCCGAACGGCTGGTGGCGGAAGGCTGGGCGGATTACATCTCTCTCAGCCGACCCCTGATTCGCGAGCCTGACTTGGTGAGCCGCTGGCGGTCCGGTGATCTCCGCAAAGCCACCTGCATTTCCTGCAACGGCTGCCTGGCGGCGGCCATGAAAAGCGAAGGCGTCTACTGCGTCCAGGACAGGAAATCCGAAGGACCGGAAGACTGAATCCGGGACCCGCAGGGCGGCGGTTGAATATTCCCATCGAAACAGTGTAGGATAGACAAAGAGGTTTTTCGTGAACAGGAGCCTGTTTTCGGAAAGGGGGTGAAACGCGGCCGGCAACATACGGGCTTGGGATGAATAGTTCGAGCTAAGGAGGGTCATCATGAAAAAATGGCAAGGGTTTCTGGTCGGGTCGGTGGCGGTCTGCTTTCTGGCCGGCCTGGTGCTGGCGGGTCCGGCGCTCGGTGCGGATTCCAAGACGTTTCGCTGGAAGATCCAGTCCGCCTATCCGCGGGGCGACGTCTCCATGGAACTGCTGAAGGACTTCGCCGACAACGTGTCCAAGCGCACCGGCGGGAAGCTGAAGATCAGCGTGTATGCAGATCCCGAGCTGGTTCCGGCCGAACAGCTCTTCGCGGCCACCAAGAAGGGCACCCTGGACATGCTCCACGCCGTGGCGGCCATGTGGGCCGGGGTGGTGCCGGTCGGAGAGGTGGAGTTCGGGCTGCCCTACGCCTACAACATCCCGGGCGACAAGGACATCATCGAGACCGGCGGCAAAGTCCGCGAGTTCTTCTTCGACAGCGGCTTTGCCAGCCTGCTGCGCGAGGAGTACGCGAAGCAGGGCGTGTTCTGGCTGGACATGCACTCTTACGGCAAGATTTTCACGCTCTGCACCTCTTCCATCGTGAGCTGTGACGACATCAAGGGCAAGAAGTTCCGGGTCGAGGGTTCCTGGGCCGACTACTACGACAGCGTGGGCGCCAGGGGCACCTACATCACCGGCATGGAGGCCTACATGGGCCTCAAGCTGGGGACGATCGACTGCTCCCAGTGGGACGTGAGCGCCATCACGGGCCTGAACTGGCACGAAGTGGCGCCCTACTGGCTGATCGGCGGCCAGAACGACGTGGTGCCCGGTCACATCCTGGTCAACATGGACTCCTGGAAGGCCCTGCCCGCGGATATGCAGAAAGCGGTGACGGCCGCGGCCGAGGACTACTACCATCTGCTGCTCAAGGTGTACGTGGACGAGATGGACAAGGTCGCGGCGCTGGTCAAGCAGGGTAAGGTCAAGCTCAGCAAGCTGAACGATGCCTGCGAGAAACAGCACGCCGAGGCGGCCTACCAGCTGTGGGACAAGATCGGCGCCCGTGACGCCGCGGCGGCCAAGGCCATCGGCATGACCAAGGCCTGGCGCAAGACCCTGAAATAGAAAACTGCAACGAAAGAGCGTCCGGGGGAACCGTTTCCCCCGGACCGCTTTTCTTGTGGGGCGGGTGAAACATGGCTGACCTGGGCAAGCGGTTTCTGGACGGCGTACACGCCTTCAGCCAGCGGGCCGGCAGGGTGGTCTGCTACCTGGTCTTTGTCATCATGCTCATCACCACCATCGACGTGGTGGCGCGCTATGCTTTCAACCAGCCGCTGCTCTGGGGATGGCTTCTCAACCGCCAGCTTTTCGGGGTATTCATCCTGTTTGCCGGGGTGTACACCCTCAGCCAGGGCGAGCATATCCGGATCGAGATTTTCTACGATCACTTTCCGCCCAAGCTGAAGTTTTTCGCCCGGATGGTGGCCCTGGCCACCTTTGTCTGCTTCATCGGGGTGCTGATCTGGCAGGGGGCCTGGATGGGCTGGAACTCCTGGCAGTCGCGGGAGGTGGCGGCCGGGGCCTTCCGCATCCCGCTCTATCCCTTCAAGCTGCTGATCCCGGTGGTGTGCTTCCTGTTCCTGCTGCAGGGCATCGTGCACTTCATCCGCAATCGCGACTAGCTCCCGCGCGCCGGGATCGGAATGTCGAGCCGGCTGGCTCTGGAGACTGGGCTTTCATGAGCACCGAGTGGGTGACGGTTCTGCTGTTCGGCGGGCTGGTCTTTTTCCTGGCCCTGGGGATTCCCGTCGTCTTCGCCCTGGGCGGCATCAGTGTGCTCATCCTGTTTCTGATCGGGGGGCCGAACGATCTCTTCATCGTCGCCACCACGGCCTACCGCCAGATCACCGAACCCGGCCTGATCACCATTCCGCTCTTTCTCCTGATGGGCAATTTTCTGCTCCATTCAGGCATCTCGGACCGCCTTTTCCGGGCCCTCAACCACTGGCTGTCGGGCCTGCGGGGCGGCCTGGCGGTGGTCTCCATCGGGGTCTGCGTGGCCTTGGCCATGTGCGGCGGGTTCGGCCCCGGGATCCTCACCATGGGTCTCATTGCCGTGCCCGCCATGCTCAAGAACTCCTATGACAAGTCGCTGGCCCTGGGCAGTGTCATGGCCGGCGGGGTGCTGGGAGAGATCATTCCGCCCAGCATCATCATGATCATCTTCGCCTACATTTCCCGGGTGTCCATCGGACGGCTTTTCTTCGGGGGGGCGATCCCGGGTCTCATAACCGCCCTTTGCTACGTGCTGTACGTGCTCATCCGGTGCCACTTCCAGCCCCATCTGGCACCCAGGGCCGCGGAGAAAGTGGACTGGGGCGTCCGCTGGCGGGCGCTTAAGGAGATCGTGCTGCCGGCCCTGCTGGTGGTCCTGGTGCTGGGCAGCATTTTCCTGGGCATTGCGACGCCCACCGAAGCGGCGGGCGTGGGCGCGATGGGCGCCTGTCTGATCTGCGTCGCCTACCGCCGGCTGACCTGGCGGGTCGTCACCGACGCGTGTGTCGAGACCATGAAGATCAGCGGGATGGCGCTCTGGATCCTCATCGCCGCCACCCTGTTCGGAGTGGTCTACACCAGCGCCGGGGCCCAGGACATGGTCATGGAACTGGTGCAGGATCTTCCGGTGAACCGCTGGCTCATCCTGGGAGTCATGCAGGTGATCCTGCTCATCTTCGGCATGTTCATGGACGACTATGCGGTGCTGACCATCTGTGCGCCCATCTTTATCCCCATTGCCAAGCTGCTGGGGTTCGACCCGGTGTGGTTTTCCATTGTCTTCATCCTCAACATGCAGGTGGCCTACCTCTCCCCGCCCTTCGGCTGGGCGCTGATCCTGATGCGCGGGGTGGCGCCCCCGGAGATCCACACCCAGGACATCTGGCGCGCGGTGCCGCCCTTCGCGGCCATCCAGCTGCTGGTGCTGATCCTGACCATGGTGTTTCCGGAGCTGGCCCTCTGGCTGCCCAGGAAGATGTTATGAAAGACAGGCGCAAGGCGTAAGGCGCAAGGCACAAGGGGGGTGTCGGACGTCAGGCGTCAGGCATCGGAGGCCCGGTGAAAGGCGCGGCGGCAAAACGACAAAACAGAGAGACGGGGCGCAAGGCTGTAAGGTGCAAGGCACAAGGGGGGTGCGGATGGCACGGGGGACGGGTTACGGGGTACGCTGGCATTCCCCGTTGCCCCATCTGCGCAAGGATCGATTCTTCACAGCGTGGCTTCGGATCTCTGCTGGCAAGAGTCGGAAGAACCAGGGAAAGCACTCGCAGCCTAACGCGGTATTCGGCAACGGGTTTTCCGCGGCATGGGCTCACCCGGGAACCGGGAGCCACCTTTCGCACATCGCGTGACCCCGTAATCCTGTACCCCGTACCCCGGTCTTGCCTATCGCACCGAGATCCGGTGTTTGGCCTGCCAATCCGGGCCGAACTTTCTTTCGAAATAGTCGGCCAGGCGGTCGTACCAGCGCCACCACAGGCTCTTGCCTTTTTCCCGCGCTTCCAGGATGTCCTCGAGGAAGACGGTGATGTTGCTCATCTCCTCCTTGGGGACAAAGGAGGCCGCGCCCTCCGCGTAGGACTTGCGGATGTCCTCCGGCGTCATGGCATGGGCGGTGAGCATGACGGCGATGACGCGCCGCTTGCGGGCGATGTCCAGCAGCTGGTACCCGTCCACCCCCATGATGTCCAGGATGGCCAGGTCAAAATAGGTGTTTTCGAGCAGGTGCCGCGCCTCTTTGAAGCTCGTGGCCTTCGTCACCTTGCAGCCGGGCAGGAGGTCCTCCAGCGCGTCGAGGATGTCGGGCTCGTCATCCACGATCAGAATCCGGCGTCCCTCCAGCCGCGCTCTCTTGTCCATAGGCTGCCTCCTTGGCTGCTCATCGAGCTATATCTAGGGTGGTTCCGACCAGCTGTGCGGGGTGTCTTCGCCAACTTAGCTGAGCCGATCGCCAGGGGTCAAGTCTGCTCCTGAACCCTACGTCAGCAGGCCCTGCAGCTCCTCCTGCACATACTTGAGCCGGTCCAGCTCCTCCTCGCCGATCTGATCCTCCCCTTCGACGGCCTTGACGCGCTTGGACAGGGCCTTCAGTTCCCTTTCCAGGTCTACGATGGCGTTGATCATCAGGGTCCGGCTGTCCACCGTGGAAGCCGGTTCGGGTTCCTCGTAGGCGACCTCGCGCGCTTTCAGGATCAGCTTCTCCTTCCAGCGCGGGACGTGCACTTCCAGCCCGAAGCGGTCGCGGATCTTCTGGGCCAGACTGTCGGAGGCCCTCTTTTCACCGTGCACCGCGAACACCTTGGGACGGCTCTCGAAGTGGCTGACCCACTCGAGCAGGTCCTTCTGGTCCGCATGGGCCGAGAACCCGCCGATGGTGAACACCTTGGCCCGCACCGTCACGTTCTCGCGGAAAATCCGCACGCTCCTGGCGCCGTCCACGATCCGGCGGCCGGTGGTGCCCGCAGCCTGGTATCCCACGATGACGAGGCTCGCCCCCTTGCGCCAGAGGTTGTGTTTCAGGTGGTGCTTGATGCGGCCGGCGGTGCACATGCCGCTGCCGGCGATGACAATCGCCGGGCCTTGGAGCTTGTTGATGGCCATGGAGGCCTCGGTGCTCTCGGTGAACTTCAGGTTGGGCAGATCAAAGGGGTCGTGGCCCTGCTCCACGATGGCGCGCGCCTCCTCGTCGTAGGATTTCTTGTTGCGCCGGAATATCTCGGTGGCCTTGATGGCCAGCGGGCTGTCCAGGTAGACGGGGATGTCGGGCAGCAGGCCGGCCCGCTGAAACTCGGCCAGGATGTATATGATCTCCTGGGTGCGCTCCACGGCGAAGGCCGGGATCATGACCTTTTCGCCGTGGGACACGCTGAAGCGGATGGCCTCCAGCAGTTCCTCGGTGCTGTCTTCCATCGAGCGATGCAGCCGGTCACCGTAGGTGGACTCCAGAAAAAGGTACTGGGCGTCGAAGACCTCGTGGGGGTCGCGGACGATAAGCTGGTCCTTCTTGCCCAGATCGCCGGAGAAAACGATCTTGATCTGGGCCGCCTCGTCCTGGACCCAGAGCTCCAGGATGGAGGAGCCGAGGATGTGGCCGGCATTGCGCAGCCGCGCCTTGATGCCCGGCTCGACGCTGACCATTTGATCCCGCTCCACCGGTGAAAGGAGCTGCAGGCTGGCCTGGGCGTCTTCCTGGGTGTACAGGGGTTGAATCTCTTTCTTGTCCTGGCGTTTGTTGCGCCGGCTCTGCCACTCGGCGTCCATTTCCTGGATGTGGCCGGCATCCAGCAGCATGATTCCGCAGAGCTCGGCGGTGGGCGGCGAGGTGATGATGGATCCGCGAAACCCGTCCTTATAAAGCTTGGGGATCCGGCCGCTGTGGTCGATGTGGGCGTGGGTCAGAAAAACCGCGTCCAGCTCGGCGGGGTTGAAGGGCCAGTTCTCCCAGTTACGGGTTTCCATCTGTCGGCCGCCCTGAAAGAGCCCACAGTCGACGAGGACCTTCTTGCCGGCCGGACTCTCGATCAGATAGCTGGAGCCGGTGACCGATCCGGCTCCGCCCAAACACGTGACTCTCACCATGGATCACTCCTTTCATCTTGCTCTGCGCGTGCGCGCGCGCGGCTGCGGGCAGGGTGGGGCAGCGTTGGCGCAGAAGATCACCCGCCCGCGGGCCGCAGTTGAACAGCAGGTCCAGGGCGCTGAGGTTCCTCTGGAAGGAGCCCCAGAGCTGCGGGTAGACCGGCGGCCGGAACTGAAAAAAAACCAGCTTCACTCCCGCTTGCGCGAAAGCCTCCGGCGGCAGATAGCGGCGCGCACCCTGTGGGGCCAGGAAAAGGGAAGCGCCCAGGCGGCGGCAGATCGCGACGGAGAGCGCGGGCTCGCGGCCCCCGATCCCCAGCTCGGAGAGAAGCCGCAGCTCCGCCGGGATGCCGAACGCTGCCAGCGCGTACCGGATGATGCGCACGTTCAGGTCCGCGAGCCCTTCAAAGCCGGCGCTGAAGATCTCCTCCACCAGCGCCTCGTGATCGCGGAAAAAGGGCGCATCCCGGTAGGCGGTCCGGAGGCTCAGCCGGTGTTTCCTGGCCCACTGGCCTTCGCGGCAGATCCGGACGTCCCTGATCCGCTGGAGGCCCAGGCCCTTCTTCCACACCGGAACGGTGAGCCACAGCACCCCCTGATCGTTCTTGAAGCGGTTGCGGCTGAGCCAGGTCGTGCCGCGGGGAAACTGCACATCGTCCATCAGCACCAGCACATCGGACAGCAAAGCCCTGACGAAATACCCCGGAAAGGGTGCAAAATAGGGTTGCTGGGCGCAGACGATCATCGCTCACCGCAGGCCACCCGCACCAGGCTCCGGGAGGTGTATTCGGCCACGTCCGCCAGCCCGTCGAGCGGCATGAAAGCCGATGCGTTGCCCGAGAACAGACAGGTGGCCGCCGCCGGGAAATCCTCGTCAGCCAGGTAGAACACGTAGCAGAGGGCGATCTTGGGGAGCGGGTAGAGCAGCAGGGAAAAATCGCCTCCCCCGTCAGGCTCCCCAGGCCGGCCGTCATAGCTTTTCTTGATCGCTTCCTGCCCGGCTTGGATCGCTGGCACGTGCGGAACCAGCACACGCTCCGCGTTGACCGAAAAAGCGCCCTGGTAGGGCATAGTGCCCGGCAGCTCCCGGAAGGCCTTGAGAGGAAGGACCTGAACCGTCTCTCCGGTCACATGCCGGGCATAAAGGGCCACCAGCAGCGCCCGGGGGTCGAAGACGGTGCGGCCGGAAAACGCGACTCCCTCGGGCCCCAGCACGCAGGGTTCGCCGAAAGCGCGGAAATGGAACCCGTCGCGCTCCAGGCCGGCCGGAAGACGGGCTGCGGTACGTTCAGGCGGGTCCTCGAAGATCTCTGCCAAGTGCAGGCGGATCAGCTTTTCGTACTGGGTGCTCATGGAGCGCAGATTCCAGTGCGGAGGTCAGTCTGCCTTCAGGTCGGTGGTCTGTTCGACGGCATCCGAGATGTTCATCTCGAGCATCCTTACGCTGGCCAGGATGCGGGCGGCGTTTCTGGCCAGGGCCGGGAAGTCGGCGCCGAGGCGCTCCAGTTCTTCGGCCGCTTTGCGAAGCGTTACAATCATTTCCCGGACTTCTGTCCAATCCGTCTGCCGCTCCATGGGTTCAGTTCCCCTCTCCGTGGGTCTTCCGGAGATCCTTGAAGCGCCGCGCCTTGACCTCGTACCGGGGCAGGGTCCCGTGATCGTGAAATTCCAGCTGAAAGCCCAGGTTGGTCTTCAGTCTCAACTCGGTACGCAGGCGTTCCTCGAGGGCGGCCCGTTCGGCCCCGTGCTCAGGCAGCAGCTCCACCTTGAGGGTGATGCGCTCGGCATCCCCCAGGCGCTCCACCACCACTTCGTATTCATCCCCCAGGCCGTCCGTGCCGCGCACCACCTCCTCGATGGCCGAGGGGGCCAGCAGAACCCCCTTGACCTTGGTGATGTCGTCCGCCCGGCCTATCACGCCGCCTTTGATCAACCTGAAGCCGCGGCCGCAGGGGCAGGGTTCCGACGCCCACTCGATGATGTCCTTGGAGTCGAAGCGGATGCAGGGCTGGCCGCACCGGTCAAGCGCGGTGATGATCATTTTTCCGCGCCGCCCCGCCTCCTCGATGGGTTCGCCGGTGTCCGGGTCCTCGATCTCCGCCAGGAAGAAGGCCTCGTTGACGTGCATCCCGCCCGGCTGCCCGCGGCACTCAAAGGACCAGGCACCGATCTCGGTGGCACCGGCGTGGTCGTAGACTTTGGCCCCCCAGGCCTCTTCCAGCCGCCGCTTGGTGCTCGGAATGCTGGCGCCCGGTTCGCCGGCGCAGGTGATCTTCTCGATGCTCAGCCCGGCCGGGTCGATGCCGAGCTTGTGACGCGCCGTGTTCGCCATGGCCAGCAGGTAGGTGGGGGTGCCCATCATGGCCGTGGCGCGTAGCTCCCGGATCTTCAGGATGCGCGCCTGGGTGTCCAGCACTCCGCCGGGCACCACCTCGCAACCGATCTTTTCGGCCGCATAGTGACCGGCCCAGAAGGCCACGAACACGTTGTAGCCGAAGGGGATGAAGACGCGGTCCGCCGGGCGGTACCCCTGGGCCCAAAGGATAAAGGCCCAGCATTCCGACCACCACTCCCAGTCGGTCCAGGTATCGGCCTGATAGACCGGCTGACCGGTGGTGCCGCTCGTCTGGCGGAACTCAACAACCTCCTCCAGCGGCACGCAGAGGGCATCGCCGTAAGGAAAGGGGTCCTTGCCCTGTACGCTGCGCAGCATCGCCTTTTCCACCTGCGGCACGCGGCGGATGTCGTCAAAGGAACGGATGTGCTCCGGCCCCACGCCGGCCTGATCATACAGGGCTCGATGGAACCTGGAACGCTCATAGGTCCAGCGGAAGATGCGCCGGAACTTGGCCAGCTGCAGAGCCCGGAGGCGCTCCCGGGGCAGAGTCTCCAACAGCGGATTCCAATAGGGCTGCATCAGGTTCATCGATCAGACGAGCCAAGCGGGTCGCTTTGGTTTTTCTGGTCTATCTGGTTGATCTCGTCTATTTCGTGTATCTGGTCTGTTGGTTTCAGCGGGAAACTAACCTCATTGCCCTCCGCTCTATGCCCTATGCCTCATTTTTTCGCATTCCGTATTCCGCATTTCGCCTTTCGCATTGTTTTCCCTTACCCCTTGATCCTTAATCCTTAATCCTTACCCCCCTTGCGCCTTCCGTACCCCTTGATCCTTAATCCTTAATCCTTACCCCTGCGCCTTGCGCCTTGGCCCTTGCGCCCTCGGTCTTCAGTACATCAAATTCGGCAGCAGCAGAACCATCTGGGGAAAGCTGATCAGGATGATGATCCCCACAATGACCGCCAGCAGGAACGGGATAATCCCCTTGAAGATGGCCTCCAGCGGCACCTCACCGATCACGTTGCGCGCCACGCCGTAGACCACGTAGACATTGATCCCCACCGGCGGCGTGATCACGCCCATCTCCGTGACCATCACGATGATGATGCCGAACCAGATCGGGTCATAGCCCAAGGTGCTCACCACCGGGTAGAAGATGGGGATGGTCAGCATGACAAAGGCCAGGGCATCCATGAAACAGCCGCCGAAAAAATAGATGGTGACAATGATGGCCATGATGGCGGCCGGCGGCAGATCGAAGCCGCCGACCCACTCGGCGATGTTGAAAGGGATGCGGGTGACCGCCAGAAATTTCCCAAAGATCACGGCGCCGGCGATCAGCAGCATGACCATGCAGGATGTCCGCAGGGTTTCATAGAGTGAGGCCACGAACCCGGCCCAGTTCAGCTGGCGGTGGATCAGGCTGACCGCCAGCACGCCGAAGACCCCCACCGCGGCGGCCTCGGTCGGGGTGAAGAGCCCAATGAAAAGGCCGCCCATCACCAGGGCGAACACGGCCAGGGTTTCGCTCATGCCGCCCAGGGAGCGGATTTTTTCCCTCCAGCTGAAGCGTTCGCCGGGAGGCCCCTGCTCGGGGGCCAGAGTGCAGCGGATGTAAATGGAGATGATGAAGAGGATGGTCACCAGGATGGCCGGGATGATGCCGGCCACGAACAGCGCGCCGATGGACTGCTCGGTCAGCACCCCGTAGACGATCAGCACCACGCTGGGCGGCATGATCATTCCCAGGCCGCCGCCCGAGGCCACCGACCCGGTGGCCAGCTCGTCGGCGTACTTGTAGCGCTTCATCTCCGGCAGGCCCACGGTGGCCATGGTGGCGGCAGTGGCCGGGCTGGAGCCGCAGACCGCACCGAAGGCGGTGCAGGCCGCCACCGTGGCCATCGCCAGGCCGCCCCGGATGCTGCCCAGGAACTTGTACCCGGTGTCGTAGAGCCGGCGGCTGATGCCGCTGTTGAACGCCAGCTGGCCCATGAGGATGAAGAGCGGGATGGTGGTCAGGTCGTAAGAGGAGAAAACGTCGTAGATATTCCGCGAAAGGAGCGCCAGCCCGGCGGACCCGGAAACCATGTAGCTGAAACCCAGGTAGCCGATCATGGCCATGACGTAGGCGACCGGCATGCGGGTCAGGAACACGGCCACCATGATGACGATTCCGATGACACCGACGATCGTGGGATTCATGACTTTCTCAGCTGCCCGAAGATCCGCAAAACATCCTGGAGGATGATGAGAGTGAAAATGACAAAGCAGAAGGCCACCACGTAGATGACCACGTACTCGGGGAACTGGAGGTTCATGCTGACTTCGCCCGATCTGCGCATGGTGCCGGCGTAGATTGCCATGCGCCAGCTGATGATGGCGAAAAGGCCCAGGCTCAGCAGGGTGGTGCAGAAATCGATGATGCGCTGGGTTTTCCTGGCAAAGCTGCGCACTAGGATCTCCACCCCGATGTGGCCCTTCATGTGATGGGTGTAAGGCATGGCCATGGCAACCGCCAGGACGGCCAGGTACCCGGTCAGCTCGATGGACCCGAAAACGGGATGCTTGAAATACCGGCCCACCACGTCAACGCAGGTCAGCAGGGTCATGACCACCAGGGAGGCCGCACCGATGGTCTTCATCTTGTCCATGACCCATTCGAGGGTCTTCCAAAGGCCGCTCATGGATTGCACCTCTTTTTCGGCCGGGCACAACAAAGGGTCGGCCCGGTCCGGGCCGACCCTGGTTGCCCGTGAGGTTCTACTTGGCGTCCTCCAGCGTCTTGGCGATGAAATCCACGATTTCCTGGCCCTTGAACCCCTTGCCGTCCAGCTCTTTGACATACCCGTCGATGATGGGGGCGACGGCCGCCTTCCAGCGGGCGGCTTCCTTGCTGTCGATCCCGATGATCTCGTTCCCGAGACTCAGGATGTACTGGATGCCTTCCATGTCGCTGGTGTCCCAGGCCTCGCCGTGCTTGACCAACCACTCGGCGTTGATGTCTTTGATAACGGCCTTGACCACGTCAGGCAGGGCGTTCCATTTGTCCTTGTTCATCACCACGAAAAAGCTGGTGGTGTAGGCGGCCGAGAAAGCGGCCGTGGTGTAGTTGGTCACTTCCCCCAGTTTCCAGCCCTTGTTGGCCTCGAAGGGGTAGACCGCACCGTCCACCACGCCCTTCTGGAGCATCTGATAGGTTTCGGGCATGGGCTTGGGAACCGGGGTGCCGCCCAGGGCTTCCACGACCGCAGCGCTGGTGCCGTGGCCCCGGAGTTTGAGACCCTTCATGTCCTCGAGCTTGCGGACCGCCTTCCCCTTGGTGTTCACCAGACCGGGCCCGTGGGCGTGCAGATACATGACCTGGGTGTCCATCAGTTCCTGAGGCTGAAATTTCTCATAGACCGCATTGACCACCATGGTTGCGACCTTGCCGCTGGTGTAACCCAGGGGCAGGTCCACCGCCGACATGACCGGAAAACGGCCGCGGGTGTAAGCCAGCACCGAAAAGCCGATGTCGGAGAGCCCGGCGACGACGCCGTCGTAAGCCTGGTTGGCTTTGGTCAGGGTCTGTCCGGCGTAGTAGTCGATCTTGACCGTGTTGTTGCTGCGCTTTTCGACTTCACGGCACCAGGTCTCGGCCAGCTTGCTCTGGATGTGGGTGGGCGGGAAGAAGTTGCTGTAAGTGAGCTTGATGGGTTCAGCAGCGGCCGGGGACGGGTTCATGCTCAGGAAAAGGCAAGCGACAAAAGCCAGCAGACAAAGTATGGAAATCCTCTTGCTCATGGAAACCTCCTTTAGGCTATTGGTTGAACAATCAAGCTAGGGTCGGTACAGGCCGGATCTCTCACCCCCTTTCCATCGGAAACGTAGCGCAGGGAAGCTATTTCCCCCTTCCCCTACATAGTACAAAGAGATCAGGATGACAACCAAAATCCCGAACAACCAGGCGGGAAGCTCCTTGGCGCTCCAGACCGCGAGGAGCAGCGGCTCGGGTTTACGGACCGCTCAACAATGGTTATCATTAACTAATAAGTGAAATTCATGCAAGGGGGACATCATGGGAAAGGGCTTCAAATGGATGGTGGTGATTCTGGGCGGAATGGTGGCGCTTTTCGTCGCCGCGGTGCTGATTCTGCCTGCCGTAATCAATGTGCAGCGGTTCCGGCCCCAGATCGAGCAGCGGCTCTCCGAAATGGCGGGTGCCCCGGTGGCGCTGAAGGGCGATCTGGAGTTGAGCCTCTTTCCCTGGGTGGGGGTCAAGGTGGGCGACCTGAAGGTGGGGAATCCCCCGGGCTTCGGGGCGCCGGAGATGCTGAGCGTGGCCTCTTTCGAGGTGCGGGTGAAGCTGCTGCCGCTGCTGTCCCGGGATGTGCAGGTGAAACGGCTGATCCTGAACCGGCCGCACCTGGTTCTGGAGCGCAGCCGCGACGGCCGGGCCAACTGGGAGACCCTGGGAAAACGCGATCCGCAGGCACCAGGGCGCGAGAGGCCGGCCACCGCCGATGAGCCGGGCCGAGGCCTTCCGATCATGGCGCTGGCGGTCGCGGAGCTGGCTCTCAAGGACGGATCAGTACTCTGGCTGGATCAGAAGGCCGGGGTGCGGCGGGAGGTCTCCGGCATTTCCCTGCGGATGGAGGACGTGACTCTCGAGCGACCCATCCAGTTCACGTTTTCAGCCGACCTGGAGGGCCGGCCGCTGGTCCTGAAAGGCCGGGTGGGGCCTCTAGGAAAGGATCCCGGGCAGGCGGCCATCCCCCTGGATCTGGTGGTGAATGCCTTTGAAGAGGCAGTGGTGAACCTCACCGGCAAGGTCGAAGCGCCGGCCAAGCGCGCGGCCTTCGATCTGCTGCTGAAGGTGGACCCGTTTTCCCCGCGCAAGCTGGCGGCCGCCGCCGGCATGGATTTCCCGCTGAAGACCGCGGACCCCCAGGCGCTGAACCGCCTGGCTTTCAAGGCCCGGGTGAAGGGCTCCCCCACTCAGCTGGCGGTCTCAGGGGGAGTCCTGGAGGTCGATCGCTCGCGCTTTGATCTGACGCTCGAAGCCAAGGATTTCAGCCGGCCGGTTTTGGCCTTTGACCTTCGGTCGGACCGCCTCGAACTGGACGGCTATCTGCCGCCCGAAGCCCCGGCCGGCGGCGCAAAGAGCCGGCCCGGCCCGGCAGAAAAAAAGAAGACCGACTATGGCCCGCTCCGCAGGCTGGTGGTCAGCGGGCGGATCCAGGTCGGCGAACTGGTCGTGCGGGACGTTGAGGTCCGCGATCTTCAGCTGCAGATCAAGGGTGAAAACGGCGTCCTGGAACTGGCGCCCCTGAACCTGAAGGTGTACGACGGTGAGGTCGCCGCCAAGGCCGCGGTGGACGTGCGCGCGGAGCGGCCCAGGACCCGGGCGACCCTGCGGATGAAAGGGGTTCAGGCCGGACCCCTGCTGAGCCGTCTGCTGAAAAAAGACCTGATCGAGGGTCTGATGGCGAGCGAAGTGAACATCAGCGCCGTCGGGGATGAGGTGGGGGAGATCAAGGCGTCGCTCAACGGCGGCGGGGAGTTCGTATTTAACGACGGTGCGGTCAAGGGCATCGATCTGCCCGGCATGCTGCGCAATGTGAAGGCTGCTTTCGGGCTCGCGAAGAAAAGCGAAGAGCGGCCGAAGACGGATTTCTCGGAACTCCGCTCCCGTTTCACGATTGAAAACGGCGTGGTCAACACGCCGAGCACGACCATGCTGTCTCCCGTCCTGCGGGTGACGGCCACGGGTTGGGCCGACCTGGTCAAGGAAACCCTCGAGTTCCGGGTGGAGCCCAAGTTCGTGGGTACCCTCAAGGGTCAGGGCGACACCGTGGAGCGGACCGGCTTTGCCGTTCCGGTCGTGGTGGCCGGGAGCTTCTCGTCCCCCTCGTTCCGACCCGACCTGGAAGGGCTGCTGAAGCAGAAGCTCCCCACCGAGCTGCCCGATACGGCCGAGCTCAAGAAGGGACTGAAGCAGCAAGAGGCCCAGGCCAAGGAACTGCTGAAAAAGACCGTGGAAGGGGGGCTGGGGGGGCTCACCGGGAAGACCACCGCAGAGGAACAGAAAGCCCCGGAGGGGGCGCCCAAACCGCCCAGCCCGGAAGACCAGGCCAAAGGCCTGCTCAAGACCCTCCCTTTCGGGAAGGATTAAGGGGTAAGGAACAAGGATTAAGGGGGTACGGGGTACGGATTACGGGGTAAGGGGCAGGCGAGTTCGAAATCCCTGCACCGCCGCGGCGGGACTTCACCGTTCTCTGCTCTCTGCCCCGGGGTTCCCGCCTTGAGAATCGGACCTCAGATCCAGGATTTCGCATTTCACATTTCGAATTTCCCTTTTCCTTCGCCTACATTTTTGTATAATCCACCCCGCGGCTTGACCTGAAACCCAACGGAGCGAGCAACCAACGCCCATGCCTGCCGAGACCGTCAGACCCCGGCCGGATGAGATCGCCTGCCTCTACGAGATCACCCGGGCCATTCACGCGGAGCTGGACCTGCGCAAGTCGGTCTACAAGGTCCTGGACCTGATGTCCGAGCACCTGGGCATGAACCGGGGCTCGATCACCATCCTGAACCCGGAAACCGGGGAGATCCACATCGAGGTCGCTCACGGCATCTCGAGCCGCGAGAAGGACCGCGGCCGGTACAAGTTGGGCGAGGGGGTCACGGGCCGGGTCATCGAGTCCGGCCGCCCCATGGTGGTCCCGCACGTCCACGAGGAGCCCCTTTTCCTGGACCGCACCGGCGCGCGCAGCCGGATCGACAAGACCAGGATCTCGTTCATGTGCGTACCTATCAAGGCCGAGCAGCGGGTCATCGGCGCTCTCAGCGCGGACCAGGTGTTCGAACCGGACGCCCCGCTGGAGGAAGACGTCCGCCTGCTCACCATCATCAGCAGCCTGATCGCCCAGAAGGTGGCGCTGCTGGAACGGATCCGCCGCGAGACCGACGCGCTGCGGCAGGAGAACATCCGGCTGCAGAAGGAACTGGACAGGAAGTACAGTTTTGCCAACATCATCGGCAACAGCCGGAAGATGCAGGAGGTTTTCTACCTCATCTCGCAGGTGGCCAAGAGCAACGCCAACGTGCTGCTGCTGGGGGAGAGCGGCACCGGCAAGGAGCTGGTGGCCAATGCCATCCACTACAACAGCCTGCGGGCCGAGAAACCTCTCATCAAGGTCAACTGCGCGGCGCTGCCCGCCAACCTGGTGGAGGCCGAGCTTTTCGGCTATGAGAAGGGCGCCTTCACCGGGGCGAGCCGGACCAAAGCCGGCAAGTTCGAGCTCGCCCACGGCGGCACCATATTTCTGGACGAGATCGGTTCCCTGGCCCTCGAAAGCCAGGGCAAGCTGCTGCGCGTGCTCCAGGAAAAGGAGCTCGAGCGGTTGGGCGGAAACCAGGTCATCAAGGTCAACATCCGCCTCATTGCGGCCACCAACCAGGACCTGGCGGCCGCGGTGGAGGCGGGGGCCTTCCGGGAGGATCTGTACTACCGACTCAACGTGTACCCGATCTACCTTCCTCCTTTGCGCGAAAGGGAGGCGGATCTGCTGCTGCTGGCCGACTATTTTCTGGAAAAGTACGCCCGCGAATACGACAAGGATATCCGCCGGATTTCCACCCCGGCCATCGACGCGCTCACCCAGTACCACTGGCCCGGCAACGTGCGGGAGCTGGAGAACTGCCTGGAGCGGGCCGTGCTCCTGTGCGACGACCAGGTCATCCACAGCTACCACCTGCCCCCAACCCTGCAGACAGCCGAGGAGACCGGGACCGAGCAGTCCCAGGCGCTCAAGGACGCCGTGGAACGCTTCGAGCGCGAGCTGATTATCGACGCCCTCAAGACCAGCCGCGGCAACATGCGTCGGGCCGCCGATGCCCTGCAGACCACCGAGCGCATTTTCGGGTACAAGGTTCACAAGTACGGGATCAGCGCGAGGCAGTATAGATAAAGGCAGGGCGCAAGGGGCAAGGGGCAAGGGGGGGGGAAGGATTAAGGATCAAGGGGTAAGGGAAAACAATGCGAAAGGCGAAATTCGGAATGCGAAAAGGCTGCGGGCCAAGGGTGCTCTGTGCTCTTCCCGAGATCAACGAGATAAACCAGACCAACCAGATAGACGAATCTATTGGATTGCTTTCAGGAGTTCGGCCTTGATCTCGGCCATGGTTTCCCTGGCGATAATCTTCTGTCCCTCGCCGTCGCGGACATAGAAGACATCGGCCACCTGATCCCCGCGGGTGGCGATCTTGGCGATCCGGATGTCCAGGCCGAGCTGGAACAGGGTGTCGGTGATCCGGTGGAGCAGGCCGACCGAGTCGTGCGCAAACACCTCGATCAGGGTGAAGAAATCCGAGGAGGCGTTGTCCACTGCAACCCGCGGCGGCCGGGACCTCGGCCTGGCAGCTGAAAGCAGGGAGGGCCGGGCCTTCCTGAGCAGGCGCTCCCGCAGGGGGAGCCTGCCCGCAAAGGTCAGCCGCAGATCCCTTCGCACCTTCTCCCATACCCGGTGGGGGTCAACCCGGTCGAGCGGGCTGCTCACCCTGAAGACATCCACCGCCGTTCCGTCGCGCCAGGTGTAGATCTGGGCCGATAAGATGTTGATGTTGTTGAGGGCCAGCACCCCGGCCACCTCGGCGAAGAGACCCTGGCGGTCACGGCCCACGAAGGTGAAAACAACGCACGCCTCCGCGGGTTGCTCCAGGGTGTGAATCACAAAGGGCTCCGCGCCGATCCCTCCGGAGCGGCCCGCGAGATCGCCGAGCAGGGCGAGGTGGCGGACGACCTCGCGCGGCGGGGTGTTGAGCAGGTAGCGGGGGCTCATGACCTCAAAGGCGTTTTCCAGCGCCGGCCGCTCCTTGCGGTCCTGCACCAGACGCCGAACCTGGGCGCGGGTTTCCCGCACCCGGCGGGCCGCGTCCGCGGTGGCCAGTTCCCCCCTTTCCAGGATGTGCAGGACCTTGAAAAAAAGCTCCTGCACCAGGCTCGCGATCCAGTCGTTCCAGGCCCTTGGGCCGGTAGCCCGGGCATCCGCCCACGTCAACAGGTAGAGCATCTTGAGCCGCTCGATGCCGCCGACCGTGCGGGCGCATTGGACGATCACTTTTTCGTCGTCCAGATCCCGCCGGGTGGCGGTTTCCGCCAGCAGGAGATGCTGTCGGATGAGGAAGAACACGTCCTCGGCTCTTGCATATCCCAGGCGCTTCAGGATGGGCCGGGTGATGGCCACGCCCCGGCGGGCGTGGCCTTTGCCGGTCTTGCCCAGGTCGTGGAAAAGGCACGCGAGCCAAAGGGGTTCGGGGTCGGAGAGATCCGAGAAGATCGTGACCAGCATGATGTCCTGTTCTTCCCTCAGCCGCTTCATGCGCCGCAGGGTCTGAAGCGAGTGCCGGCCGACCGGGAAGAGATGGTAGGCGTCGAACTGGACCCGGTCCCGGATATGGGTGAATTCCGGAAACAGGGCCTCCAGCATCCCGGTCTCGTACATCTGATCCAGGGCCTCAAAGGCGGAAGGCGCCGCCAGTATGCTCATGAAGTCCCGCGCCGTGTCTTTGCGCCGGCGGTATTCGTCGCTCACCAGGAAAAGGAACTCCCGCACCAGCCGCCGGGCTTCGAGCGACAGCGGCATCCCCGAGCTGGCGTGGTGCACAAAGGCACCGAGGAGCAGTCCGGGCTCGTGCAGGAGGTCAACGGCCGAGTCGAAATGGATTTCTCCGCCCGCCGCGTGCAGTCCTCTGCCAAGCGGTCGGGGTTCAGCGGCTTTCTTGCGCCGCCGGGCCACCTGAACGGCCACAAACGAGTGGTGCAGGGACTTGACGGCCGCCATGCTGCTGTGCAGCCGGCCCATGAACTGCTCCACTGCGAGAAAATCTTTGCGATCCCGGAAGTTCAGGATCTCGGCCATCCGGAGCTGGTGATCGAAGGCGAGGCGGTCGTTCTTGCGGCCCGAGATAAGGTGGAGAAGATTGCGGGCCTGCCAGATGAAGCGCAGGTGTTGCCGCAGGTCGCGGTACTCGTCGTGGGAGAGGATGCCGAGGTACTCGAGGTCTCTGGGTGTGCGCAGCCGGAAAAGCGCGCTTGCCAGCCAGAGCATGTGGTGATAGTCCCGCAGGCCGCCGATGCCTTCCTTGAGCTGGGGCTCCAGGAGATAGCTGGCATCCCCGAATCTCTCCATGCGGAGCCGGCTCTGGTCCTCCAGCCAGCGGGCCAGGGCCTCCGTCTTGCGAAGGAGCAGCTTCCGGTGGAGGCTTTCTGCCAGCTCCAGGAAGAGCGGGGAATCACCGGCCACAAAACGAGCATCGATCAGCGCCGTGAGGGTTTCGAAATCCTCCCGTGCCAGGGTGAGGCAGTCTTTGACCGTCCGCACGGCATAGCCCAGGTCCAGCGCCAGGTTCCAGAGCGGGAAAAAGAGCTCGCTGGCCAGCTGCCGGGCCCGAGCCGGAATCCGGGGTTCGAACAGGATCATCACGTCCAGATCCGAGTGGACGCAGAGCTCCTTACGGCCGTATCCGCCCAGGGCCACTACGGCGAACCGGCGCCGCCCCTGGAACAGCCCCTGGCCGCTGGGGCTTTCCTGCAGCGCGCGGCGGAAGTAGTGATCCACGGTTTCGGTGTACTGGGGGAGAAAAGTGTCGGGCGCTTCCCGCTGCTTCAAAGAGACCAGCAGCAGCTCACGCCCGGCCCGCAGTTCCTCAGCCGGTGAAAGATGAGGCAGAGGGCAAAGCGCAGAGGGCATAGAGTCATGAACAGAGTTGTTGCTTTTGGCATTCCGCATTTCGCATTTGCCATTTCGAATTTCGTCCGCCTTCCGCCTTCCGCCTTCCGAATTCAGATTGCATCCGTCCCCGTCTCCCCGGTGCGGATCCGGACGACCTCATCCACCGGCGAGATGAAGATCTTGCCGTCCCCAATCTGCCCGGTGCGGGCACGTTCCTGAATGACCCGCACGCACTCCGCCACCAGGTCGTCCTCCAGCACCACCTCGACCTTGGTCTTGGGCACGAAGTCCACTTGGTACTCGGCTCCGCGGTAGATCTCCTTGTGGCCCCTCTGGCGGCCGAAGCCTTTGATCTCGGTCACCGTGAGCCCCTTGACGCCGATATTGGAAAGCCCTTCCTTCACGTCATCCAGCTTGAACGGTTTGATGATCGCCTCCACCTTCTTCATGGCCGATTTCCTCCGACGAAAATCTCGTCTTTTCCGTGGGTTCCGTCTATTCCGTCTGTTCGGTGGGTTCCGTGGGTCCGCTTATTCCCTACCCCTTGTCCGCCAATCCTTAATCCTTAATCCTTAATCCTTCCCTTGCGCCTGTTCACCAGTTGTACCCGGTTTCATTATGCAGACTGATGTCCATCCCCCGGATCTCGTCTTCCGGGGTGAGCCGCAAGCCGATCGTGGCATCGATGACTTTGAGTATAAGCCATGTCATGACGAAAGCAAATAGAGCGGTGGCAGCCACCGAGACCAACTGAATCCAGAGCTGTCCCGGGTTTCCGAAGAACAGTCCGTCGGCTGCGTCGGGGTTGACCCCGGTGCTGGCGAAAAGCCCGGTGGCCAGGGCGCCCCAGATACCGCCGAAGCCGTGAATGCCCACCACGTCCAGGGCGTCGTCATAGCCGAGCCGGCTCTTGACGCTGACCCCGGCGTAGCAGATGAGGCCGGCGAGAGCCCCGATGAGCATGGCCGAAACCGGGCCCACAAACCCGGAGGCCGGGGTGATGGCCACCAGCCCGGCGACCGCGCCGCTGGCTGCGCCCAGGGTTGTGGGTTTGCCGCGGTGAGCCCATTCCGCGACGCACCAGGAAAGGGCGGCGGCGGCCGAGGCCACATGGGTCACCACGAAGGCATTGGCCGCCAGACCGTTGCAGGCCAGGGCGCTTCCGGCGTTGAATCCGAACCAGCCGAACCAGAGCAGGGCGGCGCCGGTGATGGTCATGGGCAGGTTGTGGGGGATGTAGGCAGTGCGGCCGTAGCCGAGCCGTTTGCCCACCACCAGGGCGGCCGCCAGCGCGGAGATGCCCGAGCTGATGTGGACCACCGTGCCGCCTGCGAAGTCGAGCGCCCCCATGCGGCCCATCCAGCCGCCCACCCCCCAGACCCAATGGGCCAGCGGGTTGTACACCAGCGCGGCCCAGGCGACGGTAAAGACAAGGAAAGCACTGAACTTCACCCGTTCGGCAAAAGAGCCGGTGATCAGGGCCGGTGTGATGACGGCGAACATGCACTGGAAGAGCATGAAGGCCAGGTGCGGAATGGTCGGGCCGTAGTCGGGGCTGGGGTCCATGCCCACGCCGCGCAGCCCGAACCAGTCAAGCCCGCCGATCAGACCCCCGTAATCCGTGCCGAAGGCCGTGCTGTACCCCCAGAGCACCCACTCAAGGGTGACGATGCCCAGGATCACAAAGCTCTGCATCAGGGTGCCCAGCACGTTCCTGCCGCGCACCAGGCCGCCGTAGAACAGGGCCAGGCCGGGCGTCATGAGCATGACCAGGGCAGTGGATAGTAGAACAAACGCGGTGTCGCCGGAGTCCATGGTTTTCCCTCCTCGATGGCGGTGTTGGGCCGCAGAGCAAAGCAATCGGTGTGCCAGGCTTGCTTCGTCCACCCGTAGACCTTGTCCTTGCGGGTCTTGGAGCGTGGTGCCCGAGAGCAGGCATGCCGGCGCGGGAAATGAAGAATGGGTGAAAGGATAAAAAGGGGTGCGGACTAGGGAGAAGGGAGCGCGGGCTTGGTAGGCGCAGGCGCCCAGCGTAACCAATTAATTACGTTTTTGTTGGTAATGGCGAGATATATAACAAAAACGTGGTGTTTGTCAGGGGGACGAATTTTCAGGTCCCCGGCCGTCCATCGGCCCGGGTCAGCAGACCTTTTCGAGGAGCAGGGCCGCCCAGCCCTGCTCCTCCCGCTGGGCCGCGATGCGCAGACCCCGCTCGCTGAACAGATCTCCGAATTCCGCAGCCCGCGAACCCCCGAAGCCCGCGACGATCAGGTGCCCCGGTACTCGCAGGTGGCGCCAGAGCGCATCGAAGGTCTGCAGCAGAGCGGCCGGGACCAGGTTGGCCAGGATGAGGTCGTAGCGGCCGTCAAGGGCGTCTGTGGATCCCTGGCGGACTTCAATGCGCTGCTCCAGACGGTTCAGCCGGACGTTTCTGCGGGCCGTTTCCGCGGCGAGAGGGTCGATTTCCACCGCCACCGCCCTGGCGGCCCCCCATTGGACCGCCGCCAGGGCCAGCAGGCCGGTTCCGCAGCCGAAATCCAGGACCGTGCCGCGGGCGGGTCCCCAGGACAGGCGGCCCTGGAACAGGTCCCGCAGCAGGCCCAGGCAGAGTCGCGAGCTGGGGTGGGTTCCGCTGCCGAAAGCGTGCTCCAAATGGAGCAGGATGGTGTCGGGGGCTGGTTCCCGGGGCGTGCTGCGGCCGTCCCAGGGCTGGATCCAGAGGCCGGAAACCGGGCGGTAAGCCGTTGAGGAAGGCTCCGGAGCAGGTTCCGCATAGGCCAGGTTGCGAACCCTCAGCTCGAAGCGCGGCAATTCGGGCAGGGTTTTTTCAAGACGGTCCAAGATGATCGAGAGCCGGGTGAGGGTGCCGTCAAGCGCGGACTCCTCCGGTACCTCCAGCCTCAGCTGCCAGGAGGGTTCCGGCTGCCCGTCCTGCCAGCGGGGGACCGGCTGGGGGGCTGAGGCGGGAGCCGGGGCCGAATCGCGGGCCAGGGCCATGATCCCCTCCCGGGTTCCCTCGATGACGATCTCAAACAGCATCTGATAGCCCCTGTACCCCAATCCGTGGACCCAGACAATCCGGCGGCAGGATGCCGGTGGTCGACCTGCCCGGACATGTCGTGGAGCTTTGGTCCCTGGCCGGAAGTCCGACGCTTCGGTCGACCCCCGGAAAAGGGCGCAAGACCGCAGGGTCGAGATCCGTATTCCGAACTGACCCGGGCAGAATTTGCTGAATCATGAGGTTGTCTTTTTCCGCCGAAGGAGGCTGGGGATTTCTCCCTTCCATCCGGGAAAAGAGAAAAACCCTGAGCGATCCTGTGGATCCTGTCAAGAGATCGCTCGCGGCAGGTGGCCTAGGTGTTGATAATGCGGGAGACGGGCACGATGGAAATGCCCGAACCAGGGAGGTCGTCGACAAAGCGCGCCAGGGCGTCGGCGGTCGGCTGATAGGGGTGACCGATGCCGATGGCCGTACCGTACAACGCGGCATGCCGCTTCAGGCTTTCCAGCTGCTGCAGGATGGCGGCCGATTCGGGTCGGGTATCCAGGAAGTTGTCCCGGGCGGCGCTCGGCATGCTCAGCCGGCGCGCGACGCGGAAAGCCACCGAGCGGTTGCTGGTCAGACTGTCGATGAAGAACAGCCCCTCACCCTTGATCACCTTCAACGCTTCCCGGATACCGGCCGGATGTTCGGTAAAGCGGGAACCCATGTGGTTGTTGACCCCGATCGCAAAGGGGAAGCCGGCGAGGTTCTCGCGCAGGACCCGTTGGATTTTCTCGGTCCGGTCTCCCACATAAAGCGCGCCCGGCCCCGGATCGATCGAGGGGTTGTAGGGCTCCATGGGCTGGTGCAACATGATTTCGTGGCCCAGGGCATGGATCTCCTGGGCCATTTCGTGCGAGTAGTCCAGGTGCGGGAGGATGGAAAAGGTGAGCGGTGACTTCAGATTCAAGAACCGGCGGGCGTGGTAAGGGCTGTAGCCGATGTCATCGATGATGATGGCGAGGCACGGGTCGCGGGAAAGCTCGGGAAGGGTGGCGGCGCGGGCGACGGCCCGCCGAAAAGGGTGCAGGCCGATGAGGCCTCCGGTGAGGACTCCGCAGAGGACGTGGACACTTCGGGAAAGGAAATCCCTTCTGTCCATGCCCCCTTGTCTGTCCGCCATGCGCGTCTCGGGAAAGGCGTTCCGGGTTCACTGCCGAAGTCATAACTCACGTACAACAAATTGTGGTAGATGTCAAGAAGAAATACAAGATGTAGGAAAAGAAGGCGCAAGGGGCAGGGCGCAAGGCACAAGGGGGGCGTCAGGCGTCAGGCATCAGGCATCCAAAGAAGGCGCAAGGGGCAGGGCGCAAGGCACAAGGGAGGCGTCAGGCGTCAGGCATCAGGCATCCAAAGAAGGCGCAAGGGGCAGGGCGCAAGGCACAAGGGAGGCGTAGGCGTCAGGCGTAAGGCATCCAAGGAAGGCGCAAGGGGCAGGGCGCAAGGCGCAAGGGAGGCGTCAGGCGTCAGGCATCAGGCATCCGAGGTCCGGTGAAAGGTTAAACGGCAGGACGGCGGGCAGAATGCGGGGCGCGAGGGGACGGGGTACGGAGGCGCAAGGCATAGGTAGGGGCACGGCGGGGTGCAAGAGGGCAGTCTGCGCTTGACATATTGACATATTGACGGTAGGCTTGGATGCATGAGAATGAGAACAACGGTGAGAATGAATGAAGAGCTTCTCCGGCGCGCCAAGAAACATGCGGCCGGACAGGGTCGTACCCTGACTTCGCTAATGGAAGAGGGTTTGGCGCTCGTCTTGACGCGCACGAAGGTGGACATGCCGGAGCACGTCGACTTGCCCATCTCCAGAGCTTCCGGCGGCCTGCACCCAGGAGTGGACCTGAACCGGTCAAGCGAACTTGCGGCAGTGCTGGAGGATAGGTGATCCTACCGGATGTCAACGTGCTCGTTCACGCTTTCCGATCCGATTCTCCTGACCATGTGACTTGTCGACCCTGGCTCGAGGGATTGATCAACGGTGACGGGCAATACGGTATGTCGCCGCACGTGTTGAGTGGTGTCGTTCGGGTGGCCACTCACCCCAAGGTTTTCTTGCAGCCGAGTGATCTGGATGAAGTGCTTTCGTTTTGTGATGCCCTTCTGAGTCCGCCGCATTGCGTTGTCATTCAACCGGGGGGGCGGCACTGGGAGATCTTCAAACGCCTCTGCAAGGACACGAACGCGTGCGGCAACCTGGTCCCCGATGCTTGGTTTGCCGCCATGGCCATCGAGTCCGGCTGCGAGTGGATCTCACTGGATCGGGATTACGCCCGATTTCCGGGCCTCCGCTGGCGTGTTCCGGCTTGATGGCGGTTCCGGTGCCGCCCCATCCCGTTAGGACGGTCGGCTTCTCAGATGATCTTCCCCGGGTTCAGGATGTTGTTGGGGTCCAGCAGCTGTTTGAGAGAGCGCATGAGGTCCAGGGCCACCGCGTCGTGCTCGCGCACCATGAAAGGCGCTTTCTCAAGCCCGATGCCGTGCTCGCCGCTCAGGGTGCCGCCCAGGTCGCAGGTCAGCTGGAAGATCTCGTCCACTGCCTGGTGAAGGCGCGCGGTTTCCTCGGGGTTGGTGCGGTCGTACATGATCTTGGGGTGCAGGTTGCCGTCCCCGGCGTGCCCGAACACCACAAAGGGCAGATCGTGCTTGCGGACGATCTCCGAGATGCCGGCCAGGAACTCGGGCACCTTGGACACCGGCACGGTCACGTCCTCGGACTTGTTGTTCGGGCGCAGTCCGCCCGCGGCGCTGCCGGCCGACTTGCGGATGCGCCAAAGGCGTTGGGCCTCCTCTTCGGATGCCGCCTGCTGGATATCGCCGGCGCGGTTCCGGCGGAACACCTCGACCACCCTGTCCATTTGAAAGGCGGCCTCCTCCGGCGTGTAACCGTCGGTTTCCACCAGGAGGACGGCGTTTACCTCGGGCAGCGACGCGGCGCCCCGCTCCCGCAGCACCCGGACCGTGTTTTCGTCGAGCACTTCCAGGACACTCGGCACGATGCCGGCCTGCATGATGTCGGCCACGGCCTGGCCCGCATCGCGCAACCGGTCGAAGAGAGCGAGCGCCGTGCGGGCGGCGAGCGGTTTGGGGTGGATTCGGAGCGTGATCTCGGTGATTACACCCAGGGTGCCCTCGGAACCCACGAACAGATGGGTGAGGTCGTAGCCTGAGGAGGACTTCATGCAGGGGGAGCCGGTCCGGGTGACGCGGCCGTCGGGCAGGACCACCTGCAGGCCCTGCACATAGTGCTTGGTGGTGCCGTACTTGGCCCCGCGGATGCCGCCCGCATTGGTCGCCGTGTTGCCGCCCAGGGTGCAGATGTTGCCGCTGGCCGGGTCCGGGGGGAAGAAGAAACCGAAAGGCTCGAGCGCCTTCTGGAGGCTGCCGTACACCACGCCGGGCTGGACCACGGCCTGGCGGTCGATGATGCGGATGTCCAGGATCCGGTTCATGCGGCACAAGTCCAGCACGAGCCCGCCGGCGATGGGCACCGCTCCGCCGGCAAAACCGGTACCGGCCCCCCGCGGAATGACCGGAAAACGGCGTTCGTTGGCCAGCCGCAGGATTTGGGAGATCTGCTCGGTTTCGAGCGGCCACACGGCCGCCTCGGGCCGATGGTCCTGATCGGAGGCATCGTAGGAGTACGTGACCAGATCGATCACGTGCTCCGTGTACTGCTCCTCACCCACGATTTGTTTCAGGGCTTGTTTGGTCTCGCGGTCCAAGCTCGGTCCTTTCAGTCAAAGCCCTTTCCCACCCGGGGCCCTGGGCATTCGAAATAACGCAGAGCCTCACGCCTGCCCCGCTACCCAGTGAAGCGGCGGGATCCGGGCGTGCAGGAATGCGTCCTCCCCGGGGACGCTAATGCCTTGACATCACTTAACTATTCGATTTCATTGATTCCAGGTTGCAAAAAGAATATAGCGAATAGGCGTCGGGAAATCAATTCCTGCCACAAGGTTGTCCCAAAATCTGGCGGCCTGCCGCAACGGCAACGGGCGCCTAGGTGGAACTCCGCCAGGTAGACCCGCTCGGCGACCAGAGGGAGCCGAAGCGGAGTGCACACCTAAGAGCCGGCTGTGGGAGGCCCGGCGGCCAGAACATTTTGGTCCATTGCGGCATGCTCTGTCCGGCCCCTGATCGAGAGCTTCCCTTGATCTGGCAGGGGCAGAGCAGCCGAGGCTGGGTTCCCATGGGGCGCCCTCTTCAGGCACACCGACATGACGCCCGCCCGGTTTTGATAGGTCATCTGGTTTCTCAGGATATTGTCCAATCTCTATTGATCAGTTTTTGACAGGTTACGGCAGTTTTGGTATAAATACAGCGACAATCATTCCGTCCTTCAGCCGCCGGAGAAAGAGGTTCGCACAGATACCACGATAGCGCCACTAGACCACGGGCCAGAACCGGTCCAAAGCGTCCAGGAAAAATCTTCTGCCAAGGCCAGGCTCGAAGACCTCCAGCGCATCGCAGCGCTGCGCGGGATTCCGCCCGGTCAAAGTGGGGGGTGTGCGGCGGTTCGGCTCCGAGGCACTGGAACTCACCTTCAAGGGCTTTTCGGCGGGTGGCCAACCGGCTCCCTCATGCCGGGATTACGAACCGCGCCTGGAGGTGATGGCGCAGGGTCGGGTCGAGCAGCATGATGATATTTCCCTCTACCCCCAATAAGGTGCCTGCTGATGGGCCGTAGATCCGGAGACTCGGCGCTTGCCGCCAGCCGCAGTACCGGGACTGCACAACGCCCGATCTCGTCTTTCGAAAAGTTCCAGCTACTTCGCGGGTTGCTCAGCGCTGAGAAGGCCTACACCGGCCCGTTCTACGTGGTGCTGGATGCGACCAGACGATGTAATCTCAGGTGCGTGGGCTGTCCCTACCACGCCTTGACGGCTGACACCGCCCGGCCCTCCGCCACCGCTGAGGCCGACATCTCTCCTGATCTGATTGAGGCTCTTTGCGGAGAGCTCTCCGCCATGGGCACCCGGGAGATCATCTTCACAGGCGAGGGCGAGCCTACCGGTCGTTCCGGCGACGGGCGTTCACGAGGGAAGGGCTGGCCTCGATGCGCGAAACCTGCGATTGCGGCTTTTGCTGCTTCGTCGAGAATAACCTCCGGATTCACCGGGTGTTTCGATGGGTTGCGCCCCTAGCGCCCCGCCCGGGCGGCGCTTCCCTTCGTGATGAGGTCACATGATGGCCGAGGGTAAACGGGCCGTGAGGGTCGGCGTGATCGGTTGCGGAGAGGTGGCGCAAGGGCGACACCTCCCGGCCCTTCAGCAACTGCCCGGTGCAGAGATAGTCGCCCTGGCAGACACGGATGCGCGCAAGCTGGAAACGGTGGGCGAGAGGTTCCGCATCGGGCGTCGGTACGCAGACTACCGGGCCCTTCTCGAGGACGAGGACGTCGACGCGGTGGCGGTCTGCGTGCCCGTCCGATTGCACGCGGAGCTGGCGACGAATGCGATGGAGGCGGGAAAGCACGTGTTCGTGGAAAAACCCCTCGCACTATCTTTAGACGAGTGCGAGCATCTGGTTCAATGGGCATCCGACACGGCGAAAAAAACGATGCTCGGCTTCAACCTGCGATGGCACCGGCTGGTTCGTCAAGCGCGTGCGATGATCCGTCAGGGCGATCTGGGACCGATCCGGCTCCTGCGCTCCACCTTCACCAGCGGGACCCGTTACTGGCCAAACGCCTCCGAATGGAAAAAGCACCGCGAACTCGGGGGCGGGGTGCTGATCGAAATCGCCTCCCACCATTTCGACTTGTGGCGCTTCCTGCTGGGATGCGAAGTCGAAGAGATCAGCGCAATGTCCCAACCCGAAGAGTGGGATGACGAGACCGGCACGGTGACGGCGCGCATGGCGAACGGCGTGCTGGTGGCCTCGGTTTTTTCTGAGAGCACCGGCGGGGACCACGAGCTGTGTATCTACGGCAAGGAGGCGCTGCTGCGGGTTTCCTGCTACCGGTTCGACGGCCTGGAGTTACTCCATTCATCCCGCTTCGTCGGCGATCTGCGAGCCCGTTTCCTGCGGGTGCTTGAGACGGCAAGGGAATTGCCGGGGCACTTCCTGCGCCGGCGCGACGGTGGGGATTTTTTCGCCTCCTACGCTGCAGAGTGGCGGCACTTTATCGACTGCATCCAGCACGACCGGGATCCGGGATGTACGTTCGAAGACGGGCTGCGAGCCGCGCAGATCGTGATGGCCGCACTGGCGTCCGCTTCGGCAGGGCGTGCCGTGAAGGTCGCCGAGGCGCCCCGCGCGGTCACGCCCCGCGGGGGCGATTGAAAAGATGTCACGCCACCTCGCTTTGCGCCAACGCACTGTAAGCCGCACGGAATTCAACGGGGTCCCGCGGACTGCAAACGGCGCATGCCAAGGGAGATCATAAGAGCATGAGCGAACACGCCCCTGCCGCGTCTTCAACCGAAACGGGCAAGTCTGTACAAGCCTCCCTTTCGGTGGTCGTCATCACGCCGGACCAGCTTGAAACGGTCCGACCCACGATTCAAGCTCTGCGCCGTCAAACGGCAAGGCGGGAACTCGAGATCGTGATCGTAGCCCCTTCCCGCGAGCAGTTGCGCCTGAGCGAAACCGACTTGGAAGGCTTTGCCGCTCACCGTGTGGTCGAGATCGGTGAGCTGAGATCGACCTCCGTGGCTCGCGCGGCGGGTGTGCGCGCGGCCCTGGCATCCGTCATCGCCTTCACGGAAGACCACTGCTTCCCAGGGCCTGAGTGGGCCGCCGTTTTGATCGAGCGACACCGGGAATCATGGTCGGGCGTCGGTCCGGTCTTCCGCAACGCCAATCCGGGGACAGCAGTCAGCTGGGCGAATTTCATCATCGAGTACGGCGAGTGGATTGACCCCCTACCGGGCGGGGAAGCCCCTCAGATACCGGGCCACAACAGCAGTTACAAGCGCCAGGCCCTGCTGGAATACGGCGATGAGCTACCGCAGGCCCTCGAAGCAGAGAGCACCATGCAGTGGGACCTGATGAGTCGAGGCCACCGTTTTTTCTTGGAGCCCAAGGCGATCTGCCACCACCTCAATTACTCACTTTTCGTTCCCTCGGTCTCCCTCCGTTTCTGCGGCGGACGCCTTTTTGCCGGCAATCGCGCGCGAAAGTGGTCACCCGCCAGACGGGGATTCTACGTCCTGGCGTCCCCACTGATTCCCTTTGTGCGCCTTGGCAGGGTGATCCGCTGCCTCCGGCGGATTGCGCAGCTCCGGCAGGCGCCGCGACTTGTTCCCCTACTCTTTTTCTTGCTCGCAGCGGACGGCTTGGGAGAAATGATCGGCTACGCAGTGGGCGCGGGCAAGGCGATGGAAAAGCTTTCCGTCTGGGAGTTCCACCGCAGTCGACACCTTTGCGTGGAGGAGAGGCACCTGGCGACCGAGCCCGACCGATGGATGGCTTAGGAAACGCAGGGCTAGGGCACTTGCGGGCCCCGCGCAGCGGCCATTTCGGGGGCCTCGAGGGGTTCTTCGCGGCTGGCAGAGGAAAATGTTGAGACCACGCTTCTCGATCGTAGTCCCGACCTATAACCGACCGGACCACCTGCGCCGCTGCCTGACTTCGCTTGGCCGCCTGGGCTACCCGGTGTCCGAGTTTGAGGTCATCGTCGTGGATGACGGGAGCCCGCAGCCTCTGGACCGGATCGTGGCGCCTTTTGGCAGCCGGCTGAACCTCACCCTCCTTCGAAAAGCCCATGGGGGGCCGGGCGCCGCCCGCAACGCGGGGGCCGCCCTGGCACGGGGCACCTATTTGGCTTTCACGGACGATGACTGCCGGCCGTCCAAGGACTGGCTGGACAAGCTCGAGGGGCGGCTGAATCGATGCCCGGACCACATGATCGGCGGGCGCACCGTGAATCGGCTGACCCGCAACCCGTATTCCATCGCCAGCCAGACGATCGTGGATCTCGTTTATGCATACTACAATCAAGCTGCGGAGCCGCGCGGCTTCTTCACCTCCAACAACATGGCCATAGGAACCAGTCTCTTCGATCAGTTGGGGGGATTCGAGAGTCAGTTTCTTGAAGCCGCCTCAGAGGACCGCGAGATCTGTGATCGCTGGCTTCGTTCCGGCCACAAACTGACCTACGCACCCGAAGCAATCGTTTTTCACCTGCACCAGATGAATCTGCGGGGCTTCTGCCGGCAGCAATTCACCTACGGTCGAGCCACGGTACCCTACCATCGGCTGCGAGCCCTGCGCGGGGCCGGGCCCGTCACCGTGGATCTGCCTTTCCACTTCCAGTTTCTCCAGCGGCTCCGTAACCCGGCCCCAGGGTCGCCAAGCGGCCGGGCCGCAGCCGTCGGTCTACTGCTCATCCTATCGCAGGTCGTCTATGCCGCCGGCTTCCTCTTCGAAACCGGTCGCCAAATAGCAGACGGTTTGCTGGGCAGCCCTCGCACCTCACCGATCAAAGGATGAGGTGGTCGCCGGCTGTCACAAAATCGGAAATGGTACAAAGGGCTGGCGGCCGGGTTACTGGAATAGCTGGTGCCCCCGGCGTGACTCGAACACGCGGCACCCAGATTAGGAATCTGGTGCTCTATCCACCTGAGCTACGGGGGCCCAAACGGGAAAGGATGTTATCACAGGCACCTGGGATGTCAAACGTTTTTGCGGAACATGGCGGCCGGGGCAGGGCACAAAAAAACGGCTTGATCATTCCATTCAATCCGATATAATGAAAACTTGCGAATGACACCGGTGAGGCGCTCGGGTTTTCCCGGGGCCCGGAGTGGGGATGTAGCTCAGTTGGGAGAGCGGTACGTTCGCAACGTACAGGCCAGGGGTTCGATTCCCCTCATCTCCACCATTTTTTTCACGCCTGGACAGGATCAACAGGATCACAAGGATATTTCCCGGCTTTCCCCTGGGAAGCCGGGAAGTGAAGCTCCTCTCTTCTTGAGGGGCGGGGTGTGTTTTCTTGCAGAGCTTGGGGTGTGATCGCCAAGGTTGATGCTGGGCAAGAGCCAAATGAAGATATTCCAGTTCATCCTGTAGATCCTGTCTTGTAAGAAGCCATAGACGGGCGACATGTCACGCGAAGCCGAAATCAAGCGTCAGACCAGCGAAACAGACATCCACCTGCGGCTCAACCTGGACGGCCGCGGGCAGTCCGCAGTCGACACCGGCATTCCTTTCGTGGACCACATGCTGACTCTGCTCTCCGCCCACGGGTTCCTGGACCTCACGATCAAGGCCCGCGGGGACACGGAGGTGGATCTTCATCACACGGTGGAAGACCTCGGGATCTGCCTCGGCGACGCCATTGCCCGGGCCCTGGGCGAGAAAAAAGGTATCCGGCGCTACGGGGAGGCCACCGTTCCCATGGACGAAGCCCTGGCGCGGGTGGTGATGGACATCTCCAACCGGCCGGCCCTGGCTTACCGCGTGCGGCTCGAGCGGCAGAGCACGGGCACATTTGACGTGGGGCTGGTCAGGGAACTGTTCCGTGCCCTGGCAACCCACGCAGGCATCACGCTGCACATTGATCTCCTCGCCGGGGAAGATCCCCACCACGTTTCAGAAGCCATTTTCAAAGCGTTTGCCAGGGCCCTCGATCAGGCCACTGCTCCGGAGGAGCGGCTGAGGGACCGGGTGCCTTCAACCAAGGGCCTGCTCTAGTCGTTCGGAGGCACAAATGCACAGACGGATCGGGTGGCGAAAAGGCACCCTTGCCGGTTTGCTGGCCGCCGGTTTGCTGGCCTCGGCCTGCCAGGGCCAGCGGGCATCGACGAGCCCGGCGGAACCGGCGCCGCCGCGGGTGAGCCGGATCGTGGTGTTCGGGTTTCAACCGGCCCTGGCCGCCGGCGAAGCGGCCCGGACGGTCCGCAACCCCCTGGCCGGCACCACCGCCTTGGCCGAGCCGGTGACAGAAAGGGTGGCCGATGGCCTGACCCGGCGGCTCTTCGAAAAGATGGAGGCCCGCAAGGACCTGGATCTGATCCCTCCGGAGCGGGCCCAGGGCGTTTTTCTGAGCCTGGTGCGTGCCGACAGCGAGCTCCAGTCCCGGTTCCCGGAGCTGCTGGCCGAGGTGGGGAGACGCTTTGAGGCCGAGGCTGTGCTGGCCGGGCACGTGTACCGCTGGCGGGAGCGCCGGGGGAAGGAGTACGGCGTGGACCAGCCGGCCTCGGTCGCTTTTGACCTCCACCTGATCCACGCCGCCGACGGCGCCGGGATCTGGCGGCACCGGTTCGACAAGACCCAGCAGTCCCTGGTCGAGAACCTCTTCGATTTCAAGACCTTTTTTCAGAGCGGCGGCCGCTGGCTGAATGCCTCGGAACTCGCCGACCTGGGGCTCGACCGGGCCCTGGCCGCCATGCCGGCCGGGAAGGGCGGTGAATAGCGCTTGCTGGTGATTCCGGCCATCGACATCCGGGCCGGCCGCTGCGTCAGGCTCAGGCAGGGCCGGCTGGAAGAAGAGACCGTCTTCTCTGACTCCCCCGAGGAGATGGCGCGCCAGTGGGTGGACGCCGGCGCCGAACGGCTGCATGTGGTGGATCTGGACGGCGCGGTCCGGGGCCTGCCGGTGAACCGTGAAGCCATCCGGCGGGTGGTCCGGGCCGTGCCCGTGCCGGTCCAGCTGGGCGGGGGCATCCGGGACCTGACGGCCCTGGAAGCCTATCTGGCGCTCGGCTTGGCGTACGTCATCCTGGGTACAGCGGCGCACAAACGGCCGGATCTGGTGTTTGAGGCCGGCCGGCGCTTTCCCGGCCGCATCGTGCTGGGTGTGGACGCCCGGGGCGGGAAAGTGGCCCTGGAGGGCTGGACCGAAGAGATCGACCGCACCCCCGCCGAGCTGGTGACGCGCTTCGAGGGGGCCGGAGTGGCGGCGGTGGTCTACACCGACATCCTGCGCGACGGCATGCAGAGCGGCCCCAACGTGGCCGCGACCGGCGATCTGGCCCGCCGGACCGGCCTGCCCGTTATCGCCTCCGGCGGCATCGGCCACATCGGTCACGTCCGAGCGCTCCTGCCGCTCGAAAAGGAGGGCGTGCTGGGGATGATTACGGGCCGGGCGCTGTACGAGGGCACGCTGGATCTCCGGGAGGCGATCCGGGTCTGCCGCGAAGAAGAAAGACAAATCAGACAGGATCTACCGGATAAGGAGGATGTTATCCAATAGCGTGACTCCGGCTTGCCGGCTGGAGGAAGAATGCGCAGCGCGCGGACCGGAGTACAGTGCAGCCGTGCTGGCGGAGGCCCAGCGGGAACAGATAAGGGCTGCGACCAAGGACAGGGGCGAAAGAGGATTACCCTTTTTCGCTTCCGTCCGGGAAGGGAAAAAAGAATTCAGATCCAGTGAAATCCTGTTGATCCTGTCAAAAAAGTCTTGACTGGCGTACTGCGGCGGGTATAATAGAAAGTTTAGTCACGGGGCACGGCCATGGGACTCGCTCAAAGCATCTCTGATGACCTGAAAAACGCCATCAAACAGAAGGATGAACTCCGCCTCTCCTGCCTCAGGATGCTGAAGGCGGCCCTCAAGAACCTGCAGGTGGAAAAGGGCCGCGAGCTGAACGACCGGGAAATCGAGGCGGCCATTGCCTCCCAGGTGCGCAAGGGGCAAGAGGCGGCTGCCGAGTTCCGCAAGGGCGGCCGCGAAGACCTGGTTCAGAAGGAAGAGCAGGAGATCCAGATCCTTTACCTTTACTTGCCACGCCAACTGACACCTGAACAGATTGAAAAGAGCCTGCGGGAGATCATCTCGGAGCTGTCGGCCAGCGGACCGCAAGATCTTGGCAAAGTCATGAAAACGGCTATGGCCAGGATGGCGGGACAGGCCCAGGGAAAAGAGGTCAACGAGATCGCCCGCAAGCTGCTCCCGTAACCGCCCGCGGTCTACCATCGACTCTGAATGATTGAGCACACGTTTCAGGTACTCGAATACCATCGCCTGCTGTCGATCCTGTCGCGCTATGCTTCCGGCCCCTTGGGCGAGGCGGACAGCAAGGCCCTGAATCCCTCGAGCGATCCGGGACACATCGATCACGAACTGCGACTGGTTGCCGAGATGCGGCTCCTGCTCAAGGCCAAGGGGTTCGTGTCTCTGGCGGATGTGACGGATGTTCTCCCCGTACTGAGGAGCGCCGGCGCAGAGGGTGCGGCGGTGGAACCGGCTGAACTGCTGGCGGTTCAGAGGCTGGCCGAAGCCTGCCGGGAGTCGCGGGGCTGGATTGTCTCGGGCGGGGAGCTCTGCCCGGGGCTGGCGGACGTGGTCTCCGGGATGCCGGTCCTGGCCGAGCTGATCCGCTCGATCAAAGCGGCGGTGGCTCCGAATGCCACGATCAAGGACAGCGCCAGTCCGGCCCTCAAGAGGATCCGGGAAAAGAAGATCCAGCTGCGGCTGGATCTGCAGAAAAAGCTGGAAGCGCTGTGCCGCTCGGTGGGAACGGTCCCGGATTCCCAGGACCCGCTGGTCACGGTGCGGGAAGGGCGCTATGTGGTCGCCCTGCGGACGGATTTCAAGAGCCGGGTGGAGGGGGTCATTCACGACTACTCCCAGACCCGGGCCACCTGTTTCATGGAGCCGCTCTCCGCCCTGCCGGATAACAACCGTCTGGCTGAACTGGTGCAGGAGGAAAAGGCCGAGGAGCGGCGCGTTCTGGAGCAGTTGACCGCCGAGGTCCGGGAAAAAAGCGCCGAGTTGCGCCGCGGCCAGGCCCTGATCGGCCGCCTGGACGGGCTCTGTGCCCGGGCCCGCTTTGCCGAGGCGCTCTCGTGCATCAGGCCCGAGATCGGGGTGGAATTCGACGTGCAGCTCAAAGGCGCGCTCAACCCCATCCTGCTTTCCCTGGCGCTCGAGCGGCGGGAGCGGGGCGAGGATGCGCCGTTGCCGGTGGCTGTTGACATCGATCTGGAGCGCGACCGCAACGTGCTCCTCATCTCGGGGCCCAACCGCGGCGGAAAGACCGTGACCCTGAAGACCCTGGGGCTCTTGAGCCTGATGGCCCAGTCCGGGTTGCACCTGCCGGTCCGGGAAGGCAGCCGGCTGCCGGTGTTTGAGAGCATCCTGGCCGACATCGGGGATGAGCAGGACCTGGAGGCCGGCCAGAGCACCTTTTCGGCCCATGCCGGCCACCTGCGCGGGATCCTGGACGGCGGGCACCGGCGGAGCCTGGTCATCATCGACGAACCGGGCGGCGGCACCGACCCCAACGAGGGCGCGGCCATGGCCATGGCGGTCCTGGACCACCTTTGCCGGCGCGGCGCCTGGGTGGCGGTGAGTACCCATTTGAACCGCCTGAAGAGCTACGGGCTCCTGAACAGCCGGGTGAAGAACGCGGCGGTGGAGTTTGACGAGGACCGACGGAGACCCACCTTCCGGCTGCAGTACGGCTCCCCGGGCATCAGCCACGCCCTGGATGTGGCCCGGGATATGGGGCTGCCGGCCGAAATCCTGGACCGCGCCAGGGGGTACCTGGAACAGGACGAGGTGCAGCTGAACCGGCTGATCGCCAAGCTGAACCGGTTGATCGTGGAAAGCGGGCAGGAGAAGGAGCGGGCCGAGCGGGCCAAGCGCAGCTATCGCTCGGCCATGCGGAAAGTCGGAAAACGGCTGTCCGCGCTGGAGGAGCAGCAGCAGGAACTGCTGGCGGGCCAACGGCTGGAGGCCGAGGCGGCGATCCGTCAGGCCCGTGAGGAATTCCGGCAGGCCATCAACTTGCTGAAGGAGAGGCCGCGCCAGACGCAGTCCCAGGTTGCCGCGGCCCAGGATCGGATCGGCCGCGAGCTGCTGGAGCGTCTGAGGGGGGAGGCGCCCGGTCAGGCGGAACCGGCCGAGCTGAAGCCGGGGCAGTGGGTGCGCCACTGCACGCTCAAGCAGGAAGGGCGCGTGGAAACGGTAGATGTGCAGGCCGGCCGGGCCCAGGTGCTGCTGGGAAGGGTGAAGGTTTCCTCTGATCTGGCGGACCTGGAAGCGGCCGCCGAAAGGCCCGTCGAGAGCGCGGCAACGGAGACAACGCGGGCGGCCTGGCGCTACGCCGAGCCGGCCGCCAAGGAACTGAACGTGATCGGCTTTCGGGTGGAGGAAGCCCTGCCGTTGATCGATCGGACCATCGATCGGGCTCTGGTCGTGGGGGAGGCTGGTCTGCGGATCATCCACGGCTACGGCACCGGCAGGCTGCGGGAGGCGATCCGGAGCCACCTGCGGGCGCTTCCCCACGTAAGGAACTTCACCGGCGGAGATGCGCGCTCCGGCGGCGAGGCGATCACCGAGGTCGAGCTAAGCTAAAGCGATTGACAGGATTAAAAGGATTTTACCGCCTTTCAGGATGAAAGGCGGTACGGGTATCCTCTTGGAACCTCTTTTCGGGAGTGAAAGAGTCGCGGGAGGGTGTCCCATCGCTTTCGAGGAAGGAGATCCTGTAGATCCTGTCTGAAAAAGAGCGGACGACCGCATGCCTGCAGACACATCAGCCGTGGAAGAGGTGAAGCGCGCCGCCGACATCGTCGAGGTGATCGGCCAGTACGTGCAGCTGAAAAAGGTGGGCCGCAACCACGCCGGCCTGTGCCCCTTCCACGCTGAGAAGGCCCCCTCCTTCACCGTGAGCCGCGAAAAGCAGATGTTTCACTGCTTTGGCTGCAAGAAGGGCGGCGATGTTTTCGCCTTTTGGATGGCCTACCACAGCGCGACCTTCCCGGAGGCCCTGCGGGATCTGGCCGAACGCTACAACGTGACGATCGAGGATGTCTCCTTCTCGGCTGCGGACAAGGAAAAGGCCGCCCTGCGCGAGGGGCTCCTGCTCGTCAACCAGAAGGCAACGGAGTATTTCCAGCAGACGCTGGATCACCGGGACAAAGGAAAACCGGGACGGGATTACCTCCGGCACCGGGGGCTCACGGCGGAGAGCATCGCGGCATTCCGGCTGGGGTATGCGGCCGGGGAGTGGGACGGCCTGGCGCGTCACCTGCAGCGGCAGAAGATGGATCCGGGCCTGGCGGTTCAAGCCGGACTCATCATCCCCCGGAAGAATGGCGGGCACTACGACCGGTTCCGGGACCGCGTCATGTTCCCGATCTTCAACCTCACCCAGCAGACGGTCGGGTTTCGGAGGCCGGGTGCTCGGGGATGCGCTGCCCAAGTACCTGAATACGCCCGAATCCCCGGTGTTTCACAAGGGACAGCTGCTTTACGGCCTGCACGCCGGTTTTCAGGCCATCCGGGAAAGCGGGCGGGTGGTGCTGGTGGAAGGCTACACCGACCTGCTGTCGCTGTGGCAGCACGGCCTGAAAGAGGTCGCGGCCACCCTGGGGACGGCCCTCACGGTCGACCATGTACGGAAGCTGAAAGGCTATGCAGACCTGGCGGTGGTGATCTTCGACTCGGATGAGGCGGGCCGCAAGGCGGCACTCAGGAGCCTGCCCCTTTTCCTGAACGAGGATTTCTCGGCCCAGGCCGTGGTTCTGCCGGCCGGGGAGGACCCGGACACCTACGTGAAGGCCCACGGGCTGGAGGGGTTTCTGGCGCTGCTGGAGCGGGCCCTTCCCCTGTTCGATTTCTACGTGGGGCAGAAGGTGGAGCGGGCCGACCTGGATGTGGCGGCCAAGGCGCGCGCCCTGGTGGAAATCCTCCCGGTGCTGGCGACGCTGCGCAGCCGTCCCCAGCGTGCCCTCTACGTGCGCCAGGTTTCGGAGCGGCTGGCGCTTTCCGAGGAAGTGGTCTGGGGCGAACTGGAGGCTCTTGGAAAAGGGGGCGCAGCCGGCGGGCCCCGCACCGGGGTGGAGACTCGGCTGGCGGCGGCGGGCGCTGAAAAGCGCTTCGGCAACGACATGCATTTCCTGAACCTGGTGATCCATTTTCCTGAGACCGCCGGCGAGCTGGCCGAATGCGAGTGGGAGGGACTGCTCTGCGACCCGAACGTCTCCGAAGTGGTGGGCGTCTTCTTCAGCCAGCTCGGCCGGCGGGGTTCGGTTGAGCCCGAGGAGATCCTGGAGCGGCTCAGGAGCGAGGCGGCCCGGGAGACCCTGCGGGAGGCTCTTTTCCTGCCCCCCTTCTACACGGAGCAGACGCTCGAGCTGGCCGTGGCCGAGATCAAGGAAAAGGCGCGCCAGATCAAGATCTCGCGCGCCATCCGGGAGGCCCGGGAGCGCGGCGACATTGAAAGTCTGAACAATTTGATTAAATTGAAAGCTTGCAGGCCGTAAGACCAGACAGGGTCTACAGGATCAGTTGGATATTTCCGGCCTTTTCGGGAAAAGGGCCGGATTCCCAATCCGTTTCCCGAGCGAGCAAGGGGAACTCATTGTCTCAAGCCGGTTGATTGCGTGAAGAAACGCCCCTTGAGCAATGCAGTCACCCGGGTTTTTCATATTGGTCCATGCAGGAGGATGACCGAATGATCAAAGACGATGACATGAACACTCTGAAGCGGCTGATCGACATCGGCAAGGACAAGGGCTACATCACCTACGAGGAGCTGAACGATGACCTGTCCGATGAGATCGTTTCTTCAGAGGAACATATCGATGACATCATGGAGATGTTTGAAGAGCTGGACATCCTGGTGATCGATGAGGCGTCGAAAGACGAAATCGAGAAGTCCCGGCGCGCCAAGAAGAAGAAACCCCCGGCCGAAGACCCGGAGAACTACCGGATGGAGATCCCGGAAACCAGCACCCGGGTTTCCGACCCGGTGAAGATGTACCTGAAGGAAATGGGCTGCATATCGCTGCTCACCCGGGAGGGGGAAGTCCGGATTGCCAAGAAGATCGAGGCCGGTGAAAAGGAGGCTCTGAACGCCCTGCTGCGCTGCTGCGTGGGCATCGAGCACATCATCGAGCTGGGTGAAATGCTGAGAGCCGGCGAGGTCAAGATCAAGGACGTGATCAACGACCTGAGCGAGTTGGAGGATGACGAGGAAGAGAACAACCAGTCCATGCAGTTTGGTGAGCGCAAGGACACCCTGCTCAACCACATCGACGAGCTGCGCGAGCTCTACGAGCGGACGCGCAAGAACCGCCGCGAGATGCTGGCGGGGCGCTGCTCCGAGAGCAAGAAAAAGACCTTGGCGGCCCGCATCAAGAAGGACGAGGCCAAAATCATGGAGATGGTCACTTCCTTCAAGCTCGAAAAAGGCCAGCTGGAGGGCATGGCAGGCAAGCTGCGGGTCCTGGTGACCGACCTGGACCAGTCCGAGAAAGAACTGGCCGAATGCATGCTGGAGGCCGGCGGCCGGCCGATCTCCTACCTGCGAAAGTGCTTTGCCAAGATCCCGAGTGCGCCGGCGGACGACACCGTGATCCGGCCCATCGGCATGGCGAAGAAACAGCTCCAGGAGCTGGAGGACAGGGTCGCAGGCAGCCAGCAGGCGCTGAAGGAGATCAAGGAGCGGACCAGCAAGACGCCCCGGCAGCTGAAAATGACCCTCCAGAAGGCCGAGAAGTCCATTGAGAAGGCCAAGGCGGCCAAGGCCGAACTGATCCAGGCGAACCTCCGGCTGGTGGTCAGCATTGCGAAGAAATACACCAACCGCGGCCTCCAGTTCCTGGATCTGATTCAGGAGGGCAACATCGGCCTCATGAAGGCGGTGGACAAATTCGAGTACCAGCGGGGTTACAAGTTCAGCACGTACGCGACCTGGTGGATCCGCCAGGCCATCACGCGGGCCATCGCCGACCAGGCCCGCACCATCCGGATCCCGGTTCACATGATCGAGACCATCAACAAGCTCATCCGGACTTCGCGCTACCTTGTCCAGGAGCACGGCCGGGAGCCCACCCCGGAGGAGATCGCCGAGAAGATGGAGTTTCCGCTGGAGAAGGTGCGCAAGGTGCTCAAGATCGCCAAGGAGCCGATTTCGCTGGAAACGCCGATCGGGGAAGAGGAGGACAGCCACCTCGGCGATTTCATCGAGGACAAGAAGGTCCTTTCGCCGGGTGACGCGGTGGTGAACTTCGGTCTGGCCGAGGCGACCCGCAAGGTGCTCCGCACGCTCACGCCGCGGGAAGAGAAGGTCCTGCGGATGCGCTTCGGAATCGGCGAAAAGGCCGACCACACTCTGGAAGAGGTAGGCCGCGACTTCAGCGTGACCCGCGAGCGGATACGGCAGATCGAGGCCAAGGCGCTCCGGAAGTTGCGGCACCCCAGCCGCAGCAAGCGGCTTCGAAGCTTCATGGACCTGTGATCTTCGGCTGAACCGCAGCCGAGTATGGCTTGACAAAGATCTGGGCAGCGCGCATGCTGACAGCCGGAACCACACTTTCGATCCACTTTGAGAGCATCGCGAAAGAGGGCGGGCCCATAGCTCAGCTGGAAGAGCCACCGGCTCATAACCGGTTGGTCCCTGGTTCGAACCCAGGTGGGCCCACCACCTCCACTGCTTTTTCAGCTGGGCGCACATTGAGGGTGCGCCCGCTGCGTTTTTGGGTATTGTTTTTGACAGGATCAACAGGATAGACAAGATTTTTTCGCCTTTCCGGATGAAAGGCGAAAAGGAATCCATCGAGGGAAGAGCAGGGGGAAGGATCAGCCCCCGCCGAAGGCGGCTGAGGTGCAGCCCTTTTCTTCAGGAAAGAGGCTGCAGATCGAATCCAATGGATCCTGTGAATCCTGTCTGAAAAGGCTGCTGAATTCCGGAGTCCAATGTCTGTTCGACTGCATGAGATCCTGGATCTGTTGGAGGAAATGGCGCCGGCCGGGCTGGCCGAGTCCTGGGACAATCCCGGACTGCAGGTGGGGGCGCCGGACCAGAAAGTCGCCAAGCTGCGCCTGTCCCTGGACCCCACGATCGAGGCCCTCAGGCGGACAGCGGAGGCCGGCGCGCAGCTTCTGCTGACGCACCACCCGCTGATTTTCGAGCCGCTCAGGAGCCTGGACCTTCGAGCCTATCCGGGCGATGTGCTGGCCGAGGCAATAGGGGCGGGGATTGCCATCATCGCGTGCCACACCAACCTGGACAAGGCTGCAGGCGGGATCAACGACATCCTGGCCTCCATGCTGTCACTGGAGGGGGTCGAAGTTCTTCAGTCCCACGGACAGGAGCCTGGCGCCGGGTTGGGGCGTATCGGACGGCTGCCGAAAGAGCAGCCGGCCGCGGATTTCGCAGATCAGGTTGCACGGGTACTCGGAGCCGGGCGCCCGCGGCTGCATGGGGACCCCCGTATGCCGGTCCGCCGGGTGGCTGTGGTAGGCGGCTCCGGCGGCAGCCTGGCAGCCCTGGCCGCGGAAAGAGGGGCCGATGCGCTGGTGAGCGGCGATTTGGGGCACCACCAGACCCTCGAGGCTGCGAGGCTGGGGCTGATTCTGGTGGATGCCGGCCATTTCGGCACGGAAAGGCCGGCTCTCCGGGTGTTCGGCGAGCGCCTCCGGGAGCGGGTGGCGGCCCGCGGCTGGCAGCTCGAAGTCGAAACCGACGATGACGAACTTGACCCCATGGACAACGGATCCCGGGTCTGAGAGAATTTTGACAGGATCCACAGGATCAAGAGGATTCATATTCTGTTGCCCTTTCCCGGCCTCCGGCCCATAGGGGGGGCCTGCGCCCCGGTGGGATGGAAAGGGCAACGGGAATCCGCATTGTGCCTCACCCTCCGCGGGTGAACCCCAGGAGGCAAGCTTGAAGGCAACTGTTGCGGGGATTTCCCCTCGATGCCTGGCGAGGTATTCCCGCCTTTCATCTGGAAAGGCGGGAAGATATCCTGTAATATCCTGCAAATCCTGTCGAAAAATGGCCATGAACCACTAACCAGGCTACCGCCGAGGACGAGAGACGAACATTGAAGACCACCATCATCCATCTGGTGACCCTCCAGGGGTACGACAGCCGCATACGGCAGCTCCAGGATAGAATCACGGCCGGCCCGGCCCGGATCGCCGAGCTGCAGAGGCAGCTGGAAACCGAGCGCTCCGGGCTTCAGGCCGAACTGGAACGGCTGGAAGAGATCAAGAAGCAGCGGCGGACCCTGGAACGGGAGATCGAAGATGTGGCCGGCAAAGTGCAGCGAAGCCACATCAAGCTCAGCAGTGTCAAGTCCAACAAGGAATACCAGGCCGCACTCAAGGAGATCGAAGACCTGAAGCGCCAGCAGACCGGGGTCGAGGACCAGGTTCTGGAGCTGATGGAGGAAACCGAGGGGGGGGAGGAGAACTCGCGGGCCGCAAAGACACGGGTCAACGGGCAAGAGGCGGAGGTTGAGCGGGAGCGCGCCGCCATCGAGCATGAAATGGAAACCCTGGCGCGCGAGCTGCAAAGCCTCGAGGGCGACCGCAGCGCCCTGATCGGGCTTCTGGACCAACAGCTGCTGAAGAGGTACGATTTCATCCGCGCCCACAAGGAAGGCCAGGCCGTGAGTCCGGTGATCAAGGGCGTTTGCCGGACCTGCCACGTGGAGATTCCGCCCCAGCAGTTCCGGGAGCTGATCCGGGGCGAGGAGCTCATGAGCTGCCCCAACTGCCGGCGCATCATCTATTGGGGCGAGGACGCCTGTTTTCAGACCAACAATGTGTGAAAGAAGATTTTGACAGGATCCACAGGATAGACAGGATTTTTTCGCCTTTCCGGATGAAAAGTGAAAAGGGTATCCTTCAAGGCGGGTTTCAAAATAGTGGGTGACATGATCAAGCAGCAATGTGCTCTTGGTGAAAACTGATGGATTATCCCGCCGAAGGCCGATTGGGCTTGCCCTTTTTCTTCCGGAAAAAGGGCAAGAGGAAAGGAAATCCTGTATAATCCTGTAGATCCTGTCTAGAGATACTGCATGTGGGAGTAGGCCAAATGGCCGCTGCCCCGCTCAGCGGGGGGAGGAAAGTCCGGGCTCCGCAGGACAAGGCGCTGGGTAACGCCCAGTCGCGGCGACGCGAAGGAAAGTGCCACAGAAAGGAAACCGCCTCGCCGGGCAACCGGCGGGGTAAGGGTGAAAGGGTGAGGTAAGAGCTCACCAGTCCTGCCGGCGACGGCAGGAGCTAGGTAAACCCCGCCTGGAGCAAGTCCAAATAGGGGAACGCCTGAGGGCGGTCCGCCCGAGTTCCCGGGTAGGACGCTGGATCCCGCCGGCAACGGCGGGACTAGATGAATGGCCATTGTCCCGCAGCCGGGTGACCGGCTCGGGAAACAGAACCCGGCTTACGGCCTGCTCCCACATGCTACCCATCGGTTTTCGGTGGGGGAATTTTGACAGGATCAACCGGATAGACAGGATCTTTTCGGCCCGTTCCGGCCTCCGGTCTCCGACTCGTATGAGTCTCCGACTCGGAGAGCCCATAGGGGCCTACCCTCCGGCCTGTAAGCCCTACGGGCTGGAAGCGGCCCCGGCGGGATGAACGGGCCGAATATCCATCCTGTGTGGAGGTTCCCAGTCAGGCCGGGATGCCATCACAGGGAGTGATTATGCAGCCTCCACGCTTCAGTTGGAGCATGCTTGCCCTTTTTCTTCCGGAAAAAGGGCAAGGATCAGTGTAGATCCTGTTGATCCTGTCCAAGAAGAAGTAGGCCCGATGCAGCCGACTCCCGACATCCTCCCTTCCGACGCGGTCATCGTCATCGGGGCCGGGCATTTCGGCAGGCGGGCGGCGGTTATCCTGACCCGCGGCGGCGGCAAACCCGTGATTGTCATTGACCACGATCCGAGCCGGCTGGCCGGGCTCAAGGATCTGCCGGTCAAGGCCATCCTGGGCGACGGTGTCGCCTTCCTGATCGCGAACAACGAGCGGCTCGTGCCTGAAACCACGGTCGTGCCGGCCGTCCCGATTCACCTGGCCTTCGAGTGGCTGAAGGCGTCAATCGGACATCAGACAACGGTAGTTCGGGCTCCGGTCCCGAAAGAAGTCTGGGGCCGCTTGCCCCACACGTGGAACGGGAGCGAGGGGTCGGTGCTGGTCAGCTACGCGGATTTCGTCTGCCCGGATGACTGCCCCGAGCCCGAGGTGTGCACGGTCAGCGGGGAGCGCCGCGAGCAGCCCCTGCACGCGCTGCTGGGAAGCCTGCAGGTCGAAGGCTTCCAGGTGCACATCGTCCGGAGCCGCCAGCTGGCGCCCGGCTTGGGCGGCTATTGCTTGGCCGACCTGCTCGAACTCGAAACCCGGGTAAAGATTGCCGCCGGCGGCCGCTGGCTGCTCGGCAGCGCCTGCAAGTGCCACGGCATCCTGACCGCATGTAATATTAGACAGGATTAACCTCAAAATCCTGTCCAAAGGGAACTGCTGACATGACAGGATCGACAGGATCGACAGGATTTTTTCGCCTTTCCGGATGAAAGGCGAAAACAGCATCCCTTCAGGGCAGTTCTTTAATCACCCAAAGGGATAATGCGCCGCCGGGTAGATTTTTCTTGCCCTTTCGGGGAAAGGGCAGCAGGAAAAAGATCCTGTAAATCCTGTCTAATAGGTTGACTTTTCACCGGTAACGGAGGTGCCTCACCATGTTTGTGATAGCCAATTTCCTCGCCGCGGTGGCCAGGATCCTGGACATCGCGCTCACCCTTTTCATGTGGATCATCATTGCCCGGGCCGTCATTTCCTGGGTCAATCCTGACCCCTACAACGCCATCGTCCGGTTTCTGATCTCCGTCACCGAGCCGGTGCTCTCCCCCATCCGCCGGAGAATGCCCTTCAGTTTGGGAGGCATCGATTTCTCGCCCATCATCGTGATCCTGGCCATCATCTTCATCCAGTCGTTCCTGGTGCAGAGCCTGCTCCAGCTGGCCCACCGCATGGCGTAGAAAATCAGACAGGATCAACAGGATCACCAGGATATTCTTTCGCCCTTCCTTCCGGGAAGGGCGAAAAGTGGAAAATTGATCCTCAAGATCCTGTAAATCCTGTCTAAAGGAATAAGCGTGAAGCCGGAAACCGTGATCACGGTTAGAGTGGTTCCCCGCGCCTCGCGCGAGGAAATCTCAGTTCTGGACGGAGGCGCGTTCAAGGTGAAACTCACGGCTCCGCCGGTGGAAGGAAAGGCCAATCAGGCCCTGAAGCACTTCCTGTCGCAGAAGCTGGGCGTGGCCAAGCGGGATGTCGAGATCGTCACCGGCGAGCGCTCCCGGATCAAGACCGTCCGCATCATTGGTCTATCTCGCGAAACCATCTGCCGCATGCTGATCGGACAGCCGGAAAAGACAATTTGACAGGATCAATAGGATGGACCGGATTTTTCGGCCCGTTCCTGACGAACGGGCCGAATATCCCGCTCACGTGGGAATTGAAACCCAGCCCTGGTGGATGTAACCGGAGATTGTGGGAGATACCTCCACGCCGCCAGGCGGATCCCCTTTGCCCTTTCCATCCCGGAAAGGGCAAAAAAGGAACTGATCCTCAAGATCCTGTAGATCCTGTCTAAATTGCTTTCAGGATCTCAGCCATCTTCCGATGGAGATGCGGGTTTGCCGCGAGGATGCTGGCAGAGTAGGGGGTGAACGGTTCCCCGGTATAGGTGGTCACGAGGCCGCCGGCCTCCCGGACAAGAATCGCGCCGGCCGCCATGTCCCAGGGTTTGAGGCGCGCTTCCCAGTACCCGTCGAACCGGCCGCAGGCCGCGCAGCAGAGATCCAGCGTTGCCGATCCCGGCCGCCGGACCGCCTGGGCCGCGAGCAGCATGTCTCTGAAATGCCTCAGCACGCTGTCCGGCTCCTCCCGGACGTCGTAAGGAAAACCGGTGCCGAGCAGGGCGTCCTCCAGTTCCCGGGTTTGGGAGACTCGGATAGGCCGGTCGTTCAGGAAGGCCCCCTGACCCCTGACAGCCCGAAAGGTCTCCCGGGCGATGGGATCCAGCGTCACGCCGAGCACGATTTCCCCTTCCGCCTCCAGCGCAATCGACACCGAGAAAAAAGGAAAGCCGTGGGCGAAATTGGTCGTGCCGTCCAGAGGGTCGATGATCCATTTGCGGCTTTTCCCACGGCTGCTTTCGCCCGCCTCCTCGGAAAGGAGGTCGTCATCCGGAAACCGGCCCCGGATGGCCTGCAGAATCACGCTTTCCGCTTCGAGATCCGCCTCGGTGACCAGGTCGATCTTGCCCTTCTTCACCACCTGGTGCGTCTTGCCGAATAGATCTCTCAGAATGTCTGCGGCCTTTGCAGCCGCCTGACACGCCAGTTCAAGTTCGCTTTCCCACATGTTTCCTCGCCGTCTTCCAGGTTCAGACTGTGCCGGTTACTTACCCCAGCCCGCGCCGGCCTGTCAATTGATCCCGGTTTCCTCTTGACAGGATCCACAGGAGGGTAAGGATTTTTCGGGCCGTTCCGGCCTCCGGCCCATAGGGGCCTACGCCCCGGCGGGACGAACGGCCCGAATACCCGTCTGACGGGCATAACAGGGCGTGTCACCACAAGCGCGACGCGTATGCTCTGCCGCTGCGCGGGAGGGGTTCTGCCAGCTTCTTCTGGAAGCTGGCAGAAAAGAATCCCCCAAATCCTGTAGATCCTGTCTGAAATAAACCTGCTGCCTGTAACCGCGATTTCGGCCAGGTTGAAAAGATTGACACCCGGATCAGTTAATATAGAATTACGGAGAACCTATCATGGGTTGGATGAACAATCTTACAGGTACCGGGTACCAAAAGAGCCGACTGTCTGTATTGTTTCATTGACAGCCCGCGGTGTCCGGTTTACGAAATGTGTTCGATGGTGAACGGTCTTCCGGGGGTCCGCGTACGAGTCGCCTGCCCCCAATCCTCAAAGCCTTGATCCTTGTCCCTGGCCGTTGACCGGGTGCAGTACATGAACGACAAGGGGCCGGAGGCGGATTGGCGCATTCCTTCGGTGCCCAGGGAAAAACGGATACTGCTTTGGTAGAAATCGCAGCGGCACAACCTGCTGCGTAGCGGATTATTATATATTATCAAATAGTTATCTCGTATTTTTCTATCAATGGAAGGACCGGAGGTTTGCCCGGGGGATCCTAACCCTTCCGCTTGAAGCCTTGCTTCCCGCATTCCCACTTCCGACTTCCCGTTTTCCCCTTGTGCCTTACGCCTTGCGCCTTGCGCCGGTGTTTCTCCCCCTGCCCATGCACCCTGAACAACGCCGCATTCTCCAATCCATGAGCCCGGAAAGGAAGCTGCAGCTTGCAATCCGTCTCTACGATTCGGCCCGGGAACTCAAGGCGGCAGGCCTGCGGCTCCAGCACCCGGATTGGAATGAGGAGGAAATCAGGGAAAAAGTGCGGGAGATCTTCTTCTATGCCCGCACCTAATTTCTTCCTGGTCTTCACGCGGCCGCTTCATGAAGCAGGTCTGCGTTACATGGTGACCGGTGCGGTCGCCAGCATCATCTACGGCGAGCCGCGCATGACGCTCGACCTGGATCTGGTGCTGGAACTCACCCCCGAAACCGCTGACAAGATACACGAGCTATTTCCCCTAGAGGAATTCTACCGCCCGCCGCTGGAAGTGATTCGCCTGGAGGCGGGCCGGCCTCAAAGAGGGCACTTCAACCTCATTCACCACGAGAGCGGCCTCAAGGCCGATGTGTATCTTTCCGGCCGGGACGAGATGCACCGCTGGGGCCTCACCCGCCGTGCAAAGGTGGAATTGCAGGGCGGCAGCCTCTGGGTCGCTCCGGTGGAGTACGTGATCCTGCGCAAGCTCGAGTATTACCGCGAAGGCGCCTCACAGAAACACCTCCTGGATATCGCCGGTATGCGGGAACTCTCGGCAGACAAGATCGATTTTCAGGAACTGGAGCAGAAGATCCTTGAAAGAGGACTTAAGAGGGAATGGGACCTGACACGCGGCAGAGATCCGGAAGATCCAAAGGCAAGAGGCTGAGAAGGTGAAGGACAGCGAAAGCACAAAGCGGAAGTCTGATTTGAAGCATGGCACAATCTTGGCGTCGGTAATGGCAAGACTTGAGAAGGCGCTGGTTCACCGTGGAGAAATCTTGTTCGCCTATCTGCATGGGTCGGCCCTTTTTTCTGAAGGGCACCAGGATATTGATATCGCGGTGTTTTTGGACGCTGCCGAATACGGGCGGCTTGAATCCCGGGGTGATACGAGCCTGGACTACAGCATTCCGCTGGAAATGGAGTTGGAACGGCTGCTGGGGGAAAGGGTCGATTTGCAGATCTTGAATCAAGCTCCTCTTGGTTTTCAGTACCGCGTTATCAGCCAGGGGAAGCTGGTTGCTGATCGTAATCCGGGGCTGCGGGCTGATTTCGAATCCCTCTGCAGGGTGAAGTTCCACGACTTCCGGCCAAAACGTGAAGAGTACCTCCGGGAAGCTCTGACATGAAGCCTATCGATCCTGAACGGCTTACAAAGCTGAGTGGCTCCATGCGGGAGGCCCAGAGACTGCTGACCGAGATCGGATCCTTGACCATGGGGGAGTTTTTGGTTGACCGTCACCGCCAGAGCAGCGCGAAGTACAACTTCATCGTAGCGATCGAAGCCGCGATCGATATTGCGAACCATTTGATTTCAAAACACGGTTTCAGGGCGCCGGAGGATTATGCGGACACCTTCAGGGTGCTGGCCGAGGCAGGGGTGCTCGAAAGGGAGTTCGCCCGGGAGCTCGAGAAAATGGCCCGCTTCCGCAACCGTCTCGTCCACTTGTACTGGGAAGTCGATTCCAGGGAAATCTGGAGCATCCTCCAGAACCGGCTGCGAGACTTCGAGAAATACCTGACCCAGATCGGAACGTATCTCAGGGAGATACAGGAGAAATAAAAGACCGTCTCCGGCCTGTCGTAACCGTCCTAGTGACGCGCGAAGGAAGACGCCGGGCAAATCAGATCAACGAGGTCAAAGACATGCCTTTTAAACGCGAAATCCTCTGTATCGGCGCCGGCTACGTGGGCGGCCCCACCATGGCCGTGATTGCGCGCAAGTGCCCGCAGTACCGGGTCACCGTGGTGGACATCAACCCGGAGAAGATCGCCCGCTGGAACTCCGACGACCTGCCGATCTACGAGCCGGGCCTGCAGGAAACCGTCAAGGCCGCCCGCGGCAGGAACCTCTTCTTCAGCACCGACATCCCGCGAGGGATTCGGGAGAGTGAGATCATCTTCGTGAGCGTCAACACGCCCACCAAGACCTTCGGTGCCGGCGCCGGCATGGCGGCCGATCTCCAGTACTGGGAAAAGACGGCCCGCCAGATTCGGGAGCACGCCCAATCCGACAAGATCATCGTGGAAAAGAGCACCCTGCCGGTCCGGACCGCCAGGGCCATGGAGCGTATTCTCACCGCCTCCAACGCCGCAGTCCATTTCGAGGTCCTCTCCAACCCGGAATTCCTGGCTGAAGGCACCGCGGTCCGGGACCTGGAAACCCCGGATCGGGTGCTGATCGGTTCGCGGGAGACTGCGAGCGGTCTGAGAGCCCGCGAGGTGCTGGTGGAGATCTACGCCGGCTGGGTCCCGCGCGAGCGCATCCTGACCTCCAACATCTGGAGCAGCGAGTTGAGCAAGCTGGTGGCCAACGCCTTCCTGGCCCAGCGGGTGTCTTCCATCAACACCATTTCCGCCCTCTGTGAAAAAACAGAGGCCGATGTCAGCGAAGTGGCCCGGGCCGTGGGTATGGACAGCCGTATCGGCAGCCGCTTTCTGAGCGCCAGCGTGGGCTTCGGCGGATCCTGCTTCAAGAAGGACATCCTGAATCTGGTTTACCTCTGCCGCCACTACGGCCTCGACCCGGTGGCCGATTTCTGGGAAAGCGTGGTCCGGATCAACGACTATCAGAAGAGCCGCTTCGTGCTCAACATGCTGGGTGCCATGTTCAACACCCTGGCCGGCAAACGCGTGTGCCTGTTCGGCTTTGCGTTCAAGGCCGACACCGGCGACACCCGGGAAAGCCCGGCCATCTATGTGGCCGAGAGGCTGGTGGAGGAACAGGCCCGGGTGGTCGTCACCGATCCCCAGGCGCTTGAAAACGCCCGGATGGACCTGGCCCACGTAAACGAAAAGGTCGCCTTCGAGGAAGATCCCTATCGGGCGGCCGAGGGTGCGGATGCCGTCGCCGTGATGACCGAGTGGGATCTGTACCGGGACCTGGACTACGAGAGGATCTACGCCTCCATGGCCAAGCCGGCCTTCCTCTTCGACGGCCGCAACATCCTGGACCACAAGAAACTCTTCGACATCGGATTCAACGTCTACCCCATCGGCAAACCCAAACTCACCCACTTCTGAAAAAATCGGACAGGATGAACAGGATGGACAGGATTTTTTCGCCTTTCCGGACGAAAGGCGAAAATACTCACCCCAAGAGGGCAAGAAAGAGTAATCGAAGGAATCCTGTAGATCCTGTCAGGAATTGAATGGAAAGCGAGCAGCTGACCCACCAGATCATCGGATGCGCGTACAAGGTCTTCAACAAACTGGGTTTCGGTTTTCTCGAGAGCGTATACAGGAGGGCGATGCTGATAGAACTCGATCGGGCCGGCCTCAAGGCGGAATCCGAAAAGCCGCTCAAGGTCTATTACGAGGACGATGTAGTTGGCGATTTCCAGGTAGACTTACTGGTTGCCAATGAGGTAATCGTGGAACTCAAAGCCGTCGAACACCTATCCAAAGCCCACGAGGTGCAGCTCGTCAATTACCTGACTGCTTGCGCAGAAGATGTCGGTCTGCTCATCAATTTCAGAGGATCCCTGAAGCGGTACGCTATTTTCTCCTTTGGCAAAGGATCTTGACTACCTGAGGACAGACTGCATATGAAGAGCTGGAAACGGCCTATGGCGGATGCGAGCAAAATGTTGAATGGCCTCATAAAGTCCCTCAAGACGCATTTCGAATCCTGGATACCGAAGCCTCCCCCGTACCGAAATCCGTGATCCTGTAATCCTGTACCGAAGGTACACATGCATACGACCAAGCGCATCTTAGTCACCGGCGGCGCCGGGTTCCTCGGCTCCCACCTCTGCGACCGCCTCGTTGCCGAAGGCCACGACGTCCTCTGCCTGGACAACTTCTTCACCGGCAGCAAGGACAACATCCGCCACCTGCTGGGCAAGCCCAACTTCGAGCTCATCCGCCACGACCTGGCTCAGCCCATCTTCCTGGAGGTGGACGAGATCTACAATCTGGCCTGCCCGGCCTCACCGATCCACTACCAGTACAACCCGGTCAAGACGGTCAAGACCAGCGTCATGGGCGCCATCCACATGCTGGGCCTGGCCAAGCGGGTCAAGGCCAAGATCCTCCAGGCCTCCACCAGCGAGGTCTACGGGGACCCGGCCGTCCACCCCCAGCCCGAGAGCTACTGGGGAAACGTGAACCCCATCGGCCCGCGCTCCTGCTACGACGAGGGCAAGCGCTGCGCCGAGACGCTCTTTTTCGATTACCACCGCCAGAACAGGGTCAACATCCGGGTGGCGCGCATCTTCAACACCTACGGCCCCCGCATGCACCCCAACGACGGCCGGGTGGTGAGCAATTTCATCGTCCAGGCCCTGAAAGGCCGGGACATCACGGTTTTCGGCGACGGCTCCCAGACCCGCTCCTTCTGCTATGTGGACGACCTGATCGAAGGCCTGATCCGGCTCATGAACGCCCCGGATGACCTCGCAGGGCCGGTCAACCTGGGCAACCCTTCCGAGTTTCGGATCCTGGAACTGGCCGAAACCGTGATCCGGCTGACCCAAAGCCGCTCTGAAGATCGTCTTCAGACCGCTGCCCAAGGACGACCCTTTACAGCGCCGGCCGGACATCACGCTGGCCAAAGAGCGGCTGGACTGGACTCCCCAGGTCGCTCTCGAAGCCGGCCTCGCCAAAACCATCACCTATTTCCAGTCCATCCTGTAGACTTATGCGCCTGGCTGTCTCGCCAAGAACAGACCATAAACACATTGGGCCAGAAGGCTTTGCTGATAGGGATGTTTGACAGAAACCAGACATAGAGAGGATTCCGCCATGACCGCTCAAAATGAAATCCCCCCGGTGACCATGACCAATACCAAGAAAGAAATGCTTGAAGCCTATCACCTCATGAAGAAGCAGCTTCAGGAAAAGGCAAGAGAGATGCTCAATGCCGAGAAGGAACGGGCAGAGATGAAAAAAGAGCTTGCGGCCGCCACGGCGGATACCCAAGCCGCCCAGGATCCGCTCCACCGGCTTCACGACTTGCGGGGTGCCATCAGCCGTGAGCTTGCCAGCCTTGCGGAGCGCTTCGAACAGGAAATGGACACCTATCGGAAGGTTCAAGGGGCGGTGGAGGCAAAGCAGGAAGAGCTGAAGTCGCTTTACGAAATCGAAACCGCGGCATCCGACCTTGCGGCCTTGCTCAATGCGCAGCGGGCAAAGAAAGAAGAGTTCGGGCGTGAGATGGAAGCCCGGCGGGCGGCCCTGGAAGAGGAGATGCGGGAAGCCCGCTCCCAATGGGGCAAGGAAAAGACCGCCCGGGAGCAGGATGTCAAAGAGCAGGCCGATGTCATCAAGAAACAGCGGCAGCGGGAAAAGGATGAATTCGAGTATGCCTTTGAGCGGGAAAAAGAAAAGAGCAGGAACGCGCTCGAAGACGAATTGAATGCCCTTACCAAGGAGATCGAGCAGAAACGGAAGGATCTTGAACAGGAACTGAGCCGGAAAAAGGCAGAGCTGGAGTTACGCGAAGAAAGCATTGCAAAGCGCGAAAAGGAGTTGGCTTCTCTCCAGGAACAAGTCCAGACCTTTCCGCAAACCCTGGAGAGCCGAGTCCAGGCGGCTGTGGATGACACCAAAACGCGTCTTAGCAGCGACTTCGAAAAGATGCAGGCCCTCACTGAGTCCAGGTACGAAGGCGAAAAGAACGTGCTGGTGTCGAAGGTCGAATCGCTTGAGAGGATGGTCAAGGCCCAGGAAACGCAGATCGCGGAACTGTCCAGAAGACATGAACAGGCCTACGAAAAAGTCCAGGAAATCGCCAATCGTGCGGTTGAGGCATCCAGAAGGGAGATCATTTCCGTTCCCTATCGCCCATCGTCTTCATCCGGTTCGGAAGACAAGCATAACAGCTGAGAGTCCCAAGACCCTGACAAGAACATAGGTTGGCAGTAGCGTACCCAAGCCCGACAAGTCAATAGATCAAGGGCGGCCCCCTCCATCTTTTGCATGATTGACTTGGGAGAGATCCGTGTCTGGAAGACCTCCGCTGATTTCGGGAAAGAAGTTGATTCGCAGTTTTCACGAAAATGCAGAATCTCAAGCTTGCTTTACCGCCTCGCGATGGGGCCCGGATGAAGATAGTCCAAATTCGAAAATAAAATGAACGTAAATTTTTTCCGAAGAGGTGTGTATGCTCTTATTTATGAGAAGATGGCAGACCTCGTACGATACTCTGACGGAGTGCAATACTATACACTCGGTGACACAGATGGCGACATTCTCGGGCGTTTGATCGAAAGACACGCACGGTCCTTCACAAAAGCGGATTTTTCAGGCGGTTTTCCGACTGGGAGTCGGCGACCCTCTGAGATGCGGCTACACATCCTCAACGGGGTTTTCAATTCAAGCGATGATATCCAAGGCCTTCTGGAGGAGATGAAAAAGGGACTGTCGAGGAGAGATCGCGTCCTCGTCGTCTTGTATAATCCGTATCTGAAATGGTTCTATCGACTTCTCGACATCATGGGGATTCGACAAGGTCCGCGGGCCAATACATTCATCACGGAAACAGACTTGCGGAACATCGCGGTAATTTCCGGTTTTCAAGTGGTCAGGACTTGTTTTGCGTGCGGGTTCTGGCTCAGGCTATTTGGGATCGGAAGAATTCTTGATCGGGTGATTCGGCTGATTCCCGGTCTAAAACGTATTTCACTGGTGTACCTCGCGCGTGCTGAGACCCGTCACTCCCGAACGTGCGAAGCCCGGGTTGTCGGTGGTGCATTCCGGCTCGTAATGAACGCGGAAACATCATTGAAGCGGTCAGACGCTTAGAAGAATGCGCCGACTATCCCCTTGAGGTGATATTCGTTGAGGGGCATTCCACCGACAACACTTATGAGGAAATCCAAAGGGTTATTTCGGAATATGGCGGAGCTCTTCCAATTCGTGCCCTCAGGCAGACAGGTAAAGGTAAGGCAGATGCCGCGCGACTGGGGATTCAGGAGGCCGGATACGACATCGTTGCAATATTGGATGCCGATTTGACGGTGCCCCCTGAGATGCTAGGACGATTCTATTCGGCCTATTGCGAGGGTCACAGCGATTTTGTCAATGGCAATCGACTTGTCTATCCCATGGAAGGGCAAGCGATGCGGTTCATGAATCATTTGGGGAACGTCTTTTTTGCCAAGGCGCTATCCTATGTGCTGAGTGTCCGACTGGGGGACACGTTGTGCGGCACGAAGCTCTTTTCCAAGGCGGATTACCTGCGGTTTTGTGAGTGGCGTTCCGACTTCGGTGAATTTGATCCGTTCGGTGATTTCGAGCTGCTGTTCCCTGCGGCGATCCTGGGGCTGGGAATCATCGACGTTCCCATTGTCTATAAGAAACGGGAATACGGAAGCACGAACATCAGCCGGTTTGCACATGGCCTGATGCTGGTCAAGATGGCCGCTGTGGGGTTCCTGCGGATAAAGTTCCGTTGACGGGCCTGGAATGCGGGCACTGGATTTTCTCCGACTTCCTCCGGATCAGACGTCGGCTGATCCGGATCACCCCGCACGCGTGGTGCTTCATCGGCGGATCATTGAGTCAAAGCGGAACCTGCAGGAAGTCTATCGGTCTTTCTATCGTAGGCTCATCCAAGAGCTCCCGGAAACCCGGACCGGGGTGCTGGTGGAAATGGGCAGTGGCGCCGGCTTCCTGAAGCACCTGCTGCCGGGGGTGCTGACCTCGGATGTCATCGCCGTCAATGGAGTGGACCTCTGTTTTTCTGCTGAAGAGATGCCTTTTCACGCCGGCAGTATGGATGGTCTTCTGATGGTCGACGTTTTTCATCATATCCCCGACACATCAGCGTTTCTCCGCGAGGTGGAACGGTGCCTGGTCCCGGGTGGTCGTCTCATTATGGTTGAGCCGGCAAATACCCTGTTTTCGCGAATCGTTTTTCGGCGTTTTCATCATGAGGACTTTGAGGTCGAGGCTGGTTGGGGGTTTGAATTCAAGGGCCCGCTTTCGTCTGCCAATGCGGCATTGCCATGGATTGTTTTTGTGAGGGATCGACTTGGCAAACTTGCAGCAGAACACCCGTCCCTATCGGTTCTCAAGACCGAAATACACTCCCCCTTCCAGTACCTTCTGACCGGAGGTCTCTCTTTCAGAAGTCTGGTTCCGGGTCTCGGCATTCTGAAGATGGTTGAGACCATTGAAGGCGCGCTGGCGCCATGGATGGGGCGGTTGGGACTGTTCATGACCGTGGTGGTCGAGCGACGGCACGAGAAGAGAGCGACGGTGTAACCAATCGGGGTAAAGCCCGGCTGTGCCGGTTACTTTCTGAGGGTCTATTCACTTATACAGTCGGGTATTCCGATGATTGAAGAAACAAGTTCAATATCAAAAAGCGCCGTCGGTGCTTTCAAGCGCCTTTCCCGTTTGTGGATAGAGTTGGTACGTGCTGCTCGGGGTTGATTTCTTCCGTTACCGGGAGCTGCTGCGCAACCTGGTCTACAAGGAGATGAAGACCACCTACTGCGCCTCTTTTCTGGGGATGTTGTGGGCCATGCTGCTGCCGCTGGCCAACATCCTGATCTTCTGGGTGGTGTTCGGCGTGATTTTCAAAAGCAGCATGGAGAATTTCGTCATCTACCTGATCACCGGCATCCTCCCCTGGAACCTGTTTTCCGGGTCCATTATGACCTCGAGCATGGCAATCGCCGGGAACGCCAATCTCATCAAGAAGATCTACTTTCCCAGGCTTATCCTGCCTTTCTCTTCGGTCTGCTTTCAGCTGGTCCTTTTTTCCCTGGCCTTTGTCGTTTTCCTGGTCATTTATTTCCTGAGCTTGAGGTCGTTTTCCGCGAGTCTCCTATTGTACCCGGTTGCGCTGCTTCTGTTTGTCGTGTTCACGGCGGGGGTGGGTTTTGCGGTTTCGGCTATTACAGTCTTCTACAGGGACATCAAACAGATTGTGGAAATCGGGCTGGCTGCCGGGTTCTGGATGACGCCCATTGTGTATGACTTCGAAGCGCTGTCCGGGACCATCAAGACCGTCATCCGGCTGAACCCGGTGGCGCACTTCATCGTGCTGTTCCAGCATATCGTGTACTACGGCCGCGTACCGCCCTTGTACATCTGGGCCTCCTGCGCAGGGTTTGCGGTATTGGCCCTGTTTGTCGGGGTTTCCGTGTTCAAGTTCCTGGAAAGACGGTTCGTGGAGGAACTCTGATTGTCCGAAATCATTGCAGTTGACAAGGTGTCCAAGCGGTTCACCTTGAAACATAACCGTGCTGATTCGATCAAGTCCTTATTCGTAGGGTTCCTGTTCCGCGGGCTGCGGGAAACACAGGAGGAGTTCTGGGCGTTGCGCGACGTGTCCCTTTCGATCAAACGAGGGGAGTCCGTGGGCCTTATCGGCCCGAACGGCGCCGGCAAGAGCACGCTGCTCTATGTCATCGCCCGGACCATAGAGCCGACAGCGGGAAGCGTCAGGGTGCGGGGAAGTGTTGCTCCGATGATCGAATTGGGTCTCGGGTTTCATCCGGATCTGAGCGGTCGGGAGAACCTGTATCTCAACGCGGCACTCTACGGACTCTCCAGGCGCGAGATCGATTCAATTGTTCCGGATGTGATCGAATTTTCTGAGCTGGGGAATTTCGTTGATTCGCCCGTATCCAGCTATTCCAGCGGCATGCAGGCCAGGCTGGCGTTCAGCATTGCGGTGAATTTAAATACCGAGATCCTTCTCATCGATGAGGTGCTGGCGGTCGGGGATGACCATTTTCAGAAGAAGTGTATGGCAAGAATGAAGGAATTTCGCAAGCAGGGGAGGACGTTGGTGTTCGTAAGCCATTCAATGGGAAACGTTCTAGAGATCTGTGACCGTGCGTGTGTGCTGAGTCATGGCGGACTCATTGCCGATTGCGAAGCTGGAAGAAGGAATAAAGGAATACGAGAAGCTGTTGAGAGCCTGAGCAATTGGCAGATCAAATGAGCCAAACATGCCCAAAAAACCTGTCTTTCTATAGCAGCCATGTGTTGAGAGAAGATCGGGAGCGTCTGCATCAACACAAAGGTGCCGCGGTATGGTTTACCGGTCTTCCGGCTTCCGGGAAAAGCACAATAAGCCATCAGCTTGAAAAGCAACTCCACGACATGGGCTGTTCCACTTACGTATTGGACGGCGACAATGTGCGCCATGGGCTGTGCAGCGACCTCGGCTTTTCCCCTGAAGACCGTACGGAGAACATCCGCCGCATTGGCGAGATGGTCAGGCTTTTCGTGGATGCCGGACTGATTGCCATCTGTGCTTTTGTTTCCCCCTACCGCGCAGACCTCGATGGCATCCGGGAAATTATCGGCAGGGACCGTTTCTTCGAGGTCTACGTTCACTGCCCACCCGGGATTTGCGTCTCCCGTGACCGAAAGGGAATCTACACCAATGCCGCAGCTGGCCTGATCAATGAATTCACTGGTATTTCAGCTCCGTATGAACCTCCTCTGAATCCGGCGCTCGGACTTGATTCCTCCCGGCTCAGCCCGCCGGAAGCCGCTGCGCGCGTTGTCGCTCTGCTTCGTGAGCGGGCAAGCCTACATGAACGCCGAGCCGAGGACGGGTAGTGAGGAAGCGGAAGAGCGGGAAGTATTGGGGCTAGAGAATAGCTCAGGTGCCCGAAGAAACTGGACCTCGGTCTGTTGGGTAGACTGACTTTGCGAAATATCCTAATCAAGAAGGGCTGGAGAAGACAAAACTTGTTTTTGTGGCGGAAGGCCGCACGGGAGACGGTGGGCGTATTCAGGAGGACCTTAGATCAACCTCAAGGGAACTTGCCCTGAGGTTCGGATTGTGAAGAAAGCGTTGATAACGGGTATTTCTGGTCAGGATGGAGCGTACCTCGCAGAGCTTCTTAAAGGGTACCGAGTTTACGGGACCTCCCGAGATGCCCAGATGGCGAGGTTTTCCAATCTCATAAGCCTGGGCATCAAAGACCAGGTGGGATTTCATTCATGGCCGTTAACGATTTTCGCAGTTTATGCAAATGATCACCACGGTTCAGCCGGATGAAATCTACAATCTGGCCGGGCAGACATCGGTTGCGTTATCCTTCGGGCAGCCCGGCGAAACCTTCGAAAGCATCACGATCGCCGCCGTAAATCTGCTGGAGTGCCTCCGTTTTCTGGGTTTGACAACCAGACTGTACAATGCAGGCTCAGGAGAGTGCTTTGGAAATACCGATAGCCTTAGCGGCCGAGGAAACCACGCCCTTCAGACCTCGTAGCCCCTATGCCATGGCAAAAGCAGCTGCTTATTGGGCGGTAGCCAACTACAGGGAAGCCTATGGGTTGTATGCCTGTTCGGGTATCCTGTTCAACCATGAATCCATCCTTCGGCCGGAGCGTTTTGTCACGCGCAAAATAGTGAACTGCGCCTGCCGGATTGCGAAGGAATCCAAAGAAAAGCTATCCCTAGCCCGAGTTTACCGCCCTTTTTGGGCAACTATTTGATTTCGTAGCAAGATGTACTGCATTTCGGTATGACCTACGCTGCTGGTTGGCAGTACCGCTTGAGGTCGAGCGCGTCATAAAGGATGCGTTGCTCGGGGGACATTTGAGAGAGGGTCATCTGGATGGTGGGCGTTTCCTTTTCCCGCTGGGGAGCATAGATCACTCCCACCTCTCGGATCTTGGCCAGTTCATCAAGGATGGCGGGAATGGAGCGATCGATTCCTTTGCGGTGCAACTCCCGGTGCAGCAGACTACAAAGCATCAACGCGAGCACGCAGCAGAACACATGCACCTCCACCTTCTGATCGGTCCAATGGTACTGGGGACGCAGGGCGATATGGTGGCAGTCCTTCATGCGGCGAAAGGCGGTTTCTATGTGGTGCTGACTGCGGTAGCCGCGGATGATCTCCACATCGCTCCACTGCTCGTTGTCGGTAAACAGGATCGTCTTACCGAGCAGGGTCTTTTGCAGCCGCTCCCAGGCACGCTTATCGAAGCGATAGCTCAACGCGGGCAACCCCTGGGATTCGGTGATCTCCACCTGGAACAACTCTTTCATGTGGCGGGCCTTGAGCCAGCCCTGAACCTTCTTGGAAACCCCTTCCAGCGTGGGTCGGCTGCCCCCGGAGATCTTGCCTTCCCGGTGCCGCCGGAGCTGATGCTGGAGGTTGCGCAGCAGCCCCTGGCGCTTGGCGATCTCCCGCAAGAGCGTTCTGGATTGGGCGACAAACAGATTCTCGTTGTGGGTGACCAAGACGGTGCGTTGGACTTTGAACACCTCCTGCCGGCAGCGGTACACCCGCACTCCGGGCAATCCCTGCTCATCGAGAGGCTGAAACTGGGTCTCCGGAATCGCCAAGAGGTCCGGATGCTGGGTGGGCACCAAAGAGCCGATGAAATGATAGGGGCTTTCTTCGATCGCCTGGAGGTTTTCCTGGCTGTTGTTGCCCTTGTCAAAGATGAGGGTGACGTGTTCGGTGCTATCGGTGATCTCGCGGTAGCGGTTGACCAGTTGCTCGGTAAGGCTCGCAAAGGTCGGTGCATCGGCCTGGTTACCCGGGTAGGTACGGTGAAAAAGCGGCACATGAAAGTCGGCCGAGACCAGCAGGGCCAAACCCACGATCCGCAAAGCCCTACGCCCCTCTTTGTTCTTGCCCCGCTGGGCGAGCGTAGAGCGTTCGTTGAAGGTATCAATGAAGGTAAAGAAGTTGGTGCCGTCAAACAGTACCCGCTTGAGATCGATGTCGAAGTCCCGGACCATCTGCACGGTGATATCCTTCTCGATCGATTCAATCGCCTGGCGGGAGACGCGGTCCATGTTCTCCCAAAACCGCTGGCTGGACAGCTGCCCTGCGTTGATATCTATGAGACGGCGCAGCACCGTGCCCTGAAACCAGGCGGCGATGCCGGCTTTGCTGCAGGGGGCCACGCAGCGGTTGAGGATGGCCGCCAGCAGGTAGTCGCCCACGCTGGGGCCCTTTCCCTGTTTGGGCACATGGCGGTTGATGTGTTCGCTGAGGTTGAGCCGTTTGGCCAGGTCATACAGGGCCGCCAGGGCGCCAAACTCGACGATGATCGCCTCTTTGGCTTCGGGCAGGGCTTCGTTTGCCTGGGCAGGCTGGGTCATGGTGCGGATGATGTCTTCCGGACGGCCCAGGTACTGCTGCCAGACGATCTTGGGTTTGCCGTTGATCCGCTTGCACTCCCGGGCGTAGTAGTAGGGCTTGCCGCGGATCATTTTCTTGGTGATGCTGGCCATGCTGTAGGTCATACATGATCGCACCGGCGCTGTCAAGATATATTTTCGTGTGGCCGGAAAACCACAATATATGGGGTGCGCGCCGTTTGCGGAGAGGTTCGGCATCAACTCTCTTTGCAGGTCATACGGAGAAGGACGGCAAAATGCTCCCCGGGGGCGGCGTACAGAATCAGAAACATCATTGGATATCAGCCGCTTATCCATGTGTTGCTCGGAACCAAACCGCCTGCAACCGGAAATCCAGCCCAAAAGGGCGGTAAACTCAGGCTAGGGAATATCGCAATCAGCCGGATTGGGGCTGGGCCCCGGAATATGTGGAAGCCATGTGGTGCATACTGCGGCAACAAGGGTCGGCGGACTACGTGATAGCCACAGGGAAGACCCATAAACTCGGGATTTCGTTCATGCAGTTTTTTCGGAATTAGGGCTTGACTGGCGGGAGCACGTCCAATTTGAATCTGGCCTGCTACGACCGACGGATGTCATTATCAGTCGGGCCAACCCGCCAAGGCTGAGGAACAACTGGGCTGGCAGGCACAGTTTGCCATGGAGGACGTGGCCCGGATGATGGTGGAACGGGAGATAGGCCGGGGTAGTGAACGAGGCGCGGCAAAGTGATCCAGACAGTCCACTTAGTCGAAAAAGAGGCAAAGGGTGAAAAGGTTTACTTTAGGAAATCAGATTGACCAGTATCCTAGAAAAAACTCATATCAACTACCTGAATTTTGCACGGCGCTGAGCCTATGAAATAGAAAACCATCTGGATTCCCTGTTATAGTGGGGCTTATGCAAAAAGATCCCATGAGACAGGAGGTAACCCAGATGGTTAAGAGATGGAAAAAGAATAGCAGGAAAAGGCGTCCTGGTAAAGGGTTTCGTAAAGGGCTGGCTGAGCCCAGGAAAATCAAGGCTTCCACCGTTTACGGGGCCTGTAGTGAGCGGTTGAGTCCCTTTGGGGGTCTGCTGGCACTGATCAAGTTTCTGGATCTGATGGGTTTTGAAGAGCTCTTCGACCGGCTTTACCAAGCGCCCAAGCGCACTCCGAAGCTGGGGCACTATCGCATGGTGGTGGGTATCCTGATGCTCTTGTTCATCGGTTTTACGAGGCTGTGGCATTTTGCTTACATCCGGCTGGATGCCATGGTGTGCGGATTTTTCCAGGTGGCCCTCTTGCCGGCGGCCAGTACCTTTTGGCGCTATCTGGACAGCCTGGGGATCAACCAGGCCAGGGCGCTGTTGAAGGTCATGGCTGTGCTGCGGGAGCGCCTTTGGGCTCAATGCGGGATTGCCCACCGCCGGGTTCATGTCAGCGCCGACACCACGGTGGAGACGATCTATGGCGATCAGCAGGGCGGGCGCAAAGGGTACAATCCCAAGAACCGTGGCAAAAAGGGCTACCGCCCGGTGCTGGCGTTCATTGATGAGACCCGGGAATACGTTCATGGCAAGCTGCGCAAAGGCGAAACCCTCAGCGGCGAGGAAGCAGCCGAACTGATCAAAGGCATCAAGCAGCAGTTGCCCGGATGCGTCGAGAGGGTTCTGTTTCGGGCGGATGCCGAGTTCTTCTCTTGGGAAGCCGTGGCAGCTGCCATGGAACAGGGCTTTGATTTCATCATCGCCAACAAGCGCTCCTCGCCGGTATTTGATCCCGAGCAGTGGTATCGCCCCTGGAAACGCAGACCCTATGAGTACAACAGCTGTCTGTACCAGCCTCAGAATTGGGACCGGCCCTGCCGGTTTGTGGCCATGCGGATCCCCAAGGAGTTGGACGTGGATTCTCGGGAACCGGTCCAATTCGAGCTGTTCGAGGATGACCGTTACACATACCGAATCTTCTGTACGTCTCTACGCGGAAAGCCCCACCAGGTGATTGCCGAGTATGACCACCGGGCGGATGTGGAAAACCTCATCGGCGAAGTCAAACGGGAGGGGCTACAAGCCATTCCGTCAGCCAAGTTCAAGAACAACTACGCCTTCTTTCAGGTTGTGATGCTGGCCTACAACATCTGGCGCTATTTCAAGATCATGGCCCAGCTCAGCAACCGCAAGGAGACATCGGAAACTGAGGACGGGTCGTTGCAGGGCATCCAGGACAACACGATCCGAATCGCCCGCCTCAAGCTCTTGCTGATCGCGGCCAAGCTGGTGTTCCACAATAACCGCGAGAGAGTCAGGTATTCCATCCACGATGCCCGCACACCGGCTACGATCCGTTTCCTCAAATTCCTTGACAAACTGCGGTCGCGGCCTAAACCCTGGACAATACAGCAGCTCCGGCCCCGTCAACTCCTGCGCTCCACAGCGTGAGCAAGAATTTTCTTGCACGAACTACCCATCGACGCAAGCAAGAGAGGTTGAGCACTGAAAGGACGGAAGCAACCACATCACATCAGTTGAAATCCAAAACCCAGGGCATCCATGAACAAAGCGCTAACAACGCCGTGCAAGGCTACTTCCGTGCAAAATTCAGG
>CAVPHJ010000011.1:0-155434 GCA_963704245.1 uncultured delta proteobacterium
CTCCAGTTTCTTTTTCACCCCTCGACCTTCCGGACAGCGCCTTCAGTAGCCTAGGATCCGTGGCCGACCTTATCCCCCTGGACCCTTCGGACACCATGCGCTCGGAATCGTAATTCATCTACCTTCTCTCAGGTATCTGTTACCGTCGTTTGCTCCCCCAACCTGTTGCCGTGGCTCCCTTTGACTGCGTATTTGAGATCCAAAAGAGGCGCGTCAATAATTGCCCGCCCTACATCCAATATGTCAACATCGGTGGACTTCAGCTTTTCAATGTCTCCGAGCCGGATGTTACCGCCAAAGGCGATTTCAACCCTGTTTCGCCTGCCGGCCTTCCTAATCTTGGCAGAGACTTGATTGAGATCGTCCATATCCCCGGTATCGACAAACAGGATATCCGCGCCAAGCGTGACCGCTTCGAGTGCCTCATCGCCGATATTGCTCATGCTTCCTTTGAGCTGCACTGCTTTTCGATGATTTTTCAGGTGAGCGACAGCCGCCAGACATTTTCCGATTCCGCCGAATGCCGCGATGTAGTTCTTGTCCAGATAAATGAAAGGTTCCTCGGCGATCCTTATAGAGGCGCCGCCTACCAGCACGGCATTTCGAATGGACTCCTTTATTTCAAAAGGCATCTTTTTCCAGCCCCCGCTGACGATTTTCGGCCGATCTCCAGCGGCCCGTGCAAATTGGAACGCGGCAGTGGCGACGCCCGATGGCTTTCCAATACAGCCAATAAGAAAATCCTCGCCGATAACGATTTCCTTAACGCGGCCTTCAAAATACCCAATGATATCCGTTGGTTTTACGAGGCTCCCTTCAGCAAGCAGCTCTTTTGCGGTCAGCCCTAAACGCCCGGCTTCACGCGCCGCCTTACCCGTTCCTGCGATCACCCCTTCGCCGTTTGCGACGATGACCGCACCGATCGTTTTATCTTTTATTTTCTCAAAGATATCGTCTCTAATATCTCTCATACTCTCCATAGGACCCTATGACAGTGATTGCTCATCCTGAAATCGAGATTCCCGAAGTTCCGTGGTGGTTTTCCAGGCTCCATACCTCCAGGATTGTGCGGACGCCATTCTTATATCATTGCAGATATAGAATTTCAAACTTGCGTGACATTTTCCCCGTCGGACCCAATTCCGCATGATAGGAAGTTAATCCAAAGGGCTGCGGCAAGGGACTTCGCAGCGGTTTGGTTGCTGTCAATCCCCTTCGGAACCTGCATCGGCGCCGTCCTTGCGCCCTCCCCAAGCGCTTCGATTTTGATCAGGAAGTCGATTACAGGTTCACGGATAAGGTCTTCCAAAGCCTGCATCCCATTCGAACTGTTTTTTATCCTTATTGATTTCAAAGCTCTTTTATGATAAAGATTAACTTTGTAAAGACTAGCTTACAAGGGGTTCCATAATGATCAGCTTATCGTTTTTTGCCCAAGTGGATAAAACAAAGTGCACGGGATGTAAACTGTGCGAACCCGTCTGCCCCGCCGGTGCAATCGAGATAAAGGAAAAAACGGCGACGATTGATGTTGATCGATGCATTGACTGCCAGCGATGCATCGACAGATGCAACAAGGAAAACGCCGTCAGCCGGGTCCCGCGGCCTTCAGAGGTCATCAGATATGTAGACCATTCGGATCTTGACCCGTTTCAGATAAAAGCGCTCTGCGCAAAGGCCGGCCTCCTCCCTGATATGCCGATCTGTGGATGTATTCGTACCACGGGAAAAGAAACTGTGGCCGCTGTTCTAAAAGGCGCAACAACCCCTGAAGATCTATGCGCCATGACCGGGCTTCGCGCCGGCTGCGGCATGTATTGTATGACAAGGATATTCCAGGTGTTGGAGGCTTGCGGAATTGCACTCGATGACCCCCCGGATCGACGGTGGATCAAGCTCACCCTGTCAATAGGCGATATTCCCCGGGAAAAGGTGGAGCGGATCGATGAAACCTATCCCCAGTGCTGTGTGGGGCAAGACTGGAAAAGGGTGAAGCAAAGACCCACGACGTCGCGGGGAAAGGAGGGTGACCATGTATAACCCGGCAGTCAATCCACCTGAGTTAATGGAATCCGTTTACGGCCCCAAAGCCAGGGAACGGGCGGTGAATGTACTGGATATGGTTTCCGTGTCGATCGGCGATCTGTTCCCCGATATCACCGACCGAATCTACAACTGCGGCGATGATCTTTCCCTGATAACCCAGTCCGCCGACGAGGCGCTGTCTTCGGTCGACCTGAGCATGATAAAGCCCGAACATACGGTCAAGATCCTCAGTTCCGAACACGGCTACAGCATAATGGGCGGTGAAGCGTACGTCAGAATGCTCGAAGCCATCAAGGATAACATCAAGACGAGGACCGGCTGTGAGGATGTTCGCCTTATGGTGGGCGCATATAAGGGATTTCGGGAATCGGATGAATTCATCGCGCATTATGATCTCAAACGGCGCTTTGACGGAAAAGTATACGGTTATGGTCCTTTTGACAAGGATGTCCCCATTGAAACGGAGATTGGAACCGTCTATGGGATCAAGAAGTTATTCAATGGGGACTGGTTTGTTCATGCGTATTACGATGATCCCAGGGAGATATACTATAATCGCCAGATTCAAAGGGCATTCAAGCCCTTTGGCATGTCCTATGCGCGTTTTGAAACGCGATCCATCTATCACATGAATTTCGGCAACCGATCCTCCAATTTTCTTCCAATGGCCATCTTTAACTCACCGTTTATCCAGCAGCGCTATGCCTTTAGCTGCGTATTGAGGCATTCTCCGGCGGGCATATTGGGCGTCGATGCCGACAGGGACCTGACGGCCATCGACAAGAGAATTACCGTCAGCCATCTGAAAAAATACGGGAAAATGATGCGGCTCTTTCATGCGATCGATGAATGTATTGCCGTGGTGGATGGCGGAAGGTGGGGATTCTACATCCACGCCGGCGGAGTTATTTTCGGCACTTTCATGCACGCCCACGACGATCTGTTTGACCTGACAAATCCCAAGGTGCTGGGAGGTTTCAAGAGAGATGAAAAAGGGCAGCTCGTTCCCATGCTGATCAATGAGGCGATTAAGGTCATCGTTCTGAATCAAGCCTGGCCGGGAATCAACTATCTGGGTCTGGACCATACGCCTATTATCATCGCGGGCGAGGACCATGCCGCCCTGTGGAAAGCAGACCATTGCAATCCCCTGATAACCGAAGTTGCTCAGACCGCCCCGGATCTGCAAAAGGCCATGATCATGGCATACGATATATACAAAACGGATAAAATCATCATCTTTGATGGCAATTTTGGACATATCAACTGTAGCCCGTCCATGGCCCGGCTCTTGCTCGACAAAGCCCCCGAGGTCAGCCGGAATGTGGATGAAGTGCTCTTGCCCATGTGGCTCGAACAACGGGGAATAGATGCGGAAGCTGCGTGAGTTCTTACTCAGCCCAAAACCCCTGGTCCTCCGGGCCAGGATCTTTTTCTTCGATTCCAGGCAGGACCCTTTGGATTATGCAACAGTACGATTTACTTAAGAAAACAGAACTGAGAATTGAAAACATTTTGCTGGAAAGCGCAAATTTATCCGATATTGCCGCCCACGTGGCCCATGTCCTAGGCTTGGAAAAAGGCGAGGTACTGGTCGTAGACTACAGAAACGGGGCAATGACTCTGGATATTCTCAATGCCTGCCTGAACGCCCACAATATCGTAGGGAAAAAGGACCAATTATTAGCGGAACTGAACGGACTCACCGGAGTCAGCGTTTCTGAAAACACATCCATTCATTCAGATGGCATGCTGGGCTGGATCGCCATGGATGAGGAAATGGCCACCCAGGCCTTGCGCAAATCCGAGCGAATGGTCTCCGAGATAATGGAAAATATATCGAAAAGAGTCATCGTTTTCTCGACCGGAGCGGAAGTGGCCGAAGGTCAAATTGAAGATACCAATACGCCGGCCGTCATGCAGCGTCTGACATCCGAAGGGTATAGGGTCACACGCGGTCAAACCTTAAAGGATGACAAGATATTGATCTCAGCAAAATTACGGGAAGCCGCCGATCATGGCGGATACGGACTCATCGTCACCACCGGCGGTGTGGGTGCGGAAGATAAGGATCATACGGTGGAGGCGGTTACCGCCATGGACCCCGAAGCCGCCACTCCGTATATCTGTCACTTTGAAGTCGGCACCGGCAGGCACGTGAAAGACGGTGTCAAAATCGCAGTGGGACAGTATAACGGGACATTCATTGTTACATTGCCCGGACCAAACGATGAGGTAACTGCGAGTCTGGATGTGCTCGTTGAAGGGCTTAAGGCCAAACAGCCAAAAGATATTCTGGCCGAGAACATTGCCGCCAAATTGCGAGATGTCTTAAGAGAGAAGATGGCCCGGCATCACGCGCGTTTTTCTGAATAGAGCATTGCTTCGATCCCAATTTGATCTCTGGATGGGCATTCATGTGGCGGAACCCGCCACAGATCGGCCAGTGCCCTGAGATGCGGCATACAGTTCGGCCGCTTCGGGCAGCACCGGAAAAAAATGCCGCCGCTTGAGCACCGTTGATGTCGCACAACCGACGAGAAAAAAGACTTGACTAAGAAGACGGAAGTATGGAAAATTTATAGAGTCAGGCATACTTGGTGCGGACCAACAGCAAAACACAACGAGTGCCACGACCTTCTGTCTAAAAGGCCAGAAAATCCAAAGCTGATCAAGATCAAACTTGAGGTGATTATCTCCGATAGTTGTGAACTTGGCATAAACGGCATTACAAACGCAGAAAGGAAAAACTATGAGAAAGCTATTTGCAATCCTGTTGTCTTTGGCCCTTCTTACGACTGTAGCCATATCGCCGCTTTACGCCGGTGGTGGCCAGAATCAGGGTGACGTAGGCCAAGGAGCAGTCGATCAAGGTGATACCGGCAGTGATACCGGCAACGCTCAAGGTGCCGACGCTCAGGGGAATCAAGCATAAAAGAGTCATGACTGCGTCGATGTTTTGCTCACTTACTTTTAATTTATTTCCTGATTTAGCCCTGTTTGCGACCAGAGAACAAATTTACTGAATAATCTGTGTTTCAATAAAGTTTTCTCTATTGGGCTTAAAAAGGGCGTCTAAAGGCGCCCTTTTTTGCTGTGCCATGGGTGCAAGAGAAAAATCGCTCGCAACCCAGGAAGGTACCCTGCCGACGAAGTAAGGGGGTCAGCCACCATACAAAGGCCGCCCATCTCGGAGATCCGCATCTTTGGCGAACATTGAGTCTCGATTCGGTAGATGCGTGAGAGGGAAACAGACTGAAGAACCGACCGGCCCCAATTCCTACATGTCACAAAACGAAAAAAGCACTCAGAAGCAAAGCCTCTAAGTGCTTGATTTTGCACTCAGAAGCAAAGCCTCTAAGTGCTTGATTTTACTGGTCGGGACGCGGGGATTTGAACCCCGGACCCCCTGAACCCCATTCAGGTGCGCTTCCAGGCTGCGCTACGTCCCGCCGTTGCTGCAGGGGTATGAGTATCCTATCTGCCCGGGGCTTTTGTCAAGGACTTATGCCGTCCCGGTGCTGCCGTTCAGAGGAAGGGGTTCTCGACCTGCAGTCCGTCTATCTGCTGGCCGAATTGAAGGTCCTCGCTGAAAAGGGAGGCGGCGCCGCTGCCGAGGGCGGCTTCCACGATGAGGGCATCCCAGAAGGACAACTGCAGCGAGCGGCTCCTGCTGATCGCAGCCAGAATCAGAGGGATATCGATCTGCGTGATCGGGAGCCGGGCAAGGTGGCGCACCACTTCAAGGGCCATGTCTTCGGCCAGAGGAACGGACAGCTTTCTTGTTACGCTCACGTAGAACTCCTGCAGCACCTGGGTGCTCAGAACCGCGCGCCCGGCCTTAGTCTCCCGCTCGAACAGCTCTTGGGCGAGCGCCTTCTTGCGCGGAGCTGTCTTCGTCGAACATGTACACCAGAATATTGGTATCGAAAAAGCAGCGCATCAGTCACGCTCGTGAAGCTCGTCACGGTTCCAGCACCATTGTCCCCGCCTTGAGGCTGACAGCGCGGGAGAGGGCAATGATTTGCCGGGCCGCGTTATGGTGCTCCCCGCGTACCCCGGCGTAGGCTTCCAGGAACTCCCGCAAAACGGCATTCACCGAGGTGCCCTGCGCCAGGGCTCGCAGCCTTGCTTTTTTCAGCGCTTCCGCATCTACCGTGATGGTAAGGTTACTCATAGTCGCATCTCCCGTGCTACACGGGTTCAGTCTAGCACGGATCCATTTCTGGCAAAGCAATCTAATGGAGTTCCAGTGCTTATTGCTTTTCCAGGTCGGCAGCCTGGAGCGCCGCCTGATCAATGCGGGGCGGTTGTGTGAGGGGGAGGGCGCCGGGGTCAGGATGGGTTCTCGATCTTTTCGTGCAGCCGCCAGAGCTTCTTTCCCAGAAGTTCGCCGCTCTCCTGCAGCCTCAGGTAGTCCTTCTCGCCAACATAACCCAGCTGGCGCGCGAAGTAGAGCAGGTATCCCGATTCGGCCAGGTGGCCCAGGCCCTGATTGACGAACCGGGACAGGTCGTTTTCCCCCTTCCGGGACCATCCCGCGACGATGCTCCGGGGGACGCTGAGTGCGGCCCGCCGGAGATCCATGCCGAGCCCCGCTGCTTCGGGGAAATCGGCCGAGATCCGGAAAAGCTTCTGCGCCAGATCGTCGGCCAGCTTCCAGACTTCCAGTTTCTTCCATCGTTCTTCATTCATATCGACCTCCTTCATCGGGATGCACACCGGTGCCGCTCCCCCTTCACAGTTTGATTAATCCCCGGTTTTCGGCATCCGCGTCAACTGGGCAGAATCCGGTCGGACAGGCTGTAGGAAGGGGGCATGGAGGCGGTCATCGGGGGGTAGGGTTATCAATTCAAGCATTTGATTTTTCTATGAATTATCTTGACCAGCGCTCGTTTTCCGTTCTAGGCTGGTTCCCGGCCGGCGGGCACGCCGGAGCCGGCTGAAACGGTGTGGCTGAGCCTTGTCCGCTCCATTGCCCGGCGGGGCTCGATCGGGGAAAAGAAGAGCCGTGACGCGCCTGCGCTGCATCAGCAACCGCAATTTCAGGATTATTGCCGCCTACGTTACCAGCCGGCTGGGGGCCTGTCCGGCGCTCTTCGAAGGCTTGGCCTATCCGCGCGCCGAGCACCTCACGGCCCATCAGTTCTTCCTCGACGAGAACGAATGGACCACCTATGAGAACTTCGAGCGGGTATTCCGGTCTGCCGCAAAGCTGGTCGACGAGCCCGATTTCTATTTCAACTGCGGCCGTTCGGCGGCCGGGTCCCGGTCCTGGGGCCGGTTTCAGCTCTTTGCCGGGCTTTTCGACACGCCGGATGACGCTTTCCGGCGGCTGCCTTTCTTCAACCGCAACCTGGACGACACCAAGGAAATCCGGCTGGTGGTGCCTCCGGTCTACGATCGCCGGCTGCGTAAAATGCGCGTCCTGCTCAAGGTCGAGTTTCACCCCGACTTCGACCCCCATCGGGACTACATCGGCGACCCGTACCTGCGGGGCATGCTCTCTTCGATTCCAACCGTCTGGGGGCTGCCACCGGCTCTGATCAAGCAACCTTTGAACCCCTACCACCCGGAAATCCTGCTGAACCGGGAGCCGGAATTCCAGACCCATGGCCTGGCGGCCCGCATTGAAGGGGACTCGCTCACGCTGCGCCTGCCGGACAGCGGTGAGCGTGCCGTGGTCGGTCAAAGGGTGATCCTGGAACCCGAGAGGCTGGACTGCGAGTCCGTCTTCGTCGGCGGATACCGGCCGCTTTCCCCCGCGCCTCCTGAAGACCGGAACCCGCCCGTCACCGGCTTTCTCATCAGCCGCAGCGTGCAGGCCGCAGGCCGGCCGCTCGTCAGCCGCGGGGAGATTTTCCTGGCCCCCTATTTCCTGCTGGATATCCTTTACGATCGGTTCACCCGCAGCCGGCGCTGGCTGCGTTCGCTGGCGCGGGTCCGGCCGGAGGAAAACGCGGACAGGGATCAGATGGAGCTCATCAACCAGCTCAGACAGAACATTCAGGCCAAGGACGACGCGTATCGGACCCTGGCGCAGGCCAATCATGAGCTTGGAGCGGCCAAAGAGCGCCTGGAGGACTATTCCCAGCGGCTGGAGCAGATGGTGGGGGAGCGGACTGCGGAACTGCAGGCGGCCCGAGAGGAGCAGATGGAGATGAACCGCAACCTCGAGCAGACCGTGCGGCGTCAGGTGGCGGAGCTGAAACGCCACCATGAGCTTCAGCGATACCTCTCACCCAAGATCGCCGAGCTTATTCTCGCCTCTCCCGGAGCCGCTGGGATGCCGTACCCAGCGCCGGCTGCTGACGGTGGTTTTCACGGATATCCGTGATTTTGCGGGCCTCACCGACCGCCTGGAACCGGAAGAAACCGCCCTTCTCCTGGATCTGTATCTCGCCGCCATGGTGCGCTGCGTGCACCGCCGTGAGGGGACGCTCAACAAGATCATGGGGGACGGGCTGTGCATCTTTTTCGGCGACCCTTTGGCCATGGCGGACCATGCCGAGCGGGCGGTACGAATGGCGATCGAAATGCAGCGGGAGGTGCTCAGGCTGCGAGCCGAATGGCGCCTCTACGGCATGGAACCGGGGGTGGGAATCGGGATCAACACCGGGTATGTGACGGTGGGCACCTTCGGACCCGAGGAGCACCGGGACTACACCGTCATCGGCAACCAGGTGAATGTGGCCGCCCGACTTGCAACGCTCGCCAAGGCAGGAGAAATCCTCATAAGCCAGCGCACCTACGGATCCACCCGGGAGCTTTGCGGTTTCGAAGAAGTGGGCGACCTGGCGATGAAGGGCATTCACGCTGCGGTCAGGACCTACCGGGTCTGCTGGCGCACCGCGGACTGAAGCCTGCCGCCGGGAAACAACCGGGATGCGGGAAGGGGCGCGGGCGCGCAACTATCCGGGTGTTGTCCCGGCCGACGACGCCGCTTAAGGCCGCGCCCGGGCGGTCAGTAGAGGTCGTCCGGGTCGAAACCGCCGCCGCCCGGCATCCGGCCGTGTTCCCGGAGGAATTGCTGAATCCGTTCGCTTTCCCGCTTGCTGTACAGCTTGTCCCCCTCAAAGCTGAAACAGCTCACCGCGGCACGCTCCGCCAGCTCAGTCTCCAGGCTTTGACGCAGATCGGCGGTGCCCTGGATGACGATCACTTCGCGCTCCGCGTTGTAGAGCTGATAGACGCCCTCGACCCCCGGCACCCGGGCGATGTTCTCGGCCGTGAAGGCCAGGGTTTTCCCGGGCGGGGCGGGGTTGCGTCCCAGGTGGAGCCGCAGGTCGCATTGCAGACAGCGGCCGGCTTCCCGGCGGGCCTGATCGTCGCCGAAACCCAGTGCGATCTCGCCGAAATCCTGCCGGCGGATGGCGGCTTCCCGTTCCGGGATCGTCTCCCGAGGCCGTTCAGCGAACCCCTCTGCGCGGCCCAGCCGAGGATTCGGAGCGCTGCGGCTGAAGAGAACCTCGTCGATCTCCCCTTTCCCGCCCAGGGCCCGGTCGATGGCGGCGGCCGCCCGGCGTCCGGCGGCCACCGCGTGAATCACGGCCCCCGGCGCGGCGGCCGCATCTCCGCCGGCATAGACCCGCGGCAGTCCGGTTTCGAGGGTCTCCGGGTGCACCACAATGAGGCCGCCCCGCGTGGCGATCGGCCCGTCGGCGGGGAGAAACCCCAGGTCCGCGGCCTGGCCGATAGCCATGATCACCCACTTTGCCGGAACGCTCCGGCGGGTTTCGTCGTAGGTCGGACAGAAGTTGCCGCTTGCGTCGGTAACCGAGATACAGTGCTTGAGCGTCATGGCGGTGATGCGGCCGTCCTCCTGTTCGATGCTCGCGGGCCCCCAGGAAGGCAGCAGCCTGACCCCTTCGGCCAGGGCGCCGGCGATCTCCCGCGGATGCGCCGGCATCTGCCCGCGGCTCTCCAGGCACACCAGGGTTACCTCGGCGGCGCCGCAGCGCAGGGCCGTGAGCGCCGCATCCATGGCAACGTTTCCGCCACCCACCACGATGCCGGCCCCCGGCAGGGTGATGGCCTCACCCGCGGCCACACGCCGCAGGAAGTCGACCCCCCACAGCACACCGGGCAGGTCCAAGCCGGGGATGGCGATTCTGCGGCTCAACCGGGCGCCGATTGCCAGGTACACGGCGTCGAATTTGTCCGCTTGCAGCCGGGGCAGATCAAAGTCCCTTCCCAACTCCTGACCCGGCCTGAACTCCACCCCCAAGTCGAAAATGTCCCGGACTTCGCCGTCCAGCACCTCCCGGGGCAGGCGAAAGGCCGGGATACCATAGCGCAGCATGCCGCCGGCTTGGGGCGAAGCCTCGAAGACGGTCACCCCGTGACCGAGCTTGCGTAAATGGAAGGCCGCAGTCAGGCCGCTCGGACCGGCCCCCACCACCGCCACCCGCCGACCGGTGCCGGGCCGCGGCAGTGCCTTTTCCTTCCACAACCCTTGCTGCCGGTCGGCTGCGTAACGCTTGAGGGCGCAAACGGCAATCGGTTCATTGACCTCGCCGCAGCGGCAGGTTTCCTCGCAGGGGTGGATGCAGACTCTGCCCAGGACCCCGGGAAAGGGGACTTTCTCGCGGATCACGGCGTTGGCCTCATCGGGCCGGCCGGCCGCGATCAGGCGCAGATAGGCAGGGACATCCACATGGGCCGGGCAGGCCGCGCTGCAAGGCACCAGGTCGGCCTCCCTGCGGCCCGGACGGACCGCCTTGTCCAGCAGGGCGCCGGAGGGGCAGACTGCCACGCAGGCGGTACAGTACCTGCACCCGGAGGCAGCCAGGGTGGAAGCCAGGGTGCCGACCTGCACCCGGCCCTGATCGTCGTAGACAAACCCGATGGCCTCGATGCCCCGCAGCTCGCGGCAGGCCCGCACACAGCGGGTGCAGCCGATGCAGAGGTTGTGGTCCCGTTCAAAAAGCGGATCCTGCCTGGCGACGGCCAGATCCGTGGGGATATACCTGGGGGTGAGGTTGGAAATGCCCACGTAATCAGCCACCCGCTGGAGCTCGCAGCGGCCGAAAAGGGTGCAGCAGCGCTCGTTCTCGGGCACATTGATGGAGCACTGGGTGCGGCTGCAACCCTCCTGCTGGGCGCAGGTCAGGCAGACATGGCGGTGGCGGGCCAGGATGGGGATCAGGTTCTCCTGCCGCCTGGCCCGGATCCGCTCGTTGTCGGTCCGGATCACCATCCCGGCGCGCACTTCCGTGGCACAGGCTTCGATCAACTCCTGCTCGCCGGCGACCTCCACCACGCAGAGCCCGCAGCCCGGCGCGGTCTCGCCGGGCCGGGTGTTTTCGGTCCGCCGCTCGCCCTGGTAGATGCACTCCGCCCCTGCACTGCCCTGGGCCGGGGGGAGATCCGGGTGATGGCAAAGCCTCGGGATATAGATCTCCGCCCTGCCGGCGGCCTCGAGAATGCTGTGCCCCGCCGGCACCTCCAGCTGGCGGCCGTCGATGGTGAGCTTGATTTCGCGCATGGCAAGTTCGGTCCGCTGTCAGCGGGACGGACTCAGCGTCCGTTTACCGCCCAGCGCTCTACTTCCTTCGCCCCTTCCCCCTTTGGCAGAGCACGTAGCCGAACAGCGCCGCCCCGGCGGCCCCCGCGATCTGGGTGTCCCACTCGGTTTGCATCCGCTTCATCCCGATCATCGGCATCAGCCGATTCATGACGCCGCGATTCTTGGCCATGCCGCCGGTCACCGCAAACCCCGGCACCACCCCCAGCCGTTCCACCACCGAAAAAATTCGTTCCGCCATGGCCCGGCAGTAGGCCGCCAGCACCTCCTCGACGGCCCAGCCTTGGCGCAGAAGTCCTGTGGCCTCGGACTTGGCATAGACCACGCAGGTATTGGAAACTGCGGGCGGGTCCCGCTTGACCTGAAAAGAGCGGTCCCCCAGATCGTTGACCGGAACTCCCAGCAGATCGGCGAACACCTCGATCCCGCGGCCGGTCCCCGCAGCGCACTTGTCATTCATCAGGAAGTTGGTCACCTTTACCTTTTTCGTCGCACTGGATGGTCTTGATATCCTGCCCCCCGACATCGAGCACCGTGCGAACGTCGGGCCCGTAGATGAAGCCGGCCCCCCGGGCATGACAGGCGATCTCCGTGATGGTCCGGTCGGCCATGGGCACGTTTACCCGGCCATAACCGGTGCCGATGCAGCAGTCGAACCGAGCTTCGGACAAATCGGAGGCCGCCAGAGCGAGTTTGAGGGCCTTGCGGGCGCTTTCCGGGCTGTCCGAGCCGGTCCGGGTGTTCGAATAGGCGAATATCTCCCCATCGGTCATGATCACGGCCTGGGAACTGACCGAGCCGACATCGATGCCCGCCGTGACGAATTCGGCTTCCTTCCAGTTCAGGTCAGGATGGCTCCAGTTGGATTCCGGCCATCTCCAGAACTCCGGTCTTGCTTCTTCCGCCATATCGCATCCCTAGGAAACATGGTTTGTCGGGGAAATCGTGTTGCTCCCGCGCAGCGGGTTCGGCAATCGGCTTTCAGCCTTCGGAACCCGGGGGGACCCGCTCTGTTTCACGCTTGCTCGGCCGCCACGATGGCCGCTCCCAGAGCGGCACCATATTCGGGCTCATCCGGGATGAGCACTTCCTGCTTCAGCCCGCGCTTCAGGGCTGCCACGAACCCCGGATTGTACGCCACACCGCCGATCAGGGCGAGGTCCTCATGGACCCCTACCCGCCGGATCAAGGAGACGATTCGGCCGGCCACGGCATCGTGGATCGCCTTGCTGATGTCGCGTTTGGCCGTCCCGGCGTGCAGGAGACCGACCACCTCGGATTCGGCAAAAACAACGCACTGGGCGTTCATCGGGATTTCCTTGTCCGATTGCAGGCAGAGCGCTCCCATCTCTTCGAGGCCGACCTCCAGGGCGCGGGCCATGGCCTCGATGAAGGCCCCCGCGCCGGCGGCGCATTTCTCGTTGACGACGAAGTCGACTGGATTGCCGTTCTCGTCGACCTTGGCAGCCCGTCCTTCCTCGGCCCCCACATCGGCGACGGTCCTCGCAGCGGGAAAATAGTAAAGGGCGCCCTTGGCCATGGCCTGGATGTCGCTGACCTGTTTGTCGGCCGCCGCGATGGATTTCTTGCCCGATCCGGTTGTGCCGATCTTCTTCACATCCCCGCGGGAGATACCGGCCGCCTGAAGCGCTTTCTCCAGTGATTCGCTCACCGCCTTGTTCTGGTCGAACCCGGTCAGGACCGTCGCCTTGCCGATCACCTCACCATCTTTCATGATCACCGTCTTCGTGTTCCTGGCGCCGCAATCGATCCCCGCGGTTATCATCGTCTTGCAAGCTCCTCGATTCCCCCGTGTTCGGAGAAATGCTGCAGCTTCCGCCGGCCGGCAGGCCGGCCAGCGCCGAGCGGATTTCGGCCATTCCCCCGGAAGCCCTTCGCACCCGCGGTCGGATCGGAAAATGACGCCGCTGCACCTCCGTCTACCGGCGACGGCGTCCATCATCTTGGCCTGATGTTCGAATTGGCAGTAATGCGGATATTTGGTTTACTGAGGGGCCCGTCCGCCCGCATCCGGCAGGGATCTTCACGGCTCGTTGGTTTTCGCTCCGGGCCCTATGCCTCAGATTCCAGAGAAGAGTGGGGGAGAATACAGCGCTTTTGTCAACACGAAGGCTGCCTGCAGTGCCTCCGTGGGGCAGAGCGGGAAACATTCCTTGCAGGCCCAGCATTCCTTGGCAGCAATCTCAGGGATGAAACTGATCTCCCGCCTTGTTCCTCGATCCACAAATCCAACAGCGTTCGCCTTCTTGACTTCGGCACAGTATCTCACACACAAGCCGCAATGGATGCAGAAGGAGGCTTCCTTTGCAAACCGGTCTTTGTCTGCGCCATACTCCTCGGCCAAGTCCTTCAAGTCAAAGGCATCCGGGGCGTGCGCCAGCAACAGTTCCAGGATCATTCTGCGAATTCTATCCACCTTCGCCGACCTGGTTCTCACGATCAAATCCTGTTCCACCGGGTAAAGACAGGCGGCAACGAGTTTCGTCCAGCCGCGGCTCTCTGCTTCAACCGTGCAGATCCGGCACCCCCCATAGGGCTCCAGCTTCTCGTGGTGGCAAAGTGTCGGGATGTCTATGCCTGCAGTGCGGGCTGCCTCCAGGATGGTCATCCCCTGCCGGGCCGGGACTTCTCTGCCGTCGATCTGCAAAAGGATTTCACTCATTTTTCTTGCTCTTTCTTTCTATGATCCTTTTTTCTTCCGCTATGGGAGGGGGAACCGGTTCACCGGAAATCTTCTTCACCGCATGGAATCGAGCGGGGCAAACTTCAAAGCAGGTCCCGCACTTCGTGCATTTCTGCTGGTCAATCACGTGGATCTTGTTCTTGCCGCCCTCGATCGCCTCCGAAGGGCATTTCCTGAGGCAGATCATGCAGGCCTGGCACTGCTCCGGGTCAATGTGGAAGGCGATCAGTTCCTTGCACGAAAGGGCCGGACACCTCTTGTCCCTGATGTGGGCCTCGTACTCATCCCTGAAGTACCGCAACGTGCTCAAGAACGGGTTGGCCGCGGTTCGCCCCAAAGCGCAAAGGGAGGCATCGCTGAGCACTTCGGCCAGCTCCTCCAGGAGTTCAATGTCGCCCTCTTTGCCCTTTCCCCCGGTGATCTGGGTGAGAGTCTTGAGCATCTGCCGCATGCCCTCGCGGCAGGGCACGCACTTGCCGCACGATTCGTCGGTGAGGAAGGCAAGGAAATACCTGGCGACATCCACCATGCAGGTGTCTTCGTCCATGATGATCATCCCGCCGGACCCCATCATGGAGCCGGCCTTGGTGAGCTCATCAAAACCCACTTCCAAATCCAGCAGTTCCTCGGGGATGCACCCCCCGGACGGGCCGCCGGTCTGCACCGCCTTGAATTTCTTGCCGCCGGGGATTCCGCCCCCTATCTTGTAGATAATATCCTTCAGGGTCATCCCCATGGGGACTTCCACAAGTCCCGTATTGGTGATCTTCCCCACCAGCGAGAAGATCTTCGTGCCCTTGCTTTTTTCGGTTCCAAACCCGGCGAACCATTCGGCGCCTTTATTGATGATCAGCGGCACATTCGCCCACGTCTCCACATTGTTCAGCACACTGGGTCGGTCCCAAACGCCCCTGATGGCGGTGTGGATGTATTTGGGTCTGGGCTCTCCTGCCCGGCCCTCCAATGCCGTCATCAGGGCGCTCGACTCACCGCAGACGAACGCGCCGGCCCCCTGGTGGACGGTGACGGTGAAATCAAACCCCGACCCGAGGATGTTCTTGCCAAGAAGACCATGCTCCTCGGCCTGCCGGATGGCGATGAGCACGTTTTCCACCGCCAGGGGGTATTCCTGTCGAACGTAGATGAATCCCTCATGGGAACCGATGGCGAAGGCGCCGATGGTCAACCCTTCCAGGACGGAGTGCGGATTCCCTTCCAGAAGGCTCCTGTCCATGTAGGCACCAGGGTCCCCCTCATCCGCATTCACGATCACATATTTCGCGTCTCCCGGAGCATTGCGCGATTCCTCCCACTTTCTGCCGGCCGGAAAGCCCCCGCCTCCCCGCCCCCTCAGGTTGGAGCGCTTGACCTCCTCCAACACTTCCTCGGCGCTCATCTGGGAAAGAACTTTGGCCAGCGCGGAATACCCGCCGAGCGCCAGGTAGTCGTCGATGCTCTTGGGATCGATATTGCCGTTGGAACCGAAAACAAGCCGCACCTGGTTCTTGTAGAAGGGGATTTCGGATTCGTGAACGATCTTCTCATTGGAGCCGGGGTCGGTATAGAGCAGGCGCTCAATGACCTTCTTCTCCTTTATGGTCTGGGACACGATTTCCGGAACATCCTCAGGCTCTATCTGCAGGTAGCAGATTTCCTCCGGGTGGATCACGATGATCGGACCCCTTTCACAAAAACCATGGCAACCGGTTTTCCGGATGTCCACCTCTCCACTCAGCCCCTGCTTCTCGATCTCCGCCTCTATCCGCGCGGCAACTTCTTTGCTGCCGGAAGCATGGCAGGCTGACCCAGAACACAGCGTAATGCAAGGCTTGTTGGGGTCCCTTTTTCCCAGGATGCCCTTCCTGACTTCTTCCAGCTCGGCCACTGAGTTTATCCGCGACATGGGCTTTTCCTACTCATAGTTTTTCAGCACGTCTGCCGTCTTGCCCGGGGCCATCTTGCCGTGGGGCTTCCCATTGATTTCCATCACCGGCCCAAGAGCGCAGCAGCCCAGGCAGTTCACCGTCTCCAGGCTGAACTTCAAATCCAAATCCGTTTCGCCCGGCTTGATGCCGATCAGGTCCTGCACCGTGTCCAGCACCCGCGGGGCTCCCCGCACATGACAGGCGGTGCCCACGCAGATGTGGATTTCATGGCGCCCTTTGGGAACCAGGCTGAAGGCTTTGTAGAAGGTCGCAATATGCTGTATCCGGGTCAAAGGGACTTGCAGTCTTTCGCTCACCCTTGCCAAGGTTTCCTTGGGCAGCCAATGATTCTCAGCCTGGATTTCCAGCAGGACCTGAATCAGCGAACTCGCTTCCCCGTGATGCTTGTCAATGATCTGATCGACTCTAGCGTTATCCATAGCCGCAGCCCCAGTCCTCTTGTTGCCCCTGATCCGCTGACGGCGCTTTCCTCTCAGGCGAGAGCGAAGCGCTTGATGCCCGCATCATACTTGACCAGTCCCTGCCTGGATGAAGCATTCATGTGCTTTGAAACCTCAGACGGGTTCAGGCCCAGAAACTCGGCGATTTCTCCGGTCGAAAGAGCGCCCTTCCGCAGCAGCAGCACAATCTCGCTCATGGCCAGTTTGTCCACGATCAAATCCCGGACCAACCCCTCCACTGCCGCACTGGAAAAAAAGTTGCGGTACGCTTCTTCCGATTTGGCCGGTACCCGCAGCCGTTCCCGCTCCACCAGTTTGATGTAGGGCACCAATCCCGTGACGGCTTGCAGTTTGAACTTCAATTTTTCTGGGTCCATGCCCTCACTGCTCCCGAGAGGCCCCAGCTTTTTCACCTGCGCGACGAAATCATTCGTCACTTCGGCCAGGCGGATTCCATCCCCGGCAGACATGAACTCGATGTTCAACCTCCCCGGGTTCAGCCCGATGCGCTCCATTATCTGCCGGAGCAGAAGCACCATGCCCAGGGCATCGTAGTTTCCTTGAGTCACGTAATTGCATTCATTCAAACGGCAGCCGCCGATGAACACCCCATCCATTCCGTTGGAGAAGGCCCGGAGAACGAATTCCGGATCGACTCTGCCGGAACACATGACCCGGATGAGCCTCATCTCGGTTGCATATTGCAGTCTGGAAACTCCAGCCAGGTCAGCAGCCCCGTACGCTCACCAATGGCATACGAAACCCAACACTTTCGGCCTGAATTTGGCTCCCGCACTCATGCGATCTCACCCCTTTTCCCGGCAACCCCGGCTTTTTTCGCCGGCGTTTTCCTACACATCTCCAACCGCCGCATCGATTTGGCGCAGGATCTCCTCATCCGTGAAGTGCTTCAGCGAAATAGCCCCCGTCGGACACTTCGCGTTGCAGAGACCGTCACCTTTACAGATAACCGGATTGACCCTGGCCTTCTTGCCCCGCGGCGTATCGTAGAAGTCTATGGCTCCATACGTGCAGGCCGTAATACAGGCCCCGCACGACACGCAATCGCTCTCGGCTACCCGGCAGACAGAGCCGGAGGCCTTGACAGAATCCTGCGACAGGAGAACCGCGGCCCGGCCGGCGGCTCCATGGGCCTGGCTGATCGCTTCCGGCATGTGCTTGGGATAGTGGGCCATCCCGCACAGGTACACACCGTCTGCGGCAAACTCAACCGGCCGCAGCTTGACGTGCGCCTCTTTGAAGAAATCGTCCGCCCCCAGGGATACTTTGAACAGCCCGGCGACTTCCTTCGTTCCGGCGGCGGGAATGACCGCCGCAGCCAGGGCCAGCGCATCCGCATCCAACTCGAGCTTCTTGCCCAGGACGAGATCCGGCACGGTAACCCTCAGGACAGACTTGCCGTCCTCCTCAACCGCCTCCACCCGGGGCCCATCTTCCGGGTCGAAGCGGATGAACCGGACATCCTTCTCAGCGGCTTCCCGGTAGAAATCCTCTTTGAACCCGTAGGTCCTCATATCCCGGTAGAGGATGTAGATATCCATCCCGGGGTTTATCTCTTTCAGCTTCAAGGCATTTTTCACGGACTCGCCGCAACAAATCCGGCTGCAGTAGTTTCTGACCTCATTTCTGCAGCCCACGCATTGGATCATCACCAGGCTGCCTGCGCCGGTTACTTTTTTCGTCCCCTTGGGCGATCCTCTCCTCCAGCTCCAGCTGCGTCAGCACCCTCTCATCCTCGCCATAGAGGTATTCGGTCGGTTCATACAACCCAGCCCCTACAGCGATGACGGCTGCCCCATGTTTGATCTCCGAGACCCCTCTTTCCGAGGTGACCCGGGTCACGAAATTCCCGACATACCCCGCCGCCTCGGTGATTGCGGCCTCCGTATACACGCGGACCAGGGGGTGTCGATATACCTCCCGTATGAGTTTACCCAAATAGGCCTGCACATCCAGCCCTTCCAGGGTGTAATGAATCCTCCGCGCCATTCCCCCCAGGTCACTGTCCCTCTCCAGCAAGTGAACCTCATGCCCCCGGCCCGCCAGGGAGAGCGCGCAGGTCATGCCGGCAACGCCCCCGCCCACCACGAGCGCCGCCTTGTTCACCGGCAGATCGAAATCCTGCAGCGGCTCCAAATGGCGGGCGCGCGCAATCGACATCCGCACGATGTCCTTTGCCTTCCGCGTTGCCTCTTCTTTTTCCTTGGAGTGGACCCAGGAGTCATGCTCCCGGATATTGGCCATTTCGAAGTAGTACTGGTTGATTCCCGCCTCCCGCAGGGTGTCGCGGAACAACGGCTCCAGCGTTCTCGGGCTGCAGGCGGCAACAACCACCCGGTTCAGCCCTTTTTCCCGGGCCACGTCCGTTATTTCCTTGGCGCAATTGGTGGCGCAGGAGAAGAGCTGTTCCTGAGCGTGGACCACATTGGGCAGACCGGAGGCATACTCCACTGCCGAAGGGACATCCACCACCCTCCCGATATTGGCCCCGCAATGACACACAAAGACCCCCACCCGGGGCTCCTCTTCGGAGACATCCCTTTCCGGGGGGTATTCCCTTTCACGGGCCAGTTTCCCGCGCCGGTTGGCGAGCAGTTCGCCGCACTGCGAACCGGCGCCGCTGGCCGTGAAGACCGACTCCGGAATATCGGTGGGACCCTGGAAAGCGCCGCTGACAAAGATCCCCCGCCGGCTGGTTTGGATAGGGTTGGAAGGAGTTGCCTTGGAGAACCCGTGGTCGTTGAGCTCGATTCCAAACTTGTCCGCCAGACCCTCAAAACCGGCCGGAGGATTTAACCCGACGGACAACACCACCATGTCGAATTCTTCCTCGCGCACGCCTTCTTCGGGGGTGGAATACCGTACGGTCACATTCCCGGTTTCCGGGTCCTCTTTTACGATGGCCGGGTAGCTTCGTATGAAGCGAACCCCTGGAAGCTGCTCCGCCCGCTGGTAGTACCGCTCAAAATCCTTGCCATAGGAGCGGATGTCGTTATGGAAGATGGTGCACTCTGCCTCTGCCGCATGCTCTTTGGTCAGGATGACCTGTTTCTGGGTGTAGGTGCAGCACACGGCTGAACAGTAGCTGTTCTCGCCCGGGGTAACCCGCCTGGACCCGACGCATTGAATCCAGGCCACTTTGCGGGGATGCCGCTTGTCGGAAGCACGCAGTATCTCCCCTTCGTAGGGACCGGTGGCGCACAGCAGCCGTTCATAGTCCATGCTGGTCACCACGTTCTGCATCTTCCCGTAGCCGTATTCATCCCTCACCTTGGGATCAAAGGGCTCAAGACCGGGGGCCAGGATGATCGCCCCCACGCTCACTTCCATCTTCTCCGCCGTTTGATCGAAATCGATGGCCTCGTTCTTACACACTGCTTCGCAGATGAGGCATTTCTTCTCCTTGAGGTAGAGACAGCTTTCAGGGTCGATGTAGGTGATCAGGGGAACGGCCTGGGAGAAATAGATGTGGATGGCCTTGTTCGAAGACAGGTCCTGATTGTATGGATCAGGGGCTATGGCCGGACAGTACTCCACGCAGGTCGTACAGCCCGTGCACTTGTCCTCCAGAACGTATCTTGGCTCCTTGGTCAGGGTTACCTTGAAGTTCCCTGCTTCTCCTTCTACCCGGTCAACCTCGGTTAACGTCAGGATCTCGATGTTGGGATGCCGGCCGACCTCGACCAGTTTGGGCGAGAGTATTCACATGGAGCAGTCGTTGGTGGGGAAGGTCTTGTCCAACTGGGCCATGTGCCCGCCGATGGCAGGGGATTTCTCGACCAGGTACACCCGGTAACCGGCAGTGGCGAGATCAAGGGCGGCCTGAATACCGCTGATCCCTCCGCCGACAACCAGGACGTCCCCGAATTCCCGGTCTCCCAGATTCCGGCAGAATTGCTCAATGCTTTCCTTGGGCACTGTTTCTTCTTGCACTTTCCATCACCTCGACAGATCTTGGCGCACGGTTTCGGGGTCGGCCGGGTGAGCCCTACGGACTCTGAATCCCTTCCTGGAGGATTTCTGCAATATCCTTTATCTCTATCTTCGCAACCGCATCCAGAGTCAGCCGGCTATCCTCGAAATTGGCGATGCAGTACGGGCAGGAGGTCGCAAGCACCTCAGCCCCGACTCCGATGGCTTGCTCCACCCGGAGATCACAGAACCGCTCACCCTTCGGTGTTTCCATCCAGATCCGGCCGCCTCCCCCGCCGCAGCAGAGGCTGTCGACCCGCGAATCAGGCATTTCACGCAGTTCGACACCGGGGACCTTCCTCAGGATCTCCCGGGGCTGTTCATAGATGCCGTTGTGGCGGCCCAGGTAGCAGGGGTCATGATAGGCGATTTTCTTCGCAACCTCCCGGTTCACCTCGAGCCTTCCCTCGTGAATGAGCTCCAGGAAATACTCGGAAATGTGAACGACCTCAAAGTTCACCCTGAATTCGGGATACTCGTTCTTGAAGGTGTGAAAGCAATGGGGGGAGGAAACGAGGATTCGCTTGACCCCATGATCGATGAAAGTCTTGATGTTTTCCCTGGCCAGGCGCCTGAACAACTCCTCCTCACCCGTCTTGCGGATGCTCTCCCCGCAGCAGTTTTCCTTGGCGCCCAGTATCCCGAAATCCACCCCTGCCCGCTGCAGGATACCGGCTGTGGCCCTGGCCACTTTTTTCAGTCTCGGATCATAGCTGAGGTAGCAGCCGGGGAAATACAGGATCTCCATCCCCTCTTTGAACGTTCCTACGGAAAGACCCTCCGCCCAATTTGCCCGGTTCTTGCGCTCCTCACTCATCGGATTGCCTTCGCCCACGAGGCTTGCGCTCACCGTGCGCACAGCCTTGACGGAAGTCGGAAAAACGCCATATTCCGTGGCAATCCGGCGTAAAGCCACCCCGGATTCTATCTGCTTGACGTCCCTGGGGCACCGCTGAGGGCATCTTCCGCAGGTCGTACAACGCCAGATATCCTCATTTTCTATTTCAGTCAGACCAAACGTGGCTTCTCGAACGATCTTGCGCATGCTGAAGCTTCTGACCCGGTTCCAGGGACAGACCACATCGCACAATCCGCATTCAAAGCATCTCTTGAAGGCTTCGCCACCGTTCTCCTTGATAACATCGACGATTTCTTTGAAGGGAGTTGCAGTTTCCACTGTCTTCCTCGATCTCTCTCTTTGGACTCGCCGTCTCGGTCTCAGCCCCTCTTGGACGCCGACATGCGGGCCAGGGTATCCACGATCTTCTGCAAACCATGCTTGTCTGCCAAGGATTCCAGCCCGGCCTCAAGCTCTTCCTGCGGCTCCTCCTCTTCGACTTCCTCTTCCCGCTCCTCGTAGATCAGGGCATCGTTCAGACACCACTGGACACACAAGGGCTTTTCCAGCGTCGGATCGCTTTCACACATATCGCATTTCAGGGGGAGACCGGAGTCCGGTTCTTTGAAGAGATCCCGGGATGGGCAGGAAGCTCTGCAGAAGGCACACTCGTCGTATTCCTTGCCGTCAATCAAGTACTTGTCCCGGCCCATGCATTCGGCTGCCGTGTACTCCCCCGCGTAAACGGGAACATACATGTCCCGCAGCGGTTCGCGGATCACCCGGATGCGCGATCTGGCCGGATTGTTGCCGCTGTATTTCGGTGTGGAGTGAAAAGCGGAGCAGGCTACCTCACAGGCGCGGCAACCGTTGCATTTGTCGACATCCACTTTTATCGATTTGACTGTTTTTTTCTTCTTCCCACCCATCACGCTTACCACCTCTTCATGCTATCCCTTCTCTTTTTCAACTGAGGATTCCTTGGGGCCTGCTCCTTCATCGTCTTTCAGAATTCCCCGCTTGACAAAATCCTCGGCCACATAGTCCAAACCCAATTCATGGAGGGATTCCTTGGTGGGAATGCCCTCTTTATTCCACCCCTTGAATTTGTAATAGGTATCCAGAAGCGTTTCTTCGAGTTCCGGAAACCGCTTCTTCCAATGGTTCTCCGGCGGCTTCTCGTCTTTTCGCCGCATGCCTCTTCTTGTATTGACGGCTCTGACCAGTGTCCGGTAGCGCTTGGCCGCCTGCGACAGTTTGGCCTCATCCATCTCGATCCCCGCACCGGCTGAGATGAATTTCGGGTAATTGTGGATATGGTAGGGAGGCTTCAAGGGAAAGGATGACAGACCGGCGCACATCCCCAGGGCGTCGTCAATGTAGTGCATCCGCTCCTGCCAGTCGACGATATCGCAACACATTTCAGGAGTCGGGTAATAGGGTATCGAGTTTTCTCCCCGCAGTTCCCAGTCCAGGAAATACTGCTTGAATTTCTCATCCGGGACCTGGAACCAATTCTCTACGAACGTCTCTCGCTCCTCTCGCGTGGGAAAGGGCGCCTGGGGAAACTGTCCTTCAATCTGGGTAATGTTGATCTTCTCGCCGGTCGCATACATGAGGAAATAGATGGGGTTCAGCATGGACAGTTTGAGAGGCAGCTGCTCATGTTTCTTGATATTGTTATGCGCGTAGGCTTCCGCGCCCTTACCGATCTGTTTGGCCGCCCAGTAGGTACCATTGGCCAGGGTATCTCCAATCCCCTCCCGCCGAACTATCTTGTCAAGCAGCCAGTAAAATTTCTCCTCGTTTTCGGACGGCATGCCCGCCATGTCATCGTCTGTCAGGATGCCGTTTTCGTGAAGTTCAAGGCCGAAGGCCATCACTTGCGGGGTTGAGAATGCGTCCACTCCATACTCGGTCGCCCGTTGAGCGATTCTCAAACCGAAATCCAGGTCGGCATAGGCCGCCATGGTGTAGGTCAGTTTCGAGAAGCATTTCATCATGTAGGTGGGCAGTCCGGGGATGGACAGGGTAGCCCCGCATTTCATCGGACAGTTGTAGCAGCTGATCAGCCGCGTGCGCGCGGTTTCGAGCGCCTCGGTCCATTTCTCTGCGACTTCCTCGTTCCAGAAATCCTTCTGGCGGGTTCGGGAATTCCCCCACATGAAATTCTCGGTGTGCCACTTCTCATCGTGCACCGCCATCTCCTGCGGCGACCCAAGCCCGGCCAAAATGGGCATTACCCCCGGAATCGGGTTTTCGTTCCGCCACTGGATGTATTTCAGCACTTCGTTGCAGAGCTCGAAAAATTCAGCCGGCCGGGCGACGTGGATGTCCTTTGTCCCGCGGACCGCGATCGCCTTTACCCCTTTGTCCCCCATGACGGCGCCTATTCCGCCGCGGCTGGCACTGGACCTGCCCTGCTCGATGGAAGCAAAATAGACCTTGTTCTCACCAGCCAGGCCGATGGAGGCCACCTGGGCTTTCGGCTCCTTCAACTCCTGTCGGAGGAGTTCTGCCGTTTCGACCGTGCCCTTGCCGCGCAAATGAGAGGCATCCCGGATCTCCACCTTGTCGTTGTGGATCCACAGGTAGACCAAATCCGGGGATTTGCCGCGCAGAATCACCTTGTCATAACCGGCATACTTGAGCTCGGGGGCCCAGAATCCCCCCATCATGGAATACGCCATCAGCAAAGTCTGCGGGGAAATGGTGGAAACGATGGTACGGTTGCATCCGGTGGCGGGGGTGCCGCACAGGAGACCGGCGCCGAAGATCAACAGGTTCTCGGGCGAGAAGGGGTCGACTTCGGGGGGAACCCTGTCCCACAGGATCTTGGCGTTGGTACCCAGGCCCCCCAGATAAAGTTCCGTGTCTCTGGGGTCGGTCTCCACCCTCTCAATGTTTCCGCGGGTCAGATCAACCTCGAGATTAAATCCTGTTTCTGCGTACCTCATCTTCTTCCCCTTCTATCTATCTTGGATCCCCGGCCTGTCTTTCTCCCACGGCCGGCCATCGCTCAGGCTGACATCCATTTGGAATTCCGCATTCCGCATTGCTCCTTTGCTCGCGCCCTGCGCCATTCTGTTCACAATTCCTTCCGCAGATTGATGAAGCTGCTGCGGTCAAAGCCGAGGGTCTTGAAAAAGGAGAGCAGGTCGGTGGAATCCCAGCGCACTGAAGTGTAGATGTGTCTTATCCCCTTCTCCTGATAGATCCGGAGAATCTCCTCGGCCAGGCTCTTGCCGATCCCCTGTCCCATGTGCTTGGGGTCTACTCCCAGGGTGGCGATCCAGGCGCTCTTTTCGAGCCCGAACCCGCCGTAGACGATATAGCTGATCATGTAGCCCACCAACTTGCCGTCGATCTCCGCCACCAGGCTCGCATCCTCATCCTGCTGAAGTTTGCGCCGGATGATCTGGCGAAAGTCGACGGTCACGGCCGACTTGGTGATCGAGGCCTGAATCCGCGCGATCTCGTCCGCATCTTCCTCTTGGATCTTTCGGATGACCAACGCTCTCTCCGATGCTTCGTTTGGCGGTTTCACTGCAGCCATCTAATCGACCCGGATGATCTTGACCCGGCTGCCCACCCAGTCCGGGGGGAGGTAGACGCGGCCGCTGTTCCCGCTCAGCTTCACGACTTTTTCCACCATCTCTTCCCCGTAGACCTCGAACTTCACGGTTCCCTCGGTCTGAGGGCCGTTCAGGCTCTGATCGCCTTTGGTCTTTCTCACTTCAGGCATGCAGAATACCCTCCCGATAGCCCCGTAGACGAAGGTAACAACTGGATATAGCTAGGCAAGATTTTCCTCAACGTCATTCCGGCCGACTGCGGATTTAACTACAATCTAGCTACAACGTAACTATAAGGAGGGCCGCTTCGGGATGTCAAGAGAAAACTCTCGGGGGCAAGGCGCAAGGGGGGTACGGATTACGGGGTACGGGGTACGGATTACGCAATGGGGGCGTCAGGCATCGGGCATCAGGCGGGCTCAAGGTTCAAGGCGCAAGGGGGGTACGGATTACGGGGTACGGGGTACGGATTACGCAATGGGGGCGTCAGGCATCGGGCACGGCGGGCCCAAGGTTCGGAAGGCGGAAGGCGGAGTGCGGAAACGGAATCTGGGTACGGAGTGCTGAGAGCTGCGGGGCGTTTCAGGCGTTTCGCGGCACAGACGCACCTTTCCCCCGAAACCAGGCGAACCGGAGAGACGGGATACGGCCAAATAGACCAGCTAAGATCAGATGTGCCAGGAAATCGAGGCAGGTGACAGGCGGGTGGAATTCCGGTATAGGAGTTCTCTGTTCCGCCTCAGGCACCCAGGGGCGGTACGCGAATCCGACGATCCCAGGGGACGTGAATGAACCCAGCCTATCTGCAGCCCACGGCCATCATCGACAGCGAGCATCCGACCGTCATCCGCTTTGCCGAGGAGGCTCTGGCAGGCAGCGGGGGGGACCCCGTGTCCAAGGCGGTGAAGCTCTACTATGCGGTCCGGGACAGCATCTGGTATGATCCCTACTGCCGCTTCTACCTCCCTGAACACTACCGGCCCAGTTACACCCTGCGGGTCCGCCGCGGCTACTGTGTCGGCAAGGCCACCCTGCTCTGCGCTCTCGGGCGAGCCTGCGGAATCCCGTCCCGGCTGCGCTTCGCCGATGTCCGCAACCACCTCATCACCACGCAGCTGCTCGAGGTGCTTGGGACCGACCTCTTCGTCTACCATGGGATGACCGAGTTTTTTCTGGAAGGCCGGTGGATCAAGGCCACCCCCGCCTTCAACGCCGCCCTGTGCCGGAAACATCGGGTTCCGCCCCTGGATTTCGACGGCCGCCGGGATTCGGTCTTCCAGGCTTTCAATACCCAGCAGGAGCAGTTCATGGAGTATACGGCCGACCATGGGGCCCATGCCGACGTGCCGCTGGACGACATCCTGAGGGCGTGGCGGGCGGCCTACGGAAAGGACCGGGTGGCGCGCTGGATCGAAGAGCTCGAAAGCTCGGGGGCCCGGTCGCGGCGGGATTTCATGAAAGAAGAGGTGGTCAAGGCGCAAGGCCCAAGGCGCGAGGCGCAAGGAAAGGAATAAGGATAAGGGTACGGGAACGCCGGAAGGCGGAAGGCGGAAGGCGGAAGGCGGAAAAGAGATCCCGGGTAACGAGGGCCGAGTACTGAAAGACGAGATGGACCAGATAGACCAGACAGACCAGAGCGACGGGCAGTTTACCGGGTTCCGACCAGCAGGCCGGAGTCGTTGGGGCTCTTGAAAGGCAGGCGCCGGATGTCCTTCAGTCCGGCCCGCTCCAGCATTTCACGGAGTTGGGATTCCGAGTAGGATCGGCCTTTTTCGGTGTTGACCAGCATGTTGAGGGAGAAAAGCGCCGGGAACAGCGGCCCGTCGAGGGAGTCGCTCAGCAGAAACTCGTGGACATAGAGGCTGCCGCCGGCATCCAGCGCCTGTGCGGCTTTTTCGATGATCCGCCGGCACTCGCCGGGCCCCTCACCATGCAGGACCTGGGAAAGCCAGACCACATCGTAGCGGCCCGCGATGGAGTCCTTGAGATAGTCGCCGGGCTGGAATTCGATCCGTTCCGCCATGCCGGCTTCGGCTATGGTTTTTTCGGCAAACGGGCGGGTGCTGGGAAGATCGTATACCGTCGCCCGCAGCCCGGGGTGCGCGCGGCAGAACTGGACCGCGTAGGTTCCCGGCCCTCCGCCGAGATCCAGCAGGTGCCTTCGGTTCTGAAGTTCCAGGTGCGGAATCAGGGCGGGGGCAAGGGTCCGGGCCACGTTGAACATGCCCATCAGGAAGCTTTCCCGGCGCTCTTCCTCCGTCGCCGCTCCCTGGCTTTCAATCCGCCTTCCGCTGCGGACCGCCTGGGGCAGCCGCGACCACACGTCCATGAGGTGGTGATGATGCAGGATGATGTGGCCGGCGTAACCCGGGGCTTCCCGGTCCAGGTGGGTTCGGCTCACCGGTGCGTTTACATACACATCCCCCTGTCTTTCCAGCAGACCCATGGCCACCAGCGCGTTGAGCAGCCGCGTCAGGCCCTGCCTGTCGCAGCCGGAGCGCAAAGCCAGGTCATCCGCTGCCCGGGAACCTGAACCGATCAGGGTGAAAATCCCCAGCCGGACACCGGTGTGCAGCACGCAGGCTTGCCAGTATCCTCCCGAAATCCCGAGCAATTGCCCGAGTGTCCACTCCCCGGCAGTCATTTGTCCTGATCGACCCGGGCCCGTACGCAGGCAACCAGGGTCTCCAGTTCCTGCTCGCTCAATCGTGCCAGAAAACTCAGATCCGTGTCCGTACGCAAGAGCTTTTGAAGAATCTCGATCAGGGTTTGCTTCTGCATAGCGTTTCCAGCCCGGAAATCAGGTTTCACCAGATCCCCTTTGCGGGCGACCCGCAAAGGGGCGAAAAAACCTATAGAATAGAATCGCGCAGCAGTCAATCAAAAGGTGATCGGGGAAAAAACTTACTTCGATCCCTGCTTTCTGATATTCTGTTTATTTATTGCCGGGACGGCTCTGTGAATCGCCGCCTGTCACGAGGCCTTCGGGCCGGCTGCCAAGAAAAAACGGGCCGCCTCAAGAGACGACCCGTTTTAGATCTGGTGCCGAAGCGGGGACTCGAACCCCGACAGGCGTACGCCCACTAGACCCTGAACCTAGCGCGTCTACCAGTTCCGCCACTTCGGCAGGACTTGATCTCAGAATCCATCGAATCTATATTGACCCAATCCGTTTGTCAACAGCCTTGTTTCGGAGTGAAGTGAGTTCATGGAGGAAACCAAAGCCATCATCGAGGACCTGCAAGACTTGAAGCGGCCGCTGCGAAAGCCGGTCCTCACCATCGGGAATTTCGACGGCGTCCATCGCGGTCATCTGGCGCTTTTTGAACGCGTCAAGCAACAGGCTCGGGCTATCGGAGGGCAGTCGGCGGTGATGACCTTCAATCCCCACCCCCTCAAGGTCATGGCGCCTCAGAAGAGTCCCCAGCTGATCACGCCCACCCCCCAGAAGCTGCAACTGATCCGCAAAGCCGGAATCGACGTCATCATCTGCCTTCCCTTCAACCGGGAGTTCGCCGCCATCTCGGCCCGGGACTTTGTCCAGGAAATCCTCATTCGGCGAATCGGCGTCCGGGAGCTGGTGGTGGGCTACGACTACAGCTTCGGCCACAAACGGGAAGGCAACATCGACTTGCTGGAACGATTGGGCCGGGAATTCGGGTTTCTGGTGCACGTGGTCGAGCCGGTGCGGATCGACGATTTGCTGGTTTCCAGCACTTCGATCCGCGAGCGGGTACAGGACGGCGACCTGGCCGGCGCCAGGACCCTCCTGGGCCGCGATTACCAGGTCTGCGGAACGGTCATCCGGGGCAAGAATCGCGGAGGCCGGCTGCTCGGATTTCCCACCGCCAACCTTCGACTGATGGACGAGCTGCTTCCCAAGCAGGGGGTTTACGCCGTCCGGGTGCTGTTGAACGGCCGGGTGCTGAACGGCGTCACGAACATCGGCTTCAACCCGACCTTCGGTGACGGCGCCCTGTCGGTGGAGACCCACATCCTCGATTTCGACGAGGATCTGCTCGGCCGCACGATCCGGCTGGACTTCGTTCAGCGCCTGCGGGACGAAATGACCTATGGAAGCGTTGAGGAACTGGCCGCCCAGATCCACCGGGACGCGGAAGACGCAAGGCGGGTTCTCGAGTAACTGAGGGCGGAAGGAAAATTCGAAATTCGAAATGTGAAATGCGAAATGAAAACCGGTGCAAGGTCTCAGGCCTCAGGCGGGCTCAAGGGGCAAGGCGCAAGGCATAAGGCGAAAACGGAAATGCGGAATTCGAAATAGCCGCCGGGGACCGGCGATCAAAGTTCCGCGCGCGCCCCTCGTTTCCCGCTGATCGGGCGGTAAAACAGACCACGTAGCCAACGGCCGCTCAGAGTGCCTTGACGATCTCCTCCGTCATCTTCTTGGCATCTCCGAACAGCATCATGGTGTTGCCGGCGTAGAACAGCTTGTTGTCGATGCCCGCATAGCCGGCCGAAAGGCTGCGTTTGATGAAGAAAACCGTCTTGGCCTTATCCACCTCCAGGATCGGCATGCCGAAGATCGGGCTTCCGGGATCCCTGGCGGCCGGGTTTGTCACGTCGTTGGCACCGATCACGTAGGCCACATCGCAGCTCGCGAAATCGCTGTTGATGTCCTCCAGTTCAAAGACCACATCATAGGGGATATCCGCTTCGGCCAGCAGCACGTTCATGTGGCCCGGCATCCGCCCGGCCACCGGATGGATGGCAAAGCGGACGCTGACCCCTTCTTTGTTCAGTTCGTTGTAGAGTTCCTTGAGGGCATGCTGGGCTTTGGCCACTGCCATCCCATAACCGGGCACGATGATGACGCTCTGGGCGTTTTTCATGATGAAGGCGGCATCTTCGGCGCTGCCGGCCTTGGCCGCTTTGTCGGTCGTTGCCGCTGCGGCCGCCTCGTCACCGGTTCCGAACCCACCCAGAATCACATTGAAGAAGGAACGGTTCATGCCCTTGCACATGATGTAGCTCAGAATGGCGCCGCTCGACCCGACCAGGGCCCCGGTGATGATCAGCAGGGGGTTGTTCAGCGTGAACCCGATCCCGGCGGCCGCCCACCCCGAATAGGAGTTCAGCATGGAGATGACGACCGGCATGTCCGCCCCACCGATCGGGATGATCAGCGTCACCCCGATCACAAAGGAAAGGAGGGCGATCAGCCAGAACCACAGCTCCTGACCGCCTACCGAGGCACTGAACAGAGCGATGGTCACCACGATCACCACGCCGATGAGCAGGTTCAGCAGGTGCTGCCCCTTGAAGACCACCGGCGCTCCGCTCACCAGCCCCTGGAGCTTGGAAAAGGCGACGATCGATCCGGTGAAGGTGATTGCCCCGATGGCGGCGCCCAGGCTCATCTCGATCAGGCTCGAGGTCCGGATGTTCCCGGCCGAGCCGATGCCGTAGCTTTCCGGCGAATAGAATGCGGCGGCAGCGATGAAAACAGCCGCCAGCCCCACCAGGCTGTGAAAGGCGGCCACCAGCTGGGGCATGGACTTCATCTCGATGCGCAGCGCGATCAGGGTCCCCGCCGTGCCGCCGGCCAGCAGGCTCACCAGCATCAGGACATAGGTCAGGGCATCGGGGTTCATGGCGGCCCGTTTGGTGGTGCTCACGTACAGCAGGGTGGCCAGAATGGCCACGGCCATGCCGACGATGCCGATCAGGTTCCCCTGACGGGCCGTGGTGGGGGAAGAAAGCCCCTTGAGAGCCAACACAAAGCAGATCGCCGTAGCCACGTAGATGAGGATGATTGCTCCGCTCACGACCCTGTCTCCTGCATGACGAACGAAAGTCCGGTTGGAAAGCTTCCTCGACCGCTCAACGCTGCTTCTTCTTGAACATGTCCAGCATCCGCTGGGTCACGATGAAGCCCCCGAAGATGTTCACAAACGTGATCGCCACGGCGATGTAGCCGATGACGGTGGCCTTGTTGAGGACGGGCGGCGCGGCCGCGATCAGCGCACCCACGATGATGACGCTGGAAATGGCGTTGGTCACCGACATGAGCGGCGTGTGCAGCGCGGGGGTGACACTCCAGACCACGAAGTAGCCCACAAAAACCGCCAGCACGAAAACCGTGATGTTGAAGACCAGCGGATCCACGCCGCTGCCGGCGGCGGCCCCGGTCAGGAAAAGCATCGGATGGCTGAAGATCTCCTGCAACATGGCGCGCGTTTGCCTCCTCTAGGACTTCAGGGCCGGGTGTACCACCTGCCCCTGATGGGTCACCAGGGTACCGGCGATGATCTCGTCCTGGGTGTCGATCTTGAGCTGCCCGGCCTCCTTGTCCCACATCGGGGTAAGGAAGTTCAGGACGTTCTTGGCATACAGGGCGCTGGCGTCCACCGGAACCAGGCTTGGCACATTCTCGTAACTCAGGATGGTCACGTCATGGACCACGACCACCTTGTCCATTTCGCACAGCGGGCAGTTTCCGCCCGCCTCGGCGGCCAAGTCCACGATGACCGATCCCGGTTTCATGTCCTTGACCATCTCCTCGTTGACCAGCACCGGCGCACGTTTGCCGGGAATCAGGGCGGTGGTCAGCACGATGTCCATCTTCTTGACGGTATCATGGATCAACTGGCTCTGCTTGCGCTTGTACTCCTCGCTCATCTCACGGGCATAGCCGCCTGAGGTCTGGGCGGTCTGGCTTTCCTCCGAGGGCACCTCGACGAACTTGGCCCCCAGGCTTTCCACTTCCTCCTTGACCGCCGGTCGGACATCGAAGGCGAAAACCTGCGCCCCCAGCCTCTTGGCGGTGGCGATAGCCTGGAGGCCGGCCACCCCCGCCCCCAGTACCAGCACCCTTGCCGGCGGGACGGTTCCGGCGGCCGTCATCATCATGGGGAACAGGCGGCCGAAGTGATTGGCGGCCTCCAGCACCATCTTGTAGCCCGCCAGGTTACTCTGGGAGGACAGGATGTCCATGCTCTGGGCGCGGGTGATGCGCGGGACAAGTTCCAGGGCGAAGGCGCTCACTTCCCGTTCGGCGTAGACCTGCACCTGCTCGCGGTCGTACAGCGCGTCCAGCCTGGCCACCAGGACCTGCGCCGGCCGCAGCATAGCCAGCTCGTCCACCCCCAGAACGGAGATAACCAAAGGTTTCTGCACCTTGCAGATCGCGTCGGCTTCTTCGTAGACTGCAGCGGCCGTGGGGCAGATACGGGCACCGGATTCCTGATACGCTTTGTCAAGCATCATCGAAGCGTGGCCGGCATCCTTCTCCACCAGGACTTCAAGGCCCATGGCGACCATTTTCCTGACCGTATCGGGTGATGCGGCAACCCTTTTTTCCTTGGGGTGGACTTCCTTGGGGATTCCGATCTTCATGGCTCAAACCTTCTGCAAACGCTCAGCGGTGTGAAGGGCAACCGGAGCCGGGGCACCAGCCGTTTCGCTTTCCACGGAAACTACCGGACTTAGCTGGAGAAACCCCGCCGGCATTGCCCCGCGGGCCGGGGACCGACTATATGTAGCGCCTGCCGGATTCGGTGTCAACATTTTAGTGGAAAGCCCCCCCGGGGCGCCGGGGCAGCACCCGGGTGCCGCGGCGGGTTTCGGCTTGACCTCCGAAATCGCTTGGGATATGTTCCGCTGGTCGGATTTCCGTGCAACGGGTCCCTTATTGTCCATCCCCGCCGGGAAGCCATTGGACCCGGGGGGGATCGCGGGACCAGGGGTGCAAGTGCGATCGCCGGTTCCCGCCCGGGGGTCGTGAGGGAGGGTTCAACATGTCCACAGGCACAACCAGGGATTGCACCGGCGCCGGTGTCAGCCGCCGGACTTTTCTCAGGCTTTCCGGTCTGCTCGGAATCGGCGCCGTGTCGGCGACGGTCATGCCGCGCCCGGCCGGTGCCGTCCGTTTCAACCGCCGGCAGATGAAGGTTTCCCGCGACCGGGTTGCAATGGGCACTTTCGTCTCCATGACCCTCGTCCACCCTTCCCAGGACCAGGCGGAAGAGGCCATGGGGCAGGCCTTTGGCGAAATCGACCGCTTGACCGGCATCCTGAACCGCTTCGACAGCGCCACCGCCCTGGCGGCGCTCAACCACGAGGGCGTCCTGCGGGACGTGCCGCCGGAGCTGGAGACCGTCTTTCAGCGATCGTTGCTCTACCACCGCCTCAGCCGCGGGACCTTCGACATCACCGTCAAACCGCTCGTGGACCTGTACAAGGAGAGTTTCGCCCGCGGCCCTGAAAGGCGTCCCGAGGGGCGGAAGCTCGAAGAGGCCCTGAGCCTCGTGGGAGCCGAAAAGCTGGAATTCCACGGCGGGACCATCCGTTTCCGCCAACCGGGGATGGGCATCACGCTGGACGGGATCGCCAAGGGTTACGTGGTCGACTGCGCCGCCGCTCTGCTGAGCCGAGCCGGTATCTCGAACTTCCTGGTGAATGCCGGCGGCGACATCCGGGTCAAAGGCTCGCGCGAGGACGGCAAGGCCTGGCGGGTCGCGGTTCAAGACCCCCAAAAAAGAGGCCGCTATCCGGACGTGCTGGAGCTGGTCGAGGGCGCCATCGCCACCTCCGGCAACTACGAGATCTACTACGACCGCGAGAAGATGTTCCATCACATCGTGGACCCCCGAAACGGGTTTTCCCCCATGCTGAGCGAAAGCGTCTCGGTGCTGGCCCAAACGGCCATGGACGCCGATGCACTCTCCACCAGCGTATTCGTGATGAACCCCGAGTTCGGCCTTCGTTTCGTGGAGTCGCTGCCGCGCTGTGAATGTCTGGTGGTGGCCCGCAACGGCCGCACCCTCACCTCTGCGGGATGGAACAAACGGCCTCAGGCTTCCGGCGCGTAGGGCAGAGAGCGGAATTCGGAAGGCGGAATTCGGAAAGGACCCCGGTTGATTGCTGACGGCCGAAACCGGGTCTTTTGTATTTTCCCGCCTCTCCCGCATTCACCGCCGCGCGACCGGCTAAGATATTTCCTACCCCTTGCCTCCCGCCTTCCGCACTCCGCCTTCCGCATTCCGCAGTCCGCTTTCCGCATTCCAGAGGGCGTCCCGGAGGCCTGAAGTGCGGGTGATCCGCCGCTCAACTGCTTCCCTGAACACCGGTTCAGTTCCCCAGATCTCAAGCGCTCTCCGGGCCCGGGTGACGGCCGTGTAGGCCAGTTCCCGGCTCAAGACCGGTGCCACCCGGTCCGGCAGGAGGAGAAGGATCTGTTCGAACTCCGAACCCTGGGCCTTGTGCACCGTCATGGCCCAGGCGGTTTCATGAGCCGGCAGCCGGAGGGGCGGCAGTTTGCGGATGGAGCCGTCGGTTTCCCGAAAAAAAGCCCGCAGCCGGCCGTCGGAGTGCAAATCCGGCAGAATCATTCCCAGGTCTCCGTTATAGAGACCCAGTGAATAGTCGTTGACCGTGATCAGGATCGGCCTTGCAACGGGCTGCCGGCCGGCCGCTGAAAACCCGCCCTGGCGGGCCACGATGCGCTCCACGATGCGGTTGACAGCCTCCGTCCCATAGGGTCCCCGGCGCAGGGCGCACAGGATCCGGAACTCATCAAAAGCCGTGAACAGATCCTCGATGCCGCCGGTCTCGAAAAAAAGCCGATACCCGCGCAGCACTTTGGCGTCCAGTTGCCGCTCCAGTTCAGGCAAGGCCGGCAGCGGCTGCCAGGCGAGCTCGGGATGTCTTGCCCCCTGCAGCCGGGCGAGGGCATCGGCGGCCGCGCCGGCCTTGACGGCCAAGCTCAGGCCGCCGATGCCGCCGGAGGCCGCAAACCGGTAGTTACGGCGGAGTTCGACGATGCAGTCCCGGATGGGCGGACCCGCAGCCGTTTCCGTTGCCGGGCCAAGCTCCAGGCCGCAGACTTCCCCCAGGCGCCGGCCGAAGTCCGGGCTGAACCCGAGGTCTCGGCCGGCGCCGCAGATATCACCGAGCACGGCGCCGGCTTCCACGGAGGCCAGCTGGTCCCGGTCGCCGAGCAGGATGAGACGGGACTCGGCGGGCACGGCCTGCACCAGCCGCGACATGAGCGCCAGGTCCACCATGGACGCCTCATCGATGATCACCACGTCGGCCGGCAGGGGGTCTCGGGCGTTGTAACGGAAGCCCGCGCATCCCGGCAGCGGACCCAGCAGGCGGTGAATGGTGCTGGGTTCCGGCACTGCAGCATCGCTGGACCCGGCGCCCGGGGGAATCAGCTTGCGGGCCCGGATCAGGGCATCCTTCAGACGGGCGGCTGCCTTTCCGGTCGGGGCCGCCAGCGCCGCCCTTACGCCCGCCGGAGCCGCCAAGTCCTGCAGCAGGGTCAGGATCTTGAGCACCACCGTGCTCTTGCCGGTCCCCGGACCGCCCGTGATGACACACAAGCCTCTCAGCACGGCCACCGCGGCGGCCGCCTTTTGCCAGTCTAGGCCGTCGTCGCGGCCAGGGGAGAAGAACCGCTCGAGCCCGGCCTTGAGCCTTTGAGGCCTGAAATCCTCCCGGATCCGGCCGGCCCGCTGCATCAGGTCCTCAGCCAGCAAAGTTTCGTACTCCCAGAAGCGGTGCAGGTACAGGCGACCGTGACGGTCCAGGATCAGGGGCCGGAATTCACCGGGGCCGCCGACCACCCGGCTCTCGGCGAGCTTTGCACGCCAGGTCTCGTAGGCGGGCAGCCGCTCGGCCGCTTTTGTCCCTTCCCGCCCGCCCAGGGGTTGTTCAGCCGCCCGGACAAGATCCAGGCAGACATGCCCTTCGCCGGAGGCCCGGCTGGAGAGCGCCGCGGCCAGGAACAGCTCGGCGCCCCCGCCCCGGCCGTGCAGCTTCAGCATCAGCCGGCCGAAAAGCCGGTCCAGGGGGGAGAAGAGCTCCCAGTAATGCTCCAGGTTCACGGACACGGGTCTCCGGTCTGGTTCATCTGGTTGCTCTGGTTCATTTCGTTGTTCTCGTTTGTCTTGCGCTTTCATCGGAAAAGCCGGCGAACGCGGGAAACTGGGCTCGGTCGCGGGAGCGGCCGGGTTTTCCTTCGCTCCCTGCGCTGGCAACCTGTCAACCGGCATCATTTTCGCATTCCGCATTCCGCATTCCCTGCCTTCCGGCATGTCCGATGCCGACGCCCCCATTGCTCATGCTTGCGCCCTTGCCCCTCTACTCGCCGACACCCATCAGCCCCCCGCGCAGTTTTTCGATGAGCCGCCGCGAGGGGCGGGCGTCAAAGATGCCGAACCCCGGCCCCCGGTCGGGATCCACCCCCCGCAGGAAAACATAGAACACGCCCCCGAAATGCCTTTCGTAGTCGTAGCCCGGCAACCTCAGCCGCAGATACTGGTCCAGCGCCAGGGTGTAGAGCGTGTACTGCAGAACGTAGGACTCCCTGACCATGACCCGCGCCAGGCTGCTGCGGGCATAGTCCTCGGCCCGCCCGCCGAGGAAGTTGGATTTCCAATCCACCAGATAGAACGCCTCTTCCCGGAAAAAGACGAGATCCATGAAGCCCTTCAGAAACCCTCTGACCGGTGAAAACTCGAGCCTCTCCAGAACTTGCGGGAAGCCCTTCAGCGGCTCTTCCTCGAGCAGGCCTTCGAAAAGCCGCCCCAGTTTCGCCGGTGTCACGGTCCTGAGCGGAAAATAGAACTCCAGTTCGTTCAGCCGGTCCGACGCCGGGATTCCCCCCAGCCTGAGCCCGGGTCGCGCCGGGCTGAGGCTCGCGGCCAGCACCCGCCCCAGCATGTCGCAGATGGCCGGCTGCCAGACCGGGTCCAGACCGTGCTCCCGGAGTCCGGCGGACACCAGGGCCGCCCGCCGCGCCGAATCCCGGTCAGTGAAATCCAGACGCTCCAGAACGGCGTGCAGGCAGTTGCCCAGCCGAGTCCCGCGCGGCAGGGCGAACGCCCCGCTGAGCGGTTCTTCCGGGGCCGGGAGACCGCCTGCCGCTCCTTGCGGCAGTTCCGGATCGCGGTCCGGCAGTTCTTCCCCATGGGGCAGGCGGGTGGTCAAGGCGGAGAAGCTGGAGACCCGCCAATGCCGGTCGATCCTGCCGCTGAAAGGCCGAAAAGAAAGCGCCCGCTCCCCGGGCCGCCCGGGAGCCAGGGGAAGCCCCGCCTCGGCCGGTTCCTCGACGAGGCCGATGGAGCCGGCCGCCTGCTTGACAGCGCGGTCCAGCTCGGCCAGCATTTCCTTTTCGCCGAGGGCCTCGAGCCGCTCCCTGAGCCGGCCCAGCCCGCCCGCCGGCCCCAGCCCGCCCGGGCAATGCAGCAGGTAGGCCAGCGCCGAAGTCTCGGCCTCCCTGAAATGACCCCACACCAGGGTGCAGCGGCTCTTGGCCCGCGTCATGGCCACGTAAAGGAGGCGGGTGTTTTCCGCCAGCCGCTCCCGCTCCGCCAGCTCGCGGTGGGCGCCGTGTCGCTCCGAGCCCAAATCCAGGGTCAGCCGACCCTCCGCCGCGTCGTGGAAGAGAAGCGGTTCAGACGAATTCCGGAACCCCGATCCGCCCCAGAGAAAAGGGCAGAACACGACCGGGTACTCGAGCCCCTTGCTCTTGTGCACGGTGACGATTCTGACCCGCTCCTCGTCGCTTTCCAGGCGCAGTTGATGCTCCTCGGGCTCCGAAGGTCTCGAGCCCCGCTGCCTGGCGAGCCAGCCCAGGAGCTCCAGCATCCCGAGCCGGCCCCGGACGGCCGCTTCCTGGAGCACCTCGGCCAGGTGAAGAACATTGGTGGCGCGGCGTTCCCCGTCCGGCAAGGCCGCCAGACGCGGCAGGACCTCCTCATGCAGGAGAAGCGAACGGAACATCCGGATGAAACCCCGAAGCCGCCAGGTGTCGTGGCTTTCCCTGAACCGGCTCAGTCGTTCCTCCCAGGCCGCCTGGTCGGTCTCCAGCGCCGCCAGCTGTCCGGCGCCCGTTCCCAGCATGTCCGTGGCCAGGGCGGCCCGCACCGCCCTTTCCCGGCCCGGATCCGTCACCGCGCTCAGGATCCGCTCCATCTCGAGCGCTTCATGGGTTTCGAAGAGGCTGCCGGTGCTGTGGGCCACGGCCGGAATCCTCAGGTCCTCCAGCGCGTTCCACATGATCCCGGCCTCCCGATGGGTGCGCACCAGCACCGCGAAATCCGCTTCCCTGACCGGCCTTTCCCCCAGTTTCGCCCGGCCTGCGCGGCCCAGGGCGAGCAGCCGCGAGATCTCGCAGGCCACCGCGCCCGCGATCCGTTCCCGGGCCACCCCCTTTCCCAGCGGCCTCCCGTTGCCGTCCTCCTCCCCGCCGCTCAGGAACCACACCTGGAGCGCCGGGTCCGGGCGGCCGTCGATGGTAAGCGGCGCCGAAGGCTGCCCGGGTGCCGGGGTGACCTGATGAAAGGGAATGTCCCGGTGGACGAACGGGCGCGCGTGGCGCCCGTAGAGGCAATTGGTGGCCGTGACCAGGCCGGCCTGGGCGCGCCAGTTTTCGGTCAGCGTGTAGCGCCGCGGAGCCTCCCCGGCCGCCTGCAGGTAGGCGAACACGTCGGCGCCGCGGAACCCGTAGATGGCCTGTTTGGGGTCGCCGATCAGGAACAGAGCGCTCTCACCGCCGCCGAAGAGGTGTCTGAAGATATCGTACTGGACCGGATCCGTGTCCTGGAACTCGTCGATCAGGGCCGCACTGAACTTCCGGCGGATCGCCCGAACCAGACGCTCCCCGCCGGCGCCCTCAAGCGCCTGGTGCAGCCCCAGCAGCAGGTCATCGAAGGACTGCACCCCCTTGCTCTTTCTTTCGGCGGCCCAGCTCCTCGAGGGCCTGGGGCAGGAATTCGGCCCTGAGTCGCAGCAGCCGCCTCCGGTACGCCTCCAGGAGTTCCTCCCGGACCTGTTTGAGCGCGATCGCAGAGCTCGAAAAAAGGGTGCCGCAGGGGTTCACAGCCTTTCCGGGCGGCCGCGTGAAGCGCCTCGGAGGTGAACTTCTCGAAGCCCGGGCACAGCTCCGGTTCCCAGCCTTTTCCGCTCAGACAGCGCGTCAGCTCCGCCGCCCACAGCGGGATCCGCGGCCGGGAGTATCGGGTGCGGTTCAGGCCGGGATCGGAGGTAAGCAGTTCCTCGACCTCCGGCCGGGCGGCGGGCCAGGCCTGTGCCGCGCGCTCGAAAGCCGAAGCGAAGGCCGCCTCCAGCGCCGAGGTGTCTTCGTGAGGGATCTCGGGAAGGATCCGCATGAGCTTCTGGGCCGGGCGGCCCGCCGGCAGGCTCTGGAGCTCCGGGATGGTGAAACCGTGCTTCAGTGCGTAGTTCACGAACAGCGGGGAGGCGGGGTACAGGTGCCGGCGCCAGTAGTCGGCTGCGATTTCGGCTCTGAACTCCCCGTCGTCCGGAATCAGCTCCGTGTCGAAAAGCTCGCCGCTCTCAAAAGCGTGCTCCCGCAGCATCCGGCGGCAGAAGCCGTGGATGGTCGTGATGGCGGCCTGGTCGAAGCCGCGGAGCGCCTCGGCCAGGCGCCGGCTGTCGGCCGCCCGGTCGCGGGACCGCTCCAGCAGCCCCTGCAGGAAAGGGTCCTCTGAGCTGCCGCGGGCAAAGGCGGCCGCCGCTTCCCTCAGCCGCCGCCGCACCCGCTCCTGCAGTTCGCCGGTGGCCGCCTCGGTGAAGGTCACGACCAGGATTTCGTGGACCGCCAGGCAGCTTTCGAGCACCAGGCGCAGGAACAGGCCGGCGATGGTGAAGGTCTTGCCGGTGCCGGCACTGGCCTCGATGAGGTTCATGCCTTCCAGCGGGCAGGTCAAGAGATGCAGCCTCTCCACCGAGCTCATTCCGCGACCCGGGTTTCGTGGCGCGCCAGGGGTTCGTAGACCCGCTCGGCGGTTTCCCGGAAGTCCTCGTCGAGGGCCTCCCGGCCGGCGAAGCAGCGCTGCCGGTGGGGCTCCCGGCCTTCGCCGCGCGCGTAGTCGCTGCCGGTCCATTTCGCGGCCGCCCTTTGGAGCGCCGGTCCGACTGCGCCGCCGCTCCTTACCAGCCCCTCGAAAAACGCCCAGGAGGATTCAGGGAAAAACGCCAGCGGAGCCTGCAGGCCCCGCCAGTAGAGTTCAAGGAGGCCGGTCAGAACCTCCGTCGCCTCCCTCACCGGCGAGTACCTCCACTGCGCCCAGACCTCCCCGCGCCGCGGGTCGGGGGCCAGTCCCGCCAGCTGGCTCTCCAGCGGGTGCCCGCCGGAAGGGAGGCAGTTGAGCACCAGATGGCAGATCCAGGTCTGAAGCCGGTCGCGGGCTTTCACCCGCGCGTAGCGGTAGCGCATCAGCCCCGGGGCATGTACGGGTGCGATCCGGCCGGTCAGGGTGAATCCGGCCAGCCGCAGGTCCACCGGGATCGTTTTCCCAGGGGCTGTCTCCAGGTAGGGCCGCAGCCGCTCGACAAAGGCCTCCATGTCCCCCAGGGTTCTTTCATAGTAGCACCTTCCCACCTGCCCGTGGGGGATCCGACCGGCCGCCCGGATAGCCGGGAAAAGATCCCGCGGCTCCCCGCCGGCCAGTTTCCGCTCCAGCAGCCGCTGTTCCAGCTGGTACCTCTCCAGACCCCGCATTTCGAAGATCTCCTGCTCTTCCGGGGCGGCAGGCTCTTCGTCCAGGTGAACCATCAGGCGCCGGTTGAGGATGAACCGCGCCGGATTGGCAAAAAACGAGAGGAGATCACTTACCCCCACGCTCCGCCATTCCGGCCCCGGCTCCGGCAGTGCGGTTGAGAAAAAATACGGCGGCTTCTCTCTTTCCGCCGCCATGCGGCAGGCGGCCCGGAAATCGGCTTCCGAATAGCTGCGAAGCCCGTCCTGCCCTTCGAAATACGCCGGGCTGAAGGCCTGCATGCGGTGTTGAACCTTCACCTGGGCGAGGATTTCCCGCCCGGGCACCTGAAAGCCCTGCTCCACGTAATCCAGCAGCTCGCTGACCAGCACCGAGGCCGGAGCCGGGCTGTTGTCCCGGATATTCTGCCCCACATAGGTGATCCACAGTCTTTCGCGGGCGGACAGCAGCGCCTCGAGAAACAAGTAACGGTCGTCGGTGCGTCTTGAGCGGTCGCCCGGCCGGGGATCCCGGGCCATGAGGTCGAAGCTGGCCGCATGGGACCGCCGCGGGTACGACTGCTGATCCATGCCCACCAGGGCGATGATCCGGAACGGGATGCTCCGCATGGGCAGCATGGCGCAGAAGGTGATCCCGCCGGTCATGAAACCGAAGCCGAACCCCGCCTGTCTGAGGGAATGCTCCAGATGGCGCCGCATCACCCGCAGATGGACCGCCTCCTCGTAGCCGGCCGCTGCCTGCCGCTCGGCAAGTTGCCCGATCGTCCCCTGCAGAACCTCAAGATCCCGTTCCGTTTCCCCGTCGCCCTGGAAAAAAGTCTCCAGCAGCGTGCCGAGGGTTCCGGCCCAGGCCGCCAGCGTTCGCGGCTCCCCCAGCCCGTCGACCGCTCGGAAAAGCGTGTCGATGAACCCTGCAAAGCGCCCCAGCGTCTCGGCCTGGCCGCCCTCCACCCCATCGAATGGCAGGATATCCCCGAACAGCCGCTCCTCGCGGCCGCTCATGGCATAGCCCAGCAGCAGGCCATCGACCCCCGCTTCCCAGGTGTTCTCCGAAACGGCCGGGAGCCCGAGCTCTCCCCGGTGGGACCCGTCGCGCCCCCAACGGATACCAACCCCGGTTGTCCAGCGCCGGATCAAGTCCAGCTCAGCCTCAGCGAGCCCGAAGCGCCGCCTCACGGCCGGCAGCTCCAGGATGGACAGCACCCGGTTGACGGGGTAGCGGCTGCCCCAGAGGTCCAGGATGGCGAGAAAGGCGGCGATGACTTGGCTCTCGCTGAGCAGGGTGCGGTCGGCGATGGTGAACGGCAGCCTGCGCGGGTCATCCGGCGGCAGATCGAAAACCGCCCGGATGGCAGGCTCGTACTCCTCGATGTCGGGCGCCATCACCAGGATGTCCTTGGGCAGCAGGTCGGCTTGCCGCTCGAAGAGCAGCAGGAGCCCGTTCTGAAGAACCTCCATTTCACGCAGCCGGCTGTGGCAGGAGTGAACCCTCAGGGAGTCGTCACCCGGCTCGAGCGGCTGTCGCTCCGTCCCCTCGCGGCCCCGATCGTGGAGTTCCAGGATGTCGGTCTGTATGGATCGGAGCAGGGTTTCATGGCCGGAAACCTCGAAAAGCTCTGCCTCGGCGTGCGGGAAGTCCTGGACCAGGTCCAGAAAGTCGCGGCCGAGTCTTCCCGTGGAAGCCAGAAGGCTGTTGCCTCTTTCCAGGTGGAGCTTCTCCGCTTTGGCGACCCTTCCGCTGCGGCCTGAGACCGCTTTGGCGATCTCGCCTTCGGAGAGGATGCCGCCCCAGTACTCGCGACAGGGGTTGAGCTGAAAGAGATTCACCTGGCAGAAACGGGAAAGCGCGTTCAGCAGCTCCAGGTGGAAACGCGGCAGGGCGGCGATGCCGAACACCGAAACCCGCATGGGCAGGCCGTGGGGGGGGGCCGCGAGGCTCTTGAGCGTTTTCAGCCCGCCCCTGGCAAGCGCGGCCCGGTGTTGGATCGGCTGGCCGGCAGTCAGTTCGCGCCACAGCTGGGCCTGCCAGTGATGGTCCTGTCCTTTTTCCCAGCCCATCACCATTTCCGGCCGGTAGAGCAGATACTGGTCAAAGAGGTCTGCCAGGCGCCGTGCCAGCTGGTAGCACCTGAGATCGGAGGGCTCCCCCGCCAGATAGCCGCGCACGGTTTCGAACCCGGCTTGCCGGTCCGCGCGCGGCAGCAGCTGCATGATGCGCCATAACAGAACCGGGGGTTCGAAACGGGCGGGGTCCGGTGCATCCGGCCGGATTCGGCTGAGGATCTCGTCTGCGAACCGGTTCGGGAAGGGGAAGAAAGCGTTCGCGCACACCCCCTGGCGCAGCGCGAGGTGCATGCAGATCCATCGCTCCATGCCCTTGCTCTGCACGACGATCCATTCCGGCTGCAGGGGGGAGGGCAAAGGGGTCTGCAGAATCTCGGCCAGGGCCTCCGCCAGCCTTTCAAGGCGGTTGCCGCTGATGAGCCGAAGGCCGGGGGGGGGGATGGGGTCGGGCATGGGAATCAGCGGTCAGCCGTCAGATCCGGCGCACGGACGTTTTCCACACGGGTCAGGTTCTCCAGGCTACACCTATAGCACGGTGCGGCCGGGAAGTCAGCCGTCTGAGGCAGTTGCAGGTTGTGAGTTGGGCGGGGTTCTGGTATCTGATGAAGGATTTCGAAAACCCACGGACCATGGGACCACGGACGCCCGATGCCCTTCATCGCCGATCTGCACCTTCACTCGCACTTCTCCAGGGCCACCGCCAGGGATTCGAATCCCGAAAACCTGGCGCTCTGGGCTTGCAAGAAGGGCATTGCCGTCCTGGGCACCGGGGATTTCACCCATCCCGGGTGGCTCGCGGAACTGGAAGAAAAGCTGGAGGAGGACCCGGACGGCCTTTACCGCCTGAAACCGGCCCTTCAGCAGGCCGTGGAGCAGCGCCTGCCGCCCGCCTGCCGGGGGAGGACGCGCTTTCTGCTGAGCGGTGAAATCAGCTGCATCTACAAACGGGACGGAAAGACCCGCAAGGTCCACCACCTCATCCTGATGCCGGACCTGGCGGCCGTAAAACGGTTCAACGAGCGGCTGCGCCGCGTCGGCAACCTGAATTCCGACGGCCGGCCGATCCTGGGGCTCGACTCCCGCAATCTGCTGGAGCTCGCCCTGGAAGCCCATGAACAGGCCTTTTTCATCCCGGCCCACATCTGGACGCCCTGGTTCTCGCTTTTCGGGTCAAAATCCGGTTTCGACGCGCTGGAGGATTGCTTCGGCGATCTCTCCCCTCACATCCAGGCCCTGGAGACCGGCCTGTCCTCCGACCCCCCCATGAACCGCCGGCTCTCGGCCCTGGACGGCTATCGGCTGGTTTCCAACTCCGACGCCCACTCCCCCGGAAAACTCGGCCGGGAAGCCAACCTCTTCGCAACCCCCGTCGGCTACGCCCCGATGACAACCGCACTGGGGACCGGCGAAGGGTTTGCAGGGACCGTGGAGTTTTTTCCCGAAGAGGGCAAGTACCATCTGGACGGACACCGCAAATGCCAGGTCCGGCTGCATCCCGACGAGACCCGGCGCCTCGGGAACCGCTGCCCGGTCTGCGGCCGACCGCTCACGGTGGGGGTTCTGCACCGGGTCTACGAACTGGCGGACCGCGCGCGACCGGAGTCTCTTCAACCCCACACCAGCCTCATCCCGCTGGCGGAGGTGCTGGCCGAGCTCCTGGATTGCGGCCCGGCCACGCAGAAAGTCCGCGCCGGTCACGAGACGCTGCTCGCCGCGCTGGGCCCCGAGATCCGCATCCTCATGGAACATCCGCTGGAGGAGATCGCGGCGGTCGGTGGTCCGCTTATGGCCGAGGCGATCCGCCGGATGCGAAGCAACCAGGTCATCTGCGAGGCGGGCTATGACGGCGAGTTCGGGGTCATCCGGCTTTTTCAGCCAGCCGAACGGGCCGCCCTGGCCGGGCAGCTCGCCCTCTTCGACCGGCCCCGGCCCAAACCCGCCCGCCGGCTTTCGCCGCCCCTGCCGCCCCAATCAGAAAGCCCAGCCCGGGGAACGCCGTCACCCGCAACCCGCCTCCCGGCCGACCCCATCCTGGACCCGCTGAACCCGGAGCAGAAGGCGGCGGTCCTCCACGACTCCGGGCACCTGCTGGTCGTGGCCGGCCCGGGAACCGGCAAAACCCGGACCCTGACCCACCGCATCGCCTATCTCATCCGCGAAGACCTGGCTGTCCCCGAGGCGGTCCTGGCGCTCACCTTCACCCGCAAGGCGGCAGGCGAGATGCGGACCCGGGTGGCCGGCCTGCTGGCCGGGCGGCTCGCCGGCCGGGTGCTCACGACCACTTTTCACGGATTCTGCCTCGAACTCGTCCGCAGCGAGGCCCTGCGGCTCGGACTGCCCCCGGGTTTCAGCCTGTGTCAGGAAAGGGATGCGGCACAGCTGGCCCGGGAGGTCCTGCGGCAAGCCGGCGCGGATCGCCGGCAGAGCAGCCGCTTTCTGAAAGCCTTGCCCCTTCTCAGGGCTGAGCCGGTCCTGGGCCGCGATGCGCCCGCCGGCGATCCGGAGGCCCGGCAGCTGCTGGCAAGCTATCAATCCCGGCTGCGCGGCCTGGGGTTGCTGGACCTGGACGATTTGGAGGTGGAAAGCCTGCGGCTGTTCCAGACCCACCCCGGGGTCGCGGCTGCCTGGGCGGCCCGATTCCCCTGGGTTTTCGTGGACGAATACCAGGACACCAGCCCGCTGCAGGCCGCGCTGCTCAAGGCGCTGATCCGCGCCGGTGAGGCCCGGCTCTTTGCCATCGGCGACCCGAACCAGGCGATCTACGGGTTCCGCGGCGCGGACGTGGGCAACTTCCTTCGGTTCCGGCAGGACTTCCCGGGCGCGGGTGAGGTCCGGCTGACCACCAACTACCGCAACCCCCGCGCCGTTCTGGAAACGGGTGCGGCTTTGCTGGGGGAGGCCGAGCCGTTGCAATCCGCCTCCGGCCCGGGGAGGCCTCTCGGCCTGGGCCGCTGCGCCACCGACGCCCAGGAGGCCGAGATGGTGGTGGAGCAGGTGGAAAGGCTGATCGGGGGTTCTTCTCTTTTTGCGTTGGACAGCGGCCGAGTCCAGAGGCCACGAGGGCGAAGAGGCGGTCGGTTTCGCCGACATCGCCGTTCTCTACCGGCTGAACGCCCAGGGGGATGCCCTGGCCGCCGCCCTGGGCCGGGCCGGACTGCCCTTCATCCGGTCGGGTGAGAGCCCCCTGATCCATCGTTTCCCGGCCAACCTGCTCTGGCGCTTCCTGCAGACCCGGCAGCACCCGGCCAACTCCTTTCACCGGGAGCGCTACCGGGAGCTGCTGAAGAAAAATGACCTGGATTTTCCGGAAAAGGGGGCCTCGCCGCCTCCGGCCGCCGGCATGCCGGAAGTCATCGAATGGGCGATCCGGCAGCACCCCGGCCTGGCTTCCCGGGCTTCAGGGGAGCACGAGGAGACCCTCGATCGCCTGCGGCGCGTGGCCGGGGAATTCGAAGGCGGTCTGAGCCGCTTTCTGGAGTTCCTCTCCCTGGAGCGCGGCATCGACCACGCGCTTCTGGGCGGTGACCGGATCGCCCTGATGACCCTGCACGCCGCCAAAGGGCTGGAGTGGCCGGTGGTGTTCATCACGGGCTGCGAGGACCGGCTGCTGCCCTGCACCTTGTTCGAAACCAGCAATCCGGACGAGGAGCGCCGGCTCCTGTACGTGGGAATGACCCGGGCCCGGCAACGGCTGATCCTGTCTTACAGCCGGAAACGAAGCCTGAACGGTCGCCTGCTCCAGATGAAGCCCTCCCCTTTTCTGGAGGACATTCCCCCGAGCCTCATCGAACCGCTGGAAAGGGGCCCTTGGAAAGCCGGGAAGAAGGCTCACCGGCAGCTGTCGCTGTTTCAAACGAGTAGCGAGGGCCCAGGACGGGATTAAGGGGTAAGGGGCAAGGATTACGCGAACGCGGAAGGCGGATTTCGGAATGCGGAGGGCAAACCCTGGATGCTCGACCCGCTCGCCCCAGGAACCGGTTGGCTTTTCCTTCGTTCCGAGAGCTCCCGGGCTGGTGTTTCTTGCGGCTTGGGATGCGGAATCAGAACCGGAATCCGGCATACGGGGAAAACGAGCAGTTTTCTGCAAGACCAAGGAAAGCCAGAAATTGCGCGGAGGGGGTTCAAACTGCAGGCTGACGAGAAATGCCCGGATGGTAGGCGCCCGCAGTCCCGAGGAACGAGGTGTACGGGGCAGTACACCGCAGTGACGAGGGACAAGGGACGGGGGATTGCGGAGGGTCGGCACTCAGCTTATGTCGAGAGCAGCTCTCGGGTATGCAGCATGAGGGGCAAACGAGCAGTTTTCTGCAAGATCCAGGAAAGCCAGAAATTGCGCGGAGGGGATTCAACTGCAGGCTGACGAGAAATGCCCGGATGGTAGGCGCACGCAGTCCCGAGGAACGAGGCGTACGGTTCGGTACGCCGCAGTGACGCGGGGCAAGGGCAACGACCCAGATGGGCGTTTCTCGTCAGCCTGCTAATGTTTGAAGGCGCGCTGACCGGTAAACACCATGGTCACCTGGGGCTCGGCCTCGTTGCAGGCCTGGATCACCTCCCAGTCCCTGAGCGAGCCGCCGGGTTGGACCACCGCCCGGATGCCTTCCCGGATGGCCACGTCCACCCCGTCGCGAAAGGGGAAAAAGGCATCCGAGACCATGGTTGCGCCCTGCAAACCACCCTTGGCGGCCTTGGTTTCCGCCTGGATGGCCTCCAGCAGCCCGCGCTCCCGCTCGCCCCGGTCCACGGCCAGCTCCAGCTCCTTGAAGGACAATCCGTGCCGGCGGAAACAAATGCCGTCGGCATACTTGGTGTAGGCCTTAAAGATGGCGATCTCGGCCACCCCCACCCGGTCCTGCTCGCCGGTGCCGATGCCCTTCGTGACGCCGTCCTTGACATAAATCACCGAGTTGGAGGTGATCCCCTGCTCGACCTGCCAGCCGAAAAGCATGTCGGCCAGTTCTTCAGGGGAAGGCTGGCGCTCAATGCGCCAGGTTCGGCCCTGATGCTCGCAGCTCGCCGGCAGGAAGTCCGATACAGACCGGATCCGGTTCAGCGGAGACTGCTGGACGATGAGCCCGCCGTCGATCAGGCTCTTGAAGTCCACGAACCGCAGGGCGGCGTATTCCGCCAGACGGTCCATGCGCGGCACCTGGATAATCCGCAGGTTGGCGCGCCGTGACAGGATTTCCACCGCGCCCTCCTCGAAGCCCGGGGCGGCCACCACCTCCAGGTAGTTCTCGCAGACCCGCTCGGCCGTCGCTTTGTCCACCGGCCGGCTGAAAAGCGCGCAGCCGCCGAAGGCCGCGATGCGGTCGGCGAGGTCCGCGCGCTCGTAGGCCTCCAGCAGGGTGGCGCCATAAGCCACCCCGCAGGGGTTGTTGTGTTTCACGATCACGACAGCCGGCTCCGGCCCCAGGTACTTCATGATGTTGAGGGCGTTGTCCACATCCGTCAGGTTGGTCTTCCCCGGGTGCTTGCCGCTCTGCAGCATCTCCTCCTCTGTCACGGCCGACACCAGACCCCGACCGGGCCCGATGAAGCGGCATTTCCCAAGCGCCAGGTTGCCGTTCACCAGCTCGTAGAGCGCCGCCTCCTGTCCCGGGTTTTCGCCGTAGCGCAGGCCCTTTTCAATGAGCTCGCCGGTTTTCTCGTCCGCGATCTTCCAGGCCCGCTTGCGGTAGATGAGCCCCTGGTCGCCGAAGCTGATCCGGATTTCCGGCGGAAAGTGGTCGTCCATCACCGTGCGGTACATTTTTTTCAGACTGTCACTCATCTCCGACTCCAAAAGAAGGGTTTGTCTCGTCTATTTCGGTCTATCTGGTCTATCTGGTCTATTTCGCCGGGAAAGGCGGGAAAAACCGATCATCGGTTACCGGCAGCCTTTTCCGAATTTCGAATTTCGAATTCCCTTCAGATCTTTCCCTCCCGGTAGGCGTCCTGCAGCTCGATAATTTTCGCCGGCAGCTTGCGGCGCAACCGGTTTCCGGCCAGGAGCCATTTCAGGCGCCGCTCGATGGGCCAGCGGCGGTATTCCTCGATAATCTCCGGCTCCAGCTTGTAGCTAAAGCCTTTTCTATTCGCTTTTTCCATCCCGCTGAACCTTCTCCAGGTGCCCGAAGCCTGACGCCTGACGCCCCCCGACGCCCTTGCCCCTTGCGCCCCTCCGGGCCGTAGGCCCAACGGGCCGGAGGCTTACGCCTTGCACCGCTCTATATACGCATAGGCATTGTGGTTGTGGATGGACTCGAAATTCTCCAACTCCACCGCAAACCAGGTGATGTTGGCGTCGCGGTTCAGCTTGACCGCGATCTCGCGGACGACGTCCTCCACGAACATGGGGTTCTGATAGGCCTTTTCGGTGACGAATTTTTCGTCCTCGCGCTTGAGGACCGAAAACACGTCGCTGGAGGCGGATTCCTCGACCATCCTGATCAGATCCTCGATCCAGACAAACCGCTTGAACCTCACCTGCAGCCGCACCTGGCCGCGCTGGTTGTGGGCGCCGAACTCGCTGATTTCCTTTGAGCACGGGCAGAGGGTCGAGACGGGTACCTGGATCATGATCATCAGGTCGCTCTTGCTGTTCAGCGATCCCTTGAAGGAGCAGCGGTACTCCATCAACCCCTCGCTCCCCGTCACCGGCGCCGATTTGTTGATGAAATACGGGAAAGCCATCTCCATATGGGCGCTTTCCGCGTTCAGCCGCTCCTTCATCTCCTGCAGGATCTCGCTGAAGTTCTGAAGCGAAATCCGGCGGCTGTGCTCATTGAGGATCTCGACAAAGCGGCTCATGTGGGTGCCCTTGTAGTAGCGCGGAAGATTCACGTACATGTTGATTTCCGCCACCGTTTGCTGCTCGCCCATATCCTTGTCGAGGACGGTGATCGGGTAACGGATTCCCTTGACGCCCACCTGATCGATGTCGATCTCACGGTCGTCCTTATGGTTCTGGATATCCTCCATGTCTCCCATCCCCCGGCGCTTGGATGGCGGCCCCACAGCCGCGAGCGCTGTTACCGGCGAATGATACACGGATTGATTTCGGATCACAAGAAAGTTGGGCACCCGGGAAGAGCGGCGCCGAAAGGGCTTGATTTCCGAGCTTCGGATAGGGTAGATCTGGCGTGGAGAAACTCGGGGCGTGGCGCAGCCTGGTAGCGCACCTGCTTTGGGAGCAGGGTGTCCGCGGTTCAAATCCGCGCGCCCCGACCATTCGGACGGAAGAACTGGATCCGAGACAGGCGCCTTCTGGGAATAGCCGTGGTTCCCATGAAATGACCATCGGCGCCCCGGGCGGAGGGCGCCGTTGACTGGTTGACCGGCGGCGGCTTGAGAGCGGGATCAAGCCGCCTTTCTTATGCCGGCCAGGGCCGCAGCGGCCGAAGGCCCGGTTGCCGGGCTCCGGCGGAGGAAAAAACAAAGTCCGGGCTTGACAAACGCCGGACTGTGCTTAACTTCCCGTCGGAAACTTTAGCCTAGCAATATCAGTTATTTATCTGGGATATTGGCTGTTCAGTTCAGGTTTTCGTTCATCTTTGGCCCCTTACGGGGTCTGTACATGGTGCATCTCATTCGGAGGAGGTTTTCAGGTCATGAAGGTTAAACCATTGAACGACAGGGTGTTGGTCATCAGGATCGAGGAGGAGGAAAAGACCGCCGGCGGCATTATCATCCCTGACACGGCTAAGGAGAAGCCCCAGGAAGGCAGGGTCGTAGCCGTGGGCCCCGGGAAGATCAACGACAAGGGGGAACGGGTCCCCCTGGAGGTCAAAGACAAGGACCGGATTCTTTTCGGCAAGTATTCGGGCAGCGACATCAAGATCGACGGCGTGGAACATCTGATCATGCGTGAGGAAGATATCCTCGGCATCGTGGAAAAGTAGCACAGGAGGTGCTGAGTCATGGCTGGCAAGGAAATCAAGTATAGTGGTATTGCCCGGGAAAAGATGCTGAAAGGGGTGGACACCCTGGCCGATGCCGTCAAGGTGACCTTGGGTCCCAAGGGCCGCAACGTGCTCATCGAGAAATCCTGGGGCTCCCCGAAGGTCACCAAGGACGGCGTGACGGTGGCCAAGGAGATCGAGCTGGAGGACAAGTTCGAAAACATGGGCGCCCAGATGGTCAAGGAGGTGGCCTCCAAGACCTCCGATGTCGCCGGTGACGGCACCACCACGGCGACCATACTGGCCCAGGCCATTTTCCGGGAAGGCTGCAAGCTGGTGGCTGCCGGCGGCAACCCCATGGCCGTCAAGCGCGGCATGGACAAGGCGGTCGATGTCGTGACCCAGGAACTGAAGAAGATCACCAAGCCCACCAAGGAAAAGAAGGAGATCGCCCAGGTGGGAACCATCTCGGCCAACAACGACCCGACCATCGGCGACATCATTGCCGAGGCCATGGAAAAAGTCGGCAAGGAAGGCGTGATCACGGTCGAAGAGGCCAAGGGCATGGAAACCACGCTCGAGATCGTGGAAGGCATGCAGTTCGACCGCGGCTACCTGAGCCCCTATTTCGTGACCGACGCGGAGAAAATGGAGGTGCACCTGGAGGAACCTTACATCCTGCTGCACGAAAAGAAGATCAGCAGCATGAAGGACCTGGTTCCCATCCTGGAGCAGATCGCCAAGATGGGCAAGCCGCTGCTGATCGTGGCCGAAGAGGTGGAGGGTGAAGCGCTGGCCACCCTGGTGGTCAACAAGCTGCGCGGAACCCTGAAGGCGGCCGCGGTCAAGGCCCCCGGTTTCGGTGACCGCCGCAAGGCGATGCTCGAAGACATCGCCATCCTGACCGGCGGCCAGATGATCAGCGAGGACCTGGGGATCAAGCTGGAGAACGTGACTTTGAACGATCTCGGCACCGCCAAGCGGATCAGCATCGACAAGGACAACACCACCATCGTGGACGGCGGGGGCACGCGCCAGTCCCTGGAAGGCCGGGTCAAGCAGATCCGGGTCCAGATCGACGAAACCACCAGTGACTACGATCGTGAGAAGCTTCAGGAGCGCCTGGCCAAGCTGATCGGCGGAGTGGCCGTGATCAACGTGGGCGCTGCCACGGAAGCCGAGATGAAGGAGAAGAAGGACCGGGTCGAAGACGCCCTGAACGCCACCCGGGCGGCCGTCGAGGAAGGGATCGTGCCCGGCGGCGGAGTGGCCTTCCTGCGCACCCTTGGGGCCCTGAACAAGCTCAAGCTGGAGGGTGAAGAAAGTCACGGCGTGAACCTGGTCAAGCGCGCTCTGGAGGAGCCCATTCGCCAGATCGCGAACAATGCCGGCTTCGAGGGTTCCGTCGTGGTGCAGCGGGTCAAAGAGGGTAAGGACGCCTTCGGTTTCAACGCCGAAACCGGTGATTATGAAGACCTGATCAAGGCCGGAATCATCGACCCGACCAAGGTGACCCGTTTCGCCCTGCAGAACGCGGCCTCGGTGGCCGGTCTCCTGATGACCACGGAGGCCATGGTGGCCGAGAAGCCCGAGAAGAAAAAGCCCCAGATGCCCCAGATGCCCCCTGAGGACATGTACTAGACCTCTGGCTGAACTGCTTGCGCCGGGCAGGCCTTGCGCCTGCCCGGCGCCATACATGGAGATTGCGGAGGCACCGGGAAGTCTTGTCTGACAGAGAGACCCTGGAAGCGGTAATCCGGAGCGGTCATTTCGTACGGGCGGCCCACCTGGCCGGCTCGCTCGAGGAGGGGGCACAAGTCGTTCGCGAACTCCAGCTGAAGGCGATCTGGCAGATGGCGGCGATCTACAGAAACCAACCCGGAACCAGGCGGCTGGCCGATCACTACGGCCTTTCCTTGGCAGCCGTGCTGGATCACCTGCGGGCTGCGGCCGCCGAAAACCCCGAGGAATCCGGCGGGCGCTTCCGGGACCCCTGCTACGATCAGACCACCGGCAAGTACTTGGCCTTCGATGACTGGCTCGAACAGCTTGAAAGGAACTGGAGCCGGCTTTCAGAGGCCTGAGAGGTATTCCTGCGGCCTCTGGTTCTGGCCGCCGGCCGTCAACCACTGCTGGGAGCCTGTTCTCAGCGTCGGAACCTGTTTGGGCGCACCTTGAGCGCCGAAGCCTTAGGGAGGGCAGATCTCATGTCAAGAAAATGGCGGATGGCGATCCTTTTCAAACCCCTGTTGCTCATCGCGGTCTTGGGGGCATTCCTGTTGGCCGGCCCGTCCTTCGGCGCCGAGGATGAAAAAGACAGGAAGGAACTGCCCGAGCGGGCCGTAAGTGTCGCGCCGGAATACACCGGGGTCTCCATCGAGCGGGACACCGAACTGAGCCTCGATCTGGTCGTCACCAACGGCGGTCGAAAGGACGAGGACATCAATCTCAAGGTTACCACGGTCCCGGAGGGCTGGCGGGCGTGGGTGAAGACCTACAGCTACGGGGTTTCGGGCGTGCACGTCAAAAGCGACAAGACCAAGAACCTGACCCTGCGGCTGGAACCCGGCGACCAAGTGGGTCCCGGGGAGTATGTCTTTACCGTGGAAGCCAAGACCCCGGACGGCCAGTTGACCTCCACCAGCCAGGTAACCGTCACGGTTACGGAAAAAGAAAAGGAAACCAAGGCCAAGGGGCTGAACCTGGTCACCTCTTATCCGGTTCTGCGGGGGCCGACGGACGGCAAGTTCGAGTTCTCGGTGGAGGTGGACAACAAGACGGAGAAAGAGGCAGTGTACAACCTGGTCGCCCAGGGCCCGGAGAATTGGGAAGTGAATTTCAAACCGGCCTACGAGGACAAATTCATCTCCAGTTTGCGCCTCAAGGAAAACCAGAGCCAGAGCGTGGCGGTGGAAGTCAAGCCCTACCCGCTGGCCAAGCCTGGCGAGTACCCGATCACGGTGCGGATCAGTTCGGCCGACGCCAAGGCCGAGGCGTCTCTCACGGTGGTGCTGACCGGGACCCACAAGCTGGACGCGGGTACGGCCAATGGACTGCTGTCCCTGAACGCCGTCCGGGGCGAAGAGGCCAACCTTTCCTTCTACGTGAAGAACAGCGGATCGGCGACCCTGAACAATGTCGGTTTTCTCTCCCTCAAACCGGAAAACTGGAAGGTGGAGTTCAAACCGGAGAAGTTCGATGTGCTCGGGCCCCAGGAGCTCAAACAGGTCGAGGTCACCATCACTCCGGCCAACCAGGCTCTGGTGGGCGACTACTCGGTGGGTCTGACCACCGAATCCGGCCGGGTTTCCAAGAGCCTCGAGCTGCGGGTGGCCGTCCGGGCCTCCACGGCCTGGGGCTGGATCGGCATCGGGGTGATCCTGCTGGTGGTTCTGGGCCTGGTCGTGCTCTTCATCCGCTTGGGAAGGCGCTGACATGGAAAGGTCGCTGATCATCGAGACCACTGACCTGACCAAGAGCTATCAGCGTCAGGTGGCGGTCGATCACTTGAGCGTTCGGGTGGAGGACGGCGAGGTTTTCGGTTTTCTGGGGCCCAACGGTGCCGGCAAGACCACCACCCTGCTCATGCTGCTGGGCCTGAGCCGGCCCTCCGGCGGGACCGCCCGGGTCTGCGGTCTGGACCCGCTCAGAAAAGCCCGGGAGGTGAAGCGCCTCGTGGGCTATCTGCCGGAAAACGTCGGCTTCTACGGCGATCTCGACGCACTGCAGAGCCTTGAATACATCGCCAGCCTGAACGGGCAGCCGGCGGCCGAAGCCGCACGGAAAATCGATCAACTGCTCGAGGAGGTGGGACTCCGTAAGGACGCCCGAAAAAAAGTGGGCGCTTTCTCGCGCGGCATGAAGCAGCGTCTCGGAATCGCCGAGGTCCTGCTGAAGGATCCCCGGGTGCTCTTCCTGGACGAACCCACCTTGGGACTGGACCCGGACGGCGCCCTGCGGCTGATCGACCTGGTGCACTCCCTGAACCGGGACCGCGGGATCACGGTGCTGATCTCCTCGCACAACCTGTATCAGGTGCAGAAAATCTGCCATCGGGTCGGCATCATGATCAGCGGCCGCATGGTCGCGCAGGGCTCCATCGAGTCGCTGGCCGAGGAAAAATTCGGTCTGGGCGACAGGGAGTACTCGTTGGAAGAGATCTACATGAAGTATTTCCAGGAGGGTTGACCATGCAGGGCCTCTATGCGGTTTTCAAGAAAGAGCTTTGCGATCATTTCAGCAGCTACCGCTTCGTCATCCTCTTCGCCCTGATCGCCATGGTCAGCTTCATCAGCAGCTACATGGCGGCGGTCCATATGCGGGAAAACCTGGAGGCCCTCTCCAACGTGAAGTTTCCGTTCCTGCTGCTTTTCAGCTCGGCCGGGGCTCTTTTCTCCATGGTTCAGTTCGTGGCGTTCTTCGGTCCGCTCATCGGCCTGGTGCTGGGGTTCGACTCCATCAACCGCGAGCGCGCCCACGGCACGCTGATCAAGCTGATCAGCCAGCCCATCTATCGCGACGCAGTGATCAACGGCAAGTTTCTGGCCGGGGTGGCAACCATCAGCATCATGCTGCTCTCCATCCTGCTGGTGATTTCGGGTTTCGGGCTGGCCGTGGTGGGGGTGGTGCCGGGGGTCGAGGAAATCTGGCGCCTGATCATCTATCTCGTCATCAGCATCTTCTACATCTCCTTCTGGCTCGGCCTCTCGATCCTTTTCTCCATCCTCTTCCGGGGCATCGCGACTTCGGCCCTGGCCTCGGTGGCGCTCTGGATTTTCCTTTCCTTCTTCGTCTCCCTGGGCGCCGAGGTGGTGGCCAATGCCGCGGCTCCGGTCAAGGGGCAGTCCGAGACCCGGCCCGAAACGATCCTCAAGAACATCCGGATCAAAGAGGTGATTTCCCTGTTCTCACCCATGGTGCTGTATTCTGACGCCACCGGCACCATCATCGACCCCATGCGCAAGACGACCCGCTCCTTCGTTCTCATGGGTCCCATGGAGGAAATGCTCGCCGGCCGTTTCCAGAACCCGCTCAGCCTGGGGCAGAGCCTGATCGTGGTGTTCCCCCACCTGACCGCCCTGATCGCCGTGAGTCTGATCTGCTTCGCGATCTCCTACACGGTGTTCATGATCCAGGAAATCCGCACCTAGCCCGGCAGTGCCGGCGGCGGGCATGCCGTCTCCATCATTGGAACCAACCTAAGGCCGCCCGGGTACTCAGAATCAGCGAAAAGGCCTCGTTCACCAAGATGCACGCCCCGGGGATCTCCCTGCACCCTCCCGGCTAACTTTCGAGTTCTCGCGAGAACCCCAGTCGTGAAACACTAGGCATGAAGATTGCAGCAGTGTTTTTCCGGCCATCGATTTCGCTGCGGCGGGGTCGGCGGTGTGCGAAGCCGGATTCTTCCCGAATCGGCTATGCGTTGGTTCAGCGCTGAACGCTTGATGAAAGCGGCTCCGGGATCTTTCTGAGCCCGCCTTCAGCTTGCAAGGAGGCCCCAGGCGATGTATGCCCAGTTTTACGGTTTGCAGGAAAAACCCTTTGAACTCTCCCCGACGCCCAAATTCCTTTACCTGGGGGAATCCCACCGGGAAGCCCTCGCCGTCCTCACCTATGGTGTGGTCGAGAGAAAGGGGCTCGTTCTGCTCACCGGTGACGTGGGGGCCGGCAAGACCACGATTGTGAGGGCCTTGCTCGAGAATCTCCAAAGCAGCACCGCAACGTTCTATCTTTCGAATCCGATCCTGACGGCCAGCGAGCTTTTCGACTACCTGGGCAGCACACTGCTTAAGAAAAAGATTCATTACAACTCCAAGGCGGATTTCCTGCTGGAATTCGACGGGTTTCTGGAGAGCTGCAGGGAGGAGGAAAAGGCCTTCGTCCTGATCATCGACGACGCTCAAAGGCTTTCCGATGAGCTCCTGGAGGAATTGCGGCTGCTCTTGAATTCGGACCTTTCGGACTATGGATGCCTGAATCTCATATTGGTCGGCCAGCCGGAACTCAGCGAAAGACTGAACCAACCTCAATGCAGGTCCCTTCTGCACCGCATAGGTCTTCGCTACCACATTCCACCCCTCAGCTACGATGAAACCGAGGCCTACCTAACCTCCCGACTGGAAGTGGCCGGCGCCGAAGACAAACGGGGCATTCTTGCCTCAGAGGCTATCAAAGCCCTTCACACTTACTCGAAGGGCAACCCGCGCCTGATCAACATCCTGGCCGACAATGCGATGCTGCTGGGTTATTCGCAAGGGAAGAAGAAGATCAATGCCCAAATGGTCATTGAGTGCTACCGGGAACTCCGAGTTCAAGAAACGGCCGAGGGAGCGCCCTTGGCTGAGCCTGAACCGCCGTCAGAAACCGCTACTTCATCCTCCAGATGGAAAGTGTTTTTCTTGGCCGGCTTGATCTTCCTGATCCCCATATCCTGGTTTTTCAGCCAAAGGTCGCCGCAGCTCCTGACAGCACTCCACCCCTCCTGGGGCGGACTGGACCGTTCCGTGACAGGGGGGTCAGCTGAAGTCCGCATGCCGATCAGTCGTGCATTGGAGCCTCAGCACAGTGGGGGCAGCGACGAAACCCCGGCAAAAACCGAGCAGGCGGCCGGCCATCCTTCTGGCGCAGGCACCCCGAACGGCCAGGAAACGACTGCTCGCGACAAAACACCGGTTCAGATAGCGGACGTAGAAACCACCTTGGGGTCGGATTCGCCTCCCGCGGAGGCAAAACAGCAGCCTTCCTCCGAACTGCCCCCTATTCAGGATCGATCTCTTCCCATCTCCGCCGACGAGTCGCCATCTCAATCCGGTGAGACTGCCGAAGCGGTCGTGCTGCAGGAGGATCAGACTCTGATCCGTCTGGCCGTGGAATCCTATGGCCGGGTTGATCAGGACGTATTGGAGCTACTGAAACGACATAACCCTTCTCCTGAGTCATCTGCGAAGCTGAAAGCTGGAGATCGGGTAGTCGTCCCGGAGTTGCCGGCAACACAACAAGCAGGCTTTACCGTGCATATTGCCTCCTACAAGCCCTTCAGCTATGCGGAAAACCTGTTTTCAACCCTAGCCAGCCAAGGGAGCGATCCCCATATCAGCATCGCCAGAGATACTCCCATAGGGGAAGTCTACCGGGTCACTCTAGGGCAATTTGAGACTTCGGCCGAAGCAGCGGAATACGCAGCCGATCTGTTAGAAAAGCGCCTTTTCTCATACGCCCAGGTAATCCCTCAGCGACCGTGAGATCTTCCCTCCCCAGGGCGTGATTGCGGTGCGGCAAGCGGCTGAATCGCCCGGTCGGCAGGAGCAAAGGCGTAATGGCTCCCTTCAATTGTAATCAAACCTCATTTTTTGTAATTCAGATTCCCAGGATGCTCCAGCTCCATTTTTTCTGGGGGGTCTGGGCTGCAGCAGCCACTGTTTTTGAGGAAAAAATCAGTGCAGTTCCACCATGGTTCGACTCTTCCGCGGAACCTGCGCCTAAAGTGACCGTGCTGCCTCGGTTTTCTGAGAGAAACGTATACCCTGTGGTACGAAACGTGCTTCAAGAGTGCTTTCGGCAAGAACCCGCACGGATGCAAGGGAATCACCATGAATATTCAGAACGCGCCTAAACCCTCAATAAGAAATCTCTTCGACATCCTATTCAAACGAAAGAAAGTGATCCTACTTTTTTTCTTCCTCAGTTTGTGTGCCGCCTTGGGCGCTGCACTGCTCATGAAACCGGTGTACAGGGCGACCGCCCAACTCCTGTTCAAACCCGGCCGAGAGGATATTCCGATAACGGCGACCGACAGGATTCTCACCGCCGTTCGTTTCGATCGTGAAGAGCAAATCAATTCTGAAATCGAAATCATCCGAAGTCGTTCCTTACTCGAGAAGACTCTCCAATCCATAGGTCTGACCTCAGCCTACACCAAACTGCTGGAAATCGAGCTGGAGTCCGGTATTCAGGGCCCTGATCTTGAGAAGCTGCTTCTCGACAGAGCGGTGATGAACTTGCAGCGCGATCTTCAGGTCGAAGGGGTTCGGAGATCCGGCGTCATTGAGCTGCGTCTGGATCATACGGATCCCCACATGGCGGCGCTCATCCTGAACCGGCTCTGCGATCTTCTTCTTGAGCACCATCTTCAGGTGCACAAGAAACACGATTCCTACGACTTTTTCGAGCGCCAATTCGAGCTGCTGCGAGCCAACCTCACGGAGACAGAGAAAAAGCTCCAGGGTTTCAGGGCCAAACACAACATCACTTCTCTTGTTGAACAGCGCAGCCTGCTGCTGCGACAGCTGGCTGACCTGCGGAACCAACTGGATCTCACTCTGATCCAGGAGGTTGAGTTGCGGCATCGGATCAAGGAATTCAATCGGGTGCTCCTGGACACACCGGAAACCGTTGCCCAGGGCGAGGAGATCGATCACAACCCCTATATCATCAGCAGTCTTCAGACGCGCCTGGTCGAATTGGAACTTAAGCAAAAAGATCTCCTGACGAAGTACAACGAGGAAAGCCGGCTTGTCAGAAACACCCGGGAGGAAATTGAAATCGTTCGGCAGAAGCTTCAAGAGCAGGAAGGAAAACGTTACGGCAAGAGTCAGTACGGCCTCAATCCGACGTACCAAGGCCTCCGCGAATCCCTGCTGCGAAACATGGCCGAGCTAAAGGCGACCGCCGCCAAGAGGCAGACCCAGGAGACTCAACTTGCCTCCTACGAAGACAACCTCAGAGGCCTGAATAGCCTAGAATCCGAGCTCAAACAGCTCCAGTATGCGGCGGATGTGGCCTTGGAAAGCTTTCGTCTCTATCAGAAGAAGAGGGAGGAATCACGCATTTCCCAGGCGATGGATTCGGATAAAATCGTGAATTTCAGCATTATGGAAGCAGCAAAACCACCATTGCGACCTGTTAAACCAAATATCAATCTAATGCTTTTAATTGGAATTCTATTTGGCCTTATTGGATCATTTTTTCTTGCTCTTACCCTGGAGTATATGCGCGACACACTGGAAAGACCGGAAGAGGTTGAGGATTTCCTCCGTCTGCCCGTATTGGCCTCGATACCGGAGTTGCGGAGCGGAGGCAAATTCGCTTTTTTGCGCTCTGTGTAAGTCCGGCACCCGGCTTCTGCGGCATAGCGTTTGCAGTTCAGTTTAGGGATGGAATTGACGGAAACGATCCTCTCACCCTTTAGCGATTAGCACCACGGAGCGGTCGGTGGGGAAAACGGTTCAGGCCTTTGAGCGAGCCCAGCGGGATTCAATGCCTTTGCCTTCAACGGCAATGCCGCTGCTGACGACGCCCCCAAGATCTGCCTCTGGTTCGACTCCTGACTTCGAGCCCCCGGCCTTTGAACAATATGAAGGTCTCGGTCACCGGGTTATCAATCTTGAGACACCCAAGCCCACCAAAGCCATTATGTTTACCGGCACCGGAATCGGAGATGGGTGCTCCACCTCCGCCATCAACTTCGCTGCTGCACTGGTTCTGCAGTACAAGCGCAAGGTACTGCTTGTCGACGCCGACTTGCGACATCCTGTCGTTCACGAGAGTTTCAACATCCCTCGATCACCCGGTCTGTCCGACATCCTTGACCGTAAGACAGACTTCTCTCGTGCAATCCATGAGATCTCTTCAAAATCCCTGTATGTGCTGACCTGCGGGACGAAGCCGCGACTGGTATCCGGGCTGTTCGAAGACTCGGAATTCGAAAGTCTTCTGACTGAAGCCCGTCAGAGTATGGACTATGTCGTGTTGGATACGCCACCTGTCGGCATCTATCCCGAAAGCCGGGCAATCGCCTCAAAAGTCGACGGTTCGGTGCTGGTCATCTATTCGGGCAGAACTCGACGACAAGTTGCCCTTCGGGCAAAGCAGCTGCTGGAACGGACCGGTGCCCCGGTCATGGGTGTCCTGCTGAACCGCAGGAAATACTACATCCCCAAATGGCTCTACGCCCGTCTGTAGCAGCCTGAGTGAGGTTTCGACATGGTTCCCCATGAAAAGCGCTGCGGATCCTGGACTCGGCAACGTCACACAATGCCAGGAGAAGAATAGATGGCGACCAGAAGACTCTATCCTTTAGCCGCTCTGGCTATCCTGTTCGGGCTCGGCGGCTGCGCCACAACAGATCGTGGGCTGGGCGGGCCTGTTTCCTTGTCACAGGCCCAAGACTCCCAACCCGAAAAATACGTGATCCAACGCGGGGACGAGCTCCAGATCAAATTCTTCTACAACCCCGAACTGAATGACACCGTCCAGGTGCGGCCGGACGGAAGGATCTCTCTGCAGTTGGTCGATGACCTTGTCGCTGCAGGCCTGACGCCGAGTCAGTTGGACGATGCCCTCACAAAGCGCTACTCTGAAGAACTCAAAAGCCCTGTGGTTTCCGTGATCCTTCGCTCCTTCGCCGCCCAAAGAGTCTATGTTGCCGGAGAGGTCAATCGCCAAGGCCTGGTGGACCTCACACCGGGAATGACACCGCTGGAGGCGGTAATCAAATCAGAAGGCTGGATGGAAACAGCCAAACTGGAGGCCACCCTCGTCATCAGGAAGGGTCTGGACAATCGTCCCTTCCCAATCCGCGTGGACCTCAAAGAGGCTGTCAGGGGAACTGCCTCCGGGCACACCCTCCAATTGCAGCCCTTTGACATTGTCTATGTTCCCAAGACCTTTATCGCCGAGGCTAACAAGTTCGTGAACCAGTATGTCGAGAGATTACTTCTTTTTAGAGGGGTCAGTTTGGGCTTCAGCTATGAGCTGCGTGACGGCTCAAACTCCTACTAGACCATCACTCGGGGCAGAGACTGCAGCCAGAACGAGGGGAAGGTCCATCACATCAGAAAGGGCGCCTGTGGCCAACGCCGGCAAGAAAGTCACTTCGTTCGCAAGAAGGGCATTTCACCAAGAAATACGCTCGCATCGTGAATTCGGAGCCGTCATCGAGAGGGAGCGCAGGAGGACCGACCGGACGGGCGTTGCGTTCTCCATCGCCATCCTGGATGCAGCGAAGCTCCGCAGCGATCCGGCCGGAATGGACGAGCTGCTATCCGCCATTCGGAGACGCGCCCGTTCCACAGACGAACTCGGCTGGTTCGACAGCGAAAGCCTTGGGGTCCTTCTGGTCGACACCCCGCCCGAGGGAGCACACCATTTCCTTCATCAACTCATCAGCACGCTTCCCGGGCATCTTCCTCCGTTTGACTCCTTTGTCCTTGCCTACCCATCAGGGATGATGTCACCCCCCGTCCCCGAATCCCATGCTGCACCGGATTCTCCAGCAGGCACTGGCTGCACCGACCCCGAATCGGTCGGCACATCTCTCTGCACGCAGCCAACTGAGCTTCGAGCCTCCCCGGAGGCAAACCCAGCTTTCCCGCTGGAACCCTGGCTGGCCAGAGGCATTCCTCTTTGGAAACGGGGCCTTGATCTTCTGATCGCCCTGCCCGCCCTCATTCTGCTCCTGCCGCTCTTCCTGCTCGTCGCGGCGTGGATCGAAATCGTGTCTCCAGGGCCTGTCTTTTTCTGCCAACAACGCATCGGGTTTCGCGGCAAGCCCTTCAAAATCTGGAAATTCCGCACCATGGAGGTTGGATCCGACCAGGACAAACATCGCAGCTATGTCCGTGAACTGGTGCGGGAAGAGATCTATCCGATGAAGAAACTGGACGACGACGACCCCCAGATCATCACCCTCGGCAGACTCCTGAGACGTTCGGGGCTTGACGAACTTCCCCAACTGCTCAATGTCGTTCTGGGTCAAATGAGTCTGGTCGGACCCCGGCCCTGCCTGCCCTGTGAATATCAAGAATACCTTCTGTGGCACAAACGAAGGTTCTATACCCTCCCAGGCATGACCGGTCTGTGGCAGGTCAAGGGCAAGAACAGCCTGTCCTTCAAAGAGATGATACGCTTGGACATCAACTATGAACAGAACCGATCTTTCCGTCTGGACCTGAAAATTCTATTCGCGACACCTCTGGCGGTCTGGAAGCTTGTCGCAGTGGGGTAGACCATGCGAAATCGGAGCACCACCTCGAGAGTACTGGAAGTCGGCGTTGCCGGATGCGGATATTGGGGTCCGAACCTCATCCGCAATTTCCATTCCCTGGACGGATGCCGGGTGAAACGCGCCTGCGATCTCAATGCAGATCGCTTGTCCATCGTTCACAAAGCCCATCCCGACATCGAGACCACATCCGATGTAAGAGATCTTTTCGAGGATCCGGGCATCGGTGCGATCGTGGTCGCAACTCCGGTCAACACCCATTTCTCTTTGGCAAAAGCGGCTCTGTTGGCCGGGAAACACGTCCTGATCGAAAAGCCTATGGCACGCTCCAGCGCCGAATGCCAAGAGCTTATCAGCCTCGCCGCCGACCACCACCTCAGAATCATGGTAGGGCACACGTTCCTCTTCAGCCCGCCGGTCCGGCGTATCAAACAGATCGTTGATTCCGGCGAGATCGGAGAGCTGTACTACATCAGCTCGAACCGGCTCAACTTGGGATTGTTTCAGAACGATATCAACGTGGCCTGGGACCTGGCCCCCCATGATATTTCCATCATCCTGTACATCATGAGCGAGTTCCCCACCTCAGTGAACTGCCAGGGAAAGGCACACCTCCGTTACGGAATCGAAGATGTGATCAGCATGACTCTCGAGTTCTCCAATGGAGGCTTCGCAACCGTAAACAACAGTTGGCTCGACCCCAGCAAAGTCAGGCGAATGACATTTGTAGGAAGCAAGAAAATGATTCTCTATGACGACACCGAACCTCTGGAGAAAATCAGGATCTACGACAAGCGCGTCGAAGCCCCCCCTTACTACAGCACTCTCGCGGAATTCAACTGCGCCTACCACTATGGAGATATGCATGCCCCCCATCTTGACCACGCAGAACCCCTGAGGCTGGAGTGCGAACACTTTCTGGAAAGCGTCAGAAGCGGGAAGGAGCCCAGGTCCAGCGGCACAGAGGGTCTTCAGGTGGTCAGGGTTCTGGAGGCCGCAACCGTTTCTCTCAGAAACAAGGGCATGAATGTCCTGCTCAACCACTGCCCCTCTTCAGCATCCCCGCTTTTCAAGCGGGAAGGAAGCGCGCGTGAACTTCGGGTTGCACATGCTTAGACGCATCGCTGATGATGTAAGACTGGGGAAAGGCGTTCTGATCCAGGATTTCGTGAATCTCTACGGATGCGAGATCGGGGAGAACACCAAAATCGGGGCTTTTGTCGAGATTCAGAAGAAGGCCACGATCGGCAGGAACTGCAAAATCTCCAGCCATTCCTTCATTTGTGAAGGGGTTACCATCGAAGATGGCGTGTTCGTAGGGCACAACGTGACCTTCGTCAACGATCGCTACCCTCGAGCGACTTCGGCGCATGGCACACTGCAGACCGAGAACGACTGGGAATGTATTCCCACCCTCGTGAAGAGGGGTGCCTCCATCGGATCCGGCGCAACCATTTTGTGTGGAGTCACGGTCGGCGAAAACGCAATCGTTGGAGCCGGCAGCGTCCTCACGAAAGATGTCGCCCCGAACACCATCGTGGCCGGCAATCCGGCCAAACCCATTAGAACGATCGGAAAGGGTTAGCATGGAAGTTCCGTTCTTGAACCTTGCCCAGCAGTACGACTCCATCCGGGACGATATCCAGGCTGCCTTGGAGGGTGTGCTGACAAGTTGCGCCTTTGCCGGCGGGCCATGCGTGGAAGCCTTCGAGCGGGACTTTGCCGCGTTTTGCGGGTGTAAGCATGCCATCGGAGTCGGGAGCGGGACAGAAGCCCTGTGGCTCAGCCTCATCGCCTTAGGCGTAGGACCCGGTGACGAAGTGATCACCGCGCCCAACACGTTCATCGCCACCGCCGAGAGCATCAGCTTCTGCGGCGCGAAACCGGTATTTGTCGATGTCGATGAAAAGACCTCCACCCTGAATCCCAGCCTCTTGGAATCCGCCGTCACGCCGCGTACCAGAGCTATTATTCCCGTCCATCTCTACGGTCAGACCGCCGATATGGACCCGGTCATGCGCTTTGCTGCGGCGCATGGATTGCGTGTGGTTGAAGATGCCTGCCAGGCCCATGGGGCGGAATATCGAGGCGCCAGGGCCGGGTCGATTGGAGACGCCGGGGCTTTCAGTTTCTATCCCGGGAAAAACCTGGGTGCCTATGGCGAAGCCGGGGCGGTCGTCACCAATGACGAAGGCCTGGCGACGCGCCTCAGAATCCTCCGGGATCACGGTCAGGTTGAAAAATACCGCCATGTTCGCATCGGCTGGAACGCCAGAATGGACGGTTTTCAAGCGGCAATCCTCAGGGTGAAACTGAAACATCTTCCTCGCTGGAACCAGCTCCGCCTGCACCATGCAAATGCCTATCACACGCGCCTTGCAGGTACGGGGCCGGCAGGACTGCCCTTTGCGGCAGAATACGGTAAGCCCGTGTGGCATCTATACACGATCAGAGTCCGGCAGCGCGAAAAGGTAAAGGAGGCACTTGCGCAGCGCGGGGTCCAGTGCGGTGTCCACTATCCCATTCCCATCCATCTCCAAGAGGCCTACACAAGCCTTGGCTTGACCAAGGGCACTTTTCCGGTGGCCGAGGGATTGCCGCGCAGACCCTATCACTGCCCATGTTTCCCGAACTTTCAGAAGAGCAAATCGTCTACGTTTGCGACCAGCTGCAGGCCATTCTGGAGTAGAGCACTACGCTGTTAACCAGATCAGGTAACGAGTCTATTCGATGGATTCCTCGGTGAAGGTTATTGATCCCACCAGCTGGCCGGGCTGGGACGACTCAGTTAGGCACTGCAAGGAAGCGTCTTTCTTCCTGTCCTCTTGCTGGACGAGCGTGCTCCGGGATGCTTATGGCTACACTCCCCGCTACCTGGCCAGACTCCGCAACGGACGCATCCTGGCCGCCCTTCCCGCCATGGAAGTCAGAAGCCATATCACAGGAAAAAGAGGGATTTCCTTCCTTTCTCGGATTTCTGCTCCCCGATGATCACCGACGAGACCGACTTCCCGCTCCTTTTCGAGAACTCGCAAGGTACGGCAGGAAGGGCTTGGCGGCATCTGGAGCTCAGAGGAGCCAGCCAATTGCAGGGGGTTGTCCCTTTTTCCAGCTACTGATCATCATGGCTTGGACCTCAGACTCCAGCCGGCAGGGATCTTTTCGCGACTGCGCGACAGCACTCGCAGGAACATCAGGAAAGCAAAGCGCAGCGGCGTCGTTGCAAGCAGACATCACACGCTTGATGCTGTGCGGCAGTTTTATCGGCTGCACTGCGCCACGCGAAAGAGGCATGGCGTGCCGCCCCAGCCTTGGAGTTTCTTCCAGCATATCCATCATGAGATCCTGTCTCCCTCGAAGGGCTTCGTAGTCCTGGCCTCGGTCGGCAGCTCGGTCGTTTCCGCCGCCATCTCTTCCATTTCGGTACGAACGCATTGTACAAGTTCGGGGCGTCCGATCTACGGTTTCAGCATCATCGAGCCAGCAACCTGGTCATCTGGGAGGCAATCCGCTGGTACGCCGAAAACGGCTACCAGTCTTTCAGCTTCGGGCGAACCGACATCACAGATGCCGGTTTGCTGCAGTTTAAGCGAGGCTGGGGGGCTTCTGAAACGGTGATCCAGTACCATCGCTATGATCTGAGAAAAGAGGCTTTCATTCCATCAGGGCCCAACGGAAACGGCGCCCGAAGGATGCTGCGCCACTGTCCCGTCCCTCTGCTCCGACTTGCGGGGGGACTCCTTTACAGGCATGTCGGATAATATGATTCAGGCGGAAAGCAAACCGATGCGCGTTCAGAAGACCCCGGGCAGGGTCATCCCCCCGGAGGCCGTTTCGTCCTGGGGCGGGATGACCGCCGCCGGGCGGCAGGAATGCCTGATGGGTTTCCGGGAACTGACCCTTCCCCCCGGGCCCGTCGAGTTGGGGCTTGCCGGGCTGGATGTTCCAGGCGGACTGAATAAGCAGCTCGGTCAGCTGCTCTCCCGGGATGAAAGGGAGCGTGCAGCCCGGTTCAGAATCCCTCTGGTCCGAGACCGGTACGTGGTCCGGCGCGCTTTGCTGAGAATCCTCCTTGCACGCTATGTTGGAGACCAGCCTTCCGAACTGCGATTTCACTACGGCGGGCATGGAAAACCTGCGCTTTCAACTGTGGCTCCCGGCGGGTCGATCCATTTCAATGTCGCTCATTCCCAAGAGCTCGCCCTGTACGTCTTCTCACGGGTGGGAGAGGTAGGCGTGGATATCGAGTCCATGCGGGAGTTCCCGGACATGCCCGGGGTGTTGGCCGACCATGGCGCTCCGGCGGACAGGCACCGATACGCTACTCTGCCAAAGCTTGAACGCACCAGGTTCTTCTATGAGTGGTGGACCCAAAGGGAAGCGGTCCTGAAGGGGATCGGCTGCGGGATTTCCGGCGGGCTGAAGCAGGTTGAAATCGTCTGCCGCAGCCGGGGGGATCTGCGCTCTGCCAGAGTTGAGCGCTCAGGTCATTCGGCCTCCAGCTGGCTTGTTCAGGCTCTGGACATCCGTCCGGGGGTCATTGCCGCTGTCGCGATTCATGGATCCCTGCCTAGTTCATGCTGCCCGACGCGCGGCTTCTTCGAAAAAGAAGTCCCGCAGTCCAATTCGGGCACAGAACGGCAGGCCTGGGATGTGCCTTAATAAGTCACCCTGCTTCACATGGTGATCATTTTCAGACATAGCAAAAACCGTCTAGGATTCCGCCACAGGAAGACTGCCCTGCCAGCAAAGAGGAAGAGATCATGAATTGCATTCACCATTTATTTGAAAGACAGGCGGCCCTCACCCCGCAAGCGATCGCCGTGCACCATGGGCAAGCGCAGCTGAGCTTCGGCGCGCTCAACACCCGGGCCAACCAACTGGCTCGATTCCTGATCGGTCGCGGTGTGACTCCGGGAAGTCTGGTCGGGATCTGCCTCGAGCGTTCCAACGCGATGGTGATTGGCCTCATGGCAGTACTTAAAGCTAAAGCAGCTTTTGTTCCGCTGGACCCGAATTACCCTTGGGGCAGGTTGAATTTCATCATTTCCGATGCCGAGCTTGGAAATATCCTGGTCGATGACATGGGGGCGGCAGCCCTGCAGCTGAGTTCGAGAAAGCTGATTCAACTGGGTGCACACAGGGATGAAATCGAGAAAGAGGACTCCAGCAATCTTTCCGGCGGCGACGACAGCAATTCGCCCGCCTATGTCCTTTACACCTCGGGTTCAACGGGCATGCCGAAGGGAGTGCTGGGGCTGCATCGAGGCGCACTCAACCGCTTCCACTGGATGTGGAAAGAATATCCTTTTCGGAAGGGAGAAGCAGGCGCGCAGAAGACCTCCCTCAATTTCGTGGATGTCATCTGGGAGGTCTTCGGACCTCTGCTGAAGGGGATTCCGATCCACATTATCCCGGATGACATCGTTCGGGACCCCTACCGACTGGTAGACCACCTCGCCCAGGCTCAGGTTACACGAATCGTTCTCGTGCCCTCCCTGCTGCGCTCGCTCCTGGAATGCCATCCTGACCTGGAAACCCGGATTCCGCGATGCACATTCTGGGTGTCCAGCGGAGAGACGCTCCCCCTCCAGTTAGCTCAGAGATTCAGACAAGTCATGCCCGGCTCCAGGCTACTCAACCTTTATGGTTCGACTGAGATCTCGGCCGACGTGACCTGCTTTGATATTGCTGATCTGAATCCCAGCCATGTGAGGGTCCCCATCGGCAGACCGATCGACAATTGCCGGATCTACGTGCTCGACGGCGATCTCAAGTCCGTTCCCACCGGCAGCATCGGTGAAATTTTCGTGGGCGGAGAGGGCCTGGCTCGAGAATACCTGAACAACCCTGAATTGACGGATGCGCGGTTCGTCAAACATCCTTTCGCAGCTGATTCCGGCGCACGGCTCTTCAGAACCGGCGACCTGGGCCGGGAACTCGAAGACGGGAACCTGGACTACATTGGCCGCGCGGATCGCCAGATTAAGATCAGAGGGTTCCGAGTGGCGCTTGAAGAAGTGGAATCAGCTATCGAGACGCTTCCAGAAGTCCGGCAGGCGGCGGTGTTGCCCAGCGGTGGGGACTCCTATGATGCGAGTTTGAGCGCCTATGTGGTCCCAAGCCCAGAGGGGAAAATCAGTTTGGAGGACCTGCGCGGTCACCTCAGGCATATGCTCCCGGAATACATGGTTCCTTCAGTCTTCACCATCCTGGAAGACCTGCCGATGACTCCCAGCGGAAAGATGGATCGGCTGGCCTTGGCAGCCGTCAAGCCGGACCGGCGCACTTCGGCCAACCTCCTCCCACCGCGAAACGAGTTGGAGCAGCAAATTCTTGAAATCTGGAAAGAGGTCCTCCAACTGGCCGAAATCGGCACAACGGATAATTTTTTCGACCTAGGCGGGACCTCGCTCAAAGCGGTGCAGGTGTACAACCGGCTCAAGGGCCTGGCAGGCGATCGGGTTTCCATCGCGGACCTTTTTCTGCTTCCTACGGTGAGAGGAATCGCCGGCTGTCTGCAGGGGGAGAAGAAGGCCCTGGATGTTCGCCAAATGCGAGCGAGAGCGGACCGGGCCCGCGCATCCAGAAACCGCCGGCTGACTCCCAAAGCATCCATCCAGGGTATATCATGACCGACCCCAGCGGAGCATTAGCCAGGGACTCCATCGCAGTGGTGGGTATGGCCTGCCGCTTTCCCGGTGCAGAGAACCCGGAGGCCTTCTGGCGAGACCTGTTCGATTCCCGGGAGTCTGTCAGGTTTTTCTCCGATGAGGAACTGCTGGCAGCCGGCGTCGATCCAGCTCGACTCCTGGACCCTGGCTACGTCAAAGCCGCCCCGGTGCTGGAACACATTGAGCAATTCGACGCCCGCCTTTTCCGCTACAGCCCTAAAGAAGCGGAGCTGATCGACCCTCAGCACCGGGTTTTTCTCGAATGCTGCTGGGAAGCTTTTGAAAACGCGGGCTATGATCACCAGCGGCATGGGGGACCTGTAGGGGTCTTTGCCGGCTGCAATATGAACCGCTACCTGTTGCGCAACCTCGTCCCCAACTACGACTGGGACACGCTCAGCGAAGATCTCGAACTGGAACTGGGCAATGAGAAAGACTACCTGGCAACCCGAGTGTCCTACAAACTGAATCTCAAGGGTCCCAGCGTCACGATCCAAACAGCCTGCTCCACATCCCTGGTGGCTGTGCATTTCGCAATGCAGTCGCTGCAGAATTTTCAATGTGACATGGCACTGGCCGGCGGAGTTTCGGTTCTCATTCCCCAAAAGGCAGGCTATCAATATCGGGAAGGCAGCATCGTATCTCCAGACGGCCGATGCCGGGCCTTCGACGCCGCCGCCAACGGCACCATATTCGGCAGCGGCGCGGGAGTCGTGGTTCTGAAACGCCTGGAGGATGCCGCCGCAGACGGGGATGCCATCCGTGCTGTCATCCTGGGAAGCGCCGTGAACAACGACGGGGCAGCCAAGGCGGGCTTTACCGCTCCCAGTGTCTCCGCTCAGGCAGAAGTAATCGCCGGCGCCCTGGCAGCGGCGGATGTCCCTGCGGAAAGCATTACCTATGTTGAAGCCCACGGCACCGGAACGCCTATCGGCGATCCCATCGAGGTGGCCGCCTTGACTCAGGCCTTCCGATCCCACACGGAAAAGGAGAGGTTTTGTGCGATCGGCTCAGTCAAGACAGGAATCGGGCACCTGGATGTGGCCTCCGGAATCGCCGGGCTTATCAAGACGATACTGGCATTGGAGAACCGAACGATTCCCGCCAGCCTTCATTACCGTACGGCTAACCCGCAGCTGAAACTGGAACACAGCCCTTTCTATGTCAACGGCACCAGAACCGATTGGCCCGACAGGGGTTTTCCGCGAAGAGCCGGTGTCAGCTCCTTTGGCATGGGAGGGACCAACGCGCATGTCATCCTCCAAGAGGCTCCTGAAGACCGACCGTCCGGCCCGTCTCGTGCGTGGAAGCTGGTGACTCTTTCTGCAGCCACGCTCAATGCGTTGGAAACCCGCAGCAATGATCTCGCCCGTTATCTTGAGGAGGACGAAGGAACGGATCTGGCGGATGCAGCTTATACGCTGAATATCGGCCGGCAGGATCTCGATTTCCGACGGTTCTTCCTGGCTCGCGACCGGGAAACCGCTCTTCATCGTCTCCACGCAGAACGCCGTCAGGAAACCGTGAAGCCGGATCTGCCCCATCTAAAGAATCCCGACATTGTGTTCATGTTCCCGGGTCAAGGCTCCCAGTACGTGAACATGGGCCGAGAGCTCTATGACGGCGAACCGACTTTTCGGCAGTGTGTGGATTTGTGCTCCTCGAAGTTGCGCCAAGAGCTGAACCTGGATTTGCGAACCCTTCTGTATCCTCCTGCGGACAGGGTGACCCAGGAGGCCTTTTCACGGCTCAGCGAGACTGCTATTGCCCAACCCGCCCTGTTTGTCGTGGAATATGCGCTAAGCTGCCTATTGGAATCCTGGGGAATCCAACCAAGGGCCTTGGTAGGTCACAGCATTGGGGAATATGTCGCCGCCTGCGTTGCCGGCGTGATGACGCTGGAAGAGGCCCTTCGCGTCGTTGCCGCCAGGGGGCGCCTCATGCAGGAACTACCCGAGGGCGCGATGCTGGCCGTCTCCGCGGCAGCGGAGCATGTCCTGCCGTTCCTGCCGCCGGACATTGCACTGGCGGCTGTAAACGCCAGCCGCTTGTGTGTGGTTTCGGGGAAAAGGGCCAGCTTGGAAGCCTTACGCGAAAAGCTGCAAATGAAAGCGTTGAGACTGCAAATTCCTGCATACCTCCCGTGCATTTCACTCGCCTCTGACAGAGCCGGTGCTGGGTGAGTTCTCGCAAATCATGAGCCAGGTCAGCTTGCGACCGCCGCAAATCCCGGTGCTTTCAAACCTCACCGGCACATACCTGCGCCCAGAGGAAGCCCTCCGCCCCGGCTACTGGGCGGAACACTTGCGCCATGCAGTTCAGTTCTCCAACTGCCTCGACACGGTGTCGGTGATTCCCGGGGTTCTCCTCTTGGAAGTGGGTCCAGGACGCACGTTGAGCAGCCTGGCGAAAATGCATCTGCAGGACAATCCCCCGCCCATCCTGGCATCCATGAGACACCCCGAGGAGCGCCGCTCCGACTTTGAGATCCTGCTGCACGCCCTGGGAAGCCTCTGGGCCTCCGGTGTCACCATCGACTGGAAAGGATTCTACCAACATGAACGGCGTCATCGAATCCCGCTGCCCACGTATCCTTTTCAACGAGAACGCTATTGGATAGACGCTCCCGACTCGCCACGGCGACCGATTACCAGCGAGCCTGCCAAACCGCCCGTGCGCCTCGCCGACATCCGGGAACGGGATCCCGGCCGCCCCGCAGAGGCAGCGCCGGTAATCAACCTGAAGGTTCAGCAGATTCCCAACCCTGAAGCAAATGCCCTTGAAGGCGATTTGGTCAAACTGTGGCGACAGCTTCTCGGAGTAAACTCAGTGGCGGTAACGGACAACTATTTCGACTTGGGCGGCACCTCCCTCATGGCTGTGACGCTCTTCTCTCAAATCGAGCGGAAATTCGGGAAAAGACTTCCCCTGGCCACTTTGTATCGCGCTCCCACCATCCGGGAACTCGCCTCTCTGCTGCAGGACGACGCTTTCAAACCCTCCTGGAAGTCCCTGGTGAAGATCCAGGATGGGGGGCCGGGACTACCGCTGTTCTTGATGCACGCCGAAGGGGGCAACGTGTTGCGGTATTCCGCTTTTGCAAGGCACTTGGGACAGGATTATCCGATCTACGGCCTGCAGGCCGCCGGCTTGGAAGGCACGGAGATCGTTTCTCTTTCCGTGGAAGACATGGCTGTTAGGTTCATCGCCGAAATCAAGACCGTTCAGGCCCAAGGTCCTTATCTGCTGGCAGGGTACTGCCTGGGCGGGCTGGTGGCCTTTGAAATGGCCCGACAGCTGGAGTTCCAGGACGAGAGGATCGCATTTCTGGCACTCATCAGTGCCCCGACACCGCACTACGAAAAGAGGGCGATTTCAGGGAAAAGCCCATTCGCCACCCGATGGGATGCCGCAAGAAGCCGTCTCGCAGTCGAGTTTGACACGATCAGCAACCTGAAGGGCAAAAAAGCGGTTCCTCCATCTCCGCGATTCCCTCCGCCGTCTGGGATGGAGAGCGATGATCCAGGGGGAAGCACTCCTCACCGAGCTGCTTCAGTCCGCCGGCGTTCAACGAAAACGCCTTTCCAGGCCGTTCATCCTTCAGGAATCGATCTATGCCGGCAACCGAGCCTACGCCCTGTATCAACCTGGAAGCATTGGAGAGCCCTCTTGTGACTATCGCCGTCAAGGGGCAGTCTCGGAACGCGCCCGATGATCCCACTCTGGGATGGGGAGGATTTTCGAGATACCGCGTCGAGCATTATCTTGTCAACGGGTACCACAAGACCGTCATGAACGAACCCTATGTGAGCGAAGTCGCACAGGTCCTGAAAGATCCCCTGCGCAAAGCATCGGTTTGCGAAGATTGGCATGCGAAATCAACTCATTATGCGAATTGAGAGGGGCTCATGGGTCCTTTCATGAATCGCCTCTATTACCAGCTGAGACCGGCGGTGCCAAGACGCATCCAAATAGACCTGCGGCGCCGGGTCGCACGGCAAAAGCGACGGCGGGTCGGCCAGGTTTGGCCGATTGACGCACGGGCCGCGGCAAGTCCTCCCGGATGGCCGGGATGGCCCGACGGCAAGCGATTTGCCCTCATCCTCACCCACGACGTTGACACAGCCCGCGGCCACGGAAGATGCAGGGAGATCACCTCCATCGAGCGCCGGCTTGGTTTTCGCTCCTCATTCAATTTCGTGCCGCTCAGGTATGCCGTGTCCGGCGACTTGCGCGACACCCTTCACAGCAACGGTTTCGAAGTTGGACTTCACGGGCTTTACCATGACGGCAAACTCTATTCATCGGCTCGGGTATTCAGGCAGCGAGCGGAAATGATCAACCGTTTTCTCCAGCATTGGGGTGCCGTCGGCTTCCGTTCGCCCGCCATGCACTGCAATCTGAGATGGCTTCACCAGCTGCAGATATCCTATGACTCATCCACGTTCGATACCGATCCTTTCGAACCCCAGGGCCTCGCCGTCGGTACCATTTTCCCATTCCTGGTTCAGGGACGCTCGCCGCAACGCCGATATCTTGAAATCCCCTACACCCTCCCACAGGATTTTACCTTGTTTGTGCTGCTCAAGGAAAAAAGCTTGGACATATGGATGCAAAAACTCGACTGGATCGCCGAACACAGCGGCTTGGCGCTCCTCAACACGCATCCTGATTACATGTGCTTTCGGGGCCGCCCCACCTTTGAGGAGTATCCGGCCTCCTATTACGAGCAGTTTCTGCAATATGTCAGGGCCAAGTACGCCGGACAATACTGGCATGCTCTGCCCAAAGACCTTGCGGCGGCCTATTCGCAATCCAACTTGACACCCAGGAGATCATCGACTGCCTCCGGGATCCTTCCGCCCGTTGAAGCGATCCCGAAACCGGATCTTCTTGAATGGCGCCGCGCCGGGACTCCTGCCAAATGAAGGCCGTCGCACTCAGCATCCTCCCTCGCCGCGATTTCCCCTTGTGGGACGAGTTTGTCGACCGTCACCCGCTGGGGTGGCTGTACCAATCCTCGCAATGGCGAAACGTGATTGAGAGCAGTTTTCCCCACATCAAAGGCAACTTCCTGGTACTCCGCGACATTCACACCCAGGAACTCCGGGCGGGTCTCCCGATCTATGCCGTGAAGAGCTGGATGACAGGAAACCGGCTGGTCAGCATACCTCTCGCCACGCTCTGCGACCCGCTGGTTTCCGGGCATGATGATGCGAAACTGCTCCTCGACGCGGTCCCGCCCCTCCTTCGAACTGCGAAAGCGAGATATGCCCGGATTGGAACCCTGATGAGTTCGCCCTTGTTTGCAGAATCGGGTTTTGCCGTGAAACACGACTACAAGCATCATTACCTCGATCTTCAAGCCGAACTCGCCGATCTCCGCGGCCACCTGCATCCCTCGTCCATACGCAGACGCATCGCAAGGGCCCGAAAAACCCCCTTGAGACTCGAACACGCGCAAACCGATGCCGATATGGCCTCTTTCTACCGGATTCTCTCTCAAACCCGGACACGCCTGGGCCTGCCGCCTTTCCCGTTCCGTTTCATCCGGGCTATCTGGCAACAGTTTTACCCGCAAGGGAAAGTCGACATCCTTTTTGCGGTCCACGAGGGGAAGCGGGTAGCCACCCGCATGCTACTGAAACACAAACACCTAGTGTCAATAGAGTTTTCTGCCGACTTGAGTGAATTCAGGCACTTTGGTACCAATCCTTTTCTCGATTGGTATGCCATCAAAGAAGCCCATCGGGAGGGCTACCGTGTGTTCAGCTTCGGCCGGACTTCCTCAAGGAATGCCGGTCTCCTCCAATACAAAGATCGCTGGGGAACCGACGTGATGGATGTATCGGAATTCTTCTATCCATTCCAGCATGTTATCCCAAACCGCACCGCAGAAGATTCGTTTCAGTATCGGATGCTGAACGGGTTCATTCCCAGACTTCCACTTCCCATTTCCCGGATTCTGGGTGAATATGTGTACCGGCACATGGGATAGTCGGTGATTTGGATGACACCCGAAACGGGCGCTGAATGGATACTCACCTTCTCTTCACAACCAGGCCACATGGAGGACTAAAGATGGCACGCAGAATATTTCGAGATGGTTTTGTCCTTGCGCTTTGCATCACTTTTCAGGCTGGGGCATCCTATGGCCTTACCACAGAAACGGTGGCTGATTTTGAAGCATGGACCAGTCTTGTTCCCTATGGTGACGTGCGGTTTACCCCGAAAGGGGATTCCCTGGACGTATTCGCAAGAAGTTCGGGAGAAGCCTCCCTAGGCTTTTTCCGCATGCGGCCACCAGTCTCGATCTTCCCTAAATCGGATCTTCCTTCGGCTTCGACAAATGACACGGGCATTTTTGCCACGCTCAACGTCCAGTCCGCGGCAGGGGATGCCGGAGTCGGCCTGGGTGTCCTTGTCGGCATAAGAGATACCAAGAGAATTGTCGCCTATGCTTTCCTGGACCAATATCAAGGGAAGCGATCTGTTCGGTACCTGCTCGAGGAGGAAGACCAAGTGACTGCTGCGACAAACCAGCTTTCCGTCGGCGTTCTCGGTAGCTGGTACACGGGCTGGACTTCCGGGACCGATCTTCTCCTTGCCGTTCTCTGGCATCAGGGGGTTGTCTACTTCTACCTCAACGGCTTCAACCTCATTCCAACTTTCATCCCTCTCAACGTCCGTTCGGATACTCTGCCTGAGGTCAATATATTCTCGAGAACCGATGGCACCGAATCCGAGATGCGGGCCACGCTTACCGGGTTAGGTCTAATTCGACCTTAGCTCTTAGCTCCGATACTGCGGCGATGCAGACACATCCGTGCCTGAGGCCAAAAGATGAGCGAAGGCCCATGATTGTGCCGGTAACCCAGCCCTACGCTAACCCTCAAGGAGCGAATGCAGCATGCCCACATCACCCCACATTCTTCTTGTTGTAGAGAACAACCCAGTCCCGGGCGATGTGAGGGTTTGGGCAGAGGCCTGCACGCTGAGGGAGGCCGGCTATCGTGTGACCGTAATCAGCCCCCGAGGGGAAGATCAGCCATGGGTGCAGCGCCTCCGAGGCGTGACCATCTACCGTTATCCCCAATGGCTCGAGGCGCACAGACCCCTGGAGTACATACCTGAATATCTCAATTCATTTTTCTGGACATTCTTCTTGGCGGTTTCTATTTTCCTCACCTCCAGGTTCCATGTCATTCACGCCGCCAACCCACCCGATTTCTTCTTCCTCATCGCCACCCTCTTCAAGCCCTTGGGTGTGCGCTTCGTGTTTGACCACCACGACCTCTCGCCCGAGGTGTACCAGGCTAAATTCGAGAAAAGGGGCTTCGCTCACAAGATCCTTTTGTTTGCTGAGTTCTTGTCGTTCCGTGCCGCCGATCTGGTGATTTCCACCAACGACAGCTACAAGCAAATTGCCCTGACTCGGGGTCGAAAGAGACCGGAGCAGGTGTTCACCGTGCGCAACGGACCCGACTTGACCAAGATCCGGCACTCGGATCCCAATCATTCCCTGAAATCCGGATTTGACCATCTGGTCGTATACCTCGGTTTGATAGACGTTCAGGACGGCGTTGACAACCTGCTGCACGTCGTGAAGCACCTGGTCTACGAGAAGGGCATCCGCAACACCAAATTCCTGATTGTCGGCAGCGGCCCAAAGCTCAGGGATCTGATGCACCTCTGCACGACACTGGGTCTCAGTCGGTTCGTTCAGTTCACGGGCTATTTGGAGGGTCCGCAACTGCGTGAGGCGCTTGCCACAGCCGACCTGTGTGTGGATCCCGAGTTCCGGACCGCCTTCAGTGACAAGTCAACCATGATCAAGGTGATGGAATACATGGCATTCGGAAAGCCGATAGTACAATTCTACAAGACCGAGGGGGAAGTAAGCGCTGGGGACAGCGCTGTGTATGTTCGTAGCAACAACATTGCCGCTTTCGCGGACGCGGTTACCACGCTTCTTGGCGATCCGGAAACGAGGAAGCGTATGGGCCAGATCGCCGAGAGGAGGATTCTGGGACCCTTGAACTGGCAGGCCCAGCAGGAGCTTTTGCGCCGAGCCTATGGTTCTCTGATTGAAAACACCTCTTCCCATTATGGCTTCTAAATCTTCTGCCTTGTTTTCAGTCCGCACGTCGGCGGGTCACCTGCGTGACAACTCCTATGTTCTCATCACCGCAGCCCGAAATGAGCAGGCGTTCATTTACAAGACACTTCAATCCGTCACCTCCCAAACCATCCCACCGAAAAAATGGGTAATCGCAAGCGACGGCTCTGTGGATGCTACTGACCAGATCGTATTGGAGTTCTCCCGGCGTCACCCTTATATCCACCTGATCCGTATCGAACCTCGGGAACACAGGAACTTCCGATCAAAAGTTCACGCCATCAGAAAAGCGTACTCCACGATCGCTCACCTTAGTTTCTCCTTTATCGGCATTCTTGATGCCGATGTATCTTTTCCATCGACCTACTACGAAGCCATATTGTCCAAGTTCTGCCGCCACCCGGGCCTCGGAATCGCCGGGGGCATCCGCTACGATTTCTGCAACGGGGCATTCAAGCGGGTCTCCTGTTCCACCAACAGCGTCGGAGGGCCGTTCCAGCTGTTTGACCGAACCTGTTACGATCAAATCGGCGGGCTGGCTCCCATTGAGATCGGCGGAGAAGACGCAGTTGCCGAGATTCGGGCCCGCATGCATGGGTGGGTTGTTCGCTCCTTTGACAACCACATTGTCTACCATCACCGCTGCACCGGCTCCGCTTCGGCCGGCAGATTCCGGGCGGCCCTCCTGAGAGGAAAGCGGGACTTCACGATCGGCTACCACCCCCTGTTCGAAATCTGCCGCTGCCTTCTCCGTTTGGTGTTGCGACCACCCGACTTTCTAAGTATTCTGGTGCCGATCGGCTATTTCTCGGCCTGGTTCTCAGACACCCCAATTCAAACGGATACGGCCACTCAGAGATACCTTCGAAAAGAACAGCTCTCTCGCCTGCGCTCAATGCTCTTTTCCCCAGGCGACGCTTTTCCTTTCTAACGATGCGAACCTGCGAATGGGGTCCGGCGCTTCACCCTTCAAAGCGCATTGCTCGATGGAGTCCCTATCCATGACCTTCAACGCGCCTGCAACCCCTAAAGAAAGACCCCCCCACACCATCGCGAGCGGCGTCTTCTCTCTCGGTGTCGGCTCCTCTGTCTCCATTGCATGTCTCTTTCTGGAAATGATCATTGCGGTGAGATGGATTTCCGACTCAGCCTACGGCCTTTACGTCCTCCTCATCGCGGTCACTAACTTTCTCGTGATGTTCGTCGATTTCGGGTGCAAGACCGCCGTAACCCAGCACCTTTCACGATCCGCAGCCCGCAATCGATCCGAGATCATCGCCTCGGTGCTCGCCTTTCGCATCCTCGCCATCATGGTCCTGACAGTCATCGTTTTGTCTGCCGAGAAGGTACTGCGCTTATTCGATTCCTCCGGCACCCTGGCTGCTTATCTGTATTACATCCCTTTGATGACTCTGGTCGCGAGTCTTGATGAACTCTTCATGAGCATGCTGCAAGGCATCGAGAATTTTAAGTCCATTTCAGCTGCGGCCATTTTGCGCGGAGTCTTGAGAGTTGCGCTATCTGCACTTTTTCTCGTCGGTTTCGATTTTGGAGTAATAGGGTTAATATATTCTTTTATCATATCTTTCGCCTTGAGTGCACTCTACCAATACACCAGACTGCCCCCCAGCAAACCTTTCCAGTTCAGCTCTTCTGTTCTGAAAAGCATCGTTACCTTTGCTTTTCCACTGCACCTGGGAAGGTTTCTCTGGTTTCTCATCGGAAGGGTGAATGTATTCTGCCTGGGGGCGCTTGCCGGCCCTGCCAGCGTTGCGTCCTTCTCGGTTGCCGAAAGGATTCCGGTTGCACTTCAGCGTCTCTGTGAATCGTTCACCAGCGTGTATTTTCCCCGCATGACAAGGCTCTTGTCTGAGGGCAGCCATGAGACAGCCGAACTGCTGAGTCAGCGCTCCATGCGAATCCTCTCTTTCGGACTTGCTTTTCTGGCGATTCTTGGGATAGTTTTTGGCAAACCTCTCATTACGTTACTTTTCACTGACGGATACAGCCATAGTTATCTTCCTTTCACAGTCCTGATGATCTCTCTGCACATGGAGATCCTGGTTCAAATCATGGGTTACACCCTGACCTCCGCGGGTTACCCGGTCCGATCCCTTCTGGAAAACTCGGTACGGGCGTTCTCCATCGTAAGCCTCAACCTTCTGCTCATTCCACGGTTCGGTGTTCTCGGTGCCGCGTTGGCCACTCTCATAGGAAACTACATCGGCAATCCCATATGTGTTCTCCTGCTCAGGAAAGTGAACATTGCGGTAAAGGTTGCCCCCCTGGCGATTCAGACGATCATCCTGTACGCCGCCGGGACGATTCCGTGGTTCTTCGGCCTCGGCACCCTGCTTAGCGCAGTCTTTGCGCTGACCCTGTTTATGATACTGAGCTTGTCTTTTTCGACGATTCACCCTTCCGATCTGAGACTGATTGCGGCGGGAGCCGCCGGTGTTTTGAGATCACGCTTGCACGGCGCCTCGAAATGATACTTGAAGGCAAATCATGCTGCAGCGGATGAGTTTCTCCCGATGACCCCCATACTCGACCCCAGCCGACATGCCGTGCTGTCCCGAGCAGCTTTTTTCGTATATCTCTTTTTCACCTTTTTCGGCACATCCGTGCCTTTTCAGCCGCGAATCACGGATATTGAGAATATCACAACCTCGAATATCGTAAACCAGGTGGTCTACACAGCCCTATTCTTCATCTCCCTGTTCGCTATTCTTCCGAAATCACGTCAACTCCTGCTCTTGGTGAAAAAGGAGTTATTTTTTTCTCTCTTTCTCCTTTGGAGTCTCCTGAGCATTTCCTGGTCACCCTATCCCCTAGTGTCGCTGAAACGTCTGTTCCAGCTATTCACATCTTTTGTGGTGATAAGCGCTTTCCTGCTACACAGCACCTCGCCTCAGCAAACCCTCTCCTCCTTGAAGCTGGTTCTAAGCCTGTACCTCCCGCTCAGCTTGCTGGCCATTCTCACCGTTCCTGGAGCACTGGATCCCGTGCATCACACGTGGCGCGCCCTTGCGGTGGGGAAGAACTACCTGGGCCAGTTTGCTGTGCTCTCCTGCATCATATGGGCCCATGCGGTGAGCCCTGCGCTTTCCATCCGAAACCTTCTTGCCTACGCCATGCTCGGGATTAGCCTACTGCTCCTCGTGGGCTCCGCCAGCATGACCGCCCTGCTGACTCTTCTCCTTCTTACCGCTGCGGCTGCGGTTGTCTTTGTCGATCGCCGCTTCGAAACCCTGGGGGTAGGACGCTCTTTTTTGCTTTCAATCTGTGTGGGATTGCTTATCCTGTTCTGCGGAGCTTTCGTTCTTGGTGTAGACCCGATCGTTGAAGGCCTTTCCATCATGGAAAGGGACACAACCTTCACCGGCCGGACGGATCTCTGGGGCGATCTCCTTCACCTGGCCGCGAACAAACCTGTGCTAGGCTACGGCTATGGCGGGTTTTGGGTTATTGATCCTCACAATACCCTTCTGACTGATTTCTATGAAACCTATGTCTATCTGCCCAATCAGGCCCACCAGGGCTACCTTGACGTTCTCATTCAGACCGGGGGAGTAGGGCTGCTCCTTCTCGCTCTCATGGTGATCCGGTACCTGACCTGTCTCAGGCATACCCGGCCCGAGGTATTTGGGCGCTGGGCGATCTATGCGATTCTCATCTTTAACTTGCAGGAATCAACCCTGTTTTTTCCTCGTATCTTGAGCGGTGAGCTGTTCCTGGTGTGCTATTTGCTTCTCTTTCGTCAGATGATTGCCGGGGATTCGCCTTCCTATCCGGGCTGACTTCCCGCAGCACCACCACGATGCAAGGACGACAACGCACCGGTTTTTCACTCGCTTTGATCCGCTGCGGTCAAAGTCTCTGAGGGGCTTCCGATGATCAAAGTAGTCTCGATCGTGGGCACCCGCCCGGAAACCATCAAAATGGCGCCCGTGATCAAGGAGTTGACTCGGTATCCCCAGCGCATTCTCTCCCGTGTCTATGTGACTGCCCAACATCGTCAGATGTTGGACGAGGCTCTCAAGGCATTTGACATCACCCCTGACGGCGATCTCAATCTGATGCAGTACAACCAAAGCCCATCAGATGTCTTTGCAAGAGTGATCGCGGGGATCAGCGCCGTTTTCCAAGCCGAAAAACCAGACTGGGTCTTGCTTCAGGGCGATACCAGCACTGTCCCCGCAGCGGCGCTTGCAGCCTATCATGAACATATCAAGGTCGCCCATGTGGAGGCTGGCCTGCGCACGGATGACAAGCGAAATCCCTTTCCCGAAGAAATAAATCGCCGGATCGCATCCGTGATTGCCGATCTCCATTTCGCGCCAACCAATGAAGCCAGACGGAATCTCCTGAAGGAGGGGGTGCGAGAAGAAACGGTTTTTGTTACCGGTAATCCGGTTATTGACGCGTTGAAATTCATGCTGACCCGACCCCTGAAGACCGCTGGCCTGCCGCTTCCGCCCGATTGGTCAAAACTCATTCTCGTCACTGCACACCGCAGGGAAAGCCTTGGGAGACCGCTTGAGAGAATATGCTTGGCCCTGTCGGATCTCGCCAAGATGCCCATACCCGGTATCGGAATCGTTTTCCCGGTTCATCCTAACCCCAACGTCCAACACACCGTGCGCCGCCTCCTGGAAAACGTGCCGAACGTGCTCCTGACAACGCCATTGGACTACCATTCACTGATTCACCTCATGCAGCGCGCAACCCTGGTCCTCACGGATTCGGGCGGAATTCAAGAAGAGGCTCCGGCGTTGGGGAAACCTGTGCTTGTGCTGCGCGCTGTCACCGAGAGGCCCGAAGGAGTGAAAGCCGGCACAGCCAAGCTCGTGGGAACGCAGAGGGCGACCATCGTTCAAAATGCAGTGAAGTTACTGGAGGACCCCGAGGCATATGAGCGCATGGCGCGGGTCGCCAACCCTTACGGCGACGGCAAGGCCGCCGAAAGGATCGTCAAGGTTCTGCTGGGCGAAGGCGCTGAACCTTTTCCCCCTGCAGCCCACGTATAGGACCGTCTTACGCTTCAGCGTGGCTCCGCAGAGGGAAGGAGCCGCAACCGTTCAGGAGCAGTTCACCATGAATCACAAGCCTTTTCCCCAGGGAACGGAACGATGAGCTGGCCGCCATTTCTGTGTTTGGGAAACCGCCGATGGGATGGGTTTTGGAGCGAGTCGCAAAAGCTTTTTTCAAGAATCGCAAAAAACCACAAGGTCTTCTATATTGAACCCGGCAGAGGGGTAAATGAGCCTCTCCTAGAGCAGTTCGCGAAAGCATCGCGAAGTATCGGCAAACTTCATTACTCCCTGGTTGCTCAAAATCTGGTCGTCGTATCCTCACCACCTGAGCTCCCCATCGGCCGCCGCCATTTGCCGAGATCGCTGCTTAGGAAGACTGTCCCCGTCACCGTCCGCTTGAACTCATCCATCAAACGAAGACATGTTCTTAGGGTAATGGATCATTTCAAGATTAGCTGCCCCATCCTGTGGGTCTATTCTCCCTACGATTTCATGATCGTCGGGACAGTAGGAGAGAAACTGTCCTGTTATCACAACTATGACGAATTCCCGGATTTCACGTCCAACGTTCGAATCAGGGATATTATTCGCGGATACGACAACGAATTGACCGACCGGGCAACTGTCGTCTTTGCCACATCGCGCGCCCAAACCAGGAGGAGAAAAAGCATAAACCCTAGGACGCACTTCATCCCCAACGGCGTGGACTTCGATATCTTCAACAGAGCAACGCGCCAGGATCTCCCAGTCCCTCATGACATTTCAGCTATTTCGCATCCCATCATCGGCTATGCCGGCATCATGGGGAATCATATCGACATGGAGCTGCTCCTGCGCGCCTCCACGGCGTACCCGAATTACTCCTTCGTCCTGATTGGGCCTGATTTTCTCCCGAGGACCGCACTTCGCCGCAGCCTTACCAGGAGGACGAATGTTCACTTTCTGGGGGCCAAGCAGCTTGTTGATCTACCCAACTACTTGCGAGTGTTTGATGCAGCGCTCATTCCGTACAATCTGGAGGGCCACGTCCTTTCCGGATACCCCCAGAAGTTGCATGAGTATCTCGCCGCCGGCCGCAGCGTCGTCGCAACCGCGATGCCCGAACTGCTTCCTTACCGGCATTTGATCCACATTGGAAGCGATAAGGAGCATTTTCTCAAACTCATTGAAACAGCCGTAACCGACCACGGTCCGGAGAAAACCAGAGAGCGAATCGAGGTAGCGGGCAAGAACACTTGGGACAGGCGAGTTGAGGCAATTTACGAAGCGCTTCAGCCTTTTGTCAACTGAACATCTGAAATCCGCCGATCATTTCGGTCCTCTGAATACATGTGCCGCACCCTTCCGCGTGTGCCATTCCAATCCCTCTCAGCCGGCAGGCCCGGCACGGAGGTTCAGCGGCGGGCTCGGAATCTTTCGTTCATCGTGCCTCTCGAGGGCCCCCAGATCCCATCTGCCTCCCTGAGGCCTTTTCACACCTGCCTTGTCGTTGCTGTACTCACTGTCCAGGCTGGTCCCTGCATCAATCGCTGGTGAAGCGTTGTTTGGCTCGAATGCTTGTGCCAACACGTTCACCAGTCCCGGATCTGCATTCAGTCCGTTTGTTTCGAAACCTAGCCCCTTCCATTCAGACCATGTTCTCGCTACCTCGTTGTAGCAGGTAAAAGCACTGGAATTCCGGGCGTAATGAAGGTTGAAATCAACTTCCGTGCGGCTCGAGTTGCCCACTCTGATTGTCCACCCACGCTGCAGATCATTCACCAGAATATTGTTCTTCACGCTCGAATTGGGCGCATTTTTAACGTGAATCGTTCCCCACCCCCCGCCAATCAAAGTGTTGTGGTAAGCGTTCAATCTTGCGTCACCTTTTGCCAAGATTACCAGCATCAGAAGTGCGTTTTCTGTTTTCGGTGCGTACACGATGTTGTTGTACGCCTTTAAGACTCCATAACAGTCCTCGGCAAATACCCCTTGCGCATTGATACGTTTTTGATTCCGTTGCTCGATATAGTTGTTTCGCACTGTAATATCCCTGTCCACGAAAAGCTGTATGCCATCACAATGCGGTTCTTCAGCCTGATTTGAAATGACAATTTGATTGTTTTCGTACACGTTGTTTGAACATAGCTGTGAATAGATCCCATCGGTTTGCGCGGGTGAATAGTCGGGAGTTGTGATGCGATTGCCCCTGACAGAGCTGTCTCTTACCGAATGCAGATAGACACCGCCATGTCCAGTTACGTGAATTTCGTTATCAGCAATGCTTACTCCGGTCGCATATCGCACTCTCACTTGACCGCTGCCTTTGAAGTTTCGAACGTGGAGCCCGGAAATGATGACATGGTCACGCTCTTCCACCAAGACCCCGTAATCGCGAACTTGGTTTCCGTCAATGATTACCTGTCCGCTGTGCCCCGCCTCTGAGGCTTTCGTGATGGTGATTGGATTGCCTGCGCTCCCGCTCCTGCCGACCACCAGAGACTCGGGGTAGGTCTTGGACGAACTGCCTCCTGAGATGAAAACGGTATCACCGGGATTCACCAGACTCCACTGAATACTGCCAAGAGAATTCCACGCGTCTTTCCAGGAATTGCCGTTATTCCTACCCGCAGCAGCCCTGTCCACGTAGAAGAAGTGAGCCTCGGCTATCGATGCTTGGGCGAGGAGTAACATCACCACAAGGACTCTCACTGGTGTCGCCACGATTCGTTTCCTTCCGGATGGCACATAACGCATCCAAATTTGAGATACAGCAGAGCAAAGAAGACCAAAAAGAGTGACAACCTCCAGCAGGACGAGGGTCCGGCCGTATCCCGTTTGTGACAGAGACCGGTAGTTTTGCGCCCCCCTTTCCGATGTTTTGCCTTATTCGGGCGCTGGTTTTGCAAAGAGGGGAGTCCCGGGGACTCGCCTCTTACCAATATAGCAAGCAAGACAGATGCCAGGCCCGCGCGCGGTTTCCCCTGCATGGGCAAACTGTGACGCAGGTCCATAAACCGGCTCCGGAGCGGCCGGCGAGCGCGTGCGGTTGTGCGGGTGATCATCGCGGAACCAGGACCAGTTACCCCCGCGAAATATCGGTTACGGAACCGTAGTCAACCCAACGGGCTGTGCGGGGCGCCCTTCCTGCGGCGCGGGAATCCTGGCCGGATGTGCTGGGTTGACGGGCGGGCGGGATTCGCTGGATCAACACTTTTTGTGGGAGAAGCTAGGCATCTGGCATCAAACTTGCTGAAGACTCAGACCGACAATATGTGCGATCGGCCGGCTCGGGCCGCGGGGGTTGATGTGGAAACTGTAGCGCTTTCCGTCCCTTATATGGTCCTCTCCACCAGGATGAACACCCTGGGAGAGAAAGAGGAGCGCGTGATCACGCCCTTCGGATGCGTAGACATCGTTTTCAGCTTTGTCCCCGAGTCCCGGGGTCAGGCCTCACACTGGGAAATACAGGTCGGTGGCGATATTGACTGCTGGCTGGTGGACCCGTCCCTGTACAAGGAGTTCAAGGTAACCTTAGTGCGCCTCATCGAGGGCATCGTTCACCGGGATATCGAGGCTTTCTCCGAAAAACCCTCCCAGTTCTACGTGCGCTTCAAGGGGGAACATCTCGACCTGACCCTCCCCTGGCAGCAGGCAGCGGCCGATAAAGGCCCGGCGGGGGGGAGGGCCGGCAAGGGCCGGTCTAGCCGGAGCCGCCCGGCGTAATCCGCAGTCGCTGCCCCACGTAGATCGGGGCCCCCGGGTCAAGATCGTTGATCCGGATCAGGTCGTTCACGTTCAGCCCATAGCTCCGGCTGATGGAATACAAGGTCTCCCCGCGGACGACCGTATGAAAGCGCGCCTCGACCTTGGGGGTGGGCTTGGGGGTCGGCTTGGGGGTCGGCTGCGGCGGCGGGGCGCTGGTTTTTTTCCCCAGTTCAGCCAGTTCCTGTTTCAGCGCCTCCACATCTTTGCCGACCTTATCCATTCGGCCGGAAAACGTGGCCCCGAACTCCCCCACCTCGTTCAGGATCTGGCTCACTTCCTTCTTGAGGCCTTCCATGCGGGCCGCCCGCTCCTCCACGGACGCCAGCTTGGCCTCCAACTGAGAGACGCTTTCAGCCATGGGATCCGGTCCCCGGTCCCGCTGGAAGAAGAACAAGAGGAGCGCCACCACTCCAAGCCCTAGGGCGACGAAGGCAACGATGGTCGTCATGATGCCCGGACCTTGCGGCTCCAGGTAGCGTTCGTCGTCCTCCCACAACGGCTCCAGCGTTTCCTTTTCCTCTATTTCCGCGAGCTTCTCATCAACCGATGGATTCATTGGTGACCTCCTCCATCAACGGCTCGACGCATCCCTGGTATCCACCCATCGGGCGCCCTTTCTTTCCGCCCAAGGTACCTGAATCGACCTCGCTTCACAAGGCAAAAACCGCCTGTAACCTGGAATCCCGCACCCGGCAGCCCGGTCGCAGCGCTCAAGGCACACGGTGCAAGAGAATTCGAAATTCGAAACGGCTGGGGAATGGCTCTTGGCCTTTGCGGATACCCAAAAGGAGGATATCCGGACCGCCCTGTGCACCATGCGCTATGCCCTATGCCTTCCGTCCGCCCCTCTAATGCTTACCCCTTGATCCTTGATCCTTGATCCTTAATCCTTAATCCTTACTCCTTGATCCTTAATCATTAATCCTTAATCCTTGATCCTTAATCCTTACCCCTGTCCGCAGCCTGTTCCCGTGTTCTATGACTAGGCCTGCCGCGAGTTCGATTTGTTCCGGGTCGTTTTCCCGGCCCAGCCGGCCGATTCCTCGAGAAAGCTGCCCGAAGCCTGAACCCGCAGCAGGGGAAAGAGCGGGTTCCGGCGATAGATATTGAGCGTCTGCTCGTGCATGTCCCGCGTGGGCGCCGCCGAGCAGTCCTCCAAGCAGCACGGCCTTGAAACCGTGGCAGAGGGCATCCAGCGCGCTGGTCAACACGCAGAAGGGGGTGGCCACGCCGCCGACGGCGCACAGGGTGACTTCGTGTTCCCGAAGCCAGTTTTCCAGGCCGGTGGCGAAGAAGGCTGAGAACCGGGGCTTGGGCAGCCAGTAATCCGTCTCCCGGCGCTCCAGTTCATCCATGACTTCGGCCCCCGGCGTGCCGGCCAGGGAGTGCGGGCCCATCCGGCCCTTGAAAATGAAATCCTCGAGGTGATAGGCATCGGTGGCGAACACGATGGGCCAGCCGCATTGCCGGAAATGCCGGATGGTGCGGTTGATCGCCGGAATCGTCTCCCGGGCCAGCGGCGTGATCGGCAGCCTCTTGGCCTCGTCGAAATTGTCACGGACCATGTCGATGATCAACAGGGCAGGAACCTCAGACTCCTTTCCTTTCCGCATCGTTCTTTCTCCCTTCGGTCATCCTGCTGAGCCGGCGCAAGGGTCAAGGCGTAAGGGACACGGTGCCACCGGTTTCGGCCCTATGCCCCATGCGCTATGCCCTCCGCCGGCCCCCTACACCCTTACCCCTTGATCCTTACTCCTTACTCCTTACTCCTTACTCCTTACGCCCGTAGCTTGTTTACCTGTCCTATGATCAGGGCTGCGGCGCGTTCGATCTGCTCCAGGTCGTTTTCCCTGCCCAGGCTGAATCTCAAGGCTCCCATGCCGATTTCTTCCGGCAGCCCCATAGCCGATAGCACATGGGAAAGCTGAACGGAGCGATCGTGGCAGGCAGCGCCGGTGGATGCCGCCAATTCCGGCACCCCGGCCAGGATCCGGCCGCCTTCCAGTCCCGGCACGGCCACGTTCAGCGTGTTCGGCAGCCGCTCGCTGGCGTGCCCGTTGATCACCAGGCCCGGGATTCCGTCCAGCAGCAGGCACTGCAGCCGGTCGCGCAGGGCCTTCACGCTCTTCAGGTCGCTTTCCAGCCGCCGGGCCGCAACCCGGCAGGCCGTCCCGAGGCCCACCGCCAGCAGGACGTTTTCGGTACCAGCCCGGCGGCCGCCTTCCTGGCCGGCCCCGTGGATCAGTGGAGTCAACTGGATTCCATCCCGGATGTACAGGACGCCGACGCCCTTGGGCCCGTAGAGCTTGTGGCCCGCCACGCTCAGCAGATCCACGCCGAGCGCGTTGACGTCCACCGGGATCTTGCCTATTGCCTGGGCCGCGTCCGTGTGGACCAGGATGCCGCGTGCGCGGGCCTGCCGGCTGATCTCACCGAGCGGCAGGAGGGTGCCGGTTTCGTTGTTGGCCAGCATCACGCTGATCAGCCGGGTCCGGGGCGTGATCGCCCGCTCCACCGCCTGCGGGTCCAGCCAACCGTGGCGGTCCACCGCCACCCGGCTGACCCGCACGCCCAGCCCTTCCAGGAAACAGGCCGGGTTCAGAATGGCCGGGTGCTCCACCGCTGAGGTGACCAAATGAAACTCCGCCGGCCGCAGGAGATCCACCAGGCCCTTCAGGGCCAGGTTGTCGGCCTCGCTGCCGCCGGAAGTGAAAACCACCTCACCGGCACGGCAGCCCAGCAGCTCGGCCACCTCCTGCCGGGCCTTTTCCAGCGCCTCCCTGGCCTCTTGACCGAGGGAGTAACCGCTGGAGGGGTTACCAAAGCCGGTCTCCAGGAACGGCCGCATGGCCGCCGCCACTTCAGAGTCCAGCGGTGTGGTGGCGTTGTGATCCAGGTAGATGATGGCCTTGTTTCTTGTCGGCTTCAAACGCTCCCTCCACAAACTGAAATCAGGTCCGGACCGGGGCCGATGTTTTTGCCGTGCTCTGCTCTGCGGGGGTTTCTGCGCCGGGACCCCTTTTCTCCGGGCCCCCTCCCCGAAAGCGCCAGGACCGCTTCCGCGGGTTGTCCGGCGCAGAAACGAGTCCGCCCGATTCGTAGAAAAACCATCGGAATATGGGCATGTTATAAGCCGCGCAAGGGAATTTTGTCAATTGACATCCAGCGGCATTGATGGTAGGTCTGAAAATGATCCATCGACCCTGACTCCGGCCGCCGCAATCCCCTGCACCGAAGCAGCGAGAGGAGGTCGCTCATGGTAGGAAAGAACGAAAAAAAGTTCGTCCTCTGGTTCAACGAAATCGGTATCCGGGACGTTCCTCTCGTGGGCGGGAAAAATGCTTCGCTGGGCGAAATGTACCAGAAGCTCAAGGACAAGGGGATCAAGGTCCCGAACGGCTTCGCCATCACGGCCTATGCCTACCGCTACTTCCTCAGGTATGCCGGCATCGAGGAAGAGATCAAGAAAATCCTCAAGGACCTGGATACGGGCGATCTCCACGGCCTGATGCGGAAAGGCCGCGAGGTGCGCGAAATCATCAAGCATGCCGAGTTCCCGCCCGACCTGACCCAGGCCATCTACGTGGCCTACGACAAGCTCGCCGAGGAGTTCGGCCAGCTGGGGCAGGACAACCTCGATGTGGCCATCCGCTCCTCGGCCACCGCCGAGGACCTCCCGGACGCCTCCTTTGCAGGCCAGCAGGACACCTTTCTCAACATCCGGGGCCGAATCAGCGTGCTGGACGCCTGCCGCAAGTGCTTCGCCAGCCTTTTCACCAACCGGGCCATCTCCTACCGCCACGACAAGGGCTTCGGCCAGTTCGACGTGTCCCTGTCCATCGCGGTGCAGAAGATGGTGCGCAGCGACGCGGCTTACTCCGGAGTGATGTTTTCCATCGATACCGAAACCGGCTTCAAGGACGCCGTGTACATCACCGCCGCCTACGGCCTGGGCGAAAACGTGGTCCAGGGCGCGGTCAACCCGGATGAGTACTACGTCTTCAAGCCCACCCTGCGGCAGGGGAAACGCGCCGTCATCAGCCGCAAGCCCGGCGACCGGGACGTCAAGATGGTCTATTCCCTGGAAGACGACGCCACGGTGAGAAATATCCCCACCACCCTGGACGAACGCCACCGCTACGTGCTCAGTGACGATGAGAGCCTGAAGCTCGCCGAGTGGGCCTGCATCATCGAGGACCACTACAGCCGTGAGGCCGGCCATTTCAAGCCCATGGACATCGAGTGGGCCAAGGACGGGGACGGGGTCAACGCGGGCAGCGGCGAGCTCTTTGTGGTTCAGGCCCGCCCCGAAACCATCCACTCCCAGAAGAACACCAACACCTACGAGAACTACCGGCTTCTCGAGCGCGGCGAGATCCTCGCGAGCGGCACCGCGGTCGGCACCAAGGTGGGCCAGGGGGTGGCCAACATCATCCAATCCACCCTGCAGATGGACCGTTTCAAGCCCGGAGAAGTTCTGGTGACCAGCATGACCGACCCGGACTGGGAACCCGTCATGAAGGTCGCCGCCGCGATCGTGACCAACAAGGGCGGCCGCACCTGCCACGCGGCCATCGTCTCCCGGGAGCTGGGCATCCCTTGCGTGATCGGCACCGGCGATGCGGACGAGCGCATCCGGACCGGCCGGAAGATCACGGTTGCCTGCTGCGAGGGGGAAACCGGCCATGTCTACGACGGGCTGCTCAAGCACCACGTGGAGACGTTCAATCTGGACGAACTGCCCAAGACCAGGACCCGGATCATGATGAACGTCGGCATCCCCGAGAAGGCCTTTTCCCAGAGCATGATCCCTAACGACGGCGTAGGACTGGCCCGCGAGGAATTCATCATCAACTCCCACATCGGCATTCACCCCCTCGCCCTGCTCGAGTATGACGCGCTGCGGCAGAAGGCCAAGACCGACCAGCGGGTGGCCGGAGTGGTGTACAAGATCGATCAGATCACGGCCGTTTACGAGGACAAGAAGCAGTTCTTCGTGGACAAGCTGGCCGAGGGCGTCAGCCGGATCGCCGCCGCCTTCTACCCGAACGACGTGATCGTGCGCCTCTCCGATTTCAAGACCAACGAGTACGAGAACCTGCTGGGCGGCTACCTCTACGAGCCGGCCGAGAGCAACCCCATGATCGGCTGGCGGGGCGCCTCCCGTTATTACGACGAGAAGTTCAAGGCGGCCTTTGAAATGGAGTGCCTGGCTCTGCGCAAGGCCCGCGGCGAGGTCGGGCTCAGCAACATCAAGGTCATGGTGCCCTTCTGCCGGACGCCGGCCGAGGGCAAGAAAGTCATCAGCATCATGAAAAAGTTCGGACTGGTCCAGGGGGAGGACGGGCTGGAGATCTACGTCATGTGCGAAATTCCGAGCAACGTGATCTGCGCGGATCAGTTCGCCGACATCTTCGACGGTTTTTCCATCGGATCCAATGACCTCACCCAGCTGGCCCTGGGGCTGGACCGGGACTCTTCACTGGTCTCGCACATCTATGACGAAAGGAACGATGCAGTCAAGCGACTCATCCAGCAGGTGATCGAAGTGGCCAAGAAGAAAAACCGCAAAATCGGCATCTGCGGCCAGGCGCCAAGCGATTTCCCGGATTTTGCCGAGTTCCTGGTGGAGTGCGGCATCGACTCCATCAGCCTGATTCCCGACACCGCGGTCAAGACCCGCCTGGCGGTGGCCAAGAAAGAAAAAAGCCTAGGTATTTCAGCGGAGGCCAAGTAGGCATGGCCGCCATTCGAATCCTGGGCACCGGCTCCTATGTCCCGCCGAAAATCCTGACCAACCACGATCTCCAGCAGATGGGGCTCGACACCACCGACGAGTGGATCGTCACCCGCACCGGGGTGCGGGAGCGCCGGATCGCCGAGCCGGACGTGGCGAGCTCGGACCTCGCCTTGGAGGCCTGCCGCAAGGCCCTGGATACGGCCGGCCTCACGGCCCGGGATGTGGACCTCATCATCATGGCCACCATCACCCCGGACACCTGCTGCCCGGCCGGCGCCAACTGGCTGCAGGGCAAGCTGGACGCGCCCCAGGCGGTGACCTTCGACGTGGCCGCCGCCTGTTCAGGTTTCATTTTCGCCCTGAACGTGGCCGAGCAGTACTTGAAAACCGGAGCCGCCCGGACCGTATCTGGTGGTCGCCGCCGAGGTCATGACCCGCACCCTGGACTGGACCGACCGCAAGACCTGCATCCTCTGGGGTGACGGCGCCGGCGCGGTGGTGTTGCGTCTGGGAAAGGAGGGGCCGGAAATCCTCTCCACCCATCTGCACACCGACGGCGCCAACGGCCAGGACCTGCTCATGCCCGGGGGCGGCTCGAGGACGACCCCCATTTCCTACGACAGCGTGGACCGGAAGCTCCACACCCTGAACATGATCGAAGCCAACGCCAGCTTCCGGGTGGCGGTCAGGCACTTTGTGGACTCCATCAAGGAATCCGCTGTTCATAACGGCGTGGCGGTTGAAGATATCGCTTGGTTCATCCCCCACCAGGCCAACCTGCGCATGTTCCAGTCGATGGCCAAGACCCTTCAGATTCCCCTGGAGAAATTCTATGTGACGCTGGACCGCTACGGCAACATCTCTTCCGCCTCCTGCGCCATCGCGCTGGACGAGGCGGTCCGCGACGGGAGCATCCAGGGGGGCGATCTCATCTGCATGCCGGTCTTCGGCGGCGGCCTCACCTGGGGGAGCGCGATGATCCGATGGTAAAGACGATCGAAAAATTGAGAGAGCTCCGGGTGGGGTTCCGCCACGGACCGAAGCCCTTCGCGGAGGGCAAACCGACGCTGGTCATGGTGCACGGTGCGGGCGGACACTCCATCATCTGGCAGTACCAGATCCACGGGCTGAAGGACGCCTGCAACACCCTGGCCCTCGACCTGCCGGGTCACGGTGAAACCCACGGTCCGCCGCGCTCCCGCATCGCCGACTATGCCGCCTGGCTCGCCCGGCTCCTCGGGGAGGCCTTTGAGCAGCCCCCCTTCCTCATGGGCCACTCCATGGGCGGGGCCATTGTGCAGGAGACCGCCATGGGCTCTTCGGCCGGGGTTTTGCGGGGCCTCGTCCTGGCCGGCACCGCCGCTCGGCTGCAGGTGGCGCCCGCCTTCCTGGAAGGCATGGCGTCGGAGTTCGAAAAATCCGTCGATGCCTTCATCGGCTATGCCTATGCCAAAGAGACCGACCCCCAGCTCGTCAGGGAGGGTGCCCGGCTCATGAAAGAGGCCGGCCCGGAGGTGATGCAGGCCGACTTCCTGGCCTGCGACCGTTTCGATCGCCGCCGAGAGGTGGCCGCCCTCGACCTGCCCTGTCTGATCCTCTGCGGTGAGCAGGACAAACTCACTCCGCCCGCCCTCTCCGAGTCCCTCAACCGCTCGCTGAAGGGCAGTGAATTGCGTCTCCTCACGGCTGCCGGGCACATGGCCATGATCGAAGCGCCGGACGCCTTCAACCAGGCTGTCCGCAACTTCATCCGCCGGCTCGGCTGAAAAGACCCTCCTTCCCCTGGCCGAAGCCTTCCCGGTACGCTGAAATTCCGGTGTTCAAAGCCCGGTTCATTCTCTCCAGGACTTCGCCGGCTTTCACGAAGGACTCCAGCCGCAGGGATTTTATTTCCCGGCCGTCCCGGTCGAAGAAGAGCAGGGTGGGAACCCCGCGCACATCGAAGCGCTCGAGTATTTCCGGCTGATCCGCCCTTTTCCTGGTGAGATCCACCCGCAGGGGCAGAAACTGCCGGCTGAGTTCGACCACCCGGCGGTCGCGGAAGACCTTTTCGTCCAGTTCGCGGCAGGGCAGGCACCAGTCGGCATAGAAGTCGAGCATCACCGGCCGGCCCTCTGCCGCAGCCTTTTGCAGTTCCGCCTCCTGGTAGGGGAACCAGCCGATCTGCGGGCGTTCGGCCCGGGTTGCCTGGAAAAACCAGACACCCGCCGCAACCACGAGCAGTCCGATCCCCCGCTTGACCAGGCGCGCATTGGCGGAATCGGCCGCGCTCACCGCGCGCCAGCCGAGATGTCCGGCCGCCGCGACCGCGATCAGCAGCATGGCGCCGGCCCGCCAGGCCCCGTCCGGCAGCAGCGGCCAGAGCACGTAGGCGGCCATGGCGATCAGGACCCAGCCCATTCCCTTCTTGACCCACACCATCCACTCGCCCGAGCGGGGCAGTCGGTTGGCGGTGCCGGCGAAAAGCCCCAGCGCCGCCAGCGGCAGACCGAGGCCGAGGCTGAGGGCGAAGAAATAGGCAAACCCCAGCAGCGGATCCCCTCTCTGCCCTACGTAGGTCAGCAGTCCCAGCACAAAAGGGCCGATGCAGGGCGCCGCCACGACCCCGAGGGTCAGGCCCATGAAAAAGCTTCCGAAGTACCCCGAGAAATGGCGGCCCGCCAGGGTCGTCAGGCCTGCGGGCATCCGGAGTTCCCAGAACCCGAAAAAGCTCAGCGCCAGGGCGGTCAGCACCCCCGCCACGGCGAGCAGGGTCACCGGGTTCTGGAGCGTGCTGCCGAGCAGGCCCCCGCTCAGGGCGGCGGTCACCCCCAGCGCCGAATTGGTCACTGCCAGCCCGGACAGGTAAAGCAGGCTGTGAAGCGCCGGACGCCCCGCGAGCGTCCGGCCCTGGCCGCCGAAATAGGAAACCGTGATCGGGATGAGGGGATAGACGCAGGGGGTGAGGTTGAGTGCCAGGCCGCCCAGAAAAATCCCCAGCAGCGCCAGCAGGAACCCCGGATCCCGGATCCCAGGCGGCCCCGGTCCCCGCAGGCGGAGATTGGACCGCGGCGAACAGCTCCCGGTTCAGGGGGCTCACGGCGGCACCCGGCGTCCCTACCCGGAGGGCGACCTGGGAAGTCGTTTTCTCGGGCGGCAAACAGACGGTCTCGGAGCAGGCCTGGAAGGACAGCACGGCGTCCAGCCGCCTTTCCCCGGCGGCCGCGCCTTTGTCGACGACCAGTCTGGCCTTTACCAGGACTTCGCCGGAAAACACCTCCACGGTGTTCCGGGTGTAGGAAAACCGTTTCTTTTCGGGCTTCGGGAAACGGATATCCGCCAGCCGGACATCTCCCTCGGACGGGACGCGGAGTGCGGTGGGAATGAGCCCTTCCTCCCCCGCTTTTGTCCCGTGCAGATACCAGGGCTGCTTCACCTGGATGCGGAAAAGGATCGGGTAGTCCCGGCCCGGAAGGTAGGGCGACTGGGAGTGGAGGACCTCCAGCGAGGCCGTGGCGGACCAACAGACCTCCGCGGCCAAAACGGCCCACGGCAGCAGGAGCAGGAAGGCCAGGAGACGCCTGGGGGTCCTCATCGCGGCAGCCGATAGGAAGGCGGCTCCTTGGCGCCTTCCAGCATGCCCTGAAGCCGGTTCCGCTCGGCCTTCAATTTGCCGAGCCCTTTTTCCAGCGCCTCGCGCTGCGGCGGGGCCGCTGCCGCAAACCGCCTCTCAAGCGCCTCGACCTCCCCCTTGAGCCGGTAAAGCTCCCGGGCAATCTGCTTGATGCTCATTCAACCTCCTTCCACACCCCGAAACCTGACACAATTCAAAAAGTCTGAATATCCAAATCCGAAATCCGAAACAATCTCAAAATCAGAATGCCTCAATGCTCCAAACGGTCAAGGGAAAACCGGTCAACTGAACTCTCGCCGCTGTTTCAGATTTCTGTCATTTAGTATTTGAATTTGTTTCGAGTTTGGATATTCAAATTTTGGATTTCCGCGTCTCCAGAAACGCGGGGCATTTCTCTGGCAACACTGGCGGAACCCGTCTTACCGGTTCATGGCGCTGAACATAGGAGACGCGGCGCTAGATCGGGATCCTCTTCGGCTCCTTGTCCCGCAGCTCCCGCAGGCGTTCCTTCAGCTTCTCCAGCTCCTGCTGAACGCGCGGCAGGATCTCCTCCTCCAATTTCCTGCCGGCCTCCTTCTGCAACCTTCGCAGCTCCTCGGCCAGGCGTCCGTACTCTTCCTTGAGCTTCCTGAACTCATCGCTCTTGGGCAGGTTGCGAAGGTCTTCGGCCGCATCGTCGAACTGCCGCTGGAGTTCCTCCAGCCCCTTCACGAAATCCCCCAGCAGGTCCTCCCATGTCGGGTCCCGGCCGGGCTCTTCCCGAGCCGTCAAAATCTCCTGCAGTACCGGCGCGCCGTCCTGCTCAATTGGTTCCGCCTTGGCTTCGGCCGCCGGCCCCGGGAAGAACAGCCTGCCGCCGCGACCCACGCCACCCATATTCCGTTTCGCATCTCCCATCTCCTCCCGCGTCCTGAAGACGCCCAAGGTGACCGCCTGCACCTTTTCCGCCAGGTCCTCCGGCCCAAAGGCCAGCGACCCGAAGAGCTTCATTTCCACCTGCCGGCAGACTTCGAAGTTGGCCCGGATGCGCTCGCAGACCGCCGGCCGGGACCGGCCATACCTTTCCAGAATGTACGTCAGCCGTTCCTGGAGGCTCACGATCCGGTCATGGTTCACCCGCTTGTCCGCATAGTAGACGATTTCCTTTTCCTCGCAGGGCCCGGCCGGGTCGAACCCCCTCAGGATCACGTGTTCCCCCACAATGTGGGCCACATCGCCAAAGCCGTTCTCCAGGCAGATCCGCCGGCCTACCTCGGCGTGATCCACGGCCTGGTTCAGGGACGGGGTCTTGCCGATGTCGTGCAGCAGCGCACCGACGACGGCCCGGTCCACCCGAACCCCTTGTCCCGGCCTGCATGAGGCCTTCAGCCATGTGCTGGGTGATTCTGGCCACCACGATGGAGTGGTTCCGGATGTTTTCCAGCATCTGGAAACTCTCCATCATGTGGAAGCACGACTCAACTCTCGAAGCCATTCGTTTCTTTCCCTCGGGCGAGTTTGCCCAGATTTTTAAGTTAACAACCCGGCCGGGCCCGTTCAAGCCAAATCAACGGCCCCGGCGCTCCGGTCCCCGGTTGACAAAAACGCGCTCTTTCGGTTTACTGGGGTTCTCTACCGCCTGGAATCAACCTCCTATTCCGCTTCAGAAAGGAGCTTCTTCATCAGCGATTTCTCACAACCCAGCACCCGCACCACGACCTTTCACATCCTGCACCAGAATCGGACGCGGCTGAGATCGGACCTCAGGCTGCACTCCCGCTGGAAGAAGAGCGTTCTGGTCATCCCGCTGCTGGCCAGCGAATACTCGGATCCGCAGAACCTGCCCGTTTTTCAGAACATCCTGCACCAGCTGCGCCAGGCGGCGATACCTCTCACACATCGTCTTCGGCCTGGACCGGGCCACCGAGAAAGAGGCTTTTCGGCTCAAGGAACTGATCCGCGACGCCGGCATCCGCAACTCCCTCATCCACTGGAATGACGGCCCGAGATTCGGCCGCATCTACGCGCAGCTTACCGACGCCGGATTCGACATCCGCCGGCCGGGCAAGGGCAAGAACATGTTCCTCGGCTTCGGGATCGCCATCGCCCTGGGGGCTCACTCCATCGGGCTCATCGATGCCGACATCCGGACGTTCCGCCGCAGCCAGCTGGATCGCCTGCTGTATCCGGTGGTGGTCTTGGGTTACGATTTCTGCAAAGCCTACTACACCCGCATGGCGGACCGCACCATTTACGGCAGGGTCAAACGGCTGCTGCTTGATCCCCTGCTGCTCGCCTTGAAGCGGAAATTCACCGAGAGCCGGGAAGAGAAGATGTTCAGGCTCATCGATTTCCTGCTCGGCTTCAAGTACCAGCTTTCCGGCGAGGTGGCCTTTCACGTGGATCTGCTCAGACGGATGCGTTTTGCCACCAACTGGGGAGTGGAGATCTTCACCCTGATCGAGGTCTTCCGCAAGACCTCCTCCTGCGCCCAGGTCATGTTCTCCAGCAAGCCCTTCGATCACAAGCACCAGTCCGTGTCGGCCGAGGACCAGCGCCTGGGCCTCAATCGGATGGCCATCGAAATCGTCACCACCCTGATGAATGCCCTGGTGGTGGAGGAAGGCCTGGAGATCTCGGACACCTTTTTCCGCGACCTGGCCATGACCTATCAGGCCGTGGCCGAAGAACAGATCAAGAAATACTCCGACGATGCGGCCTTCAGCAACCTGCGTTACGACCGGGACAAGGAGGAGGAGCTGGTCCGGAGCATCTTCCGCAACTCGGTGGTGATGGCCGGCGACGCGCTGACCTCACCCCACCGGATCACCGAACGCTTTCTCAGGCTGGTCCACTCCCACCCGGAGTTCAAGCCTTTCCTGGATGCCGGATTGGCTGATGCCATCCTGGCCGTGGAGCGCAAGACCGAGCAATCGGTGTTCGAGATGCCGCAGACCGTTTCCTGGGAACGGGTGTCCAACAAGCTGCCCAGGATCTTCCACGATCTGATCGAGGTGGTGGAGCAGGAGAAGAAACATTTTGCCTGAAGGGATTTGGCGTTGCCTGAGAAAACGAGCCGGCAGGGCTTCTCCGCCTGCCTTCCTGATCATCTTCACCGACCTGGACGGAACCCTGCTGGATCACGATACCTATGACTGGCAGGAGGCGCGGCCGGCGCTGCAACTCTGCCGGCGGCGGGGGGTACCGGTGGTGCTGGTCTCGAGCAAGACCAGCGCCGAGATGGAAGGACTGCGCCAGGAGATGGACCTCCCGGACCCCTTCATCTCGGAAAACGGCGGCGGCATCTTCTTCCCGGCCGGCACCGGCGCCGAACCCCCGGCTGCCGCCGTGTCGAGCGGGGCACTCTGGAAGCTGTCTCTCGGGGTCCCCTACCCGCACCTGGTCGCGGCGCTGCGCGAGATCCGCACCGAACTGGGCTGGAGCATCCGCGGGTTTTCCGACATGCCGGCCGCCGAAATCGCCCGGCTCACCGGCCTGGACCCAGCCGCCGCGGCACTGGCCGCCCGGCGCGAGTTCGATGAACCTTTTCTCGTGGAGCGCCCTGAGATCCCAGACGAAAACGCCCTGGCCCGGGCCGCCGCCAAGAGGGGCCTCAGGGTCACAGCGGGCGGCCGCTTCCTTCATCTCAAAGGCCTCCATCACAAGGGCAAGGCCATGGGAACCGTCCTTGCCTGGTACCGCCGAAAGCACACCCGGCCGGTGGCCGCGGCCCTGGGCGACAGCCCGAACGATTTCCCCATGCTCGAGCGCGCCGATTTTCCGTTTCTGATTCAATCCCGCCGCTCCTACCCTGAACTGCAGCGGCGCCTGCCCCGCCTGACCGTCACCCGCCAGAGCGGCCCTCGCGGCTGGAACAGCGCCGTACTGGATCTCTTGAGCCGTCTGCAGGAGGAAGGCCATGAATGAGCGCTTCGAGACCGAAGTCAACCCGGAACAGGTCAAGCGGGCCGAAATGGTGGTCTGCATCCCATCCTACAACGAAGCCGACTCGATCGCCTATCCGGTGGTCCAGGCCGACCAGGGGTTGGTCAAGTACTTCGGGAAGTACGCCTCGGTCATCGTCAACTGCGACAATCACTCGCCGGACGGTACCAGAGAGGCCTTTCTCGGCACCCCGACCGATGTCCCGAAAATCTATCTTTCCACTCCGGCCGGAGTGAGGGGTAAGGGGAACAATTTCCGCAATCTCTTTCGGAAGGTCGATGACCTGGGCGCCCGGGCCGTGGTGGTGGTCGATGCGGACCTTAAGAGCATCACGCCCGAGTGGATCATGCATCTCGGCGAACCCCTTTTCAACGACTTTGCCTATGTCGCGCCGCTCTACGTCCGGCACAAATACGACGGCACGATCACCAACGGAATCGCCTACCCCATGACCCGGGCTTTGTACGGCCGCCGTGTCCGGCAGCCCATCGGCGGTGACTTCGGCTTCAGCGGTCAGCTCAACCGCGTTTTTCTCAACTCCAGCGTCTGGAAGGAAGCCGCGGCTCTTTTCGGAATCGACATCTGGATGACCACCTTGGCGATCAACGAACGGCTGCCCATCTGCCAGTCCTTCATGGGAAGGCCCAAGATCCACCGCACCAAGGACCCGGGCACCCATCTGGGGCCGATGTTCCGCCAGGTCGTGGGCACGATCTTCTCGTTGATGGAGCATTTCGCCGATTTCTGGACCGCGGTGAAGTACAGCAAGCCCACTTCCATCTACGGCTTCGGCCTCGGAGAGATGGAAATGCCCCCCAAGGTGGAGGTGGACACCGGGAATCTGCTGCGCAAGTTCCATGCCGGGTTCGAGGAATGGGCGGATGTCTGGCGCCGGATACTGACTGCCGACGTACTCAAGAAACTGAACGAAATCCGGGGGCTCCAGGAAGCCCAGTTCAATTTCCCGACCGATCTATGGGCCCGGGTGCTGTTCGACGTGGCGGTCGCCTTCCGGGACGAGGTTGTGGAGCGGGACCGCATGCTGGACTCCCTCATCCCGCTCTATTTCGGCCGAACGCTCTCTTATGTGAAACGAACCCGGCGGATGTCGATCAAGCAAGCCGAGGAGGCCATCGAAAACGACTGTTTGACCTTTGAGACGACCAAGCCCTATCTGCTGAAGCGCTGGGTTGGAAAGGCCGCGCAGAGCTCAGCGCGCTAGAACGATCCGCACGTCCATCACGTTGGTCCTGGTGGGCCCGGTGAGAAGGAGGTCATTGGTCCGGGCGAAAAAAGGATAGGCGTCGTTGTTTTCCAGGTGCTGCCGCGCCCGCAGGCCCAACTCCGCTCCCCGCTTTACCGTGAGCGGGTCGATGACGGCGCCGGCCGCGTCCGTGGGCCCGTCGTTGCCGTCCGTGCCCGCGCTCAGCATCACCACCCGCGGGGAGGTGTCCTGCAGGTCCAGGGCCGCGGCCAGGCAGAACTCCTGGTTGCGCCCGCCCAGCCCGTCGCCCCGGATGGTCACGGTGGTTTCGCCCCCGGAGATGATGCAGGCCGGCGGGGCCAGCGGCCGTCCGGTCTTCAGAATCTCGCGCGCTACGGCGCTGTGAACCCGGGCCACTTCCCGGGTCTCGCCCTCCACCAGGGAGGACAGAATCAGGGTTTCGTAGCCCAACCGGCGCGCTTCGGCGGCGGCGGCCTCCAGGGCCAGGATGTTGCTGCCTACGACGACGTTGTGCACCCGCTCGAAGACCGGGTCGCCCGGCTTGGGGGTTTCCGGGATCGTCCCTGCCAGGCCGGCCTTCAGATGCGCTTCGATGGAGGCCGGGAGGTCCTTCAAGCCGTAGCGCCGAAAGATCTCCATCACTTCCTGATAGGTGGACGGATCGGCCACAAAGGGTCCGGAAGCGATCACGTCCAGTCGATCCCCGACCACGTCCGAAAGCATCAGGTTCACTACCGTGGCGGGATAGGCGGCCCGCGCCAGCTGGCCCCCCTTGGATTGCGACACGTGTTTGCGGACCGCGTTTATCTCGTCGATGCTGGCCCCGCAGGCCAGCAGCTGACGCGTCAGCGCCTGCTTTTCGGCCAGGCTGATGCCGCCGGTCGGTGCCGGCAGGAGCGCTGAGCCCCCGCCCGAGATGAGCGAAAAGACGAGATCCCCCTCCCCGGCCTGCGCCAGACGATTCAGGATTTTTTCCGTCCCTTTGAGCCCGTTTACGTCCGGCAGGGGGTGCCCGGCCTCGATCACCTCCGTCTTCCGCAGTTCGTCGCTGAATCCGTACTTCACGTTGATCAGTCCGCCTGCCAGACGCCCGCCCAACAGTTCCTCGATGGCGCGCGCCATGGGCGCGGTGGCCTTGCCGGCGCCCACCAGGGAAATCCGCTGAAAGCGGTTAAGATCCAGCTCGAGCGGCTGACCGCCGCGGCCCACCGTCAGCCGGTCCCCCTGAACCTGCACAAAGCCCTTCACCGCCTCGCAGGGTTCCACGGCCTGAAGCGCGCGCATGAAGATCTCGCGCGCCTCCGCCCGCATCTGCACCAGCACTTCGTGCTCTTTCCCCTCATTCCCCACAGTTTTTCGATCCTGCCTCCGGCGGCAGGGAATCGACCGCTGCAGCCGGAAAAACCGCCTTCGGTAAACTGCGAAGGACCTTTGGACCTATCTCCGATAGGTTCTCAGATCCCTCAGCTGCCATGATACCCGATGCTCACCTCCCCATCCTCAACAATGACCGGGACCTTGCGCTTTCCCCGGCTCAATTTCAGCATCTCATCCAGCCTCTGCCCGCTCTCGAGCACATCCACATACTCGGCACGGTCCCCGTAGGCCTCCCGGGCCCGTTGGGTAAAAGGTCAACTGGACTTGCCGAAGATCGTCACCTTGCGCTCCATGAGTCCTCCTTCCTCCACGAGAAATACCTGCGGCCTGGGCTCGGCTCAGGAGCCTCATTCCGCCAGGTGGACGCGGTTCTTGCCCTTGCCCTTGGCCACGTACATGGCCTTGTCGGCCCGTTTGATGAAGGTGGGGGGCTCCTCGTCCTCGCGGTACTGCGCCACGCCGACGCTCACCGTCATGCCGACCTTCTCACCTGGGGTCGGGTCAAAGGTCTCCGCCTCAAACCCCACTCGAATCCGCTGCCCCACCACGGCCGCCTCCGAACCCGCGGTTTCCGCCAGGATCACGGCGAACTCCTCACCGCCGTAGCGGTACGCCGAATCCGTGTTCCGCAGGCAGGACCGGATGTTCTCGCCCAGCCTGGCCAGCACCCGATCCCCTTCCGGGTGGGTGAACCGGTCGTTGAACCGCTTGAAGTCGTCGATATCCAGCATCAGCACCGAGAGCGGGCGGTGGTAGCGCTTGGCACGTTTGAGCTCGCCCTGAAGCTGGTTGTAGAAATAGCGCCAGTTGTAAAGCTTGGTCAGGTCGTCGGTGATGCTGAGCTCCCGGTAGCGCCTTTCGCTCTCGCGGAGCTCGGCCTCGGCCTTCTTGAGAGCCGTGATGTCGATGGACGTAATCACGGCCCCGCCCGAAAACGGGGACATCCGGATGTGCAGAAAACGGTCTTTGTACCTCTGTTCCGGGAACTCCTTGGGCTGGCCGCCGCAGGTGCACTCCAGCAGCTCGGCGTGCATATCGATCTCGTGCCGGCCGGCGTAGTCCCGGTACATCACCTCCCCGATCTGGGGCAGTCTCGAGCCGGAGCTGATCTTGGCCAGGTTGTATCCGGTCACCCTTCCGTCGTGATCCACGATGACGGTTTCGATGGGGTTGTTCTCGAACAGCGTACGGTACCGGCTTTCGCTTTCCCGCAGAGCCGCTTCGGCGTGGCGGCGTTCCAGGGTCTCTTTCTCGAGTTCCTGTACCCGCCGCTCCAGTTCCTCGTAGCTGGGTTTGCCCGTCATGGCAGCCTCGATTGCGCCTTGGGCCGGCTGGAGCCCTTCGAAGCCTGGGTGATCAGTCAAACAGCTTCTCCCTGATCTTCGTCACGTCCTGTTTTTCCGACATCAGTTTGGTGATCCGCTGGAAGGCCCCGGTGTCCCCCAGCAGGATGCAGCCGATAATCCGGCCTTTGTCCAGGACGGCCTTGCGGTACACCCGGTCGTCGCTCTGCACCACGGCTTCGTGTTTGTTCTCGGCATCGATGTCGCCGGCGGAGGCCAGGTCGACCCCGACCACCTTGAGGGTGTTGGCCATGGTCGTGCCGCCGTAGGTCACATCCCCGCCCGCCATGTTGGTGCCGGCGATCTTGCCCTGCTCCATGGCGGCCGGCCAGATACCGTAGGGCATCCCCTTGAACTCGGCCACGTCACCGGCCGCGAAGATATCCGGCCGGCTGGTGCGCAGGTGGTCGTCCACCTTGATGCCCTTGTCCTTTTCCAACCCCAAGGCCTCAGCGAGCTCAAGGTTAGGCCGCACGCCGGCCGATATGACAACCATGTCGGCCGGTAGCTCCTCCCCGCCCTCCAGGGTCACTCCCGAGACCTTTTCCCCGCCCTGGACGGCCTGGGTCTTGGCACCCAGCCGGAAAGAAAAGCCCAACCCTTCCAGGATCGCCTGCAAGCGCGCGGCACCGTCCACGTCCAGCTGGCGCGGCAGCAGGCGCGGGAAGAACTCCACCACCGTCACCTGCTTTCCGAGCTTGAGAAGCGCGTTGCCGGCCTCAAGTCCCAGCAGACCGCCGCCGATGAGCACCACGGATTGGATATCGGCCGCCCACCGGCGGATGTCGCGGGCGTCTTGGAGCGAGCGCAGAGCGAAGACCCCGGCCCGGTCCGCCCCTTGGATGGGCGGGATGAAGGAATGGCTGCCCATCGCCAGCAACAGCCGGTCGTAGGAGAACTCCTGTTTGTCCCGGGTAAAGACGATCTTCCGCTCCGCATCTCCGCCTTCTACCGCCGACTTGAGCCTCAGATCGATGCCGCGCTCCTGGTACCAGGCATCCTTCCTGGCGCGCAGTTCGCCCTCCTCCAGATCTCCTGATACGTACTCGTTGAGCCTGACCCGCCAGTAGAACGGAAAATCCTCATCGGTCAAAATCGTGATCCGCCCTTCCGCGTCCTGCTTGCGGAGGTTTTCCGCTGCCGTGGTGCCGGCCACCCCGTTTCCCACGATCACATAGGTCTTCATCTGCCTCTCCCCTCCTGGTATCTCTCCGCACTCCTTTCGTATTGTTCCATAGTTTGTTTTGACTCTCAAGGGCTTTTTTGGTAGCGTCGCAATGCTTGGAATCTAGTCATGCAGTGCAGTTCTGTGGACTTTTCGCGGGTGACTTGCGGGAGGGCGCCGTGTTTCCAGGCTTGGCGGCGGGGGAAGCCGCGGCTCCCCGACCCAAGAAGGGGAGAACGCGGAGGGGGCAGGTTTCCCCCGCAGCCCAAGCCGCCTGAAACACCAGCCCGGGAGCTTGTGGAACCCGAGAAAAGGCCCCAGAACTGGATCTCTCCCGCGTGAAATGCCGTGGATTCGGAATCCAGGAGAGCATCCCGGCGGACGCGGAAAACAACGGAGGAGAGCCATGCAGTTTCAATCGTTTGAAGAAATCATGGAGTTCGCGGTCGCAAAGGAAAAGGAGGCCGTCGCCTTCTACACCGAACTCAGCTCCCAGGAGATGTTCTCCGGCAGCCGGGACACCTTCCGGGCCTTCGCCGAGGAGGAACGCAAGCACCAGCGGATGCTGGAGAACTTCGGCCGCGACAGCGTGGCCGAGTACCGCCTCAAGCCGGTCCCCGACCTGAAGCGCAGCGACTACCTGGTGGACCTGGCCTATGAGCCGGGCATGACCTACGCCGACATCCTGCGGCTGGCCACCAAGCGCGAGGAAAAGGCCCACGGCTTCTACAGCGACTTCGCCGGCCTGAGCCACAACCCGGAGCACCGCAAGCTCTTTCAGATCCTGGCCCAGGAAGAGGCCAAGCACAAGCTGCACCTCGAAACGCTGCTGGACGAATACCTGGCCCGGATGGGAGACTGACCCCTCGTCTCTTGGGTGCCGCCTTTCTCGGGAGCAAAGTGCCGGATGGGGGACTCCACCAGCTTCTCCCTCCCGGGGGAGACGAGGGAATTCGAAAGGCGGAATTCGAAATTCGAAAAAGCAGGCCGAGACACCAGGTCTCCTGTTGGAAACTTGCGGCATCAAGAGGCCCCCCGAGAACAAAGAGGCAGCCCACAAGCGTCAGTCTGGAGTCCGAGTGGATCTCACGGTTTTCGAGCGGATGGATGAGCAGGGACTGCGGCAGTACCTGGAGTTCCTGCTCCGGCACTACCGGGTGATGGACGCCTTCTGGTTCATCTACCTGGCCGAGGAGTTCGACCAGCCCACCGCCGAGCGCCTCAACGAGAAGGTCTGGGGCCGGGTGGCGAAAATCGCCGCCAAGGACCTGGCGGAGCGATTCGGGATCCGCGACCGGGGCCTCAGGGGTTTTGTCCAGGCCCTGCGCTACTGGCCCTGGTGCATCCTGATCGGCTACCGGATCGAGGAGACCGAGGACGAGGTGATCATCACGGTCCCCTCCTGCGCCACCCAGGAGGCGCGCCTTCGGCGCGGGCTCGGCGAGTACGTCTGCAAGGAGATGCACCGCCTGGAGTTCGCCGGCTTCGCCGAGGAGATCGACCCCCGAATCCGGGTGGAGTGTGTGTTCGCGCCCCCGGACCCCCACCCGCCGAATCTTTTCTGCAAGTGGCGCTTCTTTACGGCGGACCGTGAGGCCGGCTGATTCGGTCCGGTTGCGCCCTGCCCCGGCAGTGGCGTCTGATCTCGCCGCTGGTCAGGCAGAGACCCGTTCCGCGGCGGGGTTGGTGGCGTGATCAGCGATCCGTATCAGCGCCGGCCTTGTTTCAACTTCCGCCGAACAGCCGCTTCACATCGTCCTTCAACACTTTCCCCATGGTGTTTTTCGGCAGTTCGGACACGAAGCGAACTTCTTTTGGGCATTTCCAGTCATGCAGGCTGCTCCTGCACTGCCGGCGCACCTCCTCGGGCGTGAGAAGGCTGCCGGGCCGCTTGACGACGGCCGCCACCACCTTCTCGCCCCATTTCTCGTCGGCCAGGCCCACCACCGAGGATTCCAGCACGCCTTCGAGCCGGTTGATGACGCCTTCCACCTCCTTGGGTGAGATGTTCTCGCCGCCCGAGATGATGATGTGCTTGATGCGGTCGGTCAGGTAGTAGTACCCCTCCTCGTCCACCCGGCCCAGATCCCCGGTCCGGAACCAGCCCTCGGCAAAGGCCCCGGCCGTCTCTTCCGGCTTGCGCCAGTAGCCGGGGGTCACCGCCGGCCCCTTGAGCCAGATCTCCCCGGTCCGGCCCTGAGGCAGATCCTCCCCGGTGTCCGGGTTCACGATCCGCACTTGAAGCTCCGGCAGGGGTTTCCCGATGGAGCCGGCCTTGCGCTTGCCGCTGACGGGATTGGAAAAATTCATGCCCGTCTCGGTCATCCCCTCCCGCTCCACCGGCTCCTGACCGAATACCTCCCGGATGCGCTCGAAATCCTTCACCAGCAGCGGCGCCGAGCCGGAGGTCCAGAGGCGCATGTGGCCGAAACCCGGTCTCCGCTCGCCGAGATGCTCCATCAGCTTGGCGTACATGGAGGGCACGGCCATGAACACCGTGCAGGCCGGTTCGCGGCGGGACAGGGTTTGAATCACGGTTTCGGGTTCAAAGCGGTTCAGCATCCGCACCCGGGCGCCGGCCAGCAAGGCGGTGTGGAGCGCAAAGCAGAGCCCGTGCACGTGGAACAGGGGCAGGGCATGGCAGAGCCAGTCGGTTGGGGCGATCTCCCAGGTGCGGATCACGTTCCGGGCATCATGCACCAGATTCCGCTGGGTCAGGATCGCGCCTTTGGGGAGACCGGTGGTGCCCGAGGTGTAGATGATCACACCCGGGTCATCTGCACCGGGTGCCGTTTCGGGTTCTTTGTCCGGCGCCGCGCGGAAAAAATCCTGCCGCCGGTAAGGGACCCCGCTCTCCGTTGCCAACACGGGTTGTTGCGGGTCGATGTCCCGGATCGTGCGAACGCCCTCGGGATCGGCCAGGACCAGCGCCGGTTCGGCGTCCTTCAGGAAATAGGCCATTTCCGCTTTCTTGAATCCCGGGTTGAGCGGCACGCTGATGGCGCCGATCTTCTGGAGCGCCAGGTGGGCGACGACCTGCAGCAGACACTTGTCCAGATAGAAGATGACGCGCTCGCCCTGCCGAATCCCCATAGCGGCAAAGGCATTGGCCAGCCGGCAGGCGTCGCGGTTCAGTTCGCCGTAGGTGAGCTCGGTTTCCGGCCTTCCTTCGCGGAGAAAACTGATGGCAGTTCGGTCCGCCTGCTTCGAAGCGGCTTTCCTGAAGGCCTCTTTGAGCGACTCCGACCCCATGGCAGTCTGCTTCCGCCCCCTATCATGCTATTCTTGAAGCTCCTCTGTCGGTTTTGGTCATTCGAATTTGTTTCGCCTCCGGCCGGTAGGGCCTACGGCCCGGAGGGAGTTTCGATATTCGGATTTGGGATTTCCGCGTCTTTCAGCCTGGGGGATTGATCCGCCCATGGCGGTGAATTCCATCTTGCCGGTTCACGAGGCAAAGCCCATGAGACGCGGTACTACCCGATCATCTTGTTGGGCAGCCAGAGGGCCAGCCCAGGCCAAATGCAGACGCAGACGATCACGATGACTTCAATGATCACGAAAGGCACCACCCCCCACAGCACGTGGGACATGGGCACATCCGGGGCGATGCTTTTCACGATGTAGAGGTTCAGCCCCACCGGCGGCGTCACCAGGCCGATTTCCAGGTTCACGGTCATGATCACCGCAAACCAGATGGGATCGAAGCCCAGGCCCTGGATAATGGGCACCAGCAGCGGGGCGACCATCAGGATGACGGCCGCCGGCGGAATGAAGAAGCCCAGCACCAGCAGCAGCACGTTGATCAGCAGGATGATGCCCCACTTCCCGATCGGCAGGCTGAGGATCAGTTCACCGAGAGCCTGGGTGGCGTAGAGGTCCGAGGACACATAGGCAAACAGCAGCGCGGCGGCCATGATCATCAGGATCATGGTGCTCTCGTTCATGGCCTTGATGAAGATCCGCCAGAGCTGCCGGGGCTTGTAAACCCGGTAGATGGTCATCACAAAGAAGAGCGAGAGCACGGCCCCCAGCCCCGCCGCTTCGCTCGGGGTGGCCCAGCCGCCGTAGAGGCTGGCCATGATCCCGACGATGATCAGCACGAAGGGCAGCACCTTGATCAGGGAACCGAAGCGCTCCCCCCAGCTGAAGCTATCCACCAGGCCCCGGTCCTCGATGTAATAGAGCCCCCGGCGCCTGCCGGGCCGCAACTTGCGGTAGTAGAAGACGGCCCCCACCCATACGCAGCTCAGCAGGATCTCGAGCAGCCCCGGGATCACCCCGGCGATGAAGCACTTCCCGATGGAAGTTTCGGTAGCCACGCCGTAGAGGATCATGGTGACGCTCGGCGGGATGAGAATGCCGAAGGTCCCGGCGTGGGCGATCAGGCCGGTGGCCAGCGCCGGCGCATAGCCCCGCTTGCGCATCTCGGGTATCCCGATCCCGCCGATGGCGGCCGCCGTGGCCGGGCTGGAGCCGCACAGGGCGGCGAAGATGCCGCAGCCGATCATGTTGGCGATCCCCAGCCCGCCCGGCACCTTGTAGAGCCACTTGTGCAGGGTCTCGTAGAGATCGCGGCTGGCATTGGACGCTGCGATGGGGGCGCTCAGGAGGATGAACAGCGGAATGGCCAGCAACGCGAAGTTGTCCATGGCGCCGTAGATCACGTAGGGCAGGGTGGGAAACAGGTGGGGGGAGAAGATCAGCACGAACAGCAGCGAAATCCCGGCCAGTCCGGCCCAGATCGGGATGCCCGAAACCAGCAGCACAAAGGCGCCGCCGAACAGGAGGATGGCAATCACGTATTCGCTCATGGCAGCTGTGTCCTTCCCGGAAACCCGGCTTAGGCTTCGCCCTTGGGCACCTGGATGTCTCTCAGCTCGAAACGGGTGGCGTCCGCCTCCACCTCACCCCTGCGCAAAGAACGGATCTTCCCGCCGATGTAGACCAGGTACTGGAGAAAGAGCAGCGACATGCCCAGCGGGATGAAGAAATAGGGAATCCAGAGCGGCGGCCCCCACAGGCTCTCCGTGTGGTCGCCGCGGACAAACGCTTCCCACCACATGGGCCAGGCGTGATAGGCGATGATCAGGCAGATCACGCAGCTGATGATGGACACCACGACAAGGGTGATTTCCCTGACCCGCGGGCTCATGTGGATGATGACCAGATCCACGTTCAGGTGATGATCGTGCATCTGGGCAAAGGCCGCCCCCACGAAACAGGCGTACATCAGGAGGTAGACCGAGGCTTCGATCTGCCAGATCGTGGAAAGCCCGAGCACCTTGCGGACAATGACCCCCTCGGTGACGATGAGGGCCGCCGCCACCAGGGCCAGGGCCGCCAGTCCCCCGGTCACGTAGCTCATGGCATTGATGAGCGAGCTCAACCCCCGCACCGCTGACTTCATCGTTTTCCCCCTGACGGTTATTGGGTGGTAGGTGGTGGGTATTCGGTATTTGTTATTCGCTAATCCTGAATCCTTTTTGGGTATGGGCTGAACGGTGTTCCGCGGCTCGACCGCAGGCCGCAAGCGTGCCGGGGCCCGCCCGAGGATAAGATCCGCAGCGGGCCCCGCACCCCGACACGGCCCAAGGGCCGGGGCCCCGGATCAGGGCTTTTCGGCGCCTATTTTTTCATGGCCTCCAGGGCCAGGTCCAGCAGTTCCTGGCCGCCTTCCACGGTCTGGGCGAAATCCTTCCAGGCCGTCTGTTTGGCATAGGCCAGCCACTGGTTGAACTCGTCCTCGGTCATGGAGTGGATGTTCACCTTGGCTTTGGTGTACTCTGCGACCAGTTCATCGGTCAGGCTCTTGAAGTTCTGGTAGATCCAGTTCTCGTGCATCCACTCGGACACTTCCAGGAACACCTTCTGATGCTCGGGCGTGAGCCGCTTCCAGGTTTCCATGGAAATGCAGAGGTTCTCGGCCATGTACCAGATGGAGTAGTCCACCGGGGCGTTGATGTAGCTCAGCACCTCGTACAGGCGATAGGACACGAACGAGGCCGAGGAGGTCAGCATGGTGTCGATGACGCCGGTTGCCAGCGCGTGGTAGGTCTCCGAGGAAGGCATGCTGGTGATGGAGGCACCGGCCTCCTTCAGCATGAACTCGAACTTCTTGCCGGCCGCCCGCAGCTTGGTTCCGGCCATATCGGCCGGCAGTTTGATCTGTCTGACCTTGCTGCCGATCCCGCCGTCAAACCAGGCCCAGACCAGGTTCTTGACCCCGTTCTGCTCCATCAGGCCTTCGACCTTCTTGCCGATCGGCTTGTTGCGCCAGGTCAGGCCCTGCTTGATGTTGGCCACCGAGCAGGGCATCAGGGTGATGGAGAACTGCGGCACTTTCCCCGAGGCATAGTCCAGCGGAAAGCAGGACATGTCGAGGGCGCCTTTGCGCATGGCATCCCACTGGTCCCTGGCCTTGAAAAGCGACTGGGACGGATAATGCCGGAAGGTGATTTCCCCCTTGGTGCGCTCGGTGACCATGTCGCCGAACACCCGGCCCATCTGGTCCCGCACGTCGCCGGCCGCGAACTGATGCGAGACCTTCAGGACCATGGGTGCGGCCTGGGCCACATTCCCCTGCCCGATAAGGCAGCCGAGCGCCAACAGCACCACCCACGCAACGAACACTTTTTTCCCGTGGACCTTCATGTGTGCCCTCCTTTGGTTGCAGGGTTCCTTTTCGACGGCCCGGACTCAGGCCGCCATCTTTTCACCTCCCTTGCCGCGCCGGCTGGCGTAAAGCCCCACCAGAGCGCTGCATTGTCTCATCAGGTGACCGCGCATCGCGCTCTCGGCCGCTTCGGCGTCCCGGCGGCGCAGGGCTTCCAGAATCCCGCGGTGCTCCTCGACGGACTGCCGGAAGCGCTCGGGCTGGTAGAGCTGCTCCTGGCGGTACAGCAGGATCTTCTGCCTGAGACCGTTGATGACCTCCATGAGGGTGGGGTTGCCCGAGATTTCCTGGACGGCCTGGTGCAGGACCTGGTTGTCTTTCAGATAGCTCGTGTGATCCTGCTCCAGATAGTGCCGCTCGAGCTTGCGGTGAAGCCTTTCGATCCGGTGGAATTGCTCCGGGTCCATTTTTTCGGCCGCCAGCCGGGCGCTCATCCCCTCCAGCACGCTCATCACCGCAAACATGTCCCGGATTTCCTCGATGCACGGCTGGCTGACATAGGCCCCCTTGTGGGGCACCAGCTCGATGAGACCCTCCGAAGCCAGCATGCGCAGGGATTCCCTGACCGGTGTGCGGCTGACACCCATGGCTTGGCTGAGGACTTTCTCGTCGATTTTCTGGCCCCGCACCAGGGTGCCGCTGCGGATCATCTCCCGCATCCGGTCGGCCACCTGCTGGTGCAGGGTCCTAGCCTGGATTTTCTGCATGCCCGGCGCTCCATTCATAATACATTATACTTTATACAAGAGTTCTTTCCGGATCGTCAAGGCAAAATCATTGACCTCGACAAAGGAGGCGGGATCGTGGAATCGGCAATGCCAGGAAAGCAGGCAAAATGGCGGCGGCGAGCCTCTCCTGATGGAGGGAATCCGGTGCCTTCCGGTTGAGAGGAATTCCCGCGCGCAGCGAAGCCCGGCCGGAGGCTGAGCACGCGGCTGCAGCAGAGGGTTGCGCCGGCCCCGGGGAGGGGCAGGAGAGCCGGCGGCTAGTCGCGTTGCTTCCACCAGAGGTAGAAGAAGTTGAGCGCCGGGGCCTTTGGTTCGACCGACAGGATGCCGGCCTGGAAGGACTCGCTGTCGGGGTCGGGGTTGGTGCTGCCCACGGTGATCAGCAGGGTCTCGTCTTCCTCGGTGATCACCGAAACCGGCTTGGAGGGGATGCCGCCGCCGATGGAATCCCAGCGTGTCGGCGTGGTGCCGCCGAAATCCAGCACCGCCGCTGCACTCTTGTAGCCCAGGGCGTAGAGCCGCCCCTCCCCGCCCGGCACGCAGGGGTCGTCGTTGGGTGCAAAGGTGGTGACGTAGAAGGTCCGGAAGTAAACCGTGCCCTCGGCCAGGACTTTCTCGCCGGCCGGGTTGCCGCCTGCGTCCACCAGGCGCACGTACCAGCCCTGGTCGGCGCGGCCGTTGGCGTCCACGTCGCCCGAGGTACTGGCAAGATCCGGAGCTGGACTGCCCGGGTCCGTCAGGTCCACCAGATCGCTTTCCAGGTAGGTCACGGCCAGGTGGGCGTCGCGCAGGGCGTAGATCCGGTCCGCGCTGCTGCGGCTGCAGGCATCCTCCCGGTCGCCGCTGCCCGTGAAAACCAGATCGTACCCCTTTTCCAGGGTGACGCTCGGCGGATAGAAGAACTTCCGGCCGCGGGCGGCGTCGGCCAGGAAAATCGGCTGGGCTTTCCAGTTGAGGAGGTTCTCGTCCGCATCGGGGAAGGCGAGCTGAGCACCTCCGGCGTCGGTGAACCGGCCCATGCGCCACAGCTGGCTGCCCAGGTCGCCCACGTAGAGCTTGTCCAGGAAGCCGTTGCCGTCGGCATCCACCAGCGAAACCGCACTCGGGATGCTGTAGTTCATGGCCGTGGTGTCGCCGCCGTTGTTCTTGAAGATCTTGAGCACCTGGCCCGTCATAACGTTTCCCACCACCACTGCCTTGCCGGCCGAGTGATCCGCCCGGTAGCCCCCGCCGATGATGTAGGCCGCCACCGGTGAACCCTCCGGGTCGCCCGCCGAACGCGCTGCGGTTCTCACGGTCCCGAACTGGGCATCGGACCAGCTCTCCCCGAGCTCGGCCACGACGATGGGCACGGCCGCGGCCGGCGCCTCGCCGAGCGCCGCGTCGTCCCGGGCGTTGATCCGCCACAGCAGGGAAGGGACCGCCGGGTTGGTGACATCCAGCGCAAAATAGCCCGTCCCGCCTTTGCGGCTGCCGCAGACCAGGATGACCCGGTCCCGGTCGGCCTCGTCCACATCGCCGTCCCCGTCGGAGTCGACATTCACCTCGATCAGGCCGTTATGGTTGACGTCCCTGATGAACACCCGCGGGCTGGCATCCACGTAAAAGGTGTGACCCACGCCTTCCAGCATCAGCCTCAGGCGCCGCAGCTGGTCCGGGGGGATGAAGGCCCAGGCCTCGCGGCCGTCGGTATCGGAAACCGCGTGCAGCATGCCGTCGTTGGCGCCGAAAAAGATCATCCGGGTGGTGTCATTGTACTGCACCACCGCCGGCTCGCTGTGCAGCACCGACCCGGTGATCACGGGGCGGTTCTCGGTGGTGTTGCCGTCGCCGTCCTCGTCGAGCGCGTCCGCGCCGCGCACGTACCCGATCACCTCGGCCGCCGTGCGGGTGGGGTTTCCCAGGACCGCCGCCGTCAGGTAGGCGTTGGCAATGCTGAAGGCGTTGGTGAAGTCGGTCAGGTCCGCGCTGAGCCCCAGGTGGGTGTAGATGGAGCGGTAGCTGTTGTGGAGGTAGTTGTCCCGGCTCGGGTCGGCCCAGCCCTTGGTGGCCCAGTAGGGGGCGGCGTCGTCGCGCATGGCTCCGTTGGGCCAGGTGGCCGGACTGCCGTTGCGGTCCACGATCCGGCCGCCGGCCGAGATCCCGAACTTGCTCACGTTGCCCTCCCAGAAGTTGTCCCCGGAGGGCTTGAAAAACCCCAGGTAGACCCGGTTCCCGCTCAGGGTGCGGGTCACCGGCACCACCGGCGCGGTAAAGGTGCTGGTGGCCGAGATGATCTCGCTGACGGCGCCCAGCAGCGCGGCCGAGAGCCCCTCCGGCGTCTCGGCCGCGAAGTGGTAGCGGCCGTATTCCTTGTGGGTCGTGTCGTAGAGGTTGGGGTTCCCGTTTCCGTTGTTGGAGGTGTTGATCAGGAAGAGGTTGTTGACCAGGTCGCCCATGAAGCCGACGGTGTAGGTGGACACGTTCTGAAAGCCCGGCTGGTAGCCCACCACGTCGCGGGTGCGCAGGGAATGGGCCACGTCGTCCAGAAAGGTGGAGCCGTTGTGGTTGACCGGGATCGGATAGACCTGGCTGCCGGCCTTGACGTAGCCCTCGCCGATCCCGCCCGACAGCCCGTCGCCGTCATGGTCGGCCAGGGTGGCGGCCCAGGAGGTGGAGGAAGCCTGCCGGTCCTGGGAGGAAAGGCCCGGGGACACCACGATGACGAAGCTCTTCCGGCAGTACTCGCCCAGCACGTGCGAGGAGGGGGAGGCGCAGTCGCCGCCCACCTGGGCCAGGCCCTCGGCCAGGGGCGAGTAGGTCACGGTGCCCATGTTGTTGACGTTGTTGACAAAGCTGGAGTTCAGGGTGTTGTTCTGGGGGTCGAGAGCCACCGGCGTGTTGACCACCGGGCCGAAGGGCTGGACATTGGATGGCGCCGGAGGCGTTGGAAGTGAAGTTGTAGATGCCGAAATCGGCCTTGTTGGCCGTGAGTCGGGCGACGCTCATGATGGCCGCCTTGGCGTGGTAGAAGCGGCTCTTGGCGGGCAGGTCGGCGCCGTTGCCGGTATAGAGGCCGCTGAAAAAGAGCCAGTTCAGGTAGTTTCGCGAGTAGCGGAAGTTGACCGCGTTGTCCTTCAGGCCCTGCGGAAAGCCCGCCGGGTACTCCAGCGCGGCCGAAGGCTGGGCCGGCAGGCTGATGGTCCGGCCGTTGAAGGTCCAGGTCCCTTTGCGGCTGGTGGTGTCGCTCACGGAAGCCTGCCGCCCGGTCGTGTAGCTGCCCAGGGTGAGATCCGACTGCACCCGCACCAGGTAGTAGCGGTTGCCGTAAAGGACGATGCCGTAGCCCGGGTCGTTGAAGAAGCCGTTTCCGGTGGCCGGGGACTGAACCAGGTCCCGCTGTTCCGTGACCGCCGGGGCGTGGTCAACGGCGTTGTCAAAGCCCCCGTGCCAGTGGATCTGCTCCATGACCGCGCCGTTGTCCAGCAGGACCGCGATGTGGGGCGGAATCTCGTCGGCGGTCACCGCGAACATGCAGGTGTCGTCCGCCAGGCCGGCAGCCGCAGCCCACAGCCGCGCCCCGGCCGCCAGCGCCGCTGCCCGTTTCCACGCGCTGCGCTTTTTCATCGAACCCCCCGTCCGGGCCGCTCAGAACCCGATCCGGTAGAAACCGGCCTCGATCCGGCTCTCGGAGCTGGCCGGCCCCTTTCCCAGGCAGGTCATGCGATAGCGGTGGGCCTTGAACTTTCCCACCTCGTAACCCGACCCCCGCGGCGGAGCGGTTGCCCCCAGGTAGTCCACCACGCCGTTGAAGCGGGCCGTCGAATCCAGCTCAAGGACCTCGGCGGGGTTGTCCGGGTCGGGGAAGCTCAGGCCCTGGTTTTGCACGATGTTGGCCGCCCCGTAGATGGTTTTTTTTCTGGCCACCCAGCCCCGGGAGGCCTCGGCGGCGTAGAACGCCTTGCGGTGAGACTTCTCGTTGCCGGCGATCTGAAGCCCCACCTCGGTGGTCCGGGTGGCCGCGATACCGATGATGGTCACCGTGACCAGGATCAGCAGCCCCACCACCAGGACCGAACCCCGTTCACTGGCCAGCGCTGAGCTTGCCTTGTTCAACCCGCCACCCCTCGGATTTCCGCGAGGATGTGCCGCAGGGTCACCTGCCGCCCATGCCCTCGATCAATCCAGGAAACGACCACTTCCACGCTCTTGGTCTTCGGCAGCGGCGAGTCCGCGGTCACGGTCCAGTTCACCGTGTAGGGCCCGCTCGTCTCGGGCGTAGCGGCGCTCGCGACGGTTTCGTAGGGCAGGACCGAGAGTTTTTCCAGCCGATCCGTGGCCAGGTTCAGGGCCTCGGTCATGGCCCCGGCAATGCGGTTGCCCCGAATGGCCGTCACCTGCATGGAGGCCACCGCCAGAATCCCCACCGCCAGAACACTGACCGCCACCAGGACCTCCAGCAGGGTGAAACCCGGATCCCTGCTCCCGCCCCTCCCGGAGAACCCCTTCCGCCGTCCCTTCACGCCATCCCCCGACTTGGGTGAGCCCAAAATCCGAAGCACAAATATCGAAATCCAAACAATGTTCAAAATCAGAATGCTCTAATTCAAGAGACTGGGTTTGATGTAGAATGGCAATCTGTCACAGCTGTTTTCATTTCGGATTTGCTATTTCGTGCTTCCGGCGGAACCCGATGATCCTATTGCCGGTGAACTAATTCAGTCCCAGGTTGCGGGCCTCGATCTGGCGGCTCAGGCGCAGCCGCCGGAAGTGGTCGTTTTGGGGCGCCAGGATCACCCGCCCCTGCTGGTTACGGTAGGTGGTGAAATCCAGATGGTTGGGATCCGGTCTTTCGCTGCGCGCCACCAGGGTGACCTGGACGGCCCGGATCTCTGCGATCCGGGTGGTCACGCTGCCGTTGCCGTCGTCGTCCAGCACGCCGCCGGCCCCGTCCAGGTAAACGAAATCCAGAGCGCCGATGTTCTCGGCCACCGGCTGGTTGCTGCCGCCGCCGACCTTGCGGCCCAGGTCCAGGTCGCCGTCGCCCCCGGAGTCGTAGCGCGAGTAGGTCACATCTTCCCCGCTGTCGTTGGTGTCGCCGTCGGAAAACCGGCTTTCATCGGTCTCATCGGCCGCGCCGTCGCCGTCGTTGTCCACGCCGTCGGCCTCCCCGCCGCGGATGTCCAGGGTGAAGCGCAGCGTGCTCCGGCCGGCGGTAAGCACGGCAGCGCCGGCCGCGGCGGTGGGATCGCAGCCCGCCATGCGGATTTCGCGCTCCAGCAGGTACATGGCGGCCCGCAGGTTCTGCTGCAGGGCGGCCACCTGCTCCTGGACCAGGTAGGAGCGCTGTTGGGCGTGGTAGGCGGAGTACACGGCGCTCATCACCACCGCGGCCAGGACCAGGCCCACCAGCAGCTCGGTGAGGGTGAAGCCGTTCTGCGGGTACCCGTTTCCTCTCATTGCCGACCGGACCCCTCTCACTGGATTCGGATGTTGCCGGCCGCTGACACAATCACCTGCCGGGTCTGGTTCCTGGTGCTGCGCAGGAACACCGTTCCCGCCCCGAAGCCCCCGGTGTTGTTGGCCGTGAGCCCGCTCGGCCGAAACGCGATGGACGGGCGCCCCTCGTCATTGGCCGAAAAGGTGAGCCCGTCGCCGCCCCCCCGAGACGAATCCAGACCGATCCCGGGGGTGCTCTTTGCGAACACGACCTGCACCAGCAGGGTTTCGCCGGCGTCGTACTCCAGATCGTTGTCCGCATCCAGGTAGAGGACGTAGTCGTAAGCCGTTCCAGCGACACTCTGGCCGAAGGTGACCGCGCAGAGCGTGTTCCTCCTCACCGCCGAGAGCTTGGCCAGCTGGAAGTGGGAAAAGACCTCCCGGGCCGCCTGGCGCAGCCGGTAGCTCGTGATCCAGTTCGAGTACATAGGCAGTGCCGCGGCCAGGAGCAGGCCCAGCAGACCCAGGGCGGCCATCAGCTCCAGGATCGTGAAAGCGGGCTGCCCCGCCGCCGGCAGCCGGCCGGCGGTGTCGTGAAAATCAAGCAAGGCGGCAGAGGCGGAGGCCTTTCCGACAGACCGATTGCAGAACCGTGTTGCCATCGTTACCCCTGCCGCCGAGGGGCGCCGGCCGGTCGCGGTCCATGCCCGTCGATCGGCTCGGGAATGGGAAAAGAGGCCGCCGCAGTCAGAGCCGCCGCGACCCGAGGCAGATGACGACCGCCTATCCGCCGAAGAGTTCCTTCATCCGCATGTGCAGGGAGAGGTCTCCGGACACCTGGTAGTTGCCCTGCATGAAGGCCTGCTGGCCGTCCGCCTTGCCGGCCATGACGTCCATCCAGACTTCGAACGGGGCGTCGATGGTCAGCGTCGGGGAAGCGGCTTGGCCCTCGGCGGCCCGGATCTCGCTCTTTGCGATCTCCAGGTAGCACGATCCCTCCACCTTGGCACCGGCCTCCCGCATGCCCTCTGAGAGATGGCCGAGCATCAGATCGCTCTTGCTTTGTCCCTCGCCCCGGGGGCTGCAGCTCAATGCGAGCACGTTCATGGATCTCTCCTTTCCTGGGGCAGTTCGGCGTTCCTGCCGCCAGCCCTTCCAAAGCGACCCTACCTAGGCGCCGTAAGGCTGTCAAGCGCCGTTCCCGGTAAAAAAGGGGCCCATTTGAGCCTTCCGTCCGGCTGCCGGAGAGACATCCCGGAATTCCGCCGCTCGGCCTGGGGAATGGGATGCGGCGGATTTGCGGAATTCGGCAAACCCGTGTAATATGGGAGCTTACCAACAGCCTCCTTCTTGGGGCTCCGACAGCCGCCGGGAAACCCCCGGTATCAGGATTTCGCCGTGAAACTTCCCGGCCTCAAGCGGAAAACATTCAAATGCTCACGAAACCCGGGCCGCAGGCGGTCATTCGGCCCAGCGGGGTTCCTGCTGCTCGTCCTGTCCCTGGCCATGCCCATCTCCCAGGCTTCCGGGGCAGGTACCCTGGAACCCCTGACTAACCGCCTGCGACAGCGGGTTCTGCTGGCCGCCGAACCCCAGGGGATCTTCTGCCGCTCCGAAGTGCTCTGCGGATCCGCCCTGCTGCCTCAGCTCTACGTAGGCCGCGCCTTTCACCCGGCCTGGATCGATGAGTCCGGCCCGAACACGCTTGCCTTCGAACTGCTGGAAGAAATCCGCTGGTGCGATCGTGAGGGGCTCGATCCCGCCGATTACCATCTCAACGCCGTCGAGAGCCTGATCCGGGAAATCCGGCGCGCACTTTCGGCCGGGAAACCGGCCGGCCCCGACCTCCTGGCAGACCTGGAACTGCTCCTCAGCGACGCCTTCCTGCTGTTCGGGTCGCATCTTTCCGCCGGCCGTGTCAACCCCGAGACCGTTCACGCGGAATGGCACATCAAGACCCGCAAGGTGGACTTGGTGGAGAGCTTTCAGGAGGCCCTCGAGCAGGCTGCCGTCCGCCCGGTGCTGGAGCGGATGCGCCCCCGTAACCCCGGCTACAGCCGGCTCAGACGGGCGCTCAGGGCCTATGAGGACATTCAGCAGCAGGGTGGCTGGCCGACGACCCCGGCCGGTCCGCTGATGAAGAAGGGCGAGCGCTCGGAACGCGTGGCGGCGCTTCGGAAGCGCCTGAGCGTGACCGATGAACTGGAAAACCCGGGTCAGGCCGACCCGCGGCTTTTCGACGCTTCCCTGGAGGAAGCGCTGCGCCGCTTTCAACTGCGGCACGGCCTGGAAGCGGATGGCATCGTGGGCCCGGCAACCCTGGCGGCCCTCAACATCGGGGTGGCGGAACGTCTGGCGACCATCCGGATCAACCTGGAGCGCTGGAGATGGCTTCCGCTCGATTTCGGCAGCCGCTACATCCTGGTGAACATTGCCGATTATGCCATGGACGTGGTTGAGGAAAACGGTGTGGTCATGTCCATGCGCGTCATCGTGGGCCGGGATTACCGCAAGACCCCGGTCTTTTCAGGCTCCCTGACCTACATGGAGGTCAACCCCCTCTGGCACATTCCGCCCAAGATCGCCCGGGAGGACATCCTGCCCAAGGTCCGCCGAAACCCCAATTACCTGGGGGAGCAGAAGATCCGGGTTTTCAGAGGCTGGAGCAAGGATGCCCCCGAAATCCCGCCGCAGGAAATCAACTGGTCCCGTATGCGTCCATCGCAGTTTTCCTTCAAGCTCCGCCAGGATCCCGGGCCCCTGAACGCCCTCGGCCGGATCAAGTTCATGCTCCCCAACAAGTTCGATGTGTACCTCCACGACACCCCTTCCCGCGAGTTGTTCGGCAAGAACCGGCGCGATTTCAGCTCCGGCTGCATCCGGATTGAGAAACCGGTCGAGTTGGCCGATTTCCTGATGCTGCCCAGTCCGGGGTGGCAGCATGAGCGGCTTCTGCGGCTGCTCGAAACCGGCCAAACCACCGTTCTCAGCCTGCCCCGGCCCATCCCCGTCCATCTTCTCTACTGGACCGCCTGGGTGACCGAGGACGGTGTGATCCACTTCCGGGAAGACCTCTATGGACGCGACGGACCCGTGGGGCGCGCCCTGCTCGAGCCCCCGCCGGTGCAGCCGCAGAACCAGCGCGCCGGCTCACCGGGATCCTAACCGCTCACCCGCGACCCTTCTCATTTTTCGCAATTCACATTTCGAATTTCGAATTTTCTGCGCGGCTTCCATCCCCGTGCGCAGAGGGAGGCGCCGTCAAGGAAAGGAGGCTTGATGGGAGTTGACCGGTTTACCAGGTACGGAACTCGCCGGTGTCGATATGCAGGAACTTGGAACGCGGGTAGTAGCCCACCCCGCCGAAGTGCAGGTCAGTGGCGGCCCGTTTCAGGGTGGAAACCCGGTAGCCCTGCAGCCGGAAGTCCACCGCCCGGCCGTACATGTGAAAGCTGTTCTTGGCCACCCCTCTGGATTTCCGGCGCAACAGGGCGTTGGTCTCCGGCGAGCGGTAGCCGGAGATGATCAGAAAACTGCGCTGGGTCTGCAGCTTCTTCTTGATCGCGTAAAGGTAATCCAGGAGGTTGACGTCGACGGGCTTGACCGCATCGTTTCGGAAATCCCTCAGGAAGTGGGCGGCCTCCTCCAGCGCCTGGGGCAGATACTGGCCGTCGGCATAGTAGAGCAGCCTGAGGGATTCGCCGGTGTAGGAGTGATGCAGGGAAACCGACCTCTGGGAGTTCAGCGAATCCCGCAGAGCGGCCAGAACCGGAGCGGGTGTAAGGGAACCCAGGAGGGCGACCGCCCCCCAGCGGATGAAGCTTCGCCGGGTCAACGCAACTCGATGCTTTTCCAAAGGCTCTTCAGCGCAAGGCATGGCAAATCTCCATGCAGAGGATGAGACCCACCCAGAGCACGGGCGATCTGTTCCCGAGACCGGCTAGCCCAATGCGTGGCAGCGCGAAAGGCCCCGGGGCAAGACGACAGAGGTCCCTTCTAGCAACCAATCCATCAAAAGACAAGAAAAAAATGCCCGTCCCCGGGCTTACAACGACGGGCCGCCGTACATGTCGACTTCGGGATGTCGCGACCCCAGCGAGACGGGCCCCAGAATCGTCTTGCAGCCCGGTGTGCCGAGGGCGAGCATGCCCAGCACCAAGGTGCCGAGAACCAGCAGAATCAGTTTCTTCATCGAAGTGCTCCGTGCGAATGCCCCGCTTGCGGCCGGATGGCAGGACCGGCGCTGCGGGGGGACGCTCTGCGTGGACGCTCTTCAGGCCCTGAGCCTTGAAAGGGCCAGGACCGCCTTGAAGCCGAACCTCCGGTCTCGGCTCATCACCGGCCCGTCCGCGTACCCGCTCAGGACGACGTCGTTTGGCGCCGGGCCCATCTGCAGCAGTTCCTGTACGGTCTCCCCGCCGCCCGGACCGCCGCGGACGTTCGGATCCAGGTGTCAGTCCAGCCTGAACCGGAAATCGCAGGTCGCGGCCCCTTCCATGAGGGTCTGACGGCGGGTCAGCTGCAGGCGGTCGCTGATCCCCTCTGCCAGGGCATGGTCCCGGCAGCAGGAGAGAACCAAGCCCAGGTCGGCGGCTCCCATGGCGGCATAATGCTCCGCGTAGGCGCACCGGGTCACGTTGAAGCCGAGCCTGGTGTCCGAGTCCTCGATCATTTCGATTTCAAGGGCGCCGCCGGCGCGAAAACCGGCGAGCAGGCCCTTCAGGCTTTCCAGGGGCGATTCGCTGCCGCGCTCCGGCGATCTCCCGTCCCTGAGTCTTGGCCATCTCCGTGACGGCGGCGGCCACAACCCGGTTCACTTCCTCCGCGCCGAAGCGGGCCTGAAGGGCGCGGATCAGGGGAACCAGCACCTCGGCCTGGATCCTGCGCCGTTCGATCAGGGGTAATGGCTTGTTTTCCATCTACTTCAGGCGGAATCGGATCCGCAGCACGTTGGCTTCGAAGCTCGCCGAAACGACCCGAAACCGGCCAATCTCCCGAGTGGCGGACACGTGGGTCCCGATGCAGGGCACCGCATCGTAGTCGCCGATCCTCACAATCCGGACTTTGTCCCCGGCATCCTCGGGCAGCCGAACCAGGCTGAAGCGCTCGCCGGCCTGCTCCCGCGGCAGGAACTCCTCCGTCACCGCGAGGTCCGACTGGATCACCCCGTTGACCCGCTCCTCGAGTCGGGCCAGTTCTGCTTGCGTCAGCGCGCGGTCAAAGCGATAATCGCACTTGGATTTCTTCTTCCCGATATGGGCACTGAAGCTGCGCCCGCAGTGGAACATCCTGACCATGGTCTGGTTCAGGAGGTGCTCGGCCGAATGCATGCGGGGATCGCTGTCCTGGTTCACCGTGCCCTCCCGGCCCGTTTGCGCCCCACTCCCGCGCCCCAGGCGCCGTAACTGTCTGGACCCCGGCGGCCCGGGGGACCGTCCCCGGAGGGAGACGACCCGGCGCCGCCCGCCTCAGCCGGGTATTTCCGCGACGCTTTCCAGGACATAGTGCGGCTGATAGGCAAACTTCTTGAGATCTTCTCGGGAGGTCACCCCGCTCAGGACCAGGACCGTCTCGATCTCCGCATGGATGCCGGCGATGATGTCCGTGTCCATCCGGTCGCCGATCACGGCCGTCTCCTCCCTGGGAACCCCCAGACGCTTCAGGGCGTGACGCATCATCAGGGGGTTGGGCTTGCCCACGATGTAGCCTTTGCGGCCGGTGGCGAGTTCGATGGGGGCGATCAGGGCGCCGGTAGCGGGGGCGATTCCCCTCTCGCTGCGGTCGATCAGATCCGGGTTGGTGCCGATCAGCCTCGCCCCCTGCTCCACCAGATTGATGGCGTGCTCGATCTTCTCGTAGGAGTAGGAGCGCGTCTCGCCCACGACCACGTAGTCCGGATCCACGTCGTTCATGGAGAACCCGGCCTCGTAGAGCGCATGGATCAGGCCCGCCTCCCCGATCACGTAAGCGCTGCCGCCGGGCCGCTGAGCGGCCAGGAAAGCGGCCGTGGCCAGGGCGCTGGTGTGAAAGGAGCCGGCCGGCACTTCGATTCCCAGACGGGCCAGTTTCTCCTGCAGCTCCCTGAGCGACCGCTCGCTGCTGTTGGTCAGGAAGAGAAATTTCTTCTCTTCAGTCTTGAGCCACTGCACGAACGAAGAGACCCCGGGCAGCAGGCGGTTACCGTGGTAGAGCACCCCGTCCATGTCGCAGATAAAGGCCTTTTTCTGTCTCAGTCGGTCCATCGGCCGGTTCACTGTCTCAGAAGTTCCTTCATCGAAGCGCAGATCTATTTCCCTAACAGCCGGCACCCCGGCCAAAATCCGAATACCAAAATCCGAAATCCGAAACAATATCAAAATCCCAATGCTCCAAATCCCAAACAAGAGCATCAGGACACTGGTTTTGTGTTTTGATCATTTGGATTTGGGTCATTCGAATTTGTTTCGTGTTTTGATATTGGGATTTGGGATTTCCGCGTCTCTGAGAAGTTGCTTATTTCTCTGGCAATACTTGCGGATCCTGTCTTGCCGGTTCATAGCCCTGAACTTATGAGACGCGGCGCTAGGCATTCCCATACCGCAGTCGGGAAAAAATGGCAAACAGGAAAAAGCCCTCCCGCTCTTCGGCCCGCCCGCCGGGCCCGCCGAAGCCTGTGCCCCGGATAGCCCTGATTCCCATTTGGATTACGGGCATGCTTCAAACCGGAGCGAAATATGGTAGTATGGGCTGGCACGGTGTTCAGCGGTGCAAGGCAGCCATTGACTGCTCGTGGTCGGGATCGGGGTCGGAATCGAACCGCCGCTCACCCAGCGCAAAACGACGCCGGCAATACCGATACCGACTCCGGCCTTTTCCCGTACGACCGTATCTGACGGAGGGATGGTCCCCATGCCCGTGATTCGAGTGGCCCAGGCCCAGATCAACCCCACCGTGGGCGATTTTTCCGGCAACGTCGCCAAGATGATCGACTGTCTGGAACGCGCCCGCGCCCAGCAGGCGGCCATCGTCACCTTTCCGGAGCTCGCCCTGTGCGGCTACCCGCCGGAGGACCTGCTCCTGCGGCCCGGTTTTCTGCGCGACACCCGGCAGGCCCTGCAGCGCTTGACACCCCACACGCGGGATCTGGTAGCCGTCACGGGCTACGCCCAGTCGGACGGCTCGCAGGTGTTCAATGCCGCCGCCGTGCTGCAGGACGGAGAGCTGGCGGCGGTTTACCGCAAGGCGGAGCTTCCCAACTACGGCGTTTTTGACGAGAAGCGCTATTTCGCAGCGGGTGAGCAGCAGCGGCTCTTTGAATTGAACGGCCTGCGCTTTTCCGTCACCGTCTGCGAGGACATCTGGATCGCGGACAGCCCGTCTGAACAGGCTGCCCGCGCCGGCCGGGCCGATTTCGTGCTCAACCTCTCCGCCTCCCCCTTCCATGCGGGCAAGCTCGCCACCCGTTACCAGGTCGCCCGGCGCTTTGCGGCGGCCACGGGCGCCCTGCTCTGCCTGAACAACCTGGTGGGCGGCCAGGACGAACTGGTCTTCGACGGCGGCAGTTTCGTGATGACCCCGCAGGGCGAAATCATCGCCCGGGCGCCCAGGTTCGAGGAGGCTCTGCTGGTGAGCGATCTTCCGGTCAGGGGCCCCTCGCCGAGAAGTCGAAACCCGGAGCCGGCCGCACCCCGGAGCCCCGAACCCCTCAGACTGCGTCCTCTCCCCTGCCCGGCCGAGCCTCTGCCGCCTCCTTTGGCGACCCGAATCCGGCCGCCTGGAAGAGATCTCCTGCGCCCTCACCCTCGGCACCTCGGATTATGTACGCAAGAACGGCTTCGAGAAGGTCGTCCTGGGCCTGAGCGGCGGCATCGACTCCTCGCTCACCGCTGCCATCGCCGCCGCTGCGCTGGGCCGCCATAACGTCGTGGGGGTGACCATGCCCTCGCGCTTCACCTCGGCCGGCACCCGCTCGGATGCCGAGCGCCTGGCCGCGAACCTGGGAATCCGGCTCATCACCCTGCCCCTCGAGGAGATCTACCAGGCCTACCTGAACGTGCTCAACGAGCCCTTCGGCCGGGTCCCACCCGGGGTGCCGCACGAGAACATCCAGGCCCGCATCCGCGGAAACCTTCTGATGGCGCTTTCCAACCGTTTCAACTGGCTGGTGCTGACCACCGGGAACAAGAGCGAGGTGGCGGTGGGCTATTGCACCCTGTACGGCGACATGGCCGGCGGGTTTTCCATCGTCAAGGACGTACCCAAAACGCTGGTCTATGAGCTCTCGGAGTACGTCAACACCCGGCACGGCCGGGAAGTCATTCCCGAGAGCGTGATCCGCCGGCCGCCCTCGGCCGAGCTGCGGCCGGACCAGAAGGACGAAGACAGCCTTCCGCCCTACAGCCTGCTGGATCCCATTCTCGAGCGTTATGTGGAAGAGGACCTGTCCCTGGAGAACATCGTGCAGGCGGGCTTCGACCCCGACATCGCACACAGTGTCATCCGGATGGTGGACCAGAGCGAGTACAAGCGGCGCCAGGCCGCCCCCGGCATCAAGATCACGCCCAAGGCCTTCGGCCGGGACCGCCGCCTGCCCATCACCAACCGCTACCGGCAGTATTTACAGCACGCTATAGTTCTTTGATCTCGCCGTGCCGGGGGACAGTTTTCATCGCTCCGTCCCTCGGACTAATCCAAAGTAAATGTGAGGCTCCTTCCCATTTCAGATAGCAACCCGCGATTCTCAATATTCGCTCCAAATCACGTCGCTTCACCCAATCATCACCTTGTCCTGGATGGCGTTCTCGGGTAGCCCTCGCAGATTCAACCCTGTTGTTCGGCCTTCAATAGATACAGGCATCAAGTATCGACAGAACCTCGTCGAGCAGATCATCCGAGGCCTTTCCAATGAGCTTGGCTTGACGTGCACGGAAATCAATGGATTTGACCTGCTCTACCATGACAAATCCTTTCACACGTGGGTTATCGGTAACCGCCACATGAAGAGGATAATCTCGATCAGTGGTTGTCACGGGGCAAGCAATCGTGAGGCCGGTTTGTTCGTTGAAGAGGGTGTTGCTCACGATGAGAGCAGGACGACGCCCTTGTTGTTCATGACCCGCCTGAGGGTCGAAGGCAACGGCGACAAAGTCCCCCTTTTTCGGAACGTATGCTCTCACCTACCAGACTTCTCCGCCCACTGGCCCACCCCAATCAGTTTCCTCGGTCTTGTGGTTCTTGGGAATGCGCGACACAAGTTCCTTCAGGCTTCGCTTACCGCGAACCCGTCTTGCTTGTGCCACAACGATCAGGCCGTCACGCACGGTGACGTCGACCTCGTCACCCACAGTAATATTCGCGTCTTCAAGCAGCTGCTTCGCAAGGCGTAACCCCTGGCTGTTTCCCCACTTTTGGATCTTAGTCAGCATGTTGGCACCTCCTATGGATATCCGAAGTATAGCCAAGAGCCTAGGCCGTGTCAAGTCCGTGTCACAGCGAAACCGGGACTCCCCTCTGTCCAGGACAGGTACAACCGGCGGACGCGCTTCAGGCGGCCGTCCAGCTCCTCCGCGAACTCCTCCCCGCCGCTGCCGGACCCCATCACGCGCTTGGCCAGGGCGTCCAGCTCAAACCGGTCGCTCGGCAGCGCATGCACCTGACGGTCCTCCAGAATCTGCAGGCCGTGCTCCACCCGGCGGAGAAAGACGTAGTCCTGCTTCAGGAAGGCGGCGGCGGATGCGGGGACGATCCGGGCCGCCTCCAGCAGTTCCAGCGCCTGCAGGGTGTTGCCCGCCAGCAGTTCGGGGTTTTGCCGGGCGTGGATGAGTTGCAGCCCCTGCACCAGGAACTCGATGTCCCGCAGTCCGCCGCTGCCGGCTTTTACATCCACCGTCTTCGCCGCCGATGCCGCCCCCTGAGCCGCATCCCGCATCCGCTCGATGCCTCGGACCACCTCGGCCAGGCGGTGTTTTCGGGAGATGACCGGCCGGATGCCTTCCAGCAGCCGGTGGCCGAGGTGCAGGTTTCCGGCCACCGGCCGCATTTTCAAAGCCGCCTGGATCTCCCAGAGGGCGGCCGTTTTTTCGTAGTAGCGGATCAGCCCGCTGAGCGAGGGGACCAGCTCTCCGGCACGGCCGAAGGGCCGCAGGCGGAGGTCCACCCGGTACGCGTACCCTTCCTCGATATGCTCGGAAAGATCGAAACGGACGCGTTCCATAAGCCGCTGGCAGAGGGCCTTCACCGGCCCCGGCTGGGGTTCGCCGGCCCGGTCCTCCCAAAGCCCCAGCAGATCGATATCGGAGCTGTAGTTCAGTTCGCTGCCGCCGAGCTTACCGAGCGCCAGGATGCAGAAACGCTGCGCCGGGTCGGGCGCCGCTCCCCCGGCAGCCACGGCTTCGGAAAGCTCGGCCAAACGGCGCTCCAGGACGGCCTGCAGAACCGCGTCGGCCAGCAGTGACAGCTCGCGGGTCACCTCCTGCACGGAAACCCCCAGGCAAAGGTCCCGGGTGCCGATGCGGAGCATTTCGCGGCGCCGCAGCCGCCGCAGCTTGTTCTGCCATTCCCGCTGGGTGCCGCTCTCCCCGGCCGCCTGGCGCAGCTCCCGCAGCAAGGCCTCCGGGTCACGGGGCCGATGCAGCAGTTCCGGGTCCACCAGCCAGTCCAGAAACCCCGGGTTCCTGACCAGCGTGTCGCTCAGGAACTGGCTGCCGGCGAAGAGCCCCAGCAGGATCTCGAGCCGCATGGGCTGGGAAAAGAAAAGGTTGTAGTAAAAGTCCGGGCTTCCCAGCGAGCGGTTGAAACGCTCCCAGTTGTTCAAGGCCATGTCCGGGTCCGGCTGCCGCTCCAGGATGTCCAGCGCCAGCAAGGCCAGCTTGGCGAAGGTTTCGCGGCGCAATCCGCTGCCGGCCAGCAGCCTGAGGTTGGTGTAGGCCCGCTCGGGGTTCCTGAAGCCGGCGCCCTCCAGCACGGGCAGGGCCAGCGACCGGGGCATGCCCTCGGAAAGCACCACGTCGGCCACCGTACCGGTGCCGAAATCGGCCAGGGAAGCGCGACCGAAGCGGCGATCGATGAAAACCCGCACCGCGGCGCTATGCCGTTCAAAGTCGATCCGCAGACGCTCGGCCGGATCCAGGGCTTCCCCGCCGCGGTAGCCCATGCGGCGGGCCAGATGCCGCAGCTCGACCGACCCCGGCGCAGGCAGCTCCAGATCGCGGGCCGATCCCCGCAACATGCGCAGGCCGTTGATCAGTCGCCGCAGGAACCGGTAGGCCGCTTCGAGGCGCGCACCCTCCTGGGTTCCCAGGACCCCCCCTTCCTGCAGAATCCGCAGCGCCTCCTGGAGCAAGGGGGTCCTCAGCCGCGGCAGTGCCTTGGCATGGGTTACCTGAAGCATCTGGATGCTGTACTCGATGTCCACCAGGCCGCCCGGGCTGAACTTGGCATTCGGCCTGTCGCCCGCGACCTTTTCGCGCACCTGCCTTTCCCTCAAGGCCTGGAGTTCCTCCAGGTTGACGGCGCCGGCGGCATAGACCATTTCATCCCGCAGCCGCTCCAGCCGGCGGCCCAGTTCCGGATCGCCCGCAACCGCGCGCAGCCTGACGAGGGCCAGTCGTTCATAGGCCAGGGCCGGCCCAGCGGGGCCGTAGTAGCGGCAGAAACCCTCCAGGCTCGAGGCCAGCGGCCCGGAGCTGCCGTAGGGTCTGAGCCGCAGATCCACGTGGAAGATGCCCTCCCGCTTGGCCTTGATCCAGCCGGCGACACCCTTGACCAGCCGGTCGAAGAACTCGGCGTTGTCCAGTGCGCGGCTCCCGTCAGTGCGGCCGCTGTCGCTGTAGACGAAAAGCAGTTCCAGGTCCGAGGCGTAGCCCAGTTCCGCGCCGCCGAGTTTGCCGAGACCCATCACGGCGTAACGGGCTTCGAGTCCGGCCACGGTGCGGGGTCGGCCGTGCCGGCGGGCCAGCTCGCGGTAGACCAGGGCCACGGTCCGGCCCACAACGGCCTCGGCCAGGTGGGTCAGCCGGGCGGCGAAGGACTGGAAATCCTCCGGCTTGAGAAGCTGATCAAGGTCGATGCGAAAGAGCTCCCGGTCTTTGAACTCGTTCAATCGGCGCCGCTGTTCGGCGGGGCTGCGGGCCTCCTCCCCCAGCGCGGCCCGCAGCCGCTCCGAAAAGCTCTCGCTCGGCTCGGCCAGCCGGCGCTCCTTGAGGTAGCTCTGCAGCATGGGCAGCAGCGTCTCGTACTGCAGGCGGATGAAATCCTCCCAAAGATAATCGCTGGCGCCCAGAATCCGGGCCAGGTCCCTCAAGGTGCGCGGATCGGTCAGCCGGCCGAGCCAGTCTTCCCCGGAGGACTGCCCGAGGAGATCGCCCACCAGGTGTTCGAAGCGGGAAAGCGCCGTGTAGGGGTCCGGCGCCTCCCCCAGAAAATAAGTGAACTGCTTGGTGAGCAGCACGGAGAGCTTCACCCGGTTGAGCAGCGTTTCATCCTCGATCCGACCGCCGTCGAACCCGAGCAGATCGATCTCGTCCTCCACTCTCCCGCGGATGGTGCGGATTCGGACGTGTTCGATGGACACGCGGTGCAGGGACAACGCGTTGGAGAGCGCGTACAGGAACGCGGGCGTGTCTTCGGCCACCACTCTCAGGCGCGTATAGGGCCCGGCGCGGTTGTCCACTTCGATCTCCACCGGGTAGAGCAGGCCCCCAGGGAAAGCCGGCAGCCGGCTCAGGCGCCGGACCACCATTTCGTTGACCCGTTGCCTGGCCTCCCGCAGCGAGTTCTCCCCGCCGCGTTCAAGCAGCCCCACAAGCCCCAGCAGGGCAGCGCGGAACTCCTTCGACCAGGTCTCAAAAGCCAGAGAGGTGTCGAGCTGCCCGGCGAAGTGGTCGATGATCCAGCGCCGCGCCGCTGCCCCTTTCCCGGCCGCCGGTTGGAAGAGGCCCCGGCCGGGCTCGTCCTCTTGCGGCTCCTGCTGCCAGTTGCCGGTGAACACGTCGCCGGAGGCGATGTCGAAGCCGCTGGCAGCCAGCAGGCCGGTGATGAGGGAAAATTCCGCCGGGTAATCATAGGCCAGGACCGTGCATTCCACGCTGCCGTCCCGTTTGCGCTCCAGCAGGGCCTCCGCCGGTTGCCCCGGGCAAAGGCGGCCGAGAACGTCGGAATGCCGGCGCCGGTCCTGCTCATCGAAGATCCGGAAATAGCGCTCCGGCAGCCCGCCGGGTCTCGCGGCCGGGGCCGGGCCGCCGGCGTCAGCGCAAGCGCTTTCAAGGATGTCCGGGCCGGGGGTCATGGTGAGGCCATCATAGCGGATGTGCTCCGGGGTGACAATTCCGCCCGGGTGCCGGGAAAGGCGCGAGGGCCCGCGGCGACTGCCGCGAGCCCTCGAATGACTTTCACAACAAGGCAGAAACCAATGGCCGAAGCACCTTCTTCGGAGGCTGGCGGAAAATGCCCAGATGCAAGGCCTCCGAAACTGGGCACCCACCCATAGGGTGGGGAGTCCAAGCGAAGCGCGGACAAATCCCGAGGAGCGAGGCGTACAGTTCAGTACGCCGCAGCGACGAGGGGTGAGGAAAACGCCGCAGATGGGCGTTTTGCGCCAGCCTCCCTAAATGTCGTAGTAGAGGGCAAATTCCCACGGATGCGGCCGCAAATCGATGGCCTGCACCTCCTGCTGCATCTTGTACGAAATCCAGGTCTCGATCACGTCCGCGGTGAACACATCTCCCTTCAGCAGGTAGGCATGGTCATCGGCCAGCGCCTTGAGCGCCTCCCGCAGGGAACCGGGGGTTTGGGCCACCTTGGCCAGCTCCTCGGGCGGCAGATCGTAGATGTCCTTGTCCAGCGGGTCGCCCGGGTGGATCTTCTGCTGGATCCCGTCGATGACGGCCATCAGGATGGCGGCGAAGGCCAGGTAGGGGTTGCAGCTCGGGTCCGGGCAGCGGAATTCGATGCGCTTCGATTTGGGCGAGGCCGAGTAGAGCGGGATGCGCACCGCGGCGCTGCGGTTGCGCCTGGAGTAGGCCAGGTTGACCGGCGCCTCGAAGCCGGGGACCAGGCGCTTGTAGCTGTTGGTGGTCGGGCTGGTGATGGCCAGCAGCGAGGGGGCATGTTTGAGGATCCCGCCGATGGCGTACATGGCCGCCTCGGAGAGGCCGGCGTAGCCCTCGCCGGCAAAGAGATTCTGACCTTCATGCCACAGCGACACGTGGACGTGCATGCCGGTGCCGTTGTCGTTGAACAGCGGCTTGGGCATGAAGGTGACCGTCTTGTTGTGCTTGCGGGCCACGTTCTTGATCACGTACTTGTATTTCAGCAGGTTGTCGGCCATCTGCACCAGCGGGCCGAAGCGCATGTCGATCTCAGCCTGCCCGCCGGTGGCCACCTCGTGGTGCTGGGCCTCGATCAAGACCCCGATCTTTTCCAGGGTGAGCATCATCTCGGTGCGGATATCCTGCATGCTGTCGGTGGGCGGCACCGGAAAATAGCCTTCCTTGTAGCGGGGCTTGTAACCCAGGTTGGGGTTCTCGCTGCGTCCCGTGTTCCAGCGGCCTTCCACCGAGTCGATATGGTAGTAGCCTTCATGCTCGTTCTGGTCGAAACGGATGTCGTCGAAAATGAAGAACTCGGCCTCGGGCCCGAAGTAAGCCGTGTCGCCGATGCCCTGCGTCAGCAGATAGCTCTCCGCCTTGCGGGCGATGTTGCGCGGGTCGCGGGTGTAGTCCTCGCCGGTCACCGGGTCGCAGATGTTGCAGATCATCACCAGGGTCTTGGCCTGGAAGAAGGGGTCGATGAAAGCGGTCTCGGCAACCGGCCTGACGAGCATGTCCGACTCGTTGATGGCCTGCCAGCCCCGGATGCTGGATCCGTCAAAGCCCAGCCCGCTCTCGAAGGTCTCCTCCTCGATCTCCCGGGCCGGGACAGAGAAATGCTGCCACAGTCCGGGAAAATCCATGAACCGCAGATCCACCACCTCCACCGCCTCATCTTTGATGAGTTTCAAGACTTCCTGGGCGCTTTTCGATTCGCTCATGACTGGCCTCCTGAGTTTTCTGGCGCCGGCCGGGCGGCGCCGTCTTTTTTCGTTGCCCTCAGGTCCCTAGCAACCCCTGTGCCACGGGTACCCCTATGCGGGTTCCGGGCCCGCCGTCTGTGGCTCTGCGGGCTGTACGACCTGCTCCCGGGGAGGATGGCATTCATGAAGCCCTCTCCGTTTCCTACGTTTTTGTGACATTGACTGGGCTAGATCGACACAAGTGTATGGAGCGTCCGGAAACCAGGGGGGCCGCCCACCCAAGAAGGCTCGCGAGCAGCAGGGTGAGCCGGGCCGAGGTCCTCAGCGCGTCGGATCCGTTCCCGGCCCTTCCAGGCAGGTCTTGGAGAACTTCTCGTCGATGGGCACCGGGTAGCGGCCGTCGAAGCAGGCCAGGCAGAGGTCCTCCCGGGGGATGTGGGTCGCTTTCACCACCTCTTCGATAGGCAGGTAGGACAGGCTGTCCAGCCCCACGAACTCCCGGATCTCCTCCACCGACTTGCGGGCCGCGATGATCTCGCCGCGCGTCGAGAAGTCGATGCCGTAATGGCAGGGAAAGCGATGCGGCGGACAGCTCACCACCATGTGCACCTCCCGGGCGCCGATTTGGCGCAGGGTGCGCACCCGGGTGCGCGAGGTGGTGCCCCGGATGATGCAGTCCTCCATGATCAGGACCCGCTTGCCTTTCAGGAGTTCCCGGACCGGGTTCAGCTTCACCTTGACGCTGAAATCCCGCATGCTCTGGGAAGGCTGAATGAAGGTCCGGCCCACGTAGTGGTTCCGGATCATGCCCATTTCCAGCGGAACTCCCGAGGCCTGGGCGTAGCCGATGGCCGCGTAGTTCCCCGAGTCCGGAAAAGGCATCAGGAAGTCCACCTCGCGCGGGAATACCCGGGCCAGCAGTTCCCCCTGCTTCTTGCGGAAGAGATACACGTTCTGGCCGAAAACGCTGCTGTCCGGTCTGGCGAAATAGATCAGCTCGAAGATGCACTGGCTCTTGCGCGAGCCCAGGCCGGACGGGATCCGCCGCAGGCCCTGGCGGTCGATGATGATGATCTCGCCCGGCTCGATTTCCCCCAGGTACTCGGCTTCCACCAGGTCGAAGGCGCAGGTCTCCGAGGCCACCACGTAGCCTGAGTTCAGTTTCCCCAGGCAGAGGGGCCGGAAGCCGTTGGGGTCCCTGAATGCGATCAGGGTGTCCTCGGTCATGATGACCATGGAGTAGGCCCCGCGGACCTGGGACATGGTCTGGACGATGGCCTGTTCCAGGCCTTGTTTCATGGCCCGGGCCGTCAGGTGCAGGACCACTTCGGTGTCCATGCTGGTCTGGAAGATGCTGCCGCTGTCTTCCAGCTCGGCCCGGATCTCCCGCGCGTTGACCAGGTTGCCGTTGTGGGCGATGGCCAGCGAGTGCCCGCCGTGTTGGATGCGGAAGGGCTGAGCGTTGACCACCAGGGAGGACCCGGTGGTGGAGTAGCGCACGTGGCCGAGGGCCATGTGCCCCTTGAGCTGGTCCAGGATCAGCTCGTTGAAGATCTCCGGGACCAGCCCCATGGCCTTGTGCTCCAGCACCCGCCGGCCGTCGGAACTGACGATCCCGGCGCTTTCCTGGCCCCGGTGCTGAAGGGCGTAGAGGCCGAAATAGGTCACCTTGGCCGCCTCCGGGTGCCCGTAGACGGCGAAGATGCCGCACTCCTCCCGCGGCCTGCCCGGCGCGGGGACTCGGACAGGCCTGCCGGCCCGGTCAGCCGCTCGCATGGGAAGGGGTCCCTCTCTTTTCAGTACGGCTTCCTGGTGATATTCCTGGATCGTCTTCACGTCCATCTGTCCGGCCCGCATGGCTTCGATGGCCTGAGCGGTGGCCCTGGCCCCGGCCAGGGTGGTGGTGTAGGGGATATTGAGGGTGAGCGCGGTCCGGCGGATGGAATAGGATTCGGCCACCGCCTTCTTGTGGCTGGTGGTGTTGATGACCAGCTGGACTTCCCCGTTCTTGATCCGGTCCACGACGTTGGGCCGGCCCTCGCTCACCTTGTTAACCGGGCTGTTCGGGATGCCGTGATCTTCCAGAAACCGCGAGGTCCCCCGGGTGGCCAGGATCTTGAAGCCCAGGCGGTGCAGCCTGGCCGCGGTGCTCAGGATGTCCGGTTTGTCTTCGTCCTTGACGCTGATGAACACCGTTTCCGGACAGGGGCAGGCTCTGCCCGGCCGCCAGCTGGGACTTGGCAAAGGCCAGCCCGAAGGTGCTGTCGATCCCCATCACCTCGCCGGTGGACTTCATCTCCGGACCCAGGATGGTATCCACGCCCGGGAAACGGGCAAAGGGGAAAACGGCTTCCTTGACGGAGATGTGCGGCGGCACGATTTCCGCGGTCAGCCCCAGCTCCCGGAGGCTGCATGCCCATGATCACCTTGGTGGCCAGCTTGGCCAGCGGCACGCCGGTGGCCTTGCTGACGAAGGGGACCGTGCGCGAGGCCCGCGGGTTGACCTCCAGCACGAACACGATCTCGTCCTTGACCGCGTACTGGATGTTCATGAGGCCGATCACGCCCAGCTCCGCGGCCAGGGCCCGGGTGTGATCCTGCAAGCTGATCGAGGATCTCCGGGCTCCAGAGACATGGGCGGCAGCACGCAGGCGCTGTCCCCGCAGTGGATGCCGGCCTCCTCGATGTGCTCCATGATGCCGCCGATGACGGTCTCGCGCCGTCCGAAACGGCGTCCACATCGATCTCGATGGCGTCCTCCAGGAACTTGTCGATGAGGATCGGTTTGCCCGGGGAGACCTCGACGGCGCCGGTCGATGTAGTACTCCAGGGCCGCCTGGTCGTAGACGATCTCCATGGCCCGGCCGCCCAGCACAAAGGAGGGCCGCACCACCACCGGGTAGCCGATCTGCTCGGCCACCCGCACCGCCTCGGCCTCGATGGGTGGCGATGCCGTTGTCGGGCTGGCGGATGTCGAGCTTCTGCAGCAGCCTTCTGAAACCGCTCCCGGTCCTCGGCCCGGTCGATGCTGTCCGGGCTGGTGCCGAGGATCCGGACGCCGGCCTCCGCCAGCGGCACGGCCAGGTTCAGCGGCGTCTGGCCGCCGAACTGGACGATGACCCCTTCGGGCTTTTCCTGCTCCACGATGTTGAGCACGTCCTCCCGGGTCAGCGGCTCGAAGTAGAGCTTGTCCGAGGTGTCGTAGTCCGTGCTGACCGTCTCCGGGTTGCTGTTGACCATGATGCTCTCGATGCCCATCTCCCGCAGGGCCAAGGAGGCCTGCACGCAGCAGTAGTCGAACTCGATGCCCTGCCCGATGCGGTTGGGGCCGCCGCCCAGGATGACCACCTTGCGCCGCTCGGTGACCCGGATCTCGTTTTCCTGCTCATAGGTGGAGTAGTAGTAGGGGGTGTAGGCCTCGAACTCCGCCGCGCAGGTGTCCACCAGTTTGTAGACCGGCTCGATGCCGTGGGCCGCCCGGGCGGCTCGCACGGCCTGTTCCGTGGAGCCGCTGAGCCGGCCGAGCTGCACGTCCGAAAAGCCGTATTCCTTGGCCCGCTCGAAGCAGCTCCGGCCGGCCACTCCGGCGGCCCGGAACCCGGCTTGAACCTGTCCCGGATCTCCCGCTCGCAGCGCAGGATGTCCCGGATGTGGTGCAGGAACCAGGGATCGATCCGGCTCAGCTCGTGGATCCGCTCGATGCTCATCCCCTGCTCCAGGGCGGCGTAGACATAAAAGAGCCGGCGCGAGTTGGGCTGGATGAGTTTTTCCTCGATTTCGTGGACGTCGGGAATTTGGCCGCCCCTGATCCCGCCGCCCAGTCCGAAGCGCCCGATCTCCAGGGACCGCACCGCCTTCTGGAGCGCCTCCTTGAAGGTCCGGCCGATGGCCATGGTCTCGCCCACGGATTTCATGGAGGTCGTCAGCAGATCCTGCGCGCCCGGGAACTTCTCGAAGGTCCAGCGCGGGATCTTGACCACGCAGTAGTCGATGGTCGGCTCAAAGGAGGCCAGGGTCTCGCGGGTGATGTCGTTGGCGATCTCGTCCAGGGTGTAGCCCACGGCCAGCTTGGCCGCGATCTTGGCAATCGGGAAACCCGGTGGCCTTGGAGGCCAGGGCCGAGCTGCGCGAAACCCGCGGGTTCATCTCGATGACCACCATCTCGCCCGTCTGCGGGGTGCACGGCGAACTGGATGTTGGACCCGCCCGTCTCCACCCCGATCTCCCGGATGATGGCGATGGCCGCGTCCCGCATGAGCTGGTATTCCCTGTCGGTCAGGGTCTGGGCCGGCGCCACGGTGATGCTGTCGCCGGTGTGGACGCCCATGGGATCGAAGTTCTCGATGGAGCAGATGATGACCACGTTGTCCTTGAAGTCGCGCATCACCTCCAGCTCGTATTCCTTCCACCCGATGAGCGATTCCTCCATGATGATCTCGGCGATCATGCTGGCCTCCAGCCCGGCGCCGGCCAGGGCCTCCATCTCCTCCCGGTTGTAGGCGATGCCGCTGCCCGATGCCCCCCAGGGTGAAGCTGGCCCGGATGATCAGCGGGTAGCCGATCCGCTCGGGCCACCCGCCGGGCCTCCTCCATGTTGCGGGCGATGCCGCTGCGCGGCACCCGCAGGCCGATCCGGCGCATGGCGTCCCGGAACAGCTCGCGGTCCTCGGCCTTCAGGATGACCGGCAGCGAGGCGCCGATCATCTCCACCCCCAGCCGTTCCAGCACACCGGTCTCGGCGACCTTGACGGCCATGTTGAGCCCCGTCTGGCCGCCCAGGGTGGGCAGGAGCGCCTCCGGCCGCTCCCGCTCGATGACCCGCGCCACCACCTCCGGCGTGATCGGCTCGATGTAGGTGCGGTCGGCCGTTTCCGGGTCGGTCATGATGGTGGCCGGGTTGCTGTTGACCAGCACGACCTCGTAGCCCTCTTCCCTCAGGGCCTTGCAGGCCTGGGTGCCGGAGTAGTCGAACTCGCAGGCCTGGCCGATGACGATCGGGCCCGAGCCGATGATGAGGATCTTCGGATGTCGTCCGCTTGGGCATAGCTGTCCGGTGTTCAGCGGGTCCCGGCGCGCGGCCGGCTCTTTTTCCGGTTCTTCTTCATCAGCTCCACGAAGCGGTCGAAAAGGTAGCCGGCGTCGTGGGGTCCGGGCGAGGCCTCGGGGTGGTACTGGACCGAGAACAGGGGGATCCGGCGGTGCCGCAATCCCTCCAGGGTGTGGTCGTTCAGGTTGACGTGGGTCAACTCCACCTCACGCTCGTCGAGCGACTCCATGTCCACGCAGAAACCGTGGTTCTGGGAGGTGATCTCCACCTTGCCGGTGGCGAGATCCTTCACCGGCTGGTTGCCCCCCCGGTGGCCGAACTTGAGCTTGAAGGTCCTCCCGCCCAGGGCCAGCCCGATCAGCTGGTGCCCCAGGCAGATGCCGAAGATGGGCCGCCGGCCGATCTGCCCTCTGATCGTCTCCACCGCGTAGGTGACCGCGGCCGGGTCCCCGGGCCCGTTGCTGAGGAACAGCCCGTCGGGCTTCAGGCGGTCGATGGCCGCGCTCTGCGTGCCGGCCGGGAGCAGCAGGATGGTGCAGTTCCGCTCCTCGAGGGATCTGAGGATATTGTATTTCACCCCGTAGTCCAGCGCCACCACGCGGAAAGCGCCCGGGGCGTCCGGCCAGGCAAAACCCGCCAGGCCTTTTTCGAGCCGCCGCGGCCGCCCCCCCTGCCAGAGCAGCGGTTCCCGGCAGGTGACCTCTTTCACCAGGTCGAGACCTTCCATGTCAGGGGCCCGGCGCGCCTTTTTCACCAGGGAGTCCGCGTCCCGATCCGCCGTCGAAAGGGCTGCCTTCATGGCCCCCTGCAGCCGGATGTGGCGCGTGAGGGCCCGGGTGTCGAGGCCTTCGATCCCCGGGATGCCGGAGGAGCGCAGGTAGTCCGCCAGGGACCTGCAGGCCCGCCAGTTGCTCGGGTATTCCTGGTATTCCTTCACCAGCAGCGCCCGCACCTGGATGCGGTCGGACTCCACGTCCTCCTCGTTGATGCCGTAGTTGCCGATCAGGGGGTAGGTCATGGTCACCATCTGGCCGCTGTAGGAAGGATCGGTCAGGATCTCCTGGTAGCCGGACATGGAGGTGTTGAAGACCACCTCGCCGACGGCCTCGGCCGGGCCGGTGAACGAGCGGCCCCTGAAAACGGTGCCATCTTCCAATGCCAGCAGTGCGTCCAAGTGTGCGTTCCTTTTACGGTCGGGACCGTGATCCGACCTCCCCGTCGCCAACGCATCCCTATCTCGTGCCCCTCGGTGCAAGCCCACGGGTGTCAGGGGCATCAGGCGTCAGGCGTCCAGGGTCCCCCGCGTCAGTCCCGCTGCTCTGCACTGCCCTGATGCCCGACGCCTCACGCCCGATGCCGATATTTTTCAGTCCCAGCTCCGCCGGACCTTGACCCCTGCGGCATGCAGGCTTTCCTTGATTTCCCGGATCGTGTAGGTCCCGTAGTGGACGATGGAGGCCACCAGGGCCGCGTCGGCCCGGCCGCGGGTAAGCACATCCCGGATGTGCCCGATGTTTCCGGCCCCCCCGGAAGCGATCACGGGGATGCTCACGCTCTCGGAAATCAGCGGCGTCAGCGTCATTTCGTAGCCGTCCCGAGTGCCGTCCGCATCGATCGAGTTGAGGCAGATTTCGCCTGCTCCCAGGTCCTCGGCCTGTCTGGCCCACGCCAGCGCATCGATGCCGGTGTAGGTCCGGCCGCCGTGAACCGCGATCTCGTAGCCGGAGGGGATCTGCGCCGACGGCTCCTTTTTCTTGACGTCCATGCCGAGCACGATGCACTGACTGCCGAAGGCTCGGGCGCCTTCCGCAATCAGGTTCGGATTTTGGACTGCGGCCGTGTTGACGCTCACCTTTTCGGCCCCTGCCAGCAGCGTCCGGCGCATGTCCTCCAGACTCCGGATCCCGCCGCCCACCGAGAAGGGGATGAAGATCTCGTCGGCCACCCGCCGGACCACCTCGATCATGATGTCACGGTGGTCGCTGGAGGCGGTAATGTCGTAGAACACGATCTCGTCGGCGCCGGCCTCGTAGTAGAACCTGGCCATGTCCACCGGATCGCCGATATCCACGTTGGCTTCGAACCGGATACCCTTGGTGGTCTTGCCGTCCCGGACGTCCAGGCAGGGGATAATCCTCTTACTCAGCATGGCGGCCGTCCCAGGCACAGAAATTCCGGAGCATCCGCAGGCCGGGCGGGCCGCTCTTCTCCAGGTGAAACTGACACGCGATGAGGTTTCTATACCCGATAATAGAGGGAAACTCCATCCCGTAGGAAGTCACGCCCAGCACGTGCTCTTGGTCGGCCGGCCGGGGATAGTAGGAGTGGACGAAGTAGAACTCGTCGATCGGCCGGAGGCCCTCCAGCACCGGGTGCCGCTGCAGCACCCGCACCCCGTTCCAGCCCATGTGGGGGATCTTGAGGGGTCGGCCGGCCTCGTCCGCCAGGCCCGGCGGGAAGGCCTGAACCCGGCCCGGCAGGATCCCCAGGCATTCGGTGCTGTTCTCCTCGCTCTGCTCGAGCACGACCTGGGCGCCGATGCAGATCCCCAGGATGGGTTTTCCGGTCTTGAAAGCCTCTCTCAGGGCCCGGTCCACAGCCAGGGACCGGATCTCGGCCATGGCCTGCCCGGCCGCGCCCACGCCGGGAAAGATCACCCGCCCGGCTTTGCCGACGGCCTCCGGGTCCCGGGTCACCCGGCCCGTGAATCCCACCTGACGCACCGCGCGCTCCACGCTGGCCAGATTCCCCGCCCCGTAATCGATGATGGCGATCATGATGCTCCCTCCACTGCCTGATACCCGCTGCGGCCTCGAAGCGAACTGTCAGGCGGCATCGCAGCACTCGGCGCTCAAACAAGACGGGCGTCAGGCTTCAGGCGTCGCCTGGCATCAGGCCGTCCCTGAGTCCGCCTGACGCCTGACGCCTGCACCTGCCTGACGCCTGGTTTTCAGATATTTCTCGATCCCGGCCGCCGCCCGGCGGCCGTCGGCGATGGCCTTTACCACCAGGGACTGCCCGCTGGCCATGTCGCCGGCTGCAAAAAGCCCTTCCACGCTGGTCATGCAGAGCTCGTCGACCGCGACGTTGCCCTGGGCGTCCCGGCCCAGGTTCAGCTCCCCGAGCATCTGGTTTTCGGCCGGCCCCGCAAACCCCATGGCCAGCAGCACCAGCTCGGCTTCCTGCTCGAATCCGCTCCCCGGCCTTTCCACCGGCACCAGCCGTCCGTCCGGACCGCGCGGCGCCCAATCGACCTCCACCGCCCGCAGTCCCGTCACCCGGCCTTGGGCTCCACTGAATTCCGCGGTCCTCACCGCCCAGCGCCGCTTGCCGCCTTCCGCGTGGGCGTGGGTGTCCCTGAGCACGGCGGGCCACAGCGGCCAGGGGGTGGCTTCCGGCCGCTCGGGCGGCGGCTTGGGCAGGATTTCGAACTGCTGCACCGACCGGGCACCCTGGCGCAAGGCCGTCCCGAGGCAGTCCGATCCCGTGTCGCCGCCGCCGATGACAACCACCCGCTTGCCGGTGGCCGAAATTTCCCGCTCCTCCGGGATGGTTTCCCCGGCCAGCCGCCGGTTTTGCTGGACCAGGAAGTCCATGGCGAAGTGGATCCCGCCCAGCGCCCGCCCGGGTACGGGCAGGTCGCGCGGCTTGCGGGACCCGCAGGCCAGGCACACCGCATCGAAACGGGACTGCAGGTAGTGATAGGAGACGTCCCGGCCTACCTCCACCCCGGTCTCGAAGACCACGCCGCTTTTCTCCATGAGCCGGATTCGGCGTTCCACCACCCATTTTTCCAGCTTGAAATCCGGGATCCCGTATCTCAGGATCCCGCCCGGGCGGTCGGCCTCGTCAAACACGGTGACCCGGTAGCCGGCCCGGTTCAGGGTGTCGGCCACGGCCAGACCGGCCGGCCCCGCGCCGATGACGGCCGCTCTTTCCGCCCGCCGCTCCGCAGGCCCGCCGGCTTCCAGGAACCCGCTCTCAAAACCCTTCTCGATGACGGCCAGCTCAATCTGCCGGATGCTCACCGCGCCGCCATGGATGCCCGCCACGCAGGCCGCCTCGCAGGGAGCCGGGCACACCCGGCCGGTGAACTCCGGAAAATTGTTGGTCGCCAGCAGGATGGCCAGCGCATCCGACCATTGCCCCCGGTAGGCCAGGTCGTTGAACTCCGGGATCACGTTGGCCAGCGGGCACCCGAAGGCATGGCAGAAGGGGGTGCCGCAGTCCATGCAGCGCGCGCTCTGCTCCCGGATTTCCCGGTGCGTCAGCTGCAGCTCCACCGCCCCGTGGTCCTGCAGCCGCTCCCGCACCGGCCGGTACCGCGCCTCCTGGCGCTCATACTCCAAGAACCCGCCCAGTTTACCCATGCTGCATCTCTTCCCTGACCGTGGCCTCGTCTTCCTTGCTCATCTTTCCCAGCACCCGCCGGTACTCCATGGGAAACACCTTCACGAAAAACGGCAGGGTGGCCTCCCAATTCTCCAGAATGTCAGCCGCCCGCCGGCTGCCGGTGTATTGCCGGTGCCGCTCGAGCAGCGCGCGCAGTTCCTCGATGTCCGCCTGCTCGGTCACCAGCTCCAGGTCCACCATGTCCAGGTTGCAGCGGCTGTCGAACATCCGCTCCGGGTCGTACACGTAGGCGATGCCTCCGCTCATGCCGGCTCCGAAATTGATGCCGGTCTCACCCAGCACGACCACCCGTCCGCCGGTCATGTATTCGCAGCCGTGGTCGCCCACCCCCTCCACCACGGCTGCGGCACCGCTGTTGCGGATGGCGAACCGCTCGCCGACCCTGCCGCAGATGTACGCTTCCCCGGCGGTGGCACCGTACAGGATCACGTTGCCGGCGATGATGTTGCGGGAGGGGTCGAACTCGCTTCCGACCGGGGGTTTCACGATGATCCTGGCTCCCGAAAGCCCCTTGCCCAGGTAGTCGTTGGCCTCCCCCTCCAGGATCAGGGTCAGGCCGCGCGCCCCAAAGGCCCCGAAGCTCTGCCCGGCCGCGCCGCTGAAGCGGCAGGTGATCGTGTCCGCGGGCAGCCCTTCGTGCCCGTAGCGCCTGGCGATCTCGCCGGACAGCATGGCCGCGGTGGCGCGGTTCAGGTTGCGGATGGGCCGCTCGATCACCACCGGCTGCCGTTCTTCCAGGGCCGCTCGGGCCTCCCGGATGAGCTCCCGGTCCAGAATGTCCTGAATCGGGTGCTGCTGCACTTCGATGCAGCGGGATATCCCCTTCCCCGGCCGGTGCAGCACCTTGGAGAAATCCAGCCCCTTCGCTTTCCAGTACCCGATGGCGCGGTTCATCTCCAGCAGGTCGGAACGTCCGATCATCTCCTCCAGCCGGCGGAACCCGAGCCGGGCCAGGTATTCACGGACCTCACGGGCCACCATGGTGAAGTAGCGTTCCAGGTACTCCGGTCGGCCCTGGAAGCGTTGCCGCAGGACCGGATCCTGGGTGGCGATGCCCACCGGGCAGGTGTTGTTGTGGCACTTGCGCATCATCACGCAGCCGAGCACCACCAGGGCCATGGTGGCGAAACCGTATTCCTCGGCCCCCAGCAGGGCCGCCACGATCACGTCGCGGCCGGTCTTCATCTGACCGTCCACCTGGACCCGGATCCGGCTGCGGAGGCTGTTGAGGACGAGCGTCTGCTGGGTTTCGGCCAGGCCCAGTTCCCACGGCGCCCCGGCATGGCGGATGGAGGACAGCGGCGAGGCGCCGGTTCCGCCGTCGTAACCGCTGATGAGCACCATGTCGGCCCGCCCTTTGGCCACGCCGGCCGCCACGGTCCCGACCCCGACTTCGGACACCAGCTTGACCGAGACCCGGGCTTCGGGGTTGACGTTCTTCAGGTCGAAAATCAGCTGGGCCAGATCTTCGATGGAGTAGATGTCGTGATGGGGCGGCGGCGAGATCAGGGTCACGCCGGGCGTGGAGTGCCGCACCCGGGCGATCTCCTCGTTGACCTTGTGCCCGGGCAGCTGACCGCCCTCCCCCGGCTTGGCCCCCTGGGCCACCTTGATCTGCAGCTCCCGGGCATTGACCAGGTACTCGGCCGTGACCCCGAACCGTCCGCTGGCCACCTGCTTGACCGCGCTCGAGCGGTTCTCCCCGTCGGGTCCCGGCCGGTAGCGTTCCGGGTCCTCGCCGCCTTCGCCGCTGTTGCTCCGCGCCCCCAGACGGTTCATGGCCATCGCGATCGTCTCGTGGGCCTCGCGGCTGATCGAACCGAAGGACATGGCCCCGGTCACGAAGCGCTTCAGGATCTCGGAGACCGGCTCCACCTCCTCGAGCGCGAGAGCCCGGGTTTCCCTGAACCGGAAGAGTCCGCGCAGGGTGCAGAGCCTTTCGGACTGCTCGTCGATCATTTTGGCATACTCGCGGTAGCGCTCCCAGCTGTCCTCGCGGGTGGCCCGCTGGAGGGCAAGAATCGCTTCGGGTGTGAGCAGGTGGCGCTCGCCGTCCCGGCGCAGCTGGTACTGGCCGCCGCTCGGCAGGACCGCCGGCGCGGCCGGATCCGGCCTGTCGGCCTCGCCATGGCGCGCGTTGGCCTCGGCCGCGATTTCCTCCAGCCCGATGCCCTCCACCGGAGAGGCGGTTCCCCGGAAGTAGCGGTTCACCAGATCGCTGTTCAGCCCGACCGCCTGAAAAACCTGGGCGCTGCGATAGCTTCTGAGCGTGGATATGCCCATCTTGGACATGATCTTCAGCAGGCCCTTGCAAAGAGCGGCGATGTAGTTCTCCAGGGACTTGGCCACGTTGAGCTCGGCGCCCAGCTCTCCCTTGAGCGCCATGGCCGCCACGGTCTCGAAAGCCAGGTAGGGGTTCACTGCCGTGGCCCCGTAGCCCAGCAGCAGCGCAACGTGCATCACCTCCCTGGCCTCGCCGGTTTCCAGGATCAGGCCGGCGCTGGTGCGCAGCCCCTCTGCCACCAGGCGCTGGTTGACGGCCGAGACCGCCAGCAGCGCCGGGATCGGAGCGAGCTCCGCCGGCAGATCCCGGTCGCTGAGGACGAGCAGCGAATAGCCCTCGCGGCGGGCCCCGGCACAGCGTTCGCAGAGATCCTCCAGGGCCATCTGCAGCGTCCGGCCTGATCCGCCGGCCGGGAAACCCATGGGCAGGGTGGTGGCGTGATAGGGGTCGATGTTCAGGTCCAGCAGACGCCGCAGGTCCTCGTTGGCCACGATCGGGTGCAGCAGCTTGATGAGCCGGCTGTTCTGCGGCACCTCCGAGAGAATGTTGCCGGGGTTGCCGATGAAGGTCATCAGCGACATCACCAGCTCCTCGCGCACCGGGTCGATGGCCGGGTTGGTGACCTGGGCGAAGAGCTGCTTGAAATAACTGTAAAGCAGTTGATTGCTTGCCGAAAGCACGGCCAGGGGCGCATCGGCGCCCATGGAGCCGACCGGTTCCTGGGCCCGCGAGGCCATGGGTTCGAGGATCGTCCGGAGATCCTCCCGGGTGTAGCCGAAGAGCCGCTGGCGCCGCAGCAGCCCCTCCATGTCCGGCTGGATGGAGGCCACATCCCCATAGAACCCGCGCAGGGTGATCCGGTTCTCTTCCACCCAGCGCCGATACGGCTGCCTCCGGGCACAGCGGGTCTTGATCTCGCCGTTCCGGATGACCCGCTTCTTTTCCAGGTCCACCAGGATCATCTGCCCGGGCCGCAGGGCGCCCTTCTCGGCCACCTCCTCGGGAGCGAGATCCAGGACCCCGACTTCGGAGGCGTAGACCATGAACCCGTCCTTGGTGATGGTGTAGCGGGCCGGCCGGAGTCCGTTGCGGTCCAGCATGGCGCCCACCCGGAGGCCGTCGGAGAAAGCCACGGCGGCCGGGCCGTCCCAGGGTTCCATCAGGCCGGCATGGTACTCGAAGAAACCCCGCTGATCCGGGCCCATGGGATACTTGGCGCCCCAGGCCTCCGGGATGAGCATGAGCATCGCGTGCGGCAGATCGCGCCCCCCCTGCACCAGCAGCTCCAGGGCGTTGTCGAGGCAGGCCGAGTCGCTGCCGCGTTCGTCGATCACGGGCAGGACTTTCTTCAGGTCCGCCCCGAACAGCGGCGATGCCATGGCAGACTGGCGGGCGCGGATCAGGTTGAGGTTGCCCCGCAGGGTGTTGATCTCGCCGTTGTGGGCCAGGTAGCGGAAGGGCTGGGCGAGCTCCCAGGAGGGGAAGGTATTGGTGCTGTAGCGCTGGTGGACCACCGCCAGAGCGCTGACGAATTCCGGCTCCTTCAGGTCGCGGTAGAAGCCGGGGAGCTGATGGGCGGTGAAAAGCCCCTTGTACACCAGGGTCCTGCAGGAGAGGCTGCAGACGTAGAAACGCGCCTGGGCCCCGAGCGTTTCCTGCACCCGGCGCTCCACCGTGCGCCGCACCACGTAGAGCTTCCGTTCCAGCTCAGCTCCGGAAAGGCGCCAGCCGTGGATGAAGCACTGCACGATATGGGGTTGCTCCTGCCGGGCCTGGCCGGCAATGGCCCTTTCATTCACCGGCACCGGCCGCCAGCCCAGGAGGGTGAGGCCCTCGGCAACGGCCGTCTTTTCGAAGAGCTCCGCGCAGTGCAGGCGGGCCTCCTCTTCACGGGGCATGTAAATCATGCCTACCCCGTACTTCAGCGCGGCGGGAAGCTCCAAACCGAGCCCGCCGCATTCCCGCGCCAGAAAGCCGTGCGGGATCTGAACCAGGATTCCGGCCCCGTCGCCGGTCATCAGGTCGCCCCCGACCGCGCCGCGGTGCACCAGGTTTTCCAGCACCCTGACCCCGCTCTGCACGATCTGGTGACTGGGGGTGCCGTCGATGTTCACCACAAAGCCGACACCGCAGCCGTCGTGCTCGTGGCGCGCATCATACAGGCCCTGGGGCGCGGGAAACCCGCCGTAGCCTGTCTGTTCGGAGTCGCTCATCTATTCCATCCCCTGCCCCGGACCCTGCCGCAGCTCGTGCCTTGGCCCGAGAACCGCGGGATTGCTGTCTCTTCCCAGCCTCTCACACCCAGCCGTTTCAGGCTTAGCAAGCCGGATGCCACCCCGGCGGGGCAATCGGCTTATTCAATCATTTAAACCGTTTGCGGTTGACCCTGGGCCTTCCCCAACTCGGCCCGTTGACGCTTTTGTCACCCCCGCTGCCGCGCCCCTACAGAATTGTCGTTTTCTTTCTCGCGCTCCGCTCCAGGAACCCTGGGTTTTTCAGGGGCTTGATCCCGGCGCCGCGATGCAGTATATGATGACGCTTACCCCGTTTTCGGCTCGCCGGAAGCGATCCCAGTCGCAGGAAACAAAGCCCATCCGGAGACTCCCGCCGGCCAGCGGGAACTCATGGCGATCAGAGGCCTATGCAGTGGCGCAACAGAGTCTATTGCGGTGAACTAGGACCGTCGGATGCTAGCCGCGAAGTTCTTCTCATGGGGTGGGTCGACGCGATCCGCGACCATGGGAATCTCCTGTTCATCCATCTTAGGGACAACCGCGGGATTGTTCAAGTCGTTTTCGACCCCCGGGTGAGCCCCGAGAGCCGGGAGCGGGCTGCGTCCCTGAAAGAGGAGTTCGTCGTCCAGGTCCGCGGTGAAGTGGCCGCGCGCCGTAAGGGGACCGAGAACCCGAACCTTGTCACCGGCGAGGTGGAGGTCTTCGCCAGCCGGCTCTCGATCCTGGCCCGGTCGCGACCCCTGCCCTTTCGGATTTCCGAGAAGGCCATGGTTTTCGGCGAGGAGGTCCAGTCGAGCCCTCAGCGGATCGACGAGGACCTGCGGCTCCGCCACCGCTACCTGGATCTCCGGCGGCCGTCGGTCCAGGAACCGCTGGTCAAACGGTACCGGATCATCAAGTGCATCCGCGAGTACCTGGACGAGCTCCGCTTCGTGGAGATCGAAACCCCGGTTCTGACCCGCAGCACCCCCGAGGGCGCCCGCGACTACCTGGTGCCCAGCCGCGTTCACCCGGGCAGATTCTACTCGCTCCCCCAATCGCCCCAGCTTTTCAAGCAGCTGCTGATGGTGGGCGGCCTGGACCGCTATTTCCAGCTGGCCCGCTGTTTCCGGGACGAGGACCTGCGGCCCAACCGCCAGCCCGAGTTCACCCAGCTGGACCTGGAAGCCTCCTTCGTGGACGAGGAGTTCATCTACGAGGTGGTCGAGGAACTCACGGCCCGGATGTTCCAAGTGGGCGGGATCGAGCTCCCCCGGCCTTTCCCCCGCATGACCTACCGGGAGGCGGCGGACCGCTACGGCACGGACCGGCCCGACCTGCGCTTCGACATGGCCTTCGAGGACCTCGGCGGGATGCTGCGCGAAACCGGCTACTCCGTCTTCCGCCGGATCCTGGAAGGGGGCGGGCGGGTCAAGGGTCTGTGCGTGCGGGGCCAGGCGGACGCCCTGAGCAAGAACGTGCTGCAGAACGAATACGCCCTCAAGATCGTGCCCGCATGGGGCGCCCGGGGAATGAGCTGGATGAAGCTGACCGACGGCCGGCTGCAGTCCAACATCGTCCAGTTTTTTTCCCGGACCGAGCTTGACCGTCTCCGCGAGCAGTTCCGGGCCGGGGAGGGCGATGTGCTGCTGATGATCGCCGACCCCTCGCTGGAGCTTGTCAACCGGGTGCTGTGCAGCCTGCGGCTGCACCTGGCCGATAGGCTGCAGCTGATCCCCGGCGAGGCGTACCGGCCGCTCTGGGTGACCCATTTCCCGCTTTTCGAACTCAAAGAGGGCCGTCTGAGCGCTCAGCACCACCCCTTCACCATGCCGGAGCGTTCAGATTTCGATCCCCGGGACCAGGAGGCGCTCCTGCGGCTCGACTCGCGGGCCTACGACCTGGTCGTCAACGGCGAGGAGTGCGGGGGGGGCAGCATCCGGATCCACACCATGGAGACCCAGCGGAAGGTGTTCGAGGCGCTGGGGCTCACCCCGGAGGAGGCGGAAGCCAAGTTCGGTTTCTTCCTCGGGGCGCTGGAATACGGGGCGCCGCCCCATGCCGGCCTGGCACTCGGCATCGACCGCATGGCGGCCATGATTCTCGGGGCGGCCTCGATCCGCGACGTCATCGCCTTTCCCAAGAACCGCAGCGCCTTCTGTCCTCTGACGCAAGCCCCCTCCCGGGTGGAGGAGGGCCAGCTCCGGGAGCTGGGTCTGGAGCTCGCGTCCGGGACTTTGCGGCCGCGTGCCGGGATCCGGCCGCCGCAGCGGCCTGCCGCCGGTCGGCCGCCTGCCGGAGAAGCGGGAGCGGATCTCCCGGGAACAGGTGCGCCACGTGGCCCGGCTGGCCCGGCTGGAGCTCTCCGAAGAGGAGGCGGCCTCCTTCCGCCAGGACCTGAACTCCGTTCTGGAATACGTGGCGACCCTGAACGAGCTGGACACCGAAGCGGTGGAGCCGCTCAGCCACGTGCTGGAGCTGCGCAACGTCTGGTGCCCGGATCAGCCCTTGGAATCCGGGCTCGCCGAACCCCTGCTGCAGAACGCCCCGCTGCGGGACGGGGACTATTTCAAGGTGCCCCGGATACTGGAAACCTGACCCATGGATCTGTGCGACCGCAGCGCCGTCGAACTGCTTCAGCTGCTCAGCCGGGGGGAGGTGCGCCCGGCGGCGCTCGTGGCATCGGTCTTCGACCGGATCGGCCGGCGGGAAGGCGGAGCTCCACGCCTACATCACCCTCACCCGCGAGCTGGCCGAAAGGCAGGCCGGGGAGGCGGAGGCCCGCCTGCGCGGCGGGAAAAAGATCCCCCCCTTGAACGGTCTGCCGGTGGCCGTCAAGGACAATCTCTGCACCCGGGGCCTGAGAACCACCTGCGGTTCGAAGATCCTACACGACTATATCCCGCCTTACGATGCCACCGTGGTCCGAAGGGTGCTCGCGGACGGGGCGGTGCTGGTGGGAAAGACCAACATGGACGAGTTCGCCATGGGCTCCTCCACTGAGAACAGCGCCTTCGGCCCCACCTGCAACCCGCTGGACCCGGCCTGCGTCCCGGGAGGGTCCAGCGGCGGTTCGGCGGCGGCGGTGGCCGCCGGGGAGGCGGTCCTGGCACTGGGCTCCGACACCGGCGGCTCGATCCGGCTGCCGGCCGCCTTTTGCGGGGTGGTGGGCTTCAAACCCACCTACGGCCGGGTTTCGCGCTACGGGCTGATCTCCTATGCCTCGTCGCTGGATCAGGTGGGAGCCATCACGCGCAGCGTTCAGGACTGCGCCCTGCTCCTCAACAGCCTCTGCGGCCACGACCCGCAGGACAGCACCTCGGCCGACATCGAGGCGCCGGAGTTCCGCCGCGCTCTGAACAGGGGTCTGGAGGGCCTGCGCATCGGGCTGCCGCGCGAATACTTCGTGGAAGGCCTGGAGCCGGACGTCCGCAAAAGCATCCTGGAGGCCGTAGACCGGATGGCCGCGGCCGGAGCCCGGGTGAAGGAGGTTTCGCTGCCGCACACCCGCTATGCCATCAGCGCCTACTATCTCATCGCCACGGCCGAAGCCAGCAGCAACCTGGCCCGCTACGACGGCGTGAAGTACGGCTTCCGGACCCCGGCCGAGGTGAGCGACACGCTAGGGATGTACGAGCGGACCCGCAGCCTGGGCTTCGGCCGGGAGGTCAAGCGCCGGATCATGCTGGGCAGCTACGTGCTTTCAGCCGGCTACTACGACGCCTACTATCTGAAGGCCCAGAAGGTCAGGCGGCTGGTGAAGGAGGATTTCGACCGCGTCTTCGACGAAGTGGACTGCCTCGTCACCCCGGTCTCCCCGGGACTCCCGTTCCGCATGGGCGAAAAAACGGCCGAACCGCTCCAGATGTATCTGGTGGATGTCTACACCGTTTCGCTGAACCTCTCCGGCCTGCCCGGCATGAGCATGCCCTGCGGCCGGGTGCGCGGCCTGCCGGCGGCGCTCCAGATCATCGGCAAACCCTTTGACGAGGAAACGATCCTGCGGGTCGGTCACGCCTACGAGCAGCTGCGGGACGCCGCAACGCAGGCGGCCCGGTGACGCCCTATGACCATCTCGGATTTTGAAGTCCTCATCTGTTTTGAGACCCACGTCGAGCTGAAGACCCGCAGCAAGCTCTTCTGCCGCTGCCCGGTCGCCTACGGCGCCGAGCCCAACAGCCACATCTGCCCGGTCTGCACCGGCCAGCCGGGAGCCCTGCCGGTCCTGAACCGGGAGGCCGTGGAGCATGCCGTCCGGACCGGTCTGGCCCTGAACTGCGCCGTCAACCGCTTCTCGCGCTTCGCCCGCAAGAACTACTTCTACCCCGATCTCCCGAAAGGCTATCAGATCTCTCAATATGAGCTGCCTTTCTGCGAGAACGGGTGGCTGGAAATCCCGGCCGGCGACGGTCCGCCTTACGCTGTGGGGATCCGCCGCGTGCACCTGGAGGAGGACGCCGGCAAACTGGTTCACTCTGCCGCTTCCCTCGAAGCCTCGGAGTACAGCCTGGTGGACTACAATCGCGCCAGCGTCCCGCTGCTCGAAATCGTGGGCGACCACACCCGCAACCCCCTGCGCACCCTGCCGGAGGCGCGGAACTATCTCGACAAACTGATTCAGCTCCTGCGCTACATCCGGGTAAGCGACTGCATCATCGAAAAGGGCCAGCTGCGCTGCGACGTCAATATCTCGCTGCGCCCGCGGGGCAGCCGGGAGTTCGGCAACCGGGCCGAGATCAAGAACATGTCCTCGTTCAAAGCGATCATGGATGCCCTGCGTTTCGAGATCCAACGCCAGTCCGAAGCCCTGCGGGCCGGCAAGGCCATCGACCAGGAGACCCGGCTCTTCGACGAGGCCAAACGGGTCACGATCCCGATGCGCTCCAAGGAGGACGCACCGGACTACCGCTATTTCCCCGACCCGGACCTGGTGCCGGTCGAACTGAGTGCGGGGCGGGTCGAAGAACTCAGGCAGGGCCTGCCCGAACTGCCCGACGACAAAGTCGAGCGCCTGGTCCGAACCCACGGAATCGGGCGCAACGAGGCGCTGATCCTCGCCCGGGATCGGGCCGTTTCCGACTTTTTCGAGACCTGCGCCGCTCATTGCGAGGATCTCGAAAGGCTCACCCGCTGGATCATCAAGGACCTCTTCCGGCTTCTCAACCAGAGCGGCGTCGCGATTCAGGACAGCCCGCTGACGCCCGCTGCCTTTGCCGATCTGCTCAACCTCCTTTCCCGCGGCGAGCTCACCGAGCAGAACGGGCGGGCGGTGCTGGAGGAAATGTTCCGGACCGGTGAAGCGCCGGAGAGCATCGTGAAAGCCCGCGGGCTCGGGACGATCCGTGACCCGGCGCTCCTGGCAAGGCTGATTCAGGAAGTCCTTGCGGAGCACCCGGAGGTCGCCTCCCAGATCCGCTCGGGGAACCTGAAACCCCTGAGCTACCTGATCGGCCAGGTCATGAACCGCACCCGCGGCCGCGCCGAACCCGCACTGGTGAAGGAACTCCTGCGGCAGCGCCTCGGTCTCGCTACCTTTGCAGGCTCCCGTTGACGGCCTGGAAAAAAGGCTGACACCACCCGCTGCCGCCGCTTCCCCGTACCCCGCCTGCCGGTTCTCTCTTCTTCGGAATTTCAATCGGTTACCCGTTCTGAGGCGGGCCCTCTGGTGGCACGCCGATTGCTCTTCTTCCGGGGGCAGACAGAACTCCCCGGAGTGGCGGGCCAGCTGAGAGTCCCCCAAGACCGGGCGCAACCTGCCCTGATCAAGCGAGGTGAACCATGGCACGGATCAACCGGATACTCGTACCCATCGACCTTTCGATCTACTCCGAAGACACCTTGAGCTACGCGGCCGAACTGGCGGACCAGCTGAAAGCCAGCCTCGTGATCGTCAACGTCATCAACCAGCGGGACGTGGAAGCCCTGGAAAAGGCCGCCAGCATGGTGAGCGGGGTGAATGTCGCCCAGTTTCTGGAGCGCCAGAAAGCCGAGCGCGCCATGCTGATCGACAAGCTGATGGCCCGTGCGTCCTGCGACCATCTGGCCGTCAACATCGTCTATCGAACCGGGGTGCCTTTTGTGGAACTGCTGGCGGCGGTGCGCGAGGAAAAGGCCGACCTGGTCGTCATGGGCACCAAAGGGCGCAGCAATCTGGCCAGTGTGCTCTTCGGTTCGACGGCCGAAAAGCTATTCCGCCATTGCCCGGTTCCGGTGCTGAGCGTTCGGCGCCAGGAGCAGCTCCGCGCCTGAGAGCCGCCGGCCGGAGACCGCCTCCGACCCGGCTCGCAGATCCATTCCATCCGGCCCGACCCGGCTTGACAGCGCGCCGGGAAGGACCCTATGCTGCCGTTCGTGCAAAAAACGTCTCTTCACCCGGCCCACGCTCCGCTTCACCCCGCTTCTCCGTTGCCGGCGGGATGTCCGGCGGCCGAGGCCGCTTGAACTCTGGGGGAAAGCTATGGGGCCGGATTCGATGAACAGGCCATGGGAGCCTTTGCGGGAGGTCCTCGCGAGGGATGATCGGGAACGTTTGACGTCCCTGCTGGATGAGCTTGGCCCGGCAGAGACCGCCCGGGCCATCTCCCGGCTTTCCACTGCGGAGCAAAACAGGCTGCTGACCATGCTGGCCCCGGCGGACGCCGCGGACCTGATCGAGGAAATCCCCGACGCCCAGGCCATAGGCCTCATCGAGGAACTGCCGCCGCAGAGCGCGGCCGCCATCGTGGATGAGATCCAGAGCGACCGGCAGGCGGATCTGCTGGCCGAACTCGACGATGCGGACGCCGAGGCCATCATCTGGAAGATGTCCCCGGAAGAGGCCGCCGATGTCCGGCGCCTGATGGCCTACGACCCGGACACGGCCGGCGGAGTGATGATCACGGAGTTCGTCGCCTTCCCGGTAACCGGACGGGTGCGCGAGGTGCTTCACGACCTGCAGGCCAACCGCAAGACCTATGCCGGCTACCATGTTCAGTACATGTACGTCCTTGAAGATGCCGGTAAGCTCGTCGGCGTCCTGCGCATGCACGACCTTCTTTTTGCCGACGAGGAGGCCCGGCTTGCCTCCATCATGATCCGGAACCCGCTGAAGATCCGCACCGACACCAACATCCATGACCTCCGGCAGTTCTTCGACGAGCACCGGCTGTTGGGCGTGCCGGTCGTGGATACCGAGGAGCGGCTGGTGGGCGTGGTCCTGCCCGAGGACGTGAGAGAGGCCAGCCGGAAAGAGGCGGACCACCAATTCCTGGGTCTGAGCGGCATCATCGGCGGCGAGGAGTTCCGCAGCATGCCCTTCCGGCTGCGCTCGGGCCGCCGCCTCTCCTGGCTCAGCATCAACATCGTTCTGAATGTGGCGGCGGCCAGCGTGATCGCGCTTTACCAGGACACCCTGGCGGCCGTCATCGCCCTGGCCGTCTTTCTGCCGATGATCAGCGACATGAGCGGCTGCAGCGGGAATCAGGCGGTGGCGGTGAGCATGCGGGAGCTGACCCTGGGCCTGCTGAGGCCCCACGAGATCCTGCGGGTCGTCGGCAAGGAGCTGTGCATGGGAGCCTTCAACGGCCTGCTGTTGGGGATCCTCCTGGGAGGGGTGGCCTTGCTCTGGAAGGGGAACCCCTACCTGGGGCTGGTGGTGGGGGTGGCGTTGATGCTGAACACCATCGTGGCCGTGAGCCTGGGCGGCGCCTTGCCCCTGATCCTCAAATCCGTGAAGCTGGATCCGGCGCTGGTTTCCAGCCCGGTGCTCACCACCGTGACCGACATGTGCGGCTTTTTCCTGGTGCTGAGTTTCGCCACCATCCTGCTCCCCCGGCTGACGGGGGCCTGAGGGTAAAGGGTGCCCCCTCCGGCTCGGGCGCAACCCGGACCGATCTCCGCCCCCTGAATCGCGGGCGAGATGGGGGCCGGTGTCCCGAGGGCGCGCCGAGACCTCTGCCGGAGGCCGTCGTCAGTCCGCCAGCATGGCCACCGCCTCGATTTCGACCAGCAGTTCGGGACGTACCAGCCGAGCCTCCACCGTGGTCCGGGCGGGTTTCCGGTCGCCGAAGAACTCCCGGTACACCTCGTTCATCGCTTCAAAATAGCCTTTGTCGGCCAGGTAAACGGTCGTCTTCATCACGTCTGCCAGCCTAGCCCCCCCCTCCTCCAGAACGGCTTTCAGGTTCTCGAGGGTCTGGCGGGTCTGGGCCTTCACATCCCCTTTGCCGACCACGTTCCCCTGCCGGTCGTAGGCAACCTGGCCGGCGGTGAAAATCAATGCGCCGCACTTGACCCCAGGAACATAGGGCGCCGATGGGACCCCCATGGACGGCGGTTGCAGGACAGTTCTTTGCATCAGATCATCCTCCCTTCCTAGTACGCTGTCTCGGAAGTTCTGTCATGAGCAGTACCCCGAATCCACTGCGGCGGGGGGCCTGGTTTCGCTGGCTTCCTTACCCGGGCCTCCGGCTGACTTAAACGCCGGGTGAAGGGGTGGACTCCTTGGAGCAGACCTTATCCTGCCTTTACCCTATGCATCGACAACCTGTCAACCGGAGCAGCTTGACGACACCTTCCGTCGCATTTTGCTTTTGCAAAAAGCGGCAATCGCAGACAATCTCGGGTTCACCAACCAGGCGGTGGGGGACGAAACCACTTGGCCACACAAGTCCTTTCTGGTCCGTTGCGCATACGGGAGCAGGCCTTCCCTTTGGCGCTCAAATCGGCTGTCAGGATCCGCATCTCTTGGTGCGTTTCTTGCATTAATCCAAGACGACTCGGGAATCAACTGCCTCATGCAATCATGGAGGATATTTCGATGCGGCCCACACCCCGCGGAGCAACTGCCTCAGTACAAATGCCACGGTAGTCTTCAGAGAACGCTTGTGATTTTTCTGCTGATGGCCAGTATCGTCTTTGTTGCCGGTCGTGCGGCTCATCCGGACGGCTTGCCAGGGCAGGATACCCCATCCATACGGGAATCCAACCAGGAATTCGTCGCGAACCTGAAGCTAGGCATAGCGGAAACCCGGGTACAACCCACGTATCGGGATCGGGGCATCGCCAAGGTGGAAAAGCTGCCGAATTCAACCATAAAGCAGATCACCATTCCACAACCACAGGCAGAACCTGCCCGTCAATCATTCGCCGGCCAGAGCCAACTTCAGTCCTCTATTGAGATATCCCTGTTTCCTCCGCGAATGGGGACGCAGCAGTAGTTC
>CAVPHJ010000012.1:0-184075 GCA_963704245.1 uncultured delta proteobacterium
CTTGTCCTTGAGGACCTTCGAGCACCTGAATGTGACCACGCGCCGGGCCGGCAGGGTCAGGTCATCGCCTGTTTGAGGGTTCCTGCCCCGGCGCCAGGTTTCAAATCGACTGCGGACTGCTTCCAGACTGGGTTTTTCGGTAGGCTGCAAGGCGGGCAGGGTTTCCATCGGCCATCCTCCTCTGCAAGAAATAGCTGATCATATACCCCGCCTCACTTCCCTGTCATGCATGCTTGCCGAAAGGACACCGATTTTCAGACTTCAGGACTCCGACGGAGCCCCCGTGTGCCAGGACAGTTGTCGGCTGCGGGAGACCCGAGACTCTGCTTAATGGCCTGTGTGCGCGAGAGCTTCCCCTTCATCCGGCGCTCCATCGACAGCACTGGGCAGGATGAAGGGGGAGCGGAATAAGGGGGATTGCGAAGACAGAAAGAAAACTACCGCAACATCGTGAGCACCCGGATGCTGGCTTGGCCGCTCTCCAAAGGTTCCAACGCCTTGCCAACGATCGTTCCCGCTGAAAGCTCTGCGCCCGCATGGCATGCCCAGGCGTGGGCGAAGTGGTCAAAAGATCGCCCACCTGAATCGCCCCATAGCTCGCATCTGCCTTGCACGTGACGGTTCCCGCCAGCGCCACCGAGGCAAAGATCCCGCTGAAGACCTTCTCCATCTCCTCGAAAAGCGCATCCGCTTCTTCATCGTTGCCGGCCGCCAGCGCAGCACTGTAGGCCTTAACGAGCAAAGGATCCACCACCGCCACATCCATCACCTTTTCTGAGGTCATCACGGCCGGATTCTCCACCACGATTCCCACCACGGCCGGGTCCCCCGCCCAGGTTCCCTTCTGCATCCAGCCCGCTCGCACCCGATCGGCCACCACCACGTCTCCACCTTCCACCGTCTCCGTGAAAGGATGGAACTCGGCCACCCCGCTGGCCCCGTACCAGCCGGCGCTGATCATCGCCAAGATGCTCCCCTTGCCGCTGCCCGTCCAGTTCTCAGAGCGCAATCCCGATGCTGCGACCCGGTCCGCTCATCGCCATGGCCGTGCCCGGCGTGCGGCCGGAGGTCAGATGGTCCCCGGCCCGGATCACGCCCGAAGCCCCCGTCCACCTTTACCGGCACCCGGCCAAGCAGAGCCACATCGCGCTGCTGGTCCTTCAAGGCCTCTTGCAGGCGCAGGGTGTGGGCTTCCGCTTTTTCGTCCTTCCGTGCCACAGCCGCCGCGCGCAGCGACGCCTCGGCCGCGTCGGCCCCTTCCTCCGCATCAAAACTGTTGCCCGTGACAAACCCGGGCTTTGCAGAGATGACCCCGATGGCGTAGGCGTCATAGGCTCCGGCGCTTCGCCGGATGTACCCGGCCTTGCTCAATTGCAGACTTACAACCTCGCCGGCCACCAGGGTGGGGTCATCGATTCGGTAGGCCTCTGCGTAATCCAGTCCATTGGAAGTGACCACGCCGTCAAACTTCGTGGCGGCCTCATCGCCGTCCTCAATTCGCATCTGTTCAATCAAGCTGGCGTTTGTAAAGACCCGGAACCAGGAATCAGCGTCATCATTATTTTGGTCATGACGAAAGCTGATGTCATAGTTGTTAAATACCCTGAAACCGATATTATCAGTTTCTTTGCCCAGCCAGATGTCATCGGTGATGCGAAAGGCATTCGCGGAATCATCCCAGCGGATATATTCGCCAGTTCTTGAATTAGCTTCATAAAAATAGATCGTTTGGTCACCATCCGATCCAGTACCAGCGTCTGCCTCCATGAACAAGTATCGGTGGAGGTAGAGTGCATCGAGGACTTCGACGTCACCCCCGAAGAAGGTATCCCAAGGTCCGTCCATATCATTGGAACTGTCGGCGGGGGCGGTGCCGCCGAAAACATTGTAACCAACCGCTGTTGGGTCCCAACACCCACCATGATGTTCCCCGTGGTCAGGCTTTGTCCAAGAATGATGTGACCAGCCGCACCCAGCGCCACTGGGATGGATGCGAAAAAGAAGACCACGGCGACCCATACGCCAAACGTCCGAGGTGATTTCATGTCAATAACCCTCCTTTCCCGATTCTTGAGAGTCCCAGGATTGCAGGCCGGCAACGGGGGCCAGGCGCTGTTTAAGTGACGCCAGCGCGCCCATTAACTGCAATCTTCCCCTATCGCGCTCAGCCACTGACCCAGCAGTGTAGCGGCCACCGGTCGGTCCACCTTATCCAGGTCAATATGCAGGCAAGGGCGTCCATTTTTCTTTGCCAGTTTCTGTGTCAGGGCTGACCCGCCACTCAGCTTCCCATGACTCACGATCAGCGTGCCGTCAGAGTCAATCACGTTCTGTTCGGTGCGTTTGGGGTAACTGGCCGTCGGCATTTCCGAAAGTTGGTATTTCTCGGGCAAGGGGCCTTCCTCCGTCAGTCGCCCCTTGGGTATCCAGCCGCCGTGGGGGATGCCAAGCGCAATCGCAGCATCCAGAGCGGCCCGGTCGGCGCCGGTTTGGCCGCCGGAGACGATCTTTTTGATCATGTTCAGTCTTCCCGCTTTGCCCGCCTGGCCTGGTATTCGGCCTGCACCTGCTTGAGTTTGGTGTAGAACTCCTGCTCTGTGATGACCCCTTTCTCGATCAGCAGCTGGCTGACTGCGTCCAGTTGAATCACCTGGGACATGAAGAGTTCATCGTAGCTGACGGCCGCTCTCTCGCTGGTTTTCCGTGTCATAAGTCTTGCCTCTCTGCCCGAGAAAGCCTGCAGTGGAAAGCGCCTGGCCTACAGGATGCCGAAACCGACAATGACCGCCCCTGTGTCATCTCCGTCCGTTATCGGCGTTACATGCTTTACCTGGCATTTTATGAATGCGGGCGGCTCAGGCTGTCCGGGCCCTATCAGTTTCGTCCCGATGATTTCGCCAACTTCCATGTATTTGAGGGCATCGGAATCCTTATCCACCAGAATGCGCATCCCCTTAGAGGATACGTCCAGGACCTTGAACTCATGGACGCGGGTATAGCGGTCGGTCTGGACCTGGATGTTGAAATAGAGTTCAACCGTGGTGCGGTACTCGGATCTTCTTTCTTCAACTGCCGGACCACTCATTGCACGATCATCCGTTCTCCGAATTGGCGCTGCCATTGGCCTGCAAGGAAAGACGGGCAACCTCCGTCTCCGGTTTCGCAAAGCGCTCACGGACCTTCTGGATGCTGGTGGTCAGCTCGTCTTCGGGCATGGTATCCCCTTTTTCCTAGCCATCTCAATGAATCTTGGAGTCTGCCAGGAATATGGATAAAAGTCCCTTTCATCCCCCCTAATTCATGCCGTGCTATTCACAGCGACTTTTGAACGATTCCCGTGCCGCATATTGCCTCTGTAGCCACCCTGGGCGGTGTATTTGAGCTAGCCATAACCCCTTTTTGTCCAGTCACAAAACTCGGTGCAGGAATATGGCCATACCGGGGGTGGGGGAGGGGTGACGCCCCCCCCCTGGCATCCCTGAAGCTAGGGTAATGCTGTACCTGTTGCAACCAACGGGCAGGAAACGGTGGAGGAGAAGGACGCCTGTCCTCTTCAAGGTTCCTAGGCTTCCACTCCTTGGCCAACCGCTGTGCCTCGGCGATCTGCCAGGGCGTCATCTTCTTGGCTACAGAATCTCTTGCTTCCTGCGCCACATCTTCCCCTTGGGAGGCAGCCAGGTTGTACCACATATGCGCTTGGACGTAGTCCTGCATTACACCCTCACCTTCCTCGTACATGACGCCGAGGTTGACTGGCGTGGCATGGCCGTGCTCGGCGGCAAGCGGTACCACTTGAAGGCTTCGTGGCGATCCTGCGGGACGCCCTGGCCCTCGGCGTACATGACGCCAAGGTTGAACTGCGCGCGAGTATCCCCCTGCTCGGCGGCCAAGCGGAACCACTTGAAAGCCTCCCGGTAATCCTGCGGCACACCAAGACCCTCGTCGTACATGGCGCCGAGGTTGGTCTGGGCTTTGGCATTCCCTTGCACGGCGGCCATGCGATACCACCGCACGGCCTCCCGGTAATTCTGCTCCACGCCATGGCCCTTTTCGTACATGACGCCAATGTTGAGTTGAGCATCCGCATCTCCCTGCTTGGCGGCGAGCCGATACCACCTCATGGCCTCCCGGTAATTTTGGGGGACGCCTCGGCCCTTGTCGTACATGACGCCGAGGTTGAACTGTGCGCGAGTATCCCCCTGCTCGGCCAATGGCAGCCACTCCCGAAAGGCAGTAGCGCAATCCCCCCTCTTAAGAGCTTGCCACCCGGCCTCAAAATCCCCCCACGCCGGCAGCGCAAATGAGAGGAGCGTCAGGGCGAGCAGTCCAGCGATCTGTTTCGTGCATCTAGTCGTTGTCATGGAGTTTTCCTCATTCTGTTCGGAGCTTAATCCCGCTAGCTCACACGCCACAATGGCGCACGGTCGGTTGATTCGCTATCTAGCCCGAGTTTACCGCCCTTTTTGGGCAACTATTTGATTTTGTAGCAGGATATGCTGCATTTTTGTATGACCTACACTGCTTGTTGGCAGTACCGTTTTAGGTCGAGGGCTTCGTAAAGGCTACGTTGCTCGTCGGACATTTGCGAGAGGGTCATCTGGATGGTGGGCGTTTCCTTTTCACCCTGTGGGGCATAGATCACACCCACCTCACGGATCTTGGCGAGTTCATCGAGGATATCTGGAATGGAGCGATCGATTCCTTGGCGGTGCAACTCCCGGCGCAGCAGACTGCAAAGCATCAAGGCGAGCACACAGCAGAACACATGCACCTCCACCTTCTGATCGGTCCAATGGTACTGGGGACGCAAGGCGATATGGTGGCAGTCCTTCATGCGGCGAAAGGCGGTTTCTACGTGGTGCTGACTGCGGTAGCCGCGGATGATCTCCACATCGCTCCACTGCTCGTTGTCGGTAAAGAGGATCGTCTTGCCGAGCAGGGTCTTTTGCAGCCGCTCCCAGGCTCGCTTGTCGAAGCGATAGGTCAACGCCGGCAACCCCTGGGATTCGGCGATCTCCACCTGGAACAACTCCTTCATGTGGCGGGCCTTGAGCCAGCCTTGAACCTTCTTCGAGACCCCTTCCAGCGTGGGCCGGCTGCCCCCGCTGACCTTGCCTTCCCGGTGCCGCCGAAGCTGGTGCTGGAGATTGCGCAGCAGCCCCTGGCGCTTGGCGATCTCCCGCAGCAGAGTCCTGGATTGGGCCACGAAGAGGTTCTCGTTGTAGGTGACCAGGACGGTGCGTTGGGCTTTGAACACCTCTTTCCGGCAGCGGTACACCCGCACGCCGGGCAATCCCTGCTCATCGAGGGGCTGAAACAGGGTCTCCGGAATCGCCAGCAGGTCGGGATGCTGGGTGGGAACCAGAGAGCCGATGAAGTGATAGGGGCTTTCCTCGATGGCCAGCAGGTTGTCCTGGCTGTTGTTGCCCTTGTCAAAGATCATGGTGACGTGTTCGGTGCCGTCGGTGATCTCGCGGTAGCGGCTGATCAGTTCCTCGGTGAGGCTCGCAAAGGTCGGCGCATCGGCCTGGTTGCCCGGGTAGGTGCGATGAAAAAGCGGCACATGAAAGTCGGCCGACACCAGCAGGGCCAACCCCACGATCCGCAGTGCCCTGCGGCCCTCTTTGTTCTTGCCCCGCTGGGCGAGTGTGGAGCGTTCGTTGAAGGTATCAATGAAGGTGAAGAAGTTGGTGCCGTCAAAGAGCACCCGCTTGAGATCGATGTCGAAGTCGTGCACCATCTGCACGGTGATATCCTTCTCGATCAACTCAATGGCCTGGCGGGAGACCCGGTCCATGTTCTCCCAAAACCGCTGGCTGGACAGCTGCCCGGTGTCGATATCCATGAAACGCCGCAGCACCGTGCCCTGAAACCACGTGGCGATGCCGGCCTTGCTGCAGGGGGCCACGCAGCGGTTGAGGATGGCCACCAGCAGGTAGTCGCCCACGCTGGGGCCCTTTCCCTGTTTGGGCACATGGCGGTCGATGTGTTCGCTGAGGTTAAGCCGTTTGGCCAGGTCATACAGGGCCGCCACGGCGCCGAACTCGACGATGACCGCCTCTTTGACTTCGGGCAGGGCCTCCGTAGGCTGGGCCGGCTGGGTCATGGTGCGGATGATGTCTTCCGGACGGCCCAGGTACTGCTGCCAGACGATCTTGGGTTTGCCGTTGATCCGCTTGCACTCCCGGGCGTAGTAGTAGGGCTTGCCGCGGATCATTTTCTTGGTGATGCTGGCCATGCTGTAGGTCATACATGAGCGGGCCGGCGCTGTCAAGATATATTTTTTGGTGGGCGGAAAACCACAATATATGGGGTATTCGTTACTTCCTGGAACCTTCGGCATCAACTCTTTTCGCAGGTCATACGCTGAGAAAGGGGGCAACGCTCTCCCTTGGCAATCCGTTAACCCAGAAAACTCATTACGAATCAACCGGTTATGCATGGATGGCCCAAACAGAACTTGCTGCAAACAGACCTGAACCCCAAAAAGGGCGGTAAACTCGGGCTAGGGGACACGCATAAATCAGCAATAATGGAGCAGGAGCCCGCCCATAGGTATTCTACTGTGCACACCAAGAGAGATGGCACGCTTGTGGAACTGCAGCGCTTTATCGAAGAGCAGGATCGAGAAACTGCGGATCAGTAAAAATGACCGGCAAAAGCAGCTTTAAGCTGAAACAGGATCATAATCCCGTTGATGGTATCACAAATGACTGTATTTCGGTTGGCAGGAAGTTAAGCCGGCTGGTCGAGGCTGTGTGAACAGATGAGATCGAAGGCCCAGCTTAAAGAGAAGGCACTGGAATTGGGGTTCGAGGACGTGGGCGTTACCGGGATTGATCCTTTGGGTCTCTATATCCAGGAAATCGACTCAAGACCCGCAAAGATGTACGGCTGGGTCCAGACCGAGCATTTCAACGTGAGAAGGGGCGCTGCTTTTGCTGAAAAACACCCCTGGGCGCGATCTCTTCTGGTTATCATCCGAAACTACCATCGTCGTGCCTTTCCCCCCCAATTGCTCGGGTCCATCGGGCGCTGCTACCTGGTGGACGAACGTAGGGAGAAGGGCGCGGAGCACCAGCGCCTCCTGGACTACTTTGCCTTTCTCAAGAAAGAGGGTATCCGTTGTTGGTTTGACGAGGAGCTTCCCGCCCGCATGTCGGCAGCACGCGCCGGCATCGCGACCTACGGTAAGAACTGTTTTGTGTACGCCCGCAACACCATGCGGGGAGCCTCCTGGCTCGAAAGCATCCCTCTCGTCCTGGATGCCGAACTCGACCCTGATGAAGCTTCCATTGAACTTGGCTGCCCTTCCTGGTGCAAGAACGCCTGCATTGCGGCGTGTCCCACGGGGGCTTTGTATGCGCCGAAGAAAATGAACCCCCGGTTGTGCATCGCCTTCAACTCGTACTATGGAGACGGCATCACTCCTGAGAGCCTCAGGGAACCCATGGGAGCCTGGGTCTATGGTTGCGACCGATGCCAAGAGGTATGCCCCCGCAACCAGCCGTGGTTACATCAAGATCTCCCGGAAAACCCCCCACTCATGGATCGGGCGGCTGACTTCGACTTGAAAACCCTTCTCAGCATGGATCAGCATCACTACGCCAACAAGGTCTGGCCCCTGACTTTCTACATTTCCAGGAAGAACATTGCCAAATGGCAAATGAACGCCGCACGGGCCGTGGGAAATACCGGAGATCGAGGCAATCTTTCCGCACTGGCTCAAAGCCTTAAGGAGAACCCTCATGACATCGTGCGCGGGATGTCCGCCTGGGCTTTAGGCCGTCTGGGCGGCGAGGCGGCAAAGCGGGCGCTGGAGTCACGGAGAAGAACAGAGGCAGGACTCGTTCAGGAAGAGGTAGAAAGGGCCTTGGAAATGCTCTGAAAAACATGACCCCAAGGTTCCCCGAATAGTTGCCATCGATGTGTGGTGTAACGGGAGATAGGGAACGTAAGCCCGAGGCCGGGGACGAGGCGGCAGGCATAAGGACGCGGCTGAATGTTCCTTAAGCGGCGATGGAGAACCAGGCCGAATGATCCGCGAAACCCAGGGTGGCGTTATGCGGCTCGGAGTCAATGATGAGTGAAACGATGCTGTGGATAATCCTGATCGTCACGATGGTGACTGCGATCCTGGCGATCGCTTCGCTGCTTGGTTCGTGGTGGGGTTCTCGGGGTGCCGGAAAAGAGGTGCGTGAAGAACTCCGAGCGGGTCGGGACGAAGCCCGCGCGGCAGGCAAAGAACTTCGCGAAGAGGTTTCGGGCAGCCTGAAGTCCAGCACGGACACCATTGCCAGAACCCTGGAAGCGGTTGCCAAGGCCCAACAGACACAGCTCGAGGGCATGACGAAACAGCTGAAGGGACTCACCGAGTCCAACCAGGTCGCGCTGGACCGCGTTCGGACCACCTTCGACTCCCGCGTCAAGGAGCTGCAGGAGGGCAATGAGAAGAAACTCGAGGAAATGCGCAGGACTGTCGATGAGAAGCTGCACGAGACCCTCGAGAAACGGCTGGGTGAGTCCTTCAAACTCGTGAGCGACAGACTGGAGGCGGTCCACAAGGGGCTTGGCGAGATGCAGACCTTGGCCACCGGGGTCGGCGACCTCAAGCGGGTTCTGACCAACGTGAAAGCACGCGGTACGTGGGCCGAGGTTCAACTCGGGGCGCTGCTCGAGCAAGTCCTCACCGCCGCGCAGTACGAGAAAAACGTCTGCGTAAAGGAAAATTCGGCGGAAAGGGTGGAATATGCCGTCCGCTTGCCGGGGCCGAAAGACCAGCCCGGAACCCATGTCTGGCTGCCGATTGACTCGAAGTTTCCTCAGGAGGATTACCTCCGTCTGCAGGAGGCCGCCGAAAAAGCCGATCCGGATGCCGTTCAGGCGGCCGCGGACGCTTTGGCCCGAACGGTCCGCGGTGCCGCACGGGAGATCCACGACAAGTATGTGAACCCCCCCTGTACAACCGATTTCGGCATTATGTTCCTGGCCACGGAAGGCTTGTACGCGGAGGTGTTGAGGCAGCCCGCCCTGGTGGAGGATCTGCAGCAGCGGTATCGGGTTGTCCTGGCCGGGCCCACCACGTTGGTGGCGACCCTGAGCAGCCTGCGCATGGGGTTCCAGACACTCGCCATCGAGCAGCGCGCTTCGGAGGTGTGGCGGGTTCTGGGGGCGGTCAAGACCGAATTCGGGAAGTTCGGTGAGGTGCTCGACAAGGTCGGAAGACAACTGAACACCGCAAGCCGCACGATCGAGGACACCGGGGTGCGCAGCCGGGCACTCGAACGAAAGCTCCGTTCGGTGGAGCAATTGCCTGAAGCGGAGGCGTCCAAGGTGCTTGCTTTGCAGGATGAGGCGGTCCAGATCTCCGAAGGGGAATCAGAGGATGCGGACCTGTATGTGGCCACCCGCTAAAATGACCCGGACTGACTGCGTCGAGTAGGAGCCATGCGCAGATGCCACCTGACAACCGGTTGGGACGGTCGGCTGCGCAAACCGCGACTGATCCGGCGCGTCGGTGAAGGTCGCCGTCTTGGTTTCCAGTACAAAGAGAGCGCTGTCAGCCCCCTGCGCATCGTGGGCGCGGAACGGGAGATCAGGGGTTGGCAGACCGGATTCCGGCTTGGCTCAGTGATACAGGCAAGTGATGTTGGAGAAAGGCATGGAGTGCGTCTGTCCCACGTTCGCGACCATGCCGGGCTTGCACTGGAATTCTTGACCCCGGTGTCGATGGGGAGGCAATCATGACCGGTCAGGGTTCGGCGGGCAATGTGCTGGCGGCGCTTTGCAGCCTGTTCATACCGGGGCTGGGGCAGCTGCTCCAAGGTCGGCTGCTGATGGCTGCAGTCCATTTCGTGCTCGCGGCCGTCCTATGGATCATTCTCCTCGGCTGGCTGATTCACCTCTGGTCGATTCTGGATGCGGCCAAGTGGAAACCGCAGCCATAGAAGCATGTTGCTGGTCAACATCAAGCTTTGCAGCCTCCCATGGTAACCCCAAGGAGAACAATGATACGAAGGAGCCGGTGACGGCCATTGAAGCGGCTTGGCTGGGAACGGCCGGACCCCTTTGCGCCACTGTCATGACAGGGCGTGTTTCGGAAGACCTTGAGCCTCTCGGTGCTGAAGTAGTACCTCCAGGTCTTCGCAGAAGGTCCGCGGATGGCGCCGGGGCGTCAGAAATACCTCTCCTGGAGCCCCATGGGGTCCTTGATCTCCAGGTCGGGGTTGAATTTGAGCTTTTTCTTGCCGCGGTCGTCCGCGTATTTCATGATCTCCAGGTCCACCTTGATGGGCACCTCGACCCCGGCTTTGGTCAGCGCCTGGCGCAGGAACCCCTCGGCCTTGGTGGCGAAGGCCACCGCGTCGCCCAGGATGCGCAGGCCTTCCGGCGGGTTGTGGAAGCCGACCGAGTTTTCGGCGCCCATGAACAGCTGTCGGTAGAAGGCTTCCTCGTAGTACTCCTTGGCCTTGGCGTAGAGCTCCTCGTCGATGGGCTTGCCGGCCTCCGTTGCCTTGTGCGCCGCCTCGATCAGCTTGGCCGTGGTGGCGGTGGCGTACCCGGCCCGGATCATGAGCGAGACCGTGCGGTCCTGGATCGAGAAGACCCGGTCCCGCAGCCACTCGGCGCCCTCGGCGTGGCACTGCCTGCAGGCCTTCATGTCAGCCTGCACCGGGCTCATGACGCGATGGTCGGAGATCTTGTGCACGCCGGCGACGGTGTAGGGCATGTGGCAGTCCGCGCAGGAGGCGCCGGCCTTGAAGTGCACGCTGTTGTTGGTCCACAGCTCGTACTCCGGGTGCCGGATGAAGGCCATCTTGTAGCCGGTGACGGTCTGTTTCCACTCCCTGATCGTCTCGTCGCTGCGGATCTGTCCGATGATGTCTTCGATGGTGATGGCGCCGAATTTACTGTTTTGCCAGGGGAAATACAGGCCGACGGATTTGCCCTCAGGGTCTTTCTTGATGTTGTAGGTGACGTGGCACTGGCCGCAGACCGCCGAGCGCATTTCCTGGCGGGTCAGCTTTTCCGGGTCGGTGCCCATGGCCTTGAAGGCCGCGGTCAGGGTAAACTCGCGGGAGATCTTCAGGCTCATGTCCCGATTGTCGTGGCAGTCGATGCAGGCCACCCCCAGGTCGCGGTGCTGCTCCGGAATGTGGCTCAGCACCTCCATGTAGGGGCTGCGGTAGTAGTCCAGGCCCATCTCTTTTTCCAGCTTGGGCGCGTAGGGCGTCTTGCAGCTCAGGCAGACCCCGCCGGCGCCGATGCGCGAGGCGTCGATTTCCAGCTGGTCGCGCACCATGTAGGCGTGCCCGCGGGGCTCGTTGTACTCGACGCCGAAGCCCCAGCCGTTGAAGAGCAGCGCCATGTACGGGTAGCTCGAGAGCTTGTCCACCGCAATGGAGCCGCTGTCCATGCCGGTCTTGTACTTGCTCCGCCGCGCGCTCACCGGCTCCTCGGTCATCTTCCAGAGCTCGTACTCCTCGGGGAAGGCCTTGCCCCAGACGGCCGGGTCGATCTCGCCGTCCGGGATCTGGACGACCTGCCGCATCTGGGGCTTGGGCTGATCGCAGCCAACGAGCCCGGCCGCAAGGGCCAGACACACACACACTGTCAAGGCGGTTTTCGCAATTGAATACATCTGCCCCTCCTCAAGGTGACCTCATCCGGACAAAAGGCCGTCGGCTGGGACCCCTGGCCTAGTTGGTCAGCCGGACGCCGGCCAACCGGTGCTGCAGGAAGCGATGGCAGTCCCAGCAGTTGCGTTCTTGGTCGATCATCGCCACCCGCTCCGCGTGGCAGCGGATGCAGTTGGCCCGCACAAAGCGCTCTCCGCGCTGCGAGATTTCAATCGTCTCCGGGGTGCGGCCGGAATAAAACACCGCCACGTCTTTCAGACCGTCGATGGATTTCCAGAGGTAATAGGCCGGCAGGTTTTCGTGCGGCAGGTGGCAGTCCACGCAGCGGATGGTGCGGTGGGCGCCGACGTTGAACCAGGCTTCGTACTGCCCCTGCATGACGTGGCAGGACGAGCAGAACTCCGGCGTCTCGGTCTTGGCCATGAGTTGGGGCGGCCCGAAGCTCACGAACAGACCGACGGCCCCGGCCAGAATGGCGACCCCGGCCAGGGCTTTCCAGGGAATTCGCTTACGAACCCGCATGGGTCAGCCACCTCGATGGGATGCGCGTTGGGCCCTTTCGTTCCCGAAGAGTCTGCCGGGGCCGCGGCGCGCGCCCCATCCCGACTGAAGGTGAAGCGCCTGAACAGACGCACACAATGAAGGGCAATCATACCATATCCCGTGTCCAAGGAATTGACTCAGGTCAAACGGCCCCGGAGCCGCTCAGGACGGGAAGCACCTGGCAAAGGCCTTCATCAATCCGGGGGGGCCTTTGATTCTGATCCTGCGGGACACCAGGGCTCGCACCAAATGGATCTCCTGCGCCAGAAATCTGATCCAGGTCCGGCTGTCCGCGGTTACGTGCAAATCGGCTTTGCCCTCGAGGCCTTCCTGCACCGTCAGGGTCTTTTCCCGGATGGTAACCGTCCCCTCCAGGTTTTCCCGTCCGGTGAACGTAAAATGATAAACCGCGTCGAGGCCCTCTGACCGGCCCGGTTGGAACACCAGGGGCAGGCTTTCCAGGAACATCGCAGCGGAGCCGGGGCGGATGCCGTTGGAGATGATCTTGGCCTGCTTGGCAGGGAAATTTGTCCCAAGGTGCTGCTCGGCATCGGAGCCCTTCACCACGTAGATCGTTTCCGCCAGGTCGCGGAACTTCTTCAGGTGCTGACGGGTATAGGCTTCACGGTCATCCAGGTATTCTCCGATGGCCGCCTCTCCGGCCGGGCAGATCGCCATGCAGCGGTCGCAACGGGTCTGGGCGCCGATGGCCAGGTGTTGCCACATGGAAATGGTCTCCCAGTCGCTGACCCGGCGGCGGTAATCGGCATGGCCCTTGCTGTCCACCACCTGCTCCACCCAGTTCTGGAATCCTCCCAGCCTTTCGCGGTAATTATGGGAATAGCAGGCCATGAAATCGAAATCGTCCGTTTTCTTGACGGCTCCCACCGGACACACCTTCAGGCACAGACCGCATTGGATGCAAGGATTGAAATCCAGCGGCCGGTCATAGGGGTCACAGGTGCCTGCCAGCAGAACGGTTCCGAGAATGACGGCGGCCCCGTAGGTTGGGTGAAGCAGCAGCCGGTTGTATCCCATTTGACCCAGACCCGCCTCCACGGCAAACACCTTATCGCAGGTCAGCCACATCTTCCCGGGCCAGCGGGGCGCTTCGTAGGGAAACCCGGTGGGCATGTTCAGGGCCTTGACCCCGCTTCGCTGGAGCTGAATGACCAGCTGCCTGGCGATGTGGTTGGCATCCGTCCAGACCTGCTTGAATTCATGGTCGGCGACGGAGTGAGCCAGGCTCCTGAGATGCTTTTGGTTCACCCGAAAGAGCAGCACCATGACGCTTCGGGTTTCCGGCATCGCATCCAGGAGGTCCTGCCGGTAATCGGCCAGGGCGTCGCGCGAAAGGTCAATGATTCCGACGTCATCCGCCCCGGCGGCCAGGGCCGTTTGCTTCAGGTGCGCCGATTCCAGCATTGCCAAGGGCTTTGACGCGGCAATCCTTCCTTCTTTGTACGCTCTGACAGTGGGGTGATCGGCCAGTTTCATGGAGACACCTCCAATCTGCGGGCATGCAGCAGGGCGGCGAAAGATACAAGGGGGGCATGCCGTGCAGCAGATTCCTGCGGGTGCGGCAGGAAGTTCCATGCCTTGTCCTTTGTCTCATGATTTGTACATGCAAGACCACCGGCAGTCAATTGCCGTCCGCCTAGGCACCCATCCTGCGCCCTTAAAGGCCGAACGGAGAGCCTCTTGCACCGCCTTGACGGACGGGACCCCCCTGGTATTCCTTCAGCAGCCTCAGCCGCTTGCGGTCGGCGTGTCGGATGATCTTCTGCCGGTTGTCGGTCATGGGGACTTGGGCGGCGAGCGGGCATTTCAACGGCCTCCCGCGGGGACCTAACGCGGGCTCCGGGAGGCCGTTTCACGCGCTAGGGTCTTCTCGCCGCAGGATTACAGGTTTTCACCTATTGAAGATTTCGGTGGCTTGCGGGATAATCTAAGAGGAAGGCATCGCAGCCGGACGATGGCTTGGGCTCTGGTTCCTGCCTTTTTCAGCCTGCTTGCCGGCCGGCGGGCCTATTCCGGAGAAACCGGTTCGCGCCATCTTTGAGGTGAGGGAGGAGATCATGAGCTTACAGCAGAAACTCGAGGCTTTGAAACAGGGATTCCAGGCTTCTGCCCCCCGGGAGGTGCTGGAGGTGATGGCACGGGCACAGAAGGAGCTCCAGACCTCCGGCATCCTGGACCGCGCGGCCGGGGAGGGCGACCGGGCGCCCGGCTTCAGGCTGCTCAACGCCCGCGGCAAGGAGCTGGATCTCAAGGAGTGCCTGAAAAGGGGCCCGGTGGTCCTGGGGTTCTACCGGGGCCGCTGGTGACCCTTCTGCAACCTGGAGCTGGAGGCTCTGGAGGAAGTGCACGCGGAGATCAAGTCCCTGGGGGCGTCTCTGCTCATGGTGTCGCCCCAGACGCAGGAGCATTCCCGCACTGTGGCGGAAGAGAAGGGGCTGAGCATGGAGGTGCTGAGCGATCCCGGGAATCGGGCGGCGGAAAAGTACGGTCTGGTTTACCGCCTGCCGGGGGACCTCAAAGAAGTGTACCTTCAATTGGGCATCGATCTGGAGAAATTCAACGGTGACGATTCCTGGCGCCTGCCAATGCCGGCAAGGTACATCGTGAACCCGGACCAGGTGATCGTCTACGCGCAGGTGAGCATCGACCACACCCTGCGGCCTGAAACCGCTCACACCCTAGAAGCCCTGAGGAAAATCGGCAAGGGGTCTTAGACGAGATTCGGCCGGCGCAGGAGCCACCGCCGCCGGCAGGCTCCCCGGGGAGGTTCGGGCGTGCTCTTCCTCACCAAATCCATCCTGTCCCTGGTTCTTGTCGGGATGGGATTGCTGAACGTTTTGACAATGCTCGAGCTTCTGGGCCGGGCGGGGGAGAAGCGCTTCGACCCCGGGAAACTGCGTTTCGTTCACCGCCTGAACGGGGCTGCGTTTGTCCTGCTCTTCCTGGTGCTGTCCTATCTCTGCGTGAAGATCATGCGCGGCATGGGCGGAGAGCTTTCAGCCCGGGCCACGCTTCACGGTCTGCTGGCCGTCGCGGCGTTCTTCCTGCTGGGTTTCAAGATCCTGATCGTCCGCTGCTACAAGAAATACTACAATGCGGCCTTCGGCATGGGCCTGGGCGTCATGCTGCTGGTGCTCAGCACGACGGCGCTTTCAGCCGGGCACTACTTCGCCATGCGCGGGGTGGATGCGGTTCCCATCGGGACGGAGGAACAGCCCGCGGCCGTGCAGAGAGGGGCGGCCCTGTTCAACGGCCAGGGCTGCGCGGACTGCCACTATGCGGAGCGGGTCGACGGGAAGATCGGTCCGGGACTGAAAGGGCTTTTCAAAAGGGATCAGCTCCCCGTGAGCGGTTGGGAAGTGACCGAGAGCAGACGTCCGCAAGCAGATCAGTACGCCGTTTCGCGCCATGCCCGCCTACCCGGATTTTACCGAGGATCAGATCCGGGATCTGCTGGCCTTTCTCAAGACGCTCTGACACCGAAGGCAGGGGTGAGTCCGGTTCCCGCCGGCCCGGCTCAGCCAGGACGGAGGGCGGAAGCAGTGCTCGGAGACGCTTTCGCCTCAGACGTTGAAGCGGATGTTCAGGATGTCGCCGTCCTGCACGCGGTAGTCCCGGCCTTCCAGGCGGAACAGACCCGCTTCGCGGATCGCGCGCTCCGAACCGCAGTTCAGACAATGCTCATAGGAGAAGCATTCCGCGCGGATGAATCCGCGGGCGAGATCCGAATGGATGGCGGCGGCGGCATCCAGCGCCGTGCCCCCCTGGTGAAGGTTCCAGGCACGCACCTCATCGGCGCCCACGGTAAAGAAACTGATGTACCCCAGGGTCTCATAGGCCAGCCTGGTCAGGCGGCGCTGGGCCGATTCGCGGATTCCCAGGTCTTCCATGAAGAGCTGCGCCTCTGCTTCATCCAGCAGCCCGAGTTCCATCTCGAACTTGCCCGCGAACTCCACCGCCCGGCAGTGCTCGCCGACGGCGGCGAGCACTGCCCCGTTACGCCCGAAAGCCGCCTCGTGGGAATTGAGCACGGCCATGACCGGCTTCCGGGTCAGGAACTGGAAGCCGCGTATGATCTTGTCCTCCTCGCAGGAAAGGGCCAGTTCCCGGATCGGACGGTTGCGATTCAACTGCTCGAGGACGCGGCGGAGGGTCTTCTCCTCCCTGAGCAGGGTTTCGCTGCGCTGCCCGCGCAGATACCCGTGCTCGATCCGCTCGAGGCGGCCTTCGGCCACGATCAAGTCCTGGAGGACGAGTTCATCGCTGAGTTCTTGCAGGTCCGCCGGCGGCGAGGGGTTTCCGAGCCGCGGGTCGTCGAAGTTTCGCACGACCAGCGCGAGCGCATCCATGGTGCGGATCATGGCCATGGCGGCGGCCGGAAACGGGGCCTGTCCGGGAGCCTCGGCGCCAAGGCCCGGGGAATCGACGAACTCCACCGTGGCATAAACCGTCTTTCGCGGGGCGTAGAGCTCGGAAAGGAGGCCCACCCGCTCGTCGAGCACCCGGGCCACGGCCACGTTGGGCTCGTTCCGGCTGCGCGGCCGGCCCTCCATCGGCACCTGCATTTTCGTCAGGGCATTGAAAACGGTCGTCTTCCCCGAGCCCGGCAAACCCAAGAGTCCAATTCGCATCCGCCGCTTCCTCTCATGCGCTGATTTGACCAAGGCCCGGGCATCCCTCAACGAAGCCCAAGCCTCATAAAACAAACGAGCCATCCCCCGGCTGCGGGAATGGCCGGACCCATCCGCCAGGAGGCGCCGCTCCCCCCCGGGACAAAAGCAAAGCCCGACTTGCGCCGGGCTCAAGAGGTCGATGCGGCGTCTCGAATTGTTGAGTCGAGGCACAGAGTAACGCCGGCCTGCAGAGATGTCAAGCGGTTCTGCCGGGCGGCGGATGCTTTGGCGCCGTGTTCCCCGAACAGACCTGGCCTGCCCGGTGGAGGTCACCTGCGATCTCGAGCCGGGCGCGACGGTCGTCCCGGACTGGAAAGTCCGGTCGCTCTGAGGCGGCCTGCCGCAGCGCGGCACATTTCTCGGGCCGGGAGATCTCGATCTTGATTCGGTCGTTTTGTTCTGCTATCCTGCCGCGGCAGATCGACCCGATGCCGGGGCTGTATGGGGACTCCCCCGCGGCCGGTGCGTCGGCAGGTTTCCACTCTTGCGCTGAACAAAGGAGGTACAACCCTATGCCAGGGCTTCTTCCCCACGTTGACCCCGACGGGCTGCTGGAATACTCGGTGGTTTTCACCGACCGCTCGCTGAACCACATGTCGAAAGCATTCCAGGGCGTGATGCGGGATATTTCCGCGACGCTCAAGAAGGCCTACAACGCCAAAGCGGTGGTCGTCGTTCCGGGCGGCGGCACTTTCGGAATGGAAGCGGTGGCGCGGCAGTTCGCCACCGGGAAACGGTGTCTGGTCATCCGTAACGGCTGGTTCAGTTTCCGCTGGACCCAGATTTTCGATATGGGTGCGATCCCCTCGGAGTCCATCGTGCTGAAGGCGCGTCCGGTGGATGAGAGCAAGCATGCGGCGTTTGCGCCGCCGCCCATCGAGAAAGTGGTTGCCGCCATCCAGTCCGGAAAGCCGGACCTGGTCTTCGCTCCGCATGTCGACACCTCCGCGGGTCTGATGCTGCCCGATGACTACATCCGGGCGGTGGGGGAGGCCGTGCACGCGGTGGGCGGGCTGTTCGTCCTGGACTGCGTGGCCTCCGGGACGATCTGGGTGGACATGGAAGCCTGCGGGGTGGATATCCTCATCACTGCGCCGCAAAAGGGCTGGAGCGCCTCGCCGGGATGCGCTCTGGTCATGCTCAGCCCGCTGGCGCGGGAGAGGATCGAAAGCACGGTCAGCACGAGCTTTGCGGGCGACCTGCTGAAGTGGCTCCGAATCATGGAGGCTTACGAGAACGGCGGTCATGCCTATCACGCCACCCTGCCGACCGATGCCCTGGCGATGTTCCGCGACACGATGAAGGAAACCGAACAATACGGTTTCGAAAAAGTCCATGCGGAGCAGCAGGTGCTCGGCGACCGGGTCAGAGCGCTGCTGAAGAGCAAAGGCTTCGAGAGTGTGGCGGCGGAAGGTTTCCAGGCCCCGGGGGTGGTCGTCTACTACACGGACGACATCGACATCCACAACGGCAAGAAATTCGCCGGGGTCGGCCTGCAGACCGCCGCCGGGGTTCCCCTGCAGTGTGACGAACCCCAGGATTTCCGGACGTTCCGCATCGGGCTCTTCGGCCTGGACAAACTCCATAACCTGGATCGCACGGTGAAGAAGTTCGAAGAGGCTCTGAACCGGGTGCTCTAGCACGCATGCCGCCGCCGCGGCCGGCAGCGGATGTTTCAGGGCGGATCACTGGATCCGCCCTGTTTTTTGTGCGGCACCGGTGGTGCAGGTGGCGTGACCGGCGAAGCGGCTGTGGGGGATCAGCGGTCAGGGTTTGGAGGCCGGGTTGCCGGGATGGGTGCCGGCGCTGAACTCGGCGCCATTGCCGGCGCCGTCACCGTCGGAGTCCGCGGCTGCCAGAGCGTCGGTGTAGAGGTCGCCGGCCTTCAGCGCGATCCGCTCGTAGTCCTGGCCGAAGGGGTTGCGCGGCCCGCCGCCGCGGGGATCCGCGTGACAGGTCCCGCAGCCGAAGTTTTTTCCGCCATCCGGCAGCTTGGCCAGGCGGAACGGCCGCGCCGAGGCCGTCGAAAGCAAGCCGAGGCTGAGAACCGCGCACAGGGCGAACCAGAAAAAGGCCCGCCGCCGGCCGCTGTTTGTCCAGGCAACTCTGTTCATGGGTCTACCTCCCCGCTTCAGGATTGATCCGACAACGAACTAAACACGCCCATCATAACACACATCCCCTCGTTCAGGTCATGGGCTGAAGACTGTATTTCGCCCGGCGGAACACCACAGGTGAGTGGTCCCCGGGGAGCGGAGGGACTGGAACAAAGGACGACCTGATACAGAGGCCCCTGCCCCGGCCGGCAAGTCGTTAGACTCACGGGGCATCCCCTCCGGCCGCGGCCGCCGGCGGGGTGGAGCGACAGCCCTTCGGCGCAACGCCGGCCAGCGCTCTGATGGCCCGGATGCGGGCCAGGACCGGCGGGTGGCTGTAGTCGAGCAACACCTTGAGGGGGTGCGGGGTGAGGTTGGAGAGGTTGTCCACGCTCAACTTCTTGAGAGCCGCCACCATGGCCTCGGGGTCCCCCAGCGTGCGCACGGCAAAGGCGTCGGCGGCGTATTCGTTCCGGCGTGAAAGCCATTTCGCGAGCACGGAGATCACCGTCTGAAGGGGGGCGTAGAGAAAACCGAAAAAGAAAAGGCCGGCGTAAAGGGAGATGTGCTCCATGCCGAAAGCCGCAAAGAGCCCCGGGTTGCGGATGAAGCGCGAGAGGATGAAGAGCATGAGGCCGGTGGTGAGGATTGAAAGCAGCAGAGACTGCGGCACGTGCTTCAGCCTGCAGTGGCCGGTTTCGTGGGCGATGACGGCGAGCAGCTCCCGGGCCGGGTGTTTCCCGAGCAGGGTGTCGAAGAGGACGATTCTGCGAAAGCGGCCGAAGCCGGTAAAAAAGGCGTTGCTCCTGGCGGAGCGGCGGGAACCGTCCATGGTGAACACGCCCCTGAGCCGGAATCCCTGGGCCCTGACGTACTCCTCGATGGTTTCCCTGAGCCTGCCGGACTCCAGGGCCTCGAAGCGGTTGAAAAGAGGCAGGATCAGGACCGGGGCCAGGAAGAGCACGAACATTTCGAAGAGACTCACCGCCGCCCAGCACCAGAGCCAGGCCCGGGGGCCCGCCTGCTGGAAGATCCAGAGAACGGCCGCGAGCAGGGTGCCGCCCAGCAGCGCGGCCAGCAGCCAGCCTTTCAGAATGTCCAGCACGAAGGTCCGGGGGGTGGTGCGGTTGAAACCGAACTTCTCCTCGATCACGAAGGTGCTGTAAGCGGAAAGGGGGATGGAGAGCGCCTGCGAGCAGAGCAGCAGGAGCGCGCTGAAGAGCAGGCCGGCGGGGATTTCGGCCAGGCCGAAGCCCCGGACGAAACCGTCGACCAGATTGAAGCCGCCGGCCAGGATGAAGGCCAGGGTGAGAAACGCTTGGAGGCTTTCGGCGAGCATGCCGAAACGGGTGGATTCCCGGAGGTACTCCTGGGAGCGGCGGTACTCGGCCGGGTCATAGAACCCGGCGAACTCCTCGGGCAGCCGGGTGTGGACTGCGCGGAGGTTCAGTCTCTCCACCACCAGGCCCAGCAGCCAGGTGCCGATCAGAAAGCCCAGGATGAGGATCAGGTAAGGGTTCATGGCCGGGCGGGCCGGGGGCGGCCGCCCTACCACGCCATGGGCGTGCCGGTGAGGTTGACAAGCAGCCCCAGTTCCTGCAGCCGGATGACCATGGCCTGCCGGGAGACATTGTCAAATCCGCCCTCGCCGGCCACCCGCTCGGCGATGTGGGGCCAGTTCTCCACGCAGGGCTCGATGAGCAGGCTGGTGCCCCGGATCCGGCGCTTCACGTTGCGCAGCATCAGGCTGCGGCTGCCGCAGGCCGCCTCGAAGGCTTCGGCGACCCGCTCGCCGGGCATCAGCAGGCAGGCGGCAAAGTAGTCGGCCTGCCACTCGATGGGTCTGCGGGCGTCCCGGCTGCGGCAGATCACCGGGGCAGCCCCGCCCTGAAAGCGGGGCGCCGCCTCCACGTAAAGCCGGTGCAGCACCCAGTGACCCACCTCGTGGGCGCAGGTGAAGGCCAGCCGGCCCTCGGACGGTCCCCCCTGCGCAGGGAGATGGAGGGAGATCCTTCTGGATTTCACCCAGGTGGCGCCCAGCACGCCGGCAACCCCCAGCTTTTCCTCCAGGTCCTCGTAAGCCAGCGTCAGGCCCAGGTGCCTTTCCACGATGTCTTCGACCGGGATGGGCGGCTCGACCGGCCGGCCCAGCCGGGTCTCGTATTCATCGAGCAGGCGCCGGGCGCTGGATGCGATGTCCTCTCTCGAGAGCCAGCGAACGTTCATTTTCGGTTCTTCTCCGTCCTGCCCAGGTCTGCGATCTCCGCCAGCCGGATCAGTCTCTCCCAGTCGCCGCGCTCAAACCCCCGGTCCCTGGCCATCCGCAGGAAGTCGGCCGCCTCGGGCCGGCGGGCCACATAGTCGGTGAGTTCCGGCTCCATCTTGCGGGCGGCCGCCAGCAGCCTTTGGCGGCCCACGCCCAGCGTCTCGGCCAGGTCGATGATGACGGCTTCGGTGGGTGGGGGCACATGGCCGTTTTCCACGTCGCTCAGGTAGCCGGGCGACTTGTCGATCCGCCGGGCCAGTTCCCGCAGGCCCAGACCCGCGTCGAGCCGCGCCCGCCTCAAGGTGTCTCCGAAGATGTTTGTCATGAATGTCCGGTCACAAACTGTTCTGTTAAATCGAACGGCCGTGAACTGTCAAGACAAAAGTGCGCCCGCCGCTCAGAACAGCCGCCCGTCGGCAGCGGCGCGCAAAATCTCGCAGACCAGCTGCGTGTTGGGCACGATGCTGGCCAGATCCAGGTACTCCGCCTCACTGTGGGCATCCCCGCCGATCGGGCCCATGGCGTCCACGGTGGGGATACCCAAGGCGGCGGTGAAATTGCCGTCCGAGGCGCCGCCGGTCGGTGTGAGCTCCATGTCCAGGCCGATGTCCCGGCCGATGGCGGCGATCCGCTCCCAGATCCGCAGGGTCTCGGCCGAAGGCACCATGGGGAGCCGGTTGACCGCGCCCTGCACCTCGACCCGCACCCCCGGGATGTGGGTGTTTTCCGCAAGGCGCTGAAAGGACTCCTCGACGCGCCGGACCTCCTCGATTACCGAGAAACGGACATCGGCGCTGGCGCTGGCGAAATCCGGGATGACGTTTCCGGCCGTGCCGCCGGAAATGAGGGTCACGTTCACGGTGGTGCCCAGCTCGGGTTTCGCGAAACCGCTGACGGTCAGCACCTGGTGGGCCAGCTCGACCACGGCATTGGCCCCCTTTTGGGGTTCCACGCCCACGTGGGCGGCCTTGCCGCGGCAGACGACGTCGAATCCGCCGACCCCCTTGCGCTGGACCACCCGATGGCCGGTGGCCCGGCAGGGCTCGAACACCAGGACCAGCCGGCTGCGGGCGGCGAGCCCTTCGAACCACTTGCGGGAGGCGCGGGAGCCTACCTCCTCATCGCTGTTGAAGCCCAGGCAGAGGGACAACCCCTGCGCCGCCCCGGTGTGCTCGAGCGCTTCGGCGGCGTGGAGCATGGTCACCAGGCCGCCCTTCATGTCGCAGACCCCGGGCCCCAGGGCCCGGCCGTCCTGGATGTGGAAAGGCCGCTCTTTCACGGTGCCCTCCGGAAAGACGGTATCCATATGCCCTAGGAGCAGGGCGTCGAACCGCCGCCCGGCCGCCGGCTGCCGGTTACAGACCTCCAGGCAGGGGGCCTTGCCGGCGCCGAAGGGATGATGGACGGCCTGCCACCCGATCCGGGAGAATCGGTCGCGGAAAAAAGCAAGCACGGCCTCCAGGCCGGGGGCGCAGCGGCTGCCGCTGTCGATGTTGACCACGGCTTCCAGGTCAAGGACGAACTGATCATAGCGGGACTCGACGTATTCGCGTGTCATGGATCGAACCTCCAGGGATTTTTCTCGGGGACACCGTTACCACAGGCGGGAAGCGCTGCACAAGGGGCATGGCAGGGACCACGGGTCGGGCTTCGCGGAGCTTGCGGCGCAGGCTCCGGGCGCTGGCACCCGAGTCGTTGAACAACCCCGGGCAGGGGCGGATTCAGCCGGGGCCTCGGTCAAGGGGCCTCAGTTCTCGATGAATTTGCCGCTGCTGCGGACCGGGCAGGCCACATAGTGCCCGCCGCCGACGTCCAGGAAGGCGGGCTCCAGCCTGGAGCAATCCTCGCGGCGGTAGGTGCAGCGGGTGTGAAAACGGCACCCGGAAGGCGGGTCGATGGGGCTCGGCACGTCGCCTTCCAGGATGCGCCGCTTCTTCTCCAGGCGCGGGTTGGGGATGGGGACGGCCGAGAGCAGGGCCTCGGTGTACGGGTGGATGGGGTGCCGGTAGAGCTGGTCGCCCGGGGCCATCTCCACGATCTTGCCGAGGTACATGACCGCCACCCGGTCGCTGATGTACTCCACCACGCTCAGGTCGTGGGCGATGACCAGATAGGAGAGATTGAACTCGCCCTTGAGGTCCTGCAGCAGGTTGATCACCTGGGCCTGGATGGACACGTCCAGAGCCGAGACCGGCTCGTCGGCGATGATGAGTTTGGGGTTCAGGGCCAGCGCCCGGGCGATGCCGATCCGCTGCCGCTGGCCGCCGCTGAACTCGTGGGGGTAGCGGCGCATGTGCTCCGGGTGCAGCCCGACCCGCTTGAGCAGTCCGGCGGTGCGGTCCTCGATCTCCGAGCCCCGGGCCACCCGGTGGATCTTGAGCGCCTCGCTCACGATGCTGCCCACCGTCATGCGCGGGTTCAGGGACGCGTAGGGGTCCTGGAAGATGAGCTGCATGTTGCGGCGCACCAGACTCATGCGGGAGCGTCTGAGCCTGCTGATGTCCCGGCCTTCGAAGTGGATTTCCCCGGCCGTGGGCTGGATGAGGCGCAGAATCAGGCGCCCGGTGGTGGACTTGCCGCAGCCGCTCTCGCCCACCAGGCCGACGGTCTCGCCCCTGTCGAGGTGAAAGCTCACTCCGTCGACGGCGTGCACCAGGCCGACCGTCTTGGACAGGAACCCGCCTTTGATCGGGAAATGCTTGGTGAGGTTGTTGACTTCCAGCAGCCTTCGGTCGTTGGGCGCTTGCGACATCCGGGTCCTCACTCGTAGAGCCAGCAGCGGACCTGCCGCCCGTCACCGGCCGGCGTGATCTGCGGCTCCTCGCGGCTGCAGATCTCCATGACGCGGCTGCAGCGCGGGTGGAACAGGCAGCCGGGGGGCAGGCGGGAAGGGATCGGCACCACCCCCCTGATCTCTTTCAGCCGCTGTTTCCCCACCGCGCTCAGGTCGATCCTGGGGATGGATTCCAGCAGGCCCACCGTGTAAGGGTGAAGGGGGTTTTCGAAGATGCCGTAGACGTCCGCCGCCTCCACCACTTTCCCGGCATACATGACCACGACCCGGGCGGCGCTCTCGGCGACCACGCCCAGGTCGTGGGTGATCAGGATGATGGCCATGTGCAGTTCTTCCTTGAGCGAGACCATCAGGTCCAGGATCTGGGCCTGGATGGTGACGTCCAGGGCCGTGGTCGGCTCGTCGGCAATGAGCAGGCTGGGGTTGCAGGACAGGGCCATGGCGATCATGACCCGCTGCCGCATGCCGCCGCTGAGCTGGTGGGGGTACTCCTTCACGCGGCGGGCCGGGGAGGGGATGCCCACCAGCCTGAGCATTTCGATGGAACGCGCGAGGGCCTCCCGGCCGTTCATGCCCTGGTGCAGCCGGAGGGCCTCGGCGATCTGGCTGCCGATGGTGAAAACCGGGTTCAGGGACGTCATCGGCTCCTGAAAGATCATGGAGATCTTGTTGCCCCGGATCTTTCGCATCTGGTCGCTGGAGAGGCTCAGCAGGCTCCGGCCCTCGAAGAGGATGTCGCCGGCCACGATCTTGCCGGGCGGCTCCGGGAATGAGGCGCATGATGGAAAGGGCGGCCACGCTTTTCCCGCAGCCGGACTCCCCGACCACACCCAGGGTCTCCCCCTTCTGCAGGCGGAAATCCACCCCGTCCACCGCCCGGGACACCCCTTCGTCGGTGTAAAAATGGGTCTTGAGGCCCTTGACTTCAAGCAGGATGTCGTTTGCGCCGGTCAACGCTGACTCGTTTCGGGGAGGGGTGGGTCCGCCGCCGGCCGCGGCCGGACTGTGACAAACCACTTCCGAGTAACCTGATTAGAATTCCCTGTCAAGCGATTACTGACAGACCGGCGGAAGTGAGGAAAAAATTTTCTTCCTCTTGCCCGGCACCACAGATTGGGCTTGACTAACCGCCTCTGATCTGGTTTTTTCTGGTAACTGCCCTTCGGAACCCATCCACCCGCAACCGATCGCCAAAGGAGGTAAGAGCCGTGAAGAAGAAGCTGGGAGTATCGGTCTTGCTGGCCCTGCTGATCGCCGGTTTTGCGCCGGCCGCGCAGGCCCAGAACATCCTGACCATGGGGATCTACCAGGAGCCGGAAAACCTCAACACCTACATCGGGGTCCAGACCGTCATCACCTATGTGCACAAGCCCTTTGCCGAGTACCTGATCGATGTGGACGACGAGGGGAACTACTTCCCCGTCCTGGCCGCAGAAATCCCCACCGTGGAGAACGGCGGGGTTTCGGCGGACGGTCTGACCATCACCTACAAGCTGAAGAAAGGGGTGAAGTGGAGCGACGGCGCGCCGTTCACCGCGGCGGACGTGAAGTTCACCTGGGAAGCCCTGGCCAACCCGGCGAACCTGGTCAAGAGCCGCTCCGGCTATGAGCTCATGGAGTCGGTGGAGACCCCGGACGACCACACGGCAATCGTCAAGTACAAGGAGTTCTACGCCCCGTACCTGACCCGCTTCGCACCGGTGCTGCCCAAGCACGTTCTGGGCGGCCTGCCCAACATCAACGACGCCCCCTACAACCGGATGCCGGTCGGGACCGGCCCCTTCATGGTCACCGAATGGGTCTCGGGCGATCATATCACCATGGTCAAGAACCCCCATTTCCGCAATGCGGACAAGGTCAGGATCGACAAGCTCTTCTTCAAGATCATCCCCAGCCGGGAAGTCGGCATCGCCCAGATCCAGGCCGGCGACATCGACGGGGTGTGGGACCTGATCGAAGCCCAGATCCCGATGATGGAGGCCCGTCCGGACATCTCCCTCTGCCTGAGCAACTCCCTGACTTCCGAGCGGCTGATCCTGAACCACAGCACGCCCGTGCCCCCCAACAACGGCAACCCGGACTTTCCCCACCCGATCCTGGGCGATCTGAGAGTCCGGCAGGCCATTGAGTACGCCATCGACAAGCAGACGATCATCGACAAGCTGCTCTATGGAAAGGCACGGCCGGGAAGCGGCGAGATCCCGGACGGCTGGGCAGCCAACCGCGACCTGCCGCCGACCCCCTATGATCCGGCAAAGGCGGCAAAACTGCTGGACGAGGCGGGCTGGGTCCCGGGGCCGGACGGCATCCGCGAGAAGAACGGGATGAAACTGCGGCTGAAGATCACCACCACCACCGGCAACAAGCTGCGCGAAATGGTCCAGCAGGTCCTGGTGTCCATGTTGAGAAAGGTGGGTATCGAGTTCTACATCGAGAACGTGCCCTCGTCGGTGCTGTTCGGCTCCTGGGCCAACGACGCCGACCGCAAGAAGGGCCGCTATGACATCCTCATGTACACCACCGGTCCGGGCATCGACCCCCATCAGCAGTTCGAGGGGTATTTCCATTCCCGGAACATCCCCACCGAAGCCAACGGCGGCAGCGGCTACAACTACACCCGGCACCGCGACGCGGAGCTGGACAAGTGGCTGGAGACCGCCGGCGCCTCGGCCAGCCTGGAAAAGCGGGCGGAAGCCTACCGCATGGCCCAGGCCCGGGTGGCCGAGATCGTGCCCCACATCTACCTCTACCGCCGCCTCACGGTGCACGCCTTCCGCAACCAGGTGAAGGGCTGGAAGCCGAGCGGCTACGGCATCATCGATGCGGTGGCAACCTGGAACGTGGCCGACTGGTACCTCGAGAAGTGATGGCTGAACCCGGACAGCTGCAGGTCGCGCGCTTTTCTCGCGCGCGACCTGCAGCGGCTACCCCGGTTCTATGAGATACAGCTACATTCTGCGAAGACTGCTGTCCGTGATCCCGGTGGTGCTCATCATTACCTTCGTCACCTTCGCCCTCATGCAGATGCTCCCGGGCGGGCCACTGGCGGCTTACGAGAACAACCCGGAGATCAAGCAGGCGGACATCGAGCGGCTGCGCCGCGAGATGGGCCTCGACCGCCCGATCCACGTGCAGTACTTGGCCTGGATCAAGAACTTCGCCCGCGGAGACTGGGGCTACTCCTTTGCCACCAAGCGCCCGGTCCTGACGGAAATCTGGGAACGGCTGCCCAACACCATCTACCTGACCGGGCTGTCCCTGCTGGGGGCGCTGCTGATCGCCATTCCGGTGGGGATCCTGTCGGCGACACGGCAGTATTCCGTTTTCGATCACATCACCACCACCCTGACCTACGTCGGCCGCTCCATGCCGGTCTACTACTCCGGGCTGCTGCTGATCATCGTGTTCAGCATCTGGCTGCGCTGGTTCCCGAGCGGCGGCATGCACAGCCTGGGGGTGGAGTTCTCGTTGATCGACGCCCTGAGACATCTCTTCCTCCCCCTGCTGAGCCTGTCCACCCTGATCGCCGCCAAGTACGTGCGGTTCCTGCGCACCAGCATGCTGGAGGTCATCCACCAGGACTACATCCGGACTGCGGCCGCCAAGGGGCTCCATCAGCAGGTGATCGTCTACAAGCACGCGTTCCGGAACGCAGCCATCCCGCTGGTGACCGTGGTGGCCATCGACCTGCCGGTGCTGTTCGCCGGCGCGCTGTTCACCGAGACGATCTATTCGTGGCCGGGGATGGGGCGGCTGTTCGTGGATTCCGCCACCCGCTTCGACTACTCCATCGTGATGGGAATCGTGGCCGCCATCGCGTTTCTGGTGGTGATCTCGAACCTGGTGGCCGACATCGTCTACGCGATCCTGGATCCGAGGATCACCTACACCTAAAGGAGCGGGCACGGGATGGCACGCGGGGCCTTCTTCGAGGAGCACAGGAACAAGCTGTGGTACATGACCCTGCGGCAGTTCCTGCGCCACAAGATGGCCGTGGTGGGCCTGATCATCATGGCGGCGGTCACCCTGTCGGTGGTCTTCGTGGACCGGATCACGCCCTACGACCCGGAGGAGCTGGACCTCAGCAAGATGCTCGCGCCCCCCAGCCTGCAGCACCCCCTGGGCACCGACGAGCTGGGGCGGGATCTGCTCACCCGGACGCTCTACGGCGGGAGGGTGTCGCTGGTGGTGGGGGTGTTCGCCATGCTGGTGGCGGTGAGCATCGGCACCCTGGTGGGCGCCCTGGCCGGGTATTTCGGCGGGATCATCGACAACATCCTCATGCGCTTCACCGACTTCGCGCTGGCCTTCCCGCGGATCTTCGTCCTGATTCTCTTTGCCATCATCTTCATGCGGCCGCCCTTCAGCGACAACCCGCTGGTCGTGGTTCTCTTCGGCGCCCTGTACAAGATGCCGGTCGCCCGGGTGGTGTTCGTGATCGGCATCCTGGGCTGGATGGACGTGGCACGCCTGGTGCGCGGGTCCTTTCTGGAAATCAGGAATCAGGAATACGTGGAATCCGCCCGGGTGCTGGGCGCCGGCACGGGCCGGATCATGTTCCGCCACATCCTCCCCAACGCCCTGGGGCCCATCATCGTGGCCGCCAGCCTGGGGGTGGCCGACGCCATCATCTCCGAATCCGGCCTGAGCTTCCTGGGGCTCGGCATTCAGCCGCCCACCGCCACCTGGGGCAACATGCTGAAGAACGCCCTGGACCAGATCTTCGACGCCCCCTGGACCGCCATCGTGCCCGGCTTCATGATTTTCCTGACCGTGCTCAGCATCAACTACATCGGCGACGGGCTGCGGGACGCCTTCGACCCCCGCAAGATCCTCTAGCCGGCCGTCTCCGAAGTCCTGTCATCGCCCTTGGCGGCCTGAACCTCTTCGCCGGGGGTCTGAATTCCTAGTCCCAGAAGATGCAGGCCATGGGGCATTCGCCCATGGCCTGCTCGATCCGGTCCTCCGGCCCGCCCTCGGGCAGGATCACGCGGGATTTCTCGGCGCCGTGGTCCAGCTCGAACACCTCCGGGCAGATCTCGGCGCAGCTGCCGCAGCCGATGCATTCCTCCTCGTCGATGATCACCTTCCGGCTCAATCCAGCCACCTCCAGCGGTTTGCCGCCGGGGCGGGGCACGGTCGAGCCCCCGGCGGTTCAGAGCCAGCCGTCCGTCAGTTCAGCTTGGCCTTCATGAGCTCACCGGTCAGCTGGGCCATGGCCGCCACCTGTTTGCAGAAATGGTTCTTGTCGAAGCTGTCGATCCGGGCCGTGGTCGCCCAGTAGGCGCCCTGGGTGCCCATGGTCGAGAACGCCGGCAGGTCCCAGTCCAGCGCGATCTTGCCCATGCCGTACCAGACCCCCTGGGTGCCGCCGTTGCGGCCCGGTCTTTCCACGCACTGCACCATCACCCGCGGCCACGGTGGTCCTTCACGGCTTGGATCGCCATGTCGATCAGCGCCTGGTTGTTGCGGGTCCAGAGGAAGGAGAGCTCCACCTTGCCGGTCGGTCCGTAGACGTCATCGACTTCCCGGTATTCGATCTGGCCCAGATGCTCGGTGGCGATCAGGCCCACGATGTTCGCGCTTGGCTCGGCCGGGTTCAGGGCCAACCAGTCCTGCTTGGCAAAGGCGGCCTCCATGCCCGGCATGTAGTGGCGATTGTCCAGGTGGACCATCAGGGTCCGCGGCCGCTCCGCCTGCGGGATGCGGGAGAAGTAGGCCACGATGCCCAAGCAGCCCAGCGCGCCGTTGTCCTGCAGCACGGCCGGGCCGTCGGTGTGGGTGATCAGCAGGATGCGCTCGTCCTGCTCGGTGCCGTAGTCGCGACCCGGCAGGTAGCCGATCAGCTGGTAGGTCTCGGTGGGCTCGACCTTGGCCAGCAGCTTGAGGGTGGCTGTTTTGCCTTCCTTGGCCGCCTGCAGACGACCTTGGCCGGTCGTCCGGTCGACGTAGAGGGTGGGTGCCTGGTACAGCGGCATGACCGGGAAGGTGTAGAGCCCGGCCAGCCGGTCGTAGCCCATGTTGAAGATCACGATGCCGCCGGCGGCCTGGGCCTGGCGGAGCACCTTGTAGACCACCATGGTCTGGCGGAGCTGCCACCAGACATCGTAGGAGACCGAGACGCCCGGGTCCACCTGGTGAACAGGGGCGGGAATTCGTCCCCTTCGCTGCGGTACTCGTAGTCGTTCAGGGTGAACCACAGCTTGTACTTGTCGTCCAGCGGCGGCTCGGGGTGGGGCGCGGTGAGGAAGACCACGATCTTGCCCTTGAGGGATTCGGGCGGGGTCTGGGGAGTGTAGATCGCGAGTCGGCGGTCAGGCCCTCCGCCGGGGTGGAACCGGAGTAGGCGCCGTAGTGGGCCACCTTGACCCCCTGCCCGCCGACGGACAGCGACCAGCCGGAGTCGTCGGGCCATTCCGAGGAGTGCCAGCGGTCGTAGGTCCAGGCGTTGCGGGTGATGTCCGCCACGCCGTACTGCTTCAGCTTGTCCTCCAGGAAACCCATGTAGGAAACCCACGAAGGGCCGCCCGAGAAGGTGGGGCCGCCCTGGTCCTTGAACACATGCCAGGTCTGGGCCTCCTCGGGGGTGACCAGGTATTGCGGGTTGATCCGGGTCAGGTCCGCTTCACCGCCGAAAGCCTGTGGGCCGGCAGCGAAAAGCGCCGCCAGCAACAGCCCTGCACCGCCTGCCGCCGCAATGAAATGAAGCCTCCGCATGTCTGTACCTCCTTGGTCTAGGGTTGGACGCCGCATGATGCCCGGAGGCATGATAGCAGGTCCCGGTTGGTCGCCGCAACCGAAACGGACCCGGAGGCGTTTCAGCGGTTGACAGCGGCTGGCGGGTCTCTGGTAGGGGTATTCGCCTTTCCCGGGTGCGGGAAAGAGATCCAATCTGCAGGCGGGGGAGCGATGGGGCTGATCAGGGGTCTGGCGAGTTTCTCGCGTTACCGGGTAAAGGGCGCGCTGCCCGACGGCTACCCCGAGGTCTTCGGGGCCGGCATCGAGCGCCATGCCTTCCGGCCCATCGACGAGCATTCGGACGCGGAGCGCTCCGCCGGCTGGGTGAACATCCTGGACATGTTCGACACGCGTTTTGCGGGGCAGGCGTTTCTCAAGGAGCCCTACCTGGCCCTGGCCTGGCGGCTGGATGTGCGGAGCGTGCCGAAAACGGCCCTCGGGCAGCAGTGCCGGGAGGCGGAAACCCGGATCATGGAGGCCGAGGGCCTGCAGTTCCTGCCCAAGGCCCGCCGGCTGGAGATCAAGGAGCGCCTCAAGTCGCAGCTTCTCAGGCGGGCGATCCCGCGCTCCCGGGTCTTCGACGTGGTCTGGGACCTGCAGAACGGGGTCCTGCTCTTCGGCTGCCTGAACCCCAAGCTCGGGGACGAGTTCGCCGAGGGCTTCCGCCGCACCTTCGAGCTGGACCTCTTCCCGCTTTTCCCCTATTCGCAGGCCTGCAGGGCGGCGGGCGAGGCCCGGGCGGAGCTCGTCGACCGGCTGGCGCCGGCCGTCCTGGGAGGGAGGTAGCCGTGCTGGTGCTCGACCGGGTCAGAAACACCGAGTTCCTGGGACAGGAGTTCCTTCTCTGGCTGTGGTACCGCAGCGAGACCCAAGAAGGGATTTTCCCGCTGGAGGACGGCGGGAGGGCCGAGCTCTGGTTCGACGGCCGGATGACGCTGGAATCCGAGGGCGGGGGCGTGCGGGAGAGCATCACCTGCTCGGGCAACCAGCCGGAGATGCGTGAGGCGCGCTTCGCGCTCACCGCCGGCAAGCAGATCACCCAGGCCGGGCTGAAGCTGACCGCGGGCGAAAACGAGTGGAGCTTCCAGATGGATTCGACCTGGATGAACTTCAAATCCCTGAAAACGCCGCCGGTGATGCAGGACCGCAAAGAGGACCCCGAGGGCCTCTTCTACGAGAAGGTCTATCTGCTGGAGCAGCCCGTCGCGGTCATGGATGTTCTCTTCCGCCGGTTCATCGAGCTGCGCCTCTCCCCGCAATGGGAAAGCGAGGAACTCCCCGCCCTCAACCGCTGGGTGGCCGAAGGGAGGTGAACCGGCGGCTTCAGTGACCGTTGCGAAGGTTGCGGGACCGGCCGGTGAGGATGTTGAAGGTGGCGCCGGCAATGGGCCGGATGTGGCTGATGCGGAAAATGAGCTCCCGGTGGCCGATGGGCTCGACCGGCCGCACCTCCCGGAACCGGCGCAGGAAAAGGGCGATGGCCACCAGGCGGATCAGCCCGGAGATCAGGAAGAGCACCAGCAGAACCGAGACCGGCCGCCAGGTCCAGCCCCCCACGGTGTAGGAGGCCGGCAGGTGCCCGGCCGCGAATCCCCCCAGCAAAGAACCGGCAAGGACCCCCACGCTGTTGATCAGCCCCTGGTAGGCCACGCAGCGCGCCCGCTTGGGCGGGCTGACGGCGTCGAACAGGAAGTTGCCGGCGGCCAGGCTGAACCCGGCCCAGACGAACCCCCCGTAGGCCTGAATGGCCACCAGGTAGGCGATGTGGTCCGAGAAGATCCAGAGCGCCGGGACCAGCGCGACTCCCCAGCTGCACAGGTTCAGGATCTTCTTGTTGCCGAAGCGGTCGCTGAGCCCCCCCCAGTAGCGGAAGGTCAGGAACTGGGTGATGGCGACCACCGCCGTGACGGCGGTGAACTTGGCGTAGGAGAACTGCAGGTCGCGCAGCATGTAGAGGGCGAAGTAGGGCCCGGAAAAAGCCACGGCGAAGTTGATGGCGGCCACGAAGAAGACGAACCGGGCGAAGTTGGAGTGCGGCGAGCGGCGCAGGAACTGGCGGAAGGTGAACACCTCCTCGGGCATAAGGCGGAAGGGCGGGTCCGCATACCTGCTCAGCCAGCGGGCCGAGTTCAGCCGGGCGGCCAGGGCCGCGCCGAAAATGACCAGGTAACCGGCCGCCCCGCGACCTGCGCGTTCGAAGACGTCCAGGCACAGCCCGGCCAGCAGCAGCGCCACAAAACTGCTCAGGCCGGTGAGGCGGTTGCGGTTGCCGAAAAAGCGCCCTCGGATGCCGGCCGGCACCAGGTCGCCGATCAGGCTGTTCCAGGCCGGCACCGTGGCGCCGTTGGCGCCGTGGTACACCAGCACCAGGCCGATGAGCAGGGCCACCGGGAGGTCACCGCTGCCCAGCAGGAAAGGCAGCAGGGCGATGGGGAGCCAGGTGAGCGCCTGCAGGAGAGCCCCGGCCACCACCGCCTTGCGGCGGCTGGGAAAGCGGTCCATGGCCTGGGCCGCCAGCCACTGGGTGAGGGCGCCGAAGAGCGGCGGCAGGCTGGCGAGCAGGCCCACCTGCAGGGTGGAGGCCTTGAGGAAGATGCCGAAGGGCCCCAGGTAGGTTTCGCCGGCGCCCATCATCACGGCGTGGGAGACGCCGTCCCGCAGGGAGGCTTTCAGCGAAGGGTCGTCTTCCTGTGGTTCGGCGGGCGTTGATTGCGCGGGGTCCGGGGCTGCCATCCTGGTTCCAGAGAGAAGCTGAATTGCCCGGTCACGATCCCGGACCGATCAATATAGGTCCTGTGCTCGGAAGCGCAAGTCCGGGTTCCGGGCGGGGTTGAGCTGCGGCGCTATTCACGGCGCAGCTCGGATTTCAGGGAGCGGGCCATCAGCCGGTCGTAGAGGGCCGGCGAGAGGCGGGTGATGAGCCGGGTCAGGCGCCCGACAGCGGAGAGCACGAGCAGCCGGCGGTCTCGCTCGGCGGCGCGGAAGACCGCCTCGGCGACGCCTGCGGGGGTGGCGAGGCGGCCGACGGTCGAGCGGGGGTGGGTCGTGGGGGTGCCGTCGCCGTCCAGCGCCCGCCGGCTCAGCTGGGTATCCACAAAGCCCGGGCAGACGATCAGTACGCCCACCCCGGTGTCCCGAAGCTCCGAGCGCAGGGAGTCGAAGAGCCCGTGGAGCGCGTGCTTGCTGGCGGCGTAGCCGGTGCGGCCGTAAAGCGGGGCGAAGCCGGCCACCGAGCTGATGACCACGATCAGGCCGCGGCTTTGCAGCAGGTGGGGCAGGGCCGCCCGGGTGCAGAGGAGCGAGCCGAAGAAGTTGACTTCCATGACCTTTCTGAAAACGGCCGTGGAGGTCAGCGCAAAGGCGCTGCGGTGGGTCAGGCCGGCGCAGTTGACCAGAGCGTCCAGGCTGCCGTAGCGCTCCACCAGCCGGCTGACGGCCTCCCGGCAGCCGTCCTCGTCGGTCACGTCGCCGGGCAGGGCGAGGGATTCCACGTTGTCCTGCCGCAGTTCCCGCTCCAGGCGCTCGAGCCCGCCGGCGTCCAGGTCGAGCAGCCCGAGGCGGGCGCCGGCCCGGCCGAAGCGACGGCCGAGCGCCTGTCCCAGGCCCCCGGCGGCCCCGCTGATCAGGACGGTTTTCCCGCCGAAACCTCGACTAGCTGCCACCCTGCCTGGCCTCCCAGAAGCACTCGAACGCCTCGGCCGTGGTCTTGCGCGGCAGGTAGCCGAACTCCTGCTTCAGGCGCCGGTTGGACAGCACCGGACGGTAGCGCAGGAAGTTCACCTGCTCCGGGCCGTATTGGGTCAGGCGGAGCCGGCGCAGGCACCACAGCGCGCCGCGGAGCAGCCCGACGGGCAGCGCGAGAAAGGGTTTCCCGGTGCGCCGCGCGATCTCCCTGAGGGTCAGCACTCCGTCGCCGGCCAGGTTGTAGATGCCCTGGCGCCCCTCGTGAAGCCCCTTGAGCAGGCAGGCCACCACGTCCTGATCCCAGATGAACACAAACGGCGAGGAGGCGCCCCGCAGTCCCAGGATCAAGGGCTTTTCGAACAGGGCCGTGATCTGGTTGGCGGCGCCCGCTCCCAGCACGGTCCCGGGGCGGAAGATCAGCTGCCGCAGCTCCGGGTGCTCGGCCCGGCAGCGGGCGAGCATCTCCTCCACCAGGCGCTTGTGGTCGGAGTAGGCGAACTCCGGGTTGCCGCGCAGGGGGTCGGTCTCGGTCAGCGGCATTGGATTGTCGGCGTGGTAGCCGTAGGCGGCGCCGCTGCTGGTGACGATCAGGAGCTCGACGCCGGAGTCCAGGCAGGCTTCCAGCACGTTGCGGGTGCCGCCCACGTCCACGGAGTACTCGAAGGCGCGGTCGGACCTTTTGCCCGGGGTGACAATGGAGGCCAGGTGGGCCACCGCGCCGACTTCGTGCTCCCGCAGCAGGGCGCCCAGCTCCGGGGCGCGCACGTCGGCGGTGACGTGCCGCACTCCCGGGAGCGGCCCGCCGGCCGGGGCCGGCCGCAGGTCCAGGGCCACGATGGCGCCAAGGTCGCGGGGGTCCCGCGCCAGGGCCGCAACGAGCCGGCGGCCGATGTAGCCGCCGGCGCCGGTCACCAGGACGCCCGGTTTCCGCCGGCGGCTCAAGCCGGCGCCTCCCCGGAGGCGTCCGGCAAGGGCCGGCGCGACCAGTAAAGGGACACGGTCAGGCCGGCGATGATGTGCCAGATCCCCCACCAGGCCGCGATAATGGCCATGCCGCCGAGACCCTGGAAGAAGTTGAAGATCAGCACCAGCCCCAGGGCGGAGTTCTGGATGCCCACCTCGATGGAGACCGCGCGCACATCCCGGGGCGGCAGTCCCAGCAGGCGGCCGCAGGTGTAGCCGAGGCTCAACGCCAGGGCGTTGTGGACCAGGACCGCGAAGACGACCAGGCCGATGACCCGCAGGAAGATCTGCCAGTTGGCCCCCAGGGCCGCACCCACAAAGGCGATGAAGATCAGGAACGAGATCACCCGGAAGGGCTTTCGCACCCGGCCGGCCAGGGCCGGGAAGAGCCGGGAGAGGGTCATCCCCAGGAGCAGGGGAAGGCCCAGGATCATGAAGATGGTCACGAAGACGTCCACCGGATCCAGGCTGACGCGGCGCAGGATCGGGGCGGTGGCGGGGTTCAGGGCCCCCCACAGGGAGAGATTCAGCGGGGTCATGAAGACGGCCGCGGCGGTGGACACCGCGGTCATGCTCACCGAGAGGGCCGCGTTGCCGCGGGCCAGGTAGGTCATGATGTTGGAGAGGTTGCCGCCCGGGCAGGCGGCCACCAGGATCATGCCCAGGGCCACCGAAGGATAGGGCCGCAGGAGCAGCGTCAGCAGGAAGGTGAAGGCCGGCAGCAGGATGAACTGGGCTGCAAGGCCGATGGCCGGCGCCTTGGGAGACTCCAGGATCCGCTTGAAATCGGCCAGCTTCAGGTCGAGCGCGACGCCCAGCATCATCAGCCCGATGATGAGCGTTGAGCGCCAGGAGGCTGCCCTGGCTGAAATTCAGCCGGATCTGATCGACAAGGTCGGCGTTCATCTCATTTGCCCTCCGGTTCCTGGTGCATGGCCTTGAAGTGCAGCAGACCCGGGGCCCACATGTGTTTCACCGGGTTCACGTCCACGTGGATGACGGCACAGCCCCCGGCCGCCAGCGAACGCTCCAGGGCCGGGCGCAGTTCCCCCGGCTCCGACACCCGCTCGCCGTGGGCCCCCATGGCCCGGCCGAGCTGGTCGAAGGCGATCTCGCCCAGGTCGGTGTTGATGGTCTCCTCGGGTCCCAGCGCCTTCATGATCATGGTCTTGACCGGCTTGAGCGCGAACTGCTGGTTGATCTTGACCATGCCCCACTGCCGGTCGCAGACCACCAGGAAGATCACCGGCAGCCGGTTGCGGACCGCGGTCTCGATTTCCTGGGGGTGGAAGCCGAAGGCGCCGTCCCCGATGATGCAGTAGACCTGCTTGCCGGGACGGGCCACGGCGGCACCCAGGGCCTGGCCCAGGCCCGCCCCCAGCATGCCGAAATGGTGGGTGGCCAGCTGGGTGTTGGGCACCCGGATCTGGTGGTAGAAGTGACCCCAGACGGCCGTGTTGCCGCCGTCGAAGACGACCACCGCGTCGTCGTCGAAGAACTCCCGGCACACGGCTCCCACGTGGGCCGTGATCATGGGGGCCGAGCGGTCTTTCAGCTTCTCGTCCAGCTTTTCGCGGTCCTTGTCCCGCTCCCGGGCCAGGGCGGCCACTTTTTCGTGCCGGGAGGCTCGGGGGCTTGCCGGCTTCACCGGCCTCAAGCCGCTCGATGAGCCGGGTGAGGAACAGCCTCACGTCCCCCAGAACGGCCAGGTCCGCGGGGCGGTTCATCCCCAGGATCTCCTCGTCGATGTCCACCTGAATCAGCTTCTGACCGGGCGCGGCCTTCCAGTAGGGCGCCTTGCCCCACCAGTCGGTCTCCCCCAGGTTGGAGCCCAGGCAGAGCACCAGGTCGGCGGCGTTGCGGACCGTGTTGCAGGCCTTGACGTGGACCATGGGCCAGCACAGGGGATCGGTCTCCGGCAGGACCCCGCGGGCCGACCAGGAGGTGGTGACCGGCGCGTGGAGCAGCTGCGCGGCCTGGGCCAGCTCCTCGTAAGCGCCGGCGTGGATGATGCCGCTGCCGGCGTGGATCAGCGGCAGCTCGGCAGCGGCGAGCAGCCGGCAGGCTTTCTCCACCAGAGCCGGGTCGGGGGGTAGCGGTGCGGTGCGGCGGTACTGCTCCGGCTGCCAGAGCTCCTCCGCCCTGTCTTTGCCGTTCATGAGGTCCTCGGGCACATCCAGGTGGACCACGCCGGGCCGGCCGCGGTAGCTCAGCCGCAGGGCGCGCCGCATCAGCTCGGGGATGCGGCGGGCGGAAGAGGCCGAAACCGACCACTTGGCCATGGGCTTGATGACCGCGACCTGGTTGAAGTACTGGTAGGTGCCGCCGCGGTCGGGGCAGCCGATGCCGGTGCGGCGCGAGCTGGTGATCAGCAGCACGCGGTTGCCCTCGGCGTTTTCGGCGGCCACCGCCGGCAGCACGTTGGCCACCCCGGGACCGTTGCTGGCGATGCACACCCCGAGCTTTCCGGTCAGGCGGGCGTAGGCGCCGGCCATGTGGGCGGCGGTGGATTCGTGACGCGGGGTGATGAGGCGGATGCCGTTGGGGGCAAAGCTGGAGTACAGCCCGAAATAGGTGCCGTCGATGATGCCGAACACGTGCTCGACGCCCTCCCGGCTGAGCATCCTGGCGATGATTTCACCGCCCGTCATGGTGGTCATGGGTTCCTCCTGTTCGGGCCCGGCGGGGATGCGCGGCCCAGGGCCCGGGCCGTCCTGGCCGGGTCGTTGCTGATCACGGCGTCGCACTTGAGCCAGCGGTACAGGCGCAACCGGGGCTCGGGTTGCGGGTCGAGCGGGCAGACCAGCTGGCGCCGCAGGTGGGCCACCCGGACAAAGAAAGGGTTGAGCAGCAGGATCGGCCAGAAGGGCCCGAGGATCTCGGTTTCCCGGATCGGCCAGGCTCTCGTCAGGCTGATCCAGCCGGCCGGGATGTCGGGCGCAGCGGCCCGCAGGGCGGTCAGCCTGGACAGGGAAAAGGAGAGCGCCACCGTCCGCCGGCGCACGCCGGCCTCCGCCAGCTCACGCCCCAGCCGACGGCAGACCCCGTGTTCCAGGAAGCGGTCGGTCTTGAGCTCGAGCCCCAGCGCGCGATCGCCGGGAAGCAGGGCCGCGGTTTCCCTGAGGGTGGGAATGCGCTCAGCGCGGAACTCGGGCCGGCCGCAGGAGGCGCTCAGGTCCTTCAGCTGGGCAAGCGTCAGGCCGGCCACCGGCCCGCGGCCGTCGGTGGTCCGCTCGAGGGTGGGGTCGTGGATGCAGACGAACTCGCCGTCGGCGCTGAGGTGCAGGTCGGTCTCCAGGATGTCGGCGCCGTCGGCGAGGGCGCGGCGAAAGGCGGCCAGGGTGTTTTCCGGGCAGGCCACCTGGTTTCCGCGGTGGGCCATGATGTAGGGCTTGCGCCTGCCCGGAAGGCTGAGCTGTCGTGGTTGCATGCGACCGCCAATGTCGTGGATTGGCCCGCACCATAGCACGGCCGGAGACCCGCCACAACCGTTCAGCCGGGCCGCTCGAAGCCCGGGGTGCGGGGATGGGGGAAAGGAAATCGGATTTGACTTGACATCCGGCGAAAAATGGCCATTATTGCGCGACTGAGTACCTTTGTGCGGGGGCCCTGAGATGATGAAAAACACTGCCATTCGCCGGTTCGAAGATTTGAAAGCCTGGGGCATGCTCTCCTGCATCGACCTTCACGGTTGCGATCCGGAAACGATCCGCAGCGCCGAGAAGATCCGGGAGTTCGTGATCCGGCTCTGCGAGCTGATTGAAATGAGGCGGTTCGGCGAGCCCCAGATCGTGCACTTCGGCGAGGAGGAGCGGGTGGCCGGATACAGCATGACCCAGCTCATCGAGACCTCCCTGATCTCGGGCCACTTCGCCAACCTGACCAACGCGGTCTATCTCGACGTGTTCAGCTGCAAGCCCTACGACCCCGAAACGGTCGCCAAGTTTGCCGGCGAGTTTTTCCAGGCCTCTTCCTCCAACCTCCAGGTCGTCTACCGCCAATAGCGGCCGGGCCCTTTCCCAGGACTCGTTCCCTTTCTGAATCCAGGTCCATCCTTCTGCGGAAATCCTCCGGCCCGCATCAGCCGGCCGGGAGCCGCCTGCTCATCCCGAAGACCCCGAAGCGGGCCGGCGCTCCCGGTTCGGCTTGACAGGGAGGGGTTTCTCCCATAAAGTCAGTGCCTGAAAGTGTGGTCTGTTTGTCAAGGATGGGCAGAATTTAGAATCTGAGCGTAGCTGGCTAAGTGGAAAGGAGGATGACCATGAGATGCTTCCAAAGAATGGCGCTGATTGGATTGGGGGTTCTGATGGGTGCGTTGCCGGCCGCTTCGGCCGGTGCGCAGGAGATCACGATCGCCCTGGGCTCGGAACCGACCACCCTCGATCCTCAGCTGCGCGAAGACGGCGGGGAACGGGCGGTCAATGACAACATCTACGAAACCCTGATGGTACGCACACCGGAGGGAAAACTGGAGCCCGGCCTGGCGGCCGAGGAACCCAGGCTGGTGGACCCCGCGACCTGGGAATTCAAGCTGCGACCGGGAGTGAAGTTCCACAACGGTGAGCCGTTCAACGCCGACGCGGTGGTCTTCAGTGTCAGGCGCATCATCGACCCGAAATTCAACTCCGAGCAGATTTCCTTTTTCAACACCATCAAGGGAGCCGAGAAAGTCGACGACCTGACGGTGAGAATCATCACCAGCGGTCCGGATCCCATCCTCCTGTCGCGCCTTTACTGGATGAAAATGGTGCCTCCGGGACATGCCCGGGATGCGAAATTCGCCGAGGCGCCCGTCGGAACGGGCCCATACCTTTTCGTGCGCTGGAACCGCGGGCAGAACATCGCCCTGCAGGCCAACGAGAGCTACTGGGGCGGGAAACCGGCGGTGCCGCGGGTCACCTACCGTTTCGTCGAAGAGTCCGGAACCCGCCTGGCGGGCCTGATGGCAGGGGAGTTCGACGTGATCACCAACCTGCTGCCCGAGTTCACCAAACAGGTGCCCCAGGCGATCCACATCCTCGGCCTCGAGCATCCGATCATCATTCTCAACGCCGACGGCGGCCCCACCCGCGACGCCCGCGTGCGCAAGGCGCTGAACTACGCCGTGGACAAGCAGGCGCTGGCCGAAGGACTGTTCGACGGCTACGCCCAGATCGCTCAGGGTCAGCTGCTGAGCCCCTCCTTTTTCGGGTTCAACCCCGCGGAGGGTCCCTATCCCTACGACCCGGAAAAGGCCAGGGTGCTCCTGAAGGAGGCCGGAGCCGAGGGTGTGACCGTGGAACTCATCGGCACCGCCGGGCGCTGGCTCAAGGACCGCGAGTTGGTGGAAGCGGTGGCCGGCTACTGGGATCAAGTGGGCGTCAAGACCAAGGTCCGGATCTTTGAGTTCAACGAGTACCTCAACCGCCTTTTTGACCGCAAGACGCGGGCGGATGCGATTTTCGTGGTGAGTTCCAACGAACTGCTGGATGCGGACAAGAGTTTCTCGGCCTACTACCAGACCGGCGGGATAGGATCTTCGAATTCCGACCAGGAACTGGCAGCCCTGATCGAGGCCGCCCGAACCGAAACCGACACCGCCAAGCGAAGCAGGCTTTACCATCAGGCGGTCAAGCGCGGCCGCGACGAGGCCTACTTCGTGTGGTTGCTCAACATCGAGGACATCTACGGCGTCAGCGCGCGGGTCGAATGGCAGGGCCGGGTGGATGCCAAGATCCTGGTCAGGGAGATGAAACTGAAATAACAGGTCAGCAGGGCAGGTGGGACGGTACATTCTGCGACGGTTCTGGCACGGCGCGATCGTGATCTTCGGGGTCACGATCACCGTGTTCGTGGTGACCCGGCTGGTGGGGGATCCGGTAAAGGTGATGCTGCCGCTGGAGGCCACCCTGGAACAGCGGGCCGCGTTTGAAAAACGGCTGGGTCTGGACAGACCCATAGCGGTCCAGTTCGTGGAGTTCATGGGGGATATCGTCCGTATGGATTTCGGCGATTCCCTGTGGCAGCACCGTCCTGCAATGGAAATCGTCCTCGAAAAGCTACCCCGGACCCTGACGCTGGCTTTCCTGGGCATCGGCCTGGCTTTCGTGCTCTCGATCCCGCTGGGCATTATCGCGGCGCTTAAGCCCGGCGGGCTGTCCGACCGCAGCACCCTCTCCGTCAGCCTGCTCGGCCTCTCCGTACCCCAGTTCTGGCTGGGGCTTCTGCTGATCGTGGTGTTCTCGGTTCAGCTCAGATGGTTGCCCACCTCAGGCATCGGCAGCCCGGCTCACATCATTATGCCGGCCGTCACCCTGGCGCTGCCGGCGCTGGCCAGATTGGTCATGATCGTTCGATCGTCCATGATCGACGAACTGAATCAGCAGTACGTCAAGACCGGTCTGGCCAAGGGCCTGCCCTTCTACCGGGTGGTGGGCGTGCATGCGCTCCGCAATGCCTCCGTGCCCGTGGTGACTCTCTGCGGATGGGAGCTGATTCGGGCGGTGGCCGGCTATTCGGTGGTGGTCGAAACGGTTTTCGCCTGGCCCGGGCTCGGGCTGACGGCCATTCAGGCCATCGAGCGGGAGGACCTGATCCTCCTGCAGGCGATCGTCTTCACGGTGGCCGTCATCGTGGTTCTGATCAATATCCTGATGGACATGGCGTACACCCTGATCGACCCGCGGCTGAAGCTGACCTGACATGAGGGCGCGAACGGAGCGGGAAGGACAGTTGGGCGGGCGTCACCGGGAACGGCTTGAGCGGCTGCGCGGACTCCTGCAGGAGCTGTGGCGGGACAAAGCCGGTTTCACAGGCGTCCTCCTGATCAGCGCACTGCTCTGCATGGCGCTCGCCGCCCCGCTGCTGGCACCCCACGACCCCTCCAGTCAGAACCTCCGGGCAAGGCTCAGACCGCCGGCCTGGTACGATCAGGGAAGCTGGAATCACGTCTTAGGCACCGATCATCTGGGTCGCGACGTCCTGTCCCGTGTCATCCACGGCGCCCGGGTTTCGCTGGCAGTGGGGGCGGTGGTCGTGCTGAGCGCCGGAACCTTCGGTGTGCTGATGGGCCTGCTGGCCGGCTACCGGGGGGGGCGCACCGACAGCTTCATTATGCGCTGGATCGACACCCAGGTGGCCTTTCCGGGCCTGCTGCTGGCCCTGATCATCCTGGCCGTCATCGGTCCCAGCATGACCACGGTGATCATTGTGCTGTCCCTGAACGGCTGGATGGTCTACGGCCGCATGACCCGCGGCGCGGTGCTCTCGGTACGTCAGACGGCCTATGTGGAGGCGGCCGAGATCCTGGGCTGCAGCGGGCCGCGGGTCATCTTCCGCCACATCCTGCCCAATCTCACCTCACCCCTGCTGACCCTGGCGATCCTGGAATTCGCCCGGATCGTGCTGGCCGAGGCTGCCCTGTCGTTCCTGGGGCTCGGTATTCAGCCCCCGGCCACCTCCTGGGGTCTGGACGTGGCCGGCGGAAAAAACTACATGTTCCGCGCGTGGTGGTTGGTCACCTTTCCCGGCATGGCCATCTCGATCACGGTGCTGGGCATCAATCTGGTGGCCAGCTGGATGCGGTTGATTTCGGATCCCCAGGAACGGGAAAAGCACTTTGCGCGGCAGGTCGCGAAGCGCAGGCTGCGCAAGCGGGGTGTCGCTGCCGGCGCAGCCGGGGTGCCAGGCGCATGAAAGGGGCAGCCGGCCTATTGCTGGAAATTGAGGGTTTGGTGGTGCACTTCACCACCCGCGGCGGTATTGTGCAGGGCGCGCGCGGGGTTGATCTTCACGTGGGCTATGGGGAAACCCTTGGCCTGGTGGGGGAGTCGGGTTCGGGAAAAAGCGTCACGGTGCAGGCGATCATGGGACTCATCAGCACCCCGGGGGAAATCGTCGCCGGCGACATCCGCTGGAAAGGTCGCTCCCTGCTCGGGAGCAGGAGCGGAGACTACCTGCGCCAGGTGCGGGGGAAGGAGATCAGCATCATCTTCCAGGACCCGATGACATCCCTGAATCCCGTGTTCAGCATCGGAACCCAGATCACAGAAGTGCTGCGGCACCACCTGGGGATGTCCAGAAAACAGGCTTGGTCTCGAGCTGTGGAGTTGCTCGATCTGGTGGACATCAGCGCGCCCGAAAGGCGTCTCAAACAGCATCCCCACGAGTTCTCGGGCGGTATGTGCCAAAGGGTGATGATCGCTATGGCCCTGGCATGCGAGCCGGAGCTCCTGATCGCCGATGAACCGACGACCGCCCTGGACGTCACGATCCAGGCCCAGATCCTGGAACTGCTGGCCGACCTGCAGGGCCGATTGAACCTCTCCGTCATTCTGATCACCCACGATCTGGGCGTCATCGCCCAACTGTGTCACCGCGTGGCCGTGATGTATGCGGGCAAGATCGTGGAGGTGGGGGGGGTCGAAGAAGTGTTTGACACTCCCGTCCATCCCTACACCCAGGGACTCCTGAGGGCGACTCCCCGGCCTGACGCAGTCACGAAGCGGATGACAGCGATAGACGGGGTTCCGCCCAATCTCTTGTCGCCGCCTGAAGGATGCGCGTTCCGGCCCCGCTGCCGGGAGGCCCGGGATGAATGCGGTCACCAGCCGTCGCTGACGTCCTACGCCGAGCGCCGGCGGGTCTCGTGCTGGCGAGTGAAAGCCCGTTTCAGGACACAGGACCCGCCATGAGCGCGGCAGGCACGACGGAAAAGCGCTCCCCGGCCGAGCCGCTGCTTCAGGTCCAACACCTGACGGTCCATTTCGACGCCGGCCGGAGCGGGTTTTGGGGACAGCGCCGGATGGTGGTGCATGCGGTCGACGACGTTTCCTTCGAAATCGCTGCCGGCGAGACGTTGGGACTGGTCGGTGAGTCAGGCTCGGGCAAGAGCACGACCGGGAGGGCCATTCTGCGCCGGGTGCCCATGGTGGCAGGGCGCATCCTGTTCCGCGGCCAGGACATCAGCTCACTGAAGACGAAGGACCTGAGACCTTTGCGGCAGCACATGCAGCTCGTTTTCCAGGACCCTTACGCCAGCCTCAACCCGCGCATGCGGGTCGTCGACATCGTGGCCGAACCCCTCCTGGTTCATGGCATGGCCGGGAGCCGCAGGGAGGCGGCCGAGCGGGCCGGCGAACTCCTCGAAAGGGCCGGTCTGCCGAGCGACGCCGGCAACCGTTATCCCCACGCCTTCAGCGGCGGGCAGCGCCAGCGCATCGGCATTGCGCGCGCCCTGACGCTCAACCCCGAGCTTATTGTGGCCGACGAGCCCGTTTCGGCGCTGGATGTTTCGATTCGCGCCCAGATCGTCAACCTGATGCAGGACCTGCAGGACGAACTCGGCCTGACCTATCTTTTCATCGCTCATGATCTGGCGGTGGTCCGCCACATCTCCCACCGTATCGCCATCATGTACGCCGGACAGATTGTGGAGATTGCCGAGCGCGAGGTCGTCTACGAACGGCCGCTGCATCCCTACACCGAGGCGTTGCTTTCGGCCGTGCCGGTGCCCGACCCTAAGGTCCAGCGACAGCGCAGACGGATCGCCCACGCCGGTGAGGCCCCGAATCCGCTGCGGCCGCCCCGCGGCTGCCGGTTCCACACCCGCTGCCCTCAGGCTGCCGACCGTTGCCGCACGGACCGGCCGCCGCTGCTCTCCAGGGAGGAGGGGCATTTGGTGGCGTGCTGGACCCGCTGAGCTTCAGCGCCGGGAGAAGACCCCGATCAGCCCGGCCGCCCCGACCCGCCGCTCGATTTCCGGGGGATCAGTGCTGTAAAGCTTGCGCTCCAGCATACGCTCGAAAAAGACGGAGCCGGAAAAGGTGTACTTGGAGCCGAGAAGACCTTCGTCCCTCATCTGGACCCGGACGTGGCGAATCGCATCCCCTACCGCAAGGGAGTCGGGCAGCACCAGCGGCTTCTCGCGTCTGAGGCAACGGACGGCGTTGTAGCCGGCCAGGGTACCGGTGCAGACGGCCTCTGTGTGGCCCACCAGCAAGCCAGCCTTTTCACCGGCGCAGAAGAGGTTGTCCACCCCTTCCACCCTGAGACTGTCGTCCCGCGGCGCCATGCCGATGTAGCGGATGGAATTGCCCATCCCCCCGGCATAGGGATCCTCAAACCGGGCGTTCTCAAAACCGGGGATTTCGCGGAGAGCCTCCAGGGGAAAAAAGGGCGTCATGAGTTTGGCGTGCCCAGTGTCCAGGAGCACCAGGTTCTCTTCGAAATCCGGGATGGCATACTGCTGGCAGCACTTGAGGTCCAGTTTCCCGGACAGGATCCTGTCACGTGGGATGGGAACGACCACCACGCCGCGGCTGGAGAGGTCGCCGGCGATTTCGGCGGAAAGCGACTCTTTGAGCAGCTTGCAGGAGCCGCTCATGGCGCCGATCCGGCTGCCCCGCCGGCCGACCATCTCCTTGACCCCGGCCCTGGCGGCGAGACTCACCCGGCCGCCGAAGGAATGACAGCGCAGAATGCACATGACGCAGCCGTTGCCGTATCTGTTGCAGTTGGCGGGCGGTCCGGCCGTACCGGTGGTGTCGATGAAAACGTCTCCCTCGAGCCGGAAGGGCTCGCCATCGCGTTTCCCGGTGATCGCGCCCAGGCTCCCGGCCGACAGTTGCGCGTCGGTAATCCGGCTGCCGAAAAGCAGTTCGACTCCGTGGGCGAGGAGAAACCGGCGGACAACGGGCTCCATGGTGGCCACGTTGTAGAGTGAGGCGTGGCGGTGGCCCGGAAAGTCGATCTCCCGGTGCAGGGCATTGGCGTCGGCCAGTTCGAAAAGCTCACCCCCGCCCATGGCCCGCAATTCCTCGGTGGCAGTGTAACGGCCGTTGTTGCGCATGATGCCGCCGACCAAGCCGGTCCCCAGAAGCATGTCCGTGCGCTCCACCAGGACCGACCTGAGCCCCCTGTTTCCGCGCCGCCAGGGAGGCCGCGCAGCCCGCCCATCCACCGCCCACTACAATGATCCGCATGTGACGAGTCCTCCCGGGAATCACGCGGGAACCAAAGGCTTGCCCGGGGAATGAGTGGAAAAAACGATCCGGAGCCTCCCGGTCTTCGCGTGAGTGATCATGGGTGATTGCAGAACCGGCCCTCTATTTGGTAGTCCAGAGAAAGACGGATAGTCAACCCCGGGTCCGGCTCTCCGCCGCGGGCAGAGGTAAACCAAAAGCTCTGCCGGGCGTCTGTACGTTCAAGAGACGACTCAAGGAGGGCTGACCATGAGAGCAAGAACAGGGATGATCCTGATCCTGACCGCGATCGCGGGCCTTCACCTGACGGTGGCCCCGGCGGATGCGGGCGCCACCCAGCGGCACCGCTGGGAAGGCGTAGCCATCGGTTTGGGCGCCGCCATCCTGGGGGGAGCGCTCATTGACATCTTCACCTATCCCTACCCGGTCCACGGCTACTGGTCGTTCCAGATGCATCCGCCCTATTACCCTCCCCCGCCCCGGCCCTACTACCGGCCGCACCGGCCGTACCATGGGCGCCCCGGGTGGCACTACCGGCCGCAGGGTTGGCATCACCGGCCGCACGGTTGGAATCATCGGCCGCAGGGCTGGGACCGCCGGCCCCACGGCTGGTCGCCCCCGGGAGGTTCGGGGCCCGGCCTGCATGGGCCCGGCTGGCGCGGGGGGCCCTGAAGCCGGGGGGACTGACTCCAGCCGCGCCCCGGGCGCCCCGGCTTCCGGCTGACGGAAAAAACGGGTGTCCGGGCCAGCGATGAGGTATAATGAGGCCAGCCAGGGTGGTTGCCGGGTGCCTTGCGGCGCCGCCGACCGCGCCGGCAAAACTGCTCGGGAGATGGATGGGCATGCTCTGGGTTGGCCGCTTCTCCGCATGGTCGCTTTGGCTTCTGGTGCTGCTCCTCTCAAGCGCCCAGGCAGCGGCGCAGGGTGTTCCGGAATCTCATGCCGGCGGGCTGAGCCGAGCGGCGTTGAGCGGCGGGGGACCGTTGGCCGTTCCGGCCGCCCGGGGAGCCGAAGTGCCCCTGAAGCGCGGTGTCTTCCTGGTCGCCAGCCGGGCCATGGAGGATCCGAACTTCCATCAGAGCGTGCTGCTGCTGATCGAGTACGGCCGCCACGGCGCCATGGGCCTGATCGTCAACCGGCCGACCGCCGTCCGGATCGAAGAAGCGCTGCCGGAGATGAAGGGCCTGCGGAACCCCCAGGACCTGCTCTACGGCGGCGGCCCGGTGGCTCCCCACCAGATCATGATGCTCATCCGTTCCGGCGGCGACCTGGAGCGCGCGCTGCGCGTCTTCGGGGACGTCCACTTCAGCACCAGCGAGGAACTGCTCGGGCAGATGGTAGAACAGCCCGGCTCGGTGCTGGAGTTCCGCCTCTACGCGGGGCATGCCGGCTGGAGCCCGGGCCAGCTGGACCACGAGGTGGCCATCGGCGGCTGGCACGTGCTGCCGGCCGAGTCGGACGCGGTTTTCCACCGCGATCCGCAGGAACTCTGGCCGGAACTTATCCGCCGCACCTTGGGGCGCTGGGTCGGGAAGCCGGATGCGCTCCGGGCGTCGCTGTCTGGGCCGCAACACGTTCCCTGAGCAGGGGGAGGATGTCGATCCGTGCGCTACTACGCCTGCTTTGACGGCTACGGGCACCTGATGGGCGTGGTCAGCCAGCCGGAGCTCGCCGAGCGGTATCGCGATGACCCCGAAGAATTCCTGCGGCGCAACCAGCCCCCCGGCGCGATTGGAGCGGCCGGCCGGCCGGCGGGTCATGTGGCCGTCCTCAACTTCTCGAACAACGAAGAGCTCCAGGAGTTCCTGGATTCCCTGGGGGACGAGATCGAGGGTTTTTACGGCTGCCGGTCCGAGAGCCGCCCCTACAACTTCTAGGCGGCGGCCGCAGAACGCCCATCTGCTGCGTTACCCTCATTCCTCGTCACTGCGGCGTACTTCCCCGTACGCCTCGTTCCTCGGGACTTCGGACCGCCGCTTGCATCTGGGCATTTTTCGGCAGCCGCCTAAGACGGAGAGGCGCGGGAGGGTCAGGCGGAATCGTCGCTCGGGTTCATGGCTTTCAGCACCTCGTCGATCTGGGTCGTGGTCATGGAGCCGAGCTCGAAGAGGATGGCCCCCAGCACCCGGTGCCGGCCTTCGTCGATCTCCTCGCGGATCTGGACGTTCATCGCCTCGATCAGCTGATCCACGCTGATAAACCCCATTTCGACGGCAACGTTGCCGAAGCGTCGATCCAGTTTCCGGATGGTCATGACGCCCTCCTCCCCGGCAGTCGGCCTTCAGGTTTGAGCTCTCCGGAGGCGCTCCTTGAGCCGGGTGTAGCGGTGCTCGGTGCGGTTGTTTTGGACACACAGGGCCACGGCCTTGCGGCTGCCGACGATCACGACCAGCCGTTTGCCCCGGGTGACCGCGGTGTAGAGCAGGTTGCGCTGCAGCAACAGGTAGTGCTGGGTCAGCAGGGGGAGGATGACGGCCGGGTATTCGGAACCCTGCGACTTGTGCACCGAGACCGCGTAGGCCAGCACGATCTCGTCCAGATCCCCGAAATCGTAGGGCACTTCCCGGCCGTCGAACGCGACCGTGACCTCCTGACCCTCCAGCTCGATCCCGGTGATCCGGCCGATGTCGCCGTTGAACACGTCCTTGTCGTAGTTGTTGCGGATCTGCATGACCTTGTCGTTCAGGCGGAACTGCCGGGAGCCCCGCACCAGGCCCTCCGGCCCGGGGTTGAGGGTCTCCTGCAGCCGGCATTCAGGTTGGCGGCCCCGACCGTGCCGCGGTGCATGGGGGTGAGCACCTGGACACCGTCCAGCGGGTCGAGGTCGAAATGCCGCGGCACCCGTTCGCCGGCCAGCTCCAGGACGAGCTTGAGGACCTCCTCCGGGTCCTCCTGCTCGATGAAGTAGAAGTCGCCGGAGGGGCCCGCGGGTTTGAGCTCCGGCATCCGGCCGGCATTGATCCGGTGGGCGTTCATCACGATCAGGCTCTCGCGGGCCTGGCGGAAGATCTCGGTGAGTTCGATGACGGGCACCGTGGCCGAGGCGATGATGTCGCCCAGCACGTTGCCGGCGCCCACCGAGGGGAGCTGGTTGACGTCGCCGACCAGGATCAGGGCCGCGCCGGCCGGGAGGGCCTTCAGCAGGTGATGGAAGAGCACGGTGTCCATCATGGAGGCTTCGTCCACGATGAGCAGGTCGCACTCCAGGGGCCGGTCCGAGTTGCGCTGGAAGCCCCCCTTTTGGAGACTGTACTCCAGCAGCCGGTGGATCGTGCGGGCCTCGCGGCCGGTGGCCTCGGTCATCCGTTTGGCCGCCCTTCCGGTGGGGGCCGCCAGCAGGATCCTGACCCGGAGCTGGGCGACGATTTCCAGGATGGCGTGGATGATGGTGGTCTTACCGGTCCCGGGGCCGCCGGTGATCACCATCACCTTGCTCGTAAGCGCGCAGCCGACTGCGTCGCGCTGCCTGTCGGCCAGCCGGATGGCCAGCCGCCGCTGGACCCACTCGATCGCCTTTGGGGCGTTGATCTCGCGGATGGCCCGCGGCGCGGCGAGGAGGCGGCCGAAGCTTTCGGCGATGCCGCACTCGCATACGTGGAACTGGGCAAGGTAGACGCCTTTATCGTTTGCCAGCGACTCCCCGGGGGCGGAATGGAGGTCATCCACCACGACCCGCCGCTCGCGCTCGGCCCCTTCCAATGCCTGGAGGACCACTGCGGCGTCGATGGCCAGCACCTCGCGGCAGCGCTCCACCAGCGGTTCATGAGGGCAGTAGACATGACCCTCGCCGGCCAGCTCCTGGAGCACGTGGAGAATCCCGGCCTCCGCCCGGAGCGGGGAGTCCGGGGCAAAGCCGAGCCTGGCGGCGATGCGGTCGGCGGTGAGGAATCCGATGCCGAAGATGTCGGCGGACAGGCGATAGGGATTCTGCCGGACCACCTCGATGGAGCGCTGGCCGTAGCGTTTGAATATCCGCGCGGCGTAGGCCGCGCTCACCTCGTGAGCCTGCAGGAACACCATGACCTCACGGATCTCCTTCTGCTCTTCCCAGGCCCGGCCGATCATGGCGATCCGCTTCTCGCCGATGCCCTCGACCTCGGCCAGCGCTTCGATCCGCTCTTCGATAACCTCCAGGGTGCGCTCGCCGAAGCGGGCCACGATCCGCTTGGCCAGGGCGGGGCCGATGCCCCGCACCAGCCCCGAGCCCAGGTATTTCTGGATGCCGTAGGCGGAGGCCGGAAAAACCGACCTGCTGTGCTCGATCTTAAACTGGCGGCCGAATCTGGGGTGCTCGACCCACTCGCCTTGCATGTGGAGCACCTCGCCCGGAACCGGCGAGAGGAGGTTCCCCACCACGGTCACGAGCTCCGGGTGCCCGTCCATCCGGACCCGGGCCACCGTGTAACCGTTCTCCTCGTTGGTGTAGGTGACACGCTCGAGCTGTCCCCGGATCTCGGAAGTCACGGATCGTCCCCTCTCTCGGCCCAGGCGGGGACTTTGAGGTCGGCAACCGCCTCGCCCCGGCCGAGGCAGGGCTTGATGTCGACGACCGGGGTGCCGTCGAAAACGTCGATCCGATCCACCGCGATCAGGCAGCCGCGCACGGCCAGGATGCGGCAGGCGGACAGTCCGATCAGGTTGGGACGGACCGGCGAGCGGGTGGCGAACACGCCCGTCAGCGGGTTGGCGGGATTGCCGCGCGGGTGGACCTGGAGGGTGCCGCGGGTCTCCGGGCGGTCGTTGCGGTCGAGCCAGGTGAAAACCAGGATGTGGGAAAAATCAGCCAGGCCGGCCAGGGCCGGCGCGTAGCGTTCGGCAATCTCGATCCGGGTGGCGCCGGCGGCCTTGCGGACTCTGCCGACGGTTACCAGCTGAAAGGATTCGGTCATGAAAAACCTGCCCGGTTTTTGAGGTGGAACCAGGGACCGGTGGCGGTGGCGACAAGCATACCGCCAAATCAGACCCAATACAACCGTTTGGCCGATCTCGAATATCTTCCCTCCGAGGCCGGGAACTGGTATAAGGAAACCGGGGTCTTCCCTGCGTCCCGCTCGAACCCTGTCTTTCCGGACGCTTCGGGGGCGGTTTCGGGCGGAACAGCGTTCCAGGGGGCAGGCACCCTTCAGGGAGCGCATCAGTCCGGGTTTTTCCGGGGAGGAGAAGACAATGGACATCAGGCCCGTTGAACCCTCCAAGAGGAATCTCGGGGGCGGCGATTTCCTTCTCCTCTGGTCCGGGGTCGCCATTTCGCTGGCCGAGATCTGGGCCGGCGGCTTCCTCGTGCCCATGGGTTTCTGGCTCGGCCTGTGGGCCATCATCGTCGGCCACCTGATCGGCAACACCCTGATGGCCCTGGGCGGCGTCATCGGCTCCGATCACGGGATCATGGCCATGGTTTCGGTGCGGCCCTCCTTCGGCATCCGGGGGTCCAGCCTGGCCGCCGTGCTGAACATCATCCAGCTGATCGGCTGGGCCTCCATCATGCTGATCATCGGCGGCCGGGCGGGCGCCATGCTGGGCAAGCCCATGGGCGGCTGGCTCGCTTCCAGCCAGTTCTGGATCGTCCTGATCGGCCTGGGGACGCTCTTCTGGGCCCTCCTGACCGGCAAGTCCATCTGGAAGGTGATGCAGACCGTGGCCGTGATTGCGCTGCTGCTGGTCATCGCGGTGATGAGCTGGGTTTCGTATCGGGAGTTCGGCGGCGCCGCGCCGGCCGGAAAGCCCGGCCATATGCCCTTCATGATCGGGATGGACCTGGTGATCGCCATGCCCATCTCCTGGATGCCCCTGGTGGCCGACTACTCGCGCTTTTCCCGGCGCAGCGGGCCGGCTTTCTGGAACACCTGGTGGGGCTATTTCGTTGTCTCCTCCTGGATGTATGTGCTGGGGCTGATGGCTGCGCTGGTGACCGGGCAGAGCGACCCGGGCGGCCTCATCCTGGAGATCATGGGCAAGATCGGGCTGGCCGTGCCGGCCCTGATCATGGTGGTGTTTTCCACCATCACGTCGGATTTTCCGGACGTTTACTCGGCGACCTGCTCCATGATGAACATCTCCCAGCGCATCAGCGCCCGCACCGTCATGTGGATCGCCGGAATCCTTTCCATCCTGGTGGCCCTGGTCTTCCCCATGGAGCAGTACGAGAATTTTCTGCTGTTCATCGGGGCCATGTTCGTCCCGCTCTTCGGCGTGGTGCTGACCGACTATTTCATCATCCGCGGCCGCCGGCTGGAGATCGAGGAGCTGTACCGGGAGGGCGGAGCCTACTGGTACTCGAAGGGGTTCAACCCGGCGGCCCTGGTTTCGTGGGCGGTCGGATTTGTCGTGTTTGAAACGATCGCTCTGACGAAGTATCCGCTCGGCGGCTCGATCCCTTCCATGGCGACCGCCGGGCTCTGCTACCTCCTGATCACCAGAGCCCGCAAAGGGCAGGAGCATGCCTGATCAGCGACTTCCCTTCGGCAAGATCCGTTCCGAAATGCTCGAACGGTTGCTGGCCGTCTACACCGGCCGGGGGGACCGGGTGATCATCGGGGCCGGCATCGGCGAAGATGCCACCGTCATCGACATGGGGCCCCGCTACCTGATCGCCAAGACCGACCCCATCACCCACGTGACCGGTGAGGTGGGCCACTACGTGGTGAACATCAACGCCAACGACATCGCCGCCATGGGTGGCCGGCCGATGTGGTTCCTGGCGACCATCCTGGTGCCTGAAGGCACCCGGGCGGAGGCGTTGGAGCACATTTTCGCCCAGATCGCGGAGAGCTGCGGAGAACTGGGTGTGGTATACTGCGGGGGGCACACCGAGGTGAGCAGCGCGGTGAGCCGGCCGGTGGTGGTCGGGCAGATGCTGGGGGAAGCGGAGAAGCCCCGGCTGAAACCCAGCTCCGGAGCCCGCGCGGGCGACGAACTGCTGATGACCAAGTCGGCGGCCATCGAGGCGACCTCGATTATCGCCCGGGAAAAAGCGGAGGATCTGGCCTCGCGCTTTTCCGAGACGCTGATCCGCCGGGCCCGCAACTATCTTCACGACCCGGGCATCAGCATCGTCAGGGAGGCTCAGGTGGCCGCAGGTCTTGAAGCCGTGCATGCCCTGCACGACCCGACCGAGGGCGGGATCGCGACCGGCATTTTCGAGATGGCGACGGCCAGCAACCTGGGGGTTGAGGTGTTCGCGGAGCGGATCGCGGTGACCGAGGAAACGCGGCAGCTCTGCGGGTTCTATCAGGTCGACCCCCTGGGGACCTTTGCCTCCGGCGCCCTGCTCATGGCGGTCGAGCCGGCCGGGGCCGGAATTCTGATGGGGGAACTGCGCTCCCGCGGGATCGGGTGCGCCCGGATCGGACGGATGGTCGGAAAGGAGCAGGGCATGTGCATCAGGGCAGGGGACGGCGTCGGGCCCCTGCCTGTTTTCCACCAGGATGAGTTGTCCAGGATCTTCGGGTAGCCGGGGCCGTCCGGTAAGCGGAGGGCAGGGGCGGGGGCTCCTGCGGGGCGGTCCGGGTACAGGGGCCGCGAGACAGCTCGAAAGGGGGTCAGTTCATGGCCATGAAGCTTTCCTTCACCAAATACGAGCATCAGGTGCTGCCGGGTTTTCGCGACCGGATCAACCTGGCCGAATCCAGCGAGGATGTCAGAAAGTTTTTTGCCTACACTGTAAGGGAGTTGCTCGAGAGCGTCTTCGAGGGACGGCTCAACTTTGACCAGGAGGATGTGAAACTGCTGCCGGAGAGCGACCGGAACTACGAAATCAGCGCCAGCTTGCTCGGGTCCCGCGAATTCCAAAGCCTCTGGGAGGACTCGGACCTTCCCCATGTCATCAACCGCCTGGCGGAGCCGGCCAAGCGGCGATTCAGGTATCTGGAAAAGCAGACGGCCAAGACGGAGGCCAAGATCAGACGCTAGACCCGCATCTCCTGAGTTTATCTCCCTTAACGGGTGGGGCGGAGCCGCACCAATTGTCCAAGAAATGCACCCCTTGTCGGAGATGCGGAAATCCAAAATCCAAATATCGAAGCTCGAACAAATTCACTGTACGCCTCAAATGACCAAAACGCAAGACCTGGGTCCCACCGCTCTTGTTTGGAATTTTGAGCATTGGGATTTCGATATTGCTTCGGATTTCGGATTTGGTGCTTCGGTCACCAGCCTCCGACTCGCGGCCCCGAAAGGGTTTCGAATTCGGGCATTCGGAGCGGCTCGAGACGAGCTTCAGGCGTCGAAGTTTTCCTCGTATTTGCCCGGGTGCCGGATGTCGAGGGCGGCCTTCACCGTCCGGAAGCCTTTGGCCTTGCATTTCATCTTCCAGGCGCCGTCGGCGACATCCCTGAATTCGTAGAACCCCGAGCCGTCGGTCCGGGTTTCCCGTTTGTCGAACCCCCGGGCCTTGGCGCTGATCAGGGCATCAACGACCGGTTTTCCGGAACTCTTGTCAATGATGCGGCCGAAAATGAGGCTTCCGGCGGGTGCGCCCGCAGCCGCCTCCGGGTTTCGAAGTTCCACGGCCGGGGCATCGGGGGGCGCCGGCCGGGGCGCCTGGACCATGCGGGTTTCTCCCTCGAAGAGCACCCCCTCATCGATGACGATGGCCGTGGCCTGGAGGTTGCCGAAGACCCGCCCCGGCCGCTGGATCTCGATCCGCTTCTCGGCGAAGATCTGGCCCCGGATTTCGCCGCTGGCCAGCAGGGAGCCGACGTGGATATCGGCCTCGATGACCGCCCCCTCACCCACGATGAGGGTGTCCGGGGAGGAGATTTCCCCCTTGAAGCGGCCGTCGATTCTCACCGTGCCCTCGAAACTCAGGGCGCCTTCGAAGGAGGTGCCGGGGCCGAGGAAGGCCACGATTCTGTCCCTGTTTTTCATGATGTTCGATCTCCCCCCTTCAAGAATCGTTCGAGCGGTGATACAATAGCTTTCGAATCCGTGTTACATAGCACCGCGACCGAGGGCTGTCACGGTGATTTTTCACCCGGGAAGAGACATCATGAACGAGGACTGCTGGACTCTGACGGAAGTGATCGAATTCTTCGAGGTCAGGGAGGATTTCCTGCTCGAGCTGGAAGAGGAGGAGATCCTCTGCCCGGTTGCGGCCGAAGATCGCGCCGGTAGAGTGTTCCCGCCCGCGGAGCTGGAGAAGCTGCGCCTGGCCAAGCTGCTGGTCGAGGAGATGGGGGTCAACCTTTCGGGTGTGGACGTGATCCTCAGGATGAGGGCGGACATGATCGCTCTGCGGCGGCAGTTCGATGCGATCCTGGAGGACCTGGCGCGGCACCTGAAAGAGGTGACGGGCCGGGAGCGCTGAAATCAGAGCCGAATGTGACCGCGCACATCCTCCGGGTAGAGCCCGTCCATCCGCCGGGCGGCCTCCAGGATGTCGGCGTCCTCCGTCGGCGGGACCCGGACCATGAGCCTCAACATCAGGGCGCCCCGCTCGCGGGTCTTCGGGTTGACGGCACCCTTGCCTTTCAGCTTGAGGATCTGACCGCTCTGGCTCCGGGGAGGCACCTTGACCCTGACCGGCCCTTCCACCGTGGGCACCGTGACGGTGCTCCCCGCCATGGCCTCGCTGACCGTCACCGGCATGTCCATGTGGAGATCGTCGCCTTCCCGCCGCAGCAGGGGGTGGGGGCTGACGCGGATGCGGAGGTAGAGGTCTCCGGGTTCACCGCCGTTTGAGCCGGGCTCTCCTTTGCCGGCCACCCGCACCCGGGAGCCTTCCCGAACCCCCGGGGGGATGACGACCTTGATCTTTTCGGTTGCCGGCATGTGACCTGTGCCGGTGCATGCGGCGCAGGGCTGGCCCACCTGGCCGTGGCCGCGGCAGCTGGGACAGGGCCGGGTGAAATGCATGGGCCCCTCTGCCACGTCCAGCCGTCCCGAGCCTCCGCAGGTCGGGCAGGGGCTGAGCTTTGCCTGGGGGTCGTTCCCCGAGCCGCTGCAGACCGCGCACGGCTTGAGGTGCTGGAGGGCGAGCTCGGTTTCCCGACCCCTGAGGGCCGAAAGCAGATCGATCGACATCTCGTGCTCGACGTCCCGCCCCCGGCCCGGACGGGCAGGGCGGGAAGCGCCCGGGCGGCCGGCAAAGCCGAACAGGTCCCCGAAGACGTCCTCGTAGCTCTGGTAGCGGCCGAACTCCTCGGCCCGGGAACTCTGCGGGCCGCGCCCGAAGCGCTGCCACTGCTTGTGCTGGCGCGCCTTTTCGGCATCGAAGCCGGTCTGCAGCGCTTCTTCGCCGAACTCGTCGTACAGGCGGCGCTTGTCCGCATGGCCCAGGACCTCGTGGGCCCGGGAAATTTCCTTGAACTTCCGTTCCGCCTCCTGGTTGCCCGGATTGACGTCCGGGTGCCACTTGCGGGCCAGTTTGCGGTAGGCCTTCTTGATTTCCTCTTGGGAGGCCTTCTTCTTGACGCCGAGGGTGCGGTAGAAATCCTGACTCATGAATGTTCCCATGCGGGACGCGGAACTAGGAGACCTGTTTGAACCGGGTCTTGACCGCCCCGCAGACCGGGCAGTTCTCCGGCGCCTCGTCCTCGTGGATGTGGCCGCAGATCTGGCAGACCCAGTACTCGGTTTCGCGCTCCGCCAGCAGGTCGGTCATCGCCCGCTTGTACAGCTCGGCGTGGCCGCTTTCCACGTCGCGGGCCTGGGAAAAGGCCTTCAGTGCGCCGCTCTGGCCTTCCTCGGTGGCCTGTTGGATGAGCTGCGGGTATTCCTCCACGTTGGCCTTGATCTCGCTTTCGAAGGCGGCCTTCAGGTTGTCCTCGGTGTTCCCGATCTTTCCCCGCATCAGCAGGATGTAGCGGTGGGCGTGGACGGCCTCGGCCTCGGAGACCGCCCGGAACAGCCGCGCGATCTGGGCATACCCCTCCAGCTCCGCCTTGCGGGCGAAGGCCGCGTTGCGGATCGAGGCCTTGGATTCTGCCGCAAAGGCAATCCCCAGGTTCTTTTCCGTCCGTTCGCTCATGGATACACCCCCGTGATGGTATGATTGAACTATAGGGGAAAGGGCGGGGGAGGGTCAAGTGGCAGCTGCCCGGCCCGGGATCGCCTCAGCCGCCGAAGTCGGGGTTGATCAGCTCGACCTGGTCGCCGGCCTTGAGCCGGGTGGTTTTGTAGTGCCGGGGATACACAAAACGGCCGTTGTGCTCCACGATCAGATGGGCGTCGTGCTCCCGCAGCAGGGCAAGCAGGTCGGTGATGGAAAGGCCCGGGGTGACCTGCTCGGGCATCCCGTTCACCGTGATTTGGATCTGTGCCGGCATGATCAGGGGTTCGCCTCGCTGGTGCCGGGCGAGCATAGCAGAGAGGCCGAACGAAGGCAACGGCCCCGGAGGGCCCTGGACTGCCCGGCCGTTCGAAAAAAGCGGCCGGGCTCTCCAGGGCCGGGGTTGGGCGGGTGGTTCAGGAGGCCTGCCCCCGGATCAGCTTGAGCTCCGGGGCGGATGCCCCGGCCAGGCGCTGCGGGGTTTCATCCTCCGCCAGGCACCCGTCGGAGAGCCGCAGCAGCCGGCCGGCGTAGCGGGCGCACTCGTTGCTGTGGGTCACCATGACGATGGTGGCGCCGCCCTCGTTGAGGGATTTCAGCAGGCGCATCACCTCGTGGGTGTTGCGGGTGTCCAGGTTCCCGGTCGGTTCATCCGCCAGCAGGACCGGGGGGTGGTTGACGATCGCCCGGGCCACCGCTACCCGCTCCTTTTCCCCGCCCGAGATCTCACCCGGGAGACGGTGGCCCTTGCCGCTCAGACCCACCTGGGCAAGGGCCTCTTCGGCCAGGCTTCGTTTCTCGGCTTTCGGAAGAGTCGGTGGTGGTCAGCGGCAGCATGACGTTTTCGGCCACCGTAAGGTACGGGAGCAGGTGAAAACTCTGGAACACAAACCCCAGGAACTCCCTCCGGAAGTCCGCCTGCTGCTCCTGGCCGAGGCGGTAGACATCGATATCCTCCACCAGGTATCTCCCGGAGCTCGGTGCGTTCATGGCGCCCATGACGGAGAGCAGGGTCGACTTGCCGGCCCCCGACTCCCCCATGACAGCCACGAATTCCCCGGCCTCGATCCGAAAGCTGACGCCCCTCAGGGCGTGCACCGCGGCATCGCCGCCGCCGAACTGCTTGTACAGGTCTTCCGCCACGATGTAGCTCATCATTTACCTCCTACAGCGATCGAAGGGCATCGTTGGGGTCCATGCGGGCCGCCAGCAGCGCGGGATAGATACTGGAGGCCAGACCCAGGGTAAGGGCCAGCAGGAGCGCCCCGACGGCCAGGACCAGGGCCAGCGGGGGCGAAGCGCCGGCTTCCCCGGTGAACAAACGAAGCCCCAGCCAAGCGCCGCCGAAGCCGATGAGGTAGCCGAGCAGGCCGGCCAGGCCGCTGACGAACCCCGCCTCGAGCAGGATGATCTTCATCACGTGGCGCTTGCGGAAACCGATGGCCCGGAAGATGCCGATCTCCTCGGTGCGCTCCCGCACGCTCCCCATCATGGTGACCAGCACCACCAGGCCGCCGATCAGGATCACCACCCCGGAAACGCCGAAGGAGAACTTGTGAAACTGCATGAGCGTTTCCATGCGGCCCTGGACCACCTGCTGGATGGCCATGACCTTGGCGCCGGGCAGGATTTCGGAGATCTGTCTCACCATTTCCTCGATGGGACAGTCCTTGCACAGGGCGGCCACCTCGGCCATGGAGATCTGCCCCTGCAGACCGTGGATTTCCTGGGCGGTGCTGAGCGAGGTGAACAGCATCTGGTCGTCCTGGGAGCCGGTGGGTTCCAGAACGCCGCTGACGACGAAATCCCGCTGGCCGAGCCGGACCGTGCTGCCGGCGGAAAGGTTCAGGGCGGCGGCGGACTCCGCCCCCAGCAGGACGCCGCTGTCGTCCGGGATGGTGCCGCTGACTTTCCACCACGGCTTCAGGATCCGGGCTACGCCGAAGTCCACCCCGCTCATGAGCACCCGGCGCTCGCCCACCTGCACCACGCCCAGGACCATGGGTCCCACCGCGGCGATGTTGGCGGCGTTCTTGATGGAACCCACCCGCCGGAGATCATCTTCGCGGATCTGCTGCATGTCGAACGAGACACCGCCCAGGGAGAGCCCTCCGTAGCTCAGCGAGAGGTTCTCGGTGCGGGGGACGATCAGGATGTTGGCCCCGTATCTTTCCAGGTTGTGGTTGACGTGATGGGCCATGCCTTGGCCGAAACCGACCAGCGCCACCACGGTGGAAACCCCGATCACCAGCCCGGCCAGCACGAAACCGGCCTTGGCCTTGCGGCGCAACAGATTGCGCAGGGCGATATCCTTGAGGTTCATGGCTAGCCCCTCCGCGAGAAATCAAAGTACTGCCTGCCGCCCTGGACGATGTCGGACACCTTGAGCACCAGCTGACCGTCCACGACCTGGCGCTGGAGCGGAGCCGGGTTGCAGCCGCCCTTGACCTCGTTGACCAGAACCGAGGCGAATCGGCGGCCGCAGTTGCGGCAGACCATGTCATCGCCTTCCTGGTAGTAGCCCTTGCCGGCCGGCCAGCACACATCGCAGGCGTCGAAAGCGGCCCGGATGATGCCGTCGGAGCTCTTCAGGATGAAATACCGGACGTTGAGGTCGTTCTCGGCCTGATAGGTGAAATGCCGGGCCGAACCGTCGCTGAACAGATCAGCCGGGTAGGAGATGGTTTGAGCCGCGGGGTTGTAGGTGCCTCCGGAGGCTGCCACCGCGGCGGGCTGGCGGTCCTTGAGGCTCATGAACACCAGGCCTCCGGCAACGATGAGAAAAGCGACCGAAACCAGGACGATCAGGGCCAGGGGGCCCTTCTTTTTGCCGGTCCCCAGGACGAGGGCTTTCTTATCCGCCTTCTTTTGTTTTGACATGGACATTTCCTTTCTAGTGGCGCGGGATTTGAGACTGCAGGGCAGTGGCCCGGACCGGTCCGAAGTCAACGGCCCGGGACCGCCGCTAAAGGACGAAACAGTGTTCAGAAAAGCGGTATCAGCGCAGCAGGGAAAGGTGCAGGATAAAGAGGGGCGTGCCGGCCTCGAGCCGCGGGCGGGAGCCCGCGGAACACAGATTGCCGGAAAGATGCGGGGGCGGGCTGAAGGAAAACAAGCCGGCGGTTTTCAGCAGGGGAAGGTCCGGGTCCGGGGTTGCCGATGGGGGCAGGGCGGGGTCTGCCGCGGCCGTCCGCGGCGCGGCGGGCCGGCTGCAGCAGGATCCCTGGTTGCCGCAGCCGCAGCCGCGCGGATCCGGGGTCTCGCCGGCATTGAGGTGTGGGGCCGCCTTCGCAGCACTCCGGCAGCAGGAGGCAGGCGCCTTGGGAAGCCCGGCAGAAACTCCTGGGTGCGCTCAAGGCTAACACCAGCAACGCAGCACCCAGCGCGAAAAGCAGCCGGAGGGCCGGTCGGTCGAAGCGCTGGCGATCCCTGCTCATCACCGCCCTCCCTGGTTTTCGGCGGGCCGTTCCATGACCCGGACGGCGTCCCCGGCGCGGATGGAGCCACCCTCGAGCACCCGGCCGAAGATCCCCTCCCGGGGCATGATGCAATCCCCGGCCTGATAGTAGATGGCGCACTTGTGAGGGCATTCCTTGCCGATCTGGGTGATTTCCACCAGGGCGGAATCGCCGAGCCGGACCTGGGTGCCCACCGGGATTTCCAGCCAGTGGACCCCGCGGGTGGCGATATTCTCGGCAAAGTCCCCGAACGTGACGTCGAGCCCGGTCTCGCGCGCCCGGGCGATGCTTTCGGAAGCCAGAAAGCTCACCTGGCGGTGCCAGGTGCCGGCGTGGGCGTCGCCCTCGAGCCCGTGCTCGGGGACGAGACGCGCCTCCTCCACGATCGTCTTACGGGTGCCTTTGCGGCGGCTGACGGCGATGCTCACGATCGAGGGGTTCGGCTCCGCGCCTGCCCGGTCCGGTTCGGCCGGGACCGCGGCGGAAGGGTCTGTCCGGCCGGGATCATCCGCAGCAGTAAGCGCTGTCTCCAGGGGTTCCCGGGCGGACTTGACCCCGTGAAGTGCGGCCTCGAGGGTGATGGAATCCAGCCGGTCCATGACGGCCTCGGTGGCCAGCTGCCAGATGTCACGCGTTTCGCATTCCTCGGACCGTTCACACATCTCGGGGTCCTCCAGGCAAGGCGCCAGGCTGAACTCGTTTTCGAGCAGCCGCACGATCTCTCCGATCCGGATGGAGCGCGGCATCCGGGTCAGCATGTGACCACCCTTGGGGCCCCTGAGGCTGCGCACGTATTTGGCTTTCTTGAGCGGGATGATCAGCTGTTCCAGGTACTTGACGGATATGCCCTGCCGCCTGCCGATTTCCCCGAGCTGCACCGGGCCCTGGTCGAAATGCCGGGCCAGCTCGATCATCATCCGTGTTCCGTACCGGCTTCTGGTGGAGAGCTTCAAACCTTGCACTCCCGGTCCTGACCGCTCTCCAAGCCCCCCGCGGCGATTCGCAGAAAAGGGGGGGGTGGAGAGCCGAGGATATACTTGATCTTAATCTCTATTGAACGCCTATAGTATAGGTCCGCGCCGGCAACCTGTCAACCTGCAAAGAGCAGCGGCAGCCGCGGCCGCGGCAGAGCAGGAAGCGAGCGGACGCATCATCGAACGGGCCGACCCGCCCCCGCAGGCCGTAAGCTCTGAAACAAGGGGCCCGGCCTTTTTCATTGCCGGTGCGATCATTGTTATACAGCAGCAGGGAGTCTGCGTTTGCAGATCTATGCAGACTGCATAATCGCGTTGGGGCTGAAACGAAGGATTAATAGTGGTATCTCAGCTGAGCGATATGCATTGCATCTTCGGAAACTTTATAGATAAACCTGTGCTCGTCTGTTATTCGCCTGGACCAGTAGCCTGAAAGAGCATGTTTTAGCGGTTCAGGCTTGCCAATACCCTCAAAAGGATTGCGTTTAGTTTCCTGAATAAGGGTATTAATGCGGCGGAGGATTTTCTTGTCAGTTTTTTGCCAATAGATGTAATCGTCCCAAGCGTGCTCAGAGAAGATGAGCTTCACTCCAGTAGCTCCCTTTCAGTCCCTTTGCCATTTTCGAGCTGGGCTATGGATTCAATCAAGCGTCTTGTGTTTTTCGGGGATCGCAAGAGGTAGGCTGTTTCTTCAAGGGCTTCAAAGTCCTCAAGAGACATAATGACCACAGAATTCGATGATTTACGTGTTACAATCATCGGGGCACGGTCCCTGCAAACTTTTTCCATTGTTTTTGCAAGGTTTTGCCTTGCGGCTGTATAGGTTATGGCTTCCATTTTGTGCACCTCCTACCATCCCGGCGGTCTGCTCCAGCACGGTGCTGCCGCTTTTCGCCGACATCTACACCCGCGGGGTGGGGATCGGACCGGCGACCGCCTTCCGGTATGCCGGGCCGGCCATCAACGTGCTGGCCATCTACGTGGGCGAGGCACCGGTGGTTTCCATCCCCATCGCCATCTGCCTCTTTTTCATGATGTACCCGATCATGGTGAAGATCGATTTCGGCGAAGTGCTGCGGGCGGGTCGCAACCAGAGCGCGCATCGCTACGCGCCCGAAGGGGGAGGTTGCATTCCCGCCGCGCGGCGGCTAGAATCCTGGGGCGGAAAGGAGGGTTAGGCAATGGCGGAGGAAAAACCGGTCAAGGTTACGGATGCCGATTTCGCGGAGCGGGTGCTCGGGACGCCGGGGCTCGCGGTGGTGGATTTCTGGGCGCCCTGGTGCGGGCCCTGCCACAGCATGGCGCCGGCGCTGGAGGCGTTTTGCAGCGCGAACGCCGGACGGGTGAGCGTGTTCAAGCTGGATGTGGACGACAACCCCAAGACGGCCGAAAGATACGAGATCCGAAGCGTGCCCACGGTGATCTTTTTCAAAGACGGCGAGCCGGTCCGGGTCTCGCCGGGGGCCCAGTCCGAAACAAGCCTGCAGTCCGCCCTCGAGGCCCTGCTCCAGGAGGTGCCGCCGGGCCGCTCCGAATAGATGCTCCGGTTAGCGTAAACCACGGGGCGATCTTGAAACAGAATGACAAGCCTGTGGCGCGGTCTCAGGAATCTGCAATAGTTAGAGCTGGTTTCCAGACGTTGGAAATCCCCAAAGAGGCATTGTTGTTGGCCGGAAAAGCTTATCTTCAATACAAGAAGAGGAAGGGCACAAAAAAGACTCCTCTCCCTGATTTCTTTATTGGCGCACACGCCGCCGTCCAGAATTTGGATTTGATTACGAGAGACGTCTCTAGATATCAATCGTATTTTCCAACTGTAAAATTGATAGCTCCATAAAATTTGGTTTCCCGGCATCGAACCAAGCAAATGCAGGCGAGTGCTGATCGCGTCGGCTGATTTGCGGCGTCATGTGACAAAGGAAACGGATTGATACTTGAGGCATTCGTTCCTCATTTTCAGTTCTCGGAAAGGCACCACATCATGACGAATGCCAGTCCGAGCCGTCTCTTCCATTCAATCAAGTCCCTGGATCTGTCGCATTCACCCGTGGTGAGGCATCTGTATCGGTTGCGTCGGATGCCGAAGAGCGCTCTGACGTTGGGCGGTATGGCCGAGCTCGGGTTCCAGACCCTCGGCGAGGTTGAGAACCAAGAACTCGTGATCGGGGTCATCGGGCGATTGTGGAGGCCTATTCCACAGGTATTGGACGTCCCACGCAAGTCGTTCTCTGCCTTCACAGAGCCCGGCTATGCGAAGGCTGCTTTCAACTTCAAGATTGAAGATGCCGGTTCCGGGAACAGGCTATCAACCGAGACAAGGGTGTGCTGTACATCTCGGCGCGCACTTGCGGCGTTCTCATTGTATTGGGCGATCATTCGACCATTCAGCGGCCTCATTCGCAGAGCCATGCTCGCGGAGATCCAGAGGACCGCAACCCAATGGGTCACATGACCAGGCGCTGTAGCCGACGGTCACGCTTGAAATCCTGTCCTGAGAGTGGGAGAGTAGGCGAAGGGGGCAGACAAGCTCGCCCGTGGCCAAACGCTACGTTATGTCTATTTAGGTTTGGAGTACTGAGGCTGAAATATAAAGATTATTATAATGGGGATATTAGAAAATATATTATCTGAAAATAGATATAGGTCAGTTGCAATTAATTATATTGTATATTTTCTGATATTATTGCTCTTTGTTTTTTCTTGCCTACGCCTGCAGCCGTCATATGCCAACGAAGATAGCCCGCAGTCAGTGCCTGAAAATGATGACGCAGTGCAAGGTATAGTGAACCCTTTTGACTCGGATTGCTATGACTGGAGAGGAATAAATATACCATGTGATTTTAAGCGGCCTTATGCAGACCTATTGGGTTATGAGTCCAAACCTGATCCCCGTTTTACTGATAACCAAGATGGCACGGTGACTGACAGTCTGACCAAGCTCGTTTGGCCTAAGAATACGAACTGTTTTGGGATGCGGGATTGGAAAGGTGCTTTACTGGCAGCGAAAAGCCTTGATGAGGGGGACTGTGGTCCGGATCCCGAACTTGTTCTTTCTGATGGCTCTTGTGCGGGTGATTGGCGATTACCGACAATGAAAGAGCTGTGTACATTGATTGATTTTGGCAGAAGAGATCCTGCCTTACCAAACGGCCATATGTTTTCAGATGCCCCATCGGGGTACCATTGGTCGGCAACAACCATTGATTATCATCCTGAAATGGCATGGATTGTATACTTTGAATCCGGGACCACTTGTTATGAGAATGTCAATAATCGTGCGGGTTATGTTTGGCCAGTCCGAATCCTAAAGGAATAAAATCGCAAATTGTATTGTATCTGAATAAACATGATATAAGCGAATGTAGATAACTTGCTGTTACACAAACGACCGCTCGTACCTCCCGGCCTGTGAACCGACGCGTCGAGCCCAGCGATATGCCGCTCATTAGCTCGCGGCCTGGGCCTGCTTGGCATAGAGGGGCGAGATTTCCCGCAGGGTTTTCACCGTTTCGCGGAGCACTTCCAGAAACCGGTCCAGGTCAGCCTCGGTGTTTTCGGGCCCGAAGGTCATCACCAGCGTGCCCTGCGCATCGGCAAATTCCCGGCCGATGGACAGGAGCACGTGGGAGGCCTGAAGGGCGCCCGCCGCGCAGGCCGAGCGGGTGGAAACGGCGATGTTCTCGTCGTCCAGCATCAGGACCACGCTTTCCCCTTCGATGTACTTGATCGATACGGATACCAGGTTCGGAAGCGCAATTGGGGGTGCCCGTTGACAATGTATTCGTCCACGTAATTCGGGAGTTTGGCCAGCAGGGAGTCCTTCAGTTTTGTCGCGTGGGCCATGCGGTCGTCCATGTCGCGCAAGGCAAGTTCAGCGGCGACCCCCATGCCGATGATGCCCGGCAGGTTTTCGGTCCCGGCCCGCTTGTTGTTCTCCTGGACTCCGCCGTCCAGCAGAGGCCAGATCTTCGTCCCCCGCCGGACATAGAGACCGCCCACGCCGGAGGGGCCGTAGAAGGGGTTGGAGGCAAAGCTGAGGAGATCCACTCCTAGTTTGTGGACGTCGATCGGAACCACCCCCACCGAGTCGACGGCGTCGGTGTGGAACAGGACTTTTCTTTCCCGGGTCATGCGGGCGATTTCCTCGATCGGCTGTAGGGTCCCGATTTCGTTGTTGCTGTGCATGATCGAGACGAGGATGGTGTCGTCCCTGATCGCCTTCGCCACGTCGTCGGGATTGACCCGGCCGTGCGGGTCCACCGGCACCGAGGTGACCTTGTAGTCCATCATTTTCAGCCGTCGCAGGGTTCGCAGGACGGCGTTGTGCTCGATGTTGGAGGTGACAATGTGCTTGCCCTTGTCCGCCAGGGCCAGAGCCACGCCCTTGATGGCATGATTGATGGATTCGGTGCCGCCGGAGGTGAAGACCACTTCCTTCGGCACGGCGCAGTTGATCAGGCCGGCCACCGATTCGCGGGCCTTGTCAAGGGCCTCGGCAGCCCGTCACCGAGCTTGTGCTGGCTGGATGGGTTGCCGAAGTTCGTCCGTAGCGCCTCGATCATGGCGTCCTGCACTTCGGGTAGCAGGGGATTCGCGGACAGGTGATCCAGGTTCAGGATGTTCATGGGATCTACCTCTCGGCGCCGGTTGCCGGCTGATGTCGGGTTGCAACTGGCAGGACTTGCACTGCGCCTCGCCCTCGGGGATTTCGGTGTCGCAGTAAGGGCAGTAGCATTTTTCCCCTCCGTGAGTGGGCAGGACCGGGAGCGGCTCGGGTTTGACCGGCACCTTTCCGTCTTTTTGGTCTCGTAATCTTTGATGGCCAGGTGCAGGGCATCGGCCCCCAGGTTGGAGCAGTGGAGTTTGTTCTTGGGAAGCCCCTCCAGGGCCTGCGGCCACATCCTTGTTGGTGATCTTGCTGGCCTCGTCGAGGGTTTTTCCCTTGGCCATTTCGGTCAGCATGCTGGACACGGCGATGGCTGCACCGCAGCCGAACGTCTGGAACTTGATGTCGTCAATCGTCTCGTTCTTGATTTCCAGATAGATGGTCATCATGTCGCCGCAGAGAGGGTTTCCCACCTCTCCCACCCCGTCGGCCTGTTCGATCACGCCCACGTTCCGCGGCTTTCGGAAATGGTCCATCACGGTCTTGGAATACATGGCCTTTCCTCCCTTGAAAAAGACTTAACGTATTTTAATCACTTTGCACGGATAGTAAAGTCTTTAGATCCGGTTCCCACGTGTGCCGACCCCGGGAAATTGGCCGTTCGAATGCGTTTGTAGTATGTTCAATGTCGGCCCGAGAGGCTCCGGGCGCTGAGAACGCGGAAAAAGGCAGGTGGAGATGCGCCGATGGCAGCGTTGCGCTACGTCATTCTGGCCAACCCGGCGGCGGGCCGGCTGCCGGTGGCGGAAAAGCGGCGCTCCCTGCGCGGGGCGGCCGGCGTGCTGGGGGCGGAAATATGCGGGCTGGAGACCCGGAGCCCCGCGGGGCTGGCGGACTGCGCCCGGGAGGCGGCCCGGTCCTGCGACGTGCTGGTGGTCGCCGGGGGCGACGGCACGTTTTCGGATGTGGTCAATGCGCTGGACCCGGGTGCGACCCCGCTGGCCTTCCTGCCCCTCGGGAGCGGCAACGCCCTGCGCCACGCCCTGGGCCAGCCGCGCAACCTGACGGCCGCCGCGGCCCGCATCCGGGAGGGGCCGATCCGGCGGTTGGACCTGGTGGTCTGCAGCGGCCGCCGTAGGGCCCTGAGCGCCTCGGTCGGCCTGGAGGGCCGGGTGACCCGGCTGCGGGAGGAGTACCTGAGCCGGGGAAAAACGGGTTTCCAGGTCTATGTCCGGGCGGCGCTTCGGGGATACCGCGGGTTGCGCCGGCCCGCCGCCGCAAGTCTGGTGCTAGACGGCATTGAGCACGAACTGGGCGGCCTGCTGAGCCTGATGGTGGTGAAGCACCCGTTCTACGGCTACGGGCTGAAGGCGGTGCCCAGGGCGCGGCTGGACGACGGCCACCTGCACCTGCTCTGGACGGGCGCCGGCATCCCGGGGGTGCTGGCGGCGGTGGCGAGCGGTTTCACCGTCGGCAACTGCACCGGCTGCTACCGGCGCGGGACCCGGGCGGAACTGAGACTGGACCGGCAGCTGGCTCTGCAGACTGACGGCACCCCGGCCTGGACGGACGACCGTTTTGCCTTCGAGCTGCTGCCCGGGGCCCTCCGCCTGAAAGGGTAGCCCGGCAAAAAGCGTCCTGCGCAAAGCGCAGTAGGGGGGCGGTGAAAGAACATGAGCGAGGAACCGCGGGACTTTGTCCACCCGCCCTTGAATGAGGAGGTCACGGCCATCGGCGGGCACTATGTGCTCACCGCCGAGACCCGAGTCTCCCACCGGCGGCGGGAAATTCTGTATCTGACCGGCTATGCGGTGGTCGACCGCAGTTGCTGCGGCCTGGCCGGCTGCGGCTACGCGCTGGTGCCGGGCTATGTGCTGGACTGGAAGTACCGACGGGATGCAAGCGGGCGGTGCGTCAGCCGGGTGGAAGCGGTCCCGGAGCGGGGCGAGGAGCGCGCGGAGCTGAGCCGTCTCATCCGGGAAAAGGAAATGGTCACCCAGGTGCTCTTCGACTGAGAGGCGGTACCGGCGGGGAGGGGGTCAGCGGATCTGCCCGATGAGAAAGACCCCGTAGTTGGCCCGCAGGGTGGGCCAGAAGTGCACGACGCTCCCGCGCGAACCGTGGTTTTCGGTGCTGACGGCTTTTTCCCGCAGGATCCGAAACCCCACCTGCCTGGAAAACCTGCGGAAATCCTTGAGCGTGATGACCCGGATGTTGGGCGTGTCGTACCACTCGTAAGGAAGCTGCCGGGTGATCGGCGCGTAGCCGGAAAGCAGAAGCTGGATCCGCACCCGCCAGTGGCTGAAATTCGGGAAGCTGACGATGCCGCGGCGGCCGATGCGCAGCAGCGATCGGATCAGGCTGTCGGGCTCGTAGACCTGCTGGAGGGTCTGGCTCAGGATCACGTAGTCGAAGCTCCGGTCCGGGTAGTCCAGCAGCTCCTCGTTGATGTCCCCCTGGACCACCGAAAGCCCCCGCTCGATGCAGCGGGCGACCTTGGACTCGACCCGCTCGATGCCGGTTCCGGTCACCTGCTTGCGGTGTTGGAGGAAATGCAGCAGGTCCCCTTCGCCGCAGCCCAGATCCAGCACCCGGGAGCGCGGTTCGACCCAGGAGGCGATGATCTGCAGATCGAAGCGCACCGGTGCGGGAGCCTTAAGGGGCTGCATTTCAGATCGGTCCCTAGCCACTTCTCTCGGCTGACACGTTCCAGAAATCCTTTCAGCAGGGCGCTCGAGCCGCGGGCTGGGCAGCAGGAAGGCGTCGTGGCCCCACTCGGCCTCGATCTCGCAGAAACTCACATCCAGTCCGTTTTTTTTCATGGCCTGCACCATGTCCCTGGACTGGTAGGTGGGGTAGAGCCAGTCCGAGGTGAAGGAGACGACCAGGAATGCGGCCCGGGCCTTGGAGAAGGCCTGCACCGGCGAGCCCGTCGCCGTGCTGGCGCTCCAGATCGAAGTAGTCGGCGGCCTTGGTGATGTAGAGAAAGGAGTTGGCGTCGAACCGCTCCACGAACTTCTGGCCCTGGTAGCGCAGGTAGCTCTCCACCTGGAAGTCGGCGTCGAAGTTGAAGGAAAAGTCGGTCTTGTCCTGCAGCCGGCGGCCGAACTTCTGGCGCATGGCTTCGTCGGACAGGTAGGTGATGTGGCCGATCATGCGGGCCACGGCCAGACCCGAGATCCGGCTTGGGCCCGTCGTAGTAATTGCCCCGCTTCCAGTTGGGGTCGGCCATGATCGCCTGGCGGGCCACCTCGTTGAAGGCGATGGCCAGGGCCGAGTGCCGGGTGGTGGTGGCCAGGGGAATGGCCGAAGCGACCATCTCGGGATAGCGGACGGCCCACTCCAGGACCTGCATGCCGCCGATGGAGCCGCCGATCACGGCACAGGAGCCTCTGGATGCCCAGGTGGTCCAGCAGGGCCTTCTGGGCCCGCACCATGTCGCCGATGGTGACCACGGGAAGATCCAGGCCGTAGGGCTTGCCGGTTGCCGGGGTTGATCGAGGCCGGGCCGGTGGAGCCCATGCAGCTCGCCGAGGACGTTGGAGCAGATGACGAAGTAGCGGTCGGTGTCGATCCCCTTGCCCGGACCGACCATGATGTCCCACCAGCCCGGCTTGGCGATCGTCCTGGCTGTAGTAGCCGGCCACGTGGGCGTCGCCGGACAGGGCGTGGAGGATCGAGGACGGCGTTGCTCTTGTCTCCCGTTCAGCTCGCCGTAGGTTTCGTAGGCCAGGGTGATCGGGCCCAGGCGGGCGCCGCTTTCCAGCAGCATCTCGTGCGGGGGCTCGGCAAAGGTGAAGAAACTGTTTTTTCACCAGCCCGACGGAGACGCCCTTTGGTCATGTTCGATGTACTCGCTCATTCCAGGGCCTGCCGGCATGTCCTCGCAGAGATCCTCCAGCGGCTTCGATGCCCACGGACAGCCGGATCATATCCGGGGGGATGGACAGGCTCTTCGCGGGTGGGCTCGTCAAAAGAGACATATTGGGAAGAGTAGGGATGAATGACCAGTGTCTTGCAGTCACCAAGGTTGGCCAGGTGATAGATGCAGCTTGCAGGCTGTTGATGAACCGGAAACAGGCGTCCTGATCCTTCAGGCCGAAAGGTCAGCACCCCGCCGAACCCTTTGCCCTTGAACTGGCTGCGGGCCGTGTGGTGGGAGGGATGGTCCTTCAGGCCCGGATAGTTCACCCAGCGGACCTCGGGCCTTTCGCAGGAAGCGGGCCACTGCCATGGCGTTGGGCAAATGGCGTTCCATGCGCAGGGCCAGGGTGTCCAGGCCGATCATGGTCAGGTAGGCATGCAAGGGCGACTGGGTGGTGCCGAAATTGATGTGGTGTTCGCGCCAGACCCTGTCGAGAAACGCCAGAGGGCCCTTTCTGTCGACGAAGGGCTTGAAGTCCGGAAACCGCTCGTTGTCCCAGGCAAAGGTGCCGCCGTCGATGACGACCCCGCCCGTGGCACGCGCCGTGGCCGCTCAGGTACTTGGTGGTGGAATGGATCACCACGTCGGCCCCCAGCTCCAAGGGACGGCACAGGTAGGGGGTGGCCAGGGTGTTGTCCACCACCAGCGGCAGGCCGTGGCGGTGGGCGATCTCGGCCACTTCGGCCAGGTCCGGCACGTCCATTTTGGGGTTGCCGATGGTCTCCAGGTAAATGAAACGGGTCTTGTCGTTGATGGCCTCTTCCATGGCTGTCAGATCGGTCGGTTCCACCAACCGGGCCGTGATGTCGTATTTCTTGAAAACCTTGGTAAACAGAAGATAGGTGGACATGAAAAGAGAGTTGCCGGTGACGAATTCGTCTCCGGCCCGCAGCAGGGCCATGCAGGCATTGGAGACCGCCGCCATGCCGGAAGACGTCACCACCGCGCCCTGGCCGCCTTCCAGCACGGCCAGCTTTTCTTCCAGGACCTGGTTGGTGGGGTTGGTGAGGCGCATATAGATGTGATCGGCCGTTTTGCCGGCAAAGGTCTCGCTCAGGTTTTCCGCAGTGGGATGGGCATGGGAGGCGGACTGATAGATGGGCGGCAGGGTGGCGCCCTGCCAGTCTTGCGGGGATTGGGCGGCGTGGATGACCTGGGTTTCGAAACGGTACGACTTCTGCTTGTCCATTCTCTCCTCCGGGGCTCCGTCCGGACAGTTCCGGCACCGAAAAAGCGGACAGCGCCCCGGCCGGGGCGCTGTGATCAGCTGCTGGGCGGTCAAAACCGGGGTGCGGGCCTAGTCCCCGGCTTCGAGCGGATTGCTCCACACCTCGCAGCTCTTGCAGATCTTCATCTTGTCCCGCCAGCTGGCGTGGGGCTCCCCCTCGCAGATGGTCCCGTTGATGAACCAGCAGAGCCGTCCGGCCTGGAACTCCCAGGCCGGGCACTGGCGGCGGTGTTCGGGCGGGCACTGCTTGATCGTCCAGCAGGGTTTCTGCCCCCTGCCGCCGGCGCGCATTCGGCTGGCCAGAAAGTAGAGTTGCCGTTCCACGTGCACGGGCACGTGGCGCCAGCCCTGCTCGTAGCTGTGGATGGCCTTCACCGAGGTACCCAGCAGCTGGGCCATCTGGACCTGGGTCTTGTTGAGTCGCTTGCGGTAGCGCGCGAATTCCTGACTGTCCAAACCGTTTCTCCGTATGAAGGTGGAGCGTAATGAAAAGGGCATACTTGCGGCCTGCAAGATAACAGATACCCCGCGAAAGGGCCACTCTTCCGGCGGCCGGCTGCGGATGCGGTTGACAACCGTACCACAAGGTGGTATGTTCGTCAAGGTGAAAACGTTTTCCCGGGAACGGTCCTGAGAGGGTGAGAGGATGATGAAGCGCAGGTCGATTTCGCCGCTGATGGCAGCAATCGTGGCATTGCCGCTGATGGCGGCAGGGTGCTCATCGGAACCGCAGGCGGTGGTGGTCGATTTCACCAAGACCGTTTCCGCCGAGCGGCCGCGTCCGCGGAACGATCGGAGATCGGCCGCTGCGGGTGGCCGTAGGTGCTATGATCTCGCCCAGGGAGACGTTCATCTACCACCGGCAGCTTCTGGACTACATAGGCCGGAATCTGGGCCGAGAGGTGGAACTCATCCAGCGCAAGACGTACGCCGAGATCAACGAGCTGTTCGGAAAAGGGGAGATCGACCTGGGATTCATCTGTTCCGGCCCTTACGCCACCGCCCGGGAGCGTTATGGGTTCGAACTCCTGGCCACCCCGGAGATGCACGGCAGCCATTTCTACCAATCCTACCTGATCGTCCACCGCGACGGCCCGGTCCGCGGACTCCAGGATCTGGCCGGCCGGGTCTTCGCCTTCACCGACCCGGACTCCAACACCGGCCGGCTGGTCCCCACGTACTGGCTGGCGCAGATCGGCGAGACGCCGGAGCGTTTCTTCTCCAAGACGGTCTTCACCTACAGCCACGACAACTCCATCCTGGCGGTGGGCCGGGAACTGGTGGACGGCGCCGCCGTGGACGGCCTGATCTGGGAATACTACCACCGCAAGAACCCTGCCTTCACCTCCAGGACGCGCATCGTGCGGAAGTCCGAACTCTACGGCATTCCGCCGCTGGTGACCTACAAAGGTCTGGCTGGAGAGCTGAAGGAGCGGATCCGCCAGGTGCTTTTTTCCATGCACCTGCAAGCCGAGGGCCGGGCCATCCTGACCGAGCTGATGATCGACCGCTTCATCGTGCCGGCAGAGATCTGGTACGAGCCCATCCTCAGGATGCGCCTCGAGCTGAACAGCAGCGAGTCGAAATCATGAGGATCCGCAGTCTCAAGGCCCGCCTGCTGCTGGCGGTTTCGCTGCTGGTCATCGGCAGCGGTGCGCTGATCGCGCTGGTCGTCACCGACCGCTACAGCCGCAGCTTGATGGAAACCCTGCGGGCCCAGTCCGAGAACATGGCCCATGCCGTGGCGCTGGAAGCGGCGGACAAGATCCTGATCAACGACCGGATCGCGCTGCAGAAAACCCTGGACCATCACCTGCACAGCCACCCTTCGGTGGCTTATCTCTTCGTCCAGCAGGGGGGGGAAATCCTGGCGCACACCTTTGAAAAGGGCGTGCCCGAGGGCCTGGTCAGCGCCAACCGGCCGGGCCCCGGCGGGGAGGCGGGTTTTCAGAAGATCGCCGCCGCCACCGGTGAACGCTACCTGGATATCAGTTCGCCGGTTTTCGAGGGCAAGGCCGGAATTCTGAGGATGGGGTTCAGCGAAGAAGTCCACGCCAGAAAATGACGCGGTTCTGGTGGCAGATGTCCGCCATGACGTTCGGCATCCTGCTGACGGCGCTGGCCGCGACCCTTTTCTTCGTGCGCCGGGTCACCCGCCCGGTGTCCTTGCTGGTAGAAGCCACCCAGCTGGTGGACGGAGGAGATCTCGACGTTCAGGTCAAGGTCGGCGGGGAGGACGAGCTGGCCGGCCTGGCGGCTTCCTTCAACCAGATGGTGGCCCGAGTGCGGGAGAGTACCAGGCGCCTGAGGGATCAGGCCCGGGAGCTGGAAAGGACCCATGAGCAGAGCCGGACGTTCTGTGAGGTTGTACAGGAGGTCGGCTCGTTGCGCGATCTCGATCAAATCGGCGCCTTTCTCATCCGGCGCTTCCGGCGGAGCCTCAAATGCAGCGACATGGTCCTGTGGATTTTCGGCGGAGCCCGGAATCCGGTGTTCGTCCTTTCCGAAGCCGGGGCCAGGCTGGTCAGCGAGCCGGATCACCTGGCGCAGGTGTTTGCGATCGTCGGTGACGGAGGCGGGATCCACTTCACCCGGAAGGAATTTCCCGGCATTCTGGCTTCGGCGGAGTTCGCGGATGTCCCCCGCAAGGCTGTCGTCCCCTTTTCCCACGGGGGCAGTGCCTGGGTGCCCTGGTGGTTGCCTGTCCGGGGACTGCAACTGGTGAAGGAGGAGATTGAAATGGCCGCTCTGTCCTAAGGCAGGCCGCCGGGGTGATCGAGCGCGCAGTGGCCCACGAGGAGCGTATCCTGGACTTGCAGGACGGCTGGAATGCAGCACCGGGTTCTTCGGCCTGGTGGGCAAGGATCCCAAGATGCAGCTGATCTACAAGCTGATCGAGGACATCGCGCCGACCGACGCCACCGTCCTCATCCAGGGGGAGAGCGGAACCGGCAAGGAACTGGTGGCCCGGGCCATCCACCAGCACAGCGGCCGCAGGAGAAAAGCCCTTCGTGGTGATCAACTGCTCGGCCTACCCGCCACCCTGCTCGAAAGCGAGCTCTTCGGACACGAGAAAGGGGCCTTCACCGGCGCGATCCGGCAGAAGGCGGCGGCCGCTTCGAGCAGGCCGACGGCGGCACGGTCTTCCTGGACGAGATCGGCGAGATCTCCGCCTCGGCCCAGATCAAGCTCCTGCGGGTTCTGCAGACCCAGAGATTCGAGCGGGTGGGCGGAGAAGAGACGCTGGCGGTAAATGTCCGGATTCTGGCCGCCACCAACAAGGATCTCCTCCAGGAGGTAAAGAAGGGTCGTTTCCGGGAGGACCTTTTCTATCGCCTGAACGTGATTCCGGTGCACTTGCCGGCCTTGCGGGAGCGCCGCAATGACATCCCCCAGCTGGCGCGCCATTTCCTGAGTGTTTTCGCCGCCGAGCACGGCAAGCGCATCGCGGATTTCGCTCCCGAGGCCATGCGCCTGCTGCTCGACCACGACTGGCCCGGCAACGTGCGGGAGCTCGAGAACAGCGTCGAGCACGCAGTTGTGCTGTCCCAGGGCGACCAGATCGCGGCCTCGGACCTGCCGGCCGTGCTACGGCCGGCCGCCTCCCCTGCGGAAGGAGACCAACCTTTGGGCGGTCTGCTCCAGCATGAAAAACGGCTGCTCGAGGAGACGCTGGAACGCTGCGGGTGGAACAAGAAAGAGGCCGCCCGGAGGCTGGGCATCGGCCGCAGCACGCTCTACGAGAAGCTGAAACGCTACGATATCGCGCCTCCCACCAAGCACTGACCTCCCCACCTTTCCAGCTTCCCCACTGCCTGAAAGCACTGAACACCGTCCGGATTTCGGACACAGATAACCAGTTGATATTTAATCATTAGTGGAATTAGGCCAAGCAGCGTCCGGATTCGGGAGAAATCCGGGCAGGGCTCGGCGTTCGCAGCGTCTCGCAAGGGGCCGGCCGCCTATTCCCCGAAGAAACGCGGAGTGTCAACCACCTAGGGGTAAATGGCTCGCAATCTGAATGAGTTATGGGGTTCACCGAGACATTTCCGGTCTGCCGGGTGACAGCAGCGCCCCCTGGTTTGGCGCAAGGCTGGCACGACCTTTGCTCACTAACTGCCACATTGTGGTAACAGCCGGAGCGAGCGGGCATCGGTGGAACCCCTGGGGAATCTCAATGAACAAGTCCGTCTTGGTGCTGGGCGCGGATAGGACCGAGCGCGAGCGCCTGTGTGAACTGCTGGGCCGGGAAAAGTACCCGGCTGTCGGCCTCACTTCCCTTCCCGAGGCATGGAAACACCTGGAGGACGGACGCTGCGGCATCGTCATTCTGGACCTGGACTCGCTGGTGTTGGAAAGCCGCCAGATCAGCCGTATCCGGAAGAAGTACCCCGGGGTCGCCATCATCGGGTTGTCGAGCCGGTCGTTTCATCCCGAACTCCAGGAGGTGTTGGCCACCCACATCTGCGCCTGCCTGGGCAAGCCGCCGGATCCGGACGAACTGCTCTACTGCCTGAAGAGTTTTTCGGAGAACACAGAGGATGGGTGAGGCCGGAAGATGGGTAGACGCCGAATGATCCGCAGACTGGCTGAAATGCATTTGGGACGACCGCCAAAAGCCGGTCCCCGAAGCGTGATGAGCAAGGAAATCCGTATCAAGGAAAAAGGAGGCGACATGGACAAGGAACAGACCCCATCCAGAACAAGCATTTCGGAGCTGATCGACGAATTGAAGCTCAGCCGGCGGAGCTTCCTCAAGGCCACCGCCGCCACGGGGACCACCCTGGCGCTGGGGACCGGCCTGCAGCCCCGGCTGCGGGCGCTGGCCGAGGCAGCCCAGGCGGGCTCCGCGGCAGACGGGCAATGGATCGCGTCCAGCTGCCAGGGGTGCACTTCGTGGTGCTCCAAGGAGGTTTTCGTCACCGGAGGGCGGGCGGTGAAGGTCCGGGGCAACCCGCGCTCCAAAGTCAACGGCGCGGCCAGCTGCCCCAGGGTCCACCTGGGGCTGCAGCAGGTGTATGACCCGGACCGCATCAAGGCCCCCATGAAGCGCACCAACCCCAAAAAGGGCCGCAGCGAGGACCCGAGATTCGTGCCCATCTCCTGGGACGAGGCCCTCAACACGATCGCCGACCGGATCATGGAGCTGCGCAAGAACGGCGAGACCCACAAGTACATGCTCATGCGCGGCCGCTACTCCTACATGCGCGACATCATCTACGACCGCATGACCAAGATCATCGGCTCACCCAACAACATCTCCCACAGCGCCATCTGCGCCGAGGCGGAGAAGTTCGGCCCCTTCTACACCGAAGGCTACTGGGACTACCGCCAGTACGACGTGCTCAACGCACGCTACATCCTGATCTGGGGGGCGGACCCGCTCTCGGCCAACCGCCAGGTCTCCTACTATTCGAGCGTCTGGGGTGAGGTCGCGGGCCGGGCCACCATCGCCGTGGTGGAGCCCAGGCTGTCGGCCACCGCCTCCAAGGCCGACGAGTGGCTGCCGATCAAACCCGGCCATGACGGCGCGCTGGCGGCGGCCATCGCCCATGTGCTGCTCAGCGGCGGGATGTGGAGCCGCGAGTTCGTGGGCGATTTCAAGGACGGCCAGAACCGCTTCGTGACCGGCCAGGAGGTGGACCCGGAAACCTTCGAGGAGAAACACACCTACGGCATCGTGCGGTTCTGGAACCTGGAGCTCAAGGACAAGACCCCGGAATGGGCGGCCGAACGCACCGGGCTGCCGGTGGAACAGATCCGGCGCGTGGCCACGGATTACGGAAATGCCGGCTCTCAGTCGATTTCCTGGGTGGGCGGCGGGCCGGTCATGCAGGTGCGGGGCGGCTACACCAGCATGATCTGCCATGCCCTCAACGGCATCACCGGCGCCTGTGACAACGTCGGCGGCACCTTGACTTCCAACAAGGAGTACACCGGGCATTTCCCCGAACCGGACGAGTTTTTCGATGAAATCGCCAAGAAGGGCAAGAAAAACGCCAAGATCGACCACCGCGGCCGCAAGGACTTCCCCTGCATCAATTCCGGCAAGCCGGGCTCGGCGGTGGTCACCAACCGGGCGGCGGACGGCATCCTGAATGCCGACCCCTACGACATCAAGGTGGCCGTGGCCTACATGAACAACTTCAACTTCTCCTGCACCGAGCCGGAACGCTGGAACCAGGCCCTGTCCAAGATCCCCTTCCTGGTGCATCTCACCACCAACGCCTCGGAGTTCTCCTGGTTCGCCGACATCCTGCTGCCCAACACCCATCACATGTTCGAAAAGTGGGCCTGGGTGAAGACTGCCGGCAACGGTCACCGGCACGTCACCCTGATGCAGCCGGTGATCAAGCCCATGTGGCAGGCCAAGATCGACGAGACCGAGGTCCCGTGGCTGGTCGCCGGGAAGCTCGCCGAGCGCGGGTTCGACAACCTGCTGCGCTACTTCAAGACCATCAAGGATCCCGAGACCGGCAAGGAGCCGACCAACGAGAAGGAGTTCGCCCTCTACTGCGTGAAAAGCACCACCCAGAACCTCTGGGACCCGGCCAGCCACAAGGGCGGGGACAAGATCAACGGCTGGGAGGAGTTCCGCAAGGCCGGGGTCTGGAACTCCGACCCCTACCCCTACCGCAAGCGCTGGAGCGGGATGAAGACCCAGACCAAGAAGTTCGAATTCTACAGCGAGACCCTCAAGGCGGCGCTGGAGGAGCATGCCAAAAAGCACGAAACCACGGTGGACGATATACTGGAGGTGAGCGGGTACCTGGCCCGCGGGGAGCAGGCCTTCATTCCCCACTACGAGGAGCCCGCCATCGCCGGCGACGAGAAGCAGTACCCCTTCGTGTTCGTGGATCACAAATCCCGGCTCAACCGCGAGGGCCGCTCGGCCAACTGCACCTGGTATTACGAGTTCAAGGACGTGGACCCGGGGGACGCGGTGTGGGACGACGTGGCCAAGATCAACCCGCTGGACGCCAAGAAGCTCGGCCTCAGTAACGGGGACCGCATCCGGATCGTCTCGCCCTCGGGAAGGCTGGAGTGCGGCGTGAAGCTCTGGGAGGGGACCCGGCCCGGCACGGTGGCCAAGTGCTACGGCCAGGGCCACTGGGTCTACGGCCGCGTGGCCGCCAAGGTGTTCGGCAAGGAGCCGCGCGGCGGCAACAACAACGAGGTGATCCCGGCGGTCTACGACCGCCTGAGCGGCAGCACCGTCAGGCACGCCGCCACCCGCGTCAAGATCGAAAAGATCTAAGGAGGTGAAGAGAATGCCCAGATACGCCATGGTCATCGATCTGCAGCGCTGCGTCGGGTGCGGAGCGTGCAGCATCGCCTGCCGCAACGAGAACAACGTGCCGGACGGGATGTACTGGTCGAACAAGATCACCGAAACCGTGGGCACATTCCCCAACGTGCGCTACCATTACCTTCCGACCCTCTGCAACCACTGCCAGTACGCGCCCTGCGTGCGGGGGTGCCCGACCCGGGCGATGCACAAGCTGAAAAACGGCATCACGATGCACGACCCGAAGAAGTGCATCGGGTGCAAGTACTGCGAGTTCAACTGCCCCTATGGGGTCATCTACTTCAACTGGGAGAAGCCGCACCGCTTCTGGCGCAGCGAGGAGGCCGCGATCCCGGGGGGTACCGCCTCGCCGAAGGAACAGACCGAAGAGGTCGGCGGCACCGTCATTCCGTACTACAACCCGCAGAGGGAGCGGACCTCGGCCGGCATCCGGCCCAAGGGAGTGGTGGAAAAATGCACCTTCTGCGACCACCGCGTCAAGGAAGGGGAACTCCCGTATTGTGTGGAGGCCTGCCCGGCCAGCGCCAGGGTCTTCGGCGACATCTCGGACCCCAAGAGCGAGGTGAGCGTGCTGCTGGGGAAATTCCGGCCTTTCCGGCTGCGGGAAGAGATCGGGACCGATCCCCACGTGTTTTACATCCGGGGCTACAATCCGGCCCATTACCGGGCGACCAAGGGAGGTGTCTAGATGAATGCGAACAAGACTCTGTACGGTACCTGGCTCGCCGCTCTCGGGGTCGGCCTGATTGCCGGCCTGGTGGCCGCAGTCTTCATCCTCACGAAAGGCCACGCAATGTTCAACACGAATGATGTGCTCATCTGGTCGCTGCCCCTGGGGGTCTACATCTTCCTGGCGCTGACCAGCTCGGGACTCACGATCCTCGCGGGGCTGTCGCTCGTGCTCGGCTTCCGGGAATACGAGCCGCAGGCCAAACGGCTGGTGTTCCTGGCCATCGCCACCCTGCTCGGCGGGTTCGTGGCCATCGGGTTGGAACTCGGATCGGTCTTCCACATGATCTACATCCTGTTCTCCCCCAACCTGTCCTCGCCCATCTGGTGGATGGGGGCGATCTACAGCGTGGAGCTGGTGGTGCTGATTTTGAAATTCTGGAAAATGCACAACGGCGACTGGCTCAGCGGCTTCAGCAAATTCCTGGGGACCGTTTCCTGGGTGCTGGCGCTGATCGCCCCTCTCATGATTGGCTCGGTGTTCGGCCTGACCGAGTCCCGCGCCACCTATTTCGGACCGATGATGTCCATCTACTGCCTGCTGATGGGGGTGCTGAGCGGCACTGCACTGTTCATATTCTACAGTCTGGTGCTGGACAAGCTGAGCGGCAACGGCGCGCCGGGCTGGAGCGGGGAAGGGGCCGAAAAACTAGGCCGGTTTTTCACCTACGTGGTCGGCGCGGTGGTGGCGTTCAGCCTGCTGCGGTTTTTCATGGAAGAGGCCACCACGATTCCCGCGTTCCTGGTGTACCACAAGTTCGGGCACGCCTTCGGGACCTGGGGCGGGCTGCACTTCGAGGTGCTGCTGGGGCTCTTTTTGCCTTTCGTCCTGCTGCTGATTCCGGGGGTCCGCCGGAGCACCGGCGGCAGGATGGCGGCCTCCATGCTCATCCTGCTGGGGACCCTGGCCATGCACATGGAGATCCTGCTGGCCGGCCAGAGCCACCCGGTAGGGCCGAAGGCGGAACAGTTCCCGCAGTTCGTGAGCTACTTCCCGAGCCTCTGGGAGTGGCTGGTCTTCGTGCTGGCGTTGGCCGTCATGCTGCTGCTCTACACCCTGGGCGAGCGCTTCCTGAAGCTGAGCGAGGCCCCCGCCGCTTGAGATCTCCGGGGTGCCGGCCCGCAGGCCGGCACCCCGGGAAACGGGGAAATGATGATGACCACGGAGAACGATCGGGCCAATACGGCCGCCAGGGCGGAAATCTACCGCTCGCTGGCAGAGTGCTATCACCCGCCGGACGGCCTCACCGGGCAGTACGCAGGTGAACTGAAACGGCGCCTCGGCGAAGTCTGCGCGGCGGCCACTGAGGCCTCCGGATCCATGGAGGCGGCCCTTGAAAACGGTGAGGGGCCGGCGGAGCGGGCGATCGACTATGCCCGGCTGTTCGTGGGGCCGTTCGCCCTGCTGGCGCCGCCCTACGGCTCGGTGTACCTGGACGGTGATCGCCGGGTGATGGGCGCGTCGACCGCCGCGGCGGAGGCCTGCTACCGGGAGGCGGGACTCTCAAGGGCGCCGGATTTTCACGACGCCCCGGATCACATTGCTGCCGAGCTGGAGTTTCTGTATTTCCTGGTCCTCAAGGAACTGGAGGCGCAGATGAAAAGTCCTGAGGACCAGGCCCGGGGGTGGCGCGAAAAACAAATCGGATTTCTTGCCGAACACCTGGCGGCCTGGGTGCCGCAGTTTGCGCAGAAGGTCGAGGGGCAGTCCCAAACCCGATTCTACCGTGAGTTGGCCCGGGTCACCCGGATGTGGGTGGCGGAAGATTTCGAGGCGTGCCGGGAGGGTGGGCGTAGATGTGTTGCAGAGGGTCCGGAGGGTGTGAAGCCCGGGACGGGGGCGGCCGGATTTCCTACAGCGGATGTGGGGAGGTGAGGCGATGCTGGTGGAGGAGATCAGAGACTTGTGGATTTGCTCCTGCGGGAGTTGGGTCGGACAGGCCTTTTCCTGGTGTCCGGACTGCCTCGAGGACCGCGAGGAGGAAGAGGGGTTACTGTCGGAGACCCAATTCGGACGGGCGAACTGAAGCCGGGGCCTATTCATTCCCTGCTTTTTTTTTGTCAGTGGTTATGTTAAAAATAACATAAGGCAGGAGGCCCGCTGGGGGCTTCCCATACGGGTGAGGCATTCGCACATGAAAACCTTTCAGGAACTGCTGACCTCTTCGGCGCGCGCCCACGGCCACCTCTGCCCCGGGCAGGTGATCGGCGTGCGCATGGCCCTGCTGGGCTGCCGGCTGCTGGGTATGCGCGACCCCGGGACCCGTATCGAGGAGATCAAGCGGCTGATCGTGTACGTGGAGTTGGACCGCTGCACCGCGGACGCGGTGGCGCACGTGACGGGCGTCCGGTTGGGCCGGCGGAGCCTGAAGTTCCAGGATTACGGCATCATGGCGGCCACCTTCCTGGACCTGGCAAGCGGCCTGGCCTACCGGATCGTTTCCACGGAAACCGCCCGGAGCCTCACGGAACTCTACGCCCCCGAGGTATCGGGGAAATCGCGGCAGCAGCTGGAAGCCTATCAGCGGATGCCCGACAGCGTGCTGTTCAGGGTCCAGCGGGTGGAAGTCCCGCTGGAGGAGTGCGACCTGCCGGGCCCGACCCGCCGCAAGGTGGTCTGCGTGAGCTGCGGGCAGGTGATCCGGGACCGGCGGGAGGTGGTGAGCGCGGGACGGGTGCTGTGCCGGCCCTGCGCCCAGGGGGCGTATTACCGGAACGCCCGCGAGATCACCTGGGAATACATGAACTGGACGCCCGTGAAAGCCGGAGGGGCGGAAGCGCCCCTTGACCCGCGAAACGGGAAGGCTTATTAGTAGGCGAACCCCGGCGGACCGGCCGGACCGGCCCCGGATCGGGGCGGCGGACCGGGAATTCCCGGAGAGGAGCTGCGGAAGTGCTGAAGAAGATATCTCTGCAGGAGGCGGTCGGCACCGAGCTGAGCCACGACATCACCGAGATCCGGCCGGGGGAATTCAAGGGCCCGGCCTTCCGCAAGGGCCACACGGTCTGCGACGAGGATGTCTGCCAGCTGCAGAAGCTGGGCAAGAACCACCTCTACCTGATCGACCTGGAAGAAGACGAGATCCACGAAAACGAGGCCGCCCGCATCCTGGCCGCGGCCCTGGCCGGCGAGGGGATCGACTGGAAGGACGAACCGCGCGAGGGAAAGATCGGCCTCACAGCCGCCCGGGACGGGCTGCTGGGGGTCAACACCGCTGCGTTGGCGGCCTTCAACCTGGTGGACGAGGTCATGTGCGCCACCCGGCACAACCACACGCTGGTCAAACAGGGCGAGCTGGTGGCGGCCACGCGCGCCATCCCCCTGGTCATGAAGCGGGCGCCGGTGGAACGGGCCGCGGCCATCGCGCGGCAGAACGGGGCCGTGCTCTCGGTGAAACCCCTGCGGCGGCTGAAGGTGGGCCTGCTCATCACCGGAAACGAGGTGTATCACGGCCTGATCGAGGACCGCTTCGCCCCCGTGCTGAGCGGCAAGGTGGAAAATCTCGGCTCGCAGGTGGCCTCAGTCGATTTCCTGCCGGACGATGCCGACGCCATCAGCCGCGCCATCCGCCGCCGGATCGCCGAGGGCTGCGAACTGCTGCTGCTGAGCGGCGGTATGAGCGTGGATCCCGACGACGTGACGCGGCACGGCATCCGGACGGCTGGTGCCAGCGAGATGCACTACGGCGCGGCCGTGCTGCCGGGGGCCATGTTCCTGCTGGCCTACGTGGGCGAGGTGCCGCTGCTGGGCGTGCCGGCCTGCGGGCTGTATCACCGCGTCACGGTTCTGGACCTGATCCTGCCGCGGGTCCTGGCGGGCGAACGCGTCGGCAAGGCCGAGCTGGCCCTGCTGGGACACGGCGGGCTGTGCCTGGATTGCCCCGAGTGCACCCATCCCCACTGCCCCTTCGGCAAAGGCCACTGACCCGGACCGTAACCCCTTGCCTTTCAAAATCCGGGCTGCTATAGCCATGGGCCGGAGAGAGGACTCGGATGCCACTGGTTGACACGCTTGGAAGGCAGATCGATTACCTGAGGGTTTCGGTTACCGATCACTGCAACCTCGACTGTCTCTACTGCACCCCGCTGGCGGGCGCCTGCAAGCTGGAGCATGCGGAGATCCTTTCCTACGAGGAGATCCTGCGGGTGGTGCGGGCGGCGGCCGCGGCGGGGATCTCCAACGTGCGCATCACGGGCGGGGAACCGCTGGTCAGGAAAGGGGTGGTGGGGCTCTGCCGGATGCTCTCGGGCATCGGCGGCCTGAACCCCCTGGCGATGACCACCAACGGGGTGCGGCTCAAGGAGCTGGCCCGGCCGCTGTTCGAGGCCGGGGTGCAGCGGATCAATGTGAGCCTGGACACCCTGAGGCCCGAGCGCTACGCCCGGGTGACCGGGCACCCCTTTCTCCGCCAGGTGCTGGCCGGCATCGAGGAGGCCGAGGCGGTGGGGTTCCGGCCCATCAAGCTCAACACCGTGGTCATGCGCGGCGTGAATGCGGACGAGGTGGCCGACCTGGCCCGGCTCACCCTGGAGAAGCCCTTTGAGGTGCGCTTCATCGAGCTCATGCCCACCAACGGCTGGTCGCCGGCCGAGCACGCCGCCCGGTTCGTGCCGCTGGCGGAAATCGTGCGGATGGTGGAGGCCGTGGGCCCGCTGCGCGAAGAGCCGGGCCGTTCCGGGAGCTTCGGGCCGGCCAGGCTTTTCTCCTTGCCGCAGGCCCCGGGTAAGGTGGGGTTCATCGCCCCCCTGAGCCGCCATTTCTGCGGGAGCTGCAACCGGCTGCGCCTGACGGCGGACGGAAAGCTCAGACCCTGCCTTTTCTCCGAAGACGAGATCGACCTCAAGACGCCGCTCCGGGAGGGGGCCGCCAAAGAAGAACTGCAGGCGATCTTCAGGGTCGCACTGCTCCGCAAACCCGGCGGCCACGCCCTCCAGCTGAGCCACGGCCTGAACGGCGGCGAACGCAGCATGCGGGCCATCGGCGGCTGAATGCCGGCCCGCCCGGGTCTGCGGAGGGGACAATGAGCGGGCAATCACCCCTGCAGCGGCTTTTTGCGGCCGTGCCCGCCCGCTACGACTTCGTCAACCTGCTGATCACCCTGGGAATGGACCGCCGCTGGCGCAGGCAGGCCGTCCGGTGGTGCCTGCGCCCCAGGCCGGGCCGGGTCCTGGATCTGTGCTGCGGGACCGCGGACCTGGCCATGGAAATGCTGCGGTCAAACGGATCCGGAACCCGGGTCTGGGGCCTGGATTTCAGCCGGCCCATGCTGGCTGAGGGCCTCCCGCAAAGCCCGCCGGCGGGGCCTGCGGGGGCGCCTGGGGCTGATCTGCGGGGATGCGGCCCATTTGCCGCTGCGGGACCGGAGCTTCGACTGCGTCGGAATCTCCTTCGGTTTCCGGAACCTGATCTACCGCAATCCCCACGCGGGTCGGCACTTGAGCGAAATTTTTCGCATACTCAGACCCGGCGGAAGGCTGGTGGTAGTGGAAAGCAGTCAGCCGCCCCAGGGGCTGATCCGCAGCGTCAATCACCTCTATCTCAAGGGACCGGTGGCCTGGACCGGCGCGTTGCTCTCAGACAGCCGGGCCTACCGCTATCTGGCCGAATCGGCAGTGAGGTTCCCGGACCCCGGGCAGGTCAAGGCGCTGCTGCTGGGTGCCGGTTTCAGGCGGGTCGAGCAGCGCAGTTTCCTGCTGGGAGCAGTGGGTCTGCACGAGGCCGTCCGCTGAGCGGCCCGGAAAGGGGCGGCAAGATGAAGAAGGAGTTGACCGATCAGGAGCTGGAGACCTACTCCCGGCAGATCGCCCTGGCCGACATCGACTACCCGGGGCAGCTCAGGCTGCGGAATGCGCGGGCCTGCATTGTCGGCATGGGCGGGCTGGGGTCGCTCATCGCCCCCAAGCTCACGGGCATGGGCATCGGGTACCTGCGCATGGTGGACCGGGACATCGTCTCGCGTTCGGACCTCCATCGGCAGACCCTCTACGACGTGGACGGCGTCGGCCTGCCCAAGGTGGAGGTCGCCCGGCGCCGGCTGAGCCGGCTCAACCCGGACGTGGAGCTGGATGCGGTGCCCGAATCGCTTCACGCGGCCAACGCCGAAGCCGTGATCGGCGGCGTGGACCTGGTCCTGGACGGTCTCGACCGCCCCGAACCGCGCTACCTGCTGAACCGGGTCTCCTCGCGGCTGGGCATCCCCTATGTCTTCGGCGCGGCCATCGAGGCCTCCGGCAACCTCTCCACCTTCATGCCCGGCCGCTCGATCTGCCTGGAATGCTTCATGCCCGGCCTCAGGGACGAGGACCTGCCCCGATGTGCGGTGGTGGGTGTGCACCCCTCGGTGCTGGGGATCGTGACCTCGCTGATGGTGGCCGAGGCGGTCCGCGTCATCGTCGGCCGTGAACCCAAGCTGCTGAACCGGCTGATGTACATCGACCTGCGGGAGCTGCGTTTTCACCTGCTGGAGATCGAGAAGCTGGAGGACTGCGCGGTGTGCGGCAGCCGGCCCAAGGGCGCCCCGGAACCGCTGGCGGAGATCTTTTTCGAAGAAACCTGCGCCCGCGACGGTCGCCGCAACTTCGTCGTCTCCCCGCGGGGGCGGGTCGAGATCGACATGGGGGAGCTGACCAGGGTCCTGGCCGCGAAGGGGTACCCGCTCAAGGCCGGCGGTCAGCTGGGCGCGACCTTCCAGGCGGGCGAAAGCTTGAGCGTCAGCCTGCTTCAGCGCGGCACGATGATCGTCCAGACCCCGCCCGGGACCCCGGACAACCCCCGGGCGAAGGTCCTGGAGCTGTACCGTGAGCTGCTGGTGAAACAGCTGGGCCTGCCCGCGGGGATCGTGCCCGACCCCTGAGCGGGCCGGCCTGAAGGCCTGCCTGGGATCGAGCCCGTCTCAGGCCGTTCGGATGGAGTGGGTCCGAAAAATAGAGGCGGTTGTTTCCTGGGGCTTTTCGCGGCGCCGCGGAAGGAGGTGGAGGTTTTTCCCTTCCGGGCCGCTCAGGAAGTACCACACGCCCAGATGCGCGTTGTGCCAGGCCTCCCCGGTCACATGCCGGCCCTTCACCCGCACGCCGGCCTTGAGCACCGTGAAGTCCCCCTCCTCCCGGGGGACGCCGTACATCCGGGCCTGCCGGCGGCGGCCATCTTCGCATTCGACCATCTGTTTTCTCATCGCTCTCACCCCTTTGTCGTGTCCGGCAGTCGCTCCGGATTGCCTAGTTCCGTGTCTCAGAAGTCCTGTCATCGATTTTGGCCACCTATCTTGTTGACCTAAGGGGCTCAACTTCGTCCAAAATCCGAAGCACCAAATCCGAAATCCGAAACAATATTGAAATCCCAATGCTCAAAATCTCAAACAAGAGCGGCGGGACCGGGGTCTTGCGTTTTGGTCATTTGGATTTCGGTCATTCGAATTTGTTTCGAGTTTCGATATTTGGATTTTGGATTTCCGCGTCTCCAAGAAGTGGGTGATTTATCCGCCAATAGCTGCGGATCCTATCTTGCCGTCTCATGGTGCAAAACTTATGAGACGCGGTACTAGCGGTCCGAACCGGGCCTCAGGACGCCGTCACCCCGGGGGGAGGGGCACAGGCGGACTTCAGCTTGCCCAGCCCCTTGGTCAGTTCCATCAGCACGCCGAGACCCTCCTTCACCTGCCGGTCGGCCCAAAGCAGATTCAGCGGGCCCACCTCCTTGCAGTTGACCAGGTCCAGGGTTTCGGGCATCTCGGCCACGGCCTGCAGCAGGGCGGTGGTCTGGGGGTTGGTGATCCGCTTGGCCAGCCCGAGCAGGATGACCAGCCCGTCGCCGATCCGCTCGATGTCCTCGGGGGTGTACTCGGCGGCGATCTTGGCGCGGATGCCAAGGGTGGCGTTGAGGATCCGGAAGACGCCGCGCTGCTCCATGTCGTCCAGGTAATTGATGAGCTGGGGAACGCTCGATTTGAGCAGGGGTTCGAGCGTGGTCACGAAGTCGACGACGTTTTCCAGCTGGCGGAGCGAGTAGGTGAGGTTGCGCACGCTCCGCAGGAACTGCTTGGTCAGGGCCAGGAGGTCCTCCAGCTGAAAGCTGGACTCCACGTCCTGCAGCTCCTTGATCAGGGCGTGGACGGCGTGGTTGGCCAGGGGCATGAGGTCGTTCTTGAGTTCCTGGACACCGGCGGCGCTGCGTGCCAGGGGGCCAGGCTGGCCTCGATCCGGTCGAGTCGCTCCAGAATAAGATCTTCTTTGTTCATGTTCCTCTCCTCAGGTTAGGCGAGGCTCTGGCGCAGTTTGCCGGCCATGGTGAACTGGGGTTCCAGGGGCAGCTCCAGGCCCTTGAGCATCATGTTCCAGTAGACCCATTTGAACATCATCTTGCCGAAGTAGTTGAAGGAACTCTCCCCCAGCAGGTCGAAGGGTCCCAGGCCGGGGAAGGGGAACTTGCCCGGCAGCGGCTCCACCTGGTAGTTGAAATCGATGAGCAGCGCCTTGTCGTAACCCGAGCAGATGAAGCAGGTCGCGTGACCGTCGAAGGTGGATTTCGCCTCTTTGCCGTCCATTTCGCGCAGGATGTTATCCACCACCGTGTCGGCCTCGTAGTGGGCCACGGCGCCGGCCTTGGAGGTGGGCACGTTGGTGGCGTCCCCGATCACGTACATGTGGTCGTATTTCTTGGCCTTCAGGGTAAAATGATCCGTGTCGACATAGCACATGGGGTCGCCGATGCCGGAATCCCCCACGAACTGGGCCCCGAAGTTCGGCGGGATGGACACCAGCAGGTCATAGGGGATCTTGTCGCCCTTGTAGGACTCGATGGTCTTCTCCTTCGCATTGACTTTGGCAAGATCGAAATTCCCGGTGAACTTCAGGTTCTTCTTGCCGGCATAACTCCCGAAGGTCCGGGCCGCCATGGGCTTGGTGAAGATGTCACCCAGCGGGGACACCAGCTCGATTTCGATGTTCTTGCGGACGCCCTTAACGGCGAAGAACCAGTCGGCCATGAAGATGAACTCGATGGGCGCCACCGGGCACTTGAAGGGCATTTCGGCGATGTTCAGCACCACCCGGCCGGAATCGAAATACTTGAGCTTCTTGCCGAGTTCCACTGCGCCTTCAAGGGTGTAGAAGTTGTGAATATCCTTGCCCCATCCCGCGCATCATCCCGTCCACCTCCTCGGGAACGATGCGGCAGCCGCTGGCGATGACCAGCCAGTCGTAGTCGTACTGCCCCTTCTTGCCCTCGACCTTGCGCTTGTCCGGGTGCACGGCCACGATCTCGTCCAGGACGAAGTTCACCCCCTCGGGGATGAAATCCCGCTTGGGCTTGACGCAGTCATCGGCGGTGTACACCCCGAAGGGGATGAACAGCCACCCGGGCTGGTAGTGGTGCATCTCGTCGTTGTCGATGATGGTGATGTCCCACTCCCTGCCGTCCAGTTCCTGGTGCAGCTTGGCCGCCACCATGGTCCCGCCCGCTCCTGAGCCGAGAATCAGTACCTTTTTCATGGGTCTCCTCCGATTTCATCTGGATTTCCGACAGTATCCTCAGGCGCCCGGCGCCTGCTGACGGCTCATCGTCCGCCTAATCCACCGCCAGCGCTGGGTGAGGGGGGCGGCCAGCGCCGCATGTGCACACAGTGGCTTTCAAGTAGGCCACGATGTAGTGTTATTTATACCACGATGTGGCCTTTGTCAACCCTTTTTCTGTGCCTGCGGCCTGTTCAGGAGAAGGAAATCAGAGCTGTCCGAGGCGCTTGACAAATCTACCACATTGTGGCATGAAAAAGGCGCCGCAGGGACCAGCGGGCGGGTCAAGGCCTGACCGGGCGGCGGGGCGGCCGCCCGGGTGCTCAGCGGCGGACGATTTCTGGTGGGCCAGGGGAAGGACCTGCAAGGCGGCGGTGAGCCAGGGAGGACTGAATGACGGGCGAGCAACTGGAACTGCTCGTGAGACATCGCTTCGGAACCGGACTGAGAACGTTCATGAAACAGAAGGTCGAGGCCGAGCGGTTGCATGATTACGAGATCGCCAATCTGCTGAACTGCAACGCCGCGCTCATCCGCCGGGCGAGGAAGACTCTAGGGCTCCGGCGGGACGACTTCATGAGACGTTTTGAAATCGCCCACGGCGCAGGTGCGGTGGAGACGTTCCGCCGCATCATCCAGCACCCGGACAGCTCGCTGGCCGACGTTGGCGCGCATTTCGGGTTTTCACGGGAATATGCCCGGCGGGCCTACCGGAGAATTCTGGGGGAACCCTACACGGCCCTGCACAGAAGAAAACTGACGCTGCGCCGGGAAAGCCGGAGGGCGAAAAAAGAGCGGAAGTCGAAGCAGTTCGCGAGCCTGGCGGATTTCTGGAAAAAGCTGGCCTCCTTGGGGCTGCCGGCGCGGCTGAGGCGCCGGGGTCGTCTGCCCGCGGTGAGCGTGAGGGGCCAGACGGTGGCTCTGCGGGTGGCCACCAAACCGACGCTGATCAACCGCCGGGAATACTTCCGCTTCAACAACAGCGGCCGGCGCAACGGGGAGCATGACTTCTACGTGTGCCTGTGCCGGCGGGTCGGTAAGAGACGTGTATTTCGTCATCCCGGCGGCCGCCATGCCCAACTGCATCGTGTCCATCCTGCCCGATGCCGCCCCCGAGCAGAGCAAATACGCCCGGTTCAGGGAGGCCTGGCACCTACTCGCCCAGCGGTCCACCAAGTGGCTGTGAAAAGGCGGCCGGCTGGATTCGGCCGCAGCGGGGCTAGCCGGCGCGCCGTATGGTGCCGCCCCCGAGCACGACGTCGCCCTGGTAGAACACCACCGCCTGGCCGGGGGTCACCGCCAGCTGGGGCTCGCTGAAGCGGACCAGCGCCTCGCCGGCCGCCGGGGGGAACAGCAGGGCTTCGGCGCCGGGGTGGTTGAGACGGATCTTGGCCGTCACCGTCCGGGGGCCTGCGGGTTCCAGGGGGTGAATGAAATGGAGGTCTTCGGCCACCAGTTCGCCGGCGAAAATCCCGTCCCGCCCCGATACCACGAGCCGGTTGCGTTCGGCGTCGATGCGTGAGACGTAAAGCGGTCCGGCGGAGGCGATCCCGAGCCCCTGCCGCTGACCCACGGTATAGTGCACGATGCCGCGGTGCCTTCCCAGGACGCGCCCCTGCTCGTCCACGATATCGCCCTCCCGGATTTCCTCCGGGGCAAAGAGTGCCGTGTAGTCCCCGCCGGCGACGAAATCCTGGCTCTCGGCGCGTTCGGCCGCCTGCAAGCCGGCCGCGCGGGCGATGTCGCGGACCTGCGGCTTGGTCAGGTCGCCCAGCGGGAAGAGAACCTGTTGCAGGCGGGCGGCCGAAAGGGTGTAAAGAAAATAGCTCTGGTCCTTGGCCGGGTCCCGCGCCCGGAGGAGCTGGGTGCGGCCGCCTTCGCTTCCCAGCCGGGCGTAGTGGCCGGTGGCGAAGAACTCGAACTGCAGGCCGGCTTGCCGGGCCTCTGCCAGAAGAAAACCGAACTTGAGGCGCTGGTTGCAGGCGATGCAGGGGTTCGGGGTCCTGCCCCGGAGGTAGCTGACCCGGAAGTACTCGATGACGTGACGCTGGTAATGGGCGCGCAGATCGATCACGTGGAAGGGGATCGCCAGCGCCTCGCAGAGGGAGCGGGCCGCGGCCACGTCCTCCTGCTCGTCCGGGCCGTAGCAGGCGTGCCTGGGGGAAGAGGGCAGGGGGACGGCGGGGTCGTAGATCTCCATGGTGACCCCGATCACGTCGCAGCCCTGCTGCTGCAGCAGGTAAGCGGCAACCGAGGAGTCCACCCCGCCGCTCAGACCTATGGCCACGCGGGGCGCTTTGCGGCCCCCGAGGGCGGCGCGGCCGGGGCGGTCCGGCGGCCTCAAGGGCTAGATTTCTCCCAGAGGACGCTTGAAGGTGTACTCGGCGGGCTCGACCACCAGCTTGCGGGCCGCTTCACGGGTGTTCCCGCCCAGGGCATGGAAAGGCAGGGAAATCACGAAAACGGCCGCGCCCAGGACCGTGGCCGCAAGCCCGAGCGGTCGGATGATGAGGGCGTCCCCGAACATGGCCACGGCCGAGTTCTCTTCCTGCAGCTCCCGGCTCTGGGCCGGCAGCTGGGAGGGAAAGGCCAGGGCGACCCACAGGATCGCGAGCAGGACGGCGGTCTTCCTTTTCAGCCGGCTGGTCATCAGCAGTACCTCCGCTTCATCAACCATTGCTGGTTGAAAATATGCGCACGTCCGGCACGGTAAGTCAAGACCCAAGCAAAACCGCTTGCAGGCCGCCGATACCGCGTCTCAATATTTCAGCGCGCTGCATGGACAAGACAGAATCCGCAAATCCTGTCGGATGAATGACCCGCTTCCCAGAGGCGCGGAAATCTCAAATCCGAATATCCAAATTCGAAACACATTCAAATGACCTGAATCCAAATGATCAAACTGCAAGCCCCGTTCCCTGCTGCCCCTGGTTTGGGATTTTGAGCATTGGGATTTTGATATTGTTTCGGATTTCGGATTTTGATATTTGGATTTGGAGCAGAGGTCAGCGCCGCAGGGAACACGATCTATAACCAAAATCGATGACAGAACCCCCGAGACGGCGCAACAGAGGGCGCGCAGCGAAACCCGGCGAGGACAGATGGCGATTCCCGTGATCGTAAACCCGAGTTCCGCCCACGGCAGCACCGGACGCGAGTGGCCCCGGATCCGGGAGCGGTGCCGGGAGCGGCTGGGGCCCCTCGCGCCGCAGTTCACCGAGGCCCCTGGGCACGCCGTGCGCCTGGCCCGCGAAATCGCGGCGGGGGGAGCCGACCGGCTGGTATGCGTGGGCGGCGACGGCACCTTCAACGAGGTGGTGAACGGGTGCCTGGAGGCTTGCCGCGACCGGCCGGCCGGGACGACGCTGGCCTTCATCCCGCGCGGCACCGGGTGCGATATCGCCAGATCCCTCGGCATACCGCGCGACCTGCAGGGGGCCCTCGAGGTGGTCGCCCGCGGCCGCGTGCGGCGGATCGACCTGGGCCGGGTCAACTGTCTGGGTGCCACGGGCCGACCCATCGCCCGGTATTTCCACAACGTGCTCAGCTTCGGTCTGGGCGGCGAGGTGGACGAGCGCGTCAGCCGCTCCGGGAAACCCCTGGGCGGCTTCGCGGCTTTTTTGACCGCGACCCTGGCCGCCATCCTGCATTACGACCGCAAACGCATCCGGCTGACCGTGGACGACCATTTTCAGCAGGAGATCGCGGTCTGGAACATCGCGGTGGCCAACGGACAGTACCACGGCGCGGGCATGTGGGTGGCGCCCGGTGCCGAGGTCGACGACGGCTGGTTCCAGATCACCGTGATCGGTGATCTCAGCAAACCGCAGGTGTTCCGGAATCTGCCGAATCTGTACAACGGCCGGATCTACGAGGTGCCCAAGGTCTTCCGGCTCAAGGGGAAATCAGTCAGGGCCGAGTCCGCGCAGCGGGTCCTGATCGACATGGACGGCGAACAGCCCGGCTGCCTTCCGCTGCGGATCGACTTGCTCCCGGCGGCGCTGCCGGTGACGGTCCCTTGAGCAGGAAAACCAACCACCTGGCCGTCCTCGGCTTCCTGCTGCCCTTTGCCGCCGCCGGGGCGGCGGCGGCCCTGATCCTCCTTTTCCGCCACGACCTGCACTCGACCCGTTTCAGGGCCGCATTCCTGATCCTGGTGCCCGCTTTCCTGCTGAGCGGCCTGATCTCCGCCATCCGCTCCCTCCCCCTGATTCAGGAGCGCGATGACCGCGACTACGCCTACTCCGGTCTGGCCCTGAACCTCATCTTCCTGGCCATGTTTCTGATCACCGCCGCCGCCTTTCTGCTCGCCTCACCATAGCCGGCCGGGTCAGCCGGCCGGGAGCCTCCCGCGGGTCTGGGCGGCACGCGGCCGCATGTCCCGCCGGAGCCAAATTTTCCCTTGACAAGGGGTATTTTTTGCCATAAAAGTGTCATGAAGTGTGCGCTAAGTGGGTGCTGAGTGCGCAGAAAGGCCCGAATCGTGTTCGAAGAGCGTTCCTACCATACGCTGGACAAGAAGGGCCGGCTGGCCATCCCCGCCAGGTTCCGGGAGGCCCTGACCAACGCGGGCTCCGAAACCGTGTGGGTGACCACCTACGGCGACTGCCTGAGGTGTTACGCCGAGGATGACTGGGTCAACCTCCGCGACCAGGCCGCGGGGATGGACGAGTTCGACGCCGACGCCCAGATCTTCCTCCGGTTCTTCGTTTCCGGCGCCTCCCAGTGCCCGATCAAGCAGACCCGGATCACCATCCCCCAAAACCTGCGCGACGATGCCGGCCTGAACAGAGAAGTGGTGCTGGTCGGACTGCTGAACAAGTTCGAAATCTGGGACAAGGTCAGGTGGGAAGAAGAGTTCCGCCAGAACAAGAACAACCGGACCGTGGAAAAGGCCAGTCGGACCCTGAAGATCCGTCCCCGCGGACACGGCAATGGACTACCCACATCAGCCGGTCCTGGTTCATGAGGTCAGCAGGGTTCTGATCACGCTTGCCGAAGGCGTGTATGTGGACGGAACCGCCGGCAGCGGCGGTCACAGCGCGGAGCTAGCGGGGCGGCTCAAGGGTCCAGGCCGTCTGATCTGCCTGGACCGGGACCCGGAGGCCGTCGCGGCGTCGCGCCGGAGATTGGCCGCTCACGGCGAGCGGGTGGATGTGCGTCACGGGAACTACGCTCATCTGGATTCCATTCTGGGTGAGCTGGGGGTCCGGCAGGTTCAGGGGATCCTGCTCGACCTGGGGATGTCCAGCGGCCAGCTCGAAGAATCGGGCCGGGGTTTCAGCTTCATGCGTGATGAACCCCTGGACATGCGCATGGATCCGGATAACGGAACCACGGCCAAGGATCTGGTCAACCGCCTGTCCCAGGCGGAGCTCGAACGTCTGTTACGGATCTATGGTGAGGAGAAAAGGGCCAGAGGAATCGCCCGGGCCGTAGTCACAGCGCGCAAGAAGGGGCCCATCGAGACATCCTGCCAGCTGGCGGCTATTGTGCAGGCAGCGGCGCCCCATCGCTCCAAGGCGAGACATCCTGCCACCCGGTCATTTCAGGCCCTCAGGATAGCCACCAATCGTGAGCTGGAGCACCTCGCGGGGTTTCTCGCGAAAGCGCCTGCCCTCATCGGGCAGGGGGGCCGGCTTGTCGTCATCGCCTATCACTCGCTGGAGGATCGGATGGTCAAGCGAGCCATGCAGGATTGGGAGTCGGGCTGCAGCTGCGCCCCGGGGCTTCCGGTCTGCGGGTGCGGCAAGGTGCCGCGCTTCCGGCGCCCGTTCAAACGCAGCGTGTGCCCGGGCCCGGAAGAGATCCAGCGGAACCCGCGCGCGCGCAGCGCCCGCATGAGAGTCGCAGAGAGGTTGGGGCCGTGAGAAATAGGGAAAGCATGAGCCGGATGTTGAAATCCCGTAATGCCAGGACCGGGATCAAGGTGTTGAACTCCAAGGGCCGCGGCGGCCGGTTCCACCTGACGGGCAGGCAGATCCTGCTGGTCATGGTGATCCTGGCGGTCTCCATGGGCACCGGGATCGGCTATGTCTGGTCCAACTTCGAGCGGACCCAGATCGGCTACGACCTCAGCCAGATGGAGAAGGAGGAGCGGCGCCTCGAGGAGATCAACCTCAAGCTGAGGCTCGAAATCGCCACGCTCAAGTCGCCCCAGCACCTCGAGAGCCTTGCCACCCGAATCCTGGGGCTCAGGAAACCATCGCCCGAACAGATTGTCGTTCTGCCATGAAGGTGCGGGAGAAGAAGTGGATTCGAGTCCGAATCTATCTGGTCGCGGGCTTTTTCGTCCTCGGCCTTGCCGCCATTGTGGGCCGGGTCTATCAGCTGCAGGTCATCCAGCGGCCCCGCCTGCTGGCCATGGCCCGCGAGGGGTACGTCAGCTCTTTCAGCCTGCCGCCGAAACGGGGAACGATCTACGATCGTAAAGGGCACGAACTGGCCCTGAGTGTGGAGGTGGGCTCGGTCTTTGCCCACCCCGCCCATGTCAAGGACAAACCCGCGGCCGCCCGCGCCCTGGCCGAGATCCTGGGGGAAAAGCGGGAATCCGTGCTGGCCACCCTGCAGGAAAAACGGCCTTTCGTCTGGCTGAAGCGCCGGATCCCCACCGCCCTGGGCGAACAGGTCATGGCCCGCCAGATACCGGGGGTGGGGGTCGCCAATGAGTCCCGGCGTTACTACCCGGCCAGGGATCTGGCAGCCCATGTCATCGGCTTTGCGGGCACCGACAATCAGGGGCTGGAAGGGCTGGAGCGGGGCTACGACGATCTGCTGCTGGGCCCTCAGATGAAGCTGGTGGGGATGCGTGACGCCCTCGGCCGCCCCTTTGCGATGAACCGGCCGGAGCGTTCCCAGCACCCCATGCACAGCCTGGTGCTGACCCTGGACAAGGACATCCAGTACCGGGCCCAGGAGGCCCTGCGCTCCGCGGTGGCGAAAGCCCGGGCCCGCAGCGGGCATTGCCTGGTGGTGGATCCCGACACGGGCGAGATCCTGGCCATGGCGGTGGTTCCGGGTTTCAACCCCAATGTCTTCTCCGAATTCAGACCCGAGCACTGGCGCAACCGGGCCGTAACCGACACCTACGAGCCCGGTTCGACCATGAAGGCCTTTCTGCTGGCAGCCGGGCTGGAGGAAGCGGTGGTCACCCCCCTCACCAATTTCGACTGCGAACGGGGTCAGTACCGGATCGGCAAACACACCATCCGGGACACCCACGAGCACGGGTCGCTCAGCGTGGCCGACATCGTGGTGCAGTCGAGCAACATCGGCGCCATCAAGATCGGCCAGCAGCTGGGCTACGCCACCTATCACCGCTACCTTCAGAAGTTCGGATTCGGGGAGGGGACCGGTATCGACCTGCTGGGGGAACGCTCCGGGTTCCTCCGTGCCGCAAAAGAGGCGCGGGTCATCGATCAGGCCACGGTGTTCTTCGGCCAGGGACTGACGGTGACCTCGCTGCAGCTCGCCATGGGCATGGCGGCGATCGCCAACGGCGGCAAGTTGATGCGCCCCTACGTGGTCAGTTCGGTCCAGGACGAATCCGGCCGCAGGGTGAGGGAAACCCTTCCCAAAGTGGTCAGGAGGGCGATCTCGGAGGAAACCGCCAGGAAGGTCCGCCAGATCCTGGAAGGGGTGGCCAGCCAGCGCGGAACCGCCCCCCAGGCGGCGGTCAGGGGATTTCGGGTGGCGGGCAAAACCGGAACCGCCCAGAAAGTGGATCCGGAGACAAAGCTCTATTCACGGGATAAATTCCTGGCGCTCTTCGTGGGCTTCCTGCCGGCGGAACAGCCGCGCCTGGTCATCCTGGTCGTGATTGACGAACCGCGGGGCCTTTTCTACGGCGGCCAGGTGGCGGCCCCGGTGTTCCGGGAGGTGGGCGAGTGGGCGCTGCACTACCTCAGGATCGATCCCCAGATCCAGACCGCGGAGGCGGCCGGGAGCAAGGCCAGCCCCCCGATCGCTTCCGCGCCGGCCGTGAAGGCCGGTGTTCCGCCCCAGGCGGATGAGGAAGAAGGGGTGCCGGATTTCATGGGGCTCGGCATGCGGGAGGTGCTCCGCAGCGGGCACTCCCTGGGCCTACGGATGGTGCTGGAAGGCAGCGGCCATGCGGTGCGGCAGGACCCGGCTCCCGGCGCGGCCCGCGATCGGGCGACGACGGTCAGGGTCTGGTTCCGACCGCCCACCCGCAGCTGACTTGGGGTGCGGTGAGCGGACGGCCGGCGGGAGGAGTCCGGGGCTGGAGCTTGGGATATCTCTTTTGACGGGCGAGGGGGGGAGCCGGTGCGAGGCATCGGCAGGGAAGGCGGCATGAGCGGGGTGGTGCGGGAAAAGAACAAGCGGGGTGAGGGACGATGCGGCTTGCCCGGATCCTGAACGGGGTGGCGGTGCTGGATTTCCGGGGCGATCCGGAGCTGGAGATCACCGGGATCGCCTACGACTCGCGCGCCGTCAATCCGGGGGATCTCTTCGTGGCCCTGAAGGGCCGCAACCTGGACGGCCACCAGTTCATCGAAGAGGCACTCAGCCGGGGGGCACTGGCCCTGGTCACCGAGCATCCCCTCCCGGGGCGCAAGGCGGCAGCGCTGCTGCGGGTGCCGGATGCCCGCAGTGCGCTGGCAAAGCTGGCGCTGCGCTTCTACGAGCCCCCGCTGCACGCCCTGAATCTTACCGGCATCACCGGCACGAACGGGAAAACCACCACCAGCTATCTGCTGGAAGCGATCCTGCTGGCGGCCGGCCGGCAGCCGGGCGTGCTCGGCACGGTGAACTACCGCTACCCCGGCCACCGCTGTCCGGCGCCGGTGACCACCCCGGAATCCCTGGATCTCATGCGGACCCTGAGGGCCATGGCGGACGCCGGAGTGACGGACGTGGTCATGGAGGTCTCCAGCCATGCCCTGGCCCAGGGTCGCACCCGGGAGTGCCCCTTTCGCACCGCGGTGTTCACCAACCTGTCCCGGGACCATCTGGACTACCACCTGGACATGGAGGCGTATTTCGAGGCCAAGAGCCGCCTGTTCCGGAACCTGGACCGGAGGGGCGCCGGTACTTTGACCCGCGGCGTGATCAACCTGGACGATCCCCGGGGGGCGGAGCTCGTGCGTCTCACTCCGGTGCCCGTCCTGACCTACGGCCTCAGCGACGGCTGCGCCGTGAGGGCCGAGGGGATCCAATTGAGCCCCGCGGGCCTCACGGCGCGTCTGATCGCGCCCCAGGGAGAGGTGGCGATCGACTCTGCCCTGCTCGGGGAATTCAATGTCTACAACATCCTGGCGGCTGCCGCGGCGGCGCTGAGTCTGGGGGTGGATCTGGCTGCGGTGGCTGCCGGCGTTCATTCCCTGCAGTCCGTTCCGGGACGTCTGGAAAGCGTCGCCAACAGCCGGGGGATCAGCCTGGTGGTGGATTACGCCCACACGCCGGATGCGCTGGGGAAAGCCCTGCAGGCGCTGAGGGCGCTGACAACCGGGCGGCTGATCGTGAGTTTCGGGTGCGGCGGGGACCGGGACCGGGGCAAACGTCCGGAGATGGGCCGGATAGCCGCCGGAATCGGCGACCTGGTGATCGTCACCTCGGACAACCCGCGAACCGAAAACCCGGCTGCCATCGCCGCTGAGATCGAGGTCGGCATCCGGGCGAGCGGTCTGGAGCGGATCCCGTCGGGCGCCGAAGGCCGGCCGACCGACCGGGGCTACCTGGTGGAGCTGGACCGCCGCAGCGCTATCCGGCGGGCCGTGGCCCTGGCGCGGGCCGGCGACGCGGTGCTCATTGCCGGCAAAGGTCACGAGGACTACCAGATCATCGGCGCGGAGAGAAGAAGCTTCGATGACCGGATTGAGGCCGCCGAGGCGGCAAAAGCCGGCCGCCGCCGGGACGGCGGAAACCCCGGGGGTGCAGTGAATGGCGGCGATCTGGGGGGAAATCACGTTTGCGGAGTGCCTGAAACCCCTCGGTGCGCTGGCCTTCAGCGGCTGGACCGAGCAATGCCTGACGGGGCTTTCAACCGACTCGCGCACGCTGCGACCGGGCGAACTGTTTGTGGCTCTGCCGGGCGAACACCACGATGGGCACGCCTTCCTGGAAAAGGCCCTCTCGGCGGGCGCGGGCGCCGCAGTGGTTCAGGCCGACCGGATGCCCGCGCCCGGGTCGCTGGGGGTTGAACGCCCGGTCCTGATCGTGGTCCAAGACACCTGGAAGGCGCTGGGGGATCTGGCCGGCTGGTGGCGTCACCAGCATGCGGCCTGGGTGGTGGCCCTGACCGGGAGTGCGGGCAAGACCACCACCAAGGAGATGATCGCCGGCATCCTGGCCCTTGAGGGACCCACCCTGAAGAGCCCGGGCAATTTCAACAATCTGGCGGGTCTTCCACTGGCCCTGCTGCAGCTGGAGCGCCGGCACGCCTTCGCCGTGGTGGAGATGGGGATGAACCGGGCCGGGGAGATCGCGCGGCTGACCGAGATCGCCGACCCGGACGTGGGCCTGATCACCAACGTGGGAATGGCCCACCTGGAAGAACTGGGCAGCCTCGAGGCGGTGGCGGCGGCCAAGTGGGAACTGGTGGATCAACTGGCGCCGCGGGCCAGCCTGATCCTGAACGGCGACGATCCGCAGCTGATGTCGCGGGCCCGGATTGCGGGGAGGCCTTTCATCGCCTTCGGAACCGCAAAGCGCCACGCCGTCAGCGGCCGGATCCTGGAGGATCGAGGACTGCGGGGGCTCCGCATCGAAATCCGACACGCCGGCAAGTCCTGGGAGGCGGCGCTGGCCGTGCCCGGGCGGCAGAATCTCTGGAATGCCCTGGCCGCCGCCGCGGTCGGGTTTTCACTGGAGCTGCCGGGGGAACTCATCGTCTCCGGGCTCGAGCAGTTCGGGGGCCTCGAGGGCCGCTTCCGGGTGAAGGTCCTGCCGGGCGGCGTCATCCTGGTCGATGACAGTTACAACGCCAACCCCACCGCCCTGCAGTGGGCCCTCGATTCCCTTGCCAGCCTCAGGCCGGCCGGGGGGCGGCTGATCCTCGGGCTGGGCGACATGCTGGAGCTGGGCGCGGCAACCGCCGCCGCCCACCACGAAGCCGGGCGCCGGGCCGGTTCCGTGCGTCCCCACCTTTTCCTCGTCACCGGCACCCGGGCGCAGGAAATGCTGGCCGGGGCCAGGGAGGCCGGCCTGGCCGCTGGAAACGCCCGGGTCGCCGAAACCCGGGAGGAGATGGCGAGCCGGATTTTGACCGAAGTCCGGCCCGGGGACGTGGTGTTCATCAAGGGCTCGCGCCGCACGGCGCTGGACCGGGTCGTGCGGGCCATCGAGGAGCATTTCGCCGGCGGGTGAGCGGAGGAACAATGGGTCAGGGATATCGAAGAATCCAATCCCCCGGCCCCGCAGAACATCGGATCGATATCGATATCGAAATCGATATCGAAATCGGGATCGGGATCGAAATCGGGATCGAAATCGGGATCGGGCTCGGAATCGAAAACAGGAAATCGGACAACAGGCAAGCAATCCCGGCACCGGTACCGACGCCGAGGGCAGCTGAAGCCTAGGGGAAGCATGCTCTACAAGCTCATCTATCTTTTTCAGGATCAGGTCTCGTGGCTGAACGTGTTCCGCTACATCACGTTCAGGACCATCCTGGCCACCCTTACCGGCCTGCTGCTGTGCCTGCTGCTGGGGGGCTGGGTGATCGAGCGCCTAAGAAGCCTTCAGGTGGGGCAGTACATCCGGGAAGACGGCCCCAAGGACCACCAGCGCAAGGCCGGGACACCAACCATGGGCGGGTGCCTCATGCTGCCGGTGATTGCGCTGGTCACCGCGCTGTGGAGCGATCCGGTCAACCCCTACGTCTGGATCCTCCTTTTCACCCTGCTTTCCTTCGGCGCCATCGGCTTTGCCGACGACTTCCTGAAAATTTCCCGGCGCAACAGCCGCGGCCTGCGGGCGCGCACCAAGTTCGGTCTCCAGACACTGGCGGCCCTGGTTGTCGGTCTGCTGCTCTACGCCGGGCTGGACTTCGACACGCACCTGTATTTCCCGTTTTTCAAGGGGCTGGCACCGGAACTGGGGCCGGCCTACGTTCTGCTGGTAGTGCTGATTATCGTCGGCGCCTCCAATGCGGTGAACCTCACCGACGGCCTGGACGGACTGGCCATCAGCCCCCTGATCGTGGCTTTTGCCAGTTACCTGGTTTTCGCGTATCTGGCCGGGCACGTGAAGATCGCCAGCTATCTGCAGATCCCCTATGTCTCCGGGTCGGGCGAGCTGTCCATCCTCTGCGGGGCCATCGTGGGGGCCGGAATGGGCTTCCTGTGGTACAACGCCTACCCGGCCGAGGTCTTCATGGGGGATGTGGGCTCGCTTTCCCTCGGCGCCGCTCTGGGCAGCGTGGCCATCCTGACCAAACAGGAGATCGCTCTGCTGCTCGTGGGCGGACTCTTCGTGTTCGAGGCCCTCTCGGTGATCTTCCAGGTCGGGTATTTCAAGCTTACCGGCGGCCATCGGATGTTCCGCATGGCCCCGATTCACCACCACTTCGAGCTCAAGGGATGGCCTGAGCCCAAAGTCATCGTGCGTTTCTGGATCATTGCGATCGTGCTGGCCCTTTTCGCGCTCAGCACGCTCAAACTGCGCTGAGGGTTTCGCATACAGGGATGCCGCTTGAATTGGGCAGGTGGAATGACAGGATTAAGGATTAAGGGGTAAGGATTAAGCAAAGGCGGAATGCGGAAGGCGGAATGCGGAAGGCGGAATGCGGAAGGTGGAATGCGGAAGGCGGAATGCGGAATGCGAAATGTGAAAGAAATCAGATGACCGATACCCCAATGACCAAGACGCGGAAATCGCCGAGCTGTCCCGGAGGAAAAGAAGCTGCCGTGATGGAGTGCGCAAAACTGATGAATCCGGCGACCCCTGGGCAGATGCCGGAGTGGAGCGGACGGCACGTGGTGGTGGTCGGGCTGGGGGTATCCGGTCTGTGCGCGGTGCGCTGGCTGGCGCAGCAGGGGGCGCGGGTCACGATCAGTGATGTGCGGCCCGAATCCGCGCTGCCTGAGGAACGGGTTCTGGAGGCCAGGGGGTTGGGAGCGGAGCTTCAGTGCGGCGGACACGGGGCCGAAGCCTTTGGGCAGGCGGAGGCGATTGTGTTGAGTCCGGGCGTGCCCCACGACCTGCCCCCGCTGGCCGAGGCGCGGGAGCGGGGCATTGCGGTGCTGGGCGAGTTGGAGCTGGCCAGCCGCCATACCCGGACGCCCATTATTGCCGTCACCGGCACCAACGGCAAATCCACCGTTACCGACATGCTGGGGTTTGTGCTCAGGACCGCCGGCCGGGAGGTCTTCGTGGGGGGCAACCTCGGTACGCCCCTCATCGCCTACGCAGCCGGCCGGCAGGCGGCCGACTGGGTGGTGGCCGAGGTGAGCAGCTTTCAGCTGGACACGATCGAGTCCTTCCGCCCGCGGGTCGCCGTCATCCTGAACATCACGCCCGACCACCTGGACCGCTACCCGGATTTTCAGGCCTACGTAGGCTCAAAGCTCCGGATTTTCGAAAACCAGGGACCCGGCGACGTTGTCGTTCTCAACGACGAGGACCCCGCGCTTTCTGCGCTGCGGCCCGCCGGAGGGGTCTCGGCGCTGCGCTACGGCCTGGCGGCCCGGCCGGGGCTTCAGGCTTTTGCGGCGAACGGCCGGGCGGAGGTGCGGCTGCCCGGGCGGCCGGCCCGGACGTTCCCGCTGGCGGAGTTCCGGTTGCCGGGCCGGCACAACCGGGAGAATCTGCTGGCCGTGGCCCTGGTCGCCCTGTGGCTGGAATTGGACCCCGACAGCCTCCGCGAGGCCATTCGAACCTACAGCGGCCTGCCGCACCGGCTGGAGTGGGTGGCGGAGCGGGGCGGGGTGCGTTTCTTCGACGACTCCAAGGCCACCAACGTGGATGCGGCCGTGAAGGCGCTGGAGAGCTTCAAAGAACCCATTGTGCTGATCGCCGGCGGCCGTCACAAGGGGAGCGACTACGGGCCGCTGGTCGCCGCCGCCCGGGGACGGGTGAAGCGGGTCATCGTCCTGGGCGAGGCCGCCGGACTGCTGGCTGAGGCCTTTGGAGGTGTGATTCCGGTGGCCGAGGCCGAGAACCTGGAAACGGCGGTGGCCAAGTCCTTCGGGTCGGCAGCGCCGGGGGAGGTGGTGCTGCTGGCCCCGGCCTGTTCGAGCTTCGACATGTTCATTGACTACGCCCACCGGGGACGGGTGTTCCGCGCGGCGGTGGAGGGCCTGGCGGATGGCTGAAACCAGGGTCCGAAACACGGGTTACGACTGGGTCATCCTGATCCCGGTGATCGTGCTGCTCTGCTTCGGGCTCGTGCTGGTGTACAGCGCCAGTTCCAGCCTGGCCGCCCACCGGCTGGGCGACGGCTACTTCTACCTCAAACGGCAGAGTCTTTTCGTGCTGCTGGGGCTGCTGCTCATGATCATCGCCAAGAATCTGCCCAGCGGCCTCTACGCCCGCCTGAGCTACCCGGCCCTGTTCGTGAGCGGCGGCCTCCTGGCGCTGCTGCTCATCCCCGGGTTCGGGCACGCGGTGAACCACTCCTCCCGCTGGCTGAGAGTCGGCGCGTTTTCACTGCAGCCGTCGGAGCTGGCGAAGATTTCACTGGCTCTCTACATGGCCTACTCCATGTCGCGGAAGGGTCAGGAGATGGCGTCCTTCAGTCGCGGCCTGGTGCCGCACCTGACGGTCTGCGGGGCGTTCATGGTGCTGATCGTGCTGCAGCCCGACCTGGGCACCACGGTCGTTATCGGGGGGTGGGTGCTGCTGCTGCTCTTCATCGCCGGTGCGCGCTGGCGCTACCTGTTCGCTTTCGTCATCCTCTTCGGCGGCTCCGTCTCGTGGCTCATATCCCAGGCCGACTACCGGGTCAAACGCTGGCTCACCTTCCTGAATCCCTGGGAAGACCCCCAGGGCAGCGGGTTCCAGATCATCCACTCGTTTCTGGCTTTCGGCTCGGGAGGGGTTCTGGGAGCGGGGCTGGGCAACAGCAAGCAGAAGCTCTTCTATCTTCCCGAACCCCACACGGATTTCATTTTCTCCATCGCCGGGGAGGAACTGGGCTTCGTGGGTGCGCTGGGCATCATCCTGCTTTTCGGAGTCCTGATCCTGCGGGGTTTCCAGGTGGCGCTCAGGGCGCGCGATCTCCACAGTTCGTACCTGGCCCTGAGTATGAGCAGCCTGATCGGACTGCAGGTGCTGATCAACCTGGGGGTGGTGACGGGCCTGCTGCCCACCAAGGGGCTGACCCTGCCGCTGATCAGCTACGGGGGTTCGTCCCTGGTGGCTAACCTGGTGGCCGTCGGCGTGGTGTTGAACGTTGCTTCGCGGGAATGAGGCCGAAGTCTTGACGCAAAGGAGCCGGAAAGGGAGGAAAAGCGGCCGCGAAGTGCGGGCCGGAGGTGCCCGGGGCGTGATCGCGGGCGGCGGAACCGGGGGACACCTGTTCCCGGGGATGACCGTGGCCCGGGCGGTGGAGCGGCGGCTGGGCGATGCGGAACTGCTCTTCGTGGTGGGCCGGCGGCCCCTGGAAAGCGAACTGCTCGCCGCGGCCGGTTTCCGGGTGGCCCGCCTGGAGGTGGAAGGGCTGAAAGGAAGAGGCTTGACAAAGGGGCTGCGGGTAAGCCTGGGACTGCCTCGCAGCGTGGTGGAGGGCGGCCGGATTCTCCGGGCGTTCACACCGGACTGGGTGCTGGGAATGGGCGGCTACTCCTCGGGACCGGTCTGTCTGGCAGCCCGGGTTCTGGGTCTTCCCATGGCCGTCCACGAGCAGAACGCCTACCCCGGTCTGACCAACCGCTGCCTGGCGCGGATCGCCGGACGGGTGTTCGTGTCTTTCGAGGAGAGCCGGCCGCACCTGCGCTGCCGCACGGTGATCCACACGGGCAACCCGGTACGGCCGGAGTTCTTCCGGCCCCCGGCGCACGAGGCGGCCGGCCGGCGCGGTTTCACGCTGCTGGTGACCGGGGGCAGCCAGGGGTCGCGGGCCATCAACGATGCGGTGGTAAAGGCCCTGGTCCGACTGAAGGAGCAGGGGAAGGCGATCGGGGTGATCCACCAGACCGGCGGGACGGATCACGGCCGCATCGAGGCCGAGTACCGGCGGCGGGGCCTGGCAGGCGAGATCAGCGCCTTTCTCCACGACATGCCGGCAGCTTACGGCCGGGCCGACCTGGTCATCGCCCGGGCGGGCGCGACCACGGTTTTCGAGCTTTCCGCCGCGGGCCGGCCGGCCATCCTGGTGCCGTACCCGCACGCGGCCAACCGGCATCAGGAAAGGAACGCGCGGGCCCTGGTGGATCGGGGGGCCGCCGAGCTGCTGCTGGAACCGGAGCTCTCGGGGGAACGTCTGGCCGCGCTTCTGGCCCGCTACGCGGCGGACCCGGCGAAGCTCAAAGCCATGGGGGAAAAGGCCCGCGGGCTGGCGCGGCCGGACACGGCGGATGTCATCATCGATCACCTTCTGGCGATGCAGGCGGCATGAAACAGTTCGGCAAGACAAAACATATTCATTTCGTGGGAGTGGGCGGCATCGGCATGAGCGGCATCGCCGAGCTGCTCGTCAACCTGGGCTACCAGGTGAGCGGCTCCGACCTGATCGCCAGCGCGGTGACCGGACGACTGGCGGCGCTGGGCGTTCGGATCTTCAAGGGCCACCGGTCCGAGCATGTCCCGGGGGCCGATGTGGTGGTCTATTCCTCGGCCGTCGCGCCGGACAATCCGGAGATCCTGGAGGCCCGGGAACGCGGCATCCCGGTGATCCGGCGGGCCGAGATGCTGGCGGAGCTGATGCGGCTGAAGTTCGGGGTGGCGGTCGCCGGCGCGCACGGCAAGACCAGCGCGACCAGCATGGTCGCGTCCATCCTGACGCGGGGCAATTTGGACCCCACCGTGGTGATCGGCGGGCGGCTGGACATCTGGGGCGGGTCCAATGCCAAACTCGGCCAGGGGGACTTCCTGGTGGCCGAGGCGGACGAAAGCGACGGCTCCTTCCTGGCCCTTTCCCCGGCCATCGCGATCGTGACCAACATCGACCAGGAGCATCTGGACCACTACGGCAGCATGGAGGCCATCCGCGAGACCTTCGTCCAGTTCCTGAACAAGGTACCCTTCTACGGGACCGGGATCGTATGCCTGGACAACGAGGAAATCCAGGGCATTCTGCCGCACTTGAGAAAGCGCTACCTCACCTACGGGATGGCGGCCCAGGCTGACCTGCGGGCCCGGGACGTGGAGAAGCGGGGTCTGGGGGTCAGTTTCGAGGTTCTGCGCCAGAACCATTCCCTGGGCCGGGTGGCCGTGGGCATGCCGGGCGACCACAACGTGCTGAACGCCCTGGCGGCCATTGCCGTCGGGCTCGAGCTCGAACTGGACATGGAGGTCATCCGCCAGGGCCTGAAGGACCTGGGCGGCCTTGGGCGGAGATTTCAGGTCAAGGGGGAACGGGAGGGCATGCTGGTGCTGGACGACTATGGGCACCATCCCACCGAGATCATGGCCACCCTCAAGACCGCCAAGGAATGCTGGCCGGAGAGACGGCTGGTGGTGGTGTTCCAGCCGCATCGCTACACCCGGACCCACGTCCTGTTCGAGCGGTTCGTGATCGGCTTCAACGAGGCCGATGTCCTCATCGTCGCGCCGATCTATCCCGCCGGGGAGAGGCCGATCGAGGGGGTGACGGCGGAGCGAATGGCCCGCGGCATCAAGGAGCACGGGCACAAAGAGGTGCTGCTCTGCCCCGAGCGGGAGGATCTGCTCGGGGCACTCGAGAAAACGGCGCGGAGCGGGGACGTGGTGCTGACCCTGGGTGCCGGGGATGTCTACCGGGTGGGTGAGGAGTTTCTGGAAGGGCGGCGGAAGGAGTGAGTGCGACCGTCGCCGGGGCAGGGGCATGGAGGAGCGACAGAAGCGGGCGCTTGCAAGCATTGGCCGGGCCGCAGTCCGGCTCGACTGCCCCATGTCGGCCTACACGACCTTCCGCGTCGGAGGGCCCGCCGAGGCGCTCTGCGAAGTCCCGGATCTGTTGACTCTCCAGCAGGTGACCGCCTTTCTGGGGGCTGAGGGCGTTGCCTACCTGGCGGCGGGCTGGGGCGGCAACCTGCTGGTCTCGGACGAGGGTCTGAAGGGGGTGGTGATTGTGCTGCGCGGGGAGCTCGCCCAAGTGCGGCGGTTGGCCGGTGCCGAGAATCGAATCTCGGCCGGCGGAGGCCTGGGCATCCCCGACCTGCTCTCCTTCTGCCGCCGCCAGGGGCTTGGCGGGCTGGAGTTCCTGGCGGGGATTCCCGGGACGGTCGGGGGCGCGGTGGCCATGAACGCCGGTGCCTTCGGCGGCAGCATCGGGGAGCGGGTGGCGGCAGTGAAGCTGGTGGACGGTACCGGGGCGCTAACGTGTCGGGAAGGCTCCGCGCTGCACTTTGGGTACCGGGGGTTCGAGGTTCCCAGCGGGGGATCGTCCCCCGGCCGCGGACAGATCATCGTGGAGGCCCAGCTGCACCTGGAGCGTGAGGAGCGGGTGGCCATCGCCCGCCGGATGAGGGGGTATCTGGCGAAGCGCCGGCAGCGGCAGCCGCTGGAGCACCCGAGCGCCGGGTCCGTGTTCAAGAACCCGGCCGGCGATCACGCCGGCCGGCTCATCGAGCGGGCCGGTCTGAAGGGTCACCGGATCGGCGGGGCCATGATTTCGACCAAGCATGCCAATTTTATCGTCAACACCGGCGATGCGCGGGCGGCTGACATCCTGCGCCTGATGGACCTCGTCCGGCAGCGGGTGCGCGAACAGAGCGGAATTGAGCTGGAACCTGAGATCCGGATGGTGGGGTTTTTCGGTCAGGGCGGCGCAGCGGGGGAATCCGGATGAGCCTGACGCGCGGCAACCGGAAAAGGTCGGTCCTGCGGGAGCAGTCGGTGCAGCGGGACCCCCGTCGGCACTTGCGGTTCCTGGGACAGGGCCTGCAGTGGATCGGATCCGGAGTTCTCAAAGTGAGCTTGGTCCTGGCGTGCCTGGCGGCCCTGAGTGTGTCCTTTCTGCTCCTTTACGGGGGGCTGCTGCGCTCTGATCTGCTGAGGCTCGAGCAGGTGGAGATCGAGGGGATCGCGGGTGGGCTGCGGGACGAGCTGCTGCAGAGCTGCGGCTTGAACTCGGGGGTGAGCCTGCTGGCGGTGAATCTGGAGGAACTGAAAAAGGCCATGGAGGCCCACCCCTGGATCAAGGAGGTTCAGCTGAGAAAACGCTTTCCTCACACCCTGATCATCCAGGCGATGCCGGAGCGGCCCATCGCCCTGGTCCTGAGCCGGGGCTTCCACTACCTCAACGCCCAGGGGGAGATCTTCAAGCGGCTAGAGGAATGGGAGAAGCCGGACCTGCCGGTCATCACCGGACTTCCGGATGGGGAGGCCGCCATCAGCGAGCGGCTGAAAGCGGCCGCGGAGTTGCTGGAAGCGCTGGATCGCGGCGACGGCCCGTGGTCCCTGAGCGCGCTTTCGGAGATCCACCTGGGAGCATTCAATCGGGCTTCGCTCTTTTTCAAGGGGGTGCCGGCGGAAATCCGGCTTCCCTGCGGCCGGCTCCCGGGGGAGCGGCGAAGGGAGCTGGAGGCTCTGACGGAAAAGATCCGGGGTCTCTCGCAGGTGGCGGAGCACTTGACCCGGTCGGGCCGCCTGGAACAGGTGACGGCCATTGACTTGAACTACATGGACAGTGTGGTGGTGTCTTTTTGAAATGGGGCAGAAGACTCGGGGGCCGGCAGCATGCCTAACGAACTGATCGTGGGACTGGACATCGGGACAACCAAGATCTGCGCCGTGGTCGGTGAAGCGCGTCCCGACGGGGTGGAAATCATCGGCCTGGGCAGCCATCCTTCGGAGGGGCTGCGCAAGGGAGTGGTGATCAACATCGGCGACACGGTGAACTCCATCAAGGAGGCGGTGGAGGAGGCCGAAACCATGGCCGGGTGGAGATCAGCTCCGTGTACGCGGGGATCGCCGGGGGGCACATCAAGGCCTTCAACAGCCAGGGCGTGATCCCCCTGCGGGACAAGGAGGTCAGCCGGAAGGACGTGGAGCGCGTCATCGAGGCGGCCAGCGCCCAGGCCATTCCCATGGACCGGGAGGTGATCCACACCCTGGTGCAGGAGTACATCGTCGACAACCAGGACGGCATCATGGACCCGATCGGGATGTCGGGAGTCCGGCTGGAGGCCAAGGTGCACATGGTTACCGGCGCGGTGACCTCCGCCCAGAACATCATCAAGTGCGCGAACCGGGCCGGGCTGGACGTCTGCGACATCGTGCTGCAGTCCCTGGCCTCCAGCGAGGCGGTCCTGACCAGGGAGGAGCGGCACCTGGGCTCCGCCCTGCTCGACTTCGGGGGCGGAACCACGGATCTGGCCATCTTCTCGAGGGGTGCGATCCGGCACAGCTCGGTCCTGGCTCTGGGCGGCAACAACCTGACCTACGACATCGCGGTCGGCCTGCGCACGCCGAAACTGGAGGCGGAGAAGATCAAGATCAAGTACGGCTGCGCGCTCACCTCGCTGATCGGCAAGGATGAAACCGTAGAGGTGCCGGGGGTGGGGGGCAGAAAACCGCGGGTGCTCTCGCGGCAGATCCTGGGCGAGATCCTCGAGCCGCGGGTGGAGGAAATCTTCTCCCTGATCGCGGACGAAATGGCCCGTTCGGGCTCCGAGGACCTGGTCAACGCCGGGGTGGTGGTGACCGGGGGCTCGGCCGAACTGCCGGGCGTGGTGGAACTGGCCGAGCAGATCTTCAATACGCCCGCCCGGGTTGGGTTCCCCCAGGGCATCAGCGGGCTGGTGGAGGTGGTCAACAAGCCCATGTATGCAACCGCCGTGGGCCTGGTTCTCCACGGTTCCAAGGCAAGCCGCAAGACCAGGAAGTTCAGAATCCGGGATGCTCATATCTTCAACCGCGTGATCGAGCGGATGAAGCGCTGGTTCAAGGACGTGGTGTAGCCGTGAAAGGGTCCGGGGTCGGCAGGGAACCGGCCCGGGGTCCACGGTCGAGGGATGATGGCCTTTTGTTGAACCCAGGAAAAGGAGGGACGTCATGAAATTCGAGTTCTTAGAGGAAAAGGAACGGCACAGCGCAAAAATTCAGGTCATGGGCATCGGCGGGGCCGGCGGCAACGCGATCAGCAACATGATCGCCAGCCGCCTCAACGGGGTCAGCTTCGTGGTGGCGAACACGGACTGCCAGGATCTGGACCGGTCCCTGTGCTCGCGCAAGATCCAGCTGGGGCCTTCGGTCACCATGGGGCTGGGTGCCGGGGCAGACCCCGAAATCGGCAAGGCCTCCGCCGAGGAAAGCGTGACGGAGATCCGGGACGCGGTCGAGGGCTTCGACATGGTGTTCCTGGCGGCCGGCATGGGCGGCGGGACCGGCACCGGCGCCTCGCCCGTCATCGCCCGGGAGAGCAAGGCCGCCGGGTCCCTGACGGTCGCGGTGGTGACCAAGCCCTTCAAGTTCGAGGGCGAAAGGCGGATGAAAAGAGCGCTGGAGGGGATCGAGAACCTCAAGCAGGAGGTGGACACCCTGATCGTCATCCCCAACGAGCGCCTCAAGAACCTCGGCGGCCGCAGCACCAGCCTGAAAGAGCTGTTCGCCAAGGCCGACGACGTGCTGATCCAGGCCGTGCGCGGCATTTCGGACCTGATCATGAGCAACGGCTTCATCAACCTGGATTTCGCGGATGTCCGCCGGGTGATGTCGGAAATGGGAACCGCGATTATGGGCACCGGCCGGGCCAACGGGGAAAACCGCGCCGCCGAGGCGGCCCAGATGGCGGTGAACAGCCCGCTGCTCGAGGGGGTTTCCATCGACGGCGCCCGGGGGTTGCTGATGAATATCTGCGGCCGTTCCTCCATGACCATGGAGGAGATCGACGAGGCCTCCAGCTTCATCAAGGAGGCGGTCCACGAGGACGCGGAGATCTTCTGGGGCGTGGTGTTCGACGATGAGATGGAGGACGAGATCAAGGTGACCGTCATCGCCACCGGGATCGAAACCGACGGACTCCCGAAGCGCAGGGCCCTGGCGCGCGAGCATGTGTCCAAGGTGGTCGGCATCCGGGAGGTCACCCCGGAGGAGGCCGAGGAGGGCTGGACGGTACGGAGCGCGACCGGCGAGGTCCTGGACGATCTGGATATCCCCACCTTCCAGCGCAAGGGCAAGGGCACCGCAGAGCCGGCCCGCAACGATGCAGTCGGCGGCCGGAAAGGGCTCCTGAGCCGCCTCCGTTTCAAGGACGACCTGGACATCCCGACCTTTCTGCGCGCCAAGGCGGATTGAGCCGCCCGGGCAGGGGGTGAGGGGAGTGCCGGAAGATATCGTCTCCCTTTACCGCCGGCGTCTGTCCGGCGAGCGGGGAACGGTGTTCAAGGACTGGGGCGGCCGGATGCCGTTCGCCCTGGCCTACCCGAACGGCTACCGGCTGGGGATGTCTAACCTGGGTTTCCAGACGATCTACCGTCTGCTCAACGAAAGGCCTGAGATTGTCGCGGAGCGCGTTTTCCTGCCTGAAGGTCAAGAATTGTCCCTCTGCCTGCAGTCGGGAAAACCGCTCCTGTCCCTCGAAAGCCAGCGGCCCATCCGGGATTTTGAGGTGCTGGCCTTTTCCCTGTCCTTTGAAAACGACTATCCCCATCTCCTGAGGATGCTCCAGCTGGGCAGGATCCCGCTGCTCAGCGAGGAGCGCCCCGCCGGCCGGCCGCTGGTGCTGGCCGGCGGGGTGACGAGCTTCCTGAACCCCGAACCGCTGGCCCCCTTCGTTGATCTGTTTTTCATCGGCGAGGCCGAGGCCGGCCTGGACGCGCTGCTCGACCGGCTGCTGGAGGCCCGCAACGGCCGCACTCCTAAAAGCGAGCTGCTGGAGGGACTGGCGCGCAGCGTCGGCGGCGTCTATGTGCCCGCGCTGTACCAGCCGAGCTACCACCGCGACGGCACGCTGAAAGCCTTCACCCCCATCCGGCCGGGAGTCCCGGAAAAGGTGCGGGTCGCCCGCCACGACCCGCTGGACGGACCGGTCACCCGGTCGGTCATCACCACGCCGGAAACCGAGTTCGGCGAAAAGGTGCTGATCGAGCTGGGGCGCGGCTGCGGCCGCTCCTGCCGCTTTTGTGCGGCCGGGTACGTGTACCGGCCCGTGCGCTTCCGGGGCCTCGCCGAACTGCGCGGGTCGGTGGCGGAGGCGCTGGAGACCTGTGGCCGGGTCGGCCTGCTGAGCGCCGCCGTGTCGGATTTGCCGGGGGTGGAGACGCTGAGCGGGGATGTGATCGAACGCGGCGCGGAGTTCTCCGTGTCCTCGCTGCGGGCGGAATCGGTCAGCTCGGAGTTTCTCGAACACCTGCGCCGGAGCGGCCAGAAGACCCTGGCCATCGCTCCGGAGGCCGGGTCTGAAAGGCTCAGGCGGGTGATCAACAAACACCTCAGCCGGGAGCAGATCGGCGAGGCGGTTGAAAAGATTGCCGGGGTCGGGGAGTTTTCCCTCCGGCTCTATTTCCTCATCGGCCTGCCCACCGAGGAGCAGGCGGATCTGGCCGCCATCGTGGATCTGGTGAAGGGGGTCAAACACCACCTGGTGAAGGCGTCGGCGCAGCGCGGGAGGATCGGCCAGCTCCGGCTCAGCGTGAACTGCTTTGTTCCAAAGCCTTTCACGCCCTTTCAGTGGTGCACCCTGGAGGAGGTGCCCGCCCTCAAGGAAAAGCAGAAGTGGCTTAAGCGGGCGTTGTCGCGTGAAGGCGGGGTGCGGGTGAGCACGGACGTTCCCCGGTGGGCCTACGTCCAGGCGCTCCTGTCGCTGGGCGACCGCCGGGTGAGCGCCATCCTGCAGGGGAGCCTGGCAGGGGATTGGACCCGCGCGCTGCGGTCTTCCGCGATCAACCCGGATTTCTTTGTCCACCGCCCCAAGGAGCTGGATGAACTGCTGCCCTGGGACTTCCTGGAGCACGGTCTGCGCAAGGATTTCCTGCGCCGGGAGTACGCCCGGGCCCTGAACGGGGAGGAGTCGGACATCTGCCGGGTGGGGGAGTGCGTGCGCTGCGGGGTGTGCGTGCCCGGCGTCTGACACCCACGGATGTCCACTTCGACATTCTGCAGTTCCCGAACGGCGCCCTTCCAGCAGTCATTCCGGAAAACCTCACCACCCCCGGCCGCGCCTCTGACGCCCGACACTTGGCTTATTCTCCGAACGATATCTGATAATCGGAGTCAATCAGATAATCCAGGGCACGTCAATCCCAAAGACAGAGGAGCGCCGCAAACGAAAATCCCGCCACCCCATGACTGTCGCTTAACGTCTGAACCCCGATGCCCGCCTTGCGCCCTCCCGTACCCCGCACTTCGTAATCCGTACCCCTGCCTTGACAAGAACTCCGCGGCTGCCGAATATGGGAGATAGCCCTTGCTGCCGGGGCGATGTTCCTCCAACTCCAGGCAGCGCAGGAGGTGTCGGGATGACGAGCTACGACGTGGCCATCGTCGGTGCCGGGCCGGGCGGACTGGCCTGCGCCGTTCAGGCAACCAGGAGCGGGTTGAGCTACCTCGTGCTGGAAAAGGGGGCGGGCGTCTTTCAGGGCATCGTGGATTCCTATCCCCGTGGAAAGAAAGTCTACCCCACCATTCCGAAGGGCGAAACCGGTCCCTTCCCGGTGAAGGAACTGGAGCCGAGCCCGGAACATATGCCGGTCGAGGAGTACCTGCTGCAGGTGGAGGGGTGTGTGAAGCAGTACGACCTGAACATCCGGCTGAACGAGGAGTTCCTCGACATCGCCAAGGACAAGGACGGCTTCAACGTGATCACCAGGAACAACCGCTTTCGGGCCGGGAGCATCGTGCTGGCCTTCGGGAGCAACATCCCAGTGGAACTGGGGGTCTACGGCGAGGCCAAGACCGTGGCGCGGAAGCTGGACAACCCCGCCGACCATCTCCATGCCCCGACGCTGGTGCTGGGGGGCGGAAACGCGGCTGCCGACGTGGTTTCCACCCTGTCCAAGGCCAAGCGGGGCGCGGGGGATATTACGCCGGTCTTCTGGGGTCACAAGACGGGGCACTTCAAGATCGACAAGGACGTGGCGCGCGATCTGGGCGAGGAGATCCTGCTGGGCGGGCACATCAAGATCCTTCAGGGCGCCGTCCCCCGGATCGGCGAGGTGGACGAGGAGGGCGTCGATCGGCTCATCATCCAGACGCAGGAGGTCGATCTCGGCCGGGGCGTGGAGCTGCAGATGGGCATGAGTTTCCCCATGAAGCACGTCATCGCCTGCATCGGCACCCAAGGCCCTTCCCCGGTCTTCGACCGGCTGGGCCTGCAGCAGATCACCTGCACCGAAGGGGTCTGCCGGATCGGCAAGGAGGGAGCCAGGCTCATCCTCCTGACTGCCGCGCTCCAGAGCAGCACCAGGGGAATGTATGTGATCGGCGGCGCCATCAGCCCGGTGCACATCATGATCGAGGAAGAGGGCGCCTTTCGGGAGAAAAAGCACCCGAACCTGATCTACACGGCCGTCCGGGACGGCGTGCGCGCCGCCGAGGACATCGCCCGCCGAAAATCCGCCCGCTGACGGCTTCCGGCCACCTGCTCCAGGCGGCCGGCGGCATCCTTGCCTGACGCCTCACACCCGAAACCTGCCACTATTTCGCATTCTGCATTTCGAATTTCTTGACGTCCGGCTCACAGGTCCACCCGCAGGCCGTCGTGGGCCACGGTCACCCGGTAGGGCAGCGAGCGGTCCCGCAGGATGAGGTCCACCGTTTCCTGCCACTGGCGGTGGTTGAGCGGAACCGGGTAGGGTTCACCTCCACCCGGGCGCCGCAGCGGATCGCGTGCTTCGTACTTCTTGGCATACACGTTGGCCGGGTCGCCCGGCACTCTGTCGCCGTCCCCCATGTGGACCAGGAACACGCGGCCTCTGGGCCGCAGGGCCTCGATGAATCCCAGGGCGCGCTGGAAGCTCATGTGCTGCGGGCGGTTTTCCTTGGGTTCGTTGAGCCAGAAAGACTGGATGATCAGGCAGTCCGCTTCCAGCAGTTCGGCCGGGATCTCGGGCAGGTCCATGAAATCCGAGGTGTAGACCAGGAGCTTCTCTTCCCCCGGCTGCCCGAAGCGCAGGGCGAACCCCACCGCGCCATGGGCAAAGGTCCCGTGTGCGGTCCGGAACGGGAAGACCGAGAAATCCCCCTGGCGGAACCACTGTCCGCTTTGGACCTCGCGGAAGCGGATGACACCGAGGGCCTCCAGGTAGTCGAACCGGCGGCTGATGACCTCCCGGCTTTCGGGGGTCAGGCAGACGGGGACTGCGGTGTAGGCGTCACGGGGCAGGTTGCGTTTATAGGCGAACAGATCGTCCAGCCCCAGGAAGTGGTCGCCGTGTTCATGGCTGATGAGGACCGCGTCGATGCGGTCGACCCGGCTGCGCAGCAGCTGGTGGCGGATGTCCGGGCCGCAGTCGAGCAGCAGGCGGGTGCCGGCCGTGAGCAGAATCGCGGAACGATCGCGGCTTTCGCCCAGTCGGCGCAGCTCGCGACAGATCAGACAGTCGCAGTTGACTTCCGGCAGACCCCAGGCCGCCCCGGTGCCCAGGAACAGCAGCTGCGGGTTCTTCTGACTCCTCTGGTTCATTTGATTCATCTGGGTCCCCTCCAGGTCTGGCACGATAGGCGTCAGGTCTCAGGCCTCGGGCATCGGGGTATCCGGTTTTCCGCCTGACGCCTGATGCCTCACACCCGACCCCGATCTTGTATTCTCCGTCGGCCTTCCCTTACCCCTTGATCCTTAATCCTTAATCCTCTTCCCTAATGTGGACTTCCAGCAACAGGTCCCCCCGTTCTCCGCTTTTCCGCCTGACGCCTGATGCCTCACACCCGACCCGGATCTTGTATTCGCCGTCGGCCTTCCCTTACCCCTTGATCCTTAATCCTTAATCCTCTTCCCGAATGCGGACTTCCAGCAGCAGGTCCCCCCGCTCTCCGCTTTGCACCTGCCGGCCCATGCCTTCGAGCCGGAGACGGGTGCCTTCCCGGACCCCGGGGGGTATCTTGACCCGGAAGAGGCGCTTCTGGAAGCCCCACGGGATGTTGACCAGCTTGCTCGTCCCGCGCCGGGCTTCCAGCGGCGAGACGCTGATGGAGCCGTGTAGATGAGGTTCCTCCGGCCGGGCGGTGGTCCGCACCGCCTGCAGCCGGCGGGTTTTTGTCCGGGCGGTCTTCCGGCGCACCTTGCTGGACACCCCCATCTCGGGAACCCGGAGGAAAAGCTTCAGGAACAGCATCCCGAAGAGGAAGCCGCCGATGTGGGCCCACCAGGCGATGCCGCCCTCCTGGGCCGAGGCGCCTGCAGCGCTGATGAACTGGAACACGAACCAGAGGCCGAGGAAGAAGAAAGCCGGCAGTTCCAGAAACAGGGGGAAGATGAAAACGGGGACCAGGGTCAGGATCTTGGCCCGGGGGTACAGCAGGAAATAGGCCCCCATGACCCCGGCGATGGCGCCGCTGGCGCCGATGGTGGGGATTTCGGACTGCCAGTTGATGAACAGGTGCGACAGCCCGGAGGCCAGCCCGCAGAGCAGGTAGAAACAGAGATAGCGCAGGGACCCGAGGCGGTCCTCCACGTTGTCGCCGAAGATGTAGAGCGACCACAGGTTGCCGAGCAGGTGCCAGAAGCCGCCGTGTAAGAACATGTAGGACAGAAAAGGGAGCGCCTGCTGGCCCGGAGAGAAGTAGCCACCGAGCTCGGACAGGGAGTAGCGGGCGGGGACCAGCCCGTAGATGAAGATGAACCGCTCGAGACCCTCGCCCTGGGCCAGCTGAACCAGGTACACGAATACGTTGACGCCGATGATGAGGCCGTTGACGACCGGGAAACTCTTGGATTCGGTGGTGTCGCGCAGGGGGATCATGATGGCTGTCTAGTTAAACCCCGGGCGGAATCCAGGTCAAGACTTGTTTTCTTGCCGTCGCGCTGAGCGCACCGCAAGATGGATTTCGGCCTCCCGCCATGATATAGTGCCGGCCGGGGGCAGGGGAAGGATTAAGGATCAAGGGGTAAGGATTACGGGGTACGGGGTACGGGAGAGGCGGGGCGGGCAAAACCAATTGACGGGGAGCCTGTGCTTTTGCTAGAGGATCCCGTCATCCGAGTGGCCCGCAGCCTGTGCCGGGCGGCAGGTCAGCGGGAATCCACAGGAGCGCCGGATCGCTGAGTCCGCAGGGGGGAGAGGGTTGGAATTCGCCAGCATCAAGGGTTTCAGGGACATCCTGCCGGAGGAGATGGGACACTGGCGGCGGCTGGAGGGAGCGGCCAGGAAGGTTTTCGCGGCCTTCGGGTTCAGGGAGATTAACCCCCCGGTCATGGAGCGCACCGAGCTGTTCGCGCGCAGCATCGGTCAGGAAACGGACATCGTTTCCAAGGAGATGTACACCCTGGCCGACAGCAAGGGTCGCGGCATGACCCTGCGGCCGGAGGCCACCGCCTCGATGGTGCGGGCCTACGTGCAGAACCGGCTGTACCTCCAGCACCCGGTGCAGAAGCTGTTCACCATCGGCCCCATGTTCCGCCACGAACGGCCTCAGAAGGGGCGGTTCAGACAGTTCCATCAGGTCGACGCCGAGATCATCGGCGACCCCGGACCTCGTTCTGACGCGGAGCTGGTCTTCATAGCCATGCTGCTGCTGGAGGACCTGGGCCTGACCGGCTTGACCCTGCACATCAACTCCCTGGGCTGCGCCGGGTGCCGTAAGCGGTTCCGGGAAAATCTGGCCGGCTACCTGGCCGAGCGCGTGGGGGAACTGTGCGGCGATTGCGCGCGAAGGGCGGAGACCAACCCGCTGCGGGTCTTCGACTGCAAAGTGCCGGCCTGCGGCGAGGCGCTGGCGCAGGCCCCGTCCATCCTGGATTTCGTCTGCGGGGAATGCGCGCGCCATTTCGAGTCGGTTCAGGCAGACTTGCGGGAGGCCGGCTACGGCTTCGTGCTCAACCCCAGGCTGGTGCGCGGGCTGGACTACTACAATCGCACGACCTTCGAGATCCAGACCGGGAGCCTGGGCGCCCAGAACGCCGTGGTCGGCGGAGGCCGCTACGACGGCCTGGCCAGTTTGCTGGGAGGCCCCGATCACCCGGCCATCGGGTTTGCCCTCGGTATGGAGCGGGTGGTGGCCCTGCTGGAGGAAAGGGGGCCGGCGGAGGCCGCCCGGCCGGCGCTGTACATCGCGGCCCTGGGCGAACGGGCCGAACAAGCGGCCTTCGGCTGGGCGCTCGCGCTGCGCAAAGCCGGGCTCTGGGTGGAGATGGAGTACGACAGCAAGGGGCTGAAAGCCCAGATGAAGCGGGCCGATCGTCTCGGCGCCCGCAGGGTGCTCATCGTGGGCCAGGACGAACTGGTCGCCGGCAGGGTCCTCCTGCGCGACATGGCCGCCGGGACCCAGGAGGAGATCCCGCTGCCGGACCTCGTCCCGCGGCTGCTGAAGGGGGTCTTGGCTGCGGGTGATGAATCATGACGGAATCTGTGAAACATGGCGAAGAGCCACCGAAAAGCCCCGCTGCCCCGTCTGCCGGGGAAGTGGAAACCCAGTCTCTGGCAGGCTGGCGCCGCAGCCACGACTGCGGCAGCCTGAGGCTGGAGGACGAGGGCCGCGAGGTCATCCTGATGGGCTGGGTGAACAGCCGGCGGGACCTGGGCAGCCTGATCTTCATCGACCTGCGGGACCGGGAAGGGCTCACCCAGATCGTGTTCGACCCGCGGCAGGACGCCTTGGCCCACGGCCGGGCCCATGCCCTGCGCAGCGAGTGGGTCGTGGCCGTGAGGGGCACCGTGGCGCGGCGGCTGGACGGGCAGGAGAACCCGCGACTGCCCACCGGCGCCGTGGAGGTGCGGGCCGGCGAGCTCAGGCTGCTGAACCTCACCGAAACCCCGCCGTTTCAGGTGGAAGGCGCCCTGGATGCCTCGGATGTCCTCAAGCTCAAGTACCGCTACCTGGAGCTCAGGCGGCCGCGGGTCTTCGGGGCTTTCAGGAAGCGGCACCGCATTGCGGCCGCCATCCGTTCCTGCCTGGAAGGGCAGGGGTTTATCGAGGTGGAAACCCCCTTCCTCACCAAGAGCACGCCCGAAGGGGCCCGGGATTACCTGGTCCCCAGCCGTGTCAGCAAAGGGTGTTTCTATGCCCTGCCCCAGTCCCCACAGCTCTTCAAGCAGCTCCTCATGGTGGCCGGGTTCGACCGCTACTACCAGATCGTGCGCTGCTTCAGGGACGAAGACCTGCGGGCCGACCGCCAGCCCGAGTTCACCCAGGTGGACCTGGAGATGTCCTTTGTCGACGAAGAGGCCGTCATGGCCGTCGTGGAGGACACGGTGCGCCGGGTCTTTCGCGAGATCCTCGGGCGCGAGATCGCCGATCCGCTCCCGCGCCTCACCTTCCGCGAGGCGGTGGACGGCTACGGCAGCGACCGGCCTGACCTGCGCTTCGACTTGGCCTTGAAGGACCTCAGCGAGCCGGCCGGCCGCTCCGAATTCCGCATCTTCAGAGAAACGCTGGCAAAGGGCGGCGTGGTCAAGGCCGTGCGGGTGCCCGGCGGAAGCGGCTCCTTTTCCCGCAAAACGCTCGACGAACTCACCGGGTTCGTCAAGGGGTTCGGCGCCCCGGGCCTGCTCTGGATCAGGGTGGCGGAGTCCGGCTGGCAGTCGCCGCTGGAGCGATTCTTCGACCAGCCTCTCAAGGAGGCCGTGAACCGGCGGATGGAAGCCGCGCCCGGGGACCTGATCCTGGCGGTCGCCGGCCTGCCCGGAGTCGTCCACCAGGCCCTCGGAGCCCTGCGCTCGGAAGTCGCCCGCCGGCTGGGACTCATCGACGAGCAGGCGCTGGCTTTCACCTGGGTCACCCAGTTTCCGCTGCTGGAACACGACCCGACCGAGGGGCGGCTGGTTGCCGTCCACCACCCCTTCACCGCGCCCATGGAGGAGGACATCCCGCTGCTGGAGACCGGTCCCGAACGGGCGCCGGGCGCGGGCGTACGACCTGGTGCTGAACGGGTCGGAGGTGGGCGGCGGAAGCATCCGGATCCACCGCCTGAACCTGCAGCAGAAGATCTTCGACCTGCTGGGCATCTCGCGGGAGGAGGCCCAGGCGAAGTTCGGCTTCTTCCTGGAGGCTCTCCGGTACGGCGCCCCGCCCCACGGCGGCATCGCCCTGGGTTTCGACCGGCTGGTGGCCATCATGACCGGCGCCCGGTCCATCCGCGAGGTGATCGCCTTTCCCAAGACCACCAGCGCGACCTGCCCGCTCACCGACGCACCCTCCAGGGTGGATCCGGCCCAGCTGGCCGAGCTGGGGCTCCAGCTCCGCCCGGAAACCGAGGAGTAGCCCGGCACTCCTTAGCTGGAGGCAGCGCGGGAGGATGCTTTTCGACGCTGCTTGCTGAAGGCCTCCTTCCTGGAACCGCAGAATGTCGAATGACGAATGACGAACGTCGAAGTGGTTTACGGCTGTAGGCCGAGAGCCTTCGATATTCGACATCCGTATTCGGCGTTCGACATTCGCTTTTTGCGCGGAATTCCCGACGATGGACTGGTCCGAAACCGGCCTGCGAAAAAAACGACTTGCATCCGCCGCGACCGTTATTATTTTGCTTGACAAGTCACGGCCTCTCTGGCATAAAGAGGGGCTATTCAGAATCCCACAAAGAAAGGATGTGGTCGCCATGATTTGCGGAAGTGTCAAGCAGGGTTACGAGTGCCATTTCATGACCAAGAGAGGCTGCCAGTACAACGGCGGAACCTGCCATTCCATCATCGAGCAGTGCAAGGGCTGCCAGCGGGCCAAGTCCTTTTCAGCCGGTGAATACTGCATCAATTTTCCCGACCCGGCCTCCAAGTGGCGCGTGGGGCGGTGCAATATGGCCACCCATGTCAAGGCCGAGGGCGCGCCGAAGCCGGTTGTCAAGGTGAACCCGCTGAAGGCCTCGAAGCGGGCATCCCGGTAAGGCTTCCTCAGGAACCCTTCAAGCAGAGACATCCATCCCTGAGCGGGATTCAGGAGCCGTAATTTCTTTCGGCTTCGGCGTCGGGGTCTGCCCCGCGGCGGAGCAGCAGGAAGAACTCGCGGTTTCCTTTGGGTCCCAGGATGGGGGAAGCCAGCGGGCCCCGGACAGCCCACCCGAGCGACCGGAAAAAGTCGCTCAGCTCGCCGGTCACCTGCCGGTGCAGGGCGGCGTCCCGGACCACGCCCCCTTTGCCCACCAGCCCCTTCCCGACCTCGAACTGGGGTTTGATCAGCGGGACCACCACGGCCCCGGGTCGGAGCAGCCGGACAACCGCCGGAAAGACCAGCCGCAGGGAGATGAAGGAAACGTCGATGACGGCGCCGTCGACTGTTTCGCCCAGTGCTTCGGGGGTCAGCAGGCGGGCGTTGGTCTTCTCCAGCACTCGCACTCGGGGGTCCTGGCGGAGCTTCCAGTCCAGCTGCCCGTAGCCGACGTCCACGGCGATGACGCGCCGGGCACCGTGCTGCAGCAGGCAGTCCGTGAAACCGCCGGTTGAGGCCCCGATGTCCAGCCAGGTATTTCCCGCCACCTCCACCCCGAAATGGCTGAGGGCCGCCTGCAGCTTTTCGCCGCCGCGGCTGACGAAGGCGCGGGAAACCTCCTGCACGGCGATCGTGGCCCCTTCCGGGAAAGACCGCCCGGGTTTGTCCGCCCGCACGCCATCCACCCGCACCAGGCCGGCCATGATCAGAGCCCGGGCACGCTGGCGCGAGGGTGCCAGCCCGCGCTGCATCAGCAACTGGTCGAGACGAGTCTTGGTCATTCAGCGCAGAGTTGCAGGGCCGCCTTCCGGATGCCCGCGCTGTCCAGCCCGGCCTCCTGGAGCAGTCGGCCGATCGGGCCGTGAGGGATGAAACGGTTCGGCAGGCCGAGGCGGCTGACTCGCACGCCTTCGACCCCCCGGTCGTTCAGCAGCTCGAGCACGGCGGCACCGAGCCCGGCCTGGCGCACGTTTTCCTCCACCACCAGGCACCGGCCGCAGTCCGCCGCCAGGTCGGCCAGGGACTCGTCCAGCGGTTTGGCGAACCGGCAGTTGACCACCCCGACCGACAGCCCCTCCCTCTCCAGCGCCGCGGCGGCCTCCATAGCCGGGCGCACCATGCTGCCCAAGGCAAAGATCATCAGGTCCCGCCCCGGCCGCAGGACTTCGGCCCGGCCGATGGGCAGAGCCTGGTACTCCTGGTCCAGGGGCACGCCGGCACCCTGGCCCCTGGGGTAGCGGACGGCCACCGGCCCCGGCTGCTGCAGGGCGGTGAACAGCATGTGGCGCAGCTCGTTTTCGTCCTTGGGCGCCATGAGGGTCAGGTTGGGCAGGAAGCGCAGGTAGCTGATGTCGAACAGGCCGTGGTGGGTCGGACCGTCCTCGCCCACCAGGCCGCCCCGATCCACGGCGAAGACGACCGGCAGGCCGGGCAGGCAGACGTCGTGGATGATCTGGTCGAAGGCGCGCTGGAGAAAGGTCGAGTAGATGGCCACAACCGGCCGGAAGCCCTCCACCGCCAGCCCGGCGGCAAAGGTCACGGCATGCTGCTCGGCGATGCCCACGTCCAGGAAACGCTTCGGGAAGACCCGCCCGAATTCGCTCAGGCCGGTTCCCTCCGGCATGGCGGCCGTGATGGCGAAGATCCGCTCGTCGCGTTTGGCCAGCTCGATCATGGTCTTGCCGAACACCTCGGTGTAGGTGGGCGGCCGAGGTTCCGTGCCGGGCAGAGCGCCGGTGGGGATCTCGAAGGCGCCCACCCCGTGAAAGTGGGCGGGGTCCTTCTCGGCCGGCGGGTAGCCCTTGCCCTTGACCGTGAGCACGTGGACCAGGACCGGGCCTTCCAGGTGGCTGACGTTCTCGAAGGCCTCGATCAGGCGGTCCAGACGGTGGCCGTTGACCGGGCCCACATAGCGGAACTTGAAGGCCTCGAAGAGCATGCCGGGGGTGAAAAAAGTGATGAGGCTGTCTTCGCTCTTGCGCACCAGGTTGAGGATGTTCTCGCCCACGCCGGGCAGGGAGCGGATGAAGTTCTCCAGATCCTTGCGGAAGTTCACGATTCGCCGGCCGGTGAGCTTGCGGCTGAGGAAGGAGGAGAAGGCGCCCACGTTGGGGGCGATGCTCATTTCGTTGTCGTTCAGGACGACGATCAGGTCCTTTTCGGTGTCCCCGGCCTGGTTGAGGCCCTCGAAGGCCATGCCGGCCGTCATGGAGCCGTCGCCGATCACGGCGATCACCTTGCCGTGCTCACCCTTGAGCTCCTTGGCGACCGACATGCCCAGCCCGGCCGAAATCGACGTGCTGCTGTGTCCGGTGTCGAAGGTGTCGTAGGGGCTTTCGCCGCGCTTCGGAAAGCCGCTGATCCCGCCGTAGGTGCGCAGGGTGTGAAACCGATCGCGGCGTCCGGTCAGCAGCTTGTGGGCATAGGCCTGGTGGCCCACGTCCCAGATGATCCGGTCCTGGGGAGCGTCGAACACGAAATGCAGCGCGAGGGTGAGCTCGACCACGCCCAGGCTGGGGGCCAGGTGCCCGCCGGTCCTGGAGACCGTCTGGATGATGGCCCGTCGCAGTTCGCCGGCCAGTGTCTCGAGCTCGGAAAAGGAGAGGTCCTTGAGGTCCGCCGGGCTGTCGATCCGGTCCAGCAGGGGTGTCTGGCTCTCAGGAGGGGTCATTTCCTTCTCTCGACGATGTAGCGGGCGATGGCGCGCAGGGGATCGGCACGCAGGTCGAAGATCCGGAGCGCCGCGATGGCCTCTTCCACCAGGCGCCCCATGGCCGCCCGGGAAGGCTCCAGGCCCAGCACAGAGGGGTAGGTGGCCTTGCCGCGCTGCTGATCGGCCCCCACCGTTTTCCCCAGGCTCGCGCTTTCGCCCTCGATGTCGAGGATGTCGTCCGAGATCTGGAAAGCCAGCCCGACCTTGTCACCGTAGCGCCCCAGCGCCGCCAGGCCGGTCTCGGCAGCCCCGGCCAGGAGGGCCCCGGCGAGCACCGAGGCCCGGATCAGGGCGGCGGTCTTGCGGGTGTGGATGAACTCCACGGTGCCGGCATCGACCGCCCGGCCCTCCGACCGGATGTCCACCGCCTGGCCGGCCACCATGCCGCGGCAGCCGGCGGCATCGGCGATCAGGCTCAGGATTCGCAGCAGCCGTTCGGGAGGGGCCGGGGTTTCCGCGATCAGGCGGAAGGCCTCGGTGAGCAGCCCGTCGCCGGCCAGCAGGGCCAGCGCCTCGCCGAACACCTTGTGATTGGTGGGTTTTCCGCGACGCAGGTCGTCGTCATCCATCAGGGGCAGGTCGTCGTGGATCAGGGAGTAGGTATGAATGCATTCCAGGGCGCAGGCGACCGGCAGGGCCCCGGCCGAGGAGCCGCCCGCCGTCTCGGCCGCCGCCAGGCAGAGGATGGGCCGCAGGCGCTTGCCGCCGGCGAAAAGGCTGTAGCGCATGGCGGAAAACAGCTCTGCCGCCGGGCCTCCGGTTTCCGGCAGCCGGCCCTCGAGCTCCCGGTCCACCAGGGCGCGCTTTTCCGCCAGGTAGGTTTTGAGGTCCAGGACCGCCTTACCCGACATCCTCTTTCCCGTCCGGTTCGAAGGGCTCCCGCGTCAGCTTGCCGCCGCTTTCCCGGATCAGGAGCGTTACCTTGCGTTCAGCTTCTTCGAGCTTGCCGGTGCAGAACTTGATGAGCTGCATCCCTTCCTCGAAAGCCTCCAGCGCGCCCTCCAGCGCGATCTCCCCGCGTTCCAGGGTCTGGACGATCTGCTCCAGGCGCTGCATGGCTTCTTCAAATTTCTTTTCAGTCATGTCCGATCCCTGCCAGAATCTATTACGATGTCCCTGTGGTGTCAAATCCCATCACGGCCGTCCCGCGCGCTGACCTCCTGAACCTCGCAGAAGAGCCCGCCGGCCGCCAGCCGAACCTCCACCTGCTCCCCGGCCGTCATTTCGCCGGCCCGGCGCACGACCCGGCGCTCGGGAAGGCGGAAGGTGATGCTGTAGCCCCGCTCGAGAACCGCCTGGGGGCTCAAGACCTTGACCGCCTGCTGCAGGAAACGGAGACGGCGACTCTCATCCTCCAGCCGTTGGGACATACCGCGTTGCAGGGCCTCGCGGTGGAGGCCAAGCCCTTGCCGGCCGGCCGCCGCCAGGGTCAGCGGCGAGCCTGCCGTCAGCGCCCTGCCCTCCCGCGTCAGCCGGGCCCGGGCGTTCTCGAGAACCCTTCCGAAGAGCCTCGGCAGCCGTCCCAGGAGCTCGTCGAGGCGCAGCCAGGCTTCGGCCAGCCGGCGCCTGGGGTCCCGCACCCGCCGGCTCAGGTGGCCGAATTCCTTGCGGCTCCGGCTGATGGTGAGCGACACCGCTGCGATGGTGCGGCCGGCCAGCTCCTCCAGGCGCCTGATGAGGGCCTCTTTTTCCATGACCAGCATTTCGGCGGCCGCCGAGGGGGTGGGCGCCCGGAAGTCGGCCGCCAGGTCGGAGATGGTCAGGTCGATCTCGTGCCCCACCGCCGAGACCACCGGCATCCCGGAACGCCGGATAGCGCGGGCCACGGACTCCTGGTTGAAGGCCCAGAGGTCCTCCAGCGAGCCGCCGCCGCGGGTGAGCACGATCACGTCCGCTTCGCCCAGCCGGTTCACCCAGTCCAGGGCGCCGGCCAGCTCCTCGGCGGCGCCCTCTCCCTGGACCCGCACCGGCACCACGTCCACCTCGATGTTGGCGAAACGCCGGCGGATGATCTTCAGAAAGTCGCGCACGGCCGCTCCGGTCGGCGAGGTGATGACCGCCACCCGCCGGGGCAGGAAGGGCAGCGGCTTTTTGATTGCCGCGTCGAAAAGGCCTTCGGCCGCCAGACGCTGCTTGAGCTGCTCGAAGGCCAGCGCCAGAGCGCCGACCCCGAGGGGCTCCAGGTAATCCAGAATCAGCTGATACTCCCCGCGCGGCGCGTAGACCCCGAGCCGGCCCTGGGCGATCACGCGCATCCCGTCTTCGGGTCGGAACTTCAACTGACGTGCCTGGAGCCGGAACATGACCGCCCGCATTTGGGCTTTTTCGTCTTTGAGGGTCAGATAGTAGTGACCCGAGAGCGGAGCGCTGAAGTTGGAGATCTCGGCCTCCACCCAGACGAACTGGAAGCGTCCCTCCAGCAGGTTCTGGATCTCGGCGGTCAATTCGCTGACCGTGTACACCCTGCGACCGTCCTCTGTCATGGCTCCGCTCATTGCCGGCGCACCGGCGGGAAAGTTGAATTCCCTTGACCGTGTTCTGCATATTAACCTATTATTCCGGCAAACGAAACAGGCTTTTGTCCCCGCGAAGCGGCCGGCAATTTACGGGGGCTCCGGGCCATCCGCAGAGGAGGAGGATCGACATGAATCAGTTTCTGCAAGGGGGGGTGAAGAACCCGCTGAAGATTCAGGATAACACGTTCCGGGACGGGCACCAGTCGACGCTGGCGACCCGGATGCGGACCGAGGACATGCTGCCGATCGCGGAGAAGATGGACGGGGTGGGTTTCTGGGCCATGGAGGTGTGGGGCGGGGCGACCTTTGACACGATGCACCGGTTTCTGGGGGAAGACCCCTTTGATCGCATCCGGGTGCTGAAGCAGCACATCCGCAAGACGCCTTTTTCCATGCTGCTGCGGGGCCAGAACCTGGTGGGCTACCGCAACTACGCCGACGATGTGGCGCGGCTGTTCGTGGACAAGAGCTGCGAGGCGGGGATGGACGTGTTCCGGGTGTTCGACGCGCTGAACGATTTCCGGAACTTTGAGACGGTGGTGGAGCGGATCAAGGCCAACGGCAAGCATTTTCAGGGCACGATCTGCTACTCGCTGACCGAGCGGCAGATGGGCGGGGAGGTGTATAACCTGCCCTACTACCTGGGCAAGGCCGGGGAGCTGCAGGCGATGGGGGCGGACTCGCTGTGTCTGAAGGACATGGCGGGCATCATGTCGCCCTTTGACATTGCGCGGCTGATCACGGAGCTGAAGAAGGAGATCACGATTCCGATCCACCTGCACACCCACTACACCAGCGGGATGGCCTCGATGGTGTACCTGGAGGCGGTGAAGGCCGGGGTGGACATTGTGGACACGTGTCTGGCGCCCTTTGCGCTGCGGACCTCGCAGCCGGCGGTGGAGCCGCTGGTGGCGACCCTGGAAGGGACGGACCGGGACCCGGGCTTTGACCTGGGGGTGCTGCTGGAGATGGGGGACTACATGGAGACCGTCGCCCCGAAGTACCGCGACTACCTGGCCAAGCACAAGATGTCGGTGATCGACACGGGGGTGCTGGCGCACCAGGTGCCGGGGGGGATGATTTCCAACCTGGTGAGCCAGCTCAAGGAGGCCAAGGCGCTGGACCGGCTGGACGAGGTGTACCGGGAGGTGGCCGTCACGCGGCGGGAGCTGGGGACACCGCCGCTGGTGACGCCGACCAGTCAGATCGTGGGGGTGCAGGCGGTGCTGAACGTGCTGTTCGGCAAGTACAAGATGGTGACCAACGAGGTGAAGGACCTGGTCTACGGGCTCTACGGCAAGACGCCGACGCCGATCGATGCGGGGGTGCAGGAGAAGGTGCTGAAGAACTACAAGCGCGGCCAGACCCCGGTGACCGGGCGGGCGGCGGATTTTCTGGAGCCGGAGCTGGAGAAGGCGCGGGCCAAGATCGGGGCGCTGGCCAAGGACGACTTCGACCTGCTGATCTACGCCCTCTACCCCACCACCGGCGAGCAGTTCCTGAAGTGGAAGTACGGCCTGGCCGAGAAACCGAAATCGGTGCAGCCGAAAACGCTGGAGGACATCCGGCGCGAGGATGAGGCCATGGCGGCCGCCATCGAGCAGGTCTGCAAGACCATGTGAACGGCGCGCGGGACGGGCGATTTCCCAGGAACAGGAAAGCCGGGATGCGGACCTAAACCGCATCCCGGCTTTCTGTTGCGCAAGCCGGGTTTCAGGCGTCCTGATCTTCGTTCTTCAGCAGCGGGAGGGCTTCCTCGTCGTCAAAGTCCATCCACTCGAAGTCGATGTCGTACAGCCCGCCGATATCCTCGGGCTCGCCCTCGTCCTCGGCCTTTCGCGTCCGTTCCAGGCCATTCTTGAGCGCCGGGTGGCGCATGGTGACGAATTTCTCCATCTCCCGCTGGCAGGGCACGCACAGGGTGGCATCCGGCATGATCATCAGGCGCTCGGGCGGGATCGGGTCGCCGCACTCCTCGCACACGCCGAAACTGCCGTTACGGCCGATCTGGCGGATGAGGCGGCTGACCCCATTCAGCTCCCGGGCCTTGCGCTCGATGAGGCTGTAGATGTTGGCGACCGAGGCCTCGCGCTGGGCGTGGTCGGTTTCATCGTTGATGTGATTGGCAGCGGTCTGGTCGTTGTATTCCCGCTGGCTGTGCATCAACTGCTCCAGGGCGCGTTCGATCTCGGCCTGCCTGAGATACAGCTTCTGCAAGAACTCATTGCGAACATCGTCCATACTCCGACTCCTCTTGCTCCTGCTCCTGTTGCGCCCGCGAGGGGCGTTTGGAGGGTTCGTGGGTTTCTTCCTTCGAAGGCTCATCGGTTTCCAAGAGAAAAGGATGAGTTATATGGTTCGGCGAAGGCCATGCGTTAGGAAGAGTGTCGGGATAGTAGCCATTTGTCTCGGTTTGTCAACAAAAAAAACGCAGCCGCCGGATTTTCCTGCGGAACCCGGGAAGGCTGTTTTCGGTCTGGCAACCGCCGGACTTGATCCAAACCGTGTCTTGGTGTATCCTGAATAAAGAAAAAAAGTTATTCATTTTGAGCAGTTGGAGTGTGCTGTGTTCATCACCTGGGAGGGTATGGAAGGCTGCGGCAAGTCCACCCAGGCCAGGCGGCTGGCCGAGCGGCTGCGGGCCCTGGGGCGGCCCTGCGTGCTGACCTTTGAGCCCGGCGGCACGGACGCGGGCCAGGCAATGCGGCGCATTCTGCTCGATGCCCGCAACCAGGGGCTCGCGCCGCTGGCCGAGCTCCTGCTCTACGCGGCCGACCGCGCGCAGCACGTTGAGGAGGTGATCCGGCCGGCCCTCGCGAGCGGGAAATGGGTGCTGTGCGACCGTTTTGCGGACGCCACCACAGTGTACCAGGGGCACGGCCGCGGGCTCGACCCGGAATTCGTGAGCCTGGTGAACCGGAGGGCGGCCGGGGGGCTCCGGCCGGACTTGACCTTTCTGCTTGATTGCCCGCCCGAGATCGGGCTTGAGCGGGCCCGGCGCCGCGACCGCACCTCGGGGCAAAGCGGCATGGACCGCTTCGAGCGGGAACACCTTGATTTCCATCGCCGGATCCGGGAAGGGTACCTGTCGCTGGCGCGAGCGGAGCCCGAGCGGTTCAGCGTGCTGGATGCCCGGATGACTGAGGAGGAGATCGAGGCCCGGCTGCTGGAACGCCTCGAGCAGCACGTGGCCAACTCAGCGTGAAGGAGCGGGTGATGAGGTTTGCGGAGATGCTGGGGCAGGAAAAGGCCAGGCGGTTCCTGGGGCAGGTGCTGGCCGGGGAGCGGATCCCGCATGCCTACCTGTTCGCCGGGCCGGCCGGGGTCGGCAAGTTCACCGCCGCCCGGGCCCTGGGCGCGGCGCTCAACTGCCTGAGGCCGGAGGGCAGCGACAGCTGCGGCCGCTGCCTGGTGTGCCGGCAGATGGACAGCGGGAATTTTCCGGACTTCCTTTTTATCGAACCCGAGGGTCAGAACATCAAAATCGGACAGATCCGGGAGATGAACCGCCGGCTGGGTTTCGCGCCCGTCGCCGGCCGCTACCGGCTGAGCGTGCTCAGACAGGCCGAAACCATGACCGGCGAGGCGGCCAACGCCTTTTTGAAGACCTTGGAGGAACCTCCGCCCGGCAACGTGTTCGTCCTGAGCGCCGCCGAAAGCCGGGAACTGTTTCCGACCATCCTGTCCCGCTGCCAGAAAATCACCTTCCAGCCCCTGCCCCGGGAGACGATCGCGAAGGCCCTGGTCGAGCGCGGCGAGGCCGACTCCGCCGGGGCCGACATCTTGGCCCGGCACAGCGAGGGCAGCCTGGGAAGGGCGCTGGAGCTCTGCGGCCGGGGTTTCCTCGAGCTGCGGCTGCAGTGGCTGGAGGAGGCGATGGCGCTGGCGGTCCTGCCGGAGGGGCGGCTGCTGGACCTGGCGGCGGAGATCGCCGCCCGCGCGCGGCCCGGCTCGCGCCGGGGGCAGGACGGCGGCGGGGATCGGATCCCGGACCTGCTCGGAGCCTGGCGCAGCTGGTACCGCGATCTTCTGCTGACGAAAACAGGGGCACCAGAGCCACTGCTCGTCAACGCGGATCTTTCCCTGAAGTTGAAAAACACGGCGGAGCACTGTACAATAAAAAATTTGGTCAAAGAGCCTGCGGCTGCTGGACGAGGCGGAGCGGGACCTGCGGCGCAACCGCAACACCCTGCTGGTGCTGGAACATCTGCTGCTCCGCCTCAGGCGCCTTTCACCCGCTGAACATCCCGGGGTCCGCGGACCGGACCCCGCAACCGAGTCGGACCGGGCATGAACAAGATCGTCGGGATTCAGTTCAAACAGAAGGGCAAAGTCTACGATTTTGACTCCGGCCATTTTGTCCTCAACCGGGGTGACAAGGTCATGGTGATCACCGATCAGGGGCCGGCCATCGGGTGCGTCTGCAACGAGCCGCACGCCAGGCTGGGAAAGCTTCCCGAACGGCCCCTGAAGAAGGTCTTCCGGCTGGCGACGCCGGAGGAGATCCGAGGCTACGAGAAAAACAGCGAGCTCGAGGATGATGTCTACAGCTATTGCTACGGGGCCATCCGGCGGAGGGAACTGCCCATGAGCCTGGTGGCGGTGGAACGGCAGTTCGACGGTGGCAAGATCGTCGTCTATTTCACCGCCGAGGGCCGGGTGGATTTCCGGGACCTGGTTAAGGACCTGGTCAAGCGCTTCCGCAGCCGGATCGAAATGCGCCAGATCGGCGTCCGGCACCAGGCCAAGATGGTGGGCGGGCTGGGAACCTGCGGCCGCCCCCTGTGCTGTGCCAGCTTCCTGAACCAGTTCGCGCCGGTCACCATCAAGATGGCCAAGGAGCAGTTCCTGTCCTTGAGCCCCGGGAAAATCTCCGGCATGTGCGGGCGGCTCATGTGCTGCCTCACCTACGAGCAGGAGTACTACGAGAACATGAAGAAGTTCTTCCCCAAGGCCGGCAAGACGGTCTCCACGCGTCTCGGGGCGGGGAAGGTGGTGCGGCAGAACGTGCTGCGGGAAACCTTGACCGTGCTCCTGGAATCGGGTCAGGAAACGGAAATCGGCCTGGAGGACCTGAATCTTCCGGCGCCGCCGAAGAAGAAAACCAGGAAGGAGTGAGCCGGTCCCTTGACCTCAGCATTCTACATCACCACGCCGATCTACTACGTGAACGCCGAACCCCACCTCGGGCACGCCTACTCCACCATCGTGGCCGACGTGCTGAAGCGCTTCCACGCGCTGGCCGGGCACGACACCTACTTCCTGACCGGCACCGACGAGCACGGCGACAAGATCGTGGAGGCCGCCGCCCGGGCCGGCCAGTCGCCCCAGGCCTACGCCGACCACATCAGCGGGCTTTTCCGGGCGCTGTGGCCCAGGCTGCACATCTCGAACGACCACTTCATCCGCACCACCGACCCGTCCCACCAGGAGGTGGTGCAGCGGATCCTGGGCCGGGTCATGGAAAGGGGGGACATCTACTTCAGCGAGTACGAGGGCCGTTACTGCGTCGGCTGCGAGCGCTTCTACACGGACCGCGAGCTGGTGGACGGGAAGTGCCCGGACCACCGGACCGAGCCGCGGGTCGTGCGCGAGGCCAACTACTTTTTCCGGATGAGCCGCTACCAGGAGTGGCTGCAGGACCACATTCGCCGCAACCCGGATTTCATCCGGCCCGAGAGGTATCGCAACGAAGTCCTCGCCTTTCTGCGGGAGCCGCTCGAGGATCTCTGCATCTCGCGGCCCAAGTCGCGGCTGAGCTGGGGGATCTCCCTGCCCTTCGACGAGCGTTTCGTGACCTACGTCTGGTTCGACGCCCTGATCAACTACGTCTCGGCCCTCGGCTACCCGGACGGTGATCTGTTCCGGCGGTTCTGGCCGGTGGCCCAGCACATCATCGCCAAGGATATCCTCAAGCCCCACGGCATCTACTGGCCCTGCATGCTCAAGTCGGCCGGGATCGAACCCTTTCGCCACCTCAACGTGCACGGCTACTGGAACGTGAACTCGGGCAAGATGTCCAAGAGCCTGGGCAACGTGGTTCGGCCGCTCCAGCTGGTGGACGTCTACGGCCTGGACGCCTTCCGCTATTTCCTGCTGCGGGAGATGGTGTTCGGGCTGGATTCAGAGTTCAGCGAGGAAGCCCTGGTGAACCGCCTCAACGCCGATCTGGCCAACGACCTGGGCAACCTGGTGAGCCGCAGCCTGACCATGGTGGACAAGTACTTCCAGGGCCGGCTGCCGGAACCCGGCGCCGCCTCCGAGGCGGAGGGGGGGGTGAGGAAGGCCCTGGGGCGGCTGCTCGAAGAGTACCCGGCCTTCATGGAGGAGATGGCCTTTCACAAGGCCCTGATGGCCGTCTGGGACCTGATCGGGATGGTGAACCGCTACATCGACACCATGGCGCCGTGGGTCCTGGCCAAGTCCGACCGGCCGCGGCTTGCGGTTGTCCTGTGGCATGTGCTGGAACCGCTGAAGGTGATCTCGGTGCTGCTCTGGCCCTTCATGCCCGAGTCCGCCGAGAAGATCCAGGCCCAGCTGGCTCTCGACGGCCGAGGGCTGGATTTCAAGCTCGCGGATCTCGGGCAATGGGCCGCGGAGCGGCCGGCGACCCGAATCGTCAAGGCGCCGGCCCTTTTCCCGCGGATCGAGAAGCCGACGGAGGCGCCGGGAGCACAGGGAGGGAAACCGATGACCGAACTGAAGCACGATCCGGTCAGCATTACCGAATTTCAAAAATTGGATTTAAGGGTTGGTTTGGTAAAGGCGGCCGAAGCCGTCCCCAAGTCCAGGAAGCTCATCCAGCTCACCGTGGACATCGGTGAGGAACGAAAGGTGGTCGCGGGGCTTGCCGGTCACTACAGCCCCGAGGAGCTGGTGGGGAAGACCGTCATTCTGGTGGCCAACCTGGCTCCCGCCAAGCTCATGGGGGTGGAGTCCCAGGGCATGGTGCTGGCGGCCGAGGATGAAACCGGAGTTCACCTGCTCGTCCCGGACGCCGGGACCCGGCCCGGCAGCCGGGTGAAATAGCCGCGATCGGGTTTCCTGGCACGGATCGTGAAGTCCAGCCATACCGGCTGTAACGGGAGCGGCGCCGACCGGTTGACCGGGCGGCCTCCATGAACACCCGCAGGAGGGGGCGCATGGATGAGGCGGGGGAAGGGATGCATCCTGGTGGTGGACGACGAGGAATCCATCCGGGTGCTCCTGCAGCAGGGCATCGCCTACTCCCCGGCGGTCGTGGAGGCCTGCCTCAAGGTGTTTCGCGAGAAGGGCTTCACCTTCGGGTGACCCGGTGCAGAGAGCCGCCGTTCTACACAACCCATGACCGAGCCCCGCAAACGCGCCCGCATCCGACCCATCCTGGCTTTGATGGCCCTGCTCACCTTCCTGTCCATGGCCGCCGGCGGCTTCCTCTACCTGAAGGCTCTGCGTGACACGGCCATCCGCGAGACCCACCACCGGGCCGAGGTGCGCGTGCTTTCCATCGCCGACCAGGTGGACGGCCGCCTCATGGACCACCAGAAGGCGGTGCGGACCCTGGCCGGCCTGCCGACGATGATCCGCGCTCTGCAAAGGGACTCTGACGGCGCCCTGCAGGATGGCAATGCCGTTCTCGATCAGTTCACCTCCGCCCTGGAGGTGGAGGTGTGCTACGTGATGAACATCGAGGGGACCACCGTCGCCTCCAGCAACCGGCATCAGCCTGACAGCTTCGTGGGCAAGAACTACGCCTTCCGGCCCTACTTCCGCGAGGCCTTCGCAGGCCGCGCCGCGCCCTACATGGCCCTGGGGGTCACCAGCGGCCGGCGGGGGGTCTATTTCGGGTCCCCGATCTACCAAGGGGAGGATGAGGGGGCGCTTGGCGTGGCCGTCATCAAGGCGCCCATCGAGCCCATCACCCGCGAGCTGAGCACGGCCCAGGACGGGCTGGTCTTCCTGGTGGACCCCCACGGCGTGATCTTCGACGCCAACCGCGGCGAAACTCTGCTCCACCTGTTCCGGGAGGTCCCGCCCGAGCAGGCGGCGAAGATCGCCGCCGCCCGGCAGTTCGGCCAGGGTCCCTGGCCCTGGATCGGCTTCCGGGCCGGGGGGCCGGGGGTGCTGGAGGACTCCGCGCGGCCGACGCTTCAGTTTCCACGAGGCCGCCCTCGAGGCGCTCCCGGGCTGGAAGGTGCTCTACCTGCACGACCTGGAGGACACGGAGCGCGCCGCGAGCGCGCCGCTCTTCGACACGGCGGTTTTTTTCGCCCTCAGCTTGGGCATCCTGCTGGCCGTGATTCTCCTTCTCTACCGCAAAGGGAGCGGGGAGATCCGGCAGCGGAGGAAATACGAGCAGGCCCTGCGCCTGAGCGGGGAGCGCCACCGCAAGGTGTTCGAGAACACCGGCACGGCAACCCTGATCGTGGATGCCGACATGAGCATCGTGCACGCCAATTCCGAATTCGAGAAGCTCTCCGGCTATACCAAGCAGGAGATCGAGGGCCGCATCCAATGGCCCCTTTTCGTCGATGAGCAGGACGTCGGGCGTTTGAAAGCCTATCACGCCGAACGGCGCCAGGAGGGGGGCGAGGCCCCCGCGCAGTACGAGTTCCGGTTCCGGGACCGGCAGGGCCGGCTGAAGAACGTGATCGCCCGGGTCACCATGATGCCGGAGACGCGGGAGAGCATCGTGGCCCTCACCGACGTCACCCCGCTGCGGCAGGCCGAGAGCCTCTTTCGGGACCTCTTCCTGCATGCCGAGCTGGGCCTTTACATCCTGCAGCAGGGGCACTTCCGGATGATCAACCCGCAGTTCGAGAAGCTGACCGGCTACACTCAGGCTGAGCTCAGGGATCGCCGGGCTATGGATCTGGTGTATCCCGGGGATCAGGAGCACGTGAGGCGCAGCGCCGCCCGCATGCTGAAGGGCGAGTCGGTGCAGCCCTACGAGTACCGAGGGGTGCGCAAGGACGGCAGCGTCCGCTGGCTGATGGAGACCGCCACCCCGGTCACCTTCCAGGGCCAGCCGGCGGTGTTGGCCAACTTCATGGACATCACGGCCGGTAAGAAGACGGAGGCCGAACGGGTCAAGGTCCAGCGGCTGGAATCCATCGGGTTTCTGGCGGCCGGCATCGCCCACGACTTCAACAACCTGCTGACGGCCATCATGGGGAACATCGACTTGGCGGAAATGCTGTCACCGGACAACGGCCGTATCCGCGGCAACCTGAAAGAAGCGCGCAGGGCCAGCCTGCGCGCGCGGGACCTGGCGCGGCAGCTCCTTACCTTCGCTCCGGGCGGGGCGCCGGTGAAAGCAGAGGGGTCGCTGCTCGGCTGTGTGCGCAGCCGGGCCGAGCGGGCGCTCCGGGAAACAGCGGTGGAGCTCGAGATCGAGGCACCGCAAGCCCTCTGGCCGGTTGAATTCGACAGCCGGCAGGTGGAACAGCTGGCGGACATCCTGGTGGGCAACGCGGCAGAGGCCATGCAGGGCAAGGGCCGGCTGGAGGTCACGCTGGCCAACGTCCGGGTCCAGGAAGCCGAGAGAGACGCCGGGTTTCCCCTGGAGCCGGGAAGATACGTGCAGGTCTCGGTGCGGGACGAAGGACCGGGCATTCCCGAGGCGAATCTGGGCAAGCTGTTTGATCCCTATTTTTCCACCAAGCAGCGCGGGACCCGGAAAGGCCTGGGCCTGGGGCTCACCACGGCCCATTCGATCGTCCGGCGCCACGGGGGTCACCTGCAGATCGAATCCCTGGCCGGTGCGGGGACCACCGTCTCCTTTTATATACCCGTGCTGGCCGAGGCCGCTTGAAGCCGCCGCGGCGCACTCCCGCAGACGGAACCTCCGCCTTTGCTCAGGAAAAACCCAGGGAGGAAAGCATGCTGAAGGTGGCCACCTTCAACGCCAACTCGATCCGGGCGCGGCTGCCGATTGTGCTCGCATGGCTCGAGCGGCAGCAGCCGGACCTGCTCTGCCTTCAGGAGACCAAGGCCCAGGACCCGGATTTCCCGGCCGCCGCCTTGGGCGAGGCCGGCTACCGCAGCTCGATCCGCGGGCAGAAGTCCTACAACGGCGTGGCCGTGCTCAGCCGCCGGGAGCCGGATGCGGTGCGGGGGTCGCTCGGCGGTGAACCCGGCGAAGAGGCCCGTTTTCTGGAGACCCGCTTCGGGGATCTCACGGTCATCAGCGTGTATGTGCCCCAGGGTGTCGCCGTGGGCAGCGAGAAGTTCCGCTACAAACTGGACTGGCTGCGGGGACTGCTGGACCACCTCGAGAGGCGCCACCGGCCCGATTCCCTGCTGCTGATGGGCGGGGACTTCAACGTGGCCCTCGAACCGCTGGACGTCCACGACCCGCAGGCCATGGACGGCCAGGTCTGCTTTCACCCGGAGGAGCGCAAGGCCCTGCGGCGGCTGCTCGAGTGGGGCCTGGCGGACCTGTTTCGGAAACACGAGCCCTGCGGGGGGCACTACACCTTCTGGGATTACCGCATCCCCAACGCCTTCAAGCGTCATATGGGCTGGCGGATCGACTACCTGCTGGCGACCGCGCCGCTGGCGCGGCGGTCGCGGCGGGTCTGGATAGACACCGCGCCGCGGCTGGAGCCGAAACCCTCGGATCATACTTTTGTGGTTGCGGAGTTCGAGGACGACTAGGCCCCAGGGGGAGGATTAAGGATCAAGGGGTAAGGGGTAAGCAAATTCGAAATGCGAGGTGTGAAATGCGAAATGCGAAACAAAGCCGGGCGTCAGGCCTCAGGGGGAGGATTAAGGATCAAGGGGTAAGGGGTAAGCAAATTCGAAATGCGAAATGTGAAATGCGAAATGCGAAACAAAGCCGGGCGTCGGGCCTCAGGGGGAGGATTAAGGATCAAGGGGTAAGGATTACGGGAAGGCGGAAACAAGAGCGGTGTCAGGCGTTCGGCATGAGGCACCCGAGCAGGTGATTGGCGGTCACGGGCAGTGGACAGAACCAGAGTCCCGGTGGCCTGGTGCAGTTTCGGTCATTGAAGCATTTGGATTTTGATATTGTTTGGGATTTCGGATTTGGTGCTTCGGATTTCGCGTCAGGCGTCAGAGGCGGCTGGAGGGGCAGAGGTCGAAAACCGGGCAGCGGAGGTGATCCGGTTTGCGGGCCTTGCAGATCTCCCGGCCGTGGTAGATGAGCAGGTCCGAGAAGCGGCGCCATTTTTCCGGCGGCAGGAGCCGGGCGAGGTCCTGCTCGATTCGGTCCGGGTTGCGGTTTTCGGTCAGGCCCAGCCGCAGGGAGAGGCGCTTGACGTGGGTGTCCACCACCACGCCCGGCACGCCGAAGACCGCCCCGAGCACGCAGTTGGCAGTCTTTCGTCCCACCCCCGGCAGTTTCAGTAACTCCTCCATGGTGGCCGGGACCTCCCCGCCGTAGAGCTCGATCAGACCCCGGCAGCAGCCCCGGATGGAGGAGGCCTTGTTGCGGAAAAAACCCGTGGGTCGGATATCGGCTTCCAGCGTGGCCGCCGGTGTTTCGAGGTAGTCGCGCGGTTCCCGGTATTTCTGAAACAGGGTGCGGGTGACCTGGTTGACCCGCGTGTCCGTGCACTGGGCGGAGAGAATGGTGGCGATCAGCAGCTCGAAGGGGGAGCGGTAGCGGAGCGCCGTCTTATCCAAGGTGTAGAGCGGGTCGAGGGCGGCGAAGATCCGCTGCGCGCGCTGTTTCCGCTGCTTCTGGGTCTCCAACTTGACTCCCGCGCGAGCGGCGCGCCAGAATGGGGCGGTTGCGTCCCGGCGGCCTTGGGTGAACGGTTGCCGCACTATAGAAGAGCCGGCAGGGGGAGTCAAGCCGGCCCAGAGGAGAGCATGACATGAGGCCCCAAAGCAAGCTGAGCGCGGAGGAGGGCAGACTCCTGCTGGGTATCGCCCGGCTGGCGATCGACGCGGAGATCGGCGGCCGCCCGCCTGCCGAGGCGCGGGACGAAGACCTTCCGGCCGTCTGCCGCGAACGGAGGGGGGTTTTCGTCACCCTGACCGTGGCGGGCGGGCTGCGGGGCTGCATCGGCCACATCGTAGCCCAAGGCCCACTCGTCGAGGGGGTCAGGGCCAACGCACTCCACGCTGCGTTCCGGGACCCGCGCTTCCTGCCCCTGTCCCGGGCGGAGTGGGGCAAGGTGGAGATCGAGGTCAGCATCCTGAGCGAGCCGCAGCCGCTCAAATATTCCGGCAGCCGCGACCTGCTGGAAAAGCTGCAGCCCGGAAAGGACGGCGTGATCGTCAAAAAGGAGTTCCGCCAGGCAACCTTCCTGCCGCAGGTCTGGGAACAGCTGCCGGACAAAAAGGATTTTCTGACCCAGCTCTGCCTCAAGGCCGGCCTCGAGGCCGACGCCTGGCAGAAAGGCGGCCTCGAGGTTTCCACCTACCAGGTCCAGGCCTTCGAAGAGTAGCACCGGCCGCCAGGAGCGTCTATGACGCCAGTAACGGAGCGCCGGCGACCTTTATCCCCCGCCGGGCTTCGGCAAACTGGCCCTGGGGGGCTTCTCGAAGCTGACTGACGGGAGTCCTTGGCCTCCGGCCCGGAGGGAAGTGGAGAGAAGCCTCCCGGGGCCCACTGCCTGCGTGCCTTAACCCTGGCGCCAGAGCAGGCTCCCGGCTTTTCCATCCCGATGGCGGTTTTGTAACTGCAATGGAAGGTGCAGCAGCGCTGAGGAAATCCCCTTTATTGTTGTTCTCGGTGTCCCTGCGTCCCTGCGCGACGATAAGAGCCGGCTGCCGGTTGCTGGCAAAGGCATCATAGCGCGCAGAGCCGCTGAGGCGCAGAGGAAATCCCCTTTATTGTCGTTCCCCGCGTCCCCGCATCCCTGCGCGAGGATAAGAACCGGCTGCCGTGGCATGGATTCTGCAAATCGGGAGTGATCGAGACACTATCCCGGAGGGTAAATGAATGGCTCAGATCGATGCGTTTTTCAAGCTCATGCACGAACAGAAGGCCTCGGATCTGCACCTGGTGGCGGGCCAGCAGCCGGTGCTGCGCATCGACGGGGAACTGGAGCGGGTCAAGTACAGGGTACTGGACAACGATTCCCTCAAGGGCATGCTCTACGAGATCACCCCGGAGCACAAGCTGAAGCTCTTTGAGGAGTGCGGGGACGTGGACTTTGCCTACGAGATTCCAACGCTGGCCCGCTACCGGGCCAACTTCTTCCAGCAGCAGAACGGCGTCGGCGCCGTGTTTCGGGAAATCCCGACCTCCATAAAGACGTGCGAGGAACTCGGCCTGCCGAGCGTGGTCAAGCGACTGGCCACCCTGCCCCGCGGGCTGGTGCTGGTCACCGGTCCGACCGGCAGCGGCAAGTCCACCACCCTGGCCTCCATCATCCGTGAGGCCAACATCGCCCGCAAGGACCACATCCTGACCATCGAAGACCCCATCGAGTTCGTCCACCAGAGCGAGAAGGCCATCATCAACCAGCGGGAAGTGGGCACCCACACCCGGAGTTATGCGGCCGGCCTGCGAGGGGCGCTGCGCGAGGACCCGGACATCATCCTGGTCGGCGAGATGCGGGACCTGGAAACCATGGGCCTGGCCATCGAGGCCTCGGCCACCGGCCATCTGGTGTTCGCCACCCTGCACACCACCAGCGCGGCCAAGACCGTAGACCGGATCATCGAGGTCTTCCCCGAGGAAGAGCAGGCCCAGGTGCGCAACACCCTGGCCGACGGCCTGCGGGCGGTGGTGGCGCAGACACTGTTCCGGCGCATGGACAGCCGGGGCCGGGTGGTGGCGCTGGAAATCATGATCGCCACCCCGGCGGTGCGCAACCTCATCCGCGAGGGAAAGACCTTCCAGATCCCGTCCATGATCCAGACCGGCCGCAAGTACGGCATGCAGACCCTGGACGACGCCATCTCGGGCCACCTGGAAAGGGGTGTCATCAGCGCCGAGGAGGCCTACTCGAAGTGCAACGAAAAAGCCAAGTTCCTGCCCTTCCTGCGTCAGCCGCCGGCTGATTTCACGGAAGTCTAGGGCTTCGAAGGGGCCAGCCATGAGACGCCAGCAGATCGAGTACCTGATGTCCGCCATGCTGCAGTCCCACGAGAACGTTTCGGACATGCTCGTCACTGTGGACAAGCCCCTGCAGGTGGAGTGCGACGGCGAACTGCGGCCGGTGGAAACCACCCCGCCGATTGACCGGCTGACGCCTTTCCAGACCGAGATCTTCGCCCTGAACCTCATCGACGGGGACCGCCGCCTTACCCGTCAGCTCGTCAGCCGCGGCTCCTGCGACGCCTCTTTCCAACTCGCCGGTAAGGCCCGTTTCCGGGTGAACATCTTCTCCCAGAAGGGTTGTTTCTCAACCGTCATGCGTCAGCTGAGCACCCGGGTGCCCAGCATCGAGGAACTGAATCTGCCGCCGGCCTTCTTCCCGATGACCAGGGAAAAGAACGGCATCATCCTGGTCACCGGCGCCACCGGGATGGGCAAGTCGACCTCTTTGTCCGCCATGCTGAACGAGATCAACGAGAAGAAGGCGGTCCATGTGGTCACCCTGGAGGACCCGGTGGAGTTCGTCCATTCCCAGAAGCTGGCCACCTTCAACCAGCGCGAGCTGGGGGTGGATTTCGACTCCTTCGCTTCCGGCCTGCGGGCGGCCCTGCGCCAGGCTCCCAAGGTGATCCTGGTGGGCGAGATCCGGGACAAGGAAACCCTGGATATCGCCCTGTCGGCGGCCGAGACCGGCCAGCTGGTCCTGAGCACCCTGCACACCGTGGATGCCGGGCAGACCATCAACCGCATCCTGGGGATGTTCGAAAAAAACGAGGAAAGGCAGCTGAGGGTTCGGCTGGCCGACACCCTGCGCTGGGTGGTTTGCCAGCGGCTGCTGCCGCGGGTCGGCGGGGACAGGGTGGCGGCCTTTGAGATCATGCAGTCCAACATCCGGGTAAAGGACGTCATTCTCAACGGCGAGAGCGACGGCAAGACCTTCTACGACATCATCGAGAGCAGTCCTCACCTGGGCATGATGACCTTTGATCAAAGCATTGCGGAGCTCTTCAAGGCCGGCCGGATCAGCGAGGCGACGGCGCTCGCTTACGCGTCCCGGCGTTCGGCTGTCGGCCGAATTCTGGATTCCATCAAGAGCGCCCGCGGGGAAAAGACCACCTCCATCGAGGGGCTGGTCCTGGACCGGGACTACGGGCGGCCCCGGGTCTGAGCCCGCATAAGGAGTTACCCATGGAGGTCCGCTGCGAGAGCTGTAGCTCCCTGCTGAGAATCCCGGAAGAAAAGGCTTCGGCCGGCCGGCGGCTGGTGGTGCGCTGCCCGAAGTGCCGGGACGTGCTGCGGGTGGACCTGGCGACCCCTGGCGGCCAGGGCCAGGCGCGGCCCCTGGCGGACCGCCCCCGGGGTGCGGCGGGGGCCATGCCCGGGGAGGATTACGCCTATGCTGAGGATACCCTGGAGTATTTCGAGGAGGGGATCCGGCTGGCCCTGGTCATGGAAGACGATGCCCAACAGATGGAACTGGTGCGCCGGGCGGTGGAAGATCTGGGTTACACCTATGTCCAGGCCGAGAGCACCCGCGAGGCGATGGACAAGATGCGTTTCCACCACATGATGGACCGCAACGCCCAGCAGGTGGAGAAGCTGCGCCAGACCGTCGTCGAGCTGGGGTATGCCTACATCACCGCCGAGAACAGCCGCGAGGCCATCGGCAAGCTGCGTTTCCACCACTTCGACCTGATGATCCTCTCGGACCGTTTCGACGGCCTGGGCCTGTCCCAGAGCCCGATCCTGCGCTACCTGAACAACCTGCCCATGTCCATCCGCCGCCGCATGTTCCTGGTTCTGCTGGGGGACGATTTCAAGACCCTGGATCATCTGCAGGCCTTTGCTCTGAGCGCCAACCTGGTGGTCAACCGAGCGGAGCTGGACAAGCTGAAGGATCTCCTGCAGCACAGTGCCGTGAGCCACCAGAGGTTCTACAAGGTCCTGCTCGACACCCTGGCGGAAACGGGCAAAGCGTGATATGCGCAAACAGGGAAAAGCATTTCACGGCACGGAAGGCCAATGGAGCTGAATAATCAATACCGGATGAGGGTCAGAAACTGTATCGGAACGATCATCGATGTTCAGAAGTCGATCAGCGAGCAGTACGGTGAGCTGCAATGCCTGGCGCAGTTCGAGGAATTGAAGCAGGCCCTCGAGGGTCTGGATATGAGCCTGGTGTGCGAGGCGGACGTCCTGATGGTGGAAAAGGCAACCAACGAACTGCTGCGCGAGTTCCGCATCATTTTCGAGAGAGGGAAAGTCGGCCAGGTCTACGGGGAAACGGCCAACTGATGTCCTGTCCCGCGATTTTCACTCCCGCTACTCCACTCCCCGATGATCGATTTCGCAGTCCAGCATCCGGGCGTTCGGGAAGGACCGGAGCGCTTCGGCCCAGGATGCCCGCAGGGCTTCCACGGCTCCCAGACGGCCCAGGGCCCAGAGCGAACCCCCGCCGCCGGCGCCGGCGAACCGGGCGCCGCACCCTGCCTGCTCGGCATGGTCGATCAGGGCGGCCGTGACCGGCGTGAGCGCCTCGGGGGTCACGGCACGCCGCAGGGTCATTTCCTGGCGCAGCAGGCCGGCCGCAGCGGACCAGTCCCTGGCCGCGAGCGCTCTTGAGAAATCCCGCACCACCGTGTTCACCTCCATCCAGCCGGCCCGGGTGGCCCCGGAGAGGAAATCCCGGATCCAGCGGCGGTTGATGGGGTGTGAGTTGTGGCCCTGGCCGCTGTAGGCCACCAGGAGCCGGCGCGAGAGCTCCCGCTCGCCGCGGCGATCCAGCAGGCGCACCCGTTTCACCACCGAGCGGGGGTTCCCGTAGCGCCACTCCCAGCGGTGAGCGCCGCCGTAGACGGCGGCCGCCTGGTCCTGGAGCCCGCAGTGACCGCCGCTGACCCCGTCTTCCAGGTGATAGGCCAGGTGGAGGATCTCGCGCTTCGAGAGCCCGCGGCCGCCCAGGGCAACGGAGGTCTTGGCCAGGGCCAGGATCAGGGCCACCAGAGCCGTGCTGGAGCCCCCGAGAGCGGACTGCACCGGCGAGGCGGAGCTCACCCGGATTTCCAGACCATGGACCTGGAAGTAGGCCGCCGCCGCGAACAGGGTCCCGAAGGCGGACGAAAAGGGGAGTTCGCCGGCCGGCCGCACCTCGCCTTGGGCAAAGCCCTCGGACACGATCCGGACCGCACCGTTCTCGTAGGGTCGAAGCGTTACCGAGGTGCGCAGGTTGAGGGCGAAATTCACGGTCACCGGCCCTGCTTTTTCCTGCGGCAGGGCAAGGGCCTTGATGTCCATGGTGCCGCCGGAGTCGACCCGGCAGGGGGCGGATGCCTCCAGCGGGGCCCGGGCGAGCAGGTGCTTGAGAGAGATCACTGCTCCGATCCCCTCCCGCCCAGCCGCTGCCGCGCCAGGAAGAGGGCGGTGATGGACTTGGCGTCCTGAATCACGCCCTGCTCCGCCATGGCCAGAGCTTTGCCGAAGGGGACCTCCCGGACGACCAGCAACTCGTCCGGATCCAGCTGCTGGCCCGAGGGCGACAGATCGGAAGCCAGAAACAGGTGGATCCGCTCGTCCGAGTAGCCCGGCACCGGGGTGATCTCCCCCAGTTTTTCCCAGCGGGCGGCCTGATAGCCGGTCTCCTCGGTCAGCTCCCGCCGGGCGCAGTCGAGCGGCGGCTCATCCGGCGCAAGGGTTCCGGCCGGGATCTCCCAGATGAAGTCCCCGAGGGCATGGCGGTACTGGCGGATCAGGACTACGGTTTCGGGCGCCGTCATGGGCACGATGGCCGAGGCGCCGGGGTGGCGGATGATGTCCACGTCCGCGGTGACGCCGCCGGGGAAGGTGAGGTTTTCCTTCACCAGCTCAAAAACCCGCCCGCGGTAAAGCGGCGTGCTGAAGTTCACCCGGGGTTTGGGTTCGCTGGGCTCGGTCATGGTTCCTCCCTTTGTCGATGGTTGCCAAATTCCCGCCGGAAAGGTTCCGCAGAATTTTTTCACCCATGCCCCAGCCGGGTGGCGGCTGTCAAGCAAATCCTGTCAGGGGACCAGCTGCGGCAATTGTACCCGGGGGTTCCTGGGAGCCGGCGGCTAGAGCCCCAGATAGGCGGTTCTGATGTGAGGGTTGACGAGGAGGTCTGCGGCCGGGCCTTCCATGGCCATGCGGCCGTGTTCCAGGACGTAGCCGCGGTCGCTCAGGCTGAGCGAGTGTCTGACGTCCTGCTCCACCAGCAGGACGGTGGTGCCCTGGTCGGCCACTTTGCGCACGGTTTCGAAGACGTTCTTGATGATGATGGGGGCCAGCCCCAGGGAGGGCTCGTCCAGCATCAGAAGCTTCGGCTTGGCCATGAGGCCCCGCCCGATGGCGACCATCTGCTGCTCCCCCCCGGAGAGGGTCATGGCAAGCTGGGATTCCCGCTCGCGCAGCCGGGGCAGCAGATCGTGGACTTCCTGCAGCAGGCGGGTCAGGAACGGATTGGCGCGGCTGTTGTAGGCCCCCACGATCAGGTTCTCCCTTACGCTCATGAGGGAAAAAAGCCTTCGGCCCTCGGGTATCTGCACGATGCCCGCTTCCACGATCTCCTCGGGCGGGGCGGCCTGGATCGGCCGGCCTTCGAAGAGGATCTCTCCTTGGGTGGGGTGGAGCAGTCCGGAAATCGCCTTCAGCAGGGTGGATTTTCCGGCGCCGTTGCCTCCGATGATGCTCACCACCTCACCTTCTTCGACCCGCAGGGAGAGATCAAAGATGACCTGAACGTCGCCGTAGGAGACATCGATGTGCCGGACTTCAAGAAACGCCATACTCTTCTCCCAGGTAGGCCTTGATCACCCTTTGGTCCGTCGCGACTGCTTGAGGAGTTCCTTCGGCGATTTTCCTGCCGTAGTGGATGACCACGATCCAGTCCGACAGGGCCATGATGGCCCTCATGATATGCTCGATGATGAAGACCGTGACCCCGCCGGCGCGGACCTCCCGGATAATCTCGACCATTTCGTCCACTTCGGTGGGCCGCAGCCCGGCCATGACCTCGTCGAGCAGCAGAACCCGGGGTTTCGTTGCCAGGGCCCTGGCGATCTCCAGGCGTTTTCGGTCCGCGATGGTGAGGTTGCGGGCCAGGGTGTGACGTTTGTCACGCAAATGGAGGGCATCGAGAATGCCGAGAGCCTGCTCTTCGGCCACCGCTCGCTTGTCGGTTTTGGCGAAGCTCCCCACCATCACGTTGTACAGGACGCTCTTGGAGGCGAAAGGCTTGACGATCTGGAATGTCCTGGCCAGCCCCAGCCGGCAAAGATTCCACGGCCGCTCATCGGTCGTCTTCTGTCCGCCGAGATAGATGTCCCCGGCGCTCGCGGGGTAGACGCCAGCGATGCAGTTGAACGCGGTGGACTTGCCCGCGCCGTTCGGCCCGATGAGGCCCAGGATCTGGCCCTCTTCGATGGTGACGCTCAGATCGGCCACGGCCGTGAGGCCGCCGAAGCGCTTGGTGAGGTTCTTGACTTCCAGGATCCGCATTCCCTGCTCCTTCACCGCGGGCTGCCTGCCAGCCTGTCGAGCAGCTTGTGATAGGCCCGGGTCAGGGGCTCCTGAAGACCCCGCGGCTGGAAGATCATGACGAGGATAAGCACCGTCCCGAAGATGATGAGATGGAGGCCGGGCAGTTTGGCTCCGAAGTAGATCCGTGAAAAATCGCTGACGGGTCTCAGCAGCAGCGCCCCGAGCACCGGACCGGCAATGGAACCCCGGCCGCCGATCAGGGCGATGAAGGCGATCTCGAAGGAGAGATCCAGGGAAATGACGCTCTTGGGGTGGATGAAAAGGGTGAGCTGGGCGTAGAACACCCCGGCCAGGGCGGTGAGAAAGGAGCTGATGGCCATGGCGATCAGCTTGCAGCGCGCGACGTTCACGCCCAGTGCCATGGCGGCCTCGGGCTCCTCGCCGCCGGCGTTCAGGTAGAAACCCAGCTTTGACCGTGAAATGAAGTAGGTCAGGGCAAGAACGCCGATCAGCATGACCAGGATGATGTAGTAGTAGGGTTCCTTGCCGGTGAACAGGAGGTTGGCGAGCCCCACGTTGAGGGGGGGGATCTGAAGCCCCCGGGGGCCGTTGAGGTTCAAGGGTCCCAGGTAATCGATGTTCTCCACCATGACCCGGATGCCTTCGCCGAAGGCGATGGTGGCCAGAGCGAAGTAGGCCCCGCGCATCTTGAAGGTCGGAAGCCCGATGATGATCCCCGTGACCGATGCGATCAGGCCGCCCAGCAGCATCCCCAGCCACGGGCTGACGCCGTACTGCAGATAGAGCACGCTGGAGGTGTAGGCCCCGATGCCGAAGAAGGCGGAGTGACCCAGCGGCAGCACGCCGGCGAAGCCGCCCACCAGGTTCCAGCTGGTGGTGAGGTAGGCGTAGAGGTAGAGCACAATGAGGATGTGCAGATAGGTCGGGCTCCGCAGGACCAGCGGGACCCCGAAGGTGATCGCCAGGACGAGAGCCAGGGACAGCCGCTGCAGCGTTTTTCTGGTCATTCCCTTACCCGCTCCATGGAATGGATCTACCAGTCATACCTGACCCCGAACAGCCCGGAAGGCTTCACGAAAAGCACCAGCAGAAAGAGCCCGTACACGATCCCTTCGGTCCAGGTGGCGGCCATGAACTGGGGGCCGACGGATTCGATGACGCCGATGATCATGCCCCCCAGGATTGCGCCGCCGATGCTGCCCAGTCCCCCGAGCACGACGATGATGAAGCCCTTGATGTCAAACAGCACGCCGACGGTGGGAAAGACATTGTAGAAGGGGATGAGCGTCACCGCGGCGATCCCCGCAGTGGCGGTGCCGATTCCGAAGGCGATGTTGTAGACTTTGTACTGCTTGATACCCATCAGGCTGGCGGCGTCGCGGTCGAGGCTGGTGGCCCGAATGGCCAGGCCCAGCCGCGTCTTCTTCAGAAACCAGGAAACGGCTGCCGCCGTGATGATGGCGGTCAGGAAGCCCCACAGTTTCGGGACCGAGATCAGCATGTCCCCGATTTCCAGCATCTTCCCCCGCAGCGGGTTGTCCTGGATGTTGCGGTACTGGGGGCCGAAGATGAGAAGCGTCAGGTTGTCCAGGATGTACCAGACCCCGGTGGTCACGATGATGACCGTGATGGGTTCCCGGACGTCCCGCTCGGCCTTGAAAATGGGCTTGATGACGATATCCTGCAGGTAGTAGCCGAAAAGGAACATGACCGGCACCACCAGGATCAGGGTCAGGTAGGGGTGCAGACCCGAGAGCGCCACCGCCCAGTAGGCGGCGTACATGCCGACCATGAGCAGGGACCCGTGGGCGAAGTTGATGACCTTGAGCACCCCGAATATGAGGGTGAGCCCCAGGGCGGTCAGACCGTAGATGGCCCCCATGAGGATCCCGTTGATGGTGTCTTCCAGGATGAAAAGCATGAAGACCTCCCGCTCCGGAGGGGGAAAGGCCCTTCGGGGGCGCGCAGACCCGCGGCCTGCGCGCCCCTTTCGGCTCAACCCCGGCGCCGGCGGCTCAGGGCGCGGGGAAGACGGGCTGGTACCCGGCTCGGCGGGCGTTCTTGGGCCACACCGTGATCCGCTCCATGCCCTGCCCCTGATCGTTGATCTGGACCATGACCAGGGAGGCGTTCTTGTTCTGCCCGGTCGAGTCGAATTCAACCGCATCGTATCCGACGATCATGCCCGGGCCGCTGCGGTAGCTGGTGGCCGCCAGGGCTTCCCGGATCTTGGCCGGGTCCAGCGAGGCGGCCCGTTCCAGGGCATCGGCCAACACATAGGTGGCCAGGTAGGCGTCCACGGCCTCGCCGGAAAGGTTATAGCCGTATTTCGCCTTGTACTTCGCGTTGGCCTCCTTGGCGCCGGGTTTGTTCACGTCCGTCTCCCACTCCACGATGTCGAAGAGGTACTGGGCGTTCTTCCCGGTGGCCGTCAGGAAGGAGGGGTCCGCATGCCCGCCGCCGCTGGCGATAATGGCCTTCAGCTTCACCTTGTACTCCGCCAGGGTGTTGGTCAGCAGGATCGCATCGGCCGCGTTGGAAACCAGCATCAGCACCTCGGCCCCGGACCGCTTGATCTTCTGCGCCACGGGGCTCAGATCCGTGGCCGTGGAAGGGTAGGGTTCATCCAGGACCACCTGGTAGCCGCCCTGCTTGGCGAGCGCCTGCCACTGCTCCGCGAACCCCTTGCCCCAGTCGCCGTTTTCGTACACGAAGGCGACTTTCTGCACCTTGGAATTGAACTCCTTTTCGATGTCGGCCAGGAAGGCGAACTGGTCACGTGTCCACCAGCTGTCCTTGGCCGCGATTCTGAAAACCGTCTTGAAGCCTTGCTCGGTGATCTTGTCGGCCACCGACACGGGCACCACAAAGGGGATGCCGTACCGTTCGGCCACCGCGGTGGTCGGGTAGGTGACCGCCGAGTTCCAGCAGCCCGTCAGCACGTGGACCTTTTCGGTGTTGATCAGGCGCTCGGCTTCCGCCACGCCCTTTTCGGGTTTGGACTCCGAGTCGGCGTAGATCATCTGGAGCTTGGCCCCGCCGAGGGCCTTGATGCCGCCGGCGGCGTTGATCTCCTCGGTGGCCATGTCACGGGCGTTCTGACCCTGCTGCCCCACCGAGGCGGACGGGCCGGAAAGGGGGATGATGTTGCCGATTTTGACTGCCTGGGGGGCCGCCAGAGCGGGGCTGGCCCCCAAGAGCCCCGGAATGCAGAACAACGCGAAAACCAGAACGAGACCTAACCCCTGCCGATACACTCTGTTTCCCATTTTGGAACCCTCCTTTTGATTGAGTGACGTTACAGGTTGAAGCGCCGAATCGAAGGCCTCCAGGCCCGCCGTTCCCCGGTTTCCGCCCGGCCTCATTTCTTCCGGGTCAGGTCGTGGAGCGCCTCTTCCAGGATGCCCAGCCCTTTTTCGAGCTGCTGGTCGGTGATGACCAGCGGCATCAGGGTCCGGATCACGTTGCCGAAGTTGCCGCAGGACAGGATGATCAGCCCCTTTTCGTAACACAGCCTCACCAGGGCCTTGGCTTCGTCGGCCGCCGGTTCCTTGGTCTCACGGTCCCGGACGAGTTCCAGGCCCATCATCGGCCCGAGCCCGCGCACGTCGCCGATGATTTCGAAGCGGGCGTGCAGCTGCTCGAAACGGGCTTTGATCTTCTTTCCCAGGGCTTCCGCCTTGGCCAGGAGGTGCTCTTCCTCGAAAACCTCCAGCACCGCCAGGGCGGCCCGGCAGCAGACGGGGTTCCCGCCGTAGGTGCCTCCCAGCCCCCCGACCTGGGGCGCCTCCATCAATTCCGCTTTCCCGATGACGCCGCTCAGCGGCAGGCCGGCGGCCAGGCTCTTGGCCACCGTCACCAGGTCCGGTTCGATGCCCCAGTGTTCCATGGCGAACATCTTCCCGGTGCGGCCCATGCCGGTCTGGATCTCGTCCGCGATGAAGACGATCCCGTTCTGCCGGCAGATGTCCAGCAGCTTGGGAAAGTATTCCGGCGGCGGCGTGATGAACCCGCCCTCGCCGGTCACGGGCTCCACGATGACAGCCGCTGTGCTCTCGGCCGCCACATGATCCACGAAGAAGCTTTTCAGGTAATCCGCGCAGCCCACTTCGCAGGACGGATAGGTGAGACCCAAGGGGCAGCGGTAACAGTAGGCATAGGGCATGCGGTACACTTCGGGCGCAAAGGGGCCGAATCCGAGCTTGTAGGGTTTGACCTTGCTGGTGAGCGTCAGGGCCAGCAGGGTTCGGCCGTGAAACCCCGCCTCAAAGGCGATGACGGCCGGCCTCTTCGTGTAGTGCCGGGCGATCTTGACCGCATTTTCCACGGCCTCGGCGCCGCTGTTGGCGAACAGGGCTCTCTTGGGGAACCCCCCCGGGGTCAGGGCGCAGAGCTTTTCCGCCAGTCTCAGGTAGGGTTCGTACATGACCACGTGAAAGCACGTGTGGGTGTACTTCTCCGCCTGCTCTTTGATCGCGGCCACCACCTTCGGGTTGCTGTGGCCGACGTTCATGACGCCGATGCCGCCGGCGAAATCGATGAGCTCGCGACCTTCCACATCGCGGATCACCGCACCTTCGGCCCGGTCCACGAAGTAGGGGGTGATGTTGAAAGGGCCCTGGGGGACATAACTGCTGCGGAGTTCGGTCAGGGTGCGCGCTTCGGTTGCCATGGTTTTTGGCCCTCCTTTCGCAACTCACCTCTTATACCACCGCTGCCCGGCGGCAAGCAACTGTCCGGTTCAAGCCCGCGGCGGGCGGGGGCAGATACAAGGGTCAAGGGCAGGATTAAGGAGTACGGGGTACGGGATAAGGAAATTCGGAATTGGGAATTCGGAATGACAGGGTTAAGGGTTAAGCAACAAGGATTACGTGAATGCGGAAGGCCAAGGCCAGGATCTCCAGACCTCAGACGCGGGGAAGAGGAAGGGGAACGGGCGGGGTCTTGCCCCGCCCGTTCGTGAAGAGGGAAAGGACCGCTCAGCGGCCGAGCCGCTTGAGCACTTCGTCGATCTCGACCTGGGAGGTTATCCAGTCGGAGATGCGCAGGGCCTGCCCGTTGTCACCGCATTTGCCCAGGAAACTGTCCCGGGTGCCCTGCCTCTTGCCCGGCGCGAAACCGACCTTGGGGCCGATCCCCTGGAAGTCCTGGATGCCTTCCATGGCCGCCACGAAGCTGTCCACCGTCAGGTTCCGGCCGGCCCGCTTCAGGCCTTCCACCATGGGCTCGGTGAACAGGATGCCGGCATAGAAGAAGATCCCCCAGCGGTCGTTGGCGGCGAATTTTTCATGGGCCTGCTTGTACTGCTTCATCAGCGGATGTTCCGAGTCGGGCAGCTCGCCGAAGGAGGTGAAGATCACGTCCTTGAACAGCCCCTTGCTGATCTGGTACATGATCGGGGTGTCGCTCAGCGTGCTGGTGGTCATCCACTGGGGCTTGAAACCCAGTTTGGCCGCGGTCCCCAGAATGATGGCGCCGTGTTTGGGCAGCACCCACAGCAGCACGCAATCCGGCTCAGCCGCCTTGAGCTTCATGCAGTGGGAGCTGAGATCCGTGTCCAGCGGTTCCACCGAAACCTCGGCCACCAGCTTCATGCCCATTTTTTCCAGGGCCAGCTGCGCACCGACCACGCCTTCCTTGCCGTAGTCGTCGTTCTGGTAGAAGATTGCGATTTTCTTCTTGCCGAGTTCCTTGACCGCGTAGTTGACCAGGATGTTCGCCTCATCCACGTAGAGCGGATAGACGCCGAAGAGGTAATCGGCGGGCGGGTAGGCCCAGTTGGTGGATCCCGAAGCCGGCCCCACCCAGGGCACCTTGTTGACGTCAAGGTACTTCTTCACCGCCATGCCCGGCGCGGTCCCCACGCCCGAAGCAAAGGCAAAGACTCCCTTGTCCTCCACCAGTTCCTTGGCAATCGCCTTGGTCCGGGGCGGCATGTACCCGTCGTCCCGCAGGAAATAGTTGATCTTGCGGCCGTGGATGCCCCCCTCGGCGTTGATCATGTCGAAATAACAGCCGGTTCCGCGCGCCACCGCGCCCCACAGGGCGGCCGGCCCGGTCTGCGGCCCCCACTGCCCGATGCGGATCTCGGTGTCGGTCACCCCTCGTTCGGCCCAGGCCGCAGCCCCCCAGGTCAGCAGAAGCGGCAGCACCAGCGCCAGAGCCCTCAATCCCGATCTCATTGTCATGGAAATCCTCCTTTCGCGTTCGGTTTACGACAAACTACCGCCTCTTGTACATGGCCTCGATCAGATCGCTGAAGGCCTCGTTCACGTACTTGCGCTTGACCTTCATGGTGGGTGTCACTTCGCCGTCCTCCTCGTAGAGTTTCTTGGGGAGGATGCGGAATTTCTTGACCTGCTCCACCCGCGAGAGGCTTTCGTTCACCCGGTCCACTTCGCCCTGGATGAGGCGGTCGATCTCTGCGCTCTGGGTCAGATCCCGGTACGTGGAAAACTGGATTTTGTTGTCCTGGGCGTACTTCACCACGTTGTCTTCATCGATCATGACCAGGGCGCTCAGATACTTCCGCCGGTCGCCGATCACGACCGCATCGTTGATGTACGGGCTGAACTTCAGCTTGTTCTCGATGTACTGGGGCGTGATGTTCTTGCCGCCGGCGGTGACGATGATGTCCTTCTTGCGGTCGGTGATTTTCAGGTAGCCGTCCTCGTCCAGCTCTCCCACGTCGCCGGAATAGAGCCAGCCGTCCTTGAGCGTTTCGGCGGTCGCCTCCGGGTTCCTGTAATAGCCCTTGAACACCGAGGGCGCCTTGACCAGGATCTCGCCGTCTTCGGCGATCCTGACCTCGGTGCCCCGCAGCGGGGGCCCCACCGTGCCGAACTTGACCCGCCCGATGCGGGAGACGCAGGTCACCCCGGTGCCCTCGGTCTGGCCGTAGCCCTCGATGAGGTTGACCCCGATGGATTGAAAGAAAAGCAGGACGTCGGGGGAGATGGGGGCCGCGCCCGAGTAGGCCACCCGCAGCCGTTCAAAGCCCAGGCGCTCTTTCAGCTTGCGGAAAACGGCGAAATAGGCCAGCCCGTACAGGGCCTGGAGGTAGAAGGGCACCGGCTTGAAACTCATGCGCAGGCGCGCCCGCTGCTGGCCGATCTTGAGGGCCAGCGCGAAGACGGCTTTCTTGAACCAGGTGGCGTCCGACATCCGGATGTAGACCGCGGAGAGGTACTTTTCCCAGATCCGGGGCACGGCGTAGCCCACGGTGGGCGAGATCTCGCTCATGTTGTCGGTCACCGTGTCCAGGTTTTCGATGAAGTTGACCGTGTAGCCGTGGGTGATGTGGGCGAACACCGAGAAAAGACGCTCGAAGATGTGGCACAGGGGCAGGAAGGACATGACCTCGTCGGTGTCGTAGACGGATTGTCGCTGGTGATGGCGCGGGCCATCCAGGTGACGTTGCGGTGGGTCAGCATGGCGCCCTTGGGCGGGCCGGTGGTGCCCGAGGTGTAGATGAGCACCGAGATGTCCTCGGCCGTGACCTGCTCCGCCCGCTTGGCGAAGAGCCCGGGCTCCTTCGCAGCCGCTTGCTTCCCCGCCTCCAGCAGTTCGTCGTAGGTCATCACCACGGGATCCTCGAAGTGCCGCAGGCCCTCCAGGTCCCAGACGATCACCTTCTTCAGCCCGGGCACCTTGTCCCGGAAGTGGAGCCACTTGTCGAGCTGCTCCTCGTTTTCCACAAAGAGGAATCTGGACTGCGGAGTCCTGAACCACGTACTCCACCTGGGGCCAGGCATTGGTGGAGTAGACGCCGACCGAGACGCCGCCGGCGCACTGAATGCCCAGGTCGACGATGACCCACTCGGGGCAGTTGTCGCCGATGATGGAAACGCACTCGCCCTTTTCGAGGCCCATGGAAATCAGGGCCGAGCCGACCCATTCGGCCCTCTGGTAATACTCGTTCCAGGAAATGTCGTGCCAGAGGCCGTGCTCCTTCTTGCGCAGGGCCGACCCGGTCGCCGTATTTCTCCACCGTGCTGCGAACACCCGCGGCACAGTCTCCATGCCTGAAACCGGGTTCATCTCGTTTGTCTGGTCTGTTTCGTTCATTTCGTCTGTTTGGTTACCGCAGTGGGAATCGCGGTAAAGCCGATCCCCGGTCACCCCCATCATCGCATTCCGCATTTCGACCTTCCGAATCTATCCTACGCTATTCCCTTGCAGCCCTACGCCTGAGCTTCGCCCTTATCTCCACCTCTTCTTCCGCTTCCAGCGCTGATACCCCTTGACCGACTCCTCGGAGCGCATACCCAGGTAGAACTCCTGGACGTCCCGGTCCTCCATCAGTTCGCGGGAGGGGCCCTTCATGACGAAGCGGCCGTTTTCCAGGATCAGCCCCGTGTGCGAAATGCTCAGCGCCATGCGGGCGTTCTGCTCCACCAGCAGAATGGTGACGCCGGCGCGGTTTACCGTCCGGATGATCCGGAAGATCTCGTTGACCAGCAGCGGGGAGAGGCCCAGGGAAGGCTCATCCAGGAGCAGCAGCCGCGGCCGGTTCATGAGGGCCCGGCCGATGGCCAGCATCTGCTGCTCGCCGCCGGAAAGGGTCCCGGCCCACTGGGCCTGGCGCTCCCGCAGCACCGGGAAATGGCCGTAGATCTCCTCGAAGTCCTTCCTGATCCCGGCCCGGTCCCGGCGGATGTAGGCGCCCATGAGGAGGTTCTCTTTGACCGTGAGTTCCTCGAACACCTCGCGCCCCTCGGGCACGTAGGACAGTCCCAGCCTCACGATCTCCTCCGGATCCTTGCCGTCGATGCGCCGGTCCGCGAACTCGATGGTGCCCTTGTCGGGCTGGTCGTCCAGCAGGCCCATCACGGTCTTCAGGATGGTGGATTTGCCGGCCCCGTTGTTGCCCAGGATGGCGGTGACGGTGCCGGTCCTCCACGGCCAGCGAAACCCCCCGCAGGGCATAGATGAGACGATAGAGGGTCTCGATGTTCCGGATGTCAAGCAGCGCCGGCAAGGGGGTCTTCCTCTCCCAGGTAGGCTTTCAGCACTTCGGGATGCACCTGCACCTCCTCGGCGGTTCCCTCGGTGATGGCCCGGCCGAAGTTGAGCACCAGAATCCGGTCGGAGATGTCCATGACCATTTTCATGTCGTGTTCGATCAGCAGGACGGTGATGCCGAGTTCTTCCTGGATGTCCTTGATCCAGAAGACGAGGTCCTGCTTCTCCTCGGAGTTCATGCCCGCCGAGGGCTCGTCCAGCAGCAGCAGCTCGGGTTCCAGGGCCAGCGCCCGGCCGAGCTCGATCAGCTTCTGGTTGCCGTAGGGCAGCGCCCCCACAAACTGGTTGCGGGCCGACTGCAGGTCCAGCAGGTCGATGATCCGCTCCACCCGGGCGCGGTGGAGGATCTCCTCCCGGGCCGCCCGGGAACCCCGACGGAAAAAAGTGGCCCCGCTCCAGACGCCCGGTCCGCATGTGGATGTGGCGGCCCAGCATGAGATTCTCCATGGTGGTCATGCGGGAGAAGAGCTCGATGTTCTGGAAGGTGCGGGCGATTCCCTGTTGGGCGATCCGGTGGGGCTTGAGGCCGGTGATCTCGTCGCCCTTGAAACGGATCTGCCCGGCCGTCGGCCGGTACAGCCCGCTGATGCAGTTGAAGATCGTGGTCTTGCCGGCCCCGTTGGGTCCGATGATGGAGAAGATCGCTGCCGCGCTCGACCCGGAAGCGTGACCCGGTCGAGGGCCACCAGGCCGCCGAAGCGGATGTGAGATCTTCTGCGCTGAAAAAGGCTTCCGCCACCCGGATGAGTGCGGTTCTTCCTTAGACCTTTCTCTGCGTAGTGGCGGGCGAAAAGCCCGCTCGGTTTGAAGCACAGCACCAGCACGATCATGCCAGAAAAGCGACGATGGATTTGAACTCGAGGGAAACGTAGCCCCCGAAGAGGTTTTCGATGATGCCCAGGATGTACCCGCCCAGCGCCGCCCCGACCAGGGTGGTCATCCCGCCCAGCACGGCCGAGGCGAAACCCTTGAGAAGCGGGTCCAGCATCAGGTTGGGGTCCAGGGTGGCGATGGGCGCCAGCAGGATGCCGGCCACCGCGCCGATCATGGAACTCATGGCCCAGGTGATGGACAGGATCCGGTTGGTCCGGATGCCGTTGATGCGGGCGGCCATGGCGTTCTGCTGGGTGGCCTTCATGGCGATGCCCGACCTTGGTGTAGCGGAAAAAGAGGAAAAGGAGCAGCATCAGGACACAGGGTGATGAGCAGCGTCGCCAGATTCAGGTAGCTGAAGACGGCCGGACCCAGCGTTGATCGAGGTCGAAATCCGAGACCGGGAAGGGAAAGTTGCGTTGATCCGCCCCCCATTTCCAGCTGGCCAGCGCCGTAGAGCATCATCTCGAAGCCCAGGGTGATGAGGATCAGGCTCAGGATGTTGGGATCCTTGGCCCGCCGCAGAAACACGAACTCCAGGAACACCCCCAGCAGGGCGGCGAAAAGCAGGGCCCCGGCAAAGGCGACGGGAAAGGAGAAGGCCGCGGGTGACGAGCAGGGTGTAGGCCATGAAGGTGGAGAGCATGGCCATCTCGCCCTGACCGAAGTTGGGCACTTCGGAAGTCTTGTAGATGATGACCATGGCCAGGGCGATCAGGGCGTAGAGGCTGCCGAAGGACAGACCGCTGACCAGAAGCTGCAGAAGCATCAGATACCCTCTGGCTGATTGTCACGGTCATTTGGCACTGAGCCATGGTTCAATCGCAAGCCGGAAATGCGAGGCTTCACCCAGTCGCTGGCAGCACGCATTTCAGATGCATTCGAATTTCCTCGACGCTGACACTCGGTATCCTGCGTTCCCAGGCACTCCAGGATCGCTGGCCCTTCAGATTTCGACTTTGCCTACCCCTTGATCCCTAATCCTAATCACCGTTTTCAGAACGGCCACGTCTTCCAGTAGATCTTGGTCCGGATCCAGAAGCCGTACAGCCCCAGCGGTTCGAACACCACCAGCAGAATGATGATCAGGCCGAAGACGATGCTGGCCACGTTGGGCAGGCCGCTGAGGCTCATCCATTTCTCGGAAAAGACTCTCCAGCACGGCGCCCAGCAAGGGGATCTCCTGGACCTTGTCCAGCACCAGCATGAGCCAGGTCATGACGATGCCGCCCATGACCGAACCCAGGATCGACCCCAGCCCGCCCACGATCACGAAGGCCAGAAAGTAGATGGAGAGGATGAAGTTGAAGGAGCTGGGGTTGATGAAACCCAGCAGGAAGGCCATCAGGCCGCCGGCGATGCCCACGTAAAAGGCGCTGACGGCAAAGGACAGGGTCTTGTAATACACCAGGTTGACACCCATGGTCTCGGCGGCGATGTCGCTGTCGCGGATGGCGATGAAGGCCCGCCCGACCCGGGTACGCATCAGGTTGCGGGCTCCCAGGGTGAGCAGGAAGGCGATCGGGACGATCAGGAAATAGAGTTCGCGGTCGGAGTTGACCAGCCAGGGGCCCAGCGTGAGGGGCGGGGTTTCGAGCCCCATCCGGCCGCCGAAGATCTCCCAGCGCCCGATGACCTGGGTGATGGCCATGCCGAAGCCGAGGGTGGCGATGGCGAGATAGGGCCCTCCAGCCGCAGGGCCGGCAGTCCCGAGGAGGAACCCGAAAAAGGCCGCCACCAGGCCGGCCAGGACGAGGGCCAGCAGGAAAGGCAGGTGAAAAACCGAAACGATCATGACCGTCAGATAGGCGCCGATGGCGAAAAAGCCGGCGTGCCCCAGCGAGATCTGACCCGTGTAGCCCACCAGGATGTTCAGCCCCAGGGTGACGATCACGTTGATGGCCATGTAGTTGACCATGTAGACGTAATAGTTGGGGATGAGGAAAGGCAGAAGGGCGAGGCCGGCGATCAGGGAGACGAACCAGAACCAGAGCACCCGGCTGTCGAGCAGCTGGATGTCCTCGTAATAATCCCTCTTCATGTCCAAGGCTTCGGTTCTCCCGCGTCCGGCGCCTGCCGGCTGCCGAACTTTTCCACCAGTCTCTGGTAGTAGACCTGCTGCTCCTCGAAGAGCGGCGATTTCTTGCCCATCAGGTTGAGCTGCGTGATCTTGAAGTTGAGCCTCTTCATCTGCAGGTATTTTTCGCGGTCGTCGGGCATGGCCGCGAGCAGGTCTTCCATCTGCCGGATCTCTTTCTTGAGCTCCAGCTCGGGCGGCAGGCAGTCGGCGTTGCGGAGGACCTTGTAGGCCAGCCGCAGGTCCTCGGGAATGTGGCGGTCGTCCTCGATCATGAGGGGCAGCCCTTGGCCTGGGAGGTTCTCGAAGTCCCCCCTCACCAGGGCTTCCCGAATCCGCTCTTCCACGACCTTCTCCCACCCGAACATGAACCGCCTGCCCCTTTCGCATCCCCCTCATATCGGATTCAGGGGAACATTTCAAGCACATTCAGGTGCCGCCGGCGCCGCGCGGGCAGGGGCCGATAGAACTTGACAAGCAGGGGGTGATTGGCTATGTGGCAGGGTCGAGCCCGGGGTCGGGCGGAAAGCCGAGGGGCGGGGGCACACCTGACGGGGAAGCGCGTGGACGACACGATCTCGGAGCTGGACAAAAAGGTGGTGGGCCTGATTCAGGGCGACCTTCCCCTGGTGGAGCGGCCGTTCGAGGCCCTGGCGCGGGAGGCCGGCCTGAGCGAGGAGGGGCTGCTGGAGCGCATCCAGGACCTCAAGCGCCGGGGTGTCATCCGGCGTTTCGGGGCCACCCTGCGCCACCAGGAGGCCGGCTTCAGCTCCAATGCCATGGTGGCCTGGCTGGTGCCCGAGGAGCGGATCGAGGAGGCGGGTTCGCTCATGGCCGGTTTTCGCGAGGTGACCCACTGCTATCACCGCCGGCCGCAGGCCGACTGGCGCTACAACCTCTACACCATGATCCACGGGAGCAGCCCCAAGGCCTGCCGGGAGATCGCGGCCAGGATGTCGCGGATCAGCGGCATCGAGCGCTACGAGCTGCTGTTCAGCGAGAGGGAGTTCAAGAAGACGAGTATGGAATACTTCTAGGCCCAAGGCGCAGGGCGCAGGGCGCAGGGCAAGACGGGCATGAGGCATCCGGGAAAATGCGGAATGCGGAATGCGGAATGCGAAAAAGAGCGGGCGTCGGGCATCCGGGGAAATGCGGAATGCGGAATTCGGAATGCGGAATTCGAAAAAGTCAACGGTTGACGGCTTGCCAGCCGCTCCCGGAAGACGGAGGAACATGCGTCAGGCCGGGGTTCCGGACACCCTGATGCCTGACGCCTGACACCTGATGCCGCGAAAAGAGACGCAAAGAGCGGAACGCGGTATGCGAATTCTGGAAGAGCGGTAAGGAGGGGAATGATGGCGGACAAGTCGGAGGCGCTGTTTGAGCGCGCCCTCAAATGCATCCCGGGCGGCGTGAACAGCCCGGTGCGGGCGGGCAAGGCGGTGGGCATGAATCCGCCCTTCATCGCCCGGGGCCAGGGGGCCCGGCTGTGGGACGTGGACGGCCGGGAGTACCTGGACTACGTCTGTTCCTGGGGCCCCATGATCCTGGGCCATGGCCATCCGGAAGTCATCCGGGCGATCCGGGAATGCGCCGGCCGCGGCACCAGCTACGGTGCCCCCACCGAGCTGGAGGTCCTGATGGCGGAAACCATCGTCGCCCGGGTTCCCGCCATCGAAATGGTGCGCATGGTCAACTCGGGCACCGAGGCGACCATGAGCGCCATCCGCCTGGCCCGCGGCTACACCGGCCGGAGCAGGCTGGTCAAGTTCAGCGGCTGCTACCACGGGCATGCCGACAGCCTGCTGGTCAGGGCCGGCTCGGGCGTGGCCACCCTCGGGATTCCCGGGAGCCCGGGCGTGCCCGAGGATCTGGCGCGGCACACGCTCTCGCTGCCCTTCAACAGCACGGCCGCCCTGGAGGAGGCTTTCGCCCGCTACGGGGACGAGATCGCGGCCGTGATCGTGGAGCCGGTTCCGGGAAACATGGGCGTGGTCCTGCCCCAGGCGGGGTTCCTGGAAAGCCTGAGAAGCCTCACTCAAGAGCACGGCGCCCTGCTCATTTTCGACGAGGTCATCAGCGGGTTCCGGCTGGCGCCGGGCGGGGCCCAGGAGCTCTTCGGCATCACCCCCGACCTGACCTGCCTGGGAAAAATCATCGGTGGCGGGCTGCCGGTGGGAGCCTACGGCGGTCGCAGGGAAATCATGGCCCGCATGGCGCCCGAGGGCGACATCTACCAGGCCGGGACCCTGTCCGGCAACCCGCTGGCCATGGCGGCCGGGTATGCCACCCTGAAGGTGCTAACCGATCCGGCCGTGTACCGCGGGCTGGAGGAGCGCTCCCGGCAGCTTTTCTCCGGGATCGAGGCGGCCGCCCGCTCGGCCGGGGTGCCGGTGAAGGTGAACCGGATCGGATCCATGGGCACGGTCTTCTTCGCCGCGGCGCCGGTGACGGATTTCGATTCCGCGCTCGCGAGCGATGCCGCGGTCTTCAGGAAATACTACCGCGGCATGCTGGAGCGCGGAATCTACCTGGCGCCCTCGGCCTTCGAGGCCTGTTTCCTGTCCACCGCCCACGGCGAGGAGGAGATCGCCAGGACCATCCAGGCGGCCGGCGAGGTCCTCGGGACGCTTGCGGGCGGGTGAGCGCGGAGAGAAGGCCGCTGCCCGGCATGCAGGCCAAGGGCTAGTAAACCTGTTTGAGACGGAGTCGGCTCGGGCTGACTGACTTCGTGAAAAGGATCACAAAAATCTGTTGACTTTCCCGGGGAGACTGTGTAACAGACAACCAGTTTTCGCCGGGCCGGGTGTTCCCGAAAGCCCCATGGACAACGAGTACAAACGACTTTTCAGGACCCTGGGCGTATTGAGCACCGTGGGCCTGGCGATGGCCCTGTCGGTTGGAATCGGGGCTCTGGCAGGTCATTACCTGGATGAGAAGCTGGGGACGGAGCCCTGGCTGCTCATCGTTTTCGTGGGTTTCGGTGTTGCCGCAGCCTTCAGAAATCTGGTCATCATGACCAGAAAGTTCAAAGATCAATGAAAACCATATGGACTGGGACCAGGTATATTCGGACCTGAAACGCAGAAACTGGATCGTCCTGCTGATCCTGTCGGCGGGCGGCTATTTTCTCATGAGCCGCACGATGACCCTCGGAATCATTCTGGGGGGGTTCATCGTGATGAGCAACCTGAACGCGATGCAGCATACCATCTGCCGGGCCTTCCCCGACCCGCGTGAGGCGCGCTCCGGGAAGGCCTCGCTGATACTGAAGTCCTACCTGAGGCTGACGGCCATGGCCGTCCTCATCTACCTGCTGATCCGAATCGGCCTGGTTCATCCGGTGGGTCTGGCCGTGGGGCTCTCGACGGTGGTGATCGGCATCACGAGCCTGGGAATCAGCCGAGCCTGGCAAGCAAGGACCGGGGAGGCGTGCTGAGCATGGGTCATCACTTTTTCTTTCTCACCGAAATCCTGAAGGCCATGGGGCTGGAACACTTCGCTCACGAGTACAACCACGTGATCCACGCCTGGTTCGTCATGGCCCTGCTGCTCGCGGCCGCGCTCCTGTTCGCCCGCGGCGTTCAGATGCTGCCGCGCAAGGGGCAGAACTTCTACGAGGTCGTAATCGGCGGACTGGAGGATTTCATGGTGGACATCACCGGTCCGGAAGGCCGGCTGTTCTTTCCCTACATCGCCACCATCTTCCTCTTTATCCTGGTTTCCAATCTTCTCGGGCTGGTGCCCGGGTTCTTCTCCCCCACGGCCAACATCAACACCACCCTGGCTCTGGCGCTCTGCACGTTCTGCCTGACCCACATCATCGGCTTCAAGTTCCACGGCCCGAAATATCTCAAGCATTTTCTGGGGCCGGTCTGGTGGCTGGCGCCGCTGATGCTGGTCCTGGAGCTCATCGGCCACCTGGCCCGGGTGATGTCCCTCAGCATCCGGCTTTTCGGCAACATCTTCGGCAAGGAGACCGTCCTCGGGATCTTTTTCATGCTGGCGGGGCTCTATCTGGCACCGCTGCCGATTCTGTTTCTGGGCATCCTGGTGAGTTTCATCCAGGCGCTCGTTTTCACGCTGCTGTCGATCATCTATTTTGCCGGTGCCATGGAGGAGGCCCACTAGGCCCCTGAACGGCACCGGGCCCGGCTTCTGGGAAGAAGGCCAAACTATCACGGAAAGGGAGGTTACTATGCGGAAAAGGGGTGTTATCGGAATCTTGACGGTGCTCGTGGTGCTGGGGATGACCTCGCTGGCAATGGCGGAAGACGGTTCGGCCAAGGCCGCCGGCATGTGGATCTACTTCGGCATCGCGCTGGCCTGCGGGTTCGGCATCGGGGTTGCGGCCCTGGGTACCGGCCTGGGCATGGGCAACGCCATCAACGGCGCGCTGCAGGGTACGGCCCGCAATCCGGAGGCGGGCGGCAAGATCATGACGACCATGATCATCGGTCTGGCCCTGATCGAGTCCCTCTGCATCTACGCCCTGCTGATCTGTTTGCTGATGGTTTTCAAGATCCCCGCTCTCGACGCGGTGGTCAAGGCCATCGGGTAGCTAGCTGAGGCCGGAGGGTCCTGGAAACAGGACCCTCCTTTTTTGCAGGGTCATGTGCCTTTTTTCACAAAGCTGACGCTGGCGGAGTCCCATCAAAAGGGTTCAGGGGCCGGTCCTCCATGAGCAAGACCGACAGGATCCCGGATCCGACCATCGAGCGGCTGGTCCTCTATTCCCGGCCGCTGGAAAGCCTGGCCGAGGACGGCACCCTGGTGGTTTCCTCGGACCGGCTGGCCGAACTCTGCAGCGTGAACCCGGCCCAGGTCCGCAAGGATCTGGCCTACTTCGGCGAGTTCGGCGTGCGCGGGGTGGGCTACGACGTGCGGGATCTGCTGAGGGAGATCACCCGCATCCTGGGGTCGGACCGGCGCTGGCGGCTGTGCATCGTCGGGATCGGGAACCTGGGCAACGCCCTGCTGCAGAACGATAACTTCCGCAAGCGGGGCTATCTGTTCGAGGCCGCCTTTGATCTGGATCCGCGCAAGGCGGGTCGCAGGCTGCCGGGGGGGCTGGTCATCCAGCCGGCCGAAAAGATCATCGAGGTGGTGCGCAAGCGCGGAATCCATATCGGCGTCATCACCACCACCCCCAACCGGGCCCAGCGCGCCGCCGATCTGCTGATGGATGCGGGGTTGAGGGCGGTCCTCAATTTCGCGCCCGCCCACATCCGGGCCCCCGAGTGCTGCCTCATCGAGAACGTGGATTTTACCGTCAAGCTGGAGAACCTGGCCTACCACCTGAGTGCGCTCAAGCGCTGAACGCCCCAGGCCAGCCGCCGGCTCAGATACCGGCCGGTGTGCGACCCGGGCACGCGGCAGATCTCCTCCGGCGTGCCGGCCCCCACCAGATAGCCCCCCCGATCGCCGCCTTCCGGCCCCAGGTCGATGATGTGGTCGGCGGTCTTGATCACCTCCAGGTTGTGCTCGATGACGACCACGGTGTTCCCCAGCCGAACCAGAGCGTTCAGCACCTCCAGCAGTTTGTCGATGTCGGCGAAGTGGAGCCCGGTGGTGGGTTCGTCCAGCAGGTAGAGGGTCCGGCCGGTGTTCTTCTTGCTGAGCTCCCGGGAAAGCTTGATCCGCTGCGCTTCGCCCCCCGACAGGGTGGTGGCCGGCTGACCCAGCCGGACGTAGCCCAGGCCCACGTCGGACAGGGTCTGCAGCTTGGCCTGCAGCGGCGGGACATTGGCGAAGAAAGCGTGGGCCTGGCTGACGGTCATCTGCAGCACGTCGGCGATGTGGTTCCCCCGGTAGCGGATCTCCAGCGTGTCGCGGTTGTAGCGCCGGCCCCGGCAGGCCTCGCAGGTGACGTAGACGTCCGGCAGGAAGTGCATTTCGATCTTGATGATGCCGTCGCCCCGGCAGGCTTCGCAGCGGCCGCCCTTGACGTTGAAGCTGAACCGGCCCGGGGCGTAGCCGCGGGCCCGCGATTCGGGCAGCAGGGAAAACAGCTCGCGGATGTGGGTGAAGGCCCCGGTGTAGGTGGCGGGGTTGGAGCGCGGCGTGCGGCCGATGGGGCTCTGGTCGATGTTCACCACCTTGTCGATGTTCTCGATCCCCCTGACCTCGCCGGCGCGGCCGACCCTGGCCTTGGAGCGGTGGAGCCGCTGGCTGAGAACCGGGTAGAGGATCCCGTTCACCAGGCTGCTCTTGCCGGAGCCCGAGACGCCGGTGACGCAGGTCAGGGTGCCGAGCGGGACCCGCACCCGGATGCGCTTGAGGTTGTGCTCCTCGGCGTCCTCGATGACGATCGCCTGCCCGTTTCCGGGCCTGCGCTCTGCGGGCACCGGGATCTGCCGGCGGCCGGCCAGATACTGGCCGGTCAGGGAGGTTTCGTTCTCCAGCAGCGCCGCCGGCGGGCCTTCAAACACGATTCGGCCGCCGTTCACGCCCGCGCCGGGGCCCATGTCGATCACGTGGTCGGCCGCCAGGATGGTTTCCGCGTCGTGTTCCACCACCAGCACCGTGTTGCCCAGATCCTTCAGCCGGCGCAGGTTGTCGAGCAGCCGCAGGTTGTCCCGCTGGTGGAGTCCGATGCTCGGTTCGTCCAGCACGTAGAGCACCCCGGCCAGGCCCGAACTGATCTGGGTGGCCAGGCGGATGCGCTGGTCCTCGCCGCCCGAGAGGGTGGCCGTGGAGCGCTCCAGGGTCAGATAGTCCAGCCCCACGCTCAGCAGGAAACCCAGGCGGGCCCGGATCTCCCGCAGCACCCGCTGCGCGATCAGCCTTTCCTTTTCGCTCAGCGCCAGGGACTGGAAGAAATGCAGCGCTTCCTGGATCGTTTGGGCGGTGAGCTCGCGGATGGATCTGCCGGCGACCCGAACGGCCAGGCTGAAGGCCTTCAGGCGGGCGCCGCCGCAGCCCGGACAGGGCATCATGCCCATGTACTGCTCGAGCTCATCCCGGATCTGGGAGGAGTTCGTTTCGCGGTAGCGGCGCTCCAGGTTCGGGATGATGCCCTCGAAGGGCCGCCGGTAGGAATGGCGCCGGCCTTCGCCCTCGAAGGTGAAGTTGATCTTGCGTTCGCCCGAACCCTGCAGCAGGACCTGCTGCACGGGTTCCGGCAGCCGTCCGAAGGGGGTGTAGACGTCGATGCCGAAGTGATCGCAGAGGGAATCCAGCATCTGCTGGAAATAGACCGAATTGCGCTTGGCCCAGGGCGCCAGCGCACCGTCCCGCAGGGAGAGGGCGGAATCCGGAACGATCAGCTCCGGGTCGAAGTACCGTTTGGTTCCCAGGCCGCCGCACTCCTCGCAGGCTCCCTGGGGGTTGTTGAAGGAGAACAGCTGGGGGCTCAGCTCCGGCAGGCTGAGCCCGCATTGGTGGCAGGCCGCCCGCTGGCTGAAGAACAGCTCCGGCTGCCCGATCACGTCCACCACCGCGGTGCCTTCCGCTAGGGACAGCGCCAGCTCCATGGAGTCGGTCAGCCGGCGCCGCATCCCGTCGTTGACCACCAGGCGGTCCACGACCACGCTGATGTCGTGCTTGTGGGTCTTGGGCAGAACGATCTCCTCGTCCAGCAGCCGTTCCTCGCCGTCGACCCTGACCCGGGTGAAGCCGTCCTTGCGGAGCTTTCGCAGCAGCTTGGCGTGTTCGCCCTTGCGCCCCTTCACCAGCGGCGCCAGGATTCGGATCCGCGCGCCCGGGGGCAGCTCCATGACCTGATCGACGATCTGCTGCACGGTCTGAGAGCTGATTTTCAGGTCGCAGGCGGGGCAGTGGGGTTGCCCGATCCGGGCATACAGGACCCTCAGGTAGTCGTAGATCTCGGTGGCGGTGCCCACCGTGGAACGCGGGTTGCGGCTGGCGCTGCGCTGCTCGATGGAGATCGCCGGCGACAGCCCCTCGATGGAGTCCACATCGGGCTTTTCCATCTGCTCCAGGAACTGGCGGGCGTAGGCCGAGAGAGACTCCACGTAGCGGCGCTGGCCCTCGGCGTAGATGGTGTCGAAGGCCAGCGAGGACTTGCCGGAGCCCGACAGGCCGGTGATCACCACCAGCCGGTTGCGGGGGATGTCCAGCGAGATGTCCTTGAGGTTGTGCTGCCGGGCGCCCCGGATGCGGATATAGTCGCTCGCCATGCTGCTTCTTTGCCGCGAAAAGAGAATTTGCAGGACCGCCCCGGGGCTCGGCCCGGACTCAGACCCGAATCGAGTATTATCGCCCTTCCCTCAGCGGTGTGTCAATCGGTTGACGGAACCCGAAAACCGGTCGAGCTGCCCGGAGTTGCGATTGACGGTTGAAAAGGCGGGCCGGGGGAGGTATGCTGGCGGCAAACGGCGCGGGCAGGCGGCGGGCCGGGAAGCGTTCAAAGGCGGTGGAATGCGATGAAGATCAAGGTCGAAGGCCAGAAAATCGTCAAGGCGGTCAACAAGCTCCACGGCGTGGAAGTCGTCCTGGAGAACCTGGAGGATGCCCGCGAGGCGCTCCAGCTCATCTTCACCAAGCTCGGGCTTTTCGAGCGCGAGGAATCCGGCCGGCTGGCGGATCTCAAAGTGAGCAGCTACCAGCGCTACGAGACCTCGGCGGTGGAGTACAAGTCGATCTTCCTGCTGGAGTTTGTCTTCGAGGAGAAAGTGTCTCCCGAGGCGCGGGTCGAATTCATCAAGGAACTGCAGGAATTCTTCGCCCGGGTCTGAGGGCCAAGGGGCCGTAAGCCCCGGCGGGCAGGCCGGCGGGGCTCACTCAGCTCGGCTGGGCCGGCTTACGGCCGGCCGCGCATGAAGGATTTCAGCCGGTCGGAAAGCAGCTTGGCACAGGTCGGGCAATAATGGTGCGGTTCCTTCACGTCCGCGTGCTGCCGGCTGGTCCGCTCGTGAACGTGCTGCAGGAATTTCTCGGTGGCATAGAGGCTGCCGCAGGCCTCACAGCGCTCCAGCAGGTGAACCCCGATCTTCTCCTCCCGGATCCAGATGGTGCGGACCCCTTCCCGGTCCTCCAGGCGCAGGGCCTTGGTCGGGCAGATGTTGACGCAGGTGCCGCAGCCGATGCAGCGGCCGCTGACCGGGATCACATAGTCCTGTCCATCCCTTTTTTCCATCATCAGCGCTTCGGAACCGACGATGTCCTTGCACACCCGGATGCAGAGCCGGCAGCGGACGCATCCGTCCGGCGGCGGCCCCAGGTCGACGCCGTGGGCCGCCGCTAGATCCCGCAGCACTTTGGCCTGGGGGGCCATCTGCAGCAGGTTCTGGAAGGCTTTGCCGCGGGCTCGCAGGACCGCCTCGCCTTGGGTGTCCACCACCAGCCCCTCGCGCGCCTTGAGCACGCAGGACAGCAGGGTGACCGGCTTCCTGCCGGTCCGGCTGGCCTGCACCACGCACAGCTTGCAGGAGCCGGAGGGTCGGAGCGCCGGGTGGTAGCAAAGGGTGGGGATGCTGATGCCTTGGGACCGGGCCACCTCGAGCACCGTCATTTCAGGGTCGGCTTCCACTTCCCGGCCGTCAATTTGCATGGTCGGCATGCGGTTCACTCCCTCGCCCCGCAAAGGGGGCGGCTGAGACAGGGGCCGCTCAATCCGGAATGGCCCCCTGCAGGTCCGCGATGTAGTCGCTCAGAAACCGGATTTCCTCCTGCTGGGCCGACAGCTGGTGCTGAACCAGATCATTGAGCTTGAGCACGCCGATCAGGCGCCCGCCGCGGACCACCGGAAGATACCGGATATCGGCCTGCAGCATGGTGTTCAGGCTGTCCTGCAGGTCGTCGTCGGGATCGGCCGTGATGAGCCCGGCCGTCATGGTGTGCGAAACCGCAAGGGTGGCCGTGTGTTCCATCCCGTGCCGCAGCAGGCTCCGGAGCGCGTCCCGGGGCGTGACGATCCCGATCGGGCGCTCCCCTTCCATCACCAGCAGAGCGTCGGTGCCGTGCTTCGCCAGGAGCTGGGCGGCCCTCTGCACGGTCCCATCCGGCGTCAGGGTGGGCAACTGGAAGGGCGGGCGGGCGATCACCTGGCGGACACGCATTTGCGCCTGCGACGGGTTCAGGCCTGCAGGACCCTCAGGCAGTCCTGTGGAAAACGGTGGGTCCCTTTGGCATCCAGGGTGACCTCGATGAGGGCATCGGGGTCGTTCTTGGTCGTGTCGGGATCCGTGATGACGCCCTGCAACCCCACGTAGGCGTCCATGTGCGGCTCCCAGCTCTCGTCGCTGGATTTGCGGTACACTTCGACGCGCTGGCCTTGGTGCAGTGTCATGGCGATGTTCCTCCTCCCTCGCGCTGGTGCCGGTTGCCGGCTCAGGCCCGGCTCCTGGAAGGCGAGATGATGTCCTGCCGTTCGGCCGCCAGCTTGCGGGCACAGTTCACACACAGAGTCCGGCCCTGAACCACGGGGACGAACTCCTTCAGGCGCCGGCTGACAAAGTCGTGGTAGCGGGCAGCGCCCAGCGCCGCTCCGCAGGCCTCGCAGAACTCCAGCCGCTGCCGGTTCAGCACCGTGCCGCACAGGGTCAGGATGCGCTCGTCTTCGCGGTCCTCCATCCGCATGGCGCCGGTGGGGCAGTTGGTGGCGCAGGCACCGCAGAGGATGCAACGTTCGGCGGTGACGCGGAAGTCGGTGGGACCGTGCGGGGCGGGCTCCAGGTAGCCGAGCTGGAGGGCCTCGATCCCCATCTTGTCGCGACAGATCCGAACGCATTCCCCGCAGCGGATGCAGATATCGCAGCGCAGGCAGCGGCCGGTCTCGGTGCGCGCCATGGTTTCCGAGTAGCCGAGCTCGACCTGCTGGAAGGTGATCCGGCGGCGTTCGGTGGTGAGCAGGGGCATTTCCGGACGCTTGAGGACCATCTTGGTCGAAGCCGGTATCTCACGGCACGCCAGCCGCTGGCGGCGCACGGGCACCGGCGGCAGCTGCGGTTGCGGGATTCCCTGCAGATGACGGTCAATGCCCTCGGCCGCCCGTTTGCCGGCACCGACGGCCTCCACCAGGGTGGCGGGACCCACCACGGCGTCTCCGGCCGCGAACACGGCGGCGGCTTTGGTTTTCAGGCTGGGTCCGTGGGCCACGATGGTCTGACGGCGCGACCATTCCAGATCCGCCAGATCCGTCAGCCCGGCCGGATCGACGGCTTGCCCGATGGCGGAGACCACGGTGTCCAGCTCCAGGACATGCTCGCTGCCTTCCACCGGAATGGGCCGGCGTCTGCCGCTGGGGTCTTCGGGGCCGAGCTCGGTCCGGACGCAGCGCAGGCCCGCGACATGCCCCTCCGCGCCCAGCACCTCGATGGGGACCGTGAGGAAAGAGAACCTGATCCCCTCCTCCTCGGCCTGCCTGATTTCCCCGATGCTGGCCGGCATTTCCGCACGCGTGCGGCGGTAGAGGATGGTGACCTCCTGACACCCCAGTCTCAGACAGTTGCGGGCGGCGTCAATGGCCACGTTGCCGCCGCCGACCACGGCCACCTTCCGGCCGGGCGCATGGGTGTCGCCCATGGCGACGCGGCGCAGGAACTCTATGGCGTCCAGCACCTGGGGGAACCCGTCCTCGCCCTTGATCCCCATCTTATAGGAGTTGTGGGCGCCGATGGCAAGCAGGTAGGCCTCGTAGCCCTCATTGCGCAGGTCCTGGATGGTCACGTCCTTCCCGAGCCGGGTACGGTAGCGGAACTCCACGCCCAGCTCCTCGATCAGGGCCACCTCGCGGTCGATGACCTCGCGGGGGAGCCTGTACCGTGGGATACCCACCATCATCATGCCGCCGGCATAGGGCAGGGCCTCGATCACGGTCACCCGGTAACCGCGCAGGGCCAGGTAGTAGGCGCCCGTGAGGCCGGCCGGCCCCGCGCCCACCACGCAGACCCGGCGGCCGTTGTCCGGGGCCTTGGGGGGGTTGCGGTATTCGCCGCGCGACATGGCCCGTTCGGCGGCGAAACCGTGCAGATCCTTGATGGCGATGGGCAGGTCGAAGTTTCCGCGGACGCAGATGAACTCGCAGGGATGGGTGCAGACCAGCCCGCACACCCAGGGAAACGGGTTGTCCTTGCGGATGAGCTCCACGGCATCCGCGTCCCGGCCTTCCGCCATGAGGGCGATGAAGCCGGGCACGTCGATGCCCGACGGACAGGCCATCTGGCAGGGGGCCGGTGCCAGCCTCAGGCAGTCGCCGCTGGGGCAGTTGCGGGTTTCGATGTGGCTGAGGAAGATCTCCGCGCTGATCCCTGAGGGCCGTAAGGGCCGTGCGGCCGATCTTCGCCCCGGCCTCGTCCGGGCCGTCCTCCTGCAGGGCCTGGGCCTGCTGGAGCATGGCGGCGTAGTGGTCGGCCCCGCCCGCCCCGGTGGCAGTATCGCGCAGCAGCTTGAGCAGCTGCTCCGCCCGGTAGCGCGAGCGGGGGTGGAGCGGCCGTGCGGCGCCGACGGCATCGGCCAGCAGATCGAGCAGGATCGCCACCTGACAGGTCTTACTCGACATGGGTTTCCCTTGTCTGGGTGCGAGACAGGTCTGCTGTCGCCCCCCCGGGGCGCACCCTTGGGGGGCGACAGCGGCCTAGACCAGCGCCGCCACCGAGCGGGCGTAACGCTCCCGCAGGAGATGGGCCGGCTGACTCCCGGTTCCGAAATGCAGGCACTTGGTGATGCACTTCCCGACGCAGGCCGGCTCTAGCCCCTGGTCCACGCGGCTCTTGCAGTAATCGCATTTGACCGCCTTGCCGGTTTCATAATTCCACTGGGGGGCGCCCCAGGGGCAGGCGGAGATGCAGCTCTTGCAGCCCACGCACAGGGCCTGGTCCACGAACACGATGCCGTCCTTGGGGCGCTTCTGCATGGCGCCGGTGGGGCAGGCAGCCACGCACCAGGGGTTCTCGCAGTGAAAACAGGTCATGAAGACATTGGCCATCCGCGGGTGGTTGTTCACCAGCCGCGGCCCCACGGGCAGGACCCGGCAGAAGCGCGGGCCCATGGGGAGCTGGTTCTGGACCTTGCAATGCGCTTCGCAGCTGAAGCAGCCGATGCAGCGCTTGATGTCCTGGTAGAGATAGTACTTGCTCATCGCAGTTCCTCCGAATCCGGGCGCCCGACGCTACAGCGCCTTCTCCACTTTGACGAAACATTCCAGCAAGGCCACGGCGCCGCCCACCGGGTCATAGACGTCCAGCAGCCCGGTCTCGAAGCGGTAATCGGCCAGGCCCTTGTTGTAGCCGCGGGTCTGCCAGGGCACCTTGCGGCCGAACCCGTGGACCATGAACACGGCCTCCGGGTGGATGTAGGGCGTCACATTGGCCCGGATCGTGCCGGAGTGGGTGCCGTCCGAGGAGGTCACCTTCACGGTGTCGCCGTTGGCGATGCCGAGCTTCGCGGCCTCCTCGGCGTTGATCCAGAGCTGGTTCTCCGGCATGATCTCGTGCAGCACCGGGTTGTTCATGGTGTTGCCGTGGTTGTGGACCGGGCTGCGGCCGAAGGCCAGCCGAAAGGTGCCGGCTTCCGGCTTTTTCGGTGTTTCAAAGGGCTTGAAGGAGGGGAAGCCGTTTTCCTCCAGCAGGCTCGAGACGAACTCGATCTTCTTGGAGGGGGTCTTGAACTTGAGCCCGTTCAGGCGGTCGAACCAGATGGGCTTGTCGGCCAGGGGCACGAACCCCTTCTTGCCGAAATCCTCGACCTTGATGCCGGTGCCTTCCAGCTGCCACTGCCAGAACTCTTCCATGGTCCTTGAATTTGAAATACTCGCCGGCCCCCAGGCGTTCGGCCAGGGACTTGAAGATCCACCAGTCGGGCCGGGCTTCGTTTCTCGGCTCCACGGCCTGCCGGCGCATCTGGAACTGCGGCTTGAGACCCTTGCCGGTGGCCAGCACGCTGGATTTTTCGAGATAGGTGGCCGAGGGCAGGAGCACGTCGGCGTACCAGGCCGTCTCGCTGTAGCGGCTGTCGATGGCCACCAGCAGGTCCAGCTTGTCCAGCGCCTTTTTCTGGGCCTCGGGGTCCGGCAGGGACAGCAGCGGGTCGTGGCGGAAGACGAAGTAGGCCTTGACCGGGTAGGGTTCGCCGCTCAGCAGCGCGGGGTAGAGGAGATGCAGCAGACCCGGGCCGGCCTCGAAGTGTTTGTGCTTCCAGCCGCAGCCGTCCACCCGTTTGTCCTTGGGCTTGGGAATCGTGTCGAGCAGGGCGTTGAGCCCCTTGGCACCGGCATCCCCCGGCCCTTTCTGGAAAAAGAGGCCGCCGGGCGCTTCGAAGCTCCCCAGGAGCGCATTCAGGATGTAAATCGTCCGCACCGCGTAGAAGGAGTCCAGGTAGCGCGCCACCATCCAGCCGGGGTGGAAGATGACGGCGGGGCGGTCTTTGGCGATCTCGTGGGCGAACTCCACGATCTCGTTGGCCGGGATCCCCGTCTCCTTGGCCGCCCATTCCGGCGTGTAGGGGATGACAAAGGATTCCAGCTCCTTGAGGCCCAGCACCCAGCGGTTGACGAACTCGGCGTCGTAGAGCTTGTCGCGCAGCACCGTGTGGATGAGGCCCAGGTTGAGGGCGTAGTCGGTTCCCGGGCGGATCATCCAGAAGCGGGTGGCCTTCAGGGCCGTGCCGCTCGCCCGGACGTCGATGTAGGTGATCTTCCCGCCCTTGTCCAGCATGTCCATGATGGTGTTGGCGGCCTTGACACGCAGGGATTCCAGCACGTTGCGGCCGTAGAGCACCAGGTGCTTGCAGTTGCCGAAGTCGTAGTTGAAGGTCTTGCGCTCGGAGCCGAACAGGGAGATGGAGGCGTGCTGGACATTGCGGGCGCAGGTGCAGTCGTGATTGAAATAGTTGGGCGAGCCGATGGCCTTGAGGAAGCTGCGGTGCAGGTCCCTGAAAGGCCCGCCGCGGTCGCTGAGCGCCACCGCCTTTCCGCCGTGCTCGGCGATGATGGGTTTCAGCTTTCCGGTGATGTAGTCCAGGGCCTCGTCCCAGCTGGCCCGCTGCCACTCTCCGGCGCCCCGCTGGCCCTTGCGGATCATGGGGTACTGGGGCCGCTCGTAGTCGTACTCCATGGCAATGCCGGCCGACCCCTTGGCACACAGGCGGCCTTTCATGCCCGGATCGTTAGGATTGCCTTCGATCCATTTCACCACCCCGTTTTCGACTTCCACCTTGATGGGGCACCTGACCGTGCACATGCCGCAAACGCTGTAGACCGATTCCTTCATCGCACAAGCTCCTCTTTCCGGGTGAGATCTTTGGCGGCCGGCTGAGCGCAGGCTGCCCGCCCTCCGGGTGCCGGCTCGCCGGAGAGGATCGGCGAAGGGGCCCGGACAACTTGACAGGGTATAGCAAATAGCGTGCCTGCAAGCCGGATCCTCTCTTGGACGGCGCCCTGTCCGCCGCCCAGCGTTTCCGGCCAACCGGGATGACGACGGAATATGCTGAAATCACATGTTTTCGTCCCGGAAACCGAGAAACCCGCTCCCATGGGTGCGGGCCGCCCAAAGCGGCGCCGGCGGCGGCCGGAAGCAGGACCGGACGGCGGGTGCAAGATTTCTATTGCGTCTTTGGGGTGATTGCCATAGGATGCGGGCAACTCATCCCCGGCCGGCGGGTGCGCAGTCCGGGCGAAATCCGCCGCCGGCCGGCGGGAAAAAGGAGGCGGATGGGAAAGCGGTTCCACCGGATCGTCTGGCTTGGCCCGGTAGGGGGCTTCCTGCTGTGGCCCGAGCTTGCCCTGGCCCTCCAGGTCCACCCCGCGCCGACCGGGCTCTACGCTCACCAGATCGCCCATGCCTTTTTCACCGTCAGCATGGGAATCCTGGTTTACTGGCTGCAGGAGCGGCGGCTGGTGGAACGCAGGGGCTGGCGCTACATCCAGCTGAGTGCCCTGTGCTTCATCCTGTGGAACCTGGGCGCCATGGCCGGACATGTGATCGATTCCTACCTGACCGAGGAAGCGTTTGTCGGCCAGGGGTGGAAGACCGCGCTGGTAGCCGAGAAGGCGATCCTGCCCAACCTCTACTACCTGCTGCAGATGGATCATCTCATCTGCGTGCCGGCCATGGCCCTGCTGTTCCTGGGCCTGCGGCAGTTCCGGCGCGAGATCCGGGACCCGAAGCCATGAGCCAGCCGCTCATCTCCATGGCGCCCGTCCACCTGGTGGACATCGTCGGCTCGGCCCTCATGATCGTGTTCGCCTCCTGGTCCATGGGGTACGCCGGCGCACTGAAGCGCAAAGAACCCCAGAACGTGATCTGGACCTATCTGCAGTGGTTCTGCCTGGGGCTGCTGGTGTTCTCCATTTCCCGCTCCGTCGGCCACCTCATCAAGTACCTGCTGGAGGCCACGGGTCAGCGGCAGGCGTGGATCGCGCTGCGGCCGGTCACCAGCTCGCTCAACACCCTGTCCTTTATCCTGGTGGGGGCCATCAGCCTCTTTTTCAGCCGGGTGTACAGTCTGTACCAGCACATGCAGCAGGACCAGGCCGCCCTGGAGCGCGCCCACGGCGAAATCGTCGAGCTGAACGTCAACCTGGAAAAAACGGTGGCCGAGCGCACCCGCGACCTCTCGGCCTCGGAAGAAAAGTACCGCCGCGTTTTCGAAGGGTCCAAGGACATGCTCTTCATCTGCGACCGCCGCGGCACCCTGCTGGACGTGAACCGCTCCGGCGCCGAGCTGCTGGGTTACGGCGATCCGCGCGAGATCGCGGGGATGAACCTGTTCGCGGATTTCATGCGCCCCGCCGAGACCGGGCCGTTGCGCCGCCGGCTGGAGACGGGCTCGGACCTGCAGGACGTCGAGGTCTGCCTCCGCAAGGCGGACGGCCAGGAGGTGGTTGCGCTTCTTTCGGCCACCGTGGGCCGGAGCCCGGCCGGGGAGCCTTCCGGGTTCGAGGGCACCGTCAAGGACATCACCCTGCGCAAGAACATGGAGCGCCAGCTGCTGCAGGCCGACAAGCTGGCCTCCCTGGGCCAGCTCTCCGCCGGTGTGGCCCACGAGATCAACAACCCGCTGGGCCTGATCCTGGGCTACACCCAGCTCATTTTGAAGGAAACCGACGCCCACGGGCAGCTCCACGACGACCTGAAAGTCATCGAGAAGCACGCCGGAAACTGCAAGCGGATCGTGGAAGACCTGCTCAAGTTTTCCCGGTCCACGGCCACCACCAAGACCCGGGCGCGGCTGAACGAGCTGCTGGAGGAGGTCGTGCAGGTGGTGGAGGCAAAGTTCAGCCTGGAGAACGTCGGCATCGTCAAGCGCCTGGCCGCGGATCTGCCGGAGGTCACGGTGGACCCGGACAAGCTGCGCCAGGTGTTCATGAACCTCGTCATGAACGCCCGGCAGGCCATCCAGGGCGCCGGTACGATCACCGTTACGAGCGAAGCGGATGCGGCGAACGGCCAGGTGCTGTTTTCGGTGCGCGACACCGGCTGCGGCATTCCGTCGGAGATCATGCACAAGATCTTCGACCCCTTTTTCACCACCAAGCCGACCGGCATGGGCACCGGGCTGGGGCTCGCGGTGAGCTACGGGATCATCCAGGATCACGAGGGCGAGATCCACGCCGAGAGCACGCCCGGCAGCGGCTCCACCTTCCACGTCCGCCTGCCGGTGGCAGCCCCGGATCCGGACGCTGAGGCGGAATCATGAAAGACCGCCCGACCCTCCTCATCGTGGACGACGAGCAGGACATGCTGGCGCTGCTCAGGCGGACCGTGGCCGCCGAGCTGGACTGGCGCATCCTGACCGCCGGCTCGGGTGAGGAGGCCCTGAAAATCGGCGCCCGGAAGCCGGTGGACGTGATCCTGCTGGACATCAAGATGCCGGGCCTGGGCGGCATGGAGGTGCTCTCGCGCATCCGACAGGAAGGTGGCGGGCCGACGGTGATCATGATGACAGCCTACGGCGTGATCGAACTGGCGGTGGAATCCATCCGCCGGGGGGCCTACGACTTCGTGACCAAACCCTTTGACAACACCCGCCTGATGCTGACCCTGCAGAAGGCCATGGAGTACCATCGCCTGCTGAACGAAAACCGGAACCTCCAGCGCCTGGTGGGCGGCGATGATGCCTTTCAGGGCATCGTGGGCCGGTCTTCGCGGATGAAGGAGATCTTCAGCACCCTGCAGACGGTCAGCGGCACGGATGCCACGGTGCTCATCACCGGCGAATCCGGCACCGGCAAGGAGCTGGCGGCGCGTGCCGTACACCGGCTTTCCCCGCGCCGGAACCGGGAGTTCGTGGTGGTCAACTGCCCCACCCTGCCGGAAAACATCCTGGAAACCGAGCTGTTTGGCTATGTCAAGGGCGCTTTTACCGATGCCCGGGCGGACAAGCGCGGGCTTTTCCAGGAGGCCGAGGACGGCACCATCTTTCTGGACGAGATCGGGGAGATCCCCGACCGGATCCAGACCAAGCTCTTGAGGGTGCTGCAGGAAAAGGAGATCAAACCCCTGGGCTGCAGCCGCAGTTTCAAGGTGGACGTGCGGGTGGTGGCCTCCACCAACCGCAACCTGAAGGAGGAAATGCAGACCGGCAAGTTCCGGGAGGATCTTTTCTACCGCCTCAACGTGGTGAACGTCGAACTCCCGCCGCTGAGGGAGCGCCGGGAGGACATCCCGCTGCTGTTCACGCACTTCCTCGACCGATTCGCCGCTGAATTCGGGAAAGAAGGGATTCGGCCGGCCCCGGGGCTCCTGGAGGGACTGCTGCGGCACGCCTGGCCGGGCAATGTGCGGGAGCTGGAAAACGCCGTCAAGCGCGCCGTCATCATGTCCCGTGAAGACCGGGTCACGCCGGCCGGCATGGGGCTCGAGCAGGAAACCCCCTGCCTGGTGACCGTGGAAGTCAACCAGCTGCCCTACCGCGAGGCCAAGGAAGAGGTCCTGAACCGGTTCAATGCGGAGTACCTCAGCCGGATCCTCAGCGAACACCAGGGAAACGTCACCCACGCGGCCAGAAACTGCGGCCTGGAGCGTCAGGCCCTGCAGCAGATCCTCCGCCGTTACGGCATCGATGCCGCCGCCTTCCGCAAGGAGTAGTTCCGCACCGCCCGCGGACCGGGTGCAAGAAAAAATTGCACCTCCCCTTTCATCCACATAGCCTAAAAACCATAGAAAATCCGGCAAGATAGATCTCCAGCCGGTGCAGGCATAGTCTTGCACCCGGCTTCCATGGAATACCCGCAAGCGGTCGTTCATGAATTTATTGCATGGAAATTCAGTAAGTTATCTCAAAATCCAGCTTCAGGCATGTATCTTGCCTCACTTGGACAGATTGTAGTCCATCGCCTCAGGGTAAGAGAACGCTCCATGGGATTGGTGTTGCTGATTGAAGAGGATGCGGATTCCGGCGCTCTGATCGAGCGGTTGCTGGTGCGTCAGGGGCACGAGGTGGCCAATTTCTCCCGGGAGGCCGAAGCGCTCCGCTGGTTGGCAGGCGGCGCCCCGGACCTGGCAGTGGTGAGCGCCGGAAAATACGGCGAACGGGCCCGCAGCCTGCTGTCCGCCCTGAAAGCCGCCGGAGTCGACGGCCGCCGGATCGTGCTCATCTCCAGCGCCGGCGCGCTGGCTGCGCTGCGCCGGGACTTCGGCAAGGAGGTGCGGCAGATCCTGACCGGGCTCTCCGACCTGGAGGCCCTGCAATCGCTGGCCGATTCCGATCCGGCAGCGGTACAGAGGCATGGGTGGGAGCGGGGATCGGGGAAAGGGGGTGATGAAGGACCGTAGGCCCTGCCCGTGCGCACTCGATGGATGGTAAACGTCAAACCAGGCTGCTTTGCCCTCATAATCATTTGCAGGGCAGTTGCAGACTCATTTCATAACTGGTATGTAGAAGCTGGCAACAATTCTCATTAGGAAGGAAGGAGGAACATCGAATGGGTAAGTCAAACTGGATGAAGAAGGCGGCGTTGATTGCCCTGGCTCTCTGCCTCGCCCTGTCTCTGACGTCGATCCTGACGGCGGTGGCGCAGCAGCAGCCGGCGGCTCAACCAGCCCAGGAAGCACCTAAGCTGGTGGGCAGCAACCTTGGCCTGTCCGGTAAACTGGGAGACGCGGTGGCTAAGGCCCAGGCCGGCAAAGGAAAGGGCCAGATCGACGTGGATGCGCCGAAGGGTGCTTTCGGCATCCCGGGCGCTCCGCAGGTCAACTATATTCTGGCAATCCTGTGGGCCGTCTGGGTAGGCTGGATTTTTTCCACGGTCGGGGCTTTCGGCGGCATCATGGCCGGCGTGGGCCACATGACCATTTACGGTCTGGGCGACTATGCGAGGAGCTTCAACAAGACGTCGCCGGCCCTGAACAAGACCCTGACGGACAGCATCAGGACTTCCAACCAATTCCTGGTCGGTTTATCCGCTCTGATCAGCACCATCAACTACCTGAAGGCAAAACGCCTGGCCTGGCCCCTCGGCATCGCCCTGGCGCTCGGTTCCATGGCCGGCGCCATCTTCATCCCCATGTTGACGGGCGGGAAGATCAGCTTCAGGCAATACCAGGGATGGTTCGGCCTTTTTGTGTTCACCGTGGGCGGCTTCCTGGTCTACGAACTGACGCCGAAAGGACAAGCCGGCAAGAAGGCGGCCAAAGCCGCGGCCCAGGCTTTCGAGAAGGGCGTCAAGGAAAAGGTGGACCTGGCTTCCCAGGGCATTACCCTCAAGAAGTTCGGGATCACCCGGTGCACCTTCACCTTTTTTGGGGCGGACTTTGATTTCAACCCGATTTGGGCCTTTGTGGGCGGCGTGGTCATTGCCGCCATCTCTTCGTTCCTCGGCGTAGGCGGCGGGTTTCTGTACGTTCCCTACCTGACCAGCCTGGTAGGGGCGCCGATGTATGTGGTGGCCGGGACCTCGGCCATGGCGGTTCTGCTCAGCATGCTCACCAGCATCGCCAGTTATATCACCGTGGCCAAGGCGGGCATGGACTGGGGCCTGATCGGCATCCAGTTGATCGGGATTTTCGTCGGGTCCATGATCGGGCCGCGCACGCAGAAGTATATCCCGGACAGATACCTGAAGATCATCTTCATCGTTCTCGCGGCGTATGTCGGGCTGCGTTATTTCAGCCTTGGTTTCTTCGGGAAATCCTGGGTGCCGTGATGATGCCGGAGGCGTGCAGGCGGGGTCCTGCACGCCTCCAACCCCTGACCCTGATCCAGCGCGTGGCAAGCCATGGGTTTTTTCGAATCTATCGATTCTGTCCTGATGTACCTGTACCGGATCAGCGGGAATCCGCTGCTTGACTACTACCTCGGCACTTTTCTGCTGGCTTTCATTGCGGTGGTGGTCGGGGAGGGCACGATTTCGGTGGTCTTCCTGATCAACAAGGCTCACCTGGACAGGCTGAATTCCAAAGTGCAGAAAATGAACCGCCTTTCCATGGAAGCGCTCAGCCTGGGGGACAAGGAGAGTTACAAGGCCTGCAACAAGGAAGGGAACGACGCGTTAGGCCACCTTTTCTTCAACAAGTTCGGCCTTGCCGCCGCCTCCCTCTGGCCCATATTCCTGGCCCTGGGATGGATGCAGGGGCATTTCGCGGAGATCGATCTCCCGCTTCCCTGGACAGGCTGGAAGATCAACTATGTGTTTTTCTTTCTCCTCTGCTACATCCCGGCCAGGATGCTTTTCGGCCGCCTGAAGCCCCGCCTCCCCTATTTCCGGGGCATACAGAAGATGCTGCTGGCCTACGACAAAATCGAACCGGAACCGAAGTGATCCAGCCGACCGATGAAGGGGGGCCCTTTGAGCGGCAAGGGAAGAGAGGCAGCTGAGACCCCGGCGGCCTCTTGCGAAGCTCCCCGTCCATGCCGGGAATCCGTCGCGAAGCATGGGGGAGCCGGATCGCGGGAGGTAAATCATGAACAGCTTTCGCAAGGAACTCTGGTTCGAGGTGCCCACCCGCCGGGCCCTGGTCAACATCACGCCCCAGGTGGAGGACTGCCTGCGGGAAAGCGGCATCCGGGAGGGGCTGGTGCTGGTCAACGCCATGCACATCACCGCCTCGGTCTTCATCAACGACGACGAGTCCGGCCTGCACCACGACTACGAGGTCTGGCTGGAAAAGCTGGCCCCGCACGAGCCGGTCTCCCAGTACCGCCACAACGTGGGCGAGGACAACGCCGACGCCCACCTGAAACGGCAGATCATGGGCCGCGAGGTGGTGGTGGCCGTCACCGACGGCAGGCTGGATTTCGGCACCTGGGAGCAGATCTTCTACGGCGAGTTCGACGGCCGGCGGCGGAAACGGGTGCTGGTGAAGATCATCGGCGAGTAGCTGCTGAAGACGTTGACTCCGGGACGATGGGCCCTGCTCAGGGAGCTGCGCGAAAAAGGGCCGCTGAGCATCCGCGGGCTGGCCGGCGAGCTCGGCCGCGATTACAAGAACGTCCACACCGACGTCCGTCGGCTGGAAGCAGTCGGCCTGATCAGTCGCCGGCAGGACGGCCTGATCGAGGTGCCGTGGGACATTGTGGAAGCCCGCCTGAGGCTGGCGGCCTGAGCCCCGTTCCGGTGTAAGGGTGCGCTAGCGGTTCGGCCGGTTGCCGGCTTCATGGTTCCGGCAGAACTCCCGGAAATAATCCAGGCTCTCCGCGATCAGGTCCGGCACCGGCAGGTCGTAGGGACAGCGCTCCTGGCACTCCCCGCAGCGTTCGCACTGCTCGGCCGCTTCCATCGCCTGGCCGCTCATCCGCAGCGCCATTTCCGGCGGAAAACGTCTTGTCTGAGGCTTGAAAAGCAACACGCGCCAGATGTCGATTCCCTGCGGGCAGGGCTGACAGTATCCGCAGCGGTGGCAAAACCGGGGGCCCATTTCCGCCCGCAGGGTTTCGATTTCGGCCCGGGCGGCCTGGTCGAGGGGCCGCCGCGTGCGGTAGCACTCCAGGATCTCATCCACCTCCGCCCTGCTTTCCACCCCCGGGATGGGAACCACCTCCGGGTGCTGCTGCAGAAAGGCGAAGCACAGGTCGGCGCGGCCCAGCAGGCCCCCTCCCAGGGGTTTCATGGCGATGATGCCCATGTCCTGTGCCCGGGCCGCCGGGAAGAGTTTTTCGGCCGGGTCGCTCTCGATGAAGTTGAAGGGCACCTGCACGGTTTCGAAAAGCCCGGTGCGGCAGGCCGCGGCCGCCGTCTCCAGGTTGTGGCTGCTGAAACCGATGGCCCGGATGCGGCCCGCCCGGCGGGCCTCGGCCAAAGCCTCGCAGGCACCCGCCGGGGCGGTCACCTCCGCAAGGATCTCGGAGGTGGAGATGTTGTGGAGCTGATAGAGATCGATCCGGTCGGTCCGCAGCTGCCGCAGGCTCTGCTCGAGCTGGGCCTCGGCGCCGGCGCGGTCGCGGCAAATGGTCTTGGTGGCCAGCACCACCCGGTCGCGCACGTCGGCCAGCGCAGCTCCCATCTTGATTTCGCTGTCGCCGTAGACATTGGCGGTGTCGAAGAAAGTGATGCCCTGCTCGAAGCAGTGGGCGATCAGCCCCACGGCCTCCTCCAGGCCGAGGCGGGTGATGGGGATCCCGCCCATGCCCAGTTCGGAAATCTCAAACCCGGTCCTGCCCAATCGCACCTGTCTCATGCTCTCTTCCACCTTTCCTTCTCTTTACAAAGCGCCCGGGCCGGGGTAAAGGACCCGGGGGAACTCGCGCGCATCGGCAGTGGTGCTCTCTATTCCGGCCCCCCCCCGACCCTCTGAATGAGCCGGGCTCTGTGCGCGGGGGAGAAAAGGACATAGCGCCCCGCGGCGCATCGGCAGTCGTGCACTCTGGTCCGGCCCCCCCCACCGACCTCGAAGAGCCGGGCTCTGTGCGCGGCAACCATGATAATTCAGAAGCGAGGAAATATGAACCCCTCTGATGCCTGGATCCGGCTGATCCCCTTCGAGGTCCGGCCTCCCAGCCTGAAGGACAACACCGCCGATGTGGACCGGGTAGCCCGGGCCCTGGCGCGCGAGCTGGGCGGCGCTCCGCTCCGGGTCTGCTACCGGCTCCTGCGGGCAGCGCCGGCCTTGCTGCGCGAGTTCGGCTACCGCGGAGAGGCGCTCCTCTACCAGGACGGGCCGGCCTGGGAATGGGTCGGACTCCTGCCGCCCGGGGGCGGCCGGGCCTGCGGCCTGGCGCTGGACCTCGGCACCTCGACCCTGGTGCTCCGGCTGTTGGACCTGCAAAGCGGGGAAGCGGTCGGGGAGATCTCTTTCGCCAACCCCCAGCTTGCCTTGGGAGCGGATATCCTCACGCGCATCCACCACGCCTCCCGGCCCGGCGGGCTGGCTGAGCTGCAGGGCTTGCTGCTGCAGGCCCTCAACCCCCGCATCGCGGACCTGGCCGCCGGTCATGGCCTGGCCCCCGGCCGGATCCTGGGCCTGGCGGCCGCCGGCAACACCACCATGAGCCACCTGTTCCTGGGACTGGAACCGCGCTGGCTCTGCCGCGAGCCCTACATCCCGGTAATCAACCGGCCCGGCCTGATGCGGGCCGCCGAGCTCGGGATCGCCATCCACCCCGAAGCGCCGGTGCTGGTTTTCCCCAACGTGGGCAGCTACTGCGGCGGCGACCTGATCGCCGGCATCCTGGCCTCGGGCATGGCCGAGCGCGAGGAGGTCTCGTTCCTGGTCGACGTGGGGACCAACGCCGAGGTGGCCATCGGCAACCGGGACTGGCTGGTGGCCTGTGCCGGCGCGGCCGGCCCGGCGCTGGAAGGGGGGGTGGCTGCCATGGGCATGATGGCCGGCCCGGGCGTGATCGACCGGGTGCGCATCGACCGCGCGACCGGAAAGATCCGCTTCCGGACCATCGGGGACCGGCCGCCGGCCGGGATCTGCGGCTCGGGCCTGATCGACCTGGCGGCCCAGCTTTTCCTGGCCGGCCTGATCGATCAGCGCGGGAAGTTCGTGTCGGCGGCGTGCGGCGCGCGCTTGCAGGAGCGCGACGGCATCCCCCACCTGCTGATCGTGCCGGGCCGGGAAACGGCGAGCGGGAAGGACCTCTTCCTGAGCCAGCCGGACATGGACGCCCTGCTGCGCTCCAAAGCCGCCATGTACACGATCCTCACCTTTGTCAGCCGCACGGTCCAGGTCCCTTTCGCGGAGGTGGCCCGCTTCTACGTGGCCGGTACCTTCGGCGCCTTCATCGACCCGCGCTCGGCCATCACCCTGGGGATGATCCCCGACCTGCCGCTCGAAACCTATGTCACCCTGGGCAACACGTCAATTGAGGGGGCGGCCCGGGCGCTGGTGTCACGCGCCGCCCGGGACCGGGCCGGCCGTATCCGGGACCGGGTGACCTACCTGGAGCTGAACGTGAACCAGGAGTTCATGAACCTCTTCAGCGCCGCCCGCTTCATCCCCCACACCGACCCGGCCCTCTTCCCCTCCCTCCAAAAGTAGGGGACGTTGGTACTAAAGAGCATTTCTCCGGCCCCTGCAGCCCGCTCTGAGCTGAAGCGGGAAGCCGGACGCGTCCCGTTACCGGTTGACTTTTCAGAGGGTGGGTATCAAAATAATACTGTTTAGTAACTACGGTCACTTTTTCGGCTGACCCGCGTATCAAGGGGCCGGAATAACAGAGGGAGCAATACTGATGAAAGGTAACGAAGAAGGCACCGGCCGCCGGCGTGGCGGCCTGATGCTGCTAATCTTGGTGATTCTGATCGTCCTGGTGATTGTCGTCATGGCCGTCAACTCGAGGAAGCCGGACCGGCTGGCCCTGGGCAGCTTCCGGGATGCCGCCAAGGGTGAGGCGTTCCTCCAGGCCAACCTCAAACTACTGGAGCAGATGGAGCGGAACTGGCTCCCCAACGACCTCTTCTGGCCCACCGTCCTGCTGGACAACATGCCCAACTTCCAGATCGGTCAGCTTGAAGTGGTGCGCTACAACGTCCGGGTGCTGCGGGACAACCTCAGCCGGATGCGGACCACGGACAAGCTGGATTTCCTGGCCGAGGGGGCCTTCACCGCGCTTTCCAACAACCCCCTGAGATGGTGGTTCCCCTCGGCGGAGAGCAAGTGGCGGGAAGGTCACCGGAGCCTGGACCTCTTCCGGCAGAACCTCCTGGCCGGCCGGTCCCATTTCTACCCGCGGGCGGACAATCTGGCGGAGCTGCTCAGCCAGTACGGCTCGCTCATGGGCGGCGTGAACACCCGGCTGATCCTGGCGCCCCGGGATGTCCGGCAGGTGCTGGCCATGGAAGAGGAGACCAAGGCTGCCGCCGAGACGCCGAAAATGGTGGAGGTCAACATCCCCTGGCGCAAAATCGACGACAACT
>CAVPHJ010000013.1:0-142439 GCA_963704245.1 uncultured delta proteobacterium
AGGTGCGGATTCTTCCTCCTCCGGGTAGATGCGCCGGTTACCCGGCGCACCCCCCACAGACCCCACCGTGCGGATTTCCCGCAGTGGGTTCCTCAAGCATGACTCCCCAACCTGGTCCAGGATCTGGTAATCCGGGGAGGCACCAACGGATGGCGAGCCAGGAGTTTTGCGTATTCAGGCCAGGGGAGGGTCTTACCACGCGTTCGGCGGTTCAGCCATTTTCTCCAGATACGACGCACGGCCCGATAGAACCGCCAGATCCCCAGGTAGTTCGTGGACCGCCCGTAGTACTGGTAATGCCCCAGGAGCTTTCGGTTGAGCGCCTCGCACTGTTCGGCGACCGGGTCGTGCCGGTGCCGTTGGCACCATTCGGAGATCCTCAAGAGGCTCCGCCGCAGTCGCTTCCCAATGGTTCGGACGTGAATCGTGAATCGCCCCTTCCGGCTCCAAGCACATATGTGCGTAAACCCCAGGAAGTCAAAGGTCGCCGGCTTCTTCCCGCCCTTCTCTGTCGCCTCCAGCGCACGGGCGCCCAAAGGCCAGGAGTCGGGTTTTCTCAGGATGAAGCTCCAGCCCGTACTTCCCAAAACGCTTTGGTAGAACCTCGTAGACCCTTTTCGCATCCGCTTCATACTGGAACGTGATCACGAAATCGTCGAGGTACCGAATCAGGTAGGCCCGCCCGCGGAGTCTTGGCTGAACTTCTTTCTCAAACCAGACATCCAGGACGTAGTGCAGGTAGATGTTGGCCAGCAGCGGACTGATGACCTGACCCTGCCCTGTCCCTGTCTCCGTGGTCAGCAGCCGGCCCTCCTCGATGACCCCGACATTGATCCACTTCCGTATGAGGCGTAGACATACTCCCGTCCCGTACCCGCTTCTCGACCATCTCCATGAGTTGATCCCTCACGATCGAATCGAAATAGGCAGTTACATCGGCCTCCAGGACATAGGATACGCCCTTTCGGCAGATTACCCTGCCGATCTCGTCCAGCGCGTCTTGGGCACCCCGCCCAGGCCGTCCACCGTAGGAGCAGTCCCGAAAATCCTGCTCGTAGATCGCATTGAGAAGCTCCACCGTCGCCCGTTGCACGATCTTGTCCTCGAGGGCGGGAATCGATATCGGACGTCGCTTGCCCCCCTCCTTCGGGATATAGACCCTGCGCAGCGGCTGCGCCCGGTAGCGCTTCCTCTTAAGCCGATCATGCAAGTCCCGGATTTTCTCCTCTGCTCCCTGAGCGTACTCCCGGTACGTGACGTCCATCAACGCCCGCACTGGCCTCTTTACGCAGCGACAAGAACGCCCCGTGCAGAGCCTGCGGTGTGAGAAGATGAGCGATCGAGAAGAACTGTCGCTCCGGATCCTCCTTTGCCAGCTCGGATATTCGGTTGAGTCCCGGTGACATGGTTTTCCGATTTCTGTGTATCGCCATGTTTCCCTCAACCGATACGTCTGCCTGTTCGGTCCTTCCCTCCAGTGGGTATCGTGGCCGCCACCTTCCACGGTGGCCCTGCGGTTCCCCACCTTCTCCGGTACTATGACCTCATACGACTGCTTACCACCCCTCCCGGGTCCCTCCGGTCTCCCTCGGTTCCCGGTACCCCTCCCGGATACTTCGCTTCGCTCCTGCCCGGGGTGTATCCGTACCCCGAACCGGCCCGGTTCGTTACAGGTGAACCACGCCTCCATCTGTCAGGGGAGATGGCAAGCCCTCCCAGGTTCCTGGGGGACCCCTTGGATAGCATGCCCCGGGCTTGGGACTCCGGCGGCCCCTGCCAACCTCGCGTTAACGGTCGACCAGGTTCTGCCTTCGGCTAGGCTAACGCCCTCGGCTTCCGCAACGACAAAAGATTTCGGAGCTGAACCCTCGCGGCCTGCTACCTCGCTGTGTACGCTTCATCCCGGGGGTCACCCCCCGCCGATGCAACACTCGCTACCGGCCTGCCCGCTACGGCTTTGACCGGGTTGGATTTCCACCAACTGGGTCCCATCAAAAGGTTTCATCCGCTCATGTCGGAGTCCTCCTTCCCCAGGCTTTCTGCCTGGCGCGAGAGTCCTGCCGTCCTCCTCGGTCAGAAGTTGAAATCCGTCGGCGTTGATAAGGGACACCGGATACCAGCCCCCAGCGGCTGAAAGTGGACCTGTCCCGCCATCCCTCGTACAGTTGATCTTCGAGGTCCCAAGGCAAACCAGGATTGACCTGTCCTCCCCCATCCAGCACCATGTCGTATACCGTTGCGTCTTCCACCAACAGTTTCTGGCATTCCATTCTCCCGCCTCCTCAGCCGGTCGTCTGTTTCGAGGCCAACCTCAGCTGAGGGTGGGGCTCGAAAAACCCAAGTTGACCTGGGCGGCACCGGCTGCTAAGAGAGTTCCCTGGCAAGGTCCAAGAAGAGTGTCGGGCCGGGGGAGTTTCTTGTGGATATCAGACAGATCAGACTCAGCAGGATGGTCACCTTCGCGTATCTGGTGGGTGATCCAGGGTCCAAGCGATGTGCACTGATAGACCCGGCCTTCGACACCGGCAGGATCCTGGGCGTTGTCCGGGAAGCCGGCTACAAAGTGACCCATGTCGTCAACACCCACGGCCACTCGGACCACACGGCCGGAAATTCAGCCATCGTCTCTTCAACTGGCGCCAAGCTTCTCATCCACGAGTCCGACGCCAAACGCCTGGGACGACCCATGGGAAAGGTCTTCTCGCGGTTATTGGGCGGCAAGGGCTCCCCGCCGGCCGATATCCTGCTCAAGGATGGCGATCGGATCGAGATCGGCGCGCTGACATTGAAGGTGATCCACACCCCGGGCCATACCGCGGGGAGCATCTGCCTTTACGGCCACGGCCATGTTTTCACCGGCGACACGCTCTTTGTCGGGGCAGTCGGCCGAACGGACCTTCCCGGCGGTTCGGCCAAGCTTCTGTTCCGGTCGATCACCGAGAAGCTCTACGCCCTGCCTGATAACACCACCGTCTGGCCCGGCCACGATTACGGTACCGTCTCCGAAATCCACTATCGGTCGCGAGAAGCGGAGCAACCCCTTCACCAGGAGGTTTTCGTAGAGGTCTGCCAGAGCCAAATGGTTTCGGCGCTCTTCACCCGTCCAGCTGGCGGCCATGCCCGCCAATGCCATATTCTCCTGCCAGGTTCCGGTCGTAGGGCGCTTTTCGGCCTTCGCAGCGTTTCCGCGGACACAATTGACAGCTGTAGAACGTGACTTCCGTGGGGAAGAAGATCCCGGAAACCGATTTCCGCGGCAGCATGAGCAAATGCTCGGTCAGGGTCACGCCGAGGGATGACTCCACCCCGGAAAGCACCTCGAACAAGGGCCGCTGCTCCTCGATTGGCCAATCCTGCAAGGAGCCGGGACTCATGTAGGAGACCGCGCCCAGGGCGAACCTAGTCGCTCAGATGAGCTTGCAGCTGCTCCCGGGCCTTGCGCAGCGCGATGTTCCCAATGGCGTCCAGGTAATACTTCTGAAGCAGGTCCGCCGTTACACTGGCTCGGTTTTCCAGGCCGTTGCCGATGGTGACCACGTAGGGGAAAACCCGCCCCAGGTCTTCCAGGTTCTTCCGCAGGACCCGGCTTTCAAACCGGATCCCGTCCACGATGACGGCATCTTCGAGCTTCTCCTCGATGTATGAGACCTTGAAGGCCGCCCGGGCTGAGATGAGCGGCTGGGCGATCGCCACAAGATCCGCAGCCTGCTCAAATCCCTGGGGCGCTCTGAGTTTGAGCCCGGAGACGATCTCTTCGGGATCGAGCTTCAATGGGATGAGTTTCAGGATCTGCAGAACTTCTTGGTTCATGGTCAGCGATCTTTGTTAGCCACGGGAAATAGGGAGTGAACGCAGGACTCTGCCCAGCATGCTGGAGTTGACGGCAGGCACTGCAGGTGCTCCTTACAGTCATCCCCGGTCGAAATAGATGTTCTTCCCGGTGGCCGAGAGCGGGATGCCGATGATGATCTGGGATTTCATCCAGCCAAGCTTCCTGGCTGCACCGCCGATCGTGTACATCATCCGGTTATCCACGTGGAACCGGGCGGCCACACCGCAGGCGCTCGCCAGCGCTATGCCAAGGTCCATCGCTTGAAACGCACAAACAGGGCCAGGGAAATCGTTCCCTTCCTTTTTCTCTGCCTTCAAGAACCCCGCGCAGTTCACGTGACCGCAGGCACCGCAGTCCAGCGGCTTGTCGACCTTCTTCGGTTTCAGGTCCGTAAGCCCGACGAGCATCACGGCATGGGATTTCCGAACGCAGTCACCGTCGCGCCTGAACACTTCGGGCAGCTTGGCTTTTTCGCCATGTTTCTCCATGGCCTCAGCAAGTGACATCAGCTCTGCACCGTGGATGATCAGGGTCTCGATCGCGTCATCGCCGCGGGCCTTGGGCGCGGTCCGGGCGGCAACCGCCATGGCTTTGGCCACGGTCAAGACGCCGTCGAATTCCGCGTTTGCGCTTTTGATCTTGGGCATTTCCGGTTTCCTCCTCGAATGATGTTCAGCGCTGATAAGCACCTCCCCGGTTCCCCGAAAAGAAGTTGGTCTTGAAGGTTAACAAATCCCCTGCCTGATCGACAATAGAAATGGGGAACAGGAGAGGATCAAACTTTGGTAGGATGGGAGGGGAGCGTGGTAAGCGACAGGAATTGGAATATGAGTTCTGAAGGCTTCATCATCCATTCGTTTGTCCAGACCACCCAGAACGGACCGCGGGTCTGCCTCCTGGGCCGGCTGAAAGATGGCCACACTTTCGCTGCAGTCGAGGAGCAATTCCGGCCTGGGTTCTGCGTGCGCGAATCCGAGTTTCACAAAGCCCATTCTGTCCTGAATAACGGCGGGGTGGGCTGGCACAAGAGCGATATGCGCACCATGGACGGAGAGCCCGTGTTCAGGGTGAGTTTCGGACGTCAGCAGGATTTCGCCCGGGCCAGGGAGGTGCTCCAAAACGAGAACATCCGCACCTACGAAGCCGACTTGAGCCTCCAGCAGCAATACCTGATCTCGCGCCGGGTTCATGGCTCCCTCAGAATTGAAGGGCGAAGCCCGCAAGGGCGAGTTCGTGGATCTCATCTTCCTCAACCCGGAGATCGGCCCTTCAGACTGGGAACCCCGGGTTTCGGTTCTGTCAGTGGATATCGAGACCGACTTGGCTGCTTCCGAGATCCGGGCGATCGGCCTGGTGGGCAACGACCCGTGGAAGAAGACTGAGCTCAGGACCGTTCTGCTGCTCGGCGAGACTGCCGCGCAGGACTGGCTATGGACTTTCCCAGATGAGAAATCGATGCTGACGGCTTTTGCAAAGTCCCTTCAGACAGTTCGATCCGGACATCATCACCGGCTGGAATGTGGTGGACTTTGATTTCAGAGTGATCGCTCGCCGGTTCCAGCATTTCCGCATCCCCTTTGTCCTGGGTCGGTCAAGCGAGCCCGGGGTGTTCCTGCCGCCTGATCAGGGCCGCAAGGCACAGGTTATCCTTCCGGGAAGACAGGTGATCGATGCCATGTGGGTCGTGCGGGCATCCCCTGAGCGTTACGAGGACTACCGTCTGGAGACCGTTGCCCAGGCCATCTTAGGCACGGGGAAAGCCCTGGATTTTGCCGACGATGAGGACAAGGGCGAAGTCCTGGACAGGTTGTACCGAGAGGACCCTGTCACGTTGTGTCGATATTGCCTGGAGGATGCCCGGCTCGTTATCGAGTATTCTGGAGAAGACCGGGCTTCTGGATCTGACGCTCAAGCGCTGTCAGCTGACCGGCATCAATATGGAACGCGCCTGGACCAGCATCCCGGTCTTCGAGCATCTCTACATCGAGCAGCTGCATGAACGCGGATTCGTCGCCCCGAGCCCCGGGGTTGACGTGAAACCCACCGGCGGGGTGCCCGGCGGAGCGATCCTGGAACCGCATCCCGGGCTTCACGAAAACGTCTTCGTCTTTGACTTCAAGAGCCTGTACCCGTCTATCATCCGGACGTTCAACATCGATCCGCTCAGTCTCGTTGAGTGTGCCGATTCGGAAGATCTCTCAGTCATCAGGGCCCCCAACGGCGCTTGTTTCCGCCGAGAACCCGGCATCCTCCCGGGACTCCTCGACAGGTTCTTTGAAAACCGCGAGGAGGCCAAGAAACGCGGCGACAAGCTGGCCTCTTATGTCTACAAGATCATCATGAATTCCTTCTACGGTGTTCTGGGTACGCCCGGATGCCGGTTTGCCGCGGCCGAACTCGCCGGTGCCATTACCGGTTTCGGCCAGTCGCTTCTTCGCTGGTGCAAGGACCGCTTTGAGGCTGACGGCCACCAGGTGCTCTACGGCGACACGGATTCGGTGTTCGTGAAGCTGGAGGTTCCGGCCGATGCCGTGCCGGAAGATCTCCATCGGCAGGGTAGGGAGGCGGCGCGGCAAGTGAACCTGGCCCTGAGTGAGTATGTCAACAGGGAATACGGGGTCAGGTCCCAGCTCGAGCTCGAGTTCGAGAAGATCTACGCGCAGTTCTTCCTGCCATCTGTCCGGGGAGTTCAGGCCGGAGCGAAAGCCCTTGCCGGTGGAGCACCCCGCGGACGTGCCAAAGGATATGCCGGACTGCCTGTTCCTGAAAGGGAAGGGGAGACCCCTGAAATCGAAATCAAGGGCATGGAGGCCATCCGCCGCGACTGGACGGACCTGGCACAGGAATTCCAGGTACGGATGCTGGGGTTTGTCTTCCAGAAGAAGCCCTTGGCGGAAATCCAGGCCCATATCCAGGAACTCCTGGAAGATCTTTTCGCCGGCAAGCTGGATCCGAAGCTCGTCTACCGGAAAGCGCTCAGGAAGCCGCTGGCGGAATACACCAAGAGCAAGCCTCCGCACGCCAAAGCCGCTGAACTCCTGGGCTGGACCAAAGAGAGAGGTCTGGTGCGTTATCTCTGGACCGTGGAGGGCCCTCAGCCGGTATCAAAACGTACCGCCAAGATCGACTACTGGCACTACGTCGACAAGCAGCTGAAGCCCATCGCAGGAGTGTTTTCGAAAGCCCTGGGTTCGGACATGGAGAGCCTTTTTGAAGCGAATCCACAGAGCACGCTTTTCTGAGAGCCAGGCGAAGGGGAGTCGTTGACTCTGTAAATCCCCTGACAGGTGAAAGGGGGCGACTGGGGGTGCGCGGGATTCAATGAGGTTTGATCTGCCCCAAGAGTGTCAAAACGGCCGTTTGAACACGTTACTATTCGAAATCATTTAAGAACTTCAGTGTGTCAATCTGTCAACGGGAAAGAAAGCATGGGGCTTCACTCGGCGGCGGGACCTTTCCAGGAGGAGATCCCGATGGAGTGCGACATAAACGGTGCTCAGGCGGCGGCTCTTGTTCCCAGGAGGAGATCCCGCGTTTGCTTGACACTCTGACGGATGAGATTTTCAGCAGTAGAATCAGAACGTTGAGTTTAAAGCGCCTTGAGGACACATCATTGACAGATCTCTGCAGGGCGCTGCCGCCAGATTTCTCACCCGGAAGATGAGGAATCCACTTTTCGTCGGTTCTCAGGACGCGGACAGCCCGGAGACACTCAGGCCCGTCGGTCGCCCAAAGCCGATTTAGTGGGGGCACCAGGGACCCGAATCGGCAGTTAGCATAAACGCCGACAGGGGCACTGACCGGTGGCGCAGAGGCGCTGCTTAGACTTGGAAAGAAGTGGTTTTGCAGTGAAGTCGGCCGTTTACAAGTAGCAGTAATCAACGGCCCAAGTGAAGTCGCAGATCGGCTGTTCTCGACTACCAAAAGCCGCCAAGGCGCTTTCGATTTCCAAACGTAGATCGCGGAGCAGAATCAAAGATGACAGTTCTGGAGAGTAAAGAGAAAGGCATCAGCGTGAAGGCATTGGTTCTATCCCTGTTTTATCTTGAACAGCCTCATTTCCACGGCTTCGACAGGTGTGGCGGTTTCAGATCCGGCCTATCCGTCACTCGTGACGCAGCGCTTCGATGGGGTCAAGACGAGCGGCCTTTCTCGCCGGGAAATAACCGAAGACCACGCCTACGGCTGCAGAAAAGAGGAACGCAACTGCCGGGATCTGAGGATTCGCGACAAAGGGAACGGTAAGCAGCCGCGCTCCCATCGAAGCCATGGACAGGCCGAGCACGATACCGCACAGTCCGCCGAAAGAGGATAGCACCACGGCTTCCACGAGGAACTGCATGAGGACCTCTCGCTCCAGCGCCCCGATCGCCAATCGGGTCCCGATTTCCCGGGTCCTCTCGGTCACCGAAACCAGCATGATATTCATGATTCCGATTCCTCCGACGAAGAGACTCACCGCTGCTACGGCACCCAACAGCGCGGTCAGCACCCGTGTCGTACCGGTCAGGGTGCTGGCAATCTCTTCCATGTCGCGCACGTTGAAATCGTCTTCCTTGCTGTCCCCGCTGCGGCGGCGCTCGCGCATGAGACGTTCAATCTGTGTCTTGGCCTGCGCGGTGGGAACCCCTTCCCTGACCGAGACGAAAATAGTGCTCACCTCCGTATTCCCTGTAATCCGGCGCTGCAGGGTGCGCAATGGAATCAAGACGAAATCGTCCTGATCCGCGCCATGACCGGACTGACCCTTGGTTGCGAGTGCACCCACGACTCCGAAGGAGATCTTTCCCAGCCGAATCATGGCTCCCAGAGGATTTTGATCTCCGAATAGCGCTTTTCGCACCGTGCTTCCCAGAATACAGACCGCCTTTCCAGCCCGCTCCTCCGAGTCCGTGAATCGGCGGCCGCAATCAAGCTCCCAATCGCGCACATCAAGGAAGGCGGCCGTGCTGCCCGTGACGGTCGTAGACCAGTTCTGATTGCCGAGGATGGCTTGAGCGGACTTGCTGGCCGTGGGCGCAATGGCCCTCAGGTCGCGGATTTCTCTTTCGAGTGCCGCCACATCGCGCGCATCAAATGCCTCGGCGCTTCTACGTGCCCCCCCCCGGGACCATGAAACCCCTGCCCCGGGCGGACCATAAGCAGATTGCTGCCCAACTTCGCGATATCTGCGGTCACCTACGCCGTGGCTCCCTGCCCCAGGGTGACCATGGTACCAGATCCATAAGCGAGAAGGCTTCGAGGCCAATGGAGCCGTTCAATGTCAATTTGGGATACAGATCTGCCGTTGCGACCCCAACCCTCGCGCTCTGGGCTGCCAGGACACGCTCGGCCTGGCGTATGTCAGGACGCAACCTGAGTACTTCCGCCGGCACCCCCACGGCGACGCTCAGCGGCGTCAGCGGGATGGGTCTCACTTCCTCCAGTTCCTTGGGGATCTCAAGCGGATGGGCTCCCAAGAGAACGGCGAGACGGTTCTTGGCCCCCTCGAGACCAATGCGCAGGTTGGGTATCTGGCTGCGGGTGTTTTCAAGGTTATAGAGGGCCTGTTGGACGGACAGTTCGTCGCTCAGACCCGCCTGATGGCGCCATTGAGCCAGGTTGTAGGTCTCCTCTTGGGCCTCCAGATTCTTTTCAGCCACCCTCAATCGGGCCTGGTAGGTACGCGTCTCCACGTAGTTCAGCGCCACTTCCGCGGCCAGAGAGACGAGCACGTCACGCAGGCTCTCCTGGTTGGCCTCAAGATCGGCCTCCGCCGCCTCCACGGAGCGGCGGATGCCGCCGAAGAGATCCAACTCCCAACCGGCATCGAAGCCGGCAACATAAAGACTGCGGGTGCTCCCGCCGCCTGTTCCCCCGCTGCTCCCACTGCGGTTGGCGCTGCCGCTGGAACTGAGCGTGGGAAACCGCCCGGCTTCGGCAACCCTCCGCCGCGCACGGGCCTCACGAATGCGCGCTTTGGCCGCTTTGAGATCGAGGTTACCCGCAACCGAGCGCTCGATCAGGTCGCAGAGCAGGGGGTCATTCAGCGCTTTCCACCAAGCAGCTACATCGTCCCGATCAGCCTCTTTGGATGTCAGGCCCTCCTCGAGAGGGGTATGCCAAGTCCCAAGGACGGGCGTCTTGGGCCGGACATAGTCGGGCCCCACCGTCGCACATCCACTGAGGACCACAATCGTCAGAAGTAAAGGGAGCCATGAAACGTGGGGTTCAAGGCTCCGTTTGATGAAGCGAGCCGCGACCGTTCTCATGGGACGACATTTTGATGTCATTGCGGCAGACCTTTCTGATAGCGCAAAGCCCACAGTGGGCAAATCGACCCACCCCCCTTCCGTGTATCGAACTGTTTCTTCTGACGAAGCGTAGACCGGCGCCCGATCACCCGCTTCTCGATCTATAGAGTCGGACGATTTCGAAAAAAGGTTACAGAGAATTCGGGCGGTCGAAGCCGGCCAAGGGACCTTTGTCGTCGGCTCGCAAACGACACTGGCTCTCTCTTAGGTGGACATTTTTTTGTAACCAGATCGATACGAAAGGCGACTTGTCAAACGAAGAGCCGGAATCCTGATCGATACCCTGAATCGATGCCCGGCAAGGAAGAGGCAGGCGAAACCATGAAAGACGTTGACATCGGTACAGGTCCCTGCGACCCTTTTTGCGGATACTCTGCAGTTTGGATCCCCCAAACTTCACTTGGGCCCCCGGGGAAGGATCGGGATGAAGGTCCTGTGGGGACTGCTCTTCACGGATACTCCCAATGCCGAACGTTTCGAAGTGACCTATCACGGGGAGCAAAACCTGGCGGATTCTCGGAGCGATGCTGAAATCATCGATCGAGTGCTCCAAGGAGAGGTGAATGCCTTTGAGCTCCTCCTCAGCCGCTACGCAAAGCTGGTCGCGAGCATCGTGCGCCGCCATATCCCCACAGGCGAGACCGAGGATGTGATTCAGGATGTTTTTGTCAGGACTTACCAAGGGTTGGCAGGGCTCAAGGAGCGGGACAGGTTTCAACCATGGCTATCCGCCATTGCCGTTAGAACCTGCTATGACTACTGGCGAAGGCGATATCGATCCAAGGAAGTGCCGATGAGCGCCCTGAGCCAAGGCCACCAGGACTGGCTTGAACAGGTTCTTTCCCAACAGCCCCACAACGGCTCAGAGGCACGGGCTGCCAGAAAGGAGGCCCGGGAATTGCTGGATTGGGCGCTTGGCAGGGTGACGGCCGAGGACAGAATTGTTTTGGAATTACTCTACCTGGAGGAACGCTCCGTCAAGGAGACCGCGGCCCTGCTCGGGTGGAGCATCCCAAATGTAAAGGTACGCGCGTTCAGGTCGCGCAGGAAGCTGGAAAAGCTCCTCAGGGGGGTACTGCAGCAGCAAAGGAGGGCTGCTCCATGAGAACTCGGCTGAGTGAAAATGAGAGGCTGAAGAAGGCTCTCCGCGATGCTCACTTCGCAAGGCCGGAGGACGACAATCTCGATTCATGGCGTCCTCGCGTGATGCGGCGCATTCGAGGAATCCGGCCCCCGGGTGCCGGGAGGACCTTCTGGTCTGCCTTCGAACAAAGGGTGTGGCGGCTTGCGCCGCTGAGCGGTATCGTGGTGCTCGCGTTGGCCGTCATCTTTCTCAGCATGGATTTCGATCTTGGGCAGGGGTATTCGGAAATGTTCACGGCGGGGGCGGAAGAACAGACATTAACGGAACTCTTTGGCTTCGAGGGATGATCATGAAGGGATGGAAACTGACCATTGGAATCACTCTCCTCTTGGTCGCCGGGGGCCTGGTGGGGTCCATCGGCACCCAGCTTTATCATAAACACTGGGCAGAAAGGTTCAGGAATGAGCCTGCTCAAAGGACGGCCGCGATCCTGAAGCACCTGACTAGAGAACTCGGACTGTCCGCAACGCAGCAGCGGAAGTTCGAGCTGATCATACGGGAGGTGGAGGAGAAGCGGAGGGAGATCTTCAAGAAATCGCATGCGGAGGCGGAAGATCTCATCAACCGGTCCTTTGAAAGGATGAAAGAGGAACTCGACCCAGGCCAGCAGAAAAGGCTCGGGAAATTCCGGGCAAGGCATGGCCGGGACAGGAAAGATAAAAGAAAGCATTCCATTCCTTATACCCCATGATGCCGGCCGCCCGCGCCGAACCATCCACTGCAGAGGCGCTTTCAGGGGTCGGAAGATGAACTTCTCCGCCGAGGCTTCGACTGTGACGAGTTTCGGCTCATTCAGAAAGAGGAGGCCTCTTTCTTAATCGCTTTACTTAGAACGTTCCAGGAAACTAACAAGACATTAACTGAATGCAAGCTATAAAACCAATGAAAAGCTATAAACTGGATCGATACAAGATAACCGAATTCACTGTCGGTGAATTTATATGGGAGTCTCATTTTGGGTTTGCCGCAGTCCAAGAGGGAAGATGTTTTCGGAAAGGAAGCATTCTATTCATCGGTCCCGCAGAAAACGAGCGCCATGGTTCTTTCAACAGAGAGTTTTTTGAACACCTTAAACCATTCCCGAAGTGGTTAAGAACAAAGTATTTCTGCAAAGGTCTTGAGGTATACCATTGCAGAAGCGGCAAGAGGGTTACGATGGAAGAAATGAAATTGTGGATGCTCGATCGAAATCTTGAAGGGGGTGATAGGCCGTATTTGGAAAAACTTGGACAGCGTCCGGAGAGTCCCTCTACAGCCAAGACGACAGGCGATGTTACTTTCAGACTCAAGAGATACGAAATAGCAACAAAAGCAAATGGTCAAATTCTTTGGAAAACACACCCGGGTCCGAATACTGTCAGCCGGGGTACATGTATCCTTTTGGATGACATTTTGTTCATTGGAACACGACAGACCCAGCAATCCTGTTTGAATAAACGGCAATTCCTCATGAAGTTGCGTCAGCTTCCGAAATGGGATCAAACGCGATATTATTGTCCGAAAGTTTCTCTCTATGATTGTGAGACCGGAACCGGAGTTCAGCAAACGGGCCAAAGGTCGATTAGTAAGGGAAGGGCAACGGAAATACCTGATGAACGAAACAGGCACAACGACGACGCTGAATTCAAATTGGAATTAGACCTATCGAAAAACCGAACTGTTCTTGTTACCAACTGGATAATTAGACGTTTATTTCGCGCGGCCGATTTTGCCCTTTCGATGTGTTCAACATCCTTCGAGTATTCTCTCCGCCAATGGAAAAAGCGTAAGAGGAACTGGAACTTGAAGAAGATTGGGCGTTGTTCCATGCGTCCTAGAGATGAATAATTTCCTTTCTCATTCGTCAGACATTGATTTACTATAAGTCTGAGTGACAGGGCCGGAGATCCTCGAGTGTTTACGAGCAGGATTATATGTATAGTGGGTGACACTAGGAAAAACGAAAGACTATTCATTGTTTTTATTCCCTTGATGTTGCTTATTTTTCACTTCTGGTCAAATGCAGTACTGGCGAATGATGGGAAATGGGGTGAAAAAGGTTATGAGCAACACGAAAATAGCACCCCCCGGTACAATTATAACGATCGGAGGAGAAGACAAGTAACAAAGGAAGATGAGGGCAATGAGGTTACGGGGCAAACAGCCGCGTGGCTCCTCGTATCGGCCAACCTAACGGTTGCCCTCAGCATCCTTATGAAAGGCGTGAGCCGTTACTTTCCTTTAGAGCCGGGAACGAGAAGTTCAATCAACAAAATGAATCAGCTGCAGAAGAGATACCTGATGCGATTTCATTTTGTTCTAAATCCCTTAGCCTTGGGCATGGCTGTCTTGCATTTCTTATTGTCTTCTTGTCGCAAGTCTTCGCTTCCAGAATGGGGGCTAGTATTTGTCACAATGATGGTTCTCTTGGGATTAATGGTAAGATTCAAAGTGACTCCGAGGTGGCTAAGAAAACAGGTTTATCGGTTACATACAGGATTCGTAACATTTTCCACCATGATCATTTTGCTGGTGGCCGGCCATCATCTTATTGACTAGGTAATGGCCTGATTGGGAGAGCCGTGTTCGGAACCATTCTTATTTCAGCGTGCACCGTTATGCATATCTATGTTTTTTGGCGAGCTGCTTCGGTGCCATTTGTTCGTCGGCACGTGCCCGGAGAGATGCTCATCGGGACAGGCGTGATCCTGTGGGCCATCTTTTTCACAGGCCGCGTATTGAGTCACGGGGGCACAGGAGCTTTGGCGGGCATTTTGGAATTCTCCGGCATGAACTGGATGGCCGTGCTGTTCCTCACCTCGGTCTGCCTATTAGCTACGGATATCGTTACAGGTTTTGGCTTCTTGCTGCCCCGTTTGACTCCTTCTCTGCGAGGCTGGGCTTTGGCGGCAGGCGCATTGCTTTCGGGTATCGCTCTGTTTCAAGGTCTTCGGCCGCCGGTGATACAAGAGTACGAAGTAAACACTCCCGGACTTCCAAATTCTTTGGACGGCACAGTGATCATTGCGTTATCTGACCTGCATCTCGGTTCGCAGCTTGGAGAACGTTGGCTGGCAGACCGTATCGCCCAGGTCGCGGCGCAGCAACCCGACCTGGTTGTTCTGCTCGGTGACATTTTCGAAGGGCACGGATCGCCGCAAGATGAGTTGATTCCAACCCTGAACCGGCTCTCCGCACCTTTGGGTGTTTGGGCCGTGAATGGCAACCACGAAACCCACGGGAAGCGCAACATCCACCAGCTGGAGGAAGACGGTTTTCGGTTGCTACGAGACATATGGGCGGAAGTCCGACCCGGTCTTGTTCTGGCCGGAGTGGACGATCTCACCGCCCTGCGTCGAACAGGCCGGAGCATCGATACAGTATCCGGAGCACTCTCGGGGCGGCCGCGTGGTGCAACGATTTTGCTTTCCCACACCCCCTGGCAGGCCGAGCGGGCGGCCGCGGCCGGGGCGGATCTGATGCTCTCTGGCCACACGCACGGCGGACAGATCTGGCCCTTCGGATATCTGGTTCGACGGATCTATCCGCTGCTCGAGGGGCGGTACGCGGTGGATGGCATGACGGTTATTGTCTGCCGCGGCACGGGAACATGGGGACCGCGCATGCGTCTCTGGCGACCGGGGGAGATTCTTCGTGTAACACTGCGTGCGCCTGAAAACCAGAGCCTGGCCAGATTGCCTCGAAGATTGCCTCCTCTGCCAGACATGGTTGAATCGGATGGACTTTCTGCATGATATCCACGGACCGATATCCTGCCTTGGGGGCGGCACACATCTTTTCTTTCATCGATTTCCAGGATATAAGCCAGGATGCACCCAGAAGGGAGTGGAAAGGATCATGAAGGACTTCTTGCGGACGGGGATCTCCTTCGGGCTGACCTCGGCTGTGATCACGACCTTGGGGCTGATGGTGGGCCTGCATTCAGGAACCCATTCCAGGCTGGTCGTGCTCGGGGGAATCCTGACCATTGCCATTGCCGATGCGTTCTCTGACGCCCTGGGGATCCATATGTCGGAGGAATCCGAAAACACCCATACGGCCAAAGAGATCTGGGGGTCGACGGTCGCAACCTTCCTCACCAAGCTTCTCTTTGCCATGACGTTTGCAGTTCCCGTCCTGCTGCTCCCCCTGTTCACGGCAATCGTCGTAAGCGTCGTGTGGGGTCTGTCGATTCTCGCTGTTCTGAGCTTCATTATCGCCCGGACCCAAGGGGCGCAGCCATGGCGGGTGGTCGGAGAGCATCTTCTGATCGCAGGCGTCGTGATCGGGATCACCCACTGGGTAGGGCATTGGATTGCCGCGCTGGGGGCATAACCGAACAGACCGGCACGAGCTGACAGTTACAGATCGATCAATGCTCCACTGAAGAAATCGATATCTCGGAGGCACGAAATGGTCACCACCAGGGGCAGGAAACCCATCGTATGGATCAGCCTTTGTCTCTTCGGCATTCTTCTTCCGGTTTTCGTTGCTGCCGACGATCACGGGGCCAGGAAAAGACAGCGGGAACGGAAACGGGATGGCTTGAAGCATCAACCGGAACTCTGCGTGGCGCCGGTTACGGATCCTACCTACCGAGAGACCTGCGGCGCATGCCATTTCGCCTATCAGCCCGGGCTGTTGCCATCCCGCTCCTGGGTGGCAATCCTGGCCCAATTGGACGAGCATTTTGGAGATCCCGTAGACGTGGAACCGGAGTCCAAGGCGACGATCGGAAGATACCTCCTGGCAAATGCAGCGGAGTACTCCAGCGGCGAGTGCGCCGCCAAGATCCTGCGGAGTGCGAAAGGACAAACTCCAGTCCGGGTGACCGAGGTCCCTTGCTTCATCCGCAAGCATCACGAGGTTCCCCCGGATGTTCTCAAGCGGGAGTCCATCGGTTCCCTGTCCAACTGCATCGCCTGCCACAAGACGGCCGAGCAAGGAATCTACGATGACGATCAGGTGGTCATCCCACCGTGATCATGATGTGCGTAAACTTGACATTCCCATCGAATTGGACATAATCTGAACCCAATAAGAACCCATTCTTGTCAACTCATAGCGGCATCCTGAAACAGCCTTTCAAAAGTTCCGGTGATACAATGAACGTCATTTTCGATAGTGGTACTTTGAAAGGGCTCTGGGCAAGGAGCAGAAGATGGGCCTTCGCATCTCTCTTGGTCTGTTTTGGTGCTGCCCTCTGCAGCTGTCTGCCGCAGCCGCCCGCAACCGAGCTGCCGCACCCCGTCAGAGCTGAACAGATCACGGCATTTGTAAACGTCCACCTTGTGCCCATGACCCACGAAGCGGTGCTTGCAAACCATACCGTCGTGGTGAAAGGAACGCACATCGCCGCCAGCGGCCCCTCAGGGGCCGTTCCGCTCCCCCCGGACGGGACGATCATCAACGGCAGAGGAAACTATCTCATGCCGGGCCTCGCGGACATGCACATCCACACTGCTAAGGACTGGCCCGGGACGAGCAAATGGCAACTGGGAGAGGGGCTCGGCAACTGGCCCGTGTCTCCGCTTCATCTATTCCTGGCAAACGGTGTCACCACGGTCAGATGTCTTGGTCCCAAGGGCGAGCCGGAAAGCTATGTGCTCGACTGGCGCGATCGGATCAAGCGCGGGGAGCTGATCGGCCCCAGGATTTACTCCTGTGGGCCTCAATTGCGGGGTCCAGTGCGGACACCCGCGGTATTGGTTCGGAAGCAGAAGACTGCCGGGTATGATCTGATCAAACTCTATTCTTATCTCTCGCTGGACGAGTTCATAAAAGCCCTTTCGACTGCCAGACAGGCGGGCATGTACTCGGTGGGGCATATCCCCTTCCAAGTCGGCTTGGAGGGAGCCCTGTCCGCCGGCTTGGATGAGGTCGCCCACATCGAGGAACTGCTCTGGGAAATGGTAGTATTCGACCGGAACAAAGACCTGAGAGGCGAGGATTGGATGGACTACGTTACCAAGGCCGCGTTTCGACAGCTGGCATCCTTCATCGATTGGAGCCCGACCGAGCTGGAGGAGCGCTTCGAATTCCCCATTGCCCACATCGCGCGCAAGCTGCGCACCACCGATGTTCCGGTCTGCACCACCCTGCACCTGGACGACGTGATCGTGGAGAAGCTTCATACGCCCGAGCGTTTCCTGGCAAAGCCCGAGAACCGCTACCTGCCTGAGCATTACCTTGCCGCCTTCCGCGCCGGGCGGGAAAAGCACCAGGTACAGTTCAAGGGCGGAGAGGCCTTTGCCCCGCTCAAGCAGAGGCTCGACCGAATCTTCCTGAAACACCTCAGGAAGGTGGGGGTTCCACTGGTGCTTGGGACGGACGCGGGGACCGGCGGGATGGGGAATCGTGCCCGGTTTCTCCATCCATGACGAGCTTCAGATTCTGGTGCAGGAGGGGTTTTCGCCTTACGAGGCCTTGATGACCGGCACGGTCCATGCGGCCAGGGTGGTCGAACGGATGACCGGGGTGCGCAGCATCGGTACGGTTATACCGGGCAAAGCAGCGGACCTGATCCTGGTGGCCGGCAATCCTCTGGAAAACGTGGCCCACCTCAGGAATCCACTGGGAGTGATGGCCGGCGGGAGGTGGTTCCCAAGAGAGGCACTGGATCAAATGCTCGACATCGCATCAGGGAGCCATTGACAGACAAGGGAGAGATAGATGAAAGCGTATTTGAGTCGAGGGTGGACAGGGTATCTCGTCTGCCTGTGCCTGGGAGCCTGGACCGTTGCCTGCACGCCCCTGAACCCACGGCTGGACGGTCAGGGCCGACCCGATGCCGAGTATATCTACCGGGCGCCGGAAAAAACCGGCGACGGTTGGGAACCCTCTTCCCTGAGGGATGAGGGGATCGACCCCCAGAGGATTCAGGCCTTGATCAAAGATGTCCTTGCCGGTCGGTTTGACAACATCCACGGGATCGTGCTCGTTCGTAACGGGAAACTGGTTCTGGAGAAATACTTCGACGGCTATACGTTCGACTTCGCGGGGCCGGGATTCAGGGGGGAGCGAACCACCTATGACCGGGAAAAGCTCCATGTGACCGCCTCCGTCACCAAGAGCGTCACCTCGGCGCTGGTTGGAATCGCCATCGACCGGGGCTTCATCCGGGATGTGGACGAGCCGATGGCTGCTTTCTTTCCGCAATACGCGGACCTGATCGATGAAGCGAAATCCAGGATCACGCTTGAGCATTTGCTGACCCTGACCTCAGGGCTCCAATGGAATGAAGTCGAACTCTGGTTCAGAGACCCGCAATTCGATCTGGTGCAGCTCTTTGTGGTGCCGGATCCCATCGCCTACATATTGTCGAAACCGGCTGTCCAGGAGCCTGGAACGCGCTGGTACTACAGCGGTGGGGACGTGACCCTGCTGGGAGAGATGATCCGCAAGAGCTCCGGCTTACGGATGGACGCCTTTGCCGCGCGCTACCTTATGGCACCGCTCGGTATCACCGATTACGAATGGGATCATCTCAACCCCGACATCATTCACGCTTCCGGGAATCTGAAGCTGCGACCGAGGGACATGGCGAAATTCGGGCAGCTGTTTCTGGACGGCGGGACATGGAAGAATCAGCGCATCATCTCGAAGGCCTGGACAGAGAAATCCACCGCACCGGCCGTCGAACTCCCCAAGGATTCCCTGTTGAAGCTGGTGGCGCCGGAGTATCGGTCGTGGGCGAGGAACGCAGGAAATCGATACGGCTATCTCTGGTGGATCAAAACGTACTGCACGGCTTCCGGATGTGTCGATGCCTACCTGGCGGACGGTTGGGGCGGCCAGCGGATCATCATTTTCCCGACCCTGAACATGGTTGTCGTCTTCACCGGCGGAAACTATGCCACCCCGGAGCCGGTCCACGAGATGGTTTGCGAGTACATCCTTCCCGCCGTCCAATGAAAATCGGAGGTGAGCATCACTCCGCCCCCTATGGGAACGAGGAGAAATCGAATGGCCTGTCTGTCCTCTGCACGAGGTTTGACGGATTTGCGTTCTCTGGGCATGCGCCCCGGTGGGTGGCAGCTTCTTGTACTGTTGAGCTGTTTAGCAGCTTGCGCTCCGCAACCGCCTTCGCAGCTGCAACCCATTTCTGCAACAGATCCAGCCGCGGCTTTCAAATTGCGGGTGGACAGACTGCGCGAGGAACTCGACATCCCGGGTCTGTCGCTGGCGGTCCTCAGCCGGCAACAGATCCTTTTTGCCGAGGGTTTCGGATATTCGAATCTCGAAGAGAGGATACCGGCTACCCCGGAGACTCCCTACAACATCGCATCGCTGACCAAGATCTTTGCGGCCGCCGTTCTCATGAAGCTCGTGGAATCGGGCCAGTTGGATCTCGAGGCGGAGATGGCGGTGTTGCTGGAGGAGAAGGATTTCTGGCGTGGGCGTCAATTTCATGGGTATAGCGAGGCATGCCAAGCAATCAAGAAAGCAAGCCGGAATCCGTTTCTTTCTCATCAGTCCCTTCTGCGGGACTACCGTTGCGACAGCGACAGGATCACCGTACGGCACCACCTCACCCACACCGCTCAGGGCCTGCCGGGGGAGAACTACCGATACAACGGCTTCCTGTTTGGCATCCTTTCCGCGGTGGTCGAGGTGGCCTCTGGCAAGGATTTCGATCAGATGCTGGTTGAAACCATCATCGAACCCCTCGGCATGACCCGTACCGTCCCGGGTTGGGATGCCGGGTTGCGCGATCGCGTGTTGGCAGAGCGGGCCACCTATTACCGGAGGCTACTGTTTGGCTTTGTTCCGTCAGAATATCGAACCCGGTTGTCTGCTTCGGCGGGTATGGTTTCGACTGTGATGGATCTTGCGAAGTTTGACATTGCCCTGGACCGTGATCTCATCGTGACGCCGGCGACGAAAAAGGCCATGTTCAGCCCCACCCGGTCGAACAGCGGGAAACGACTTCCCTACGGATTGGGATGGTTCGTTCAGGAACACGAGGGGATGAAGCTCATTTGGCACTATGGCCATGCACCGCACGCTTACTCGTCCCTGATCTTGAAGTGCCTTGACCGCGAATCTGCTCTGATACTGCTGGCCAACAGCGACGGTGCGAGTGCGCCCTTCAACCTCGGTGCGGGGGACGTGCTGAGGTCGCCCTTTGCATTGGCTTTTCTCGAGTTCATTGCTCAAATGACTCCCAGCTCTTAGAGCCCGAGCTGCAGGTGGGAGACGAAACCATGCATTTCGTTGTTGCCCTGATCCTGGCGACGGCAGTCTTCTCGGGATGCGGTCCGGTCCGAAACACGATCCCCTGTCCCTTGACTTCTGCCGAGATGAAGAACGGATGGGATGACGGAAAACTCGACGAAGCATTTCAGCTGGCCTGCGAACTGGGAACGACCACGCTCATCGTCACCACGAACGGCGAAGTGGTCCGCTCCATGGGAGACCCTACCGTCCCCCACCGCCTCCATTCGGTGCGAAAAGCCCTGCTGAGCGCCCTCATCGGCCAGCATATGGGCACGGGACCCGGGCGGATCGACCTGGGAAGCACGTTGGCCGAACTCGGTATCGATGATGAACCCCAGCCCCTGACAGAACTTCAGAAAGCAGGCAAGGGTTCTGCATCTGATCAAGAGTGTGTCCGGCATCAACCACTTCGCAGCCGCTGAGGGCGGATTGATGGAGAAGGACAAGAACCGGCGCCTCGGCCGGGCACCGAACACCCCGGGAAGCAAATGGGCCTACAACAACTGGGACTACAACGCGCTAACGACAATCTTCATGCAGGAAACCGGCCGGAGCGTCTACGAGGCCTTCAAGGAGGGCATCGCGGATCGAATCGGCATGCAGGACTTCGGCAAGGACGCCGTGTTCATGGAATACGAGCGGCACCTATCCAAGCATCCGAAGGCCGGCTTCATCCTTTCGGCTCGGGATTTGGTGAAATTCGGACAGCTCTACCTCAACAAGGGACAATGGCAGGGGCGGGAGATCATTCCCGCATCCTGGATCGAGCGCATCACCCAAGACTACACGGTCACCGGAGAAAAGGGGCTTCGCAGCGCACACGGCTATCTGTGGTGGGTTCCGGTAGATGAGCAATCCCGCTCAATGGGGGTGCCGGAAGGGTCCTATGTTGCCACGGGTTTCGGAAGCCAGCGGATCGCAGTTATTCCCGCGTGGAATACCGTAATCGTGCACCAGGTGGATACCCGCCCACTGTTCGCCTGCTGCGGAGAGCGAATCAGAGAACGAGGATACAGCTTCAGCGAGGCCCTGATCGATGTCCTGATGGCCTGTCGATATCTTGGAGTGTTATCCGCCGATTCCTGCCGCCAATGCGGCTGGGCGTTCAACTTCGTTCAGGGCGAGTCTTTCGACCGGATTTTGGAGAAGATCCTAAAGGCTCGAATCATCCGATAGACCTCTGGATTGACACCGGCCTGCGATCCTTTTCTTTCGCCCTTGGTTCTAATGTATTTTCAGAAAACAGAAGGAATCAGATCATGAGAGATATTCTGCCACAATTGTTAAAGAAGTCTTATGGAGCGGCTATTTGCATGCTCGCCTGTTTTGTCACGGTGATTCTATTTGCCGCCGGCAGTCCGCAGGATACGTCTGCATCGGGACCCTCTGCCGAGCCCGCGTACAAAGTAGTGAGCCCCATCGGGGAGAGCACCGTCGAGATGGCTACCATGGCTCCCAGGATGGATACGCTCGCCGGCAAAACAGTCTGCATGGTGTGGAACAACGCGTTCAAGGCCGACGTGACCTTCCCTGCCATCGGGGAAGCACTCAAGAAACAATACCAGGACGTCAAGATTGTCCCGTATACCGAAATGCCTGCGGCTTTTCTGCCGGAACCTCCCGGAGCTCCCAGGAAAGAATCCGAGGTCCTGCAAGCGGTTTTCAAAGAAAAAGGCTGCAATGCAGTAATAAGCGGGAACGGTGGCTGAGGCATCTGCACACCGCGTGCGGCTCACGCGGCAGTAGTGGCCGAGCAATTTGGAATTCCCGGCGTAGTGGTGACCAATCCCGGTTTCGATGAACAGGCACGCAAAGCGGCCCAGGACGAGGGCATAGCATCCATCCAGGTCGCCGTGTATCCGGACCCTTTTGACCTCGAAACGGATGCTCAACTGCAGGAGAAGTCTGCAAAGATCGTTGTGCCTCAGATCATCGATGCGTTGACCAAACCAATGCCCGCGTCGAAAGGTGCCGTTGAGAAAAGGGACAGCAGGGAGATCGTGTTCACGGGTACCATCGATCAGATCAACCGACACTTCACGAATAAGGGGTGGAGCGACGGGCTGTCTATAACTCCGCCGACGAAGGAAAAGGTCGAGGAGTTTCTGAAATACACCGATTATCCGCCCGATCAGGAGATAGCGGTGCTTCCGGTCGCGAATCTGAGGGCCACACCCTGGAACATTGCCGTCAATGGCGTGATGGCCGGTTGCCGTCCCGAGTACATGCCTATACTGATCGCGGCGGTGCGGGCCATAGGCGATCCTGCTTTCAGATACAGGAACAGCGGCGGCAGCACCCATTCTTTTATCAATTTCTTCTGGGTCAACGGACCGCTGGCGAGACAGCTCGGTATCGACCACGGTCAGGGACTCATTGCGAATCCAGTCAACAGCGTCATAGGTCGCGCCATGAGCCTTATAGAGAGAAACATCGCAGGATTTAGGATCAAAGAAACCCAGATGGGCAGTTTCGGGAAGACGTTATCGTGGGTCCTGGCGGAAGATGAAGAGGCGATGAACAGCTTGGGATGGGAACCGTACCATGTGGAGAAAGGGTTTGCAAAGAGCGCGAACACCCTGTCCGCAGGTTACAGCACCTTATGGGGCCGCAATCTCATCCCCTCGACGTCCGATCCGAAGATCCTCATGCAGATCATGGCCTACGGGATCACCACCACGGAAGCCTTTGCCAGCGGATTCACGGGTCAGAGCCGTCGATACGTGCTCGTGGCGCCCGGTGTAGCCAAAATTCTCGCCAATGGGGGCTATACAAAAAGAGCCTCAGGGAAGACCTCATCAAGAATGCGCGAAAGATCACCTATGAGGCGGTCTTCTCAAAGGTATACGGTTCGTTTGGCCCGGTATACGGTTCCTTCGAAGCTGAGCTCGAAAAAGCCCTGAAGGATAAGAATACCGAGAAAGGGAAGCTGCCGCCGTGGTACCCCAGGTTCCCTGGTTGGGAAAACATCGAAACGACGCCGGCCATAAAGCTGGCCGAATTCATCGTATGCGGAGACCCGGCCAGAAACAAGGTGCAGACACTGGCAGGCGGCCCTGGCACCGCTATCAAGGAAATAGAGCTGCCGGCAAAATGGGATGAACTCATGGAGAAAGCAGGATATCGTCCGCTGCAGGCTTTTTTCCTTAAATAGCAGTGGCTCACGGCGTAGATAGGTGGTATGAGATCTATGGAAAAAAGGGAGGAGAGAGTAATGGGGCAGAGGCCTAAGTTTGTGCTGGCCCTGGCGCTCGGCACGCTTCTCTTGACGATGGTGGGGAGGGCAGCCGCTCAGATCGAGGTTCCGCGCATCACCATCCATGAGTTGAAGGGCATGATCGATCAGGGGGTTAGCGTGCTGATACTCGACACGCGGCCCAGGGCCATCTTCGAGAAGGGCCATATCATGGGTGCCATTTCCTTTCCCTGGAAGGCGAGGATAACCCTCCAGGACGTCTCCGACCTGCCGCACGACAAGCTGATCGTTACGTATTGCAACTGTGGGTCGGGGGACGCGGATAGCGCCAACGTCGCAGAGCACCTCGTGGAGCTCGGCTTCAGCAACGTCAAGGTGCTCGCCGATCCTTCCATTAGGGGATGGAAGCAAGCCGGTTACCCTCTGGAGTGAGAGCCTGAGAGGCCTTTATGTTTTTGTTGCGTGTACGTCTAACAACAAGCTGCCGGCCGCCGAGCCGCGTGAAGGCGGCGGCGCTCTTTCTTGCGCTTTCCTTCTCCCTGTCCGCTGTCGCGGCAGCGGCTCAGGGCGACTACATCGGCTCGAAAGGCTGCAGCGACTGCCACGGGGCGATATGGGCGGGCTGGCAGGGGACAAAGCATGCCCGGGCTTTTACGGAGCTTGAGAAGACGGGACAGGAGAACCTGTCCGCCTGCGTCCCATGCCCTGCGATGGACCACGTAAGGTCAGGATTTCTGTTTCGGCTATCGATGCAAAGTGACCGTTTTCAGCCTTCCCCGAAATGGCCAGAATCCAGGCAATTCGTGCGGTCGAAATCCGTTGACTCCTTGCCCTATGTTGCGAGTTGACCTAACCACCCGATAAGGAGAGGGTTTTCGGTTTTGCTGTGGGATTTCCGGAATCGACAGGAATACCGATAGGTTAGAGTGGTTTTGCTGGAAGCTGTCTGTGGAAGCGGCAACATAATCCTGATCCTCTTTTTGCACCTCCCCATGGCCGGGGCGGGTGCCTTCCTTCCCTATAGTGTGTCCAACCAACGCATCAGATCCTGATCATTTTCCCAGCCGAGCAGTTCGTTGATCTTGGGATCTTCTTTCAGGAGCGCCTCCATGTGACGGAGGAAACGCCGCTGGATGTCTCTGCGTCGATTGAGATCGAGGTGCAGATAGACCATGGTGGACTGCACGTTGTCATGGCCGAGGTGGTTGCGGATGTCGGTGATGGAGTGGCCTTTCTGGAGCATATCGACGGCGCAGGAGTGCCGGAGGCTGTGCACGGGATGGATGTGTGCGAGGCGTTTGGCCGGTAATGCCCGCTGGAGGTATTTCTTGCAGATGCGGTAGATGCCGAAGCGTGTGAGCGCCTGTCCGCGCTGATTGACAAACAGGCGGTTGTGCTCGGGGGGTTTTGGGGTGCTGCGGTACTTGTGGATGTAGAGCTCGAGTAGCTGGACGGTTTTGGTCTTGAGCTCGATGAGGCGGAACCGATCCCCCTTGCCGAGGATGGCGAGGGTTTTCTGCTGGGGATTGAAGTAATCGAGGTGGAGGGGGCGATCTCGGAGGCGCGTGCGCCGGAGTCGTAGAGCAGATGCAGGAGGGTGTAGTCTCGGAAGCCCTGGGTTTTTCTCAGATCTACGGCCTGGAAGAGCTGCAGGATCTCCTCGGGGTAGAGGAAGCCGATCAAAGGCTTCTGGGTGCGCTTCTGGGGGATGTGCAGGATCCGGTCGGCCAGGTGGCGCTGCTCCGGGTAGGTGAAACGCAGCATCTTGGCGAAGGACTTGATGGCGGCCAGGCGTTGATTGCGGGTCCTGGGCAGGTTGTTGCGCTGTTTCTGCAGTGCGTTGAGAAAGGCGATGATCAGCTCGGGGGAGATATGTTCCAGGCGCAGCGAAGAGATCTTGATCCGGTAGTATTGTGAGGCAAAGGGCAAGAACAACTCTGAAGGTGTCGCGGTAGGATTGGATGGTGTTGCGGGCTGAGCCCGCTGATCTGCGGGCAGATAGGGATCGAAGAACTGGTGGATGCAAGGGGCGAGTTTCATACGTCTTCGTTTTTGCCAGAGGGCGAAGTCGACCAGTTTTTGTCGGCTCAGGGCGTCGGCGACGCGCAGATAGACGGCGGTGTACTTGTACTCGCTGTGACCGAGGTAGGCGGCCAGCACGGGCAGCGCGTCCTGGGGCGATCTGTCCGCGCTGTTTGATGCTGAGCAGGGTATTGACTGCAAATGAATGACGTAGCGAATGGGGTGTGGGTCGACTGATGTTGAGATTGCCCAGCACCCGGCGAGGTTGATGCGAGACCGATGTCGGTGAGGGCCTGACGGAAACGACGGCGCAGCTGGTCCTTTGCCACAGCGGCCCCTTCGGGCCGGCCAACAGATAGGGGTTGGTGTCGTGACAAAACGAGATGTCGTCGCACGGAAAGGTAGTTTTCCAGTTCTGTGATGGCCGCTTTTGGCAGGGGCACGAGGCGTTGTTTCTTGAACTTGGTTCTGTCGATGAACACCGTGGCATCATCGCGCCGGTAATGCTGGCGGAGAAGCTTTAAGGGCTCGGAGATGCGCATGCCGCAGCGGGCCAGGAGGACCACCGCGATATAGAGGCCGAGATCGACCAGGAAGCGCTTTTCCGTCTTGCGGATTCGGTTCGCATACCGCTTGGAGCAACTGATCGGTTTGCTCAGGGGTAAAGACAAATGGGACGATGGTGTTCTCTTTGAGCAGAGGCACATCCCGCAAAGGATTGTCAGGCAGGATCTCCCGGCGCACCAGGTAGCGGAAGAACACACGTGTGGAGGACAGAATCTGGTTGACGCCGCGGGCTTCCATCTGCAGGTTGGCTCTCATCTCCAGGAAGAAGAAAGGTTGCGAGGCTGTCCCACTGGGCATTGATCTTGCGTGAGGTAGCGGTCGAAGACGCGCAGGTAGTATCCGGAGGCCCGGATGTCATAGCCGAGGCTGCGCCGGTAACTGAGATACTCGGTAAGCTGAGGGGCGAGGAAACTCTCAAAGGGTTTCATCGAAGAGCACCGTTCGCATGAGACCGACGTTGATGTGCAGGTAGCGCTGGCTGGACTGCATGCTCTGATGGCCCAGCATCTCCTTGATCTCATAAATGGTGGCGCGATCATTGAGCAGGCACTGGGCGTAGGTGTGGCGCAGCCAGTAGGCCGAGCCGGGTAGTCCTGCCTTTCGCATGGCCTCGCGGATGCAACGACCGACGATGTTTGCCGGGGCCGGCCGGTAGGGAAAGCGTCGAAGCTCAGGAACAGCTCCCGGAACTCGGCTCTGTGGCCGCACCCGGTTGATGTATACCCCGATGGTCTTGAGGGTGCGTTCGGGAAGCGGCAAGCGTGACGGGGTTGTTGGTCTTTGCTGCTCGGGGACGGCTAGTTCGCCCTTCTCGAAAGAGATGTCATCGAGCCGGATGCGGCTGATCTCCACGGGCCGCAGTCCCAGGATAGAAAGCCAGGTGCACCATGGCTGCGGTGCGGATTCCGGCAGGGGTATCCAGAGTCAAGCTGTCAAAGAGCCTTTGGATCTGTTCGGGCCGCAAGAACTTTGGCAATTTGGACTGTGCGAATCGCGGAGGGTGCGACGAGCATCGCAGCCAGGTCGCGCTTGAGAATCTCCCGATCATAGTAGAGGTACTTGAGGAATCCGCGCAGACAGTAGCGGTAGATGTCGCGGGTGTTCTCGGCGACCTTGAAGGTGGCCATGAAGGCGTCGAGCTGATCGATGTCGACCTGTGACAGATCGAGGTGGTGTTTTTCCAGATATGCCTGCAAGTCCAAAAGCACTCTGCGCACATTGCGCACATGACTGTCGGACAGCTCGCGAACCTCTTGAAGATACACCAGGTGTTGTTCGTAGATCTCGGGCAGCGTCTCTGGAGGTTTGGTGATCTGGATCGGTCGGTCGATCCTGCCGTGGGTGTACAAAAAGGTGCCAAGGGCCATTAGGGCCTGTTGCGCCCCCCTGGCCTGAGTGTGGCTGCGAAACTCCTGCAAGGTGGGGTAGGTGAACATCTGCTGCCAGCGCAGACCTTGGCCGATGGCGAAGCTGAGGAAGTCGAGCAAGACTTGCCCGTAACGCATGGCCAGACCCCGGCCCTGGCGTTTTTCCAGGGACTCCGCCCACTGACGGTAGTCCATGATGGCCGCTGTCAGTCTCTGGATGTCTTCATTGAGCATTTTGCGCCTCCATCAAAGACAGTTGGATTTGCCTGGCCACTGCGCGTACAGCGCCGCGCCTTGGTTTCTTTGACCAGCCGCGGCGGGCAGCTCGAGCACCTGAAACAGGGTCCCGTCGAAAGCGATCAGGTCTTTGCGGATCAGGCCATCCCGGGCGTCGATGTACTCATCAAGGCTCAGTTCCAGCAGCGAGCAGATGACGTCGTAGGAGTAAAAGGAAAGCCCCTGGCGGTCGGAGACCAGCACCAGGAAAAAGTACAGCAGCAGCTCATTGTGCCCCAGCGCGGCCAGGAAACCAGCGGTGAGAAAGCGGTGGGGGATGAAACTGAACCCGCTCTTGATTCTCCTTACCCGATCTGCCCTGAGGACTTTCTTTTGGATCAAGGTTCGGGCCCTCCCTTCTTTCTGTCTTCCTACGGGAGGCGTTACCCTTTTGATCTCTGAATGTCACCGTGCAAGTTCGGGGACAGCCGGAGTGGTGATTCCTCGAATCCAGCGTAACCATCGACCCACGGTTCGGCGGCAACACTGATGGGCTCTAGCCACGGCTGTCAACGTACTGTGAGGTTCAAACCACAACTGCCTCATTGCACTGGCTACGACGCAGAGTTGGTAATGGCGTCTCGGCATGAGCCCGGGAGGCCTGAGGGTCCAGCTCTTCCGGCATTGAGGGTTGGCGCATTTTACCCGCTTGCAGAGGATACCGGTGAGGTAGATCACACCACCGCCTTCCAGCACACTGGCGTTTCGTTCCCTGTGCCCGTTCCAGTAGATGCGTAACCCCTGGCAGAAAGGACAATGACCGGGCTTTTTCACCGTCTCAAAAAAGCGGTCCCACCGTCCCTTGAAATCTTTCCGCCCTTTATGTAGGCTCATGACAATCCTCCTTGGTTTGGAGTATCAGTGATGGCCAAAATCAACCGCAATGCCCCCTGTCCTTGCGGCAGCGGCAAAAAGTACAAGAAGTGTTGTCTCCCCCGTGACCAGGAGTCAAGTGGCCGGCAGCACAGTGCCAAGGAGTTCTCCTTCGTCCCCGGTTTCACCGACCTTGACGACCTGTCCAACAGTGTGGTGGACCTCATAAAAGGGGGACATCTGGACAAAGCCGAAGCGGTCTGCCACGAGCTGCTGTCTCGCTATCCCGATCAGATCGATGGGACCGAAAGACTGGCGGAAGTCTATGAGGCGCGGGGAGAAAAACAAAAGGCCGCCCAAGCCTATCGCGAGGCGGCCCGCTTTGCCCAGGCTAACCCGGGCTTTGACCAGGAGTTGATCGATTGGTACTTATCCAAGGCTAAGGCCTTGGAAGCCAACCACTAAGGTCGGATATCTCACAGGTCAAAAGCGAATCAGAAAAACCAAATACACTCAACATAACCTATCGCGCAACCTAACTTGCCATAGCCCGCGCATGACCGATGATTTCAAGAGGAAGAAGACGCAGGCGCGAAAAGGGCCTGCGATCTGATTCGCGCCCCCGCTCATGCCCCTCATCAAGCATCCCTAAGAGAGCAGAATCCGACACCTCCTACCGACAGCTACACTCAGCAAATGATCGGTGCGGCCGTCGGCCTCTGGGCTTATTTTCGATCTGTGGTCGGAATCCGAGCTCCTGGCTGTTGAGGGTCATTCTCGGGTAAACGTAAGTTACGGGCGATACTGCAACCAAGCGTACTCTTGCATCCTTGAGATACCTCATCTCGGTGGGATCGGCACCACCGTCATTTCGCTTGAATCCGAGATCATCTTGCCAGGGCTAGTGCAGGCAAGCGCTGAAATATCAATCACCTACGCTTTCAAACTAAAAAAAGCCTAAACCAGTTATTTGAGTACCGGTCAGCACCAGCGAGGCGGTAAATTGGGGCATCTTGCGGGAGTGGCCGTCAGCGCCAAGGCTGTTGAACTCGGAGATCTGTGATAACATCAAGGTTGAATCCCCTCTCCTTCGAGGGGCAGTGCTCGGTTTGAGCTGGCAGACGCGGAATGAGGCTGGCCCGGATAGATCCCCCACCCAAGGGAATGGCAGCTTCACTCCGCAAACGATCTTTGTCGTTCGGGGCAAGGAGCAGATGATAACCATACGACCGGAGCAGCGCGGCGATATCGCGGCCATCCGCAGAATCAATGAAGCGGCCTTTGGCCAGCAAACCGAGGCCACCCTCGTGGACTCGCTGCGAAACCTATACCCGGATGCGGTATCCATCGTCGCGATGGAAGATCAGAAGATCCTCGGCCACATCTTCTTCAGCCCCGTCCTTGTCTCCGCCGCCTCTGAAGTCGTCCAGGGCATGGGGCTTGCGCCCATGGCCGTCCTGCCGGAGAGACAAAGCCAGGGAATCGGCTCCATGCTGGTCGAGGCCGGAATCGCGGCCATGCGCGAGCGGAAGTGCCCGTTCATCACCGTTCTCGGTCACCCGAAGTACTATTCGCGTTTCGGATTCATGCCGGCTTCACGCCACGGTCTCTCGTGTCAGTGGGACGGGGTTCCGGACGAAGCGTTCATGGTGCTGCTCCTCGACAAACACACCATGGAAGGCGTGTCCGGCGTTGCCAAGTATGGAGTGGAGTTCAACCAAGCAAGGTAGGCGCCGAACAAGGCGGTTGCTTCTGACGGCGTAAAGCTGCGCCTGATCCACGGCCTTGGGCCGCAACGGGGAAGACCAGGGCAAAGGTACGGATTCGATTCCTGGGAAGCGGCCACGCGTTTCCACGCTGATGCGGTGCGGCATCGGGCTCAACTCGACTGCAAGCGCATTGTGCTCACGCACATGAGTCCGACCAATTCCGGGGACACCGTACCTATCCCTGTGATCCCGCGGACAGATCCAGGCTCCACACCGAAATTGGAAGCCATAACGGGTCTCAGGCTGAGGTACCGTAAGCCGGGATCCAGGCCGAAAAAATGAGTAGGGTGTCTCCCGAATTTGCATCACGGATTCGCGCGCGGGCGGCTTGTGGAGGCAGGACGCGGTGTGTTATGGGGTGTATGGGTGTGATGGAAACGGTCCTCCGACGGCCCAGGCGGAGAGGTTGAAGATGAACGGCTCCCCTTTCGGGAATGCAGTCCTCCACGTCATGAGCGGAACCGGCAATACCTTTCGCATGGCACGCCTGATGGAGCAACTGGCCAGGCCGTACGTGAAGGATGTCGAAATCCGGATGATCGATGATGCGGACCCGGCAAACGAGCCGGCCCTCACCAGGGACACTCTGGTGGGGGTCTTGTTTCCTGCGCATGGGTTCATGCCGCCCTGGTCCATGATCAAGCATTTGCTCAGAATGCGGAGGCAAGAAGCGGTTCCCGCCCTGTGTGTGGTGTCTTACCTGCTGCACCGCCTGAACGAGGTGCCTTTTGCGATACCCGGGCCGGGTGACTACTTCCCGCATATAATCATGTACTGGATCGATTTTTTCGTCGCGCTTTTTCTTTCCTATCAACTGTTCTGGCTTCTGATGAGGATTCCGGCGGTGAACACGCTTTTTACGTACACGACTCTGACGCCCTACTATCGCCGTTATCATCAGCCTGAGACCAGCCTCAAGGACCTGACTGCCGGCAGGTAGCTGATCTTCGCCCGGTTTTCCTTGCACATCGGCAGAGGCTGCCTTCCCAGCGATTCGACTTAGAAAGTCCGGCGTGGGAAAATGCTTCAGACTCGCCAGGCATGAAGTCGCTCGGCAACTCCGCATTCACCGCCCGGGTCCCCCATGAACCGAGACCGCCGCATCCGTCGGATCCTGAAAGCCGGCCCCACTGTGGAGGGCGCCGGCGTGCACCTGAAAAGGGCCTTCGGCCTTCGGGAGGTGCCGCAGCTGGACGCCTTCCTGCTGCTCTGGACGATTTCCATTTTGACCGGCCGCCCGACCACCTGCCGGGGTGACGACTCACAGCTTGAAACTCCCCGACAGGGACAATGACTCCCATGCCACCGACAATCCGGGCGGAATCACCCACGTCTGTCGCCACGCAAGGCACGCCGCAGGCCATGGTCTCCGCAATCACGTTAGGGAAGCCTTCGCTGGCAGAAGATTGGCAAAGAATATCGAGTGCATTGTAGACAGCTGGCATATCGGTTCGCTTCCCCGCCCAGACAAAGCGGTCTGTGAGTCCCAATCCTCGGGCCCGGCCCTGAAGCTCCCGGCGGTATCCGCTCGGCCCGTCACCGACACAGACAAAGCGCAGCGCATTGCTCCCTTTCGCGATCTGCGCCGCTGCCCGAAGGAAGGTGACGTGATCTTTCATTGGAACCAGCCTTGCCACCACCCCGATCAGCTTTGCGGCTTCCAGCACCTGCCATTCAGTCCGGTCCTTTGCCCGCAAAGCAGGGTCAGGCAGAAACCGATGCGTATCAATGCCGTTGGGAACAACCGCTCACGCCAAGAGACTGAAGGATAAGCAGAATTTTCATGGGGCTTTCGGCTCCGCGGCCCTTGGAGGGCCATTGACTCAATGGCCGACATCTACGCTGAGCTTCTGGAAGATGCGAAAACCGCCGGAGAAATTGATGTTTCTTTGGATAGCCGGCAGACCGCCTATTTCATTGTTTCAAGTTGGCACGGCGCACTTACCCGAATGAAGGTGGAAAAAAACCTGGAGCCGCTGGAGAACCACCGGCGGTTCATTTTTGAGTGTGTGCTGCGCCCCTGACGGCGCTTGGACCACATACCCCCGGAGATGGTTGCGGGTGGAACAACAGAAGGGAGGAGTGACGATGAGTGTGAACGAGGAAGTGAGGGAAATTTTGGCTGCCCACAATCTGGTGCACATCGCAACAATGGATTCCGACGGGCGGCCGCATGTGAGGGAAGTGGATTTTGCGGCGAGCGAGAGTGAGAACATCCTGTATTTTTTGACCCGCAAGGATTCACGCAAGGTGCAGCAGATAAAGGGCAACGGGAATGTGGCCGTGGCCATCGACCATGACTGTCCCACCTGGGAAGATCTTAAGGCACTGAAATACCTGAAGGCTACTGCCACGGCAACCGTGGTGGCCGATCCGCAGGAAACGCAAAAGGCCTTTGGTCTGTTGATGCAGAAATTCCCGTTCCTGAAGGACCTGCCGGGCGACCCTTCGGATTTCGTGGCGCTCCGGCTCGAATTGAAAGAAGTACTGGTGACGGATAACACCGTGGGTTTCGGACACACGGAGACAATCGTTTACTGAGACGTACCTCAGCAAGGGCCTCTGAGTACCACCGATCTGCTGATGCGGCCTCGGGCTCAGCTCGACTGCAAGCGCATGAGGTCTCTTATAACATGATGGGCTTGCAAGTCGTTGCCATCAGGTGATAAAGTTCTCAAGCAGGCTGGTGTGGCGACATGAATCGTCGCTATCGATTCCCGAAAGGAGATGTTTCCATGCAGAAAAGGGAAATAAAGAAGGGGAGTTACTGGCTGGGGGCCGTTGATTGGGACAGGCGCCTTTTTGACTCCCTCATTCCGCTTCCGGACGGCACCACGTACAATGCCTATCTGGTTGAAGGGAGTGAGAAGACTGCTTTGCTGGACACGGTCGATCCGCCCAAAGGCGATGAATTGATGGCACAATTGGATGAAGTAGCCAAAATTGATTTCATCATCTCCCATCATGCCGAGCAAGACCATTCCGGGTCGATTCCCCGTGTGCTTGCCCGGTTCCCGGAAGCAAAAGTGGTCGCGACCCCCAAGGCCAAGGGCATGCTCATCGATCTGCTGAGGATCCCCGAGACCGCCTTTGTCACCGTGGAGGACGGTGCCACGTTGTCCCTTGGGGATAAGACTCTCAGGTTCATTTACACACCCTGGGTGCACTGGCCGGAAACCATGGTGACCTACCTGGAAGAAGACCGCATCCTCTTCAGCTGCGATTTCTATGGTTCCCATATCGCGACCGCCGATCTGTTTGTGACCGATCAGGGGCGAGTTTTCGAAGCCGCTAAACGCTACTTTGCCGAGATCATGATGCCTTTTCGCGGAGTGATCGAAAAGAACATCGAAAAACTCAAGCAGTATGACATCCAGATGATTGCCCCCAGCCATGGACAGATCTACGATCGTCCGGCCTGGATCATGGAAGCCTATCGGGACTGGGTACTGGGCGCCCCCCACAATTTGGTAGTTCTACCCTTTGTTTCCATGCATGGCAGCACAAGACAAATGGTCGATCATCTCGTATCCGCCATGGTAGTGCAGGGGGTTCGGGTCGAACTCTTTAACCTGGCCGTCACAGATATCGGAAAACTTGCCATGGCTCTGATCGATGCGGGGACAATAGTCATGGGTGTACCCACGGTTTTGGCTGGTCCTCATCCCCTGGCCGCTTATGGCGCATTTCTGGCAAACGCCCTCCGGCCCAAGGCGCGGTTTCTTTCCATCATCGGATCATACGGATGGGGAGGGAAAACTGTGGAAACTCTGGCGGGGATGATTCCCAATTTGAAAGTCGAAGTCTTGGAGCCTGTTCTGTGCAAAGGGGTTCCTTCAGAGACTGATTTTGAAGCTCTGGACCGGTTGGCCGGCACGATTGCGCAAAAGCACAAGGAGAACGATTTCAGATAGGACATGGGCGGCATTAGCGGCTGCGGGCGGGGCTCACTCTGAGTTGGCCTAAGCGCAATGAAGCCGGCCCGGGTACCCCCCCGCCAGCAGAAATGGCAGCTTCGGTCCGCGGGCGATCTTCGCACCATCACAGGCCCCGCCTTCGAAGAGGGTTGACCGATGGGTACCACTGACGTATACCCCGATCTCAGGGCCGCGTTTGTCTCCGGGCGGTGATTCCGTGCCCGCCGTATGCGCATGAGGTGCACATGGAGAATTCACCATCCCGACTCATCCGCTTCGAAGATCTCAGAACGTTCTGCAACCAGGCTTATCTGAAAGCCGGCGTGCCTCCAGACGAGGCCCGGGTCGTGGCCGACCTCCTGGCGCGAGCCGATCTGCGGGGGATCGAAACCCACGGGGTCACCCGCCTTCCGATCTATATCCAGCGGCTCCAGAAAGGCTATGTCCGGAAGCGGCTCGATCTGTCCTATCTCAAGGACAAGGGGCCGCTCTGCTATGCCCAGGCCAACGGCTCCATGGGACACCTGGTGGCCCACCATGCCATGCGGCGCGCCATCGAGAAAGCACAGGAGTTCGGCATCGGCTGGGTCTCGGTCAAGGACAGCGGACATTTCGGCGTCGCCGGCCTCTTCCCCATCATGGCGGCCGAGGCCGATCTCATCGGTTACCTCTGCTCCAACTCCGCACCCATGATGGCCCCTTTCGGCGGGCGGAGCCGCATCATCGGCAACAACCCGCTCTCCTATGCCTTTCCGGCCGCTTCGCACCCTCCGGTGGTGGTGGATTTCTCCTGCAGCGTGGTTTCCTCCGGGCGCCTCATCGTGGCCCGCAAGAAGGGCGAGAAGATCCCCCTGGGCTGGGCAGTGAACACCGACGGCCTCCCGACCGACGACCCTTACGCGGGCTACGAGGGGGGCGGTTCCCTGCTCCCCCTGGGGGAACACAAGGGCTACGGCCTGGCCATGAGCCACGAAATTCTGTCCGCCATCCTGACCGGCGGAAAATGGACCCGCGACATCAAGAGCCTTTATGAACAAGACGAAACCGGCATCCAGGGCACCTGCCACTCCTTCATGGCGCTTGACCCCGACGCTTTTGTGGGCCGCGAGGAGTTCAAACAGCAGATGGACCGCTACATCGAGGCCATCAAGACCAGCGGCAAAGCCGCGAAGGTGGAAGAAATCCTGGTGCCCGGGGAGCCCGAAGTCCGGATCGAGGCGCGGCGCCTCAGGGAGGGGATCCCCCTTGCCCCCAACACGGTCCGGGAGTTGAGCGCGCTGGCCGACTCCCTCGGCCTCCCCCCGCTTCTCGGCGCCTGACCACCCCGGCGTCTCCACCTTTCCCGGCTGCAGCTCCAGCGGCGAGGAGATCGGGATCCATCACCCCCTCAAAGCAGCAAATGGTCTACTCGCTTAGGCAACGCCGAAATGATGGCCTTATTCCTTGCCTAGCTGTAAACCATTCTGCAGCAAGTCAAGTTTGCCGACCGATGCCAGAAGGTACTTACTGAAAACCTGTAAACGTCGTTTTAAAGCAATTACAGTTCCTCTATCCCCAGTTGATCTTCTCCTTCTTTACTGCATAAACTCTCCTGCTGCTTACTCCGTTTCAAGTGCCCTGATGCCTCTCTCCCAACCACTGTCAGCAGTACTGCCTTCCCCTGCGCTACAATCTCGGCAGGTAGCGGTCGATTTCGAACTGGCTCACATGGGTGCGGTAGAGGTTCCACTCGATCTTCTTGTTCTCGATGAACTTGCTGAAGACGTGCGGACCGAGCACCTTCTTGACCAGTTCGCTCTGCTCGGCGATCAGGATCGCCGCGTACAGATTGCCCGGCAGGTCCGTAATCCCGTGGGCCTGACGTTCCGCCGGGTTCATCTCGTAGATGTCTTCCTCCACCGGCGCCGGCAGTTCGTAGCGGTTCTCGATCCCTTCGAGACCCGCCGCCAGCATCACCGAAAAGGCCAGGTAAGGGTTGCAGGCCGGGTCCGGGGAGCGGAACTCCATGCGCGTGGCCTTCTCCTTGCCCGGTTTGTACATCGGGACCCGGATCATGGCCGAGCGGTTCCGGCGCGCCCAGGAAACGTACACCGGGGCCTCGTAACCCGGCACCAGCCGCTTGTAGGAGTTGACCCACTGGTTGGTGACGGCTGTGATCTCCGGGGCGTGCTTCAACAGGCCCGCCAGGTAATGCTTGCCCAGAGCCGAGAAATTGTACTTGTCCTTCGGGTCGTAGAAGGCGTTCCGCTCTCCCTGGAACAGGGACTGGTGGACGTGCATGCCGCTGCCGTTCTGCCCAAAGATCGGCTTGGGCATGAAGGTGGCGTAGACCCCGTGCTCGCGCGCGATTTCCTTGACGATCGTCCGGTAGGTCATGGTCTTGTCGGCCATCCGCAGGGCTTCGTCGTAGCGCAGGTCGATCTCGTGCTGGCTGGGGGCCACCTCGTGGTGGCTGTACTCCACCTGGATCCCCATGGCCTGCAGGGCAAAGATCGTTTCCCGCCGCAGGTCGCTGCCCACGTCGATCGGCCGGGCATCGAAGTAGCCGCCGCTGTCCAGCGTCTGGGTGGAGATGTTGTCTTTGAAGTAATAGAATTCCAGCTCAGGGCCCACGTAGAAGGTGTAGCCCTGATCCGCGACCCGCTTCAGCAGCCGCTTGAGCACATATCGCGGATCGCCTTCGTAGGGCGTGCCGTCGGGGTTCAGGATATCGCAGAACATTCGTGCCACCGGCCGCGCGCCGGTCCGCCACGGTACCATCTGGAAGGTGGCGGGATCCGGCTTGGCAATCATGTCGCTTTCCTGGATGCGGGCGAAGCCCTCGATGGATGAACCGTCGAATCCCATTCCCTCGGTCAGGCCCTCCTCAAGTTCCGACGGAGTTACTGCAAAACTCTTCAGCATTCCAAGCACATCCGTAAACCAGAACTGGATGAAGCTGATATCCTGTTCCTTTACTGCTTTCAGTACTTCTTCTCCTGTTCGATAACTCATCACTACCTCCTTGTTTTGTATCGCTTCGGCAGACTAACTAATCAGCAATCTCGTCCACCATGATCTGAACACCGTCCTTCGTGAGCACGCCGTCGATGTACTGATAATGGGACCCTGAATTCCGCGGCAGGGCAGCATGCTCCGCCGCAGGCGAGCGGCCGGCTTGTTCCCCCCTGGCCATAGGAGTACCGGCAGTTTCCCGCCGGGTCTGTGGGCGCGGTTGCTTTTCACCGGCGCCGGCTGCCGGGCGGAGTCCGGCCTTCTGCACCAGCTCCGGCGGAACCTCCGGTTTCGGGAAAGCCAACTGCCGCTGCTGCCGCTCCTGTACGGTGAACTTGAGCGCCACCACCTTGCGACCCTGGCGGATTTCCTCGAAATGGAAACCGATATCCGAATGCTGCCGGAGTTCCCGCTCAGCGGTTTTGAGGATGTGGCGTTTCACGTCGCCATAGAACGGATATTTGTCCTGTATCATCAGGATATCTTTCAGTTTTTCCAAGGTAATGGTCATTTCTCCGCAGCCCTGGAAGGACTTCAGCAGTTCGTACATCCTCATGGAATAACTGCTCTTGCAGGGCAGGACGTTGCGGATGTCGTACTCCGTGAAATCTTCGCGCAGCTGGAGCAGGTAGGGTTTGAGCGCGGTGTCGAACCGGAACTCGAGGTACCCGCGGTTGCGCAAGTACCGCACGCTGCTCAGGAAGGCAATTTGGAGGACTTCCTCCTCGGTTTCGATCTCCATCACGCGCCCCATGAGGGACTTGGTGATCTGCCTGGCCCTCCGGTACTCCTGCGGCAAGTTCGGGCCGTGCTTTTCCAGGAAGTCGTCCAGGAACAGGCGGTAGGTTGAAAAATCCTCATCGTTTCGCTGGACTGCCGCCAGCATAACCAGGATGAAACGCATTTCCGCCGCGCTTAGCTGGTATCTTGCGTGCACGAACAGGTTGCTCTTGGCCACCCACATGATCAAAACCCTCGACTTCGGCCCAAATTCAATTATGAGGCATCATAAACAACCTCATATGAAAACACAATAGGTTTCTCGATTTCTTCTTGCCCATTTTCAGATTACGCATAAATTATTGACTTCACATAGTAAATATACGATTTCAAACATGCGCTGTTATCCGATCGAAAAGAGGGCAGGCAGAACCCCGGAAGGCTCTGCCTGCCCTCTTTTCTGGCAAAATCTCGCAAGAACCCGGGGGTCCGAGCCCTGGGTTTGGGGATCCGAGCGGGGTGCAAACCCTTTTTTCCGCCTTTTCGCTATCCCCCCTCCTGCCGTTCACCATCCGATCGCTCTTCTTGCAGGGTTCTTGCCCCCCGGCCGGCCCGTTCCTCCATTGGACCATTGATGTCCTCGATGAGGCCCCGGATCGACTCCAACATCTCACCTCGGCCGCTGGACAGGTCCGCGCGCTCCGGCGCCGGGGAGCTCTCCTCCGCGGCAGGCTTGTCGATCTCCGCCGGGGGCTGCAAACCGGCGGGCACTGCGACCCTTACCGCCGGGCGGCGGTCCTGCAGAAATGACCAGCGCAGCCGGGTTTCCCAGCTGCGCGGCCTGCTCGATGTCCTGCCGGGCCTCCTGCACCTGCCCCAGCTTGTGGCGACAGACCCCTCTCCCCACATAGGCTTCCGCAAACCCGTCGTCCAGCTCCAGGGCCTGATCGAAATCCGCCATGGCCGCGGCAAACTCCCCGGTCATGGCCAACCGGTGCCCGCGCTCATAGCACTCCCTGGCTCTCTCTCTGCCCTGCATGGCCTACTCCCCTGCCCGAGACCCCCCGCCCTGGCCAGCCCCGGGCCCTGCTTCTCGTAGACCGCCCGGCAGGAGCGGCAGCGCAGGTCATCCTCCAGGGTTTCTCCGCATTCGCAGACCCAGCCCTTGCGCACCGCGGGATTGCCCACCACCAGAGCGTGGTCCGGCACGTCGCGGATCACCACCGCCCCTGCGCCGACAAAAGCATACCGCCCGATCTTCACCCCGCAGAGCACGGTGCAGTTGGCTCCCAGGGTGGCTCCCCGTCCGACCGGGGTCTGCCGCAGCTGATCCATCCGGCTGATCTCGGCCCGCGGGTTGAACACGTTGGTGAAAACCATCGAGGGACCGCAGAACACGCCGTCCTCGAGCTGCACCCCCTTGTAGACCGAGACGTTGTTCTGGATCTTGCAACGCGCCCCGATCACCACCTCGGGTCCGATGACCACGTTCTGCCCGATCGTGCAGCCGGCCCCGATCCGCGAGCCGGGTAGGACGTGACTGAAATGCCAGATCTTCGTGCCCGGCCCGACCGCAGCTCCCGGGTCCACGACTGCGCTCGGGTGGACAAAGGGTTCGGCAGCCTGCGCTCTCTTTCATCGGGCGTACAGGTTGCGGCGCCATCCGGTTCCCGGGATTGTCCAGGGATGCCTGGGCGGCGTTCAGAACCCTGAGCACCCGCAACCCCTCCCGGCCGTCGGTGGCCGGCTGCTCCTTCCGGGCAATGCAGCGCAGGAACGCCTCGCATTCCAGCCGCAGGGGCTCAGCCTCCTGAATCTGCACCCGTTCCGGCTCCGCCCTGGCCGGGACCGGCACGTTCTGCTGCCATTTGATCTCGTGCGCATACAGCTGGAGCTTCCCATGCCAGGGCTGGGTGTCGTCGAACACCGCCATCTTCCGCTCGCCCACCACGACCAGCTTCTGTTCCTTGAACGGGTGCAGCCACGAAACAAAGATGTGGGCCCGCAGCCCGGAGGGGAATTCCAGATGGGTCGTGGTGACGTCGGCGATCCGCTTGTGCAGGTAGCTTCCGCCGGTGGCGTACACGCTTTCGGGTTCCTCCCCGGCCAGAGCCAGGATCATGGATATGTCGTGGGGGGCGAAGGACCAGAGGATGTTTTCCTCGCGTCGGATCTTGCCCAGGTTCAGCCGGTGGGAATAGATGTAGTTGATCCGCCCCAGCTCTCCTTCGCCGGCCATCTGCCGCAGGCGCACGAAACCGGGATGGTACTGCAGCAGATGACCCACCATCAGAACCAGGCCGCCGGCCCCGGCCAGTTCGACCAACTCCCCGGCTTCCGACTCCCGCAGCACCAGCGGTTTCTCCACATATACGTGCTTCCCGGCCAGCAGGGCCTCCCGGGCCAGGGTGTAGTGGGTCTCGGCCGGCGTTGCGATAACGACCCCGTCGATATCCCCGCGGGTCAGCACCTCGTTGTAGGCCATGCAGCTCTCGACACCCGGGTACTGCAACCGCAGTGCTTCGCGCAGCATCTCGTTGCGGTCGCAGATGAGCCGGAGGGCCCCCAGCGCATGGTAGTTCCGGACCAGGTTCCTCCCCCAGTAGCCCGAGCCGATGACGGCGATCGCCGGCGGATTCATGCTCTCGGATGGCTTCATCGCGACTCCCCTTACCCTTTGCCGGCCGGATTTCCGGCCTGCTCCGCGGTCAGCCGGCGGTGCCTTCCCGCGACCGGCGATCTCCGGTCTTGAGTTCGTTGGCAAACCAGAGCGTCCGCTGGGGAAACGGGATCTCGATGCCTTCGGCTTCCAGGGCGCTCTTGATCTTCCACAGCAGCTCGGTCTTGATGCCCAACCATACCGCGGTGGGCCCCCAGACGCGCACCACGATGTTGACGGAGTTGTCCCCCAGGCTGTCCACGAAGACCATGGGTTCCGGGCTCTTCAAAGCCAGCGGATGCTCATCGATCACTCGCCGGATGATTTCGATGGCCTGTTGGGCATCGTCGCTGTAGCGAATGCCCACCAGGTATTCGAAACGCCGTGCGGCGTAGGCCACCAGGTTGGTGATGTCGGTCGTGAACACCTTCTGGTTGGGCATCCGCACGAACAGCCCGTCATAGGTCCGCAGGGTGGTCGACATGATGTGAATGTCTTCCACCACGCCCAACGTTCCGTCGATGTTCACCGCGTCCCCGATCTTGATGGGCCGCTCGATGATGAGAAAGATCCCGGAGATCAGGTTCCCGATGATGCTCTGGCTGGCAAAACCGATGGCCAGGCCGGCGATGCCGCCTGCGACCAGCAGTCCGGAAAGCTTCACCCCGATGGAGGGCAGAACGGCCAGGGCGGCGGTCACGACCACGCCGTAGTAAACGAGCTTGGTCATGATCTCCAGGTGTTCCTTGGCCAGCTTCTCCTTGAGGAAACGCCTCAGGTACCCGGTCAGCAACCGCGCCGCCGTGAAGGCCGCCAGCAGCACGCAGGCGGCCACCAGCAGGTCCAGGATGGTTACATTGCCGTAAACGACCTTCCTCAGGATCATAACCCGCACTCCATCAGGCATCTGGCCGAAGTCACCGTCAGCTTGCGGGGCAGGAACACCTCCGGTGATTTCTGCATCCCCTCTTCCAGCGGGGCGTCCTCGAACTCGGTCTCGGCCGCTTCCGCCGAGCGCAGCCTCATGCCGGCCTTCATCGAGACCAGTTCCTGATGGTAGTAGAGCTTCATGCCGTAGGCATTGAAGACCGCCCGGCCTACCTGAATCCAGCTCGCCGTCGGGTTGGTGATGCGGAGTTCCAGGACCCCCTCGCGATCGGCGGGCAGCACCGGCCGCCCGGTGAACACCGGGCTCTTCCAGTACCTGCACAGCATGCCGCTGCGGGGGTCGCCGTAGAGAGTGAGCTTCTGGAGCGCCCGGGTGAAGACGTCCAGCAGTTCCATGCCTCCGTTGCCTTCCACGTGAACCGCGATCTCCACCGGAAAGCTGAGGAAGACGGTGTGGGACGCCTTCGGCGGCGCCATCAGGGTGCTGTCGAACTTCACCAGCAGGTGGCTGCTCAGGGCCTGAGGTTTGTTCAGCGGTTCCACCGGGCAGAGAAGCAGTCGGGCCTCCTCGGCCAGCAGGATCCTTTCCACCTTTTCATCACCACAACTCCGCAGATAGCGAAGCGTCCCCCCTTCGCGGGCAACCGAGATCGACACCTCCTCCTGCTCGAGCGTGAAAGGGATGGTGTGGTACCCGTACATGCGGTCTCTCCCGTCCCGGATGTTCCTGCCCCGCTGAATCGGCCTACCCTTCCCTGGTGCTTGCGCCCTCAAACCCGGCAAAACCGGGCTCCGCCGGGGACCGGAGCCTCTCTTTCAGCCCCTGGTTCTCGCTCTGCAGAAACTTCACCGCCTTGCGCAGCCGAAGGCGGCCGGGGACGGCGGCCAGGAGCCCGATGAGAACTCCGACGAAAACCGAGAGATAGAGCAGCCCGTAGAGAGGTATGGCGGGGCTCCCGATACCGAAAAAGTAGGACACGCTGACGGGTTGCCTGTTCTGCACGCCGAAAGTCACCAGAAGCACCAGCACGATGAGGAGGACAGTCGCCTTGAGGTAGCCTTTCATCTCGAATCCTCCCTGAAGTAGCCCTTCGGCACCACCACGATGCCCCGTGGAGTTACGGTGAAGCGCTGGCGGTCGCCGGCCGGGTCCATGCCGATCCGGGTGTCGGGTGGCAGGGTGTTTTCCTTGTCGATGATGGCTTTCTTGATCCGGCAATGGCGTCCCACCGTGACACCGTCCAGGATCACGGATTCATCGACTTCCGACCAGCTGCGCACGACCACCCCGTAGGAAAGCACCGAGTTTCTGACGATCCCGCTGACGATGCAGCCGGATGCGACCAGGGAGTCCAGCGCCTTGCCGGCGCGGAAGCCCTCCGCCCTCTCGTGGGAAAAAATGAACTTGGCCGGCGGCGCCACGATCTGGTGGGTGTGGATGGGCCAGTTGACCCCGTAGAGGTTGAAATAGGGATCCACCCCGGTCAGGTCCATGTTGGCGTTCCAGTAGGCATCCAGCGTGCCCACATCGCGCCAGTAGGAGGAATCCCGGGTGCGGGGTTCCAGCCGCAGCCGGCGCTCGCCGTTGTCCAGAGTGACGTTGACGTAGTCCTCGATCTGGTTGAACCGGTTGTAGGGGTAGGCGTAGACGCGGTAGTCGCCCAGCACCCTGGGGAGAATGTCCCGGCCGAAATCATCTTCCTGGCTGCCGGTCAGGATCTGCATCAGGGTTTCGGTTCGAAACAGATAGATGCCCATGGAGGCCAGCACATGGTCCGGATCCCCCGGGATGGTCCGCACGCCTTTCTTGGGCTTTTCCTGAAACCCGCGGATCCGGAAGTCGTCGTCCACCTCCGCAATCCCGAACTGACCGGCCAGCTCGACTCCCACCTCAAGCAGGCTCACCGTCAGGTCAGCATCCTTCTCCAGGTGGTAGCGGATGAACCGGCTGTAGTCCATCTTGTAGATGTGATCGCCGGAAAGGATCAGCACGTGTTTCGGCCGCTCGCGCTCGATGAGGTAGAGATTCTGGCGGATGGAGTCCGCAGTGCCGCGGTACCAGTCAGAGCCCGTTCTCTGCTGCGGTGGGACGATCTTCAGGAAATGACCGATCTTCTGGCTGAAGATGTTCCAGCCGGACTCCAGGTGCTCGTTCAGCGACTGGGACTTGTACTGGGGCAGGACGATGATCTTGTAGACCTGGGAATTGACGCAGTTGCTCAAGGTGAAATCGATGAGCCGGTAGATGCCACCGAAGGGCACCGCCGGCTTGGTGCGGTCGGCGGTCAGCGGCATCAGCCGTTCGCCGCGTCCGCCGGCCATGACAAAGGCCAAGGTGTCTCTCATCCGTCAGTCTCGCGCCTCCCACGCTGTCTGCCGGGCCGGGTGATCGGCCGGTTTTGCGTCCCCGGGCATCATAGGGAGAACCCGGAGGGACTGTCAAGAGCGGCTGCAGTCCCTCAGTAGTCCCAACGCCAGTTGAGCCCCACCCCCCCTTCGGCATTGCTGCCCACCTCGGTTTCCACGCTGATATTGGGGGTGAGCTCGAGCTCCACCGAGGCCTTGCCGCTGTCCACCCCGGTTCCGCGCTCCACTTCCAGGTAGACCCGGTCGGTCAGGTATTTTCCGGCGCTCAGCGTGACCTCGTTTTCCTCCGCCTGACGGATCTCGAGCTGGTCCACGCCCAGCAGGCTGCGGGTGCGGCCGATGAGATCCAGGCCGCGCCCGCCGGCCAGACTGTTGAGAGCCTGGGCCAGCTGCAGGGCCTGCACCGGCGAGATGCTCTCGACCCCGCGGCCGAAAAGCAGATGGGAGACCACCTCGTCGGAGGGCACTTCCGGTTCGCTGCTCAGCTTGATGCGGGGTGCCTGAAGCAGGCCGCTGGCCTCCACCCTGAACAGCATCTCCCCGGTGGCTGCCTCGGCCCTGAGCTCCAGCCGGGGTTCGGGAGGATCGCGGCCGTCGAAGCTGATCTTTCCTTCCCGGATGATGAAACGCCGACCCAGGAAATTGAAATGGCCGCGGACAGCCGACAGCACCCCCTCGAGCTGCGGCTGGGCCGCCGTGCCCCCCAGCCGCAGTCGGCCCTCCCACTCTGAATCCAGTCCCCGGCCCCGGACAAAGACCTTCCCCGGGCTGCGCACCAGGAGCGCGAGCGTGACCCCGCTCGAGCCCTCCCGGCTGTCATCCGGCTTGGCTGCGCGGCGCTTCGGGCCGGCGCCGGTCGAACCGACCTCCACGACCTCCAGTTCGGTGAGCTCCGGCGGCAGGTCTGCGGGGATCTGGACTTCCGCCGGGCCCACTGTCACTTCGCCGCCGAGCACCGGGCTCTTCAAGGTCCCGCGCAGCCACAGCTCCCCGTCGGCCGTCGCCGTGACGTAGTCATGCCGCACCAGGGTGGCCTCTTGCAGCCTGATCCGCAGGTCAATGGCCGGTCCCTTGGGCGAGTCGAAATCCAGCCGTCCCGAGGCGCTCACCGTGCCCGTCCCCCCGTCTTCGGCCCGGGCCGTTTCGACGGTCAGGCCCCTGCCGTCACCGACCAAGCGCAGTTCGATCTTCTCGATTACCGTCCCGCTGCCCAGGTGCTCGTAGCGGCCTTCCTCGAGAAAGGCGCTCCCGATCAGGGCCGGGTCGCCCGCCGTACCCCCCAGCCGGAGGTCCACCTGGACCTCTCCGGCCATGATCTGGTCGTCCAGCCCGGCGACGGCCGCGGCCCGCTTCAGGTCCACCGTTCCCTGCACCTGGCCGCTCAGCGCGCCTTCGGCGGGCAGGGACCAGCCCACGGGGTTCAGGGAAACGGAAGCGGGCAGTTGCAGCTTTCCCTGCAGCACGGCCGCGCCGAAGCCCTCCAGGGCCAGATCCGCCTCCAGCCTTTCCGGGGCAAGCCTGGCGCTGGCCTCCAGCCGGGCGGGCGGAAGGCCTTGCAGGGTGGCATCCGGCAGGTTCAAATCCGGAATCCGCAACGCGAGCTCTCCGCGGGTCCCCGCCCCGCTTCCTGTCAGAACCAGACGACCGCTGGCCGATCCCCTGACCTGGGCAAGGGCTTTCGGTCCCAGGATTTCCAGGCCCAGGTTCTCCCAGTTCAGCTCCAGGGCCTGCTGCGCGGCCCCGAACCGGGCCGACCCCGTGAGCCGGCCGGCGCCCAGCTCCAGGGCCAGGTCTTCCAGGGTCAGGCTTTCCTCGGCCCGTTTCAGGCTCAGGACCCGCGTCAGGCTCAGGGGTTGCCCCCAGAAGCGCCCTTTGAGATGCTCCAGCAGCAGTTCCTCCCCCTGGGGCGAGCGCCTCAGCCGGCCGCGGGAAAGGATTTCGAATTCCTGACCCAAGAGGCCTTCAAGCTCGACATTGAAATCGAGATCATCGCCGTCCGTGCCGGATCGAAGGCGCACTTTCGACAGGCGCAGCGGACCGGATTCGGCTTCACGGCCGCTGATCTCGGCACTCGCGCGCAGGCCTCCGTCCGTCCGGTTCAGTTCGGCCCTGGCCTCCCATTGCCCGATGCTCCCGGCGGCAGCGGCCAGCCGGGGCCCTTTCAGGTGTACGTTCAGATGTTGCCGCTGCTCCTCGTACCCGAACGCCGCCTCGAGCGCCACCCGGCCCTCGAGGGCAGTCCCGACCAGCTCCGAAACCCAGGAAAGATCCCGGATTACGCCTTTCAGATCTCCGTTGGCCGCGAAGGGGGACAGGCGAAGATCCGCCCGGCCTTCAAGGCGGCCGCCCGGGATCTCCAGGTCCACCGCCCTGAGCTCGAGCCGGTCGTCAAGCAGGAGGTACCCGGCCCGGCCCTGCAGCCGGCGGTCCCCCTGAAGGACTTCCAGGTCGATGCTGCCCCGGCTGCGGGGGGGCCATCCGAAGGCTTCGAGCGCGGCTGCGGCCCGGCGAAGGACAAGGCTCCCGAGCGCCGCCGGCTGCAGGCTGGCCTGCACCCCGAAAACCGGCTCGGCCAGCGGTCCGCTCACCTCACCATCCAAGCGCAGGGCGCCGGACAGGGGGCTTCCCAGAGCCTGCGCGAACAAGCCGATGTCCGCCACCTCCACCTGCCACGCGCCCTTCATGGTCGCCTGTCTGAAATCCACGCTGCCCCGGGCCTCGATTTTTCCGACCGGGGCCTGCACCCCGAAGGAGGCGATTTCCAGCCGGACGCCGTCCCGAAGGGTGAGATCGCCCCGCAGGTCGAGGGGCAGGCCGACCAGCGGTCCGGCCGCCGGGTGGGGCGCCGCCAGCAGCACCACCCGGCCCACCGGTCTCCCTTCGATGCTCCCTTCTGCCGGGCGGCCCCGGAGACTGGTCTTCAGAGTGCCTCCCAGCGGCAGGCTCAGCCCGATCACGCCTTGCCAGGCCCGAAGGTCCGCGACCGACAGCTGGACTTCCAGATCCACCGCGCTGTCCGCCAGCGACACTTCGCCGGAGAGTGTCAGCGAATCCTTGAGACCGCTCAGCCCGAGATGCCGGATGCCCAGGCGGTCCGCGGGCGGCACTTCAACCTCGCCCTCCCAAGCGATATCCGGCTCCGGAAAAGGCTCGTTCCCGCCCGTCTGCACTCCCGTCAGGCGGCCCGTGCCCTTCAGGCGCAGGCCGGGAAAAGAGCCCTGCCAGGGCTCAAGAAGCTCGAGCTGGAACCGGCCGGCGGCCTTTTCCATGATGGCAACCGGCTCCGCCCGCGGCCCTTCGAGCTCCACTTCCAGCGACAGCTTCGGCTGGAGCAGGGGCCCCAAGATATGGCCCGTCAGCCGTGCGCCGCCTGAAAAATCAAACGGCAGCCAGGGCCGAACCGGGCCGCTTTCCTCCAGGTCCAGAGCGAAGCTCCCCTCGATGCGCTCTTTCTTTTGGTCCAGCGAGCCGCTCCCTTCGATCCGCGCCGGCCGGGAGCCGAAGGTCAGGTTCTCCAGGATCACTTCACCCCCGGGCGGCAAGGTCAGGTCCACCCGAAAGGGCGTTTCGGCCTGCAGCCAGCTCTGCCACTCCCTGGGCAGCGCTTCCCGGTTGAGCCTTGCGATGCCGGCCACCGAAATCCGCCGCGTGCTGCCGGCGCTTGCCAGCCTTACCTCCGCCTGCAGCTCTCCCCAGGGTTCCACCCGCGCGTCGAGATCCCCCTGCCAGGCATCCAGCGGGCCTTCCCCCTGCAACCGGACAGCCAGCGGCCCCCCGGACCCGATTCTCCTGGTCAGCAGGCCCCCGGCCGCCTCTTCCAGACGCGCGTCGATGCTCAGCAGCGGTTGTTCACCCTTCAGCACGGCCTGGATTTCAACGCCGGCGGCCGGCCCATCGGTCCGTTGGACCTCGATTTGTGCACTTCCGCCGCCCCCGGCCTCGGCAACCGCAAGCCGGGAGGAAAGCCGGAAGGCCGCGCCTTCACCCAGCACCTGAGAGCCGAGTTCGAGCCGCGGGATGTCCAGCTGTTCGATTTCCAGCGGGGGGAGGCGAAGTTGCAGTCCGGGGGCGCCTTCGGCAGACCGGCCCTCCGCAGGGGCGGGAAGCCGGATCAGCTCGACCCGGGACGCTGTCAGTTGTTTCACCTGCACCCGGCCGCGCAGCAACGGCCAGGCCGACCATTTGAGCGAGGCGTTTTCCACCACCAGCCAGACGCCCGGGGCATCGGCCAGGGCCAGCCGGGTCAAGTGGAAGTCGAAGGGCACCAGCCCGGTCACTGTCCCGAGCTCGGCCTTCGATCCCTCCCCGCCCGCGAGCGCCCCGGCCAGCAGCCGGGCCAGGCGTTCCTTGCCCCAGCCCGTCTGCGCCAGGCCGAAAGCGCCGGATGCCGCCAGCAGGACCGCCAGCCCGCCCAGGCCCAGCCATTTGAGGACCCGTATGGCAATCAGATGCATGCGCATGTTCTTGGTCGCAGAGCTCTATTTGTTTTCATCACTCACGGGGTCGGGGTCGCTATCGGTATCGATTCTGCCGGTTGCACGTCACCGGCCTTTGATTCCGAGACCGATTCTGAGATTGACCCCGATACGGATAGCATAAGATGCCCGCCCTTGCAGCGCAATGGCGAGGGACGGGGAAAATCCCGCCTCAGGCAGGACAGATGGGAGTTTTCCGGCAGCCGGCTAAAAGGCCTGGCCGATGCTGACGTAGACCTGCAGGGCGTCGTCCACCCCGCTGCGGCGGTCCAGCGGGAAAGCCACGTCGATGCGCAGCGGACCGACAGGGGTGAACCAGCGCACCCCGGCACCGGTCGCCCAGAGCAGTTCGTTGTCCAGCTTCGGCTGACCGGAATCGAAGGCCCGACCCGCGTCCAGGAAGGCGGCCAGCCCCAGGTTTTCGCTCACCCGGGCCCGCAGTTCAAAGGAGAGCTCCAGCAGGGACCGGCCGCCCAGGGGGTCATTCCCCACCAGGGTTCCGGCGCTCTGGTAAGCGTAGCCCCGCACCGACCCGCCGCCTCCGGCGTAGAACCGTTCGTCCGCCGGCAGGCTGAAGGTTCCGCTCCCCAGAATGGTACCCAGCCCGGCCCGGCCGGCCATCACCAGGGAGGGCACGATCTCCTGATAGCGGGTGAGGCTGAGCTGCCCCTTCAGGAAGGCCAGGTCCCCGCCCAGAAAATCATAGTAGGGAGCGAACTGAACCGCCAGGCGCCCGCCCCGGGTGGGGTTGAGAAAATCGTCGCTGGTGTCCCATTCCAGCTTCAGCGGCATTGAAAACAGCCGGAAGCTGTCTACCTGTCCCAGCTGATCCACCCTGGAACCCTTGAAGGCCAACCCGGCCCCGACTCTCAGCTCTCTGCTCAGCTCCCGCTCCAGCAGCACCGAGGTTTTCAGGTTGCGGCTGGTGTAAGCCTCCGGGCTGTCCTCGGCCAGGCGCAGGGAAAGAAGCAGGGTCTGGTCGTCCCGGAGAAAAGCGGGTTTCCTGAATCCCGCTTCGGCCTCGGCCACATAGCCCGAGGCATTGGCGGTCAGGCTCAGCTTCTCCCCGCGCCTGAGAAGGTTGCGGTGTTCCCACAACAGATTGGCGCCCGGTCCCTCGTCCGTCCGGTACCTCAGGCCGCCGCCCACGGAACGATGTTTGCGTTCGGTGAGCGCCACGGTTACAGCCAGCCGGCCCAGCTCATCCAGCGCCTTTGCCGGAACGAACCGGATCTGCGAAAAAAGCCCGGTGGCCGCCAGCCTGGATCTGGCCTCGGCCAGCCGGCTCTCGCGGTAGGGTTCACCCTCCCGCCAGGGGATCTGGCTCCGCACAAAGGCTTCGCTCACCCGCCTGAGACCCTCAAAGGCAATGGGGCCGAAACCGGCCGTCGGCCCCGGCCGCACCCGCCACTGAACGGTCGCCCCCTGGTTTTCGTGGTTCACCACGATCTTGCGCTCCAGGATTTCCGCAAACGGGTGGCCCTGTTCCCGCAGCCTGCCCAAGACCCTTTTCTGGGCCTCCAGGATCGCGCTGGTGCGGATCGGCTCACCGAGGGCCAGGCCCAGATCGGCCGCCGGCAGGCTCACTGCCGCACCGCCGGCCTCCGGGCTGATGTCGATCGCCCGCAGGGTGTAGGCCGGACCCGGCTCGACACGGAACGTGACGGAAACCGGCGTTTCCTCGGCCCTGACCGTCGCTGCAACCTGGGCCGCGTAGAACCCATGGGATTTCAGCAGCTTCAGGAACCGCTCGCGGTCCCTTTCCATCCGGCGCTGCAGCAGGCTGAGGCTGGCGGGCGGGCGGTCCTTCATGCCGAAGGTATCCGAGACCGCCCTCATTTCGGCCAGGAGCTTCCGGTCGGACACGCCTTCGATGGTCGTGCGGTAGGAAAGCGCCTCTTCCGCCAGGGCCCGGGCGGGCATGCTGAAGAGCGTCGGCAGCGCCCAGAGGGCGGCAGCCAGGAGAAGCGCGAACCGCCGGGTTACAGGAGATCTCAGATCCATTTTTTCTTTCGGAAGAAGCAAAGCATTCCCACGCTGACGGCCGCCATCAGGCCCCAGATGAGGGGATAGCCCCAGGGCCATTTCAGTTCCGGCATGTTCTCGAAGTTCATGCCGTAGATCCCGGCGATGAAGGTCAGCGGGATGAAGATGGTGGCGATGATGGTGAGGACCTTCATGACCTCGTTCATCCGGTTGCTGAGGCTCGAGAGGTAGATGTCCAGCATGCCCGCCACCATGTCCCGGAAGGTCTCGATGGTGTCGATCACCTGGATCGTGTGGTCGTAGACATCCCGCAGGAAGAACAGCGTGCGCTCCTGAACCAGATCCGTCTCCCCGCGCTCCAGGGCGCCGATCACCTCCCGGAGCGGCCAGACCGACTTGCGCAGGAAAATCAGCTCCCGTTTCAGGGCGTGGATCCACTCCAGGGTGCCGGTGTCCGGGTTTGCCATCAGCTCTTCTTCCAGGGACTCGATCTCCTCGCCGATTTTCTCCAGCACCACGAAGTAGTTGTCCACCACAGCGTCCATTAGGGCATAGGCCAGGTAGTCGGGACCCATTCTGCGAATCCGGCCTTTGCCCTTGCGGAGACGATCCCGCACCGGGTCGAAGACGTCCCCCGGGGCCTCCTGCACAGAAATCACGTGGTTGGGCCCCAGGATCAGGCTGACGGTCTCCACCTTCAGCCGGCTTTCGGCGCTGTCGTAGGATAGCATCTTGAGGATCAGAAAGATGTAGTCGTCGTAATCCTCCAGCTTGGGCCGCTGGTTCGTGTTCACCACGTCTTCCAGGGTGAGCGGGTGCAACCCGAAGTGCTGGCCGATTTTTTCGACAATTTCCAGCTGGTGGATACCGTCGATGTCGATCCAGGTCACTCCCGCCTGATCCCGGTAGGGGAAACAGTCCTCTGCCCTTGACTCCTCACGTTCCTCGAATTGCTCCCCCTCGTAATGAATGATCTTCACCCTTACCCCGGCGGCCTTTTCTTCGCCCACGTGGACCATGGTCCCCGGCGGAAGGCCGGACTTCTTGGAGATTCTCCTGACCCACCTGACCATAGCGCCTGCCTCCTTTCCGCAGGTCAAACCCGCTTTCTTCTCCTTGCAGTCCCGGTTCGCTGTTGGACGCCGGGACATCCCTCCCAGCCTGCAGTGTACCCTCGCCGGAGCGGCTTTTCAACCACAGCTGCCGGGCGAGCATCCAAATCCTCCCAAGAAGACGATTAGGCCCTCTCACATTCGTCACAAACCCCAATCGCTTTCAGATGCGACCGGCATCGCTGCGCCCCCCAAGAAATGGCAGGAGGCGGCAAGAACCTCCTCATATCACATGGAATCGACTTCGCACAGAATTTCAGTTACCTGAGCCGCCTGTCTTTACTCGCGCAGGCCCTCGGAGCGGAGGTGGTGGGGCTGTACTTGGATCCGCCTGATAAAGCGATGGTGCTGTGTGTGGATAAGAAATCCCAAATTCAGGCCCTGGACCGAACCCAGCCCGGTCTGCCCGTGAAAAAGGGGCGCTGCGGCACGATGACCCATGACTACAAGCGTAACGGCACCACGTGTTTGTTTGCCGGCCTCAATGTGCTCGACGGAAAGGTGATCCGGAGCTGCTACCCTCGGCATCGCAATCTGGAATTTCTCAAATTCCTGCGCAAGATCGATCGCGAAATCCCCTTGGGGGTGGATTTGCATCTGATCCTGGACAACTACGGCACGCATACCCATCCCAATGTCAAGAACTGGCTCGCCAAGCATACGCGTTTTCACCTGCACTTCACGCCCACCAGCTCCTCCTGGCTGAGCCTCGTGGAACGCTGGTTCGCGGAAATCACGCGCAAACGCATCCGTCGCGGCGTCTTTCACAGCGTGCCCCAACTGATCAAAGCGATCGAGGAGTACATCCGCGTCAACAAACACAACCCCAAACCCTTCCTTTGGACCAAAAAGGCAAACCATATCCTCAGGAAAATCAACCGCTGTAAAGCCGTTATGGAGACACTACACTAGCAGTGGGACATATTGTCGGACTATTCAATTATCTCACGAGATTAGCAGATGGCTTCGGCTTGCAACTGGATGTCAAAACTCAAGAGGCGGCAAAAACAGGCATCGCACTCAAAAGGCTTTCTAAAGGCAAAACCTGATGACAGCCTTCAGGAAGTACCTCTGATCATTAAGCCGAAAGAAGAGCCTTCTTCATATCAGGAATCCGCAACATAGACTATCACGTCACCCAACTTGCCCGTCTCGGAACCTGGCGGATGGGTACAAAAGCAACATGAGGCAGGCTCAAGGAGGCCCGAGATCTGATCCTTCCCCAGCTCATAGCCCTTGACTGCCATCGCCAAGAGAGGGATTCCGACTGAACCGGCCGCGATCTCCGCTCAGGAGGCGCCGCACCCAACGAAAACGTAACTCGCTCCTGCGAAGCGACCGTTCGGGGTGCTGATCTCATGGACATCAGGATCGGCTCCCTTCTCTACTGATTTGCCATTCCGCGCGCCTGAACGCGTGACACCCCGCCAAGCGCTTGACATTTGCGGGCGTTCTTTCATAATCTGGCGTGAAGGCCATTCTGCTCAGCCCACTGACAGCCAAAACCTGAAACAACGCGTTGACACCTTCCGGAGGAAACCATGAACGCCGGTTTCCAGAAGGCCGTGTTGCATGCGGACTGTGTTCTTGAACCTGCCTACGCGTTGAAATCTATCAGAGAGCATGTAAAATCGGTTTTCATCGCAGGAGTAAGAGTGGAAAAAGACGGTCCAGGATACGCCACCCAATCCATTCCGCTGATAGCAGCAAGGAGGCCTTGAGATGTTTGCAAGAAGGTTTACCGGAAGCCTCTTGATATGGCTGGCTACCCTAGCTTTCATCCACCCAACTCCGATTCACGCCGCCTGCTCTGACTACCCCAAGTATTGGGCGGAACACCGGGTTCACTGTTGGGACGACTTCGGCGACCTGCGAAGCTATCTGTCCGACCCGACCAGGCGCAGCACGGTTTTCCGGATCGTCCAGCCGCGCAACGGCCGGGAGGCGCTCTCCGCCAGCCACAACCAATACCACGACTCCTGCTTCTTTTTCTCCATCGCGCCGATCCTCGAGCACCTGGGCTATGCGCGCTTCGAGCGCTTGGGGCACTACGGCTTCGACATGGCCTTCCTGACAAGCGTCGGGCCATCAATCTATCCTGACTTGGATGTGGGCTACTTTGGCTCGCCCGAGCACCTCATGGCGACCTACGTAGTCCAGGACACCCTGAACCGGGGACTCGGCGAGGACCTGGGGTTGAGCATCTACCCCTGCGGTTTTTTTCAAGACGACAACTGCGATGACCTGACCGGATCGCCCAGATCCCAGCTGAACCAGAACCCAGGCGACTGCAAGTATCATTTTGCAGCCTCCGCGTGCAATGACTACAGGACGATTTTCGACGACGGCACGGAATACGGTTTCTGCATCGATCTTAGCCGTGACCCCACGCCCGGCAAGAGTGGTTCGGTGGACAAATACGAGAAGTGGCTGAACAGCATCTCGACCGGCTGTGGAACGACTTGCTCCTGCTCGCCGGATGCGGATTGTGGCTCCTTTTGGTTCCAGAACCGGGTGCTGGTCTCCGAGACCCCTATTGGCGGCTGCAACGACGCGCTCAGCTTCAACCCGGGAAATGCCCAGGAAGAGACCCAGCTCCGCCGCATCATCAAGGGCTTCATCGACCACAATCTCCCGCTGTTGGTGGGTGTGGACGACGGGCATCATTTCATGACCCTGATCGGCTATGCAGATCTGGACGAGGACGGTCTGCCCTGCACCGCAATCCTGGCCGACCCCGTGTTCCGCACATTCTGGACCTCCAGCCTGAAGGCATGGGGCATTACGGGCAGAAACGATGAACGGTGGGCGCTGACCGGCATCACACCGTGGAATCAACACCTGGATTCAGGCTGCGAAGAGGGCGGCTGGGCAAAGACCCTGGACGACGCACTGCCGACTTCGATGCGCAGCCGATTTCAGCTGTGCCGCACCGCCGGCGACGAGATGCTCCGCTGCGTGGACCGTTACTACGGCATTCAGCTGACCTGCGAGGACGACGGTCGGATCCGATCCCAGTATCACGCCTATGTGGAAGACCCCTTCATCACCGAGCCCCGCGGGATCAGCTGCGACAAGGTGACGCTGCGCTACGCGGACGGGTCCGGCAGGGTGGAGTCGGCCACCATCAACCGCTACCTGTACAGCACCGCGCGCCGCAGTTGGGATCGTATCAACCGGTACGAACCAAACAGGGTCACCGTCGGCGGACTGTCCGAGGGCCGGGCCGGATCCCAGAGCCTGGTGGTCTGGGACGGCAGCTGGCCGGACGACTACTGGCTGGTGGCTCAAGGCCTTCCGGCACCCAACACCCAACGCCGGACGACCATCGAACTGACGCTCACCGGCGGTTCACAGAAGAGGATCGAGATCACGCCTCCCAGCGTATACGGCATCGCCGTGGATTGCATCGACGAAGGCCGGAAGGTGGCCGGGTATTTTGCGGAGGCGGACCACGAGGTCTTCATGAACGACAGCCCCAGTGCGGCCTCCAAGCAGTTCTTCAGCGAAGACCGCAACCTTTCCTGCGACACGATTGAGGTGCGGGTGGCTCTCGGGTACGGCAGCGCCATTGCCGGGGCGGAAATCGAGCGGCAGTATTACGCTGCGGGCGGCCGGTGGCTCAAGGCCAATACCACGGCGCCCTGGGCGGCGGATGAGGTTTTGCCGCTTTCGGAAAACCTCACCGGCGCGGTGGACATTTTCCGCTGGACCGCCAGCTGGTTCGACGACCTTTGGCTGGTCGCCGACCAGGTGGGATCCGGTGCTGCCCGGGGTTCCCGAAAGACCATCATCCGGCTTCGCGACCGGGGCGGCATGGCCGTGCGCGAGATCGAGATCGTGCCCCTGGTCGAGGAGCCCTGCCGCTGGGAGCTTCCCATGGCGCCTCCCATTGGGGGTCACCTATACAGCTACAAGCCATTGGGGGGCCCGCCCATCGTGCACCCCGATCCAGCTCTCGCCCGGCCCTTGGCGGTGGGCAGTGTCGCCTTCAGTACGTCGGCCGCCTCTGTTTCCGATACAGTGACGCTCCGCCTCGGCGCTCCGCGGTTCACTTCGCGGGTGGACATCTACATCGGTTTTGCCGCCGACGGGTTCCCCGGGATCTGGCTCCTCACCGCCGACCCGATGGCGCCCATCCGCGATCTGGCTCGTGGTATGGTGCCCTGGGCGACCAACACGATCGGTGATGCCGAGGTGACGCTGCTTCCCGATATCCCCGAGTCTGCTCTTCCAGACGGCCGGTATCATTGGGTCGTGCTGGTAGTCCCGGCGGGCGCCACGCGGTTCGACGACCATTACCTCTGGTTCACATATTTCGATGTCCGGCGCGATTGCTCCTTGTAGCGCCAGGACGGGTGTACCTGCACCCAGGGTCTTTCCACCACCCGTGCGCTCGCGGATCTGGCCAAGAGTCTGTATCGGGTGATCAGGCAGGATGAGCAGCCTTAGACTGTGGCACCGCCAAGAGGATCAAGCTGACATTGATAGGTTCCCTCAAGGGAGACGATACAGGCTTAATGCATATAAGAGGTATTTCTCATACTGGCTCCGTTCTCCCTTGGGGCGCTCTCAGTTCCGATATTGACGGTTGGGGATTGCCATTGCGGAGAGCATTCCTCACAAAGCGCTTTTCCGCCTTTCTGAAATGCTCCTCTGAGTAGTGATTGATATTTTCCGGAACTCTAAAGATCTTGCGGTATTTCTTTACCAGGTTTTCCAGACCTTGATCTCGTTTCATCTCTGATGCCTCCTCTCGACATAGGTGGCGGGAAGTGTATTTTGAAACCACGGGCCTATGGGCCAGAGACGCTTCTCTTTCTTCGCGGCTTTTGCCGGCTGGCGCAGCTTCCCCAAGATGGGGTCTGGGGCTAAATCGAGCATGAGACAAACCCAAAGGAAAGAGCCGACATCCTGGGATTTGCAGTGAAACCAAGTCAAAGCCTGGTTACCATAAAGACCACCTCCGGATGCATCCCGGAGCGCTTGGTCCAGCACCGCAGTCCACAGTCTCCGGCAAGCTACATTCAACGTCCTATCCTCCTATGAGCCATGATCAGGAACAGGAACCTATTGAAACCGTCTGCGGGACTGGGCAGCGCATCCCGCAAGGGCAGCCTGACCTTTGAGCCCCATCAAGCATGAATCTCGGAACTGGCGCATTTTCATAACTACTGGATCAACACCAAGGGAGTTCCTTCGAAAGCAATCTTCCACATGGATGCTTTCAATAAGCATGAATTGTGCCATTTGCCGTTTAACGATGGACATTCGTTATGTCGTCGGCATGTTGAATGACTATAGAGTTGTGGAATAGGAGGAATTGGAGCAGCGGAATACATATCGCTACTTGATTGGGCGATGCACTACTGCAACTGCAGATAGATTACATACAATCCTGTAAGATAGACCTTCCGTCCGGCGCGGCCAAGGGCCTGAGGCCTCGCCACCGCTTGACATTTCCTGCAAGACTGTCATAATTCGAGTTGAATCCCGGTCACTCCAGTCATTCAACAGCCAAATCCTTTGTCGACACCTTGAACCTTTTGCCAGGAAACCGTGAGCTTCGATTTCCAGATGAACGCTTCGAAAAGACCTCCAAGGGTTGGTTTTAGTCGTTGATTGTGCGAACCGCGCAGACGAATCAGCCTGCGAAATAGTGACCCTCGGCTTGTGTACTGCATGTCCGAGGCTGCTTAACCCTAGCGAAGAGAGGAGGACTGGGATGAAAAGGAAACTGATTGTGGCGCTGGTTGTGGGTGTCTTAGGCGTCTCCTTGATGAGCGTTGCCGCTGCAGAGGAGATCACCCTCGTGTTGAAACAGAAAATCACCTCCGTCACCCCAATCTTCATGGACCCGGCGGCGCCGGACCCTATGATGCTAGCGGGGTATGGGTATACGCAGGACCTCCTTTTCGAGGATACCAAGATCGGAACAGAGGTCGGAGAAATCCGCACCTTGACTCCTCCCTTCAATCCTCTGGCCGCAGCAATTTCTGCCACTATGGTCGGCACGTTAACCATTCCGGGACTCGGCTCTTGGAGCTTGAACGGGTACACGGTGGCGCTGGGTGGCGCAACCGCTGCCACGACCGGAGAGCTGGTCTTCACTTACAGCGGGAGTTACACGGAGGGAACCGACGCTCTAGCCGGATTCAATGCCTTGGGAAGCGGCACTGGCAAGGTGAATTTCATGACGGGCACGGGGGGGGATATGCCCTTCACCATGACCATCGTGCCCTGGAGCCCGGTGACTCCCTAGCCCAGGCGGATTTCTTGCTCACGCCGCGAAAGCGTCCGGGGTAGGGGGTAGTCTTAGGCAGGCGCCTGGGGATTCCGTTCGCAAGAAGCACTTCACTGGGCCGCCGTTGCGCTGCTCCGGGCGTGTGCGGCTGTGCTTGTCGGGAGCAGTCTTTTGAGCCTCAGCCGTGCTTTCATTTGCTCGGCGACCTCCCGCCCGCTTGCTTTGGGCAGAATGACATGGGCAAGCAGCAGGTCGATCCGACTTGAGTGTTCCTTGCTGATCTCTTCAGCTGCATCCATGTCACGGGCGCTGAGGGTGGAGTCGCCCAATACCCGGAGCATTTCGCAAGAGACGTCCCGGACAAGATCGTCATGCTCAACAACCAAGGTGGCTCCTGAGCCGCTGAGATCTGAGATCTGCTTGCCTGCGGGATCTTCCGTCGCCTTTTCCTCACCCTCGGCGGACGGCAAGTACACGTCGAATGTGCTCCCTTCCTGCGACTTGCTCTTGACTTAGATGTAGCCGCGGTTCTGTTTTGTAATGCCGTAGAACGTAGCCAACCCCAAGCCCGCGCCTCGTCCGAGCGTCGTTTCGTGGTGAAGAAAGGCTCGAAAACCCGATCGCGGACTTCCCGGCTCATTCCCTCCCCGGAGTCTTTGACGGAAATCCCGACCTACGTCCCGGGCGCCGACATGAGAGCCTTGCGGTCAAGAAATCCCCGGCCCAGCTCCACCCTGGTGGGTTCGATGACGACCTTGCCGCCTTGGAGCATGACCTCCCGGACATTGACTGCTGTTTTCGGCAATGGGGAGCGGATGGAAGAGCGTGCGACAAGCAGGGCGCGACGGCTCTTTTTGAAATCCGAGCCGGATCGTGCTATAGGTAACAGGCTGCCGTCAGCCAGCAAGCAAAGCGAAAAGGAGGAGGATTCATGTCCTACATCACGGCCCTCAGGGCCTACAGCGCGAAACGACTGGAGGAAATCGAAAACGCCGACATCCTGGTGGGCATCCCCTGCTACAACAACGAAAAGACCATCGCCCACGTGATCCAGAGGGTGACCCACGGTCTGGCCAAACATTACAAGGACCGCCGCTGCGTGATCCTGATCGCCGACGGCGGCTCCACCGACGACACCCGCGAGGCGGCCAAGGAGTTCGAGATCAAGCCCTGGCAGGAGAAGATCGTGACCATCTACCGCGGGCCGGCCGGCAAGGGCACGGCGCTGCGGTCGGTGTTCGAGGCCGCCGAACGCCTTGGGGTGAAGGCCTGCGCGGTGGTGGATTCGGACCTGCGCAGCATCACGCCGGACTGGGTGAAGTACCTGCTCGAGCCGGTGCTCGAAAAGGGCTACCAGTTCGTGGCACCGGTCTACCTGCGCCACAAGTACGACGGGACCATCACCAACAACATCGTCTACAACCTGACCCGGGCGCTTTACGGCAAGCGCATCCGCCAGCCCATCGGCGGCGACTTTGCCCTCTCGCGGGACGTGGCCAAGTTCTACGCCGAGCAGGACGTCTGGGAAACCGACGTGGCCCGTTTCGGCATCGACATCTGGATGACCACCAATGCCATCACCCAGGGGTTCCGGATCTGCCAGTCCAACCTGGGCGTCAAGATCCACGATGCCAAGGACCCGGGACAGCACCTGGGCCCCATGTTCCGGCAGGTGATCTGGACCATCTTCTCCCTGATGGAGCGCTACGAGACCCTCTGGAAACCCATCCGCGGGAGCGAACCGGTGGAAACGTTCGGGTTCGAGGGACACATGGAACCCGAACCGGTCAAGGTGAACCTGGAGAGCGTGGTCGAGCAGTTCAAGATCGGGTTTCAGCAGTTCTCCTCGCTCTGGAAGGAGATCTTCCATGCCGACAGTTATCAGGCGATCGCCCGGTCAGCCAAAATGGAGAGCGGGAAGTTCTATCTGGCGACCGACACCTGGGTCAGGATCCTCTACGAACTGGCCGCCACCTTCCACGCCTGGCAGGTCAACCGCAACAAGCTGATCGACGTGATGACCCCGCTCTACTACGCCCGGGTGGCCTCTTTTGTGCGCCAGTCCTGGGAGATGTCCTCCAGGGAGGCCGAGGGACTGGTGGAGGATCAGGCGCTCAAGTTCGAGGAACACAAGGATTTCCTCATCCGCGTGTGGGAAGAGAAGGCACGCGAAAAGGCGTCCCGGAGCTAGAGGGCCGACAGCCTGCGGGGTTTACTTCGCAAAGGGGGTTAGCATGACTGATTTTCATCAGGAAGGGATCATCACCACCCTGCACGGTCTTCACCTGGCCTTTGACCGTGAGCAATACCTCGAGAGCCTGGAGCACAAGATCGAGGAGTATTCCCATCACACGCGGATCACGCTGCTGCTTCCCTCCCTCTACGCCGAGATCCAAAACCCGCCGGTGCTGGACCGGATCCTCGAAGAAATTCAGAAGGTGCGCTATATTCACCACGTGGTGGTGGCGCTCGGAGGGGCCCCCGAGGAATCGCAGTTCCAGGAGGCCCGGGAGTATTTCGGGAGACTCCGCACCCCCGAAAGGGATGTGCAGGTGGTCTGGGTGGACGGCCCGCGGGTCCAGCGGGTTTTCGAGGAGATCCGGGGCAAGGAGATCCCCATCGGCGTCAAGGGCAAGGGGCAGTCGGTCTGGATCGCCCTGGGATACCTCTTCGCGCGCGAGGACAGCGACGTCATCGCCCTGCACGACTGCGACATCGTGACCTACGACCGCATCCTGCTGGGGCGATTGATCGAGCCCGCCGCCAACCCGAACAACGACTTCGAGTTCTGCAAGGGGTACTACGCGCGCATCTCGCCCACCGAAAGGGCCATGAAGGGCCGGGTGACCCGTCTTTTCGTGACCCCTTTCGTGGATACCATGCGCATGATCATGTACGAGCGCGGCCACAACGACCTGGACCGTTTCTTCAGCTACCACCGCACCTTCAACTACCCGCTGGCCGGAGAGTTCAGCTTCACCGCCAACCTGGCCCGGGAGATCAACATCGCCTACGACTGGGGGCTGGAAGTGGCCACCCTGTCCGAGGTCTACCAGCGGGTCATGCCCCGAAAAATCGCGCAGATCGATCTGGCCGTCAACTACGAGCACAAGCACCAGGATATCGCCGTGGAGGACAAGACCCGCGGCCTTCATCGGATGGTCGTCGACATCGCCAAGTTCTACCTCACCTACATGCGCTCCCACGGCGTCCCGCTGGACGACGCCTTCGTGGACATGGTCCTCCACACCTACTACGAAAATGCGCTGCGGTTCATCAAGAGCTACAGCGACGATGCCGAAGTCAACGACCTGTTCTACGACCGCTACCAGGAGGAACTCACGACCCGTTACTTCCGGGGTTTCCTCTGGACAGCCTGGGAGGAAAGCAAGGGCCCGCACGAGAGCACGCTGATTCCTTCCTGGAACCGGGTGTTCTACAGCCTGCCCAAGATCTACGATCAGCTCCTGGCTGCGGTCGAGGCCGACAATGGCTGACGCCCGGCTTCCAGAATCCCTGAACGTTCTTTTCGTGGCTTCCGAAGTCGCGCCGCTTGCCAAGACCGGGGGTCTGGCCGACGTGGCCGGGGCCTTGCCGCCGGCCGTCAAGCGGCTGGGAAACGACGTCCGGGTGATTATGCCTTTCTACGGGGCGGTGAAGAGCGCCGGCGTCCAGGCCCGCCCCCTGATCCCGCGCCTCGAAGTGCCGCTCGGCCGCCAGACACTCACAGCCGGCGTTTTCGAGGCCCGTCTGGATGACTCCGTCCCGGTGTACCTGATCGAGCGCGAGGATCTTTACGACCGTCCCAACCTCTACGGCAACGCCCTGGGCGACTATTACGACAACTTTGAGCGTTTTGCCTTCCTGGCCCGGGCCGTCCTTGAACTGGTGCCCGCGCTGGGATTTTCCCCCGATCTCCTGCACTGTCACGACTGGCAGGCCGGGCTCGTCCCGGCGCTCCTCAAAGGCCCTGCCGGTACAGCCCTGGGGCTTGAAAACACCCCGACCGTGTTCACCATTCACAACCTGGGCTACCAGGGGCTTTTCGCGGCCGAGAAACTGCCGCTGACAGGCCTTCCGGCGGCCGAGTTCTTTCATCCCGAAGGGCTCGAGTTCTGGGGGGGGATCAGCCTGCTGAAGGCGGGCATCGCCTTCTCCGAGGCCATCACCACCGTGAGCCCCACCTATGCCCGGGAAATCCAGACGCCCGAATACGGCATGGGGCTGGACGGCCTGCTGCGGCAGCGCAGCCGCCTGCTCCACGGGATCCTGAACGGCGTGGACTACCACCTGTGGGACCCGGCCGCAGACCCCCTTCTCCCGGCCCAATACTCGCCCGCCAACATCATCCTCAAGGGCCGCTGCAAGGCCGCCCTGATCGAGCAGCTGGAGCTGAGCCCGACCCTCCAGAAAAAGCCGCTGCTGGGCATGATCTCCCGGCTGGCGGCCCAGAAGGGGCTCGATCTGCTGGTGGAAACACTGGACCGGGTGCTGGCGCTGGACGTGGGCCTGGTGATTCTCGGCAGCGGGGATGACGCCATCCAGCAGGCCCTGCGGCAGGCCGCCGGCCGGCACCCGGGAAGAATGGGGCTCCGGGTCGGCTTCGATGAGACCCTGGCCCACCGCATTCTGGCGGGAGCCGACATCTTTCTGATTCCTTCGCGCTACGAGCCCTGCGGCTTGACCCAGATGTACGCCCTGAAATACGGCACCGTGCCCTTGGTGCGGGCGACCGGCGGGCTGGAAGACACCATCCGGTCCTTCGATGAAAAAAGCGGAGAGGGAAACGGCTTCAAGTACCAGGCACACGACCCGGCCGCCTTACTGGAAGCCCTGAGCCTGGCCGTGGCGCTCTTTCGCAAGGGCAAGGTCTGGAAGCGTCTCATGGCCAACGCGATGGCGGCGGATTTTTCCTGGGACCGCTCAGCCGCCGCCTACCGGGATCTTTACCGCTCGCTGGCTGCCCGGAGCGCCGGCCGAGCCGACCTGAAAGCGGGCACTTCCATCGGCCGCAGGTCAGGGAACTGAGGGGAGCCATGGGCAGCGCCGTTCGTCACGATGTCAGCCTGCTGAGCCCGGAAGATCTTTTCCTGTTCAACGAGGGGAGCCATTTGCGCCTCTACGAAAAGCTGGGGGCCCACCCCGGCCGGCACGGCGGCCGGGAGGGGGTTTTCTTTGCGGTCTGGGCGCCGGATGCCGAGCGCGTTTCCGTGGTGGGAGACTTTAACAACTGGGACCAGCAGAGCCACGCCTTGCGTTCCAGCGGGGCTTCCGGGATCTGGCAGGGCTTCGTGCCGGGCGTCCGCCGGGGAACCCGCTACAAGTACCACGTCGCCTCGCGCTACCGGAACTACCGGGTCGACAAGACCGACCCCTTCGCCTGGCGCAATGAGGAACCGCCGGGCACCGCCTCCGTGATCTGGGACCTCGACTACCCGTGGCAGGATCAGGACTGGATGGGGAAGCGGGCCGCAGTGAACGGGCATCAGGCGCCCGCGGCCATCTACGAGGTTCACCTGGGCTCCTGGATGCGGCTGCCCGAGGAGGGCAACCGGGCTCTCACCTACCGCGAGATCGCACCCCGGCTGGCGGAATATGTCCAGCGCCTGGGCTTCACCCACGTGGAGCTGCTGCCCCTCATGGAGCATCCCTTCTACGGCTCCTGGGGCTATCAGACCCTCGGCTACTTCGCCCCCACGAGCCGCTACGGAACGCCGCAGGATTTCATGTCCCTGATCGATGAGCTGCACCAGCACGGCATCGGCGTCATCCTGGACTGGGTGCCCTCCCACTTCCCGAGCGACGAGCACGGCCTGGGCTTCTTCGACGGCACTCATCTCTACGAGCACGCCGACCCCCGTGAGGGCATCCACCCGGACTGGGACAGCCTGATCTTCAACTACGGCCGCGACGAAGTGCGGAGCTTCCTCCTCAGCAGCGCCCTGTTCTGGCTGGACAAGTACCACGCCGACGGTCTGCGGGTGGATGCGGTGGCCTCCATGCTCTACCTCGACTACTCGCGCCAGGACGGCGAGTGGATCCCCAACAAGTACGGCGGCAAGGAAAACCTGGAGGCCATCGCCTTCCTGCGGCGCTTCAACGAGGAGGTCTACCGGCGGTTACCCCGACGTACAGACCATCGCCGAAGAGTCCACCGCCTGGCCCATGGTTTCCCGGCCCGTCTATGTGGGCGGGCTCGGCTTCGGGATGAAATGGGACATGGGCTGGATGCACGACACCCTGGCCTACATGTCCCTGGATCCGGTCCACCGCAACTTCCACCACGACACGCTGACCTTCCGGCATGCTCTACGCGTTTCACGAGAACTTCGTGCTGCCTCTCTCCCACGACGAGGTCGTGCACGGCAAAGGCTCCCTGCTGGCGAAAATGCCGGGCGACGAGTGGCAGAAATTCGCCAACCTGCGGCTTCTGTTCGGTTACATGTACTGCCCAGTCCGGGCAAAAAGCTGCTTTTCATGGGTGGGGAGTTCGGGCAGTGGAACGAGTGGTATCACGAGGCCGGTCTGGACTGGCAGCTGCTGGATCACCCCCTGCACGCGGGCGTGCAGCAGTGGGTACGCGATCTCAACCACCTTTACCGCGCCGAAGCCGCGCTGCATGAAACGGACTTTGATCCCGCCGGCTTCGAGTGGATCGACTGCAACGACGCCAGCCAGAGCACCCTCAGCCTGATCCGCAAAGCGCGCTCCGGCCCGTCTGCCGTCATGGTTCTGGCCAACTTCACCCCGGTGCCGCGACTGGGATACCGGGTTGGAGCCCCCTGGGGCGGCAGCTGGATCGAGCTGCTGAACAGCGATTCCGAAATCTACGGCGGCAGCGGGGTGGGCAACCTGGGCGGCGTGGCCGCGGAGGCCGCGCCGCTCCACGGCCGCCCCTTCTCACTGAACCTCACCCTGCCCCCCCTGGGCATCGTGTTTCTGAAAAGCGAGCCCAAGTCCCCCTGAAAGGAGACCGCGCCTGCAGGCCGTCATTATGGAACGCTATCTCTGCATTCACGGTCACTTCTACCAGCCGCCGCGCGAGAACCCGTGGCTGGAGGCGGTCGAGATCCAGGACTCGGCCTACCCTTACCACGACTGGAACCGGCGGATCACGGCCGAGTGCTACGCCCCCAATGCCGTGAGCCGGATCCTGGACGGCCAGGGCCGCATCGTCCGGATCGTCAACAACTACAGTCGCATCAGTTTCAATTTCGGCCCGACCCTCCTCGCCTGGCTGGAGAAGCACTCTGCCGATGTCTACGCCGCCATCCTGGAAGCGGACCGCAAGAGCCGGGAGCGTTTCTCCGGTCACGGCTCGGCCCTGGCCCAGGCCTACAGCCACATGATCATGCCGCTGGCCACCCGGCGCGACAAAGTCACCCAGGTGATCTGGGGTCTCAGGGATTTCGAGCATCGCTTCGGCCGCCAGGCGGAAGGCATGTGGCTGCCGGAGACCGCGGTGGACCTGGAGACCCTGGACATCATGGCGGCCCAAGGTCTCCGCTTCACCCTGCTGGCCCCCCACCAGGCCCGTCCGGGTGCGGCCGGCGGGCAAATCCGACTGGCAGGAGGTAAGCGGCGGGACCGTCGACCCTTCGATGGCCTACAGCCTCAGGCTGGCCTCCGGCCGCAGCCTGACCCTCTTCTTTTACGATGGGGCCATCTCCAAGGCGGTGGCCTTCGAGCGTCTGCTCACCAGCGGCGAGAGCTTCATCCAGCGCCTGATCGGGGGGTTTTCGGACAAGCGCGCCTGGCCGCAGCTCGTCCACATCGCCACCGACGGCGAGAGCTACGGTCATCATCACCGCTTCGGCGACATGGCCCTGGCCTACGCCCTGCACGCGATCGAGGAGCGCAAGCTGGCCCGCCTGACCAACTACGGCGAGTTTCTGGAGAAGCACCCGCCCACCCACGAGGTGGCGATCCACGAGAACACCTCCTGGAGCTGCGCCCACGGCGTGGAGCGCTGGCAGAGCGACTGCGGATGCAGCACCGGCGCCCAACCCGGCTGGCAGCAGGACTGGCGGAAGCCTCTGCGCGCCTCCCTCGACTGGCTCCGTGACGAGGTCGGCCCGCCCTACGAAGAGCATGCCCGGCCTCTGTTCAAAGACCCCTGGCAGGCGCGGGACGACTACATTGCGGTCGTGCTGGAGCGCTCTTCCTCGGCCGTGGCCGGGTTCCTGAAATCCCATGCGGCGACGGAACCGGACGACACCCAGACGGTGAGGGCCCTCAAACTGCTCGAGCTGCAGCGCCAGGCCATGCTCATGTTCACCAGCTGCGGCTGGTTCTTCGACGAGCTGTCGGGCATCGAGACCGTCCAGATCCTCCAGTTCGCCGCCCGCGTCATCCAGCTGGGACGGGAGCTGTTCGACAACGACCTGGAGCCCGGCTTCCTGGAACGCCTGGAGCCGGCCCGCAGCAATCTGGCCAAGTACGCCGGCGGCCGGGATGTGTACGAGAAGCTGGTCCATCCCGGCGTGTTCGATCTCCCCAGAGTGGGGGCCCACTACGCCATCAGCTCCCTGTTCGAGGACTATCCCGAGGAAGCCCGCCTCTGCTGCTACGCCGCCGCCCGCGAGGAGTACCGGAGGTCCGAATCCGGCAGCCTGCGGCTGGTTCTGGGTCTGACCCGGCTGCGCTCGGAAATCACGCACGAAAGCGCCCGCCTTCGTTTCTGCGTGCTGCATCTGGGAGACCACAACCTCACTTGCGGCGTCAAGGAGCAGCGGGAGGAAACGGATGAGGTCGACTGGGAGGGCCAGGTGCAGCAGGCCTTCGAGCGGACGGACGTGACGGCCGCCTTGCGGCTCATGGACCGGCATTTCGGCACCGCCATCTACACCCTCAAGTCCCTTTTCCGGGACGAGCAGCGCCAGGTCCTGAAACTCATCCTGCAGCCGGCCCTGGAAGGCGCCCTGGGTCTCTACCGCCGTCTTTATGAAAACCACGTGCCGCTCATGCGGTTCCTCAAGGCCGCCGCCAGCCCGCCGCCGCGGGCGCTGGAGGCGGCGGCCGAGATCGTGCTCAATGCGGACCTGGAAGCCGCCCTACTGCGGGCCTCCCCCGATCCGGAGGCGGTGCGGAACCTGCTGGAGAAAATCAGGCTCCAGGGAGTCGTGCTGCAAACGGACCGGCTTGAATATGCCTTCCGAAAAAACCTGGAGCGGATGGCGGCCCGGCTGCGGGAGGAGCCCCGGGACCTGGGGCGGCTCCAGGACCTCTCCAGGGGGTTGCAGATCCTCCCCGCGCTGCCCTTTGCGGTCAACCTCTGGCAGGTCCAGAACCTCATCTACCCCCTGGCAGGACCGCCCCTGGCCGATTTGCGCCAGGAAGAAGGCGACCGCCAGGCGCAGAAGCTCCTCGAGCTGTACGGCGGCGTGGCCCGCGCCCTGTCGCTCGGGGCCCCGGAATAGGGCGGAGGCTGCATGGATCGGCGCGGCAGCGGCATCCTGCTTCCCGTCACCTCCCTTCCCTCCCCCTTCGGCGTCGGGGACCTGGGACCCTGGGCTTACCGGTTTGCGGATTTCCTGGCGGAAGCCGGGCAGCGTTACTGGCAGATCCTGCCGCTCAACCCCACCGACCCGGAACACGGCAACTCCCCCTACCACAGTTGCTCGGCCTTTGCCGGCAACCCCCTGCTGGTGAGCCCCGAACTCTTGCTCCGGGACGGGTTGCTCGACGCGGAAGACCTCGCTTCCCCGCCCGGGTTCCCCGCCGCCGGAGTCGACTACCGGCCGGTCGGGACTTACAAGGCCGACCTGCTCCGGCGGGCTGCAGACCGGTATTCAGCCGGCCGGGGCGGACAGGAGTTCGAGCGATTCTGCCGGGGGCAGGCCGGCTGGCTGGAGAACCACGCGCTGTTTGTCGCGCTCAAAACGCACCTGGGCGGCCGGGACTGGACGTCCTGGCCGGCGGAATTCCGCGACCGGCGGACCGAAGCGCTGGAGCGGGCGCGGCAGGAGCTGGCTGACAGCGTGACCCGGGAGAAGCTCCGGCAGTTCTTCTTTTTCAGCCAGTGGCAGGCGCTGAGGGGCCACTGCCGTGAGCGGGGCATCCGGATCATCGGCGACCTGCCCATCTACGTGGTCCACGACAGCGTGGATGTCTGGGCCCGACCCGAGCTTTTCAAGCTGGACGAGCACAAGCGGCCCTCGGTGGTGGCCGGGGTGCCTCCGGACTACTTCAGCGAGACCGGCCAGCGCTGGGGCAATCCCGTCTACCGCTGGGACCTGCTGCGGGAACAGGGGTATGATTTCTGGATCGAGCGCGTCCGGCACAATCTGGCGCTCTTCGACTGGGTGCGGCTGGACCATTTCCGGGGCTTCGTGGCCTTCTGGGAGATCCCGGCTGCGGAAGCCACGGCCGTGAACGGGCGCTGGGTGGAGGCCCCGGCAGTGGATTTTTTCACCTGCCTGAAGGAGGCCGTCTCCCCCCTGGCCATCATCGCCGAAGACCTGGGCATCATCACGCCCGACGTGGTGGAAGTGATGCGCCGGTTCGGTTTCCCGGGCATGAAGATCCTGCTGTTCGCCTTTGGCGAGGACCTGGCGACCAACCCCTATGCGCCCCACAACCACGTCCGGCACTGCGTGGTCTACACCGGCACCCACGACAACAACACGGTCCGGGGCTGGTTCGAGAACGAGGCCCCGCCCGAAACCCGGGCGCGGCTGGCCAGCTACCTCGGCCGGGAAATCGGGCCGGCGGAGGTTTCCCGGGAGATGGCGCGGCTGGCCATGACCTCGGTGGCCGACACCGTGATCCTCCCCATGCAGGACCTGCTCGGCCTGGGCGCGGAGGCCCGCATGAACCGGCCGGCCAGCCAGCGGGGAAACTGGCAGTGGCGGCTGCTGCCCGAGCAGCTCACCCCTGCCCTGGCCGGCCGGCTTCGCGAAATGACCCGGATCTGCGGCCGGGTCTGACCGCCCAAAAACCGTCCGCGTTATTCCTGCCACCGGTGGAAGTACACCCAGATGACCGCGCCGAGCTCCACATCCTTGTCCTCCCCGTCGCGTTTCAGCTTCCGGTCGGAGGGATTCAGCGCGGCAAAACCCCACCATCCGCTTTTGGGCACCGCGTAGGTGAAAACGCCGTTTCGGTCCGCCTTGACCACCTGGGTGATCAGGTAGTCGGTGGGCGCCACCGCCTTGCCCTCCTGGTTGTAATACTCCACCTCGACCGTGGCGTTGGGCACTGCCTGGCCGTTGAGCAGGACGACCCCCTGAAAAACGTTTCCGGCATAGAGCCCGAAGGGCCGCGAAAGGGGCTGAATTTCAGTCTTGAGACCCAGGAGCCTGTCCCAGCCTTCTTCATCCCCGAAAGCCGAGATTACGGCTTTGGTGTAGTGAACGATGTAGCAGTCCTCGGCCGGTTCCCAGTAAGGGGTCGGCTCCAGGTGAAAGATGTAGACCCCGGGCCGGCCGATCCGGTAATCCAGGGTCCAGGCCCTGCCGCCCATGAGCTTCGTCTCCCGCAGCTCCTGCCGGAGATCCTCTGCCGTCCCGCCGGCAGACACGCCGAACCCGGCGGGCCGCTCCATGTCCATGCCCTTCATTTCCATGGGGTGGGAAAAGGACGCCGTGAGGGTGACCGTCTTTTCTTCGCCGGGCATGACCATGGTGTCCGAGGGGATGAGCATGCCGAAATGGGCCCATCCGTCCCCGGCCGCCAGCAGCCAGAACGCCGCGGCCGCCAATGGGAGAAATCCCCTGCGCATCGCCTTTTTCCTCCTTCCTCCGATAGTCGTCAAAAACAAGAGGGCCACGAGGTTCGCGGGGGGCTTCCCCCGGCCTACGTGACCCTGTTCCTAAGAGCTGACTGCCGCCGTTCAACCGTGGGGCTTCTTGCCCGCAAACTCAGCCCCCTGTACCACCCGCCCGGAAGCGGTGTCAACCCTTTTCCGCCCGCTGGTTTCGGCCTTGACAGGTCCGGGGCCGCATGTCAAGTTGAAGGGCTGTTGAATACGAATACTCCGGGGGGTTTTCCATGAACCAGCAGCCCGCGCCTTCGGCGGCCGAACCGGCCCTGCGGAAGGCCCACGAGACCCTGCTGACGGTGCTGGACAGCATCGACGCCACCATCTATGCCGCAGAGTTCAAGACTCACCGGATCCTCTTCATGAACCGGCACATGAAGGAGCTGTTCGGCTATGACCTGGAGGGCCAACTCTGCTGGGACGTGTTCCGGGGGGAAACCGGCCCTTGCGGCCACTGCACCAACGACCGGCTGCTGGATGCCGACGGCCTGCCGACGGGCGTGGTGGCCTGGGAATGCCAGAACCCGATCACCGGAAAATGGTACGTCAACTATGACCGCGCCATCAAGTGGCTGGACGGCCGCTATGTCCGTCTGCAGGTGGCCACCGACATCACCGAGCTCAAGCGGGCCGAAGAGGCCCTGAGGGAAAGCGAAAACCGCTACCGGCAGATCTCCGAGCTGACCTCGGATTTCGCCTACGCTTTCACGGTCCAAACGGACGGACGGCTGGAGCTGGAATGGGTCACCGGGGCGCTCGAGCGGATCAGCGGCTTCAGCCCCGCCGAACTCAGGGCCAGGGGCGGGTGGGAGAGCCTGATCCACCCGGAAGATCTTCCTGTTCCCCGCCGCCAGCTCGCCGTGCTCCTCAGCGGCCGGCCCAGCACCGTCAAGTACCGGGTTCTGACCAGGGGCGGGGAAGTGCGCTGGATGCTGGACTTCGGCCGACCGGTGCTGGATTCGGCCGGCGGGAAAGTGACCCGCCTCTACGGGGCGGTTCAGGATATCACCGAGCGGAAGCTGGCCGAGGATGCTCTGAGAGAGGCCGAGACACGCCACCGCCAACTCTTCGAAGGCGTCCCGGTCGCGCTCTACCGCACTTCCCTGGACGGCCGGATACTGGATGCCAACCCGGCTCTGGTGCAACTGCTGGGCTACCCGGACTTGGAAACCCTGCAGAAAGTAAACGCAGCCGAACTCGAGGACCCGGAAGACCGGCGGCGAATGCATGCCCTGGTCGAGTCCCAGGGCACGGTGCGGGGATACGAAACCCGAGTCCGGCGGCATGACGGGAGCGTTATCTGGGTCCAGGACACCGCCCGCGCCGTGCACGACCCGGAGGGCAGGATCCTCCATCTCGAAGGCAGCCTGGTGGACATCACCGAGCGCAAAGCCTCGGAACGGAAGCTCCGCGAAAGCGAAAAACACTTTCGCCAGCTCGCCGAAAGTTCGCCCTTTGGGCTTTCGGTGCTTGACGAAGACGCCAGGTTCGAGTACCTCAACCCGAAATTCGTGGAGATCTTCGGTTACACTTTGGCTGAAATCCCCAGTAAGGAGGTCTGGTTCCGACTGGCGTACCCGGACCCGAATTACCGCCGGCAGGTGGTTTCCGCCTGGCAGGAGGATATCCGGGATCTGATCCCCGGGTCAGTCAGGGAGCGCGAGTTCACCGTGCGCTGCCGGAACGGAGAGGACAAGACCATCCATTTCCGCAACCTGATGCTCGAGGACGGCAAGCAGTACATGACCTACGAGGACGTCACCGCCCAGCGCCAATTGGAAAGCCGGCTGCTGCATTCCCAGAAGATGGAGGCCATCGGCACCCTGGCCGGCGGCATCGCCCACGACTTTAACAACCTGCTGATGGGGATCCTGGGAAACGTCTCGCTCATGATCATGGACAGGGACCCGGAAAACCCGGATCACGAAAGGCTCAAGAGCATCGAAGAGCACGTGAGCCTGGCCGCGCGCCTCACCAAGCAGCTGCTGGGCTTCGCCCGGGGCGGCCGCTACGAGGTCCGGCCCGTTGACCTGAACCAGCTGATCGAGAAAACCGCTGACCTGTTCGGCCGCACCCGCAAGGAGATCTCCATCCGCCGGAACTTCCAGGAGGGTCTCTGGACCGTGGCCGCGGACGAAGGCCAGATCCAGCAGGTGCTGCTGAACCTTTTTCTCAACGCCTGGCAGGCCATGCCCGAAGGGGGGATGCTCTCCCTGCAGACCGAAAACGTCACCCTCGACGAATCCTTCCGCAGACCCTATGCCGTGACTGCCGGGGACTACGTCAGGATTTCGGTCATTGACACCGGCGTGGGCATGGACGAGGAGACCCGCAAGAAGGCCTTCGACCCCTTTTTCTCCACCAAGCAACGGGGCCGGGGGACCGGCCTGGGTCTGGCTTCCGCCTACGGCATCGTGAAGAACCACGACGGTCTGATCGAGATCTTCAGCGAGAAGGGCATGGGAGCGACTTTTCACATCTACCTGCCGGCCTCGAAAAAGCCGGCCCGCAAGGTCGCCGAGCCTGCCGAGCGGCCTGCCGGGGGCGGCGAGACTCTGCTGCTGGTGGACGACGAAAAGATGATCCTGGAGGTGGCCTCTGAAATGCTGGGCCGGCTCGGCTACCGGGTCCTGATCGCCCACGGCGGGGCTGAGGCCCTGAAGCTCTACGAGCAGGAAAAGGACTCGGTAAATCTCGTGGTCCTGGACATGATCATGCCCGGCATGGGGGGAGCAGAACTGTACGACCGTCTGAAAACGCTCAACCCGGGTGTCAGGGCGCTCCTGGCCAGCGGCTACAGCATCGACGGCAAGGCGAAGAGCATCCTGGATAAGGGTTGCGACGGGTTCATCCAGAAACCTTTCGACTTTCGCAGCCTGGCCGGGAAAATCCGGGAGATCCTCGACCGCCCCCGCTGAACCCGGTCACCCGTTGCCGGGAAGACTTTTCTCGCGCAGGGGCGCGGAGGCGCGGAGAAAATCATCTTGATTGTCGTTCCCCGCGTCCCTGCGTCTCCGCGCGAGGAGAAAACCCGGTCACCGGTTACCGGACTTCGTCGCGGAGCACGTATCCTGCAACCAGGTCGCCCACATCCGCCGTGCTCCGGCCCATCCGGCCGGCGGCCAGGCTGCGGATGTCGTTCGCCACCACATGCCGGACGGCCCGCTCCACCCGGCCGGCCGCCTGATCCTCCCCAAGGTGGGCCAGCATCATCTGAACCGCACCGATGCAGGCCAGCGGGTTGATCACGCCCCGGCCGGCATACTTGGGCGCCGACCCGCCCACCGGTTCGAACATGGAGACGCCCTCCGGGTTGATGTTGCCGCCGGCCGCGATGCCCAGTCCCCCCTGGAGGATGGCGCCGATGTCGGTGATGATATCCCCGAAGAGGTTGTCCGTGACGATGACGTCGAACTGCTCCGGATTCTTGATCATCCACATGCAGACCGCGTCCACGTGGCCGTAGTCCTGGCGGACATCCGGATACTCGGCGGCCACCATCTCGAAGACCCGCTGCCAGAGATCGGAGGCGTAGATCAGCACATTGGTCTTGGCGCAGAGCGTCACCTTGCGCTGCCTGCGCCGGAGGCGGCAGTAGTCAAAAGCGAAGCGCACGCAGCGCTCGACCCCCAGGCGGGTGTTCACCGACTCCTGGATGGCCACTTCGCCGACGGTGCCCTTTTTCAGGAAACCCCCGCTTCCGGCATAGAGTCCTTCGGTGTTCTCCCGGACCACCGCGAAGTCGATATCCTCCGGACCCTTGTCCCTGAGCGGCGTTTCGACTCCGGGGTAGAGTACCACCGGCCGCAGGTTGACGTACAGATCCAGCTGAAAACGCAGCTCCAGCAGCAGACCCCGCTCCAGGATGCCTGGCCGCACGCCGGGGTGCCCGATGGCGCCCAGCAGGATGGCGTCGAAGCTGCGCAGCTCCTCGAGCACCTTCGGCGGGAGCATTTCACCGGTTCTCAGGTAGCGCTCGCCGCCCAGGTCGTAAGGCTCGCTTTCCACCCCGAAGCCTTCCGCTCGAGCCGCGGCTTCCAGCGCCTTCAAGCCTTCCGCCACCACCTCCGGACCGGTCCCGTCGCCGGGGATGACGGCGATGCGGTAACTCCTTCCGCCCCCTTGTCTTGAAACCTCAGTCATCGATCGTATCCCTCAGTATCCCATTTCCGAAAAAGCTGAATCATGAGTGCTCAGCCCCCGTCCTGCTTCGAATTTCGCATTTCAGATTTCGCATTCCCCTCCCCTTTCATCCTTTCCCGGACATACGGGATGAGGCCCCCGGCCCGCAGCAGGGTTTGCATGAAAGGCGGAATCGGCTGCGCCTGATACTCCTCGCCCTGCGTCAGGTTCGTGATCCGGCCGGTTTCCAGGTCCACCGCAAGCTCATCTCCCGACGCCACCCCCTGCGCGGCAGCCGGGCTTTCCAGAATCGGGAGCCCCATGTTGAAGGCGTTGCGGTAGAAGATGCGGGCGAAAGAAGCCGCGATAACGGCAGCCACCCCGGCCTGTTTGATCGCGATCGGCGCATGCTCCCGGGAGGACCCGCAGCCGAAGTTGCGGCCGGCCACGATGAAATCGCCGGCCGCTACCCGGGCCGCGAATTCCGGGTTTACGTCCTCCATGCAGTGGCTGGCCAGTTCCGCGGGGTCCGAACTGTTCAGGTAGCGGGCCGGCACGATGGCGTCGGTGTCCACATCGTCCCCGAATTTCCAGACCTTTCCGCGCAGCGTCATCTGAACCTCCGTAATCCCGCCTCAGGCCCCTTACCGATGCGCTGAGTCCCTGTCCTGAACGGTGCCTCCGGGGCTCAGGCGATCTCCTCCGGGTGCGCGATTCGGCCCAGCACTGCGCTGGCCGCCGCCACCGCCGGGGAGGCCAGGTACACCTCGCTGCCGGGGTGCCCCATGCGGCCGACGAAGTTGCGGTTGGTGGTGGAAACCGCCCGCTCCCCCTCGGCCAGGATCCCCAGATGACCCCCCAGGCACGGCCCGCAGGTCGGCAGGCTGATTGCCGCCTCGGACTCCACGAAAATCTCCGCCAGGCCCTCGGCCAGCATCCGGCGGTACACCTGCTGGGTGGCCGGGATGACGATCAGGCGAACGCCGGGCGCGACCTTCCTCCCTTTGAGCAGCCGGGCCGCGCTCCGCAGGTCCTCCAGCCGGCCGTTGGTGCAGGAGCCGATCACCACCTGGTCCACGGTCACCCCGCCCAGCGCGCTCACCGGCTTCACGTTCTGCGGCGAGTGGGGGCAGGCCACCTGCGGCTCCAGCCCGGAGACGTCCCATTCGAAGACCGCCTCGTAGCCCGCGCCGGGATCCGAGGCGTAAAAACGCCACGGGCGGCGGGCCCGCTCCTTGACGTAGGCCAGGGTAATCGCGTCCGGGGGAATCACGCCCGCCTTGGCCCCGGCCTCCACCGCCATGTTGCTCATGGTGAAGCGGTCGGCCATGGGCAGGGAGTCGATCACCGGGCCCACCATTTCCATGGCCCGGTAGCGCGCCCCTTCCACCCCGATCCGACCGATGGTGTGAAGGATCAGGTCCTTGCCCCCCACCCAGGGCCGCCGCCGGCCGCTGAAAACGAACTTCAGCGACGCCGGCACCTTGAACCAGGACCAGCCGGTGGCCATGGCGGCCCCCAGGTCGGTGGACCCCACCCCGGTGGCCAGCGCTCCCAGCGCGCCGTAGGTGCAGGTGTGGCTGTCGGCGCCGATCACCAGATCCCCCGGCAGAACCAGCCCCATTTCCGGCAGCAGCACGTGTTCGATTCCCGCGCGACCCACCTCGAAGTAGTAGGGGAGATCGTGCTCGCGGGCGAAGCGGCGCATGATCTGCGCCTGCTCGGCGGACTTGATGTCCTTGTTGGGCACGAAGTGATCCGGGATGAGCGCCACCCGCTGCCGGTCGAAGACCTGTCGGCCGCCGGCCTCCCGGAAGGCCTTGATCGCCAGCGGCGCGGTGATGTCGTTGGCGAATACAAAGTCCAGCCCGGCCTCCAGCAGTTCTCCCGGCTCCACCTCCCGCCGGCCGGCATGCTCGGCCAGGATCTTTTCGCTGATGGTCATTGCCATGGGTTGCCTGACAGCCTCCATGCCGCGATGTCCCGGGTTTCCCCTTGCCGCTGCGGCTTGCGGGCTCAGCGGCCCGCCGCTGCCCCCGGGTGCATGTCGTTGATAATACCCCCCAGGGTGCGAATCCCCTCTTCCATGGCCGGCGTGAAAAGGGCGGCATAGCTGATCTGGATGCAGTTTCCGTACTGGCCGGAGTTCGAACAGACCACCCCCGGAATCACCGCGATCCGGTGCTCCAGGGCCTTCTGATGCACCTCCAATGCGTCGATGGCGGGGTGCAGCTGCACCCAGAGCAGCGAGCCCCCGTCGGGCGGGGCCAGCCGGGTGTCCGCGGGAAAGTGCTGCTGAATCGCGAGCACGGTCCTGATCATCTGCCGCTTCAGTGCTCCCCGGAGGGTCCGCAGGTGGCGTTCGTAGGCCCCGCTGCGCAGAAACTCGGCCACCAGGTACTGGTCCAGGGTGGAGGTGGAAACCGTCATGCCGGCTTTCAGGTTCTGGATTCTCTCCCTCAGCTTTCGCGGGGGTACGACGCAGCCGATCCGCAGCCCGGGGGCCAGGGTCTTTGAAAAGGACGAACAGCTCAGCACCACGTCCTGCCGGTCGAAGGCCTTGAGCGGCGGGGGCCGCTGGTCGCCGAAATGCAGCTCGGCGCTGACTTCATCCTCGATGATGGGGATCCCCCGGCGGCTGAACAGGCGGACGAGCTCCTTCTTGTTTTCATCCGGCATCCGGGCCCCCAGCGGGTTCTGGAAGTTGGGCATGAACAGACCGGCCTTCACCGGGTTATGCTCCAGGATGGGTTCCAGGCCCTCGATGTCCAGTCCCGAGCGCGGGTCGGCGGGGATCTCCAGCACCAGCAGCCCCAATTCCTTGAGCAGCTGCAGGAAGCTGAGATTGGTGGGGGCCTCGATGGCCACGGTGTCGCCCGTCCGGGTGACCGCCAGCAGCGACAGCGCCACGGCCTCCATGCAGCCGTTGGTGACGATGATGTCATCGGCGCCGATGCCGTCGATCAGGCCCAGGGTTCGCAGGGCCAGCTGCCGCCGCAGCTCCGGGTACCCCTCCGAAAGGGAGTAGGAGAGCAGATGTTTCATCCTGCCGGCCGAGGTGGCCTTCATGATCCGGGCGAAATGCCGGGCCGGCAGAAGCTCCGGGTCGGTGACGGTCAGGCCCAGGGGAAGAAGGGTGGGGTCGTTGACCGCCGATATCACCGAGTTGATCATGGCGGACAAGCGCACCTGCTGGACCGCACCGGGCACCGGACCGGGCACCGGTGCGCGCAGCCGGTGCAGCGTCAGCGGGCTCACGTAATAGCCGGAGCGGGGCCGGGCCTCCACCAACCCCAGGGCCTCCAGCTCCACAAAGGCCTTGAACACGGTGGTGATGCTGAGTCCCGACTGTTCGTGCAGCATGCGGATCGAGGGCAGCCGCTCGCCCGCCTGGTAGGTGCCGTCCTGGATCTTGGCTTCGATCTGCCTGGCCAGGTGCCTGTACCGGAAATCCCGCTCGGAGGTGTCCATCACGACCTGCGCGGGCCTTCCCCGCAAGGGGAATGCCCGGCTGTGCCCGAAAAACTGTTATGCTCCCTTTTAGGAGGAACTGTGTCTGTTTTTTTCTGTGGCCATCCCTAGGATAGGACCATCCACTGGATTTCCGCAAAAGAAAAATCGGAGGATCGGACATTGAACAGCAAGACGGTTGATTTCCCGAAGGAGGTGGCCGGCTTCACGGTCAAGGCCGGCATGGCCCGGATGCTCAAGGGCGGGGTGATCATGGACGTGGTGTCTCCCGAGCACGCCCTGATCGCCGAGGCGGCCGGGGCGGTTGCGGTGATGGCCCTCGAGCGGGTGCCGGCCGACATCCGCCAGCAGGGCGGCGTCGCCCGCATGTCGGACCCCGGCCTGATCCGAGAGATCATGGCCGCGGTCAGCATCCCGGTGATGGCCAAGTGCCGCATCGGACACTTCGTGGAGGCCCAGATTCTGGAGAGCCTCGGGGTCGATTACGTGGACGAGAGCGAGGTGCTGACTCCGGCCGACGAAGCCCACCACATCAACAAGCACGCCTTCAAGGTGCCCTTTGTCTGCGGCTGCCGGAATCTGGGCGAGGCCCTGCGCCGCATCGGCGAGGGGGCGGCCATGATCCGCACCAAGGGCGAGGCGGGTACCGGCGACGTGGTGGAGGCGGTGCGGCATGCGCGCGCCGTGCTGGGCGCGATCCGAGCCCTGAAGAGCAGGCCCGAAGAGGAGCTCATGGCCTATGCCAAGGAGATCGGGGCACCCTACGAGGTGGTGAAACAGGTGCGGGAGCTGGGCCGTTTGCCGGTGGTCAATTTCGCCGCCGGCGGTCTCGCCACGCCGGCCGATGCGGCCCTGATGATGCAGCTGGGAGTGGACGGCGTTTTCGTGGGCTCCGGGATCTTCAAGAGCAGCAACCCGGCCGTGCGCGCCCGGGCCATCGTGGAGGCGACCGCCCATTTCGACGACCCGGCCATCCTGGCCAAGGTGAGCGAAAACCTGGGCGATCCCATGCTGGGCACCAGCATCCGCAGCCTGCCGGAGAAAGAGCTGATCGCCGGCCGGGGCTGGTAGGGGGATTTTGGTGCGCGTCGGCGTGCTGGCCCTGCAGGGCTCGTTTGCCGAGCACGTCTCCGTGCTGCGGAATCTCGGAACGCAGGCCATCGAGGTGCGCCTGCCCGGCCAGCTGGAAGGTCTGGCCGGTCTGGTGATCCCCGGCGGTGAGAGCACCACCATCGGTAAGCTGGCCGCGAGCTACGGTTTTCTGGAGCCGCTGCGCCGGTTTGCCGGGGAAAAGGCGGTGATGGGGACCTGCGCCGGCATGGTCTTCATGGCTGCCGACATCGGTCGGGAGCAGCCCATCCTGGGCGTCATGGACATTGCCGTGGCGCGCAACGCCTTCGGCCGTCAGGTGGACAGCTTCGAGAGCGCGGTCCGGGTGTCCGCCTTCGACAACGGGGAACCCTTTCCCGGTATTTTCATCCGGGCCCCCAAACTGCTGAGGGTCTGGGGCCGGGCCGAAACCATCGCGCTCTTGCCTGACGGCACCGCCGTCGCCGCCCGGCAGGGCCGGCTGCTGGCCACCGCTTTCCATCCAGAACTCGCCGGGGATCCCAGGTTTCACCGGCTTTTCCTGGACCTGGTCTACGGCAAGGGCTCATAAAAGACCCATGCGCGCGGAGTCCGGCTTCCATCGGAATCCCGCGGGATCCGCACATTCATCGCCTGCGAACTGCCGCTCGACAAGGCCAAGTGCGGCAGCCGGTACGGCGTCGTCATGGGCGATCTGCGCCGTAGCGACGACCTGCGGGTGCTGGACACAGCGGCTGCAACGTGTTCTGCAATTTCTCCTTTGCCGAAATGGGCAAACCGATCTATCATGAGCCCTGAGCCGGACGGGGCCCGCGGCGGCAAAGCAGCGAGCCTAAGGTCCGCGACTCGGGTTGGAGGAACATTTCATCCGGGAGGCAGGCGATGACCCAGCGAATCAGAGCAGCCCTCGTGCTGGCCGTGGCGGCAGGGCTTTTGGGGTGGACGGCGGAAGCAGTGCAGGCACAGCCGCTCGGTCTAGGCCAGCCGGCGCCCGAGCCCGAGCACGGGGTGCTGGCCGCACCCGCCGGCCGCTACGTGTTCGGCCAGATCTCCGATTCCTCCAAGGACCAGTTCATGCTCGACACCCACACCGGTCGCCTGTGGCGGATGTCGGAAAGCGGCACCATCGGCATCTACCTCAAGTCCGTGCCCTTCCGCAGCGAGGCCGGCGAGTATGCCCCGCTGCCGGAAAAGATCGACGAGGGCGGGGCCAAGAAGCCTGCCCAACCTTAGCCGGCCGGACGCTCTCGCGAATCATCCCGGATCATTCGACGACCCACACCGTGCAGTTCCGGGCGTGGTTGACGATCTTGCTCGATACGCTCCCGAACAGGAACTCCTCGCTCCGGGAAAGCCCCTGGCGCCCGAGCACAATGGTGCTGTATTCCGTCTCGTCGCGTTCGGCCAGGATGCACTCCGCCATGGAAGGACAGGTGCGTACGGTGGAACGGGCCGAGACTCGAGTCGGGTCAAAACCTGCCGTGATCAACATCTGCCGATACTCCTCGAGCATGCCGCCCACCTTTTTCTTGCGCTTCTCCATCCATTCCTCTTTTTCCTCAGCCGTCGGGAAAAAATCCTCATCCGGCTCAGGGACGACATGCAGAATCCCGACCTTGAAGTCCTTCATCCCTCCGAGCAGCTGCCCGACATACGAGACGGCGCGCCGGGCATTTTCCGATCCATCCACCGCGATGAGAATATTCCGGTTAAATACCTTGTCCTGACCCGTCATCTTCCGCTCCTTTTTCCACCTCATTTCCCCGGCGAGGAAAAGTGTGTCTCGATCACCGCTCCCAGGTCCGACAACAATTGTGACGCATGTTCGTAGAAGACATTCGTCCCTCTCGAGAAATGCATGAGCACCCGGTTCAGAGCCACCGGGATGTACGGATAGATCTTGCGCAGGTTCACCACGCGGTTGTGAAACACGAGATTGAAATCCCCCTCCGCCAGAGTGCTGAGCGCATCCGGGTTCCGATCTCTGAGATCCCTCACGCCCACATCGCCCATCCCCACAAGAAACAACAGGATGTTGCCCAGACCGAAGAGATCATACCCGTAGATGTTTTCCCGGTGGCGGTAGTTGAAATCGAAATCGATCCAGCGGTACTGCCCGTCCTCTCGGTCGACGAAAACATGGTCGCGCCGGATGTCTCCGTGCTTTTCACCGTGGTCATGCAGGAAACGGATGGCCTCGATGGATGACATGAAGCGGCTCAAGACACCCGGCAGCCGCTCGAAAAAATAGGTCTCGTGATCGAGCTTCAGGTCGCTGATGAGTTCTGAAAGCGGATCGCCTCTGATGAAATCAAGCACGCGGATAAGGTTGCCCTTCGCATCCGCGACTGCACAGCCCTGCATGAAGTTCCTGTGCCCGGATACCAGCTCCAGGATTCGGGCCTCCTTCCGCGGGCTTCTGTAGCATACAAACTCGATGTCGCCGATGTGGGCCAGAAACTTCTCGTAAAACACGAGCTTCAGGATCTTGAGATCCCCGCTCTCTAGGTCAATGGCGCGCTTGACCCAGAACTTGACCTCATCATCAAGCCCGAAGCGTTGCTCTTTGGCGTTGTGCCGAACAAGATAGGGTGCTCCCCTGAGCACGACCACATCGTCATATTCCACCCGAAAAAAATCGGTCGTATCTTCATGGATTCGAAAACGCTTGGGCACCTGAGACGGCGAGAGCCAGCGTGACGCCATTTCGTGAAGGTTTTCCTGAGAAAGAAGCTGCGCCATGACACTCCTTATAGCCCTGTGCTTTTCACCGCGTCTCGCCGTATCCAACTGGTGGTCATCAAAGGGAATGGTTCTGTTCCCTGACTTGCGCGGATGAAAGGGGCAGAATTCAAGCCCGGCGACGCCCGATCGATTGCGCCCGGCCGGAAACGGTATGGGTTCTACGTCATCTAGACTTATATTGGATCCGTCAGCGCTTGACTTCCGTAAGGCCAACTGGATTTCTTTCGGCAAATTTCTGGTAGCGCCGCTTTCCTGCGATCCAGCGGTCCTTGTGGCGTTGCTCAACCTGCCCGATCACGCGTACCGGTGCGCCGACGGCAATGGACTCTGCTGCCACGATCTGCCCCTCACGCAGCAAGCCCATTTCACCAATGACAGCCCAACGCCCGACGACAGATCGATTGCTCAGCACAGCCCCCATTCCCACGACTGCGAAGTCCTCAACGGTGGCATCGTGAAGCACGGCACCGTGACCCAAGGTCACTTCCCGCCCAATACGGCTCACAAACCCTTCGCTGGTATGAATGATGACCCCTTCCTCCGCTGCGCTGCCCTCTCCGATCATTATCGTGCCATGGTCCCCTCTGAGAACAGCGCCCCACCCAATGTAGCAATTCGCGCTTATCTGAACATCCCCAATGAGATCAGCGCTCGGCGCAACCCAGGCGCTAGGGTCGATTACCGGAAAGCGTCCCTCGAAATCATAGCTCGGCATGCGATCCCTACCTGAAATACTTGACGATGTTCAGTAGGCCAGCAAACCCTATCGTGCTGTAGACGGTCCTCGTAAATGCAGTTGGCGAAAGACGGCGTCCGGCGAAGTCACCCAGCCAGGCGAACAAGAGAACGAGGGGAACAAAGAGGGCGGCCCAAGTCACGATTTGAAGAGTGAAGCCCTCACCCATGAAATAGATGTTAAGCAGTCTCCACCAGGTGGCACTCAGAAATACAAACTGAAGTGTCCCCTTTGCGTCACTGGGGTTCTCGAAATGACTGTAAAGAAATAGGGCCACAGGCGGTCCGCCGGCTGTAAAGGCCCCGGCCAGGAAACCGCCGGCGACGCCTGCCAGCGCCCCGACCGCCATGGGCAACCGGCTGCGAATGCGAGGCCGAAAAAGATAGTCCAGTGAAAATAGAACCAGCACCATGCCCAGCACAAGGTAGAAGATGGGCTGAGTTCCAAAGGCATACAGAAACCAGTATCCTACCGGCACTCCGCAGAAAGACCCTCCGAACAGCACGAATGCCAGTTTCCAATTGACGCTGAATCGGAAGTCTTTCTTGCTTGCCAGAATAATTACAAGGAACAGAACCGGCAGAAGAAGGTTGAGAACCACCGAGGCCCGTTCGAGATTCATTGGCGTGAAGGCCAGACCGGCGATGACGATAATCCCGAAGCCCAGCCCAGTGAATCCATGCACAAAGGCTCCGAAAGCCACAAGGGCTGCAAAGTGCATCCAATACTCAGTTTCTAGCATTGCTTCTCAAGTCCCGCTTGCACTTTTTCTGAGGACCCGCTGCCAGACGAACAGGCTCAAGAAAGCAGCCAAGCCGATCAGATCCGAGTAGAGCCCCGGCAAAATCAAGACCGCACCCACCGCCAGGATACCAATCCTTGGAAGCCAGGAAATCGGGCTCCGGTAGTACCCTACGCTGCCCACGGCGAACATCAGAGCTGAAATCCAGGTGATGATGGCGGTTTCCAAAACCGCATACCACTGGCCCATCAGCAGGATGGAGGGTCGGTAGATGAAGAAGAATGGGATGATGTATTTCATGATGGCCAGACGCATGCTGATGGCCGCCAGCTTCATCCACGGTGCGTTGGCTATGGAGGCGGCTGTGAAGACCGCAGTGCAAACAGGCGGGGTTAGCGCAGATAGCAAAGCGCAGTAGAAAATGAACATGTGCGCGGAAAGGGCGTTCACCCCCATGCTCTGGAGCGCCGGGCCAACCACGCTGGCAGCCAGTACGTAGGCAGCCGTCGTGGGAATACCCATGCCCAGGATAAGGCTTACCATGGCCGCCAGAATGAGTGCCAGCCAGATGTGGTCGCCGCTCACACCGATGAGGGCATCGCTGAGCTTGATGCCAAATCCGGTGAGAGAAATCATGGCGATCGTGATCTGAGCGCAGATCAGCAGACTCACCACGGTCACCATGCCTCTGCCCGCCCTTTCAACACCCCTGAGCAACGCTCTGAGACGCTTGCGGAACTCCTCCTTGGCCATGCTCTGAGCAAAAGTGAAAAGCACGATATTGGCGACGATCGCCAGGAAGGCTGCCTTTGTCGGCGTGTGGCCCGAGAAGAGGCTGGCCAGGAGCACCACGATAGTCACCGCCACTGCCCCACTGGTTCGCCAGTTGAGGACCGAGCGAAGAGGCGGGATATCCTCTGGAGGAACTCGCTGCAAATCTTCTTTGCGAGCCTCAAGATCAATGCTGAGCCAGACGCAGGCATAGAAGAGGAACGCGGGCAGGCAAGCCGCCAAAGCGATCTCGAGATAGGGCCGACTGATCAATTCGCTCATGATAAAAGCGCCCGCCCCCATGATGGGCGGAGTGATTTGCCCTCCCGAGGAGGCCGTGGCTTCAACCGCGCCGGCAAAGGAATTGCGATAGCCCAGACGCTTCATCATGGGGATGGTGAAATTGCCGGTTGTGGCCACGTTCGCAATCGCGCTGCCGGACAGCATTCCGAACATGGCGCTGGCGACGGTTGCGACCTTGGCAGCTCCGCCGTGGCTGCGCCCTCCAACCACCAGGGCCATCTTCATGAAACTCTCTGCACCACCCGTAGTGAGCAGAATGGCCCCGAAGATGACGAAGGCCGCCACCAGCGTGGCGGAAATCCCGGTCAGCGTACCCCAAATGCCTTCCGGGCCCAGGTAGAGATACTCAATGACATACTGGAGACCGAAACCGGCATGGCCCCACGAGCCGGGAACCAGATCCCCGAAAAGAGCGTAACCAATCCCTGCCAAAGAAATCAGCGGCAGAGTGATTCCCGTTGCTCTGCGCGCCGATTCGAGCGTCAGCAGGATCAAACAGGCGCCCATGACCACTTCATGTTGAGCGGCTTCCAGTCCGATGCTCTCCATCAGCCGATCGTAGTTGGGCACGATGTAGAAGCACAGTGCTCCTGCTCCCAATGACAGTACCGCGTCACAGAGGCCGGGAAGCCCCTTGCGGCCGAATTTGCGGAAACCCGGCAGAATCAGAAACGCGAGCATGAGGCCGAAACCGGCATGAATGCTGCGCTGAATAAGATTCGGGTACAGCCCAAACCCGGCAGTGTAGAGCTGGAACAGCACGAATGCCACAGACAGGGAACCGATGATCCATCCCCAGACGGCCTCAGGGAGCGATCTAGGAATCTGAGCGGCCGTTTGATCAGCTGAACTCATGGCACTCTCCAGGGGCGAGGCGCCCGGCTGCACCCTCAGCAGCGGGCGCCTTCAACCCTATTTGGCTTCGGGCGGAATCAGATGATCGGGAACCTTCACCCCGATCTCCCGATAGTACCTGATGGCTCCCAGGTGCAGGGGGAACTTTGTGATCTCCATGGTGATCTCGGGAATGCTCAAACCCTTCATGGCAGGGTAGGCGGCATCCTGGATTTTCCGACCTTCTTCGCTGCAGACTCCCTTGACCATGAGGTAGGCCTGCTCGGGAGTCAGGGTGTCATCATAGGAAATAATGCCTATAGCCTGAACAGGAGTGGTATAGGAGGAAAAGCCTGGGACCGCGTTCTCGGGGACCTTGATGAACCCCACAAAAGGCATTTCGCGACCGATGACGGCAACCTTTTCCGGCGACCAGTCCAGCAGCCTGATCTTGGTGAACGCTTTGAGCTCTTTGGTGGAGGCGTCCAGTTCCAGACCCGCACCGGCCTTCACGTACCCGGCGATTCGGTTGTCCTTGACGGCTGCCACCGCGTCCGACAGACTGCCTCGAAAATAGTCCGGTTTGACCCCGACTTTATCCAGCAGCTGTTCCACCAACTGTTCGGTGGCGGAGCCCCGCAACCCCGGACAGATTTTCTTCCCGGTGAGATCATCCAGGGTTTTTGCGCCGGAGTCTTCGCGGACCACGTAGTTCTGCACGTTGGAGCTGTACAGCCACAGGGCCCGAATCTTCGGCATCGCTTTGTCTTTGTATTTCCCCAGCCCCCTGTAAGCCTGCAGGAAGGTGTCCCAAGTCCCGATCCCGGCGTTGAGCTGGCCACGATCGATGCGAGCCAGATTGTCCACCGCCCCGCCGGTGGCAACAACCGTTATGTTGATGTTCTCGCCCATGGTCTTGTTGATCGCCTGACCTGCACTCACGGTGTAGGTGTAATGGCTGGAGGTGGTGGCAGTGGAACCCAGCAGGATCTTATCCACCGCCATTGCCGAGCCGGCCATTCCCAACCCCGCGATGGTGAACACCAAGAGTGCCAGAGTCCATTTGGTTGTTGACTTTTTCTTCATCCTTTTCCTCCTTTCATCTGTGGCTGCGGGTTTTTACTTGACCTGTCTGCTGCGCAGGTCCTTGAAACGTTTGAACTTGTAATCTCTTAACGTGTCGGTGTAGTGATCGGGGTCTACCCACTCCGTCCCTGGACTCACTTCCTGGCTTCCTCTGACCGCCGAGGTCACTTGCGGCGCAAGATGTTCATATCGCTCACGGGCACAGGCCAGCTTGATGAGCAGGACGTCCTCCGAGTAAGGATCGGCCGGATCCGTCTGGCTGACAATAATCTCGTACTCTTCGATTCCGGCAATCGAGCTGATAACATCATAGAGGGCCGCTACGTTCACCAAGGTGCCTTTTACCTTCACAATGCCGCCTGTACGGTAGGGGATGCTATCGAAACGCGGCTCCCAAGCGCCGCAGTGCGGGCAGATCTCATTCGTCATGCTGCAGATGTCGCCTACGATGTAGCGCAGCAGGCAGGTACCCCTGCGATCCAGATGAGTCATCACCACCAACCCTTTTTCGCCCAGAGGCAGCGGCTCCAGCGTCTGCGGATGCAAAAACTCGAAGAAATAGCGGGCCGGCTTTGGAAGATGGAAACCGCCCAGTTCGGTGCACTCTGGGCTAGGTCCGTGTTTTTCGGTGAAGCCATAACCGTTGAGGACTCTTACCTCTTGAGCTCCAAGCTCTTGCATGCGCCTGCGGACATCGTCCCGCATTCCCAAGGGGCTTCCCTCTCCCATGGGCAACACCAGACGGACGCTGGAAAAATCGCGGCCCTCCTCCTGGGCCCGAATGATCAGCCGGCGGAGAAAAAACCCTATGCCCCACAGAACAGTCACCCGGTGGCGTTCAACCATCTCCATGGCCTGGGTGGAGCGCCTGAGAACGCCAAATCCCCCATCGTAACTCCCGCCGAAACTTGACACGAGTTTGGCGCCGATAGATTGGCTGGCCCACAGAACACTCAGGAATCCTTGATGGGGCACGGAAGTGAGCGGAAACAGATTGATGATGGTATCCTGGCTCGGTGACGCCGAGCAGTTCCGCGGTTCGTTTGAGTTGAGAAATGCGGGCGTAATGGTCATAGCAGGTGTCGTAGAAAGGGGTTGGGTCATGGGTGGAGCCAGCTGTGTAAACGATATCCCAGATGGTTCGCTCTTCTCGGGAAATGCCCTGAACCTCTTCCAGTTGCAGACAGAACTCCTCGGGCCTCGAGATGTAGTCTTCCTTCCTGGTGAGCGGAAGCTTGGAAAGATCCGCCAGGCTCTTGATGTCGGACCGGGAGAGGTTCTTCTGTTTGAACGCCTCCTTGTAGAACGGGTGCGCTTTGAAGACCAGGTCCATCTGGTATTGAAAGCGCTCTTCTTGAATGTCTCGCAGATTTTCCAGGCTGTCGGGAGCCTTTCCTACAAGGGCCATAGCCTTTCCCTTCCTTTCCTCATGCCACCACGCTCGGGCTAAGGTCTTGCTCCATATTTCGGCTTCGGTCCGAGCTCTGTTTGAAGATAGCTCTGGGCGGCTTCGACGAAAACACTCAACCTGTGCCGCGTCTCTCTGGGATCGATAAGGTCCTCCACCGCAAACGCCTCGGCGGTGCGGAAGGGGGAACCTAACGAGCGGATCTCAGCCTCGATTTTCTCGGTAAGCCGCTCGGGGTCGTCACTCGCTTCGATTTGCCGCTTGAAGCTCGCCGCCACCCCCCCTTCAATGGGCAAGGAACCGAATTCGGCAGACGGCCATGCGATCCGGTAGTGCAGGCTGTTCTTCGTGAACGTTGTCGCCCCCGCCATTCCATAACATTTGCGCACGATCACGGTCACGCGCGGAACTGTGGCTTGCATGCCGACAGACATCGCCCGCATACCCGCTCGCAGGGTCCCCATCGACTCCGCCTCGGGGCCTATCATGAAGCCCGGCACGTCAACGAGAAACACCAGTGGGAGGTGAAAAAGATCGCCCAACTCCACCAGACGGCTCTGTTTGACAGCATCCCGAGCATCCATTGCGCCCCCGTTGAATGCCGGGTTGTTGGCGACCACGCCCACCGAAAATCCGTTAAGCCGGGCCAGGCCTGTGATGACTGCCCTTCCAAATGTGGGCTGGATCTCGAAAAAACTCTCCCTGTCAAAGATCAGGTTGATCACCTGCCGCATGTCATAGAGTTGCTTTCGATTCCGCGGTACGATGGAAAGCAGTTTCTCTTCCTTCCGATCCGGGGGATCTTCACATGCTTTGCGGGGAGGAATCTGCCACACGTTTTGGGGGAGGTAGCCCAGAAACCGGCGAATCTGCCCAAACACCTCCGCTTCGCTCGCAACCGCATTGTCGATGGATCCCGCTTGATCCACCGCGATGTGAGCCCCGCCCAACTCTTCCTTGCTCAGATCCTTGAACAGTGCCCGTGCCACCACGGGCGGACCCGCAGCGAAGAGATGGCTGCTTCCGCGCACCATGACGGAAAAGTGACTCATCACCGCCCTGCCTGCGGGCCCACCGGCGCAAGACCCCAGTACCGCAGCAATCACCGGGACTATCCCCATCAGTTCCATGTACCGTTCAAAGCCGTGCTCTCCAGGAAGTCTCCGGTATTGGGCTTGCAGCGCCGAGGCCACGTTGGCACCCGCGCCGTCAGCCAAGGATATGTAAGGAATTCGGTACTCCTTTGCTAGATCCTCTATGAACCCGCCTTGCCCCCCTTTTCGTCGCGCCAATTTGGGGCTGGATCCCCCCCGCACCGTGAAATCCTCACCACCGACTGCCACATAGCGGCCCTCTATTTTGCCCAGCCCGCCTACGAACGGGGCGGGGACCACTTTCACGAGTTCGTCGCCTTCCCACGCTGCCAGTCCTGCCAGCTGTCCGACTTCCATGAACGAGCTTGCGTCCAGCAACCCTTTCAGGCGTTCCCGGATGGTGAACTTGCCTTCTCGGTGTTGCCGCTCCACCCTGTCCTTGCCACCCAGCTCAAGCGAAAGCTCGCGCCGGCGATTCAGCTCTTCGATCTCCGGCATCCAGTCTTGAATCGTGGGTTTATTGTCCTTTTTCATCGGTTGTCTAGTAACTCGTAGGCCAGCAGTGCATGAGATGTTTACCAACTCCCCCGCTCCGGCGGCTCTCATGGAACTCGAGCATACTGAAGAGCCAGTCTCGGGTTTGTGCGGGGTCTATCACATCGTTCAGGTTGAAGATGCCCGCCGCCGACCATGGTTCGGTGTCCTTGTTGAGACGGTCGAATTTCTCTGCGAATTCCTCCGGGTTTTCCTCTCTGCGGAGATTGTAGACGACGTTCACTCCGGTTTCCGGTGCCATGAAGCTGATCTCCGCGCTCGGCCAGGCGACGATGGTTTCTGAATTGCGGCCGCCGCCCATGTTCAGAAAGGCTTGACCGTAGGTCTTTCGGACAATGATGGTGATTTTCGGAACCGTAACCAACGTGAGGGCGTTCATAAAATTGATGATTTTGCCGGTGACCTTTCGGCGTTCGCCGGCCTTGCCCACCAGAAAGCCGGGCGTATCGACCAGCATCACAATCGGGATGTTGAAGGAGTCGCACAAGACGAGGAAACTCGTGATTTTTTCGCAGGCGTCAGCGTCCAGCGCGCCCCCGAGGTGCATGGTGTTGTTGCCAATGATGCCCACGGTGCGCCCCCCAATGCGCGCCAGCGTGGTGACTGCCGCGCGCCCGAAGGCCGATTTGAGCTCGAAAACTGTGTTGTCATCTACGATGCAGCGGATGATCCTCCGCATGTCATAGGCCCGCCTGGGGTCCTCAGGGAGAAAAGAGAGGATCTTGCCCATCAGCGCACCGGAACCCTCGGGCACCGGTGCCACCGGGGGTGGCTGGGTCGAGTTGAGCGGCAGGTAGGACAAGAATCTCTTCGCCGTATCGATCGCTTCCTCGTCCGTTTCGGCGATCATGTCCACCAACCCGGTGATCTCGGCATGAATCCGCCAGCCACCCATCTCTTCCGGGGGCGTATCCTCTCCCGTGGCCAGCGACGTGACCTTTGGGCTTGACACCGCCATCACAGCCCCCTTCCGCATGACCACGAAGTCGGACATGCTTGCATACCAGGTAGGACTGCCGTAGCAGGGTCCGAGCAGGCATGACACCCATGGAGCCTCGCGAAGCCGCTGATACTGAATGGGGTCCTGACCCATGGCGACCATTCCGCGGGCGCCCATGTAGTCAGGCATTCGGGCACCACCCGCCTCGCTCAAGAAGACAACCGGCAAGCCCTGTGAACAGCTTATCCGTTTGATATAGGACATTTTCTTGGCGTTGATGTTGGCACTGGAAGCTCCGAGCACCGTAAGGTCCAACGACAGCACCGCCGCCGGCCGGCCGTCGATCTTGCCGAATCCGACGATTTTGCTGTCACAGGGCGAACGATTTTCCATTCCCGGTTGATCTGAGTGAGCGAAGAGACCCACCTCCCGAAAAGAGTCCTTATCCAAGAGGTAATCGATCCGCTCCCGGGCGTTCAGTTCGCCGTTCGCCTTCTTCGCCAGCAGTTTTTCGGTCCCGCCCATCGCCAACTGAGCGGCACGCTTTTCATGAAATTTCTTCATCTGAGCTTCGAAATTCATCAGCTTCTCCCCCTGGCTCATTTTCTTGATGCTGCCCTAAGCTGTGTAGGTTAGATTCAGAGAATCCATTCCTGGTACCTACGCAAATGCTCGCGGGCGCTTCTTAGATTGAGACGCTTCATCGATTCCGCTTTGTCCGGGTCGCGTTCCATGATCGCCTTGAGTACCTCGCGGTGTTCCAGCATTCCTTTCTGGATCCTCTCCGGCAGGATGATAACTCTGCGCTGGACAATGCGTATCTGGGCGTAGATGGAATCAATGAGCTTGGACAGCTCTCGGCTCTGGGCTTTCTCAACCATGCGTTTGCGGAACTTGGTGATCAGGGCAAGGTAGTCCTCAAATTGGAGGTTTTGGACAATACGCTCACAGGGCTCTCCGAATTCCGCCTGCAGATCCTCCCAGTCTCTGGGTTGCGATCTTTCCGCGGCTAACCTCGCAGCCAGCCCCTCCAACATTTCCCTAATTTCAAGAATCTCGAACAACGACTCCGGGTCCACCCTTCGTACAATGGTCCCCTTGTTCGGTTTTCGCTCAACCAACCCCTGTCTCTCCAGATCTCCGAGCACCTCCCTTATGGCGGTGCGACTGACCCCGAACTCCTTGGACAACTCGTGCTCCACCAGCTTCACTCCGGGAGAGAGGTTGCGATCGCTGATTCGCTCCTGGAGCGTGGTGAGGATCCTGTCTCTGGGCACCCGTTTACCCTTGACTTGTTTGCCTGCCATGACCTACCCCAGCAAGAATCCACGCAGCGGATTCATTTTCAGCACCTGACTCCCCAACGGGCCTGGGTTATCCCACGGGGTTGGAGAACCGTGCTGGCAGTCCACACGCCCAAGCAGCATATTAGGACCAAATGGTATACCGTTTTGTATCTAAAATTGTTTCCTATCCGGTAGGCATACGGTATGCAATTTTGTCTGTCAAGCCTTTTTTCAAATGAACTTGAGAGTAAAAGGGCCGCAGGATCAACCATGAAATGCGTAGCCATGAGTTGCCGGAACAACCCTGGCCTGCCGGCTGCACAGGGATTGGGACCGTCTGTCACTTACACAGGCGGGGATCTACTTGTGAGCGTTCCCGCGGGAAAGGACTGCGAAGACCTGCAGGACCATCTTGAACGGGTCCGGTGTGAAAAGGATTCTCCATTGTGCCGACCCGCAGGCCATAGTCCCCTTGAAGCTTTCCTGTTAGCGCCCGCCCCCTCGGCTCGGTCAACGGGTCAGGGACGTTCTCCAAGGCCTGCAAGGCCTCCCGGATCCTCACGCGGGTCTTTCGGTCAAGCCTCAAATACTGATTTTCAGCCGTCGGTTTGACCTCAACGCGCCAACTCATCAAGGGATTTCCCCCTTATTCCTTCACGCACTTCCCTTTTCCCCGCTTCGATGACGCTTACCCACTCGGGACGCGAAAGGAGATCCACCGTCTCCTTGTGTCGTTCAATGTATTCGTCGATCAGTTCCGCCAGAATCTCCTTCATCTCCCTGCGTTCAACACTGGCGATGATTTTAAGAATGTTCCGTTTTTCTTCCGGGATGCGCACGGTTGCAGTGGCCATGGTCCTACCTCCTTGATTCCTGGTAGACAAGTCGACAAGGCGCCTGGTGTCAAGCTCTGATCAAGAAAGCTCAGCCCTTCTGGGCGAGATCCCGCAGCAGCTCCCGGTAGAAGCGATAGAGGCCGAAAGGTACGGTGCTCCTGGGACGGTCGTCCAGGCACGGCAGGTAGCGGCCGGTCTCCAGCAGCGGAGGGACGGTCTCCATCACCGCCCGGCGCACGGCGGCCTGATCCCGGCTCAAGGCGTCGGCGTCGATCCCGCCGATCAGCGCGACATCCGGGCCGTAGGCCTGCCGCAGCGCGGCGTAGTCCATGCCCGCGCTCCTGATGTTGCTGATCCAGAGGCCGTTGATGCCCGCATCGACCAGGGGGGGCAGAAGCGGAGCCAGGTTGCCGCCGGTCGTGCAGAGGATCCTGAGCCGCACGTTGAACTTCTCCAGCAGCGCGATGACCCTTCGGTATCCCGGTACGGAGAAACGCTCGAACATGGCCGGCGAGACCACCGGGCCGGTGTTGGAGGCGATGGGCTCGTAGAAGCTGGCGTAGTCCACCGCCGCTTCCGAAAGCACCCGCTCCAGGCAGGTGCAGTAGAAATCGGTGGTCCGCTCGAGCAGGCTTTCCACGAGCCGGGGCTTTTCGACCAGCGCGACGCAGGCCCGCAGGAAGGACTCCCAGTCCCCGACCCCCAGCATCTGCAGCAGCCCGCCGCCCGAGGCGTCCACGTAGAGCACCCGCCCTTTTTCCGTCAGGCGCCTGGCGCGCCCGGCCCAGTTGCGGCCGTAGCGCGAGCGGTCATCCGGGTCGTAGTGCCGGGCGAAAGAGGTCGGGTCGGAGAGCAGGTCCGGCGCCTTCTCGTAAAACGGCCGGCTGCGGAGGGTGAGCCCGACGGGATGGTGGGTTTCAAGGCCGAAATAGCCGGCCACCGACCTTCCCCGGGGAAGTCCTTCACGGTGCCAGCGGGCCAGCGTATCCTCGCCCGGCTCGAGGTCGAAAAACGGGAAGCGGTCCGCCCCCTTTCCGAGGAGAGTGTTCAGAAACCGCCGCTGCTGGGTGAAGACGGTCATGTCCCCCTGTCCCGCAAGGGCGCGTGCGGCAGGAATCTCACGAAGCGGGCCGGCTTCCGCCTGCCGGGGTTAGTTTTTTTTCAGCCGCCCGGCCTCTTCTTCGGCCGCCCGGCAGGCCGCCTGCTCCTCAGGATCGACACCCTCCGACGCGCAGACCGCGATGCCGAGGCGCACAAGTTCCAGGTTGAGGGGGGCTCCGTCCCGCCAGCTGAGCCGGCCCGCCCGCGCCCCCGTTTTCGGCTCCGTCTCGAAGTCCAGGCGCAGGGGAACCTCCCGCAGGCGCCGCTCGTAAAAGGCGGACTCCCGATCCCGCGGCGCCGAAATCCGGACGCCCGCCAGGATGATCTCCATCCGTTCGCCGTCCACTTCGAGCACCAGGGTGCCCGGCGCATCCCCGGCTGACTCGTAACGCACCGGGAACACCGACACGCGCTCCAGCCGGGCCGGATCCGGGGAGGGCAGCGGCACGTTGGTGACGTGGAGTGTGTTGTCAGCCGCCCGGTACCAGAAGATCCGCGACACCGAATCCGGCCAGGCAAGATCCCTCGGCCCGGGCGTCTCGGCCCGCCCGGCTGCGGCCGGCATCTCTTTCGGGGCTGCGGCAGGCCCGGCCGTTTCCGGCCGTTTTTCGGGCGGAGCACTGCTTTCGGCCGGTGGCGAAGCGCTGGCAGCCGGCTGCGCCGGCGTTTCCTTCTGCCCGCCGGGCGCGGCCGGCATCTCCGCGACCGCCGGTGCTTTTTCGGGCGCCGGGGGCATGGGCGCCTCCGCCGGAAGCCCGGTTAGGGCCTGCGACCTGACGACCAGCACCTTCTTTCCCTCCTGCTCGGAGAACCGCTCGGCCGCCGCCCTGGCGTCGACCGCCTTGGAGAACCGGCCGACGCGGATCTTGTAGAGTTCGGTCCCGGGTACGTCCCCCACCTCCAGCAGGTAGGCCGGATATCCCTTGGCCTGCAGCTCTTTCAGCAGCCGCTCGGCATTGTCCCGATACTGGGCAGGCAGAGTCATCACCTGGAAGGTGTAGTAGGACGGCGGTCCGGCCGGCGGCTCCTCGCCGGCTCCGGCCGTCCCGACCAGGCCGGCCGTGGCTATCAGTACCCTGAGCAGGATGTTGCGCCTCATCCTCAACCCTTTCACCCTTTCGTCCTTATGGCATGTTTCCCTGATCGGCACAAGGCCCATGGCCTTACCCGAACCCATTTTCGACTGGCGCTCGAGCCCTGCTATCTGCTATCCTGGGCGTGTGCCTGCGGCACCGGGCCGCGCCACCCAAATCCATCCCGGTCCCGCCGGCCTCCTGTTGCGATGCCGAACCCTGTCCGTTTCTCAAGCAGCGCCGAAGACCGCGACTACGTCCGGGTGAACGTGCCGTGCCAGGCCGCCTGCCCGGCCTCCACCAACGTGCCGGCCTATATCCGCGCCCTCTTCGAGGGCGACCCCGGCCGCTCCTATGAAATCAACCGGGTCGCCAACATCCTTCCCGGCGTCCTGGGCCGAATCTGCTCCCGCCCCTGCGAGGAGCGTTGCCGGCACGGCGAACCGGAACTCGGCCGGCCGGTCAACATCTGCCACCTCAAACGCGCGGCTGCCGATTTCAGGCCCGTAGGCGCTGGCGCCGATACCCCGATCCCGCCGCCCCTCGGAAAGCGGGCGGCCGTCATCGGAGCCGGTCCCGCGGGACTGGCCGCGGCCCACGACCTGGCCGCCGTCGGCATCGCGGTCACCCTGTTCGAGGCCCTGCCGGAACCGGGCGGGATGCTCCGTTACGGCATTCCCGAATTCCGCCTCCCAAGAACCCTGCTGAAAGCCGAGATCGACCGGATCCTGCAGCTGGGGGTCACCCTGCGCACCGGCCTGCGGGTCGGCCGGGACCTATCCATGGAGCAGCTTCTGCAGGGGCACGACGCCGTGCTGGTGTCCGCCGGCTGCTATGATGCCAACGCCCTGGACGTCCCCGGCGAGACCCTGGCGGGCGTTTTCTCCGGCCTGGGATTCATGATGGAGGCGTGCTCCGGCCGCCCCCCGGAGGTCGGCCGCCGGGTGCTGGTGGTCGGCGCCGGTTTCACCGCCTTTGACTGCGCCCGCACCGCGCTGCGGCTGGGCGCCGATGACGTCGCCATCTGCCTGCGGCGGAGCGAGCAGGACCTGACGGTCACCGCCGACGAGATCCACGAAGCCAAGGTGGAGGGGATCCGGCTGGAGTCCCTCATGCTGTCCCGCCGGATCCTGGGCGGCCGCGGCGTCGAAGGGGTGGAGTTTGTCAGAACCCGGCCCGGCGAGACCCGGGAGGACGGGAAGCGCACCGTCGCCCCCATCGACGGCAGCGAGTTCATCCTGCCGGCCGACACCCTGATTGTGGCCACCGGGCAAAAGGCGGCGGGCCTGGATGGTCCCGGGGAAAAGGATCGGCGCGGCGTGCTGCGGGCCGACAGCCGGACATTCCGCAGTTCGGTGCCGGGGCTTTACGTGGCCGGGGACCACCTCAGCGGACCCTCCACCGCCATCCAGGCCATCGCCGCCGGCCGCGCCGCCGCCGAACAGATGGCCCGGGACCTCTGCGGCCGCCGGTTCCGGGAACCGGTGATCCGCATGGAGGAAACCCGCATCACGGACCGCGAGCGAACCTGGGACTTCCTGCCCCGCCAGCCCATGCCGACCGCCGGGCCGGTCGCCGACAGGCTCAGGCAGCCGGGACTGGAAGTGGAAACCGGGCTGACGCCGGAAGCAGCCCTGGAGGAGTCCAAGCGCTGTTACCTCTGTCATCTTCACTACGAGATCGACATGGACCGCTGCATCTACTGCCGCTACTGCATCGATGTGGCGCCCCGGGACTGCATCAAGCTGGTGAGCGAGGTTCGCACCAACGAGAACGGCGCGATCACGGAGCTGGTGGAAACCGCCAGCTGGCGCAACGTTTCCGCAGTCGTGATCGACAACGCGCGCTGCATCCGCTGCGGCGAGTGCATGCGGGTCTGCCCGGTGGAGTGCATCTCCGTCACCCGGGTAGAGCTGGTGGAACGGCCCGCTGCCGACCCGGACGGGAAAGAGCAGACAGGCTGAACATGGCGGAAGACCATTTCATCGTCATCGGAAACGGCCCGGCCGGTCACCAGGCCGCCCTGACCCTGCGGGACAAAGCCCCGCAGGCCCGCATCACCCTCATCAGCCGGGACCCCGATGCCGGCTACCTGCCCCACCGGCTGCCCGACCTGATCGCCGGCCGGATAAGGGAAGAGGAGATTTTCTTTTCCCCGCCGGCAGCTTACGGACCGCTGGGAATCAAGTTCCGCCGCGGGCAGCCCGTGGCGGCCCTCGACCCGGACCGCCGGCAGGTGGTCCTGGCCCACAGGGAGGTCCTGACCTGCTCGGGCCTGGTGATCGCCGTGGGCGGCCGGCCGCACGTGCCCGAGCCCTTACTGGGCTTCCGCGATCACCTGACAACTCTCAAGACCCTTCAGGATGCCCGGGTCTGGATCCGGGATCTGGCCCGGGTCGACACGGTGCTGCTGATCGGCGGCGACCTCACCTCCTTTGCCCTGGCAGGCGCCCTGCTGCACCTGAACAAGAAGGTCTTCTTCCTGCTCGACCGGCGCTCCTTCTGGCCGCTGCGGCCCGATCCGGCCGTGTTCGAGGAGGCGGCTGAGAGGCTGGCCCGGCGCGGAGCGGAGATCCTGCCCCGCCGGGGCATCCGGAACATCGCCCGGGTCGCGGAACACGCCTGCGAGGTGGAGCTGGACGGGATGAAGATCAGCGCCGGCCTCGTCGGCGCCTTCTTCGGGCTGGTCCCCGACGTCCAGACCTTTGCCCGCTGCGGCCTGCGGATCGACCGCGGCATCCTGGTCGACGAGCACCTGGCCACCGGTTTCGACGGGGTCTATGCCACCGGCGACTGCGCCCAGATCTACCACCCCGAAATCCGCGATTACTGGGTTTCCATCGGCCGGCAAAACGCCGAGGCCCTGGGGCGCATCGCGGCCCTGAACCTTCTGGGAGGCCGGGAAGAACCGGACGTGGCACCGGGCAGCCTTTTCGAGCTCGAGGGGGTCAAGGTGAACACCTCCTGGTGGCTGGAGTTCTGAGATGGCCCGGGTGGACCTCACCATCGAGATCTGCGGCATGTCGGGCGACGGCACCATCGCCGCCGGCGGCCTGCTCAACGCCGCCCTGTCCGGCTGCGGCTTCTCGGTGCTGGCCTTCGATTCCTACCCGGCCGAAATCCGGGGCTTCGGCCGCTGCGTGACCAACAGCCGCATCGGCGACGAGCCGATGCTGGCCCTGGGCGACCGGACCCACGTTCTGGTCAGCCTCGACGACGAGCAGTCCCTGAGCCGAGTCCCCCGACTGGACGAGACCGCGGCGGTGTTCTTCGACACCCGGCCCCCGACCCACCTGGCCGAGGACCGCTCCATCGCGGCCCACGTGGAGCCCACCATGACCCTTTACGGCATGCCCTTCAGCGAGCTGGCCGGTCGGGCCGCCGGGACCACCCGGGGCCGCAACCTGGTCGCCCTGGGGGGCCTGGCCGCGGTGTTCGGAGTGCCGCCCGAGATGTTCCATGCGGTCATCGAAAAAAAGTTCGGGTCCAAGGGTAAGGGGGTGCTGGAGGCGAATCTAAGGAGCTTTGATGCCGGGTTTGCCCACGCGCGGGAGGCCTTCAAAGACCGCACCCGGGAGATCCTGAGCCCGCGGGAACCATCGGCCGGCGCGGAAAGGGTGCTGCTCTCGGGAAACGACTGCATCGCCCGCGGCGCCCTGGATGCCGGCCTGAAGCTCTACTTCGGCTACCCCATCACGCCGGCCACCCCGATCATGGAGCAGCTGGCCCGGCTGCTCCCGGAAAGGGGCGGCCGGGTGGTCCAGATGGAAGACGAGATCGCCTCCATCGGCGCCGTCCTGGGGAGCTTCTTCGCCGGCCGCCGCTCCATGACAGCCACCTCCGGCCCCGGTTTCGCGCTGATGACGGAACTCATCACCCACGGGGTCATGTCCGAGACGCCGGCCGTGATCATCGACGCCCAGCGGGCCGGACCGTCCACCGGGCTGCCCACCAAGACCGAGCAGTCCGACCTCCACGCGGCCGTTTTCGGCGGCCCGGGGGATTCGGCCCGCATCGTGCTGGCCCCCACCAGCGTGGAGGAGTGCTACACCTGCACGGTCATGGCATTCCGCCTGGCCGAGAAATACCAGACACCGCTGATCGTGCTCACCGATTTCTTCCTGGACAACCGGGTCGAAAACATCCCCCGGCCGCACGCAACGCCCGAAGAGCTGGCGGACGGAAATGTCTACCCGGACGACTCGCAAAGGGGCCGCTACCGGCGGTTCGAGCTCACCGACTCGGGCATTTCGCCGCGGGCCATCCCGGGAACCGAGGGCTTTGCCTTCGCCGCCACCGGCCTGGAGCACTCGGAAAAAGGGGCGCCGGACTACACCCCCCGCAACCACCTCCAAATGAGCGCCAAGCGCCACCGCAAGATCCAGGGCGCCCTGCCGGACCTGCCGGCGCCGGAGGAGTTCGGCCCCGGAGGTCCGCTGGCCGTCGGCGTGATCGCCTGGGGCTCCACCTTCGGCGCCGCCCTGGAGGCGGTGAAGAAGGCGCAGGACAAGGGCCTCAGCGCAGGCGCCCTCAAGATCGTATCCCTCTACCCCTACCACGCCGGCCCGATCCGCCGCTTCATGGACCGCTGCGAAGAGATCCTGATCCCCGAGCTGAACTTCGAGGGCCAGCTGGCCAACCTCATCGGCCACCTGCACCGCAGGGACGTCGTCCGGCTGAACGAGGCGACCGGGGTGCCCATGGCGCCGGAAACCATACTGAGGCAGATCGAAGAGCTTTCCGCCGGCGGCCCGCAGGGCCGAAGGGAAGCAGGAGAAACCCTGTAAGCCCCATGAAAACCTCAGGCAGAATCGTCGCCCAAAAGGTCGCCCGCATCAGGGAATCGGACAAGTTCGCCGTCCGCTCGGAAAACCTGCCCACCTGGTGCCCGGGCTGCGGTTACTTCGGCATCCACCAGGCGCTGAACGAGGCCATTCGGCAGCTTGAGCTGCCCCATCACCGGGTGGTCACGGTTTCCGGCATCGGCTGCGCCGGCCGCTACCCCTTCTTTGTGAACACCTACGGCCTGCACACGGTCCACGGCCGGGCCCTGCCGGTGTCCACCGGCATCAAGCTGGCCGATCCGGAGCTCACCGTTTTCGCCGTGGGCGGCGACGGCGACGGGCTGGGTATCGGCGGCGGCCACCTGCCCCACATCTCCCGCCGGGACGTGGACGTGAACTATCTCCTCTTCGACAACTCCATCTACGGCCTCACCAAGGGCCAGCCGTCTCCCAGCACGCCGAAGGGTTTCAAGACCAAGGCCTCGCCCGGCGGGACCTCCGACGCCCCTCTGAATGCCACCCTGATGGCGCTGGCCTACGGCGCCACCTTTGTGGCCCGGCTCTTCGCCGGGGACCCGCAAGGCATCACGGCCGCCCTGCTGGAGGGAGTCCGGCACCGGGGATTTGCGTTCTTTCACGTCTACACCTCCTGTGTCACCTTCGACAAGCTGAACCAGACCTGGGAGCATCTGAAAGCCTGGACCCACCCGCTCCCGCCGGAACACGATCCTGCCAACCTGAAACAGGCGCTCGCCACTGCCATGGAAGACCCCTTCAGCCTCGGGATCCTCTACCACCGGCCCGAGGACCTGGCCGCCCCTTAGCCGAAGCGGCCCTTTCCCGATCCGCAGCCCTTTTCTTTCACAACCAGCGAGGGCAGGAGACCGAGCCTGCCCCGGTTCCGGCAAGACCATTGATCTGTGCAAGGAGATCCGTCCGGCCGGGACAGACCGTTCACAGGAGGAAACATCATGAAGAAACCCGTGCACCTGGCGCTCATGGCGACGCTCATCCTGCTGCTCTCGGCGTTGACCCTTTTTCCGGGGTCGGCTGCAACGGCGCAGGCAGAAGAAGTCACCCTCGTGGGCACGGTGCAACCCGGAGCCCAGCTGGCCACCGAGGACGAAGTGTATCTGATCCGGGAGGCCGATAAGGGCCAGGAATTGATCGAGATGATCGACCAGAAGGTGGAGGTCACGGGCACGCTCTCGGAGTTCGAGGGGAAAACCCTCATCACCGTGACCGAGTTCGTTGAGGTGGAATGAACCCGGCGGGGCATTGATTCACGGCCCTCCATGGGTTAGTATGGTTCAGCTGGGCCCACATCTGCTTGTTCGGGAGACCTCGCATGCCAAAGAACCTCACCCACAAGGTCCTGGCGGAGCACCTGATCGCCGGCAGCCTGGTGCCGGGCCGGGAGATCGCCATCCGGATCGACCACACCCTGCTCCAGGACGCCACCGGCACCATGGCCATGCTGGAGTTCGAGGCCCTGGGCCTCGACCGCGTGCGGGTTGAGCTGGCCGCCCAGTACGTGGACCACAACCTCCTGCAGGGCGACTACAAGAACGCCGACGATCACAAGTACCTGCAGACCGCCTGCGCCCGGTACGGCATCCACTTCAGCCCGCCCGGAAACGGCATCTGTCATCAGGTGCACATGGAACGCTTCGGGGTGCCCGGCAAGACGCTATTGGGCGCCGACAGCCACACCCCCGGAGCGGCCGGTGTCTCCATGCTGGGTATCGGCGCCGGCGGGCTCGACGTGGCCTTGGCCATGGCCGGGCGGCCCTACCATCTGCCCTGCCCCAGGGTGCTGGGGGTGAGGCTCCTGGGCGAGCTGCCCGACTGGGTGAGCGCCAAGGATGTGATCCTGGAAATGCTCAGACGCTACGGGGTCAAGGGCTGCGTGGGCAAGGTGGTGGAATATTACGGCCCGGGCGTCATGAGCCTCTCGGCCACCGACCGCGAGACCATCGGCAACATGGGAACCGAACTGGGCGCCACCAGCACCATTTTCCCCTCGGACGAGAACACCCGCACCTACCTGCGGGCCCAGGGCCGCGGGGACGCCTGGCGCGAGCTTTCCGCCGACCGCGGCGCCGATTACGACGAGCACGCCGAGCTCGATCTGTCGGCCGTGGAACCCCTGATCGCGCGCCCCACCTCCCCGGGAAACGTGGTGCCGGTGCGCGAGGTGGCGGGACTCAAGGTGGACCAGGTGATCGTGGGCAGCAGCGTGAATTCCTCCTACCGGGATCTCATGGTGGCGGCGAAGATCCTGGAGGGCAAGGCACGGCATCCCGGCTGCGCCTTCAACATCAACCCCGGCAGCCGCCAGGTGCTCGAGAACGTGGCGGCGGCCGGTGGCCTGGTCACCCTGCTCAAGGCCGGCGCCCGCATTCATGAGGCCGGCTGCCTGGGGTGCATCGGCATGGGCCAGGCGCCGGGGACCGGCGAGGTGAGCCTGCGGACCTTCCCCCGCAACTTCCCGGGCCGCTCCGGCACGGAGGACGACCAGGTCTACCTCTGCTCCCCGGAGACCGGCGCGGCCGCTGCGCTCAAGGGCGTGATCACCGATCCGCGCGACCTGGGCCGTGAGATGCCCTACCCGCGGATCGCGGACCCGGAGATGTACCTGGTCGAGAGCTCCACCATCATTCCGCCTGCGCAGGAGCGAGCCGCGGCGGCGGAGGTGGTGCGCGGGCCCAACATCCGGCCGCTGCCCGACATGGAACCGCTGCCCGACAATCTTGGAGGCGACGGTGGTGATCAAGGTGCAGGACAACATCTCCACCGACACGATCATGCCCGCCGGGGCGCGGGTGCTGCCGCTACGTTCCAACATCGAGGCCATCAGCCGCTTCGTTTTTTTCCAGCTGGACCCGGAGTTTCACGCGACCTGCCGCCAGGCCGGCCAGGCGGCCGTCCTGGGCGGTGAAAACTACGGCCAGGGCTCCAGCCGCGAACACGCCGCCCTGGCGCCGCGCTACCTGGGGGTGCGGGTCAAGCTGGTGAAGAGCTTCGCCCGAATCCACCAGGCCAACCTGTGCAACTTCGGCATCCTGCCGCTCACTTTCCGGGATCCCGCGGACTACGACCGCCTCGAGACGGGCGCCCGGCTGGTCTTGCGCGATATCCGATCCCTGGTCCGCAGCGGCGCGAGCGAGATCCCGGTGGAGGCGAACGGCCGGATCATCCCGGCGCTGCTGGAGGTGTCCGAGCGGCAGCGCGAGCTGCTGCTGGCCGGCGGCGCGCTGAATCTGGTCCGGCAGGAACTGGGCCGCAAGGCCCAGTAAGTCGTCAGGTTGGCGGACATTCGGGAGCCGGCATGACGGCCTCGGGGTCTTCCCTCGGGTGCCACGAGTTCCCTGAGACCAAGGAATTGGGACTTCAGTGTTACCAAGCTGGGCTGTCTAAGTCATTCGCGGGTGATTCGATCAGGGCATAAATCCGAAGCACCAAATCCGAAATCCGAAACAAAACCCAATGACCAAAATCTCAATGACCAAAACCCATCAGCCGCGTATCGCTTCAGGCATCTAATGATCGTTTTTGACATTTCGACATTTGTGCTTTGAGATTGTTTCGGATTTCGAGTTTTCGGATTTCGGATTTGGCGAGCTGAACCCGAAGGATGTCCTGTCATTTCCCGGCTCGCACAGCAAGAAGGAGGCTATCATGGCGGAAGTGGTCAAGGTGAAAAACATCGGGTTGCGCGGCGTGACCGTCGCGGACACCAAGGTAAGTTTCATCGACGGGGAAAAGGGCGTTCTGATCTACCGCGGCTACCGGATCGAGCAGCTGGCCGAGGAAGCCACCTTCCTGGAGGTCGCCCACCTGCTGCTCAAGGGCGCGCTTCCCCGTACTCGGGAGCTGGAAGCCTTCAGCGCCGAGATCACCGCCGCCCGCTCCATCCCGCAGCACGTCTTGACCGCGCTCCGCGGGTTGCCCGCGGACGCCGGGCCCATGGATGTGCTGCAGGCCGCGGTTCCCATGCTGGCCATGGTCGACCCGGACCTCCAGGAGGACTCCCGCGAGGCCAACGTGCGCATGGCGATCAGGCTGATCGCCCGGGTGCCGGGACTGGTCGCGGCCTGGCACCGCATCCGCAGCGGCCTCGAACCCCTGCCGCCCGACGCTTCGCTTTCCCACGCGGCCAACTTCCTCTACCAGCTCCACGGCACCGCTCCGGATGAGGCGACCGCCCGCGACCTGGACACCTGCCTGACGCTGCATGCCGATCACACCTTCAACGCCTCCACCTTCGCCTGCCGCGAGGTGGTGTCCACCCGGGCGCACATGTACGCGGGCGTGACCGCCGGCCTGGGGGCGCTTTCCGGCAGCCTGCACGGGGGAGCCAATGCCCGCGTCATGCGGATGCTCCTGAGCCTCGAGAAGGAGGCGGATATCGCCGGCTGGGTCAAGGGCCAGCTCGAGCGCGGGGAGCGGATCATGGGCATGGGCCACGCGGTCTACAAAACCATGGACCCGCGGGCCCGCTTCCTCAAGGACATGGCCCGCCGTCTGGGCCGAAGGACCGGAGCGGAGCGCTGGGCGGAGCTCTCTTCCCAGATCGAGCAGGCCGGGCTGGCGGAGTTCGCCCGCCGCGGCAAGCCCGAGATCCAGCCCAACGTGGACTTCTTCAGCGCGCCGGTCTATCACCTGATGGGAATTCCGGCAGATCTCATGACGCCCATCTTTGCCATCTCCAGGGTGGCGGGTTGGTGCGCTCACATCCTGGAGGAGAAGTTCGCCGAGGCCCAGGACAAACCGGCCCTCTACCGGCCCAAGGCCGAGTATGTGGGAGAATACTGCGGCCTGATGGGCTGCGAGTACGAGCCGCTGGACAAGCGAGGCTAATCGGCGTCGGACGCGACCAGGAAGGAGGAAGACGGGCGGCGATGACCAGGCGGGAGGAAAGGGACAGCATGGGGCGGGTGAGCGTGCCGGCCGAGGCCTACTACGGCGCCCAGACCCAGCGGGCGGTGGAGAACTTCCGGGTGAGCAGCCTGCGTTTTTCGCGGCCCTTCATCCAGGCCCTCGGCCTGATCAAGAAACACGCGGCCCGGGTCAACGCCGAGCTGGGGCTCCTGCCCGCCGAACTGGCCGAACCCATTGCGGCGGCCGCGGCCGAGGTGGCCGAGGGCAGGCTCGACGACCAGTTCCTGGTGGACGTTTTTCAGACCGGGTCGGGCACCTCCACCCACATGAACGCCAACGAGGTGATCGCCGGGCGGGCCAACGAAACCCTCACCGGCCGGCGGGGGGGCAGATCTCCCGTCCATCCCAATGACCATGTCAACCTGGGGCAGTCCAGCAACGATGTCATCCCTTCGGCGATCCACGTGGCCGCCCTGCTGGGGATCCGCAGCCACCTGCTCCCCTCCCTGGAGATGCTCGCGCGCGCCCTCGAGCGTAAGGCCGAAGCCTTCCGCGGCATCCGCAAGATCGCCCGCACCCATCTCCAGGACGCGGTCCCCATGAGCCTGGGCGAGGAGTTCGGCGGTTACGCGCGCCAGGCGGAGCTCGGCATCGGCCGGGTCCGGGCGGCCGAATTGAACCTGGCCGAGTTGGCCCTCGGCGGTACGGCCGTCGGGACCGGGATGAACACCCATCCGGAGTTTGCCCCCCGGGTAATCGCCGGGCTGGCCCGGGAAACCGGGATCCCCTTCCGGGAAGCGCAGAATCATTTCGAGGCCCAGGCCGCCCAGGACGCGGCCGTTGAAATGAGCGGCGCCCTGCGCACCGCGGCGGTGAGCCTCACCAAGATCGCCAACGATCTGCGCTGGCTCAGCTCGGGGCCGCGCTGCGGCCTCGGGGAGATCACCCTGCCGGCGCTTCAGCCCGGCTCCTCCATCATGCCCGGCAAGGTCAACCCGGTGATCCCGGAAGCCGTGCTGCAGGTGGCGGCGCGCGTCATCGGCAACGACGCCGGAATCGCCTTTGCGGCCCAGGCCGGGAACTTCGAGCTGCTGGTCATGCTCCCGCTGATCGCCCACAACCTGCTCGAGTCCATCGAGCTCCTCGGCAGTGCCGCGTCCCTGCTGGCGGAGCGCTGCGTTTCGGGCCTCACCGCCAACCCGGGAAAATGCCGCGCCAATCTCGAGCAGAGCCTGGCGCTGGCCACCGCCCTGGTGCCTGCCATCGGGTACGACCGGGCGGCCGCGCTGGCCAAGGAGGCCTTCGACTCCGGCCGGACCCTCCGCGAGACGGCCGTCCTCCGCAAAGTCCTGCCGGAAGACGAGCTCCATCGGCTCCTGGACGCCGCGATCGGTCCTCCCGAACCCTGACCTCACCACACGCGCGCTTTCGCAGCCTATTTGTCCCGGTCCGGGCAGACCGACATCCGGCATTCTTCTGAGCGGGTTGGGAAACACCGGCGTCCCCCGCCTCTCCTTCCTGTCTTGAATTACGGTCATTGGATATTCGGATTTGTTTCCGATTTTGGGTTTCGGATTTTGGGCTTGGCCGGAAGCGGGGAATCCATCAGCCGGTGGCAGGATTATTTTGAGGCCATGACCCAGACCCCCTCCCAGGTCGCGGGCGGGTCCTGCGAAAGCTCGCGGCACTTCCCGGCATAGGCGCGCGCCGGGGCGTCCTCCTCGGCCAGCGCGGAGAACAGGCCGGCGGCCTGGGCGAACTCTCCCGCGCCGAAGGCCGCCAGGGCCTCCCGGAAGGCCTCGCAGAGCGCCCTGCGGCTTTCAAAGCGCTCGTGGCGCATGGGCTCGTACACCCTCACCGCGCCCCTGCGGCCGACCACCGCCACCCGCCCGATTTCCCGCAGATGGAACGGGTCTGCCAGGTAGGCCTTCGTGTATTCGGAAACCAGGATCGCCGTCCCGAAGGGCTTGTTGATGCCTTCCAGCCGGGCGGCCAGGTTCACCGCATCCCCCAGCATGGTGTAGTTGAACTTCGTCTGGCTCCCGAAATTGCCCACCACCGCCGGCCCGGTGTTGACGCCGATCCGCATGTGCAGATCGTGACCGTATTTCTCCCGGAATACCGGGCGCAGCTCGGCCAGCTTCTCCTGGCATCTGAGCGCCGCCCGGACGGCGCGTTCGGCATGATCCGGAACGTCCACCGGCGCGTTCCAGAATGCGATGATCGCATCCCCCTCGTATTTGTCCACCGTGCCCTGTCTCATCGATGATGATGTCGGTCATGGCGGTCAGGTACTCGTTGAGAAGGCCGGTGAGCTCTTCAGGCCCCAGCTGCTCGGAGATGGAGGTGAACCCCTGAAGATCGGAAAAGAAGATCGAGATCAGGCGGCGCTCGCCGCCGAGGCGGAGCTTGTCCGGGTGCTGGAGCAGCTGATCCAGAACCGCCGGGCTGATGTACTGGGTGAAGGCGGTGCGGATGAAACGCTTCTGACGACCTTCGGTGGCATATTTCAGGGTCAGCCCGAAGAAGATGCTGCCGGCGGCGGCGGTTTCGCAGACCACCAGGGGCATCCAAAAGCCTGCCTGGTAAAAGGCCAGCGAGAGCGCTACCGGCAGGGCGATCCCGGCCGCGCACCACAGGGCGATCCAGAGCGAACCGACGGTCACGCTGACCGCGGCGGCGCAGCCCAGGGCGACGGCCAGCGCCAGCACCCCGCCTAGCCAGCCGGGCAGGCGGCGGAGGAAATCCCCGGAAAGGTAGTTGTCCAGCAGCGTGGCGTGAATCTGAACCCCGGGATAGACCCCGGCCACCGGCGAAGACCTGAGGTCTAAGAGCCCCGGCGCCGAAAAGCCCAGCAGCACGTATTTCCCCGCCAGCGCCTGCGGCGTGACCTGCGGGGTCTCGCCGCCCTGAATCCGCAGCTCCGATTGGATGATGGCTGCAGCACTGTACTGCTCGTAGGCGCCGGCCGCGGGACGGAAGCGCAGGATCGCCTCGAACCGCTCGTCGACCGGTATGGGGCGGTCGTTCAGGAGCAGGGCGTTGTCCCGCATCTTGACCGTTGCTGCCGGGGTTCCGGCCAGAACGCAGGCCAGGCCGAGGGGCAGCAGGGGTTTATGATCGAAAAAACGGATCGGCGCCGCCCGCCGGTAGACCCCGTCAGAGTCCGGCTCCAGGTGGACTCCGGCCAGGACAGCGGCGGCAGCCGCGATTTCGGGGATCGGGAAGGCGGCGCGGGAAGAGGCCAGGGAGGAGCCCGGAAGCGACACCTTCTCATTGATCCCTTCGACCGCAAAAGGGGGCAGGCGGAGGCCGTCCGGCCAGCGGGTCCAGCTGCCCGCCCCTTCGCCGGGGAAAACCGCCGCCGCCGTTCTGCCGAAGGCGGCCATGGACTCGGCCAGCCGAAGATCGTCCTCCACACCGTAGGCCGAGGCTTCGGTGAAGAGGATGTCCATCCCCAGCGCCTTGGCATTGGCGCGGCGGCAGAACTGAACGATGGCCCCGTAGACCTCCCGCGGCCAGGGCCACGACCAGCCGTTGGTTTCCTTGCCCCAGTCGAGGCTGGCCTGATCCAGCAGGATGAGGGTCACGCTGTCCGAGGCGGCCCCCTTCTGCGCCAGCCAGCGGGCGCGGAAGTCCCAGGTCCTGAACTCCCAGGTATCCAGCAGTCCCGCCCCCCAGAGGAGCAGGGCGCTGCAGAAGGCGGCCAGGCCGACGGCCGGGATGTGTAGGCGTTTATCGGTTCGGCGGAGACTCATGAATCAGAGCAGCGCCAGGGTCTCCCTGAAGCGTTTGGTGCGGGCCGCCGGCGCCGCGACCGCTCCGGGAGCTCCGATCGTTTTCCGGATTTCGTCGATTCGGACCTGGGGGTCCGGGTGGGTCTTGACGAAATCCATCCTGCCCGGCACGAGCCTGCGTTTCATCTCGTTGAGGACATCCACCAGCGCGTTCGGGTTGTACCCCACCCGGCGCATGATGGCCGCCGCGGCCTGGTCGGCCTCGAACTCCAGCACCCGCGAATAGCCGGTGTTGATCAGGGTGCCGGTCACGTCCTGGATGGTGTCCTCGAACAGGGAGGTCAGCTGGCCGAGCTCCTGACCCGAAAACGATTTGGCACCCTCGATGCCGATGATCGTGAGCGCCTGGGTGATGCGCGAGGTCTTGATGGCCTTCAACCCGTGTTTCGCCTGCACATGGCCGATCTCGTGAGCCAGGATGGCGGCGGCGGCGTCTTCGTGGCCGCAGCAGCGCATCAGCCCGCGGGTCACGAATATCAGGCCGCCGGGAGCCGACAGCCCGTTCACGTCGTCGGAATCCAGCACCAGGAAATGATAGCCGGCGTAGGTCTCGGGCATGTCGGAGGCCTGTGCCAGGGCGCTGCCCAGCAGGTTGAAGTAGCGGTTGACCCTGGGGTTGTCGTACGGTTTGTACTGATTCAGGATGGCGGCACCCACCGCCCGGCCGATGTAGTACTCCTGCTCGGGGGTGATGTCCTGAGCGCTCCGCTCGACCGCGTGAGCGCTCTTGCTGATGGATTCGGCCTGGGACTGGCTGATCAGGCCGGTGGAGGCCGCCAGCGAGGCCCCCGCCGAGGCGATGTGGCCCATTCCCTGGCAGGCGGCCAGAAGGGAAGCCAGCGGGCCGGCCGCGGCGAGGCCCAGGGCACCCCGGGTCATCACATCCAGAAACTCCCTGCGGCTCTGGTTCTTCATTGCGCCTTCCCCCCGGCTGTCAAGCCGCCGTTGATCAGGAACTGCTGGATTTCCGCCGGCGACGCCTGCATGGTTTCCATGCGGTCCATCCAGGCGTAGCCCGCCTGCGGGTGGGCGGCGCGGTATTTTTCCTCCACCTGCTTGTTGAACCCCTTGCCGGCCACGGCCACCTCGGCGCTGCTCGCGGTGGCAGCGGCCGCGTTCTGCCCCGCCTGCATGGAGATCCTTTTCTCGGTCAGGGCGGACTGGTGGATCCACCCCTCCCGCCCGTCCACCGTGACCCTGGCCCACTCGCCCTGGCGCTCGAGAACCGTCGCCTGCTGTCCGTAACGGACCGGCGCGACCACCTTGCCCAGGTAGGAGGCGGTCTGCCGCAGCTGACCCTCCCTGACCTGGACCTGCAGGGATTGCTGGGCGGGGATCGCCGGTTCCCAGGCCAGCAGCACGGCCAGCCCCAGGATCACGGCAAGTCGAATGGGATTTCTCATCGGAAACAGACCTCCCCGATTAGCCCTTGAAGCCAAAGGCTTCGAGCTTCATGTCAGCCGAGCCAAGAAAAAAAGCGCCCCCGGTTCGTCCGGAAACGCCCCCGCTCCGCAAAAAGGCTTACCTCTCCATCTGCTCCACCCGGCGGCTTCGTCTTGCCGCCGATCCCATGGAATCCTATTGAGCTGTCCCATCGCTGTCAAGAGGAAAGACCACCTTCGGCGGCGTGGGCAGGATGTGCATCAGCTTGCACTGGCTGAGCCGGCGAAGGACCCTGAAGCCCACCTTGGTGTGCAGGCCGAAAGAGGCCTGCCAGGTACTGTACATCCCGGCGATGAGCTTTTCATACCCGTCGCTCCGAAGCGCCTGCATCAGGGAACTCAGGAGATACGCGCCCAGCCCCTGGCGTCCGAATAGGGGATGCACGAAGATGTAGACCAGGTAGCTCCAGCCCGGGGGTAACTTCAAAGTGTACCAGAGGGCCAGCTGGAAGTCCCGGAAGGTGACCCAGGCAAAGGCGATCAGGTTGTCTTCGTCTTCCAGCACCAGGCAGCGGTCTCCCCGTTTCAGCGACTCCTCCATGAAGTCCGTCTCCTTGACGAACCCCTCCAGGGCGTTGATGGTGAACAGGTCCCCCTTTTCGGCCCAGCGCATGCGGCAGTTCCGCCCGGGCCTGGGAACCTCGATGGGTTCCCCGAGATCCCGCACCAGTTCCAGCCACTCCTCGCACGCCTCGAACCTGGAGGCCAGCCGCCGGATGTTTTCGCGAAATGGCGCCACGAGGGACTCCTTGCCGCTTGCAGTCACGCCACTGGCCGCAACGCGCCCAAAACCCGCTTCAGCAGCCCCGCTTTCCGGACCCCAGCCCCGGCACCTGCCTCGCAAAGAGAGCTCCAGCGGCGGCCGTGGACTTTGAGCGCTTTGCCCAGGACAGGCTCGAGCTTCCCGGAGTCGGCCTCTATGAGCTTGTCCGCGATACTGGTCCGGGTCAACCCGGCAAGCTCTTTCAGGACCGCCTTGACCGAGCTGCGCAGCGCGTCCTGATCGTACCCGCCTTCGAGAGTCAGCACAAGCTTTCCCCGGCAGCACTGATCCGCGATTTGCATCACCACCCGGGTCATGGCGGCGAACCCTTGGGCGGAAACGTCCATGCCGCCCAGCGGATCCCGGCGGTCCAGGTCGAAGCCGGCCGAGACCAGCACCAGGTTCGGGCCGAACTCCAGCGCGATGGGTTTGAGAAGCCGCTCGAACAGGCTCAGGTACTCGCCGTCCCCCCAACCGGCCGGGATGGGGAGATTGACCGTGTACCCGCGGCCCGCCCCCTTTCCCGTCTGCCGCAGTTTGCCGGTCCCGGGGAAGAGGGGGGACTGATGGACGGAAAAATACAGGACGCTCGGATCCCGCTCAAAAGCGTGCTGGGTGCCGTTGCCGTGGTGCAGGTCCCAGTCGACGATCAGGATTTTTTCCAGACCGAGAAAACGCTGGGCATAGCGGGCGCCGATGGCCACGTTGTTGTAAAGGCAGAAACCCCTGGCGCGGGCCCGTTCGGCATGGTGCCCCGGCGGCCGCACCAGGGCGAAGGCATTGTCCAGGGCGCCCCGTTCCACCAGCCGGATCGCCTCGCAGAGTCCGCCGGCGGCCAGCAGGGCCGCCTCATGAGAGTTCTCGCAGGTCCGGGTGTCGGGGTCGAGCCAGGTGCAGGCCACCCCCTGCGTGCGCTCCAGCCGCTCGATGTGCCGGGCGCTGTGCACCAGCAGAAGTTCTTCCCGGGAGGCCGCCCGGGCGGGAACGGCCTTCAGGCGGCCGCGCAGATCGAGGTCCTCCAGCATGGCGTGGAGCGCCTCCAGCCGCGCCGGGCTTTCGGGATGGCCGTCCTCCATGCGGTGCAGCTTGAAGCGCTCGTCCGTGACGATGCCGGTCCGGTTCATATCTGTTGTACCCCCAGCAGATCGTTGGCAATGATCCGGGCAATCAGGATGCATAGAATGCATAACAGAAAACCTCTTAACTGCCAAACATCTATCGATAAGAAAATTTGACTTCTGCCGGTGGATTTCGTAATGATCGTTCAGTCTTTTCTAACTGCGTGTTCCGTAGCCAGCTTTACGCGGAGATACCTCAACAGGAGATCCCGGCCTTCGCTGTATCGGGTTCGCCCCCATCCCTTGGCCAAGCTCCGCCTTTCTGGCGCCCTGCTTTCCGTTCTATGCCTCGCCATTGCAACCGCGCCTCCGGCGGGACGCAATCGGCAGTGCAGCGCACCTCCGGCCTCGATGACGCGCATTTCCTGCCACCTGCCGCCCAGGAACCGGCGGTGGAAGATAAGACCCAGGACGATGACGTAGACGGTGACCACCGCCCAGGCCGCCAGCAGGCCCTTGCCCAGGACAACCACCGTCACGTAGGCGGGAACCCCCAGCACCCCGACCGTGACCACCAGCAGGACGAACATGACGAAGCGGGTGTCGCCCGCGCCCTTGATGGCCGAGGCGAAGACGATGTTCAGGGTGTCGAAGATCGAATAGAGGGCCACGAACCGGAGCAGAACCACGGTGAGGGGGTAGATCTCACGGAAGGTCTCCGGGTCGGAATGCGCTGCAAAGGGCCGGATGAAAATGTCCGGGACCAGCACGTAGGCGGCCGCGACGGTGCCCATGTACAGAAATGTCAGGTGGAAGCCCGAGTAGGCGCTCCGGCGGGCCAGGCGGGGCTCGCCCCTTCCTAGGTACTGGCCCACCAGCACCGAAACTGCGATGCCCGCGCCGATCATGGGCATGAAAGCCAGGGTGTTGATGTTGAAGGCGATGTTGGTGGCGGCCAGGTTCCGGACCCCCAGGCGGCCGACCAGGAGGATGAAGAGCGTGAAGCCGGTGATCTCGAGGCAGAACTGGACCCCCGACGGAAAACCGAAGCGCAGCAGGCGAGCGAAAAGAGGCCGGTCGAACCTCCAGCCCCGCAGCGTGCGATAGACGGCATCCGGCCCCCTCCCGCACACCAGCAGGAAGTAGACGGCGAGCGAAAACACGGCCGAAATCACGGTGGCCGTTGCCGCGCCCCGGATGCCCATCTCGGGCAAACCCCACTTGCCGAAGATGAGCAGGTAGTCGAGGAAGAGGTTCAGGGCAGTGGCCGAGGTATTTACCCACATGACCGGCCAGGTCTTCCCCCGTCCCGAGAAAAACCCGCCCATGGCCGAAGCGGCGATGGCCGGGAAGCCCCCCAGGCACAGGATCCGGAAGTATTCGGTTTCGAGACGCTGAACTTCCGCATCGTGGCCGAAGAACCCGAAGATCCCTTCCGCTGCCGGAACCAGGCTGAGCACGAAAAGTCCTCCCAGGGCGCTCACGTAGATCCCCTGCCACAGCGCCGGTCCGATCCGCTGTTGGCGCCCTGCGCCGTGGTACTGGGCCACGAAGGTGCTTACGTAGCTCGCGGTGCCGATGAACAGGCTGAGAACCGCGAAATTGAGAATCCCGGCCGGCATGGAGGCCGCCAGCGCCTCTGCCGAGTACCAGGCCAGGAACATGCGGTCCACAAAGTGCTGCACCGACCAGGCGCCCGTGCTCAGGATCAGGGGCACGGCCACGACGAGCATTTCGTGATAGCCCCCCGGCCCAGCCCACCGTCGGCGGAAAGCCTGGGTACCTGCGTGCTGCGAAATATCCGTCATCTTGGCCGGCATCCAAGACCTCCCTTGAAATCACGAGCACACCATACTACCATCCGGCAACCTGCCTTGGCCAGCGACCGGGGCACGCCGACAACGCCCTTCCGCTCAGGCCGGGGTCGCCAATGAACAGGAACGCACGACATTGAGCCCGGGAACCGAACGAGATGTCCCGGCCGCTGCAGCGGCCCGTGACGGCCGCGGGCAACCCGGGGCGCCCGACCGGAGGCCTCCCGCAGCGCCCTGCGCTGGCTGGGGCGCCTGGCCGCCATCACCCTGGGGCGCATCGCGCTCAACACCGCGCGGCGGTTCCTCTATCCCTTTTCCCCGGCGCTCAGCCGCGGCACCGGCCTGCCCCTGACCAGCATCACCTCGATCATCGCCGTCAACCAGGGGGCGGGACTCCTGGCCCCCTTGTTCGGACCGGTCGCCGACCGGGTCGGACAGCGCCGCATGATGCTGGCCGGTTTGGGGCTGCTGGTGCTCGGCATGGGCCTGGGCGGTTTTTTCCCTTCCTACCCGGTCCTGCTCGGGGCATTGTTCCTGGCCGGTCTGGGCAAGGCCATTTTCGATCCGGCCCTGCAGGCCTTCATCGGTCGGCACGTGCCCTATCACCGCCGGGCGCTCGCCATCGGCCTGGTGGAATTCAGCTGGGCCGGCAGCGCGCTGCTGGGTCTGCCGCTCATGGGCCTGCTGATCGAACGAATCGACTGGCGTGCTCCCTTCTGGGCCCTGGGAGCCCTCGGCCTGGCCGGCATGATCGCGCTGCGACGCCTGCTCCCGGCAAATGACGGGGAACCTGCACAGCGACCCCCATGTATCAGCCCTTGGAGCGCCTGGCGCACCCTGGGCCGCGAAAAGGCCGCCCGGGGCGCGCTGGTTTATGCCTTTCTGATCAGTGCGGCCAACGACAACCTCTTCGTGGTCTATGGCGCCTGGCTCGAGCAGGCCTTCGGCTTGAGCGTGCTGGCCCTCGGGCTGGGCACCGGCGTCATCGGTGTGGCCGAACTGCTCGGGGAGGGGCTGACTGCCTCCATGGCCGACCGATTGGGGCTGAAACGCTCTGTTCTGCTGGGGCTTTCCCTCTCGGGCCTCAGCTATGCACTCCTGCCGTTGGCGGAGCACTCCCTGTCGCTGGCACTGACCGGGCTTTTCGCCATTTTCGTCACCCTGGAGTTCACCATCGTGACCGCCATCTCCCTGTTCACCGAGCTGCAGCCCGGACTGCGGGCGACCATGATGTCGGGTTACCTGGCGGCCAGCAGCCTGGGCCGGATTGCCGGGGCCTTGACCGGTGGCCCGCTGTGGCTGGCCGGCGGCATCCCGGCGGTTGCCTTGGCCTCGACGGCGCTTTCCGGCCTGGCGCTGGCCGCCCTGTTCTGGGGGCTGCGGGATTGGAACCATCGACCCGGCCCGCGACCTATTGACCCCTGAGCCGCTTTTGCTTACCCTGGGGCCAAAGCTGAGCGCCCTGGAGGCTTGAACGATCGCGCGTGCCCGCCGGCGGCTCGTGACGCCACAGGGAGGTTGAAAACCAGGCTTCAGTCGAATATACTGCCGGCGTTTTTCCGGCGTCCGTTGCCATGCGGGCTTGGGGCGTCGCCGACTGCACCAACATGAAACCGCATTCACCGCGGGCAAGGGGCAGCTTATGAAAAAACGGGGGTGCGTTCTCTGTCTGATATTGTGGGCGGCTTCGGCCGGTGCCCCGGAGGCTTGGTGCGCGGCCGGGCCGGGCGCTGGGGACGCCGCCCCCGAGGCCGGCCGGGTCTACTGGTATGAGGGGGAGGTCAAGCGCCACGCCTGGATGGCGCTCGATGAAATCGCCCTGTTCCCTCAGGCCGGCGTCTCGGTCCGCGCGCACGGGGACGACGACTTCGGCAGACTGGAACCCGGAGCCGTGCTGTTCGAGAGCACGCCCTTCGTGAGGTACTACCGGATTGCGGGAGCCCGGCGGGCCGAGAACCTGCTCGAAAGGATCCGCTCGGCGCGCACCCTGACCCACCTCCGCCAGGCCAGCCCGGTCTTCTACACCCACCCCGGCAAAGAACCCGCCACACGGCTTGTGCCTACCGGCGAGATCATTGTCCAGTTCGCTCCCGATCTCGCGGAAAGCCGGATCGCCGCCGTCGAAAAAACCCGGGGGCTTCGCAGGGTCAAGCAGTTTGCGTTTGCGCCCAACACCTTTCTCTACGATGCCGGTGATCCGCTGCAGGCGATCGGAGAGGCCGCCGCGCTTTACGAGTCCGGCGAAACCCGGTTCGCCTATCCGAATTGGCTCCACCGCCGGACCAGGCGGGCCATCCCCGACGACCCGCTCTTCAGCCAGCAGTGGCACCTCAGGAACACCGGCCAGAAGTCCGGCCTGGCCGGTGAGGACGTGAACGTCACCCCCGTCTGGGACACCTTCCGCGGCTCCAGCGGCGAGGTAATCGCAGTGGTGGACGATGGGCTGGAGATCGGGCACGAGGACCTGGCCGCCAACGTCCTTCCCGGCATGAGCTGGGACTTCCTGGACGGCAATGCAGACCCCACCGGCGGAGACCACGGCACCTCCGTGGCCGGGGTGGCGGCGGCCCGGGGCTTCAACGATCTCGGGATCACCGGAGCGGCACCGCTTGCCGGCCTGGTGGGCCACCGGCTGCTGGGCGCGGAAACGGATGCCAACGAGGCGGAAGCCTTGAGCCGCAACAGCGAGGTGGTGGACATCTACACCAACAGCTGGGGTCCCGCGGACGACGGCGCGCGGCTGGAAGGCCCGGGGCCCCTTTCCGAAAGCGCCATCGCCAGCGGAATCCGGAGCGGCCGCAGCGGTCTGGGCTGCATTTACGTCTGGGCCGGCGGCAACGGCTATGATGACGACAATTCCAATTACGACGGCTATGCCAACAGCCGCTACACCATCGCCGTGGCTGCCTCCACCAACCTCGGCCGGCGTGCCTTCTACTCCGAGAAAGGGGCCAACCTGCTGGTCAGCGCACCCTCGGACGGCGGCACCCTGGCCATCACCACCACGGATCGCACGGGCAGGCTGGGATTTGCGGCCGGCAACTACGTCTCTAACTTCGGGGGGACATCCTCGGCCGCCCCTCTGGCCGCCGGGGTCGTCGCCCTGATGCTGCAGGCCAACCCGAACCTGAGCTGGCGGGACGTCCAGCACATTCTGCTCACGACCGCGCAGCAGATAGACCCCGCAGACCCGGACTGGCAGACCAACGGTGTGGGCCTGCCCGTCAACCACAAATACGGCTTCGGCCGCATAGACGCTTCAGCGGCCGTCACCGCGGCCGTTGGTTGGTCCCCGGCCGGGCCGGAAACCGTCGTCGAAGCCAGCGCCAGCCCCCATGTGCCCATTCCGGACAACGACCCGGTGGGCATCACCAGCACGCTCCAGATTGATCCGGACATCCGGGTGGAGTTCGTGGAGGTGTACTTCACCGCCGCCAACCATTCCTACTGGGGCGACCTGGAGATCATGCTGACCTCGCCGGCAGGAACCCGGAGCGTGCTCGCCGAAGGCCACAGCGGAGGCCGCAGCCACGTCTACAACAACTGGCGGTTCGGCAGCGCGCGGCTTTTCGGCGAATCCTCCCGCGGCGCCTGGACTCTCACGGTGAGCGATCGCTGGGCCAGAGACCAGGGGACCCTCCAGAGCTGGCGCCTGCGGATTCACGGGACCAAGAACGGCCCCGCACCGGCCGGCCCGCCGGAGGCCGTCACCGAAACCGCCAGTGCGGTCAAGGCATTTTCGGCGCTGCTGAGCGGTTCGGTCAACCCCCGGGGCGCAGCCACGACTTACTACTTTGACTACGGCAGCACGACCGCCTACGGTATGCGGACGGAGGCGCTGGATGCCGGCTCGGACCGCGACACCCGGGTCGTGAGCGTGGCCCTCACCGGGCTGCTGCCGGAAAAGACCTATCACTACCGGATCGTGGCCTCCAACAGCTTCGGCACCGCCCGGGGAGAGGACCGGACCTTCACCACCGGGACAGTCAAAGCGGGTGCCATGCCGTGGCTCCAGCCGCTGCTGCTGGACCCCTGAGCAAAGCCGCGGCGGCCTTTACTGCGCGGGACAGGCGGCCTGCGGTTCGCCGGAAGCGGATCCCCCGGGCCTGAGCCCGCCGCCCAAGGAGGTAAGAGGATGGAGTTCAAGAAAGTGCTGTGGCCGACAGACCTGTCCGAGAACGCGGCCTTTGCCCTGCCCTATGTGACCTCGTTGGCCGAGCGCTACCAGACCGAAGTGCATGTGCTCTATGTGATCGAGGAACTGGGTCTGCACGAGGGATGGTACGGCGATTTCGACCGCTCCCACATCGACAAGATCCACGAGTGGGAGGAGCGTACCGCGAAAAAGCGGCTCGACGAAATCTGCGAGCAGCACCTTCAGGGCTGTCCGCTGTATGTCAAGCACGTGGCGATCGGTGATCCGGCGCAGGAGATCCTCAACCTGGCGCACGCCGAAAACGCCGGCATGATCGTCATGGCAACGCGCGGAAGGAAAGGGCGCTTCGGATTCGGCAGCGTGACCGAGAAGGTGGTCAAGCACGCCGCCGTGCCGGTCGTGACCATCCCGGTCAAGGCTGAACCGTAGCGGACGCCCCTCACCGGGCCACCGGCGCTTTCAGAGCTCGACCCCGTCCAGGTACGCGCTGATGGCCCCGTCGTAACGTGAAGTCAGGCGAAACACCTTACGCGCGAGCCGGAAACGGGTCTTGAGGGTGGTTTCCCCGCCGCCGGCGCGCATTTCCTGCAGCACGGCCTCGTAGTCCAGGGGGTCGACCACCACGGTTACATGGCGGAAGTTCTTGGCCGACGAGCGCAGCATGGACGGGCCGCCGATGTCGATGTTCTCGATAGCCTCCTGTAAGGTGACGCCCGGCGCAGCCACGGTTTTCTCGAACCGGTAGAGATTCACCGCCACCAGGTCGATGGGCAGGATCCCATGCTCTTCCATCACCCGGACATGTTCCGGGTTGCCCCGCAGCCCCAGCAGCCCGCCGTGGATCCTGGGGTGCAGGGTCTTGACCCGGCCGTCCATCATCTCCGGAAAACCGGTGTAATCCGAGATGTCAGTGACTGCCACCCCCCCCTGCCGAATCGTCCCGGCCGTACCGCCGGTGGAGAGGATCTGCACGCCCATACCGCTGAGGGCCTGAGCGAATTCCACCACCCCCGTCTTGTCGGTCACACTGATCACCGCCCGCTGAATCTTCGCCATCCGATTCCCTCCCTGTGTACAAGCCTTCTCACGGCCGGCCAGATCGCCTGCCCGGCCGAGGGGAGTATAGCTCAGGTGCCCGTTTTTTGGAAGTCCGCCGTCCCCGTGAGATGCGGATCCGTTCAGGAGCCTCCGCGGAATTCCGTTGATGTTTTGCGCTCTGCGGTGTACGGATTTCCTCGGGGCGGCCGCGGCCCTGAACGGGGCGGATGCGGTGCGGCCGGCATCGGGATTGGTCACAGCTCCCAAGGAGGTGTCCCATGAAACGCAGGCTCATGTCTCAGGCGGTTTTGTTGCTGGCACTCGCGCTGCTGCCCCCAGGCGCCGCTGCCCAGGACCTCGACCAGGCCGACCGGCTGTACGAAAAAGGGGGACTGGACAACTGCCGGGCAGCCATCGAGCTGTATCTCCAGGCCCTTGCAAGACAGCCACAGAGCTTCGAGCTCAACTGGAAGAGTGCCCGGGCCATTCGGCGTTACGGGGAACTGTCCAAGAAACAGCAGCTCGAGGGCTGGAAGAACATTTGCGCCGAGTACGGCCGAAAAGGCATGCAGTACGCCCAGGCCGCCATCGACCTCGAACCCGGGCAGCCGCACGGCCACTACTACTACGGGCTCAGTGCCGGCACCTACTCGGACGGGGTGAGCATCCTCACCGCCCTGACCGAGGGTCTGAAAGGCAAGACCCAGTCGGGCTTTGAGCGCGCTTATGAACTGGACAGGAACTATGACGAGGGCGGGCCCATGCTGGCGCTGGGGCGTTTCTGGGCGGTGCTGCCCTGGCCCCTCTACAACAAAAAGAAGGCGCTCGCCTTGTACCGCGAGTTTCAGGCCTCCCCCTTCTTCGCCGCCAGCGACGAAGGCCGGATCTACCTGGCCGAACTGCTGATCGACCTGGGGGACCAGGAAGGGAAAGCCGAGGCGCGGGCATTGCTCGAGCAGGCCGGCAATTCCGGCGACGCCTATTTCCGGGACTGGGCACGGCGCCTGCTCTCCGAGACCGCCTGGTAGCGCCGGGGGGCGGACCGGCCGTGACCAAGATCCTGGTGACCTACCATTCCCAGAGCGGCCGCACCAAAATGATGGCTGAACGGGTGGCCGCCGGCGTGGCTTCGATCGACGGAGCCGAAGCGGTCCTCAAGCCGGCCTCGGAGGCCACCCTGGAGGACCTGCTAGAGTGCCGGGGGCTGGCCATCGGGTCACCGGAGTACTTCGGCTACATGGCGGGGCTGGTCAAGGACTTCTTCGACCGGACCTATGAGGAGGCCCGCGGTAAGACAGGGGTCTTCCGCAAGCCCTATGTGACCTTCATCAGCGCCGGAAACGACGGCACCGGCGCCCTCCGGGCCATCGAGCGCATCTGTCTTGGTTATCCCTTCAAGAAAGTCGCCGAGCCGCTCATCGCCCGCGGCGAAATGGGACCCGCCATTCTGGAGCAGTGTGAGACGCTGGGGCAGACCATCGCGGCGGGCTGCGAAGCCGGCATCTATTAGCGGCTGGAAGGAGCCGGATCTCCGAAGGAATCCGTGTCCCATGGTTCCATTTCTTCGATCCCGGTTTTCAGTTGGTGTCTTCGTCGTCGCTCTTGGGCAGCGGCATCTTGATGAAATCGATGCCCTCGGACCGCAGCGTGTCTTCCTCCTGGGAGGTCGCCGAGCCGCGGATGCTCCGCTTCTCTGTCACTCCGTAGTGCATCTTCAGGGCTTCGGCAGTGAACCTGGGGCCCACGTTCTCAAAATTTTCCTGGATGTAGGTCACAACCTCCCGCGCCAGGCGCCGGTAGTCGATCGGCCCCGAGTTCTGGGCGGGCTCGGTCGGAACCGACTTCTTCACCGCCACCGGCGAGAGCACCCGCCGGATGCGGGTCTCGCCGCAAAGCGGGCAGCTCACCAGCTCCCGGGCGAGTTGCTGATCAAAGGAATCCGAGCTGTCGAACCAGCCCTCAAAAACGTGCCCTGCTGAGCACTCCAGGTCGTAAGCGATCACCTTTGCAACCCGCCTTTCGCGATCGTTTCAGACCGCCGTCCCGTGTGGCTCACCTCTCGGCGTATAGGACGGCCAGGATCTTCGTCGTCTGCCCGCCGTGGCACTTTACCAGATGGGGGACCGTGGAGTCGTAGTAGATGGCGTCGCCGGGCTCCAGCACATGGATCTCCTCCGCCAGCCGGACCTCCATTTGCCCCTCGAGGATATAGATGAACTCCTGCCCGTCGTGGGTGGACCGTTCTTCCTCCGTCTCCGCCGGCTCCAGGGTCACCAGAAAGGGCTCCATGTGCCGGTCCTTCTTGTGCGGCGCCAGGGATTCGTACTCGTAACCGTAGCGCTCGCCCTTCTTGCTGTCGTAACGGGAAACGATCCTGCGGTCGCTCCGGCGGACGATCGTGAAGGGCCGATCCTCGGCGCCGGAAATGAAGTATCCCATCTTCATGTCCAGGGCCTTGGCCAGCTTGATCACCGTCCCCAGGGGCGGAGCCAGGCTGCCCTGCTCGATCTGCTCCAGGGTCGCCACGTCCAGAGCGGTCCGCTGGGAAACATCCCGCAGGCTGAGGCTGCGGGCTTCGCGCACGGCCTTGACCCGCGCGCCCACGTTGACCTCGATGTCCCCCTCATCTTTCCGCCCGCCCCGCGGTCCGATGCTGTCCAGGAACGTCTTCTCCTGGTCCTGCCGCTCGAACTGGCGGCTGATGTCGGTCAGGAAATCCTCGTAGGAATCCCGCTCGACCGCCTTGTCCTTTCCCTTTTTCATGGCTCGTTTCCGTGATGGTCTTCGCAGTTCGCAACAACGGCGGACTCCCCGGCGGAGCCTCACCGCTTTTCTGCCCTGTCTAACACCGGGGCCTTTTGCCCGTCAAGGGGAGTCTCAGCTTGCGCCTCTGGGAATTACTACCTCTCGAGGACGAAGATCACCTCCATGCGCACCCGGTACTCATGGATCTGGCCGTCTTCCACCGAGACCCGCTGTTCCAGGATGCGCATGCCGGTGATCCCTCTCAGAGTCCGGTTGGCGCGCTGAAAACCCACCCGAATCGCCTCTTCAAAGCTCACGGGTGAGCCGGCGATGATCTCCGAGATTCTTGCCACACGATCCGATGACATGGTTTACTCCTCTCTTGAAATGCAGATGCTGATACCAGGTTCCAGCGGTCAAGCGCTGGAATACGCTTTCGCGGGTAATGCGAGGAATGCCCATCAAGTCCCCATGCGAAAGAACTGGCCCACCTGCACCCGGTGCTTTCGGATTTGCTGGTCTGCGGCTGGCTCGCCGGCGGCCTCTCATCAGGCGGGGCGGTGAAAGCGGCCGCCTTTCGGGAGTTTCTTGATCCTTTGCTTGCAATCGCATATTATGCTACACGATTTTGCTGAGAATCAAAAGCGAAAAGTGGCGCAGAAAGGGAGGCGGCATGAGCGAGAAACAGTATCTGATCGACGACATGACCAAAAAGGATTCGTGGCGGCTGTTCCGCATCCTGGCGGAATTCGTGGACGGCTTCGAAGAGCTGCCCGATGTCTACCCGGCGGTGACCATCTTCGGTTCGTCGCGCGCCCGGCCCCAGAGCGCAGCCTACAAGGCGACCGTGAAAACGGCCCGGCTGCTGGTCCAGAACGGCTTCAATGTCATATCGGGCGGTGGCCCGGGTTTGATGGAGGCCGCCAACCGGGGCGCGGCCGAGGCCGGCGGGAAATCCGTCGGGCTCCATATCGAGCTGCCGGGCGAGCAGCAGGCCAACAGCTATGCCAACGTGAGGCTGGATTTCCGCTACTTCTTCATCCGCAAGGTCATGTTCGTCAAGTACGCAGTGGCCTATATCATCATGCCCGGGGGCTTTGGAACCCTGGATGAGCTTTTCGAGGCTCTGACGTTGATCCAGACCCAGCGAATCCGCGCCTTCCCGGTGATCCTCATGGATTCCGGTTTCTGGCAGGGGCTGATGGACTGGCTCACCCAGACCCTGATCAAGGAGAAGACCATTTCCAAGCGCGATCTGGACATCTTCCAGGTGGTAGACAAACCCGAAGAGGCCATTGCCATCATCAAGAGACGCGTCATTGTCTGAAGCGAACGCGACCGATAAGGAGCGTCTCCGTTCGTGGGCCGGAGGGTTCGGCATCCGGCTCCCTGACCTTCAGCTCGAACGCCTGCTTCTGTTTCTCGACGAGCTTGTTGACTGGAACCGCAAGTTCAACCTCACCGGCATCGAATCCCGCAGCCGAATGCTTGAGGAGTTGCTTCTCGACTCCCTCATTGCGAGCCCTCTGCTGCCCGACGATGGTCCGTTGCTCGATGTCGGTTCCGGTGCCGGATTCCCCGGCATACCGCTGAAAATCTGCCGACCCGAAATGACGGTCCACTTGGTGGAAGCCAGCGCCAAGAAGATCAGCTTTCTCAAACAGGTCATCCGTCTTCTCAAGCTGCGCCGCATCACCGCCGTCAGGGCCAGGATCGAAGAAGCACCCGCGCCGCTCCTGAGCGGCCGCTACCCGGTGGTGACCTCCCGGGCGCTGGCGAACCCGGCCAAGACCCTTCAATGGTGCGCTCCCTACATCGCACCGGGCGGGATGATGATCACCTTCGCCGGGCGCGATCGCAGCGCGCTGCTCAGGGAAACAGGGGCCGCCATTCACAGCGCCGGTCTTGCGCTCGAGCAGGTGTTTCCTTACCGTCTGCCGGTCCGCGGCAACCTGCGACATGTGCTGGTGCTCAGGAGGCCGTGTTGAGATTGCAGAGGTTCGCCCATTATTTTTCTTTCGCAGGCGTGTAATTGCTTGACTTGCATTTGCTTATTAAATATTCTCATCATCCGATGCTGATCTGCAATAATCTATGATGAAAGGAGGACGTATGGCGACTGTCAAGCAAATCCAATTCAGGTTGAAGAACGCGAAAAAGAAGCAGACCAGACTGGGCAAAGATCTGACGCAGACCAAGAGCAAGGTCAAGAAACTGGAGGCCGAGCTTAAAAAGGCTCAAGCGGCCGCAAAGGCGGCCAAGGCCAAAGCCAAGAAGAAACCGGCCGTCAGGAAGAAGGCTGCACCGAAGAAAAAGGCTGTGCCGAAGAAAAAGGCCGCCCCCAGAAAGAAAGCCGCCCCCAGAAAGAAAGCCGCGGCGGCCCCTGCTGCGCAGGCCTAGATCTTCTCGCTTTCGCTGCGGGTCCCCTGAACCGAAGCGGGGGAAGGGGTCGGCTCGTCAGCCGGCAGACCCCAATGGCGGAGCTGCCGGATCATCCTCGCGCGGTGGGTGCCGGGCCAATAGTATCGGCCGCAGGAGGGGCACCAGCGGATCCGGCCCTGGTTACAGTAGTAGACGTGCTCCGGAACGTTTGCCTGCGCCCGCTCGGCGGGAGCCGGGTTCAGCAGTTGGTTGCAGAGCAGACACCGGCTGAACCACATCTCGCGCGGGGGTCGGATATCGGCCTTCTGCAACAGTTCGCGAAGTTGCTCCCCCACCCGGGTGCTCGTCAGCAGGAGTGCATCCGGATAGCGGGCGGCGGTGGCGGCCCGCCGCGTCACCAGACGTCTTTCTGAACCCAGGCAGGCCGCCACGGAGCCGGGCGTGTTACTGACCCGGTATATCGCGTCATAGCCCAAAACGCGCAGCCAACGGGCCAGCCGGCCCAGCATGGCATCGACCACAAATTCTTCTGGTTTCTTCTCCCGCGTCACCTTCCCTTCCCTGCCAGGCCGCATTATGCGGGCTCTCCCCCGGGAGGTAAAGCGCTTTTCTGAAGTATTGACCCCGGCGCCCGGATCAGCTATTCATGGGTCGCCCGGCAACCCTCGCCGAGGGTGAGCGGGAGGGAGTCTGACCATGGAAAAAATCGTCATTCAAGGCGGAAGCCGTCTTAAGGGAACTGTGTCTGTCAGCGGCGCAAAAAACGCCGCCCTGCCTCTCATTGCGGCCTGCATCCTTGCCCCGGGCTGGAATCGCCTGGAAAACATCCCGCGTCTGAGAGACGTGCGGACCATCCGGCTGATCATGTCGCAGATGGGGGTCCATTTCCGGGACACCCCTTTGGCCCTGGAAATCAACACCGAAGAACTGCAGCATTTCGAGGCGCCCTATGAACTGGTGAAGACCATGCGGGCCTCCATCCTGCTGCTGGGCCCCCTGCTGGCCCGCGGCGGCCGGGCCAGGATCTCGCTGCCCGGAGGCTGCGCCATCGGCGCCCGGCCCGTCAACCTGCACCTCAAGGCTTTGGCAGCCATGGGAGCGGACATGTATCTGGATCAGGGGTACGTGAACGCCTCGGCCCGGAGGCTGAAGGGCGCCGACATTTTCTTCGACACCCCCACGGTCACCGGGACCGAGAACCTTCTCATGGCCGCGGTGACGGCCGAGGGGCAAACCGTGCTGCGAAACGCCGCCAAAGAGCCGGAAATCGAAGACCTGGCCCAGCTGCTCCGGCTCATGGGAGCAGACATCGAGGGAGAAGGCACAGACACCATCACCGTGCAAGGGGTTCAGGCCCTGCGGCCGGCCACGCATCGGGTGATCCCCGACCGGATCGAAACCGGGACCTTCATGATCGCAGCCGCCATGACGAGCGGCGATGTCCGCATCCTGGACTGCCGCCCCGAGCACCTGCTGGCCCTGACCGAGAAGCTCCAGCGGGCGGGCGCCGAAATCCGCACCTCCGAAAGTAGCCTGCAGGTCAGGGGACCCGATACCATCGAAAGCGTCGATGTTATGACCCTGCCCTTTCCGGGGTTCCCGACTGATCTGCAGGCCCAGTTCATGGCCCTCATGTGCATCGCCAACGGTTGGAGCATGATCCGGGAAACCGTTTTCGAAAACCGCTTCATCCACGTGAGCGAACTCCAGCGGATGGGGGCCGATATCGAGATCAACGCCAACCAGGCGCTGATCCGGGGGAAAAAGCGGCTCACGAGCGCACCGGTCATGGCCACCGACCTGCGGGCCAGCGCGTCCCTCATCCTGGCGGGACTGGTGGCCGAAGGCAGTCCCACGGAGGTCCACCGCATCTACCACCTCGATCGGGGCTACGAAGCCCTGGAGGAGAAATTCCGCGGCCTGGGCGCCCGGATCCGGCGCGAAAAAGCCTGAGGGTCTCGCCGAGGAGGTCACCGCCTCCATGGATGCTCCCCGTCCCAGTGCGTTTCCCCCTCCGCGGCCGGTAGCCGCTGTGGACCCTTTTCGCCGCCCGCTCATTCCGGTGCTCTGCGCGCTCACCGGCGGCATTCTCCTCGGGCACCATTTCCGGCCGGACTGGCTCTCTCCGACGCTCCTGGCCGCCGCACTCCTTTTGCCCGCGGGACTCCTGCTCCTGCCCCTGCGTCGAAAAGCATTCCCTCTGCTCTCCCTTTTCTGCCTCACGGGTATGCTGCTGGACTCCCAGGCCCACCCGCCCGCCAGCCTCGGTACCCTGGCTCAAAGTCACCCGCAGCCCGTGATCGAGGGGACCGTGCTCGGAACCCTCAGGGCCCTTGAAGGGTACGGCCGCTACGAAATCCGCACCCAAGCCTTTCATGCCGGCGGCCGGAGTTGGCCGGTGGCCGAAAAGCTGGTCCTGAGCGTCTATGAACATGCCCCCGAGCTGGCACCAGGAGACCTTGTCCGTTTCCCGGCCCGCCTCAGGCCCCTCAGAAACTTCAACAACCCGGGCCGCTACGACCTGGTTGCGGCCATGGGCCTGAGGGGCATCTCCTGGTCCGCCTCGCTTTCGGACGGCCGGCTGGTCGTGCCCATGGGTCCGGGGAGCCTGCCTCCGCCCGCGCGCTGGCTGGAAAAGAGCCGGCAGCCGGTGCGGTCCCTGGCGGAAGGGGGTCTGAAACCGGAGAACGCGGCCCTTTTCAGGGCTCTCATCCTCGGCGAACGCCATCGGATCGCCCCCGCGGCCAGGGAGCTTTTCGACCGCACCGGACTAGGCCACGTCCTGGCGGTTTCCGGGCTTCACATCGGCCTCGTGGCGTGGGCAGCGTTCGCGCTCCTGCATACCCTGCTGGCCTTTTCCGGCTCCCTTGCCGCCAGGGGTTGCCACCGCCGGCTGGCCGCCGCCCTGACCTGCCTGCCGGTGGTGGTCTATGCGGGACTGGCCGGTTTCCAGATATCTGCTCAGCGGGCCATGATCATGGTGCTCGCGTTTCTGGCCTCCCTGCTCCTGCAAAGGGAGAAAGAAGCCTGGTCAACCCTGGCCCTGGCAGGGATCGTGATCCTCTTCCTCGACCCCCATGCCCTCTACAGCGTTTCGTTTCAGCTTTCCTTCGGGGCGGTCATCGGCATTCTGTGGCTGACACCCGGCATCTACAGCCGGCTCTGCCGCTCAACGCCGGCCCTTCTGCAGCCGCGCTCCTTTGCCACCCGCGCCCTGGCCTACCTGCTGGGGTTGATCGCCGTGTCGCTCTCCGCCACCCTGATCCTGCTGCCGCTCATCGCTTCGCACTTCCACCGGCTTTCCCTCGTCACGCTGCCCGCGAACGTCTCGGTCGTGCCGGTGCTCGGCCTCTGGGTCATTCCGGCGGCTCTGTCTAGCGCGCTGGTCTGCCTCTTCTCGCCGGCGCTCGCCGCCCCGCTGCTCTATCTGACGGAAAAAGGCCTGGACCTCATGAACAGCCTGATCCGCTTCTGGGCCGCCCTGCCGAAAGCGAGCCTCTGGGTCCCCACCCCCAGCCTGGCGGAGGGGGCGCTTTTCTATCTGCTCCTGATCGGCATGCTGTACTGGAAGCGCTCGGCCTGGGCGCGCGCCGCCGCGGTGACCGCTCTTCTCTGCACCCTCGCGGTCACGGGCTTCTGGATACAGCGACTGCATTTCAACCGCGACCTCAGCGTCACCTACCTGGACGTGGGCCAGGGAAACGCCGCCCTGCTGGAGTTCCCCAATGGCAAGCGGATGCTGATCGACGGCGGCGGGTTTTCCCGCAGCCATTTCGACGTGGGCCGCATGGTCGTGGCGCCCTATCTGTGGCACCGCAAGATCATGCGGGTCGATTACCTGGTGTTGAGCCATCCCCAGGCCGACCACCTGAACGGGCTGCCTTTCATCGCCCGGGCCTTCGGGCCGGCCGAGTTCTGGCACAACGGTCAGGCTTCAGACTCTGCCGCTTTCCGGGAATTGCTGCACCTCATGCATTCCCGCAACGCGGCCGTTTTGACGCCCGCGGAGCTGGCCGCCGGCCGCCGGATCAACGGGGTGGAAGTCGAACTCCTCCATCCCCTGCCCGACCCCCCGGCCCTTTCCCGCAACGCCCTCGGCACCAACGATCTCTCCCTGGTGCTCAAGATCACCTGGCGCGGGACGTCCTTTCTTTTTGCAGGCGACATCGAGGGCGCCGGTGAGCGGGTGCTGATCGCCGGAGCCGGACCGCGCCTTGAAAGCCAGGTTTTTCTGGCGGCCCATCACGGCAGCCGCAACGCCAACTCGCCGGAACTCCTGCGCCGGGTGAAAGCGCAGCTCTGCGTGGTCTCGGCCGGCGCCCGGAATGCCTTCGGCTTTCCCCACCCCGAAACCCTTCGGCGTCTGGCCGATGCCGGCTGCCGCATCCTGCGCACCGATCAGCACGGCGCGATCCGGGTCAGGGTGGGCAATAACGGCCTGGAAGTGGAAACCTTCCTGCCCTACTGAATGCGAAGTGCGGTAGTCGTAAAGAAGGCCGGAGGCCGAAGGCATCCCGCTGTACGCTCCCCGGCAAGAGCAGGCAAGAGGGAATTGCAGGCGTTATCCTTCTTTCCCGCAGTCCTAATGCAGTGAGTTCTGGCAGTGAAGCGCGGCACCGGGATCTCGTGCCCGATAAGCTCGCCGGATGTGACGCCCCGGCCAAGATCAGTCAGAACCTCCGCCCATGGTCCACGGCTGCCTCAGAATGGCTTATGCCGACCGGGCGCATTCTCTGACTCCAACTCGCCCTGGAATCCAATCCCGACACCCGCACCGATCACCCGCTGAGCGTTAGATCTTGGCCGGGGCTGTCGGATTCTGTTCTCTTATCGATGCTTGATGAGGGACATCAGCCAAGCTTTAGTAAGATTCCAAACCGCTCAAGGGGCAGGCGGGCTGACTTCGGTTGACACATACAGGCCTCTTGCCTAGGATCTCGTGGCAATACGGGATTTCGCGATCGCTTCTATCCGCCCGCACCTTGGAGGCATGATTGGAATGGTGACGCCGCGACCCTTTCAGCTTAACGTTCCGGACGAAGTGCTGCAGGATCTGCGGGTACGACTGGAGCGCGTGCGGTGGCCCGATGAGCCGCCTCAGGAGCCTTGGTCTACTGGTACGAGTGTGGCCTACCTGCAAGAGCTAGTCGACTACTGGCGAGACAAATTCGACTGGCGCGCCCAGGAGACCCTGCTCAACCGCTTCCGCCAATTCACGGTGCCCCTGGCAGGCATCGATCTGCACTTCATTCATGAGGAGGGCAAGGGTCCGAAGCCCATGCCCTTGCTGCTTTCCCACGGCTGGCCGGGTTCCGTGGTCGAGTTCCACAAGGTCATTCCCATGCTGACAGACCCGGCCCGTTTCGGGGGAGATCCAGCGGACGCCTTTACGTTGTCGCGCCGTCATTGCCCGGTTACACGTTTTCTTTCAAACCCAATCAGGCACGCTTCAGCGTGGAGAAAATTGCCGAGGTACTTTGCCTCGCTCATGACCGACGTGCTGGGCTACAAGCGCTTCGGTGCGCAGGGCGGCGACTGGGGGGCCTTCGTCGCCTCTCGCCTGGGTTATCAGTTTACCGAACGCGTGATCGGCATTCATCTGAACCTTCTTGCAGTCCGGCGGGACCGCAAGATCCTGGAAACCCCCACCGAGGAAGAGAAACAGTACCTGGAGCAACTCGCGCACTTCCTGAGCGAGGAGACAGGGTATCAGTGGATCCAGGGCACCAAGCCGACGACCCTGGCCTTTGCGTTGACCGACTCGCCGGCAGGGCTGGCGGCCTGGATCGTGGAGAAGTTCCACAGTTGGACCGACTGCGGTGGAGAAATCGAGTCGGCGGTCGGCAGGGATGAACTTCTCGCCAACATCATGCTCTACTGGGTGACCGGCGCCATCGGGTCCTCGTTCTGGCCTTACTGGGCGCGCATGCATGGACCCTGGCCGATTCCGGAGGGCGCGAAGGTCAGCGTGCCCACCGGCTACGTGGAGTTTCCTAAGGAAATCTTGCGCCCACCCCGCTCACTGGCGGAATCCACCTACGCCAATATCCAGCGCTGGACAAAGGCTGAAAGGGGCGGCCACTTCGCCGCCTTGGAGCAGCCTGAGGTCCTGGTCCATGAGATCCGGGAGTTCTTCAGGCCACTGCGCGAAACGGCAACATGAGCGCTACCGCGGCCTGCCTAGAAAAAGACGTTATCCTGGCCCTGGAGGTCGGCTGTCGCCCCGGCGCGCAGTCACAAATATCATAGGGTTTTCGCTCGCGAGATACCCTGGGATCCTGTACAAGTATCTCACGTGCCTGAGCCCGTGGACAACGAAGTTGAGCCAACCTTTTCCGCGCCCGGATAAGACTGCCGGCGGACGAAAATATCGTTTCTAATAGCAGGGGATTTTAGGTAGCCCAGATCGGCTCTTCCCGAGCGTTATGTGGCCGGACCTGAAAGATTCCCTTCTTTTGCGGATGCTTGACAACGCCTATCAGCCCCGCTACGAATCAGATTTTAGGTGTCGCTCGGATCTTCCTCTCAACGGTTTTGAAGTCACCGGTCACCTTTTGAGTTCATTTTTCAATCGCTAGGGCAGCGATGCAGTAATCTTTGACAAGGAAATACTGCCTCTTCGGTCCTGCCACAGAGTCGGGATCCCGGTAAATCTCTCCACAGTCATTCAAGTCCTTTTCTTTCGTCAAATGGAAATCGGGGGCACTTGTCGTTTGATAACAGATCATATCATCTTCAATCCACCAGTTGCCCTCTTTCACCTTTGCTGGATCCACAAACGTCCCGTCCTGTCGATGATCAATCCAAAATGTCTTGCCGAGCTCGTCAACAGTAATCTCTCGGCCAAAAACTAATTCCTGGATCTCTTCATCAGTCAATTTATTCTTTTCCCCGATTTTGTAAAATCCGGATGGTTGTCCGGGCCACCCGGCTTTTGCAAGACCATGAGCGTACCGATCAGCAATCTGGAGGTCCTTTATCGGGAAAGAACTCACTATGGTGTTTAGATCCGCCGTGTGGGTCTCCCAGTAAGACCAGGCCTCCAGGCCGCATCATATCCAGCCTGAGCGTCCTGATCTCGGCCGAGGAGTGCGTAAATTGCAGAGAGCCCTTCGTCGCGGCCGACGAGTGTCCGGTTATGAGTTATCGCTCTTTCCGTCATTGTGGCAGCTTTTTGAAGGTCTCCCAAAATGAAATGCACCATTCCTGCCGCGGATAAAGGATCGGCCATATTACGAGGGTCGAGTTGTATGGTCTTATTCACGAATTCCAGCGCTTCCTCGGGTCTTCCGGTAGCCATCAAAACCCAAGCCATGTTTAAGTTGGCGTCGGGATCGTTTGAATCAAACGCAAGCGCAAGCTGACCATGCGCAACTGAATCTTCATATTGCCGTCGATTTAGTGCCATTTTGCTTGCAACCAGGTAGGCAGTAGAAGTCGGATTGCGCATCGCTAATCCTAGATGCTTGCGTGCCATGAGGGGCATCATTCTAAACCGTGCATATTGACTCGTAAATGCTTTCCATTTGAAACGAAATGAGCTACTGAGATACGTCCATGCTAAGGCGGCGTGCGCACGGCTGTATTGTGCGTCTAATTCGATGGCTTTCTCAAAGAATGCGATAGCTTGGACTAGATCGTCAGGAGTCTCTCGATGCAAATGCTCCCACCCTTTAACGAAAGCATCATAAGCTTCAATGTTCTTTGTTCTTTTGTTGGCGAAACGATTCTTCTCTCCAACAGTTAGTTTTACCTGAAGGACCGCGGCAATCCTGTTGGTGATTCTATCTTGAAGATCAAAGATATTCTCCATGACAGCGTCGTAGCTTTCCGCCCAAAGATGATGATCTGTGGCTCCATCGATTAGCTGTGCCCTGATACGAACGCGATCTCCGGCTCTTTGGATACTGCCCTCGAGCACGTACTGTACATTCAGGTCTTCTGCAACTTCCTGCACTTTGGCGGTCTTGCCTTTATACGAGAACGAGGAATTCCGTGAAATGACCAGAAGACCTGATAGTTTAGAGAGGGCAGTAATCAGTTCGTCAGTCATGCCATCGGCAAAATACTCCTGCTCCGGATCACCGCTCATGTTTTCGAAGGGGAGCACAGCGATGGAAGGTTTGTCAGGCAGGGGATAGGCCATCCTTTCCACGGAAGCGGGTTGAATACCTGGGGGGGAGGGCCAGAAGTACAATTTCCAAATTCCCAGGCCGACGGCAATGGCAATGACCGCCGCAACCCCGGCAAGAACCCTTTTTCGGCGCCAGATAGGCGCGGAAGGCTCTTTTCCCTTCTTCCCGGCGACCGTGACCCTGGGATCGAGCATCACCCTGTAAGCGCCTACGGGCTTGGCAATGTTTTTGACTTCCTGTTCGCCCAGGTACTCATAACCAAGAGGCAGCTTGCTCTCGATGTGATCGAAGGCCGTTTTGCTTACACAGATCCCTCCGGGCTCCGCCAACGCCTCCAGCCGAGCTGCAATGTTCACTCCGTCACCGTAGATCCGGTCTTCTTCCTCAATTACGTCCCCCAGGTTGATTCCAATGCGAAACTCCATGCGGCGGCTTTCAGGGAAGGCCCGCATTCCGTGATTGAAGCTCCTTCTGGACGGCCACTGCGCACTGGACCGCATCCACGACACTCCCAAACTCGGCAAGGACATTGTCCCCAGGGGAGTCCACCACTCGGCCCCGGTGCTGTTTGATCAGGGTGAACATCACCTGCTTGTAAGCCTCGAGGGTCTTGACCGTTGCGGCTTCGTCCTCACCCATCAACCGGCTATAGCCGGCCACATCGGCACTGAAGACGGCGGTCAGCTTCCGTTTGAAATCCTGGGTGTTCATGGATTCACCTCCCCAAAACACAAGGGCCTCCCTGGACACATACGTATCCTTGGAGGCTCTTTCAACACGACCTTCTGGAAACCGGTGTTCATGGTTCCCTGCAGAAGGCGCAAGGTGCTGTTAGAGGTTAGGGCTCTTGGTTGACCAAAATGAATGGGATTCAGGTCAGATTATGCCGGGTTTTCTGTGAGATGTCAAGCGAAAGACCATCATGCGGGGCGCCACGCCACCTTCGGTGCCGCTGAATGCCAAATTAAGGTGACGTGGACTGTCGATCTTAGGTCTACATGCATTATGTTGTGGGTCGACCTAACCTACTGACTAGAGGAGTCTTTTGGCGATTGGTGTGGGATATTGGCAATCGGCAGTGATCCCGATGAGTTGAGGTGTTTTCAGGGGTTGCCCTGGTTGGAAGTGGCAACATAACTTTTGTCCTCATCTTGCACCTCCCCGTGGCCGGCGGTGGGGTGCATTCCTTCCTTATAGGCTGTCCAGCCAGCGCATCAGGTCCTGGTTGTTCTCCCATCGGAGGAGTTCTTTGATCTTGGAATCTTGGCTCAGGAGCGTGTCCATATGGCGCAGGAAACGCTTCTGGATGTAGCGGCGTCGATTGAGGTCGAGATGCAGATACAGCTCGGTGGACTGCAGGCTGTCATGACCGAGGTGGTTTCGGATATCGGTGATCGTCTTGCCCTGCTGGAGCATGTGTACGGCACAGGAATGCCGGAAGCTGTGCACGGGGTGGATGTAGCGGAGGCGTTTGGGTGACAGGGTGAGGGAGAGGTATTTCTTGCAGATCCGATGGATTCCGTGACGAGTCAGTTCTGCGCCCCGCTGATTGACAAAGAGGCCTTGGTGATGGGGCGGGATTGGCGTGGGACGGTACTTGCGGAGGTAGAGTCCGAGGAGGCTGACGGTCTTGGTTTGAAGCTCGATAAGGCGGAAGCGGTCCCCTTTGCCGAGGATCGCCAGGGTCTTGTGCGCGGGGTTGAAGTAATCGACGTGGAGCTGGGCGATCTCGGAGGCCCGGGCGCCGGAGTCCCAGAGCAGATGCAGGAGGGCGTAGTCTCGGAAGCCGTGGTTTTTTCTCAGATCGACGCAGTGGAAGACCTGAAGGATTTCATCGGGGTAGAGGAAGCCGATCAGGGATTGCTGCGAGCGTTTCTGGGGGATATGCAGGATCCGCTCGGCCAGGTGGTGATGCTCGGGGTAGGCGAAGCGAATCATTTTGGCAAAGGACTTGATGGCGGCAAGGCGCTGATTGCGGGTTTTGGGCTGGTTGCGCCGTTCGTGCTGCAGGGTATTGAGGAAGGGGATAATCAGTTCCGGGCAGATCTGCTCCAAGCGCAAGGAGCTGATCTTGATGCGGTAGTGCTGTGCGGCGAAGGGCAACAATAGCCTGAAGGCATCCCGGTAGGACTGCAGCGTGTTTGGGCTGACGCCTTTGATCTGCGGGAGGTACGAGTCAAAGAACTGGTGGATGCAGGGGGCCAGTTTCATACCTTTTTGATTTGCCACAGGGCAAAGTCCACCAGCCGGTTGCGACTGAGGGCATCGGCCACCCGCAGATACACGGCGGTGTACTTATACTCACTGTGACCGAGGTAATCGGCCAGCACGGGCAGCGCCTGCTGTGGGGATCCCCCGCGCTGTTTGATCTGCAGGAGGGTATTGACCGCAAAGGTGTGGCGCAGGCTGTGGGGGACCGGTCGGCCGATGATGAGGTTGCCCAACACCCTGCGGGGTTGATCCAGACCCATGTCTCTGACCGCCTGACGGAACCCTCTGCGTACTTGCTCTCCACTGAGCGGACCTTGGGAACCGGCCAACAGATACGGGTTGTCATCGTGGCTCCAAAGGTGGCGGCGGGCGGAAAGGTAGTTTTCCATCGCGGTGATGGCGGTTTTGGGCAAGGGGATGAGACGCTGTTTCATGAACTTGGTCTTGTCGATCAACACGGTGGCCTCATCGCGGCGGTAATGCTGGCGGAGAAGCTTCAGGGGCTCGGAGATGCGCATGCCGCAGCGGGCCAGCAGCAGAAGGGCCACATAAATGCCCAGATCGGGGAGAAACGTGCTGGGGGTCTTGCGGATCCTTCTGGCGACCGTGTCGAGGAGTTGCTCGGTTTGCTGGGGGGAGAAGACAAAAGGCACGAAGTGGTGGTGTTTGAGACGAGGGACATCCTGAAGGGGGTTTTTGCACAACTTACCTTTGCGAATCAGGAACTGGAAGAACACGCGGATGGCAGAGATCACGTCGTTGATGATGCGGGGCTGCATCTGCAGGTTGGCGCCCATCTGTACGAAGAAGTACGGCTGCAAGCAATCCCAGTGTGCATTGACGCGTATGAGGTAACGATCAAAGGTGAGCAGGTGGCACCGTGTGGTGCGGAGGCTGTAGCCCAGGGCATCCCGATAGGCCAAGTAGTCGTCAAGGTGATGGGCCAGGAAGCTCTGGAAGCTACTCATCAAAAAGCACCGTACGCATCAGACTGATGTGGATGTGCACATAGCGGTGGCTGGACTGCAGGTTCTGATGCCCCAGCATCTCCTTGATCTCAAAGATGGAGCAGTGGCTGTGGAGCAGACACTGCGCATAGGTGTGACGCAACCAGTAGGCCGAACCGGGAAGTCCCGCCTTTTTCATGGCCCGACTGATGCAACCGACGACAATGTGTGCCGGAGCGGGTGGATAGGGAAAGCATTGGCTTAGAAAGAGCTCCCGGAAGGGGCTCTTGGGCCGCGCCTGGCGCAGGTACAGCTCCATGAGTTGGAGGGTCTGTGGGGGAAGCGGCAGTGTAATGGGGTTTTGGGTTTTCCGCTCGGGGATTCTCAGTTCTGCGTTGTCGAAGCCGATGTCATCGAGCCGGATACGGCTGATCTCTACGGGCCGCAGCCCCAGGAACAGGGCCAGATGCACCATGGCTGCCGTGCGGATGCCGGCAGCAGTGTCCAGCGTCAAACTGTCAAGGAGTTCTCGGATCTGCTCGGGCCGCAGGAACTTGGGAAGCTTACGGGGCGCGAACTGGGGAGGGCCCACGAGCAAACCGGCAAGATCCCGCTTGAGGATCCCCCGCTCAAAGTAGAGGTATTTGAGGAAACCGCGCACACAGTAGCGGTATAACCTGCGGGTGTTCTCGGCCACCTTATAGCGGTTCAGAAAGGCATCCAGATCCTCGATTCCCATTTGCGGCAAATCGATCCCATGGGCGCTGAGATAGGCATGGAGGTCCGAAAGCAACCTATGAACATTGCGTTGGTGAGAGGATGAAGGCTCGCAGGCTTCTGCGAAGTAGCGCAGATATTGCTCGTAGATCTCGGGCAGCGCCTTTTGGGGTTTGGAGATCTCCATGGGCCGCTTGATCTTGCCCTGTGAGTAAAGGAAAGTGCCGAGGGCTTGCAGCGCCCGTGGGGCGTTGTCGGAGACGTTTTGTCTGCCGAAAGCCGCCAGTGTTGTGGCGGTGAACATGTCCTCCCAAGCGAGGTTTTGCTGGGTGGCAAACAGAACAAAGTCCAGTAGGATCTGGGCGTGCGCCTGGCCAACTCTGCCGCGGCGCACATGCTCCTCGCTGTTGATCCACTCGCGGTACTCGGCGATGGCCTGGGTAAGCTTGCCGATGTCCGGATCAGCCATTTCGCGCCTCCATCAAAGATCGCTGGATCCGGCGGCCCACTGCCGAACAGCGCGCCGTCCTGGTTTCCTTGACCGCCGCGGCGGGCAGCTCGAGGACCTGGAACAGGGTCCCGTCGAAAAGCAATCAGATCCTTGCGGATCAGAGCGTCCCGGGCGTTGATGTACTCATCGAGGCTCAGTTCCAAAAGGGAGCAGATGGCGTCGTAGGCGTAGAAGGATAGCCCCTGGCGGTCGGAGACCAGTACCAGGAAAAAGTAAAGCAGCAGCTCATTGTGCCCCAGCGAGGCCACAAAACCATCGGTGAGCAACCGGTGGGGGAGGAAGCCAAAGCCCCCCTGGATGCTTCGGATCCGCTCTGGGACCAACACCTTTTTCTGGATCCGGTTTCTCCCCTTTTCCATGGTCCACAGGATAGTCTCCGGTTCCAATCAATGTCGATCAGCTCTTGAAAACGCCACCTGGGGTAGTCGGAGAGATTTTGCAGCTATTACAGCCATTTGGACCTTTAACGCCTCTTGAAAACGCCGGTGGAGTAGTTGCGCCAAATATCCAAGAATAACCGCATGTTGTGTCCCGATCAGCCCTTGAACAGTCTCCAGCGGTAGTCCCAGCCGTAGGCGGGTTCGGCTCTTCTCCGCCTCCAGTTTCCGGCGCAAGTGGATGTCCTGGAAGTACTCGGGATTTTCCCGGTTCCACTGCGCGCATTGCCGGCGGTGCCACTCATCTTTGCAGGCCTCCGCCCCGCAGGTTTTCTGTCGGTCCTTCACCCTGGGGTTCGGCATGAACCAGCGCCGGCAGATCCGACACGGCCGCTTTCTGAACTCGCCCCTTGCACTCATCGGTAGCGCTCCTTCACCTCAGGATCGGAACAGACCTCCGCGTTGGTGCCGGGTAGATGGCCCCCCACCCCGCCTCATCCAGAATAAAATTGTATGTAACACTTTAGCGCTTTGAAGAGCTATGCAGCCAGGCTGAAGGTTTCCTGATGGATTTGCTGGTTGGCGATGAGGGCTTTTGCGTTGGCCAACACGGTTTCCACCGGGTTTTTCCCCTGCAGCTCAGCTGAACGAAACAAGGTCATGAGAATGGCTTGGGTTTTGGCTCCTTGTTCCGAACGGTTTTGCTGGGACACTTTTCTGGTCAACACGGGCTTGCGCATCTGCTGTTCGGCGTGATTGTTGTAGGGGCTGACGTTCGGATACTCCAAGAAGGTGAACAGTTCAGCTTTGTGGCGTTTGAGCCTCTTGATGAGCCGTTTGGCATCCTGGGTCTGGTAGTCGGTTATCAGGAACTTGTCCAAGCGCCCCGAGAGGCGCTGTTTGCGACGAGCATAGGTCGCTGGAGGCAATTGCTCCTTGAGTTCGGAAAGGCGGACCGCGTCCTTGAGCAGACGAGCCAGTTTTTTCCGGAAAGCCTTCCAGTCTGCGGAGCTGGTGTGCCGATCCACTTTGGCCAGTTCGGTAAAGAGATGATAGAAACAGCGCTGCTTGGCCAGGGCACTGATCTTGTTATAGGCGCCCCAGAAGTCACAGATCAGGATTCCCTGGAAAAGGGTGCCCAGGACGTTTTTTATCACCGGCGAACCCCGACTCTTGGTGATGAGGTAGTAGGCGAGAGTCTTCGTGGTAAAGCACCACAGCCAGTGGGTGACGCCATTGAGGCGCCAGCCGGTTTCATCGGCGCTCAAAACGGCACTTTGGGAGATCTTTTGGCCAATGTCGGTATAGATCGGCTCCAGGAGCGAGGCCAGATTCTGCCAGGCCTGGGTCAAACCGCCGGCACTGATCCGGAAGCGGCAGACGACCGAAAGGATCCGCACGATATTGCCGACGCTCACTCCCACCAGATAATGGAGCCAGGCGGTGAAGACCACCAGCCGCAACCCAATCATCGCGTTGGGCAGGGCATCGCTGACCGGCGCAAAGACGACCTTCTTGCACCGCGAACACCAATACCCATGAACCGTATGGGCGGTGACTTGCGGCTTTTCGATCGGCGGGATGTCCTCGGTCAAGCGCGTGTAGCTCTTGAGCGGCTCCGCGAGCCGTTCGTGGCACTCGGGGCACCAGTCAAGGGTATGCTCTTTGACCTGATCGATTTCCTGGGGCCGCAGGCGGGCAACCCCCGGATGGCCCTTCTTCCTACCCGGGCGCTTCTTGCCTTTGCGCCGGGTGGGCTTGAGATAGGGCGGGGTCATGCCGGAAGGGGTGGTGGGGCTCACTTGGCCGCAGAGCTGCTCATATTTCTCCGCTTTCTCGGCCAGCGCCAGGATCGCCTCCACGGCCTGGTCTTGGGGCAGATTCAAGATGGCCAGCGCTTCATCCCTGTGCATCCAGCAGGTACCTCCGGAAATGACGATGCAAGGGATAAAGGTAAATCGCCTTGGACTGCCCGTGATAATGATACCGATTGCCGCGCTTGGCACTGCCCCGGGTTTGTCCCACCCGCTGCCAATTGGCCGCCCGGTAGCAGGTGCCCGCAAAGCGAGCGCTATCGACGAAGGTCTCGGCCAGGTAAACGGGATGACCATAGGCGGCCTGCCAATCATGGCTCAGTCGCCGCAAACTGAGCGCGAGGATCTTGGAAGCCAGATGCTTGACCTGAATCCACTCTGGAATCAGAAAGCGGCTGTTGTTGGCGATCAGATGCAGCTGTCGGCGTTTGCCCTCTTCGTCCCAGCCAATGAACTGGTCCCGGGCTTTGACTTTCCAGGCCGCACTGGCCCAAGCCAAACACGCCACCACCTGATCCCCAATCACAGCCAGATAACGCAGGTGCTCTCCGACCAGTTTGGGGATGCCCAGGTAGTGGTAATGGTGGAGCAAATATTGCCACAGGTAGCGCTCTTCGGCCCCCACCAGGCGCAGGGTCGGTTCGGAGTGTTCGGCCACCGAGCCGATCAGCGGCCGCTGGTCGAAGATGGGGATTTGAGCGAAACCCCTTCGTTTCCGATTGTCCTGGGGCCTCAGCCGTGCGGGCAGCGCAACCAAGCCCTGTTCTTCCAGGCGCAGAAGCAGATCCCGGGCTGCATATTCCTTCAGTTTGCCGTTGGGCTGTACCCAGCGCCAGGTTGCGCACAAAACCCGCGAGATATGGCTCCGGCCACGAACATAATGCTCGGCAATAAGCCCCCTGACAAACTCGATATCTTCGGCAGTCAGTTCCCGAGCACGGTATCGAAAAACCACTCTTTCCATGCAGATCCCCTTCCCCTTGGGGAACTACATACAAGAAAGTGGATTGTGACGCCAGCTTTTTCTGCATCCGGATCAACTTTTTTTTCAAAGCGCTAAAGTGTTACGCTAATTCTGGTCTCCCAGCCGGGCTTGAAGATCCCGGATGCGGCGGCAAAGGACCCCGCAGATGCGGAGCGGCAGGGAGGGGTGATCGGCGATCAGCTTGATAAAGGCATCCCCCGCAATGACCAGCAGGGAGGCCTTTTTCTCCACCTTCACGGTGGCCGTGCGGGGATAGCCGCCAATGAGGGCCAGTTCCCCGAAAAAGTCGTTCGGCCCCAAGAAACCCAGCTTACGTTCCTGGGGCGTGCCCGCACCCTTGCGGACGCTGACCTCACCGGCAAGGATGATGTAGAGCGCATCCCCTGGTTCGCCTTCCTTCACGACCAGCTCGGCCGCGGCTGCCTCGCGCGGCACCGCGATTCCGGCAAGGGAGACGAGTTCCCTCACCCGGAAGTCCGAAAAGATGGGAACCCGGCGCAAGGCACTCAGCGTCTCGAGCAAGCCATAGGCCACGGGAGGAGCAGCGGCCCCGGCCGCACCCCCGGAAAGCGCCTCAAGTGCTTGGACTGCCGCCTCCCTGATAAGCTCGTCCCCGGCCTTCAGATTCGTTGGGATGGAAAGCTGTTCCAAAGGAACTCCCGGCACCTCGATCAAGCTGTAGAGGGTCAGCACGCGGGTTACCTGGTCGGCGTCATCCAGGAGGCGGGAAAGCAACAGATTCAGGGGCTCGGCCAGCACCGCCTCAATCCCCAGACTCCGGCAGACAGTTACCAGCACCTCGTGCCCCGGGTCCCCGGCCAAGAGGGGAATCAGAGACTTACGGATCTCAGGATGCAGCGAGGCCTCGAGGGCCTCGATGGCATTGTCCATATCCTTGCGGTTGCGGGAATGGATGGCCGTCAGAATCACCTTGAGCTTGTCGCCGAAGGCCGCCCCGACGAGCACCCGTAGAACCACGTCAACGGTTTCCTGGATCTTCTCCTGGAGGTGCTCGGCCAACAGGGCGCACGCCTGGCCGGAGCCGCTTTGTTTCATCAGGCGTGCGCGGGCGAGATTTGTGTAGGCATCCCTCAGGTTGTCGTTCACGAAGCGGGACAGTTCCGCCGACGGGCTTCCAAGATCCTGCAAAATCCGCAGCACCTCTTCCCGGGCGGTGCGGGAGGGTGACGCCAGCAGCGCCAGCAAATCCTTCATGTCGGTCTGCTCACTCTGCTTCAGGATCTCAGCCGCCTTGCGGCGGATCCCAGCGTCCGGGTCGGCCAGCAGGGCTGTCCAGGTTTGCGGGGGAACGTTTTCCTGAAATTGCTCCAGGACCTCCAGGGCCCCTTCACGGACTTGCACATTGTCGCTCTGGATGGCTTTCCGGGCCAGGTCGATGGTTTCTTTGTGCTGCAGCTTGGCCAGGCCCCTCAGGGCGGGTGCCTGCAGGTCCGGGCTGCCGCTTCGAGACCATTTCAAGAGATCCGCCGCAAAGTCAGCGTCCCCGGTTCGGCTCAAGGCCTCAGCCGCTAAGCGCCTTCCTTCCTCTCCCTGGTTGATCAGCGCCCGGATCGACTCACGGAACAGGCGGCGTCCTTCCTCTTCGCCACTCCGGTAGATGCCAACCAGGGCCTCGGTCTGAAGTCTCGGGTTCCGACTCGCGAGATGCTCTTTCATGAGGGTGGCACCGGCCCCGGGCTGCAGGCGGCTGATGGCGGCCAGCAGGTCGGGGAGGATCTCAGCAGGAACGGTCTGTGCCAGCCGCAACAGAACCGGAACGGTCCGGGGTGCATCGGTGAGGGACAGCAGGCCGAGAAAGCTCCTCTGGACCTCAAGGGGCCGTTGGGAAAAGCCTTCCAGCAGCCACCCGTTCCAGTCCCGGGGACCCGCCTTGGCCAGCATCTCGGCACAGGCGATTGCAGTCCGGGTATCCGGGTCGGCCAATCCCTGGCGAAGCTTTTCCAGCGCGGATTTGTCCTTGAGCCAGGCGCGGAATTCCTCATCTGCCGCCTCGCCCAATTGAATTTGTCCTTTCCTCAGAGCGTCGATCAAGAGATTCGGATATCTTTTCCTGATGCGGAAAGTCGTCCACATCCAGAGAAGGACCAGGGGAGCGGCCACCAGGGAAAGCAGGCGGGGATCCATCACGCCGCGAACCAGCATGAGAAAACCCGAACCCGTGATGTCCGCCACCCGAACCACGGTTCCCCTGAGGAAAACCCGCACCAGCCCACGCATCTGGGGCGGGAAGAAGTTGTAGAGGATGGCGCGGGCCGGGTTGTTCAGAGTGGTTTTCAACGTCTCGGTGCTGAAGCGGGCATACGTGGCGGAAAAAATGTCAAAACGGAAGAAAAGGCCCAGCAGGCTGAGGAGATAGTTTGCGGGATGCCAGAGAAGGCTGTTGGGCACCCCCCAGCGGGTGATGAGGCGGCTCGAAAACAGCAGGATCACGAACATGACCGCATTGGAAATCCCCCGGAAGACACCGAAGAAATGAAGCGTTCTGGCTTCGCTCGCGAAGTAGCCGTCCACGGCCACGTTGAACTGGTACATCAGAATCGGCAGAACCACATTGGGAATGGCGGTCAGCACGATCAGGTATTTCAGCAGGGCCGACTGCCGGGAGGCGTCCAGGACCTGGGCCAGGTTCTTCCGGAAATCGGGCTTTGACTTTTCTTGGCGCCGTTTGGGGCGGGCTTCCAGGGGATAGCCGGCGACCCGTTCGGTGAACTCGTTCAGGATGGCCGCCAGGAGCATACCCCCCACAAAAATGAACAAGACATTGTCCATGCCGACCCACCTGGCTATTGGACCGGTCAGCAGGCTGCCCAGGGTGGTGCCCAGGACTCCGCCGGCGGTGATCAGGGTGTAGAGCCGCTTGGACTGCTGGGTGGTGAAAAGATCGCTGAGGATGTCCCAGTAGAGTATGGGCAGAATGCCTTCCGCCAGGCTCTTGAGGATGTAGAGAATCGGGTAGAATCCGACCCAACCCAGCGGCAGGAGGCCGCGGATCAGCGCGATGCTGAAGGCAAAGCAAAAGAACAGGCCGGTGAAGACGCGAAAGGTGCGGTAGCGTTCCATCAGCCAGCCGACGATCCCGGCCAGGAGAAGCGTGATGACCGCCTCCACCACAAAGACGGTGGGGAGGTACTCGACGCCGAAGCGCTTCAGGAAGGTGGTCTGGGAGAAGTTGCTGATCAGGATGGTGCTGATGCGCATCACCAACTGGATGAGCGTCACCCACAGCAGCAGCCGTACCTCCTGGGGGTACACCCGCAGGATTCTGCCGAGGAAGGCGGCTGAGGTGGGTCCCAGTTCGAGCAGATTGTGCGGACCGGGAGGAATGCGTGAAGGACTGACATCCATGGAAATCGCCGCTAATCGACCAGAACCATTTTCCCGATGACGCCCAGCAGGAACCCAGCCACAGCGCCGAGGGGCGGCGCCCAGTGATGCTGCAGTTTCACCTGGGGGGCGATGTCCTCGAAGATCAGATAGAGAATGCCTCCGGCGGAAAATACCATGATGATGCCCAGAATGGTCGGGTGTGAGGCAAGGAACTTCATGCCAAGCAGAGCCGCCAGAGGTCCCAGGGTCACGAAAGCGGTGAAAACAAGCAGGATCGCCACGGGCGAGAGGTCTCCGCCGGACACAATTTCGCGGTAGGCATTGAACGCCTCGGGAAAGTTTTGAAGAGCGATCAGAAGAGCAAGCAGCGGGCCCGTGTCCTGACCAAGGGAAAAAGCGGCACCTAGGGCCATGGACTCCGGGATGTAGTCCAGCAGCATGGCGATCAACTGGGCCGCAGAGCCACCCCGGCGGGCAAGCCGTTGATCGATCCACATGAATGCTGACCCCTCCGCCGAGGAAGGCCGCCGCCGTGGCGGTGACGGTCAGCGATCTGGATCCCCTCGGGAACGAGCACCAGGGCGATGGCCGCCAGCAGCGCACCGGCACCAAAGGCCATGACCGCATGACGAAACTCAGCCTCCAGCCAGTCGGGTTTGATTCTTTCCCAGCGCGCGAACAGACCGCCAAGCGGAATCGTGGCGCCCGCCAAGAGTGCATAGAGAAGAGCCTCTTCAAT
>CAVPHJ010000014.1:0-114935 GCA_963704245.1 uncultured delta proteobacterium
CCGCATGGGAATTTCCGCCCATGGCGACAATTTTTGGTTGACACAGCCGCTGGAATTAGATATAAAACCGACTGAGCACTCAGTTTAATTGTTCTTGAGTCTGATTTCTATGAGCAAGAAAGACGCGATTCTCCATGCGGCGACCGTGCTTTTTGCCGAAAAGGGGTACAAGGACACCTCCATGGCCGAGCTGGCCCGCTTGACCGGAGTAGCCCAGGGGACGATTTTCTACCATTTCAAGAACAAGGAAGAACTTTTTCGGTGCATCTTGGAGGAATTCCGCCGGAGTATCATCGAGGAGTTCGAGAGGCATGTCCGGCCAGAAGGTTTCGCGACAGGGTTGGACATGCTGGAGGATGCGCTCGGCTTCTACCTGCACCTCGCGGCCTCCATGGAAGCGCGGTTCCTGATTCTTCACCGCCACGACGCCTACGAATTGGCCAAGACCAATCCCGTGTGCAGGGAACACCTGGAAGCCATCTACAACTGTTTCGTGGACATTTTTGAGCGCGCCATCGATTTGGGCCAAAAGGATGGGTCCATGAGAACCTTGCCCGCTCGGAAGGCGGCGCTCATCGTCTACACGATGGTGGATGGATTGGTGCGCTTCAACACATACGAGCTGTACGATTCAGGAGCGCTCCATGACGAGCTGCTCGATTCATGTCGCAGGATGTTGCAGCGCAACGAATCCCTGGTAGGGAAGAGCCATAATGATCAAGCCGTTCCCGTTTGTTGAATGGTTCAGTAAGTACGATCTCGTGAACCTGCGCGCCGACGCGCTGTCCGGTTTGACCGTCGCTCTCGTGCTCATCCCCCAATCCATGGCGTATGCTCAGCTGGCGGGGCTTCCGCCCCACTACGGTCTGTATGCTTCCTTTCTTCCCCCCATGATTGCGGCCCTGTTCGGCTCAAGCCGCCAGTTGGCGACCGGCCCGGTCGCCATCGTCTCGCTCATGACCTCCGCATCTCTGGAGCCGCTGGCGACGACGGGGAGCCAGGGGTACATCGCCTACGCGATCTTGCTGGCCCTGATGGTGGGAGCGTTCCAGTTCGCTCTTGGTGTTCTGCAGCTGGGAGTGGTGGTCAATTTTTTTTCGCATCCAGTGGTCAATGGCTTTACCAATGCGGCAGCCCTGATCATCGCGTCTTCGCAGTTGTCCAAGATGTTCGGGGTGTACGTCGACAGCGCAAGCCATAACTACGAAACGGTACTCCGGGTGCTCCAGGAGGCGGTGCATTATACGCACTGGCCGACACTGATCATGGGTGTCCTGGCATTCGGTATGATGTATGGCCTGCGGTGGATAGCCCCGCGAGTCCCGAACGTCCTTATCGCCGTGGCGGCAACGACTCTCATTTCATGGAGCACGGGGTTCGACCACAACGTGGCGGTCGAAACGGCTGCAATCCGCAGCCCTGAGGCTCAGAATGTGATATCACAGTACAACGGTATCGCAAGGCAGATATCGCAACTCGCCGGAGAGCGGACAACGGCGTACGAAGCCATCGAAAAGGCCAATCGGAGCCATGATATCATTGGCGTTCTCGGTGCCGAACATGCCGTGAATATTCTCAGCCTGAACATCGAAAAACTGAAACGGAATTCCAGCGTCTTGAGACAAGACATGCGGCGCATGCTTTTCCGAGGCGTGCCGCAGACCCAGGGATCGATGCTATTCTACCTTGAAAAGGATCTGCCCGCCGCAGTCGGGCAGGGCCGTCGAACGTGGCGCATCAGGGTGGGCGACAATCCCTTGGATGAGGGCCGCATAGTCATGATGGGAGGCGGCGCGGTGGTCGGCGTCATCCCTCGGGGGCTTCCCTCTCTGAGTATCCCCGCGATCGATATGGGAATCATGCTGCACCTGTTTCCCTACGCCGCCATCATATCTCTCTTAGGCTTCATGGAAGCGATTTCCATTGCCAAGGCCATGGCGGCCAAGACGGGTCAGCGCCTCGATCCCAATCAGGAGTTGATCGGGCAGGGCCTTGCAAACCTCGTTGGAGCCATGGGCAAGAGCTACCCCACCTCCGGCTCCTTCTCCAGATCTGCAGTGAATCTGCAGGGAGGAGGCGTTACCGGCATGTCCAGTGTGTGCAGCAGCCTCGCCGTGGTTGCCGTGCTTCTTTTTTTCACCCCGCTGCTATACCATTTGCCTCAGGCCGTGCTGGCCGCAGTGATCATGCTGGCTGTTTCCGGGCTTGTGAACGTGTCGGGATTTGTTCATGCCTGGAAAGCCCAGTGGTACGATGGCGCCATTTCAATCATTTGCTTTGTGAGCACGCTCGCGTTTGCGCCGCATCTGCATATAGGAATACTGATCGGGGTGACGCTTTCCCTCCTGGTCTTCCTTTACAAGAGCATGAGGCCTACCGTGGCGAGCCTATCCCGGGCTGAAGATGAATCCCTTCGCTGTACCGCCACCCACGGGCTGAAGGAATGTGAGTACATTTCCATGGTCCGGTTCGATGGGCCCCTCTTTTTTGCCAATGCCAGTTATCTCGAAGACAAACTCATGGAACTTATGCGGAGCAAGAGAAATTTGCGACACATCATCCTGGTCTCCAATGGGATCAACGATATTGACGCCTCTGGAGAAGAGGCTTTGTCTCTGCTTGTGGACCGGGTGAGAAGCGCCGGGGTCGACATATCGATGAGCGGTGTGAATGAATCGGTCATGAAAGTCTTCACCCGGACCCATTTTCCTGCGAAACTGGGAGAAGGCCATCTTTACCCGAGCATGGAAAGAGCTTTGAGCTCCATACACGAAGTCACACACCGGACGGGCAAAGAGGAACGGTGCCCGCTCGTGACCGCCTGCGATTTATCTGAATCGTAGTTCAACGGAGGGGTGCAAATGCCGGTCATTACGCTATTCGGTGGAATCTTCTGCCGAGAAGAGGACGTTACAAAAGAGCTTTGCAAAAGGATTGGATACAGTCTGCTTGGTGACGCAGACGTTCTCGCTGAGGCCAGCAAGCTTTCGGGGATGTCGGCCCAAAAGATGGGGAAGGCTTTTTCGGCAAAAACGTCGGTATTCAACAAATTCACCCACGAGAAGGAACGTTCCTTGGCGTACCTCCGGTTGACGCTGGCACAAATGCTCTCCGATGATCGGTTCGTTCTCCAAGGATTCACCGGACATCTGATACCCAAGGCGGTGAGTCATGTTCTCAGGGTCTGTTTGATCGCCGACTTGGCGTTCAGGAGTTCCTCAGCCCTTCAGGAACGGGCAATAAGCGAAAGCGAGGCGGTCAAGCTGATCCGAAAGCACGATGAGGATCGTGCGGCGTGGGTCTTTTCCTTATTCCAGATCAACGACCCCTGGGACGCCTCGCTATACGACATGGTCATTCCGACGGACAAAATGGCCGCAGAGGAGATGGTTGACTTGATCACCGTCAATCTGGAGAAGGAGGTAATCAGACCGACAAAGCGTTCGAAGAAAGCGGTCGAAGGTTTCCTCCTGGCGGCCAGCGTCGAGGTCGCCCTTGCGAAGGAAGGCCACCAGGTGGGTGTGACGGCGGATGAAGGGGCGGTGACCCTGACCATCAGCAAACATGTCCTGATGCTGAGCCGACTCGAAGAGGAGCTCAAGTCGATTGCGGTCCAGGTGCCGGGGGTGGCATCGGTCACAACTCGGGTCGGGCCTGATTTCCACAAAGCGGACATTTACCGCAAGCACGATTTCGAACTGCCCTCAAAGGTTCTGTTGGTGGATGACGAGCGGGAATTCGTGCAGACCCTGTCCGAGCGCCTGCTCATGCGGGATATGGGCTCGGCTGTGGCCTATGACGGAGAATCGGCGCTCGAGCTGATCAGGGAGGATGAGCCGGATGTGATGATCCTGGACTTGAGGATGCCGGGAATCGACGGCATCGAGGTTCTTAAGCGGGTCAAGAAGACTCAGCCGGCTATTGAGGTCATCATTCTCACCGGCCATGGTTCCGATGCGGATCGGGAGGTTTGCATGGGGCTTGGCGCGTTCGCCTATCTGCAGAAGCCCGTAGATATCGATGAGCTGAGTCAGACCATAAGGCGGGCGCATCAGAAAATCAATCAGCGGAAGCTTTCGTAGCGAGAAGTCTGAGCGGCAGAACCCAGACTCTCGCGGAGACTCTATGGCCCTGCTGGAAAAGATTGGAATGCCATTACCAGACAGACGGGAGGCTTCACCCGACACCTCCAGACACCTTTTCAATTACCGGCGTATGTGGAAGCTCGCCGTTTTTCTCACTGGAGGGGTTACCCTCCTCCCCTTGATTTCCATCACGCTGGTCGATTACCGGGTGACCCAACATGCCATTGAATCGGAATTCCTCTCCCGCGCCACACGGATCGTATCGAACACCAGGCGCACCATATCCTTCTTCCTGACGGAACGCAAAGCAGCCCTGGAATTCATTGTTCACGACAACTCCCTGGAAGCATTGAGCGAGCCCTCAAGGCTGAGCGCCATACTGGAAAACCTTCAGAAGAGCTTCGGCGGCGGCTTTGTGGACCTCGGCGTGATCGACTCTGCTGGCCGCCAGAGAAACTACGTGGGACCTTACAACCTCGGAGGACGAAATTATCGCGACCAGGACTGGTACCGACAGGTGCTGGACCATGGGAGCCATATCAGCGACGTGTTTCTCGGGTACCGACAGGTACCCCACATGGTCATCGCGGTGAAAGGCCTCCAGGCAGATGGCACCTCTTTCGTGCTCAGGGCCGCGATCGGGATCAACCCCTTCCAGGATCTATTGTCGAACATGGAAATCGGGGGCATGGGGGATGCCTTCCTGGTGAATCAGGAGGGTACGCTCCAGACACCCTCCCGCTACTACGGAAAGGTCCTTGACCGGGTGCCGCTCCAAGTCCCCGCGTACTCGCCCAAGACCGAGGTCTTCGAGGAAAAAGCCCTCGACGGGAAGAACTTGGTCTTCGGATACCGGTTCATTGATCAGACGCCCTTTGTTCTGATGGTCATCAAGGACAAGCGCCAACTCATGAAACCGTGGTTCAGGACCCGGCTCAAACTCATCGTTTTTCTCGTCGTCAGCATTGCTCTTATTGTCTCGGTGATCCTGGCCATGGCGACTTACATGGTGAGGCGGATACGGATCGCTGACGAAAAACGGGTAATGACGCTGCACCAGGTGGAGTACGCAAACAAGATGGCCTCCATCGGCCGTATGGCTGCCAACGTGGCTCACGAAATCAACAACCCTCTGGCCATCATCAACGAGAAAGCGGGGCTCATCAAGGACCTCTTCAGCATGATGAAAGAGTACGCCCCGGATCCGAAGTTGAGGGGGCTTGTGGACGCAATCCTCGTTTCGGTGAAACGGGCCGGCACCATCACCAAGCGACTGCTGGCATTTGCACGCAATTTTGAAGCGGCCGTGGAACCTGTCAATCTGCGAGAGGTCATCGAAGAGGTCCTGGGTTTTCTCGAGAAGGAGGCAGAGCACCGGGGTATCGTGATCACGTTGAATGCGCCGGATGACTTGGCTTCCTTTGAGAGCGACCGGGGGAAACTGCAACAGATCTTTCTGAACATCATCAACAACGCCTTCGCCGCCGTTGAGAACGAGGGACGTCTGGACATCGAGGTCAAACAGCGGGGTAAGGACTCCATTGAGATCGAGTTCTCCGACAACGGTTGCGGGATTGCGCCAGGCGATCTTGAGAGGATCTTTGAGCCTTTTTTTTCCACCAAGGCAAACAGGGGCGGCACCGGCCTCGGACTGTCCATCACCTACAACCTGGTCCGAGGCATCGGGGGCAGGATAAGCGTGCACAGCGACTTGGGAAAGGGAACGCGCTTTACGATCGCACTGCCGCTGCACCCGGAGCGAAAGGAGAAGGAAGCCTGATGCGCGTCTTGTTGGTGGACGATGAAGAGGAGTTCGTTTCAACCCTGGCCGAACGGTTGATCATTCGAGGGATTGATGTCCAATGGGCCACCACCGGGTCGGAAGCGGTTGAACTTGCCAAGGCCGCGGAGTTTGATCTGGCCGTGCTGGATGTGAAGATGCCGAAACTCGGCGGGCTAGCCCTGAGGGAGATGCTTCAAACTCAGCGGCCGGAAATGAAATGCATATTCTTGACCGGCCACGGTTCAGAGAAGGATTTCCAGGAGATCACAACCCGAGCAGGAGAAGGCAGGTGCTTGATGAAGCCGGTGGACATCGACGAACTGATCCAGAAGATGAATTCGATTCTGGGAACCGAAGGGGATGAATCATGAACGCTGTGTCAGACACCACCGATGAATCGGGAGTTCGCTTCTTTGGTCAGGTGACCGCCAGCATTTCCCACGAAATGAAAAACGTGCTCGCGATCATCAATGAAAACGCAGGGCTTCTCGAGGACCTGGCTGCCATGGCAGAGAAGGGAAAGCCCCTGGATGAGGGCCGGGTCAAGGCGGTCTCCGGCAAGATCAGAGACCAGGTGCGGCGGGGAGATGAAATCATCAAGAATATGAATCGGTTCGCCCACAGCGTCGACGAACCGGTGGGGCAAGTCGATTTGCGCGAGGTCCTGGGATTGGTTGCCGGCTTCTCTCGAAGGACTGCCTCCACAAAGCGGATCCTCCTCGAACTCAAGACCCCGGAAACCCCGGTCCCGGTCACGACGAAGAAGTTCAGCCTGGAAAATGCCATCTGGCTCTGCCTGCGTATCGCCATGGATGCCGCTGGGGAGTCCAGCACCATCGGTCTGATTGCAGATGCAAAGCCAAATGGCGCGAGTGTCCGTTTCACGGGTCTCACTGCGGTCACCCATGAAAACCGTCCTTTCGGAGGGGAAGCAGAGGCTGTTCTGGCTGCCCTGGGCGCTGATCTGGCAATCCAGCCCCAGTTGGGTGAAATCGTCCTCAGTCTGCCGGCACGTCAACCCTAACCCTCTCAATATCCGGAGAGTGAAGACCCTTTGCAAGGAGGAATGGAAATGGACCCCAGAATCCTCATCGTTGACGATGAAAAGGAATTTACCGAAGCATTGGCGGAACGATTGAAAATGAGGGAGTTCGACGTCACCACGGCTTTCAGCGGGGAAGAGGCGGTCGAAAAAACAAGGGCCTACAACTACGATGTCGTCATCCTCGACGTGGCCATGCCGGGAATGGACGGAACCGAAACTCTCAGCGAAATCAAGCGCCTGAAACCCCTGACCGAAGTGATTATGCTGACCGGTCATGCAACGGTGGAGTCGGCCATCGAGGGAATGAAACTGGGGGCATTCGACTACCTCAAGAAACCCTGTGAGACCACGGAATTGGTCGAAAAGCTGAGCAAGGCCTATGCGAAGAAGACCGAACATGAAGAGCGCATTCGGGAAGCAAGAGTAAGAGAGATCATACTCTCCCCCAGGTCTGTTCTAGGCAGATAGTCCCAGCCGACCGAAAAGGCAGTATTTCCAGATGAGAGAAAAAGTGCTCCTGGTGGATGACGAAATCGAATTGCTTGAAACCGTCGCCGAGCGGATGCGGATAATGGGCATGGAGGTATTCGCCACGACTTCTCCTTTGGAGGCTCTGGACAGACTGGCTGATGAGCATTTCGATGCCATCGTTGTCGACTTGATGATGCCGGGGCTCGACGGTTTCGATGCTTTGAGGGCGATCAAGAAGATCAGCCCGGAGGTGCAAGTTATCCTTCTGAGCGGCTTTGCCACAATGGAAATTACCGAGCAGGCCCTGAAGTTGGGAGCGGCCGGCTTGCTCGAGAAGCCGCCTGACCTGAAAACACTGTGTGAGCTGATCAGGAAGGCCAAGGCGTTGGGGAAGAAAGGCAAGAAAAATGGACAGAAGCGGGGATAGCGGAGAAACGAAATCCGGTGGGGACGCGCCGGGCGCAGTTGGCAGCTCTCTTCCAACACAGAAAGTAAGGCTTCTCGAGAAACTAAGGGAAGCCAGCTTCAATGTCCCGGATTTCATCCATGTTCCAGCCGAAAATTTTCGCAGCAGGGAGTTCGGGGGCCTGGAAGCGTTTCTGGAGCGCCACCGCGAAAGCTACAAGGTTCTGGCCAGAAGCGCTCATCCGCTGGAGGAATTGCTCAAGGGCGGAACTTTTGATTCTTTGGAGACGTATGCCGACATTTCCGGGATTCTCTATGCCCGGGAGCGGATTATCAGAAGAGCGAGCACCGTGCGGCGTCTTTCCATCCAAAGGCAGCAGAAATTCAAAGGGGCTCCTGAGATCGAATTGCAGGAAATGGGCGTTCTGGTCATGCCGTACATTGAGGGCACGAACATCATGGCGAAAATGCTCGGAAGCCGCTGGGAATTCGGATACTCCCGAGATCGAATCCACCGGGTCGAAAGTGAACCCTATATCACGATGACGCCGCACGACAGAAGGCTGTTGGAAGTTTCTCAGCAGATTCAAGATCTCTTGGGTTTCAAGTGCGAAATCGAATACATTGCCTCGGCCGACGGCGAGATCCACGTGGTGCAGGCCAAGGACATCTCCCAATTTGAAACCCTGGAGCAAAGAGAAAGCGAACGGTCCATTCGCTTGAACGACGTGCGAAGGATCCGCAAGCGAAGGAACTACCGCGAAAGACCGGCGTGGGTAATGGACAGTCAAGCTTTCTACAGGAACATCATTGACCGCTGCGAGGATTTCGTCCTGGGGCACGAGGGGCCGGCGGTTGCTTTTGGGGATATCCTTGCGATCGTGGCCGACTACGAAAGGGAGATGGAAGAGTTCGCGCTGCGATACGAGCGGTTTGCGGTTGTCGGACTCTCCGTCAAGGTTCCCATGGAGCTCTACCAGATCGCGAATCATTATCTGGATGAGACGCCAGAGCTCCAGAAGCAGCTCTCCAAAGCCCTGCAGGGGAATCTCTACCGGAGGGATTACTTCCTGGCCGAAGCGGACACGCTCATTGCCAAGGACAGGATCTGGGTGAATCTGGGCAGTCACGATGCCTACGGGATCGATACGGTCCGCAACCCGCTTTGGTCTGTCTCCTGGAAGATCGAGAGACATGAGGAGGTCGTTGCGGAATTCCACAGGCTGGGATTCAAAACAGGGGACCATGTCGGCATTGAAATTGACGCCGAAGAGGTTCCGACGGTGTACCGATTGTAGCGGAGCAGGCGAGCCCCGGGAAAAAATCAGAATCCCCATAAGGCGCGTGATGGCCAGCACGTGCATCCGAAGTGTTCCAGCTTGACCGTGAGGCGTTCCTCCCCCCGCACGATAGCTCCTCTACCCCTTAATGCCCTGTCCAGTTCTTGGGGGTAATTATGGCGTAACGGTCAGGGGGGGTGGGTGATACCTGGCACAGTATCTGCAGGGAAAATCCGAAGCGGATTTCGGCTTTTTTTCTCACGCAAGCTGACAGGAGGCGATCATGGGGACCGACAACGTGGTTTTCCTGGAGGTCATCGAATGGTTCGACGAAACCGGGCAGGAGCTCGTGCACCGCATCCCGGAAAAGGGCTCCGGCGAGATCAAGTTCGGCGCCCAGCTGATCGTGCGTGAGAGCCAGGCCGGCATCCTGTTCTACAAAGGCCGGGCAGTGGAGGCCTACGGCCCCGGCCGCCACACCCTGAAGACAGCCAACATCCCCATCCTGACCAAGATCCTGAGCGTGCCCTGGGCCATGACAAGCCCCTTGCGGGCCGAGGTCTACCTGGTAAACACCAAGGTGTTCCCGAACCTGAAGTGGGGCACCCGCGACCCGGTGGCTTTTCGGGATTCCGAGCTGGGCCTGGTGCGGCTGCGGGCCCACGGGGTGTTCAACCTGCAGGTGGTCCAGCCGGTGCTGTTTGTAAACACCCTGGTGGGCACCATGGGCCGCTACAGCACCCCGGAGATCGAGGACTACCTGAAAAGGGTGATCGTTTCGCGCCTGAACGATTTCCTGGGCGAGAAGCTCGACAGCCTCCTCAATCTGCCGGGCCGCTACGACGAGTTCTCTGACGCGCTCCAGGAGCGCCTGCAGGAGGATTTCGGTCACTTCGGGCTCCGCCTGAGCCAGCTCTACGTCACCTCCATCACTCCGCCGCCCGAGGTGCAGAAGGCCATCGACGACCGGAGCCGTTTGGAGGTCCTCCAGGACCTGGACCGGCTGGTGAAGATGAAGGCCGCCATGGCCATGGAAAAGGCAGCCGAATCCACCGGCGAGGCTGGCTCGGGGCTGGGGCTGGGGCTGGGCTTCATGCTGCCTTCCATGCTGGCCGGCGCCTTGGGGGCCCAGGGCGCCGCTGCCGGGGCCGGGTCAGCGTCGGACACCAAATGTCCCGAGTGCTCCTACCCGGTGCCCCGCGATGGCCGTTTCTGCCCTTACTGCGGTCACCAGCAGCTGGTCTATGACCAGTGCCTGGAATGCGGCAAGAACCTGCCGCCCACCTCCCGCTTCTGTCCACGCTGCGGTGCGCAGCGGGGCGGCAAGCCGGCTCCCCGCAGCTGCCCGCAGTGCGGCGCCGAAAACCTCCCCGGCTCGCTTTACTGCAACCAGTGCGGGGAGAAGATGAGCTGAGATGGAGCTGCGCTTCGAGCAGGAATGCCCCCAGTGCGGCGCAGCGGTCGTGCTGGCGGAAGGCGCCCGGCTCCTGCAATGCCCGCACTGCAATGTGGGCCACTGCCTGCACTCGGAAAAAGAATTCCGTTTTTTCCTGCCTCCCCGAGGGGGAGAGGAAGACCTGATCTGGGCCCCCTATTTCCGCTTCCGGGGCAAGGTCTTCTTCTGCCGGGGCCGCTCGATCGGGTGCAAGGTGCTGGACTTCTCCCGCTGCCTGAGCCCGCTCGAAGGGCTGCCCGTGTCCCTGGGCGTCCGACCCCAGGCTCTGCGGATGCGGTTCCTGGTGCCCGGCCTGGCGGGCACGTTTCTGAAGCCCGCCATTGACCTGGCGGGCTTCATGCAGCGGGCGGCCGGGCTGACTTCCCTGCGAGGGAAGGGAGCGGTCTATCACCGCGCCTTTATCGGGGAGACCCTCAGCCTGATCTACCTCCCGCTCCGTATCCGCGGCCGGGATCTCCTCGACGCCGTGTCCGATCAGCGGCTGGCTTCGCTTCGCGAACCGGAAAGACTGATCGAGGAGCAGGCGGCAGCCACGCCGGTCCATTTGCCCGCGTTCCGGGCCGCCCTCTGTCCTCAATGCGGCTGGAACCTGGAGGGCGCCTCGGACAGCGCGGTGCTGGCCTGCAGGAACTGTGAGACCTTCTGGGAGCCGGACCGGCAGGGGTTCCGGCAGATCAAGTCGTTGCTGGCGGCCGACAACGGGAGCTCGCCCCTTCGGCTGCCGTTCTGGCAGCTCGAGAGCGCAGCGGCGGATCCAGCCGGGGGAGAGGTGGAAATCTTTCAGCGGCGGACAGGCCTGCAGGGGGAGCAGGGCCGGCTGACCTTCTGGTGTCCGGCCTTCAAGGTCCAGCCCCGGAGCTTTCTCCGGCTGGCCCGTCGGCTGACCCTGGCACCGCCGCCGACCGAACCCTGGGGAAGAAAGGAAAGAGTCAGGGATTTCCCCGTGACCCTGCCGCGGACGGAGGCTGCCCAGGTGCTCAAGGTGATCCTGGCCGATCTGGCGCGGGACAGGGAATGGCTTTTCCCGCGCCTGCCCCGGATGCGCCTGCCCGTAAAGGCGGCAAGCCTCGTCTACCTGCCTTTCAGCGAAACCGCCGGCGAGCTGGTCCAGTCCCGGCTGCAGCTGTCCCTCAGCAAGGGCGCGCTGAAGTTCGGCCGCATGATCTGAATCCGGCATTATATAGGATTAAGATGACAGACAAGGAGTACCACGGTTTGCAGCGGATGACGATTCGCGGGGATTTCAGAGAGTCCTGAGCAAGGCCTACTGAGAGGTTGCCCATCGAAGCCGCCGTTGCTCAGGTCCTAGGCTTTGTCGTCAAACTCCACGACTTCACCGGTGACCATGAAGATCACCCGCTCGCAAATGTTCACCACACGGTCAGCAGCCCGTTCCAGGTTATGGGCCACCCAGATCAGATAATTGGCTCGATCAACCAGTTTGGGGTCGACCATGATATAGTTGGTCAGCTCGCGGAATATCTGGTCATAGAGAGCGTCCATCGTTTGATCTTCCATGGGAATGATGCGAGCCAGCTCGACATCCCGTTCAAAGAAGGCGTGCAGCGCCCTGTGCAGCATGGTGCACGCTTTCTCGGCCATGCGTGGGATATCGATCAGCGGTTTGACAAAGGGTTCTATCCCCATCCTGATGGTGATCCTGGCGATACCCTTGGCGTAATCCCCGATCCGTTCAAGCTCGGTGGTGATTTCCAGGATAGCGGCGAGAGTCCTCAGGTCCCCTGCCATAGGCTGCTGCGTGGCGATCACCACGAGCGTTTCGTGTTCAATGGCAAAACGCCTCTCATTGATCGCGTGATCGGCATCGACGATTTGCCGTGCGGTTTTCAGATCCCGGCGTTTCAAGGCATCCACTGACACCACCAGGGCTTCTTCCACCATGCGGCCCAGCTCCTGGAGCCGTTCTTCCAGATATTGCAGCAACTGGTCAAATGCTTTTCGCGGCATAGCCTGATTTGAACCTCCATTGGCCAAAGGTGTAGGCCGATCCCGATCTGTTCCAGATCGACACGTCCTTAGCCGGCCCGCCCGGTGATGTAGTCTTCCGTCAGTTTCTGACTGGGCCGCGTGAAGATCGACCTGGTCACATCAAATTCCACCAACTCCCCCATCCAGAAGAAACCAGTATGATCCGATACGCGTGCAGCTTGCTGCATGTTGTGGGTGACGATGACGATGGTGTAGTCGGCCTTGAGCGTTCCCATCAGTTCTTCGATCTGCAGTGTGGCGATGGGATCAAGAGCCGAACAAGGCTCATCCATCAGGATGACTTCGGGCTTGACCGCGATGGTCCTGGCAATGCATAGCCGCTGCTGTTGCCCCAGAGACAGACTGAAGGCACTCTGATGGAGGTTGTCCTTTACCTCGTTCCAGAGGACAGCAGCGCGCAGGCTTTCTTCCACCAGAGGGGCCAATTCCTTGCGGTTCGCCAGCCCCAGCACCCGCGGGCCGAAAGCGACGTTGTTGAAGATGGATTGCGGAAAGGGGTTGGGCCGCTGAAAGACCATCCCCACGCGCTTGCGCAACTCGACCACGTCGATGTCCCCACCATATATGTCCTGCCCGTCCAGGAGCACCTCCCCGGTCACCCGTGTCCCCCGGATCGTATCGTTCATCCGGTTGAGGCAGCGCAGGAAGGTGGACTTGCCGCATCCCGACGGACCGATGAGGGCAGTGATCCGATGTGCCTGAATGGGGATGGAAATATCGGACAGCGCCAAATGGCTGCCGTAATAGAAGCTGAGATGATTCACCTGGATCTTCTCCATCCCCTATCCCTACCCAAAACGACCGGTGATATAGTCCCCGGTTCTCTTGTCTCGCGGCCGCGTGAAGAGCTCCGTGCGAGGGCCGTATTCAACGAGATCGCCCATGAGAAAGAAGGCGGCCTGATCGGCCAGCCGAGCGGCCTGCTGGATACTGTGCGGCACAATGATGATGGTGTAGTGCTGTTTCAATTCGAACAGGGAGTCTTCCACCTTGCGGGTCGAAATCGGGTCGAGACCCGAGGTGGGTTCATCCAGGAGCAGGACATCGGGTTCCAGGGCCAGGCTGCGGGCGATGCACAGGCGTTGCTGCTGCCCTCCTGAAAGAGCCGTGGCCGGATCGTCCAGCCGCTCCTTGACCTCTTCCCAGAGCGCGGCCTGAGTGAGGCTCCGTTCCAGGCGCTCGTCCAGTTGTGACCGGTCCCTTATGCCCGCCAGTTTGAGACCATACAGAACGTTCTCCCGAACGGTTCCCGGCAGGGGCAGCGGCAGGGCGAACACCATGCCCACCCGCTGCCGCAATTTGGGGACATGGATGTCGGCCCCGTAGATGTCCTGTCCATCCAGCAGGATCCGGCCCTTCATTTGCGTGCCTTCCACCAGATCGTTCAAGCGATTGATCAGGTGAAGCAGGCTCGTCTTGCCGCCGCCCGCCGGACCAAAAAACACCGTGACGCTGTGGGGGGCGATGTCCAAGGTCACGTCACGCAATACCCAGGTGTCTCCATAAGCATAGCTCACTTTGTCAATATGAATCTTGGGGTCTACCATTGTCTTTTGCGCCGGAAATAGCTGCGAATGACGGTTGCCACAAGGTTCATGGAAAGCACCAGGGCGAGCAGCACCAGCGCCGTGCCGTGCTGGATACCGAGGGGCATGCCCGGCACCTGCGTGCTGATCACATAGAGATGGTAAGGGAGGGCCATGGTCTGATCGAAGGGGGATTGCGGCAACCGCGGCAGGAAGAAGGCGGCTACGGTAAAGAGAATCGGGGCCGTCTCCCCGGCAGCCCGCAGCAAACCCAGGATCACGCCGGTGATGATGCCCGGCAAAGCCTGGGGCAGGACGATGTAGCGGATCCCCTGCCAGCGCGTCCCTCCCAGGCTGGCGCTCACCGTCCGAAATTCGGTGGGCACGGCACGCAGCGCTTCTTCCGCCGTGCTGATGATCACCGGCAGGGTCATGATGGCCAGGGTCAACGCCCCGGCCAAAATGGATGTGCCCATCTTGAGAAACAGCACGAACATCCCCAGCCCGAAGAGCCCGTACACAATGGATGGAATCCCGGCCAGATTGACGATGGCCAGTCGGATGCAGCGGGTCACCCAGGTATCGCGCGCGTATTCGGTCAGATAGATGGTTCCTCCCACCCCGATGGGAATGGCGACCAGGGCGGTTCCCAGCGTGAGCAGGAGGGTACCGACCAGTGCCGGGAAAATGCCGCCCTGTTTCATCCCATCGAAGGGCATGGCGGTGATGAATTCCCAGGAAACAGCCCCCGCACCCTCAACCACGATAATCCCGATCACGACCAAAATAGGAGCCACCACCGCCAGGGCAGCAAGGCTCAACAGGGCAAAGCCAAACCGCTGTACCCGGTATCGACTCATCAGCGCAGGCCTCCGCGACGCTGTTTCTTGAAGATGGTGGATGCAGCCACCAGGTTGATCAGGAACGTGAGGATAAAGAGGATGATGGCAATGCCGAACAGGGCATGGTAGTGGGTGCTCCCCTGAGCCACCTCGCCCATTTCCGCGGCGATGGTGGCGGTCATGGTGCGAGCGGGTTTGAACAGCGAATCCAGGCTGAGCGGCATGCGGGCAGCGTTGCCGGTCACCATCATTACCGCCATGGTTTCACCGATGGCGCGCCCCATGCCCAGCATCACCGCCGTCGTGATTCCGGAACGGGCTGCCGGCACCACCACCCGCCAAATCGTCTGCCATTGCGTCGCCCCCATAGCCAGGCCGGCATCACGGAAGCTTTTCGGGATCGCATCCAAGGCGTCTTCGGCCACACTGATGATGGTGGGAAGTGCCATGTAAGCCAGAAGCAGGCCGCCGGTGAACACTGTGAGGCCTGTGGGAGCCCCGAGAGTCTCGCGGATCAGTGGCGCAACCACATGTATGCCGATGAAGCCCAGCACCACGGAGGGGATGCCCGCCAGGACCTCGATCAACGGCTTGAGAACCTCGCGAGCCCAGTCCGGTGCCACTTCGCGCACAAAGACGGCGGTGGCTACCCCCAGAGGCAAGGCCATAAGGATGGCGGTCACGGTCACCAAGGCTGAACCCAGCAGGAGCGGCAGGGTCCCGAAGAGATCAAAGGTCGGGTACCAATGGATCCCGAAGAGGTTGGAAAGCGGCACCCTGGAGAAGATCGGCACGCCTTCCCGCAGCAGGAAAAGGAAGATGAGCAGGACGAAGCCAATGGTTGAAAAGCCCAGCACCCGGATGAGAGCTTCGATGACGAACTCCCGCCAGTCGGCCTGCGCCGCTTCTGCCCGCCGATGAGCAAACATTTCAGGGACCTCAATGCAAGGGTACAAAGCCCAATTTGGCTACCAGTTCTTGACCCGGCCCCAGCACCCAGTCCACATAAGCCTTTACTCGGCCGCTGGGTTCACCGGCGGTGTACATGTAGAGGGGCCGGGAAATGGGATAGGATCCATCGTTGACAGTGGCGATCGATGGCAGCACGTATGGGCTGTTCGCGTCCCTGGCCACCGCCAGCACCTTCTGATCCCCTGTCACATAGCCAAGGCCGTCATACCCTATGGCATTCGGGTTCTGTCGCACCTCCGTGCTGATTCCCTCAGAAGACGGCATCAGGAGCGTGTCCGGCGAGAAAAGCAGCTTGCTCTTTGGTTCTCCCATGCGGATGACGTGCTCCAGGACATAGACATACGTCCCCGAATTGGATTCCCGGGACAGCAGCACAATGGGCCGGTCTTCTCCTCCCACTTTTCGCCAGTTGGTGATCTTGCCCGTGTAGATATCCGAAATCTGCTGCAGGGTCAGGGCGCTCACCGGGTTGGAAGGATTGACCACCACCGCGATGGCATCGCGTGCCACTACGAATTCCACGGGAATGATCCCCTCGGCCTGGGCGGCTTGGATCTCTTCGATCTTCATTTCACGCGATGCGTTCGCAATATCCACCGTGTGGTTCATCAGGGAGGCGATCCCCGTGCCTGAACCGCCACCCGTGACGGAAATGCGCATCTCGGGCTGTTCCAGCATGTAGCGCTCAGCCCAGGCCAGCGCCAGGTTGACCAGGGTGTCCGACCCCTTGTTTTCGATAGTCTTGCTGCCCGAACTGGTCGATGCGGGGTTGCCGGTTTGCTGTTCGCGGCAAGCCGGCGACCCGGCGATCAGGAACACGAGTGCCCCGCCAAGAAAGACCCACCGGATCAACCTGCCTGACACGGTACCTGCCCCGGCAAGCCTCCCAGGCGATACCCATAGCCTTGCGGGACAGGATCGCGACCACATCTTGATCATTGCTGGCCTCTTGCAGCGGTTCTCCAACCCGGTTTTCTCACACACCAACCCGATACGCAGGAATTATAGCGAAGGTCCAGAGGGATTTCCAGGACCGGCCGCCCGTCAGCGCCCCGTGGTGGGAGCTCTTGCGGCGCGCTAGGGTGGGTTGACCCCCCCAGTTTGCCGTTGTGGAGCCAGTCCGACTCTGATATGAAGGACGCAGCAACCTCAGGAGACGACGGGTCGGGATCATGGAATGCATTCTGGTGACCGGCGGCTGCGGCTTCATCGGCAGCAACTTCATCCGCTACCTGCTGGAGGAATCCGGCTACGCCGGCCGGGTGGTCAACCTGGACGCGCTGACCTACGCCGGCAACCGGGAAAACCTCGCCGGCCTGGAGAAACGTTTTCCGGGGCGCTACCTCTTCGAGCAGGCCGATATCCGGGACCGCGACCGCCTGGCGCGGGCGTTCGACGAGCACCGGGTGGACGCGGTCTGCCACTTCGCGGCCGAATCCCACGTGGACCGCTCCATCGTGCGCCCGGATGACTTTGTCCAGACCAATATCGTGGGGACCTTCAACCTGCTCCAGGCTGCCAGAGAACGCGCCGGCCGGCTGGAGCTCTTCCACCACGTGAGCACGGACGAAGTCTTCGGCAGCTCTGGGCCGGGAAGGGCACTTCACCGAGAAGACCCCGTACAGCCCGAACAGCCCGTATTCCGCCTCCAAGGCCGCCTCCGACCATCTCGTCCGCGCGTATCATGCGACCTACGGCCTGCCGGTGACCCTCTCCAACTGCTCCAACAACTACGGCCCCTACCAGTTCCCGGAAAAGCTGATTCCGCTCATGATCCTGCGGGGCCTGAAAGGGGAGTCGCTGCCGGTTTACGGGGACGGGCTTCACGTCCGGGACTGGCTCTATGTTCAGGATCACTGCGCGGCCATCTGGGAAATCATGCAGCGGGGCGGGAGAGGGGAGACCTACAACATCGGCGGAGCCGCCGAGCTGGAGAACCTGCGCCTGGTGGAAATGATCGCCGACGTTCTCGACGAACTCGCCCCGCCCGCAGACGGGCAATCCCGCCGCCGGCTGATCACCTTCGTGAAAGACCGCCCGGGTCACGACCGCCGCTACGCCATCGATTTTTCAAAGATCCGGCGGGAGCTCGGCTGGCATCCCCGGGAATCCCTGCAGAGCGGCCTGCGCAAGACCGTGACCTGGTACCTGGCCCACGAGAACTGGGTCCGGCGGGTGCAGAGCGGCGACTACCAGGCCTGGATCCAGGAACACTACGGCTCAGCCCCGGCGGGAACCCCCGGCACCTGAAATCCGGAAAACCAGACAGTCGGTCAGGGTTTCTTCGCTCTCTCCCCCAACTCCGCAATTTGATGGGCATCCAGCACCCGGTGGTCGCGGTCTCCCAGCAGCAGAAAGAGCCGGGCGGTTTCCTCGATCTCCTCGGCCGCCTGGACCGCGTCGTCCAGATCCTTGCCGGCGACCACCGTGCCGTGATGGGCCAGCAGAACCGCTCTTCGGGCCTGCAGGGCTTCGCCCACCGCCGCTGCCAGCCCGGGGTCTCCGGGGGGGTAGTACCCCAGCAAAGGCAGCCGGCCGATTTTCATGACGAAGTAGGGAGTGAGCGGAGGAAGAACGGAGTCCGGATCCAGCCCGCGCAGGCAGGAAACCGCCACTGCGGCAGTGGAGTGCAGGTGCACCACGGCGCCATCCTGCGGCCGTGCCCGGTACACCGCCAGATGCAGGGCGCATTCCTTCGAGGGCTTGTCTCCCGCCAGGGGGGTGCCTTGCCTGTCGAGCTTCGAGATCCTGGATGGAATCAGCCGGCCCAGGGATGAGTTGGTGGGTGTCAAAAGGAACCCGTCTTCCAGCCGCAGGCTGAGGTTTCCCGATCCTCCGGCGGCGTACCCGCGTTCGAAAAGCGACTTTCCATGCATGGCCATCATGTTCCGCAGGCCGGCTTCGGTCATGGCAGCATCCCCAGGGCTTTTTCGAAGAAATCCTGGTCGCCGAAGTTGCCCGATTTCAGCGCCAGACACAGCTCCGGGCTGTCGCTGCTGAAGGTCCACGGCACGCCGGGCGCGATTTCCGGCCCGATGTGCAGCGTCTTCACCCCCAGCGCCTCAACGACCGCGCCCGCGGTCTCGCCGCCGGCGACGATGAGTTTGGTTACGCCTTCGGCAACCAGCGCCCGCGCGGTCTCGGCCAGGAATCGCTCGACCAGCGCACCGGCCCGCTCTTTCCCGAGGTGCTCTTGGGCGGCACGGACCTCCTCGGGTCCGGCCGAGGAGTAGATGAGCACGGGCCCTTGCTCCACGGCAGAGCGGAACCAGTGAATCACATCATCGGTCGGCTGGAGCCCCGCGGCCAGTGTCAGGGGGTCGATCCGGAGCGCCGGGTGGTGCTGCGCCATCCGTTTCACCTGGCTGCGGGTGGCCGCCGAGCAGCTTCCGGCGAGAACCGCCGCGGGTCCCTGCATACCGGGAAGAGGAACCAGTCCCGGCTGGTCGGGCAGCCGACCGGCGCGGCGGAAATTCGCCGGAAGGCCCATGGCCAAGCCGGACCCCCCGGTTAGCAGACGGAGAGTCTCGCCGGCCGTTCCGATATCCTTCAGATGCCTGTCGGTGAGAGCGTCGACGATCAGATAGCGCCGGCCGAGAGCTTGCTGCCTGGCCTGTTCCTCGGCGATCGCCGCAGGGCCCTGATCGACGACCGGGAAGGGAATGCAGCCCACGGAGTCGGGTGAGCGGATCTGTTTGCTCAGAAAGCGAACCAGGTCGGCATCGGTCATGGGGGTGAGCGGGTGATGGCGCATGCCGGACTCTGAGAGCAAACGCCCGTCCACAAACAGGTGCCCCTGATAAACCGTGCGGCCGTTCCCGGGAAAGGCCGGGCACAGAATGGTTGCCGGAACTTGCAGGTGCTCCAGCAGCGCTTCGGTGACCGGACCGATGTTTCCGCTCTCCGTGGAATCAAAGGTTGAGCAGTACTTGAAAAAGATCTGTCGGGCGCCTTGACGGAGCAGCCAGTCGCAGGCCGCGAGGGACTGTGCCACGGCTTCCGCAGCCGGGGCGGTCCGGCTCTTGAGGGCGACCACCGCCGCCCGGGCGTTTCCCAGGCCGATTTGGCTTTCGGGGACTCCGATGAGCTGCAGGGCGGGCAGACCGTGTTTGCCCAGCATCAGGGCCAGATCGGCGGATCCGGTGAGATCGTCGCCGATGGCGCCCAGCAGGATGGACATGACTTTTTCTCCGTTCTCGGCGCGAGCCAGCTTACAAGCCAACGGCGGCTCAGCATAGCGCATCCGGGCCGGATCTGTAAACTTCGGCCTGGGTCCGGGGTATTCCGCTGAGCGCCTCACACGATTTCAAATTCCTGCGATTTGAGAGAATCGTTTCAGCCTGAGAAATCCACAAAAATCTATTTTATTGTCAAATGTTTGTTGACATCTAACTCGGTCTGCCCTAAGAATTAAGGACAGGATCCCCTCAGGAATTCCCGCTTTTTGCAGGAAACAGGCGCCGCCCATGCCCAAGGCTCTGAGTCGATTGACACTCCAGGAACAGGCCGAAAAAGTGCTCCGCGAGATGATCGTCTCCCACCGGTTCACTCCAGGGAAATGGATCAACGTGGAACGCCTGGCCAAGGATCTGGGGGTGAGCCGCACCCCGGTTTCGCTGGCGCTAAAGAACCTGGAAAAAGAGGGCCTGGTCAGCCATGTGCCGAACCGGGGCATCCGCATGGCCCAGATGACCCTGGAGATGGCCCGTGACCTGTACGCGGTGCGCGGTCTGCTCGAAGGCCTGGCGGGCCGCCTGGCCGCGGCGAACATCAGCAAACGCTCCCTGGCCCGCCTGGCCCAGCTGCTGGAGCAGCAGCGGGAGCATGTGAGCGGACAGGACGTGCTGGGCTACTCCAAGGCGGATTTTGCCTTCCACGGGCTGATCTACGAGTCCTGCGACAACTGGCTGCTGCAGGAACTCCTTGCCAACATCAAGGCCAGATCAAGGCCGTTTGAACTCGACATCACCCCGATCCTCCCCGATCTCTATGAGGATCATGTCCAGGTTTGCCGGGCCTTGGGGGAGAGAAGCGCCGACGAGGCCGAGCGTCTCATGCGCCAGCATAACCTGAGAATGGAATGTCTGATCGATGATGCCCGGAGGGTGCGGGAGATCGGCACAGAAACCCCATCGAACGCTCGCCGGGGGCAGGCACCGGCGGCTGCGCGACGAGGATAGAGCCATGCAGGAGGAGAGCCGCAAGCCGAAGAAAGCCCCGGTGCTGACCCGGGAAAGGCGCGATCCCCGCCAGACGGCCGCCATGCCCGCGCTGGGCCCCAGCGTGGTCGGGCAGTCGGTGACCCGCAAGGACGCCCTGTCCAAAGTCACCGGACAGTTGCTGTTCGGCGCGGATTTCGCGCAGGCGGGATTTCTGCACGGGAAAATCCTGCGCAGTCCCCACCCGCATGCGATCCTCCGCGGGGTCAGGGTGGAAAAAGCCCGGGCTTTGCCGGGGGTGGCGGCGGTGCTGACCGCCCGGGATGTGCCGGGCCGCAACGGCTTTGGCGCGGTGATTCCGGATCAGCCGGTGATCTGCGGAGACAAGGTCCGATTTGTGGGTGACGCGGTGGCCCTGGTGGCGGCCGACACCGAGGAAATGGCTGAGCGCGCACTGGATCTGATCGAGGTGGACTACGAACCGCTGCCGGCTGTCTTTGACGTTCGCGCGGCCATGCGGGAGGATGCACCCAGGATTCACGAAAAGGGCAACCTCCTTTCCCACAACAAACTCCGCAAGGGCGACGTCACGCAGGGCTTTGGCGAGGCTGAGGTGATCCTCGAGCGAACCTACGAGGTCCCCTTTCTGGACCACGCCTATCTGGAGCCGGATATAATCATGGCCGTGCCTGAGCCCGGCGGGGTCATGCGGGTGGAGGGACCCATGCAGGCGCCTTTCACCGTGCGCCGCAACGTGAACGCCGTGCTGGGGGTGCCCATCAACCGGGTGCGGGTGCGGCAGGCCCCCGTGGGCGGGGGTTTCGGGGGCAAGGAGGACTCCCCCATTGATCTCGGCTGCCGGGCGGCGGTGCTGGCCTACCACACCGGCCGGCCGGTCCGCATGAGCCTGGAGCGGAGCGAAATCATGCTGCAGACCAGCAAGCGCCACCCCATGGTCATGCAGATCAGGGTCGGCGCCAGACGCGACGGCCGCCTGACGGCCTTCGAAGGTGTGATCTACGACGAGCAGGGCGCCTATGCCAGCCTGGGGCCGCTCATTCCACCGGCCGGCGGATCCCATGTGCATTCCATGGTCATGATGCCGGGCCCCTATGTCATTCCAAACGTGAAGGTGGATGCCTACCTGGTTTACACCAACCACCCCTACGGCGGGAGCCATGCGGGGGTTCGGAGCACCCCAGGTTCATGTGGCCCACGAACAGGTCATGGACGAACTGGCCGCCGAGCTGGAGATCGACCCGCTCGACATCCGGCGCCGGAACGCCTTCCGGCTGGGATCGGCCACCGCCACCGGGCAGGTCCTGGATCAGAGCGTCGGCCTGCTGGACACCCTGGAGGCCTGCGCCAAGGCGTTCGATTGGGATCGCCGCCGCCGGGAGAGCGGCTACCTGAACCCGGAAAAGACCCTGCGCCGGGGCGTGGGCATCGGCATGGGCTGGTACCGGACCAGCGTGGGAGCCGCCAGCGACGCCTGCGGGGCCAGCGTCCATGTCCACGAGGACGGCTCGGTGCTGCTGTTCACCGGCATCACGGAAATGGGGCAGGGTTCGTCCACCGTGCTGCCCCAGATCTGCGCGGAGGAGCTGGGCGTGAGCGTGGACGACGTGCGGGTGGTCCAGCCCGACACGGACATGGTGCCGGAATCAGGCCCCACGGTGGGCAGCCGCTCGACCACCCTGATGGGCAATGCCATCGTGCTGGCTGCCCGCCAGGTCAAGACTTCAATCCTCGACGCGGCCTCGGAAGTGCTGGGAGTCCCCCCTGACCGGCTGGCGGCCCGCGAGCGTCGGATCTACGACCGGGAAAACCCAGAGCGCGGGGTTGCCTTTCGTGAAGCGGCCAGCCGCTGCATGGCGACCGGCAAACGCCTGATCGGCCAGGGCTGGTGGGCCCCGCCGCCGGCCAGCCTCGACCCGGAGACCGGTCAGGGGAACCCCTATTTTGTCTACACCTATTCGACCCACATGGCCGAAGTGGTGGTGGATGTGGAGACCGGTGAGGTCAGCGTGACGGATTTCGTGGCCGCCTTTGATGTGGGCAAGGCCGTCAACCCGAAAGCGGTGGAGGGACAGATCGAAGGCGGCGTGGCCATGGGGCTGGGCTATGCCCTGATGGAAGAGGTGGCCCTCAAAGACGGCCGCATCCAGAACCTGCATTTCAGCGACTACCTCATTCCCACCGCCCTGGACATGCCCGCGGTTCGGCCGATCATTCTGGAGGTGCCCAACCTCTACGGCCCTTACGGGGCCAAAGGCATCGGCGAAATGCCCAACATCCCGGCCACACCGGCGGTTCTCAACGCCATCGCCAACGCCTGCGGGGGGCGGGTGCGCTCCCTGCCGGCGGACCCGGAAAGCGTTTTTCGAGCCCTCAGCCAGGCAGGCGGCCCGCCGCCGGAGTAGCAGGCCCGGCCAGGCCCGGGCAGAGCTTCCCGCCGGGAAACCGGCACTCAGGCGAGCAGGTTCGGGCGGGATCGGAGCAGAAAAAGGATAGGCAGGAGGAGGTTCCCGTGAAATCCAAGGTGTTTGTGACCCGTGAACTGCCGCCCCGGGCCATGGCGGTGCTCGAGGAAAACTTCGAACTGACCCGCAATCCCCACGACCGGGTGCTCACCCGGACCGAGCTTCTGGCGGGGGTGGCGGGGCAGGACGGCCTCCTGCCGTTGCTGACGGACCGGATCGACGCCGAGGTCATGCAGGCGGCCGGAGACCGGCTCAAGGTGATCGCCAACTACGCCGTGGGCTACAACAACATCGACGTGGCGGCGGCCACGGCCAGGAACATCGCGGTGACGAACACCCCCGGAGTCCTGACCGACACCACCGCCGACCTGACCATGGCTCTGCTCCTCTGCGCCGCCCGGCGGATCGCGGAGAGCGACGCCTTTGCCCGGGCCGGGAAATACGAGGGCTGGGCGCCCATGCTGCTGCTCGGATCGGACGTGCACGGCAAGACCCTGGGACTGATCGGATTCGGCCGCATCGGGCTGGCCGTCGCCAGAAGGGCCGCCGGTTTCGGCATGCCCATTCTCTACCACGATCAGCAGCGGGCCGAGGCAGGGGTCGAACGTGCGCTCGGCGCGCGCTATGCGGAGCAGGAAGCCCTGCTGCGGGAATCTGATTTCGTTTCCCTGCACGTGCCGCTGCTGCCGGAAACCCGCCGGCTTCTTTCCTCCCGGCAATTCGCGCTCATGAAGCCGAGCGCCTATGTCATCAACACCTCGCGGGGGGAAATCATCGATGAAGAGGCCCTGGTGCAGGCCTTGGAGTGAGGGAAAGATAGCCGGCGCGGCCCTGGACGTCTTCGAGAAGGAGCCGCAGATTCACCCGGGCCTGCTGCGGATGCGCAACGTCACCATCGTGCCCCACATCGGCAGCGCCACCGTGGAAACCCGGACCAAAATGGGGCTCATGGCGGCCAAGAACCTGATCGCCGGCCTGAGCGGCGAGATCCCGCCCAATTGCCTGAACCCCGAGGTGTTTCCCTCAAGCGGGAAAGGGGGAGCGTGACCATGCGGACTGCCCCGGTTTGAATATCATGACCCCGCAGACCTGAGCCAGGCGCTGGACCTCCTGGCCGAGCTGGGTGACGACGCCCGGCCGCTGGCCGGAGGCACGGACCTGCTGGTGGCCATGCGGCGGGGTGCCATGCGGCCCGGGCATCTGGTTTCCCTGACCCGGCTTTCCGAGCTCAGGGGACTGGCTGCCCAAGACGGTCAATGGCGCCTGGGAGCCTGCCTGAGCGTCCGGGAGATCTGCGCTTCGGAATCGGTGCGCTCGCAATTCCAGGCCCTTCACCAGGGAGGCGCCCGGCTGGGTTCGCCGCTCATCAGGAATCGGGCCACCCTGGGGGGAAATCTGGTGACTGCGCGTCCGGCCGCGGATCTGCCCCCGCCCTTGCTGGCTTACGGCGCCCGCGCGGAGTTGCGCAGCCGATCCGGCGAAAGGACCGTGGCCTTGGCCGATTTCTTCCAGGGACCCGGAGAAACGGCGAAGCGTCCCGATGAACTGCTGACGGCCGTGGTTCTGCCCACCCCGCCTCCCCATTCAGGCGCCGGCTACCTGAAACTGGGCGCACGCAGGACGCTGGTGATTGCCCTGGTCAACGTGGCGGCCTTCCTGAGCCTGGACGGACCCGAGGGTGCGATCCAGTCCGCTCGGGTGGTGCTGGGGGCGGTGGCGCCCATGCCGTTGTGTTCCCCGGGGGCTGAAAAGCGGATGCTGGGAGAAAGGCCTTCGGCCGCCCTTTTTGCCGCTGCAGGGGAGGCGGCGGCCGGTGACTGCCGGCCCATCGACGACTTCCGGGCCTCGGCCGAATACCGCCGGGCCATGGTGGCCGTCCTGACCCGCAGGGCGCTGGGCATGGCCTGGGAGCGGGCCCGGGCCAATCCTGGAAGCGTGGACCCCGGCGCGGAGGCGCGGAGCAGATGAAGAAGAACATCCAGTTGTTGGTGAATGGGAAAACCCAGCCGGTTGAGGTCGAGCCGCGGGAGACCCTGGCGGAAGTCCTGCGGGACCGCCTGGGGCTCACCGGGACCAAACTGGGCTGCCAGGAGGGGGACTGCGGTTCGTGCACGGTGATTTTGGCCGGGCATGCCGTGAGCGCCTGTCTCGTGCTGGCGGTGGAGGCCGCCGGCAAACCGGTAGTCACCATTGAAGGTCTGGAAGCGGAGGGAGCGTTGCATCCCCTGCAGCGGGCTTTCATGGAAAAAGGCGCTGTGCAGTGCGGGTTTTGTACACCCGGCATGGTTCTGGCGGCCAAGGCGCTGCTGGATCGAAACCCTCAGCCCGAAGAAGCTGAGATCCGGGAGGCCATCTCCGGGAATCTCTGCCGCTGCACAGGGTATCAGAAGATCGTGGAGGCCGTTCAGTCGGTCAGCCGGCAGCTGCGCTGAAAGGCGCGCCGGACGCTTGCCATCCGTTTTGTAAGATGGTATGATTATCTTATTATTCTACGCAGAGCACCGGTCCGCGCCGGAAGCGGATATCCCGCAACCCGGAGGGGCGGGCCGTCCGGGAGTGTGACGGCACCCGGATTTTCATATCGCGAAGTACCGAGCGCTGCGGAGGAACGGCACCATGCGAAGTGACCAGATGAAAAAGGGACTGAGGCGCGCCCAGCACCGCGCACTTTTCTATTCCATGGGTTACACCCGGGAGGAGATCGAGCGGCCCATCGTGGGGGTGGTGAACACTTTCAATCAGATCGTCCCAGGCCACATTCACCTCAACGGCGTAGTGGAGGGTGTCGTCAAAGGGGTGTGCACGGGCGGGGGCACGCCGGTGCTTTTCCCGGCGATCGGGGTCTGCGACGGAATCGCCATGGGCCACGAAGGAATGAAGTACTCCCTGGCCAGCCGCGAACTCATCGCCGACTCGGTGGAAGTGATGGCCATGGCGCATCCTTTTGACGCCCTGGTCCTGGTGACCAACTGCGACAAGATCACGCCGGCCATGCTGATGGCGGCCCTGCGGCTCAATATCCCCGCCATCGTTCTGAGCGGCGGGCCCATGCTGGCCGGGCGCTGGGGAGACAAGGAGACCGATCTGACCACGGTGTGGGAAGGCATCGGCCAGGTCAGTGCCGGGACCATGACCCCGGCCGAAATGGAGGAGCTGGAGGAGTGCTGCTGCCCGGGGTGCGGCTCCTGCGCCGGCATGTTCACGGCCAACAGCATGAACTGCCTGACGGAGGCGCTTGGGCTGGGCCTGCCGGGCAACGGCACCGTCCCGGCGGTCAGCGCCGCCAGGATTCGCCTGGCCAAGGCGGCCGGGATCAAGATCATGGAGTTGCTGGAAAAGAACATCCGGCCGCGGGACATCGCCACCCGGGCGGCCTTCATGAACGCCATGGCGGTGGACATGGCCATGGGCTGCTCGACCAACACGATTCTGCACGTTCCCGCGATCGCCAACGAGGCCCACATCACCATTTCCCAGGACCTCTTTCAGCAGGTCAGCGACAAGGTCCCCCACCTCTGCAACATGAGCCCGGCAGGCCCCCATCACCTGGATGACCTGGACCGCGCCGGAGGCGTGCATGGGGTTCTGAAGCGGCTGGCTGAGAAAAGGCTGATCGACCCGGGCGTCATGACCGTGACCGGCAGCCCGCTCGCGGAGAACTTGAAGCAAGCCGCCATCCGCGACGCCGAAATCATCCGGCCCCTTGACCGGCCCGTCAACCCGCGCGGGGGCATCGCCATCCTCAAGGGCAATCTGGCTCCCGAGGGTGCCGTGGTGAAACAGGCGGCGGTGGCGCCCAGCATGCTGCAGCGCAGAGGAAAGGCGCGGGTCTTCGATCAAGAGGAGGCGGCTGTGGACGCCATCCTGGGCGGAAAGATCAAGCCCGGTGACATCGTGGTCATCCGCTACGAAGGGCCCAAAGGCGGGCCCGGCATGCGGGAAATGCTGGCGCCCACCTCGGCCATCGTGGGGATGGGGCTCGGCGAAACCGTGGCCCTGATCACGGACGGCCGGTTCAGCGGGGTTACCCGAGGAGCGGCCATCGGGCACGTATCCCCGGAGGCGGCCGAAGGCGGCCCCCTGTGTCTGGTGGAGGAAGGGGATTTGATCGCCATCGACATCCCCAACAAGACCCTGGAACTCGAGATCAGTGAGGAGGAAACGGCGCGCCGCCGCAGCCGGTGGTCTCCGCCGGAACCGAAAGTAAAGGAAGGCTATCTCTACCGGTACGCCCGGATGGTGGGTTCCGCCCATACCGGCGCGATTCTCAAAATCTGATGTCTGGGACAGGTGACGGCAGGCCGGCCGCTGAGCAGGGCGGGGCTGCCGCGTTGCAGTTGCTCGATTCACGAAGGTGAGGAAAGGGGGGATGCCAAGCCAGGGGCAGACGTGTTATGGTGTGATACCCGCGGGCGGGCGCCGCAGTCCGGTGCCGATTGCGGGAATCGCGTTGGTGATGACGCCGAACAAGAAAGGAGTACACTCATGAGGAAAGCAATGAAGGTGTCCGGAACCTGGGGAATCGTTTTCGCAATGGTGCTGGTGATGCTGAGCGGCATCCCGGCGGCTGCCGAAGAAACCGTAAAGATTGGGATCATTTATGCCATGACCGGGCCGGGCTCGGCTTTGGGGACCAAGCAGATGGATGCCGCCAAGTTCGCCGTCAACGAGATCAACGCCAAGGGCGGAGCGGACATCGGCGGAAAAATGATGAAGATCGATGCCATCTACCAGGACACGGAGACCAAACCGGATGTGGCCGTGCGGAAGATGAAGTCCATGATCAAGGACGACGGCATCACCGCCCTGATCGGCGGCACCTTTGCCCACGTCTCGCTGGCCATGAACGCCCAGAGCAAGAAAACCCCCATCGTGTTCTGCGCCACCAACGGCGTGCCGGAGAAGATGTTCACCCCGGAGGAAAAGGGCCCCTACAGCATGTCCATGATTTCGCCGGCCGAATCCATCGGCAGCGGCGCCTCGGCCTACGTCGTGGAAGTTATGAAGATGAAGAACATCGTCCTCATGCTGCCGGACTATGCCTATGGGCACGGGGCTTTGAGGGGCCATGAGAACGTGCTGAAGCAGATGCCGGATGTGAAGTACAGCACCATCATGACGCCGGTGGGGACAGCCGACATGACGCCCTATCTGATCAAGGCCATGGAGGCGGCGCCGGAAATCGTGATCATGGGGCAGTGGGGCAACGACGCCATCAACATCCTGAAGCAGGCCTATGAAATGGGCATGCTGAAGAAGACCAAGCTCTTTTTCCAGTGGCTTGTCAACGTGTTCGCCACCGGCATCCCGCCCGAGGCCATGGAAGGCGTCATGACCCAGATGTACTGGTATCACGACATGACCGGCTTTCCCTTTGAAGAGGTGACGAAGCCGGCCAATGACTTCACCGCCCGGTACCGCGCCGCCTACGGCGAGCCGCCCGACCCCTACGGCACGAGCGCCTACATGGGGGTTCACGAGGTGATTCGCGGGATGCAGCTGGCCAAGTCCACGGATCCGGAAAAGACCTACAAGGCCCTGATGGCCAACCCGGACTGGAACGGCCCCAAGGGGCCGGCCACCTGGATGATCGACGGCAACCCGCGCTTCAAGCACTCTTCTTTCATCGCGCAGGGCCTCGGTCCCAAGGAGCGGAAAGACATGACCTGGGATTACGTGAAGGTCATCGACTCCTACCGCGGCAAGTACTTCCAAAGAACGCCCAAGGAGCTGGGCTGGTAAAACCGGTCAGCACTCAGGCGTGAGGCAGAAGGAGGCGGCCGGGCACCCCCGGCCGCCTCCCCTCAAAGCACCGGAGTCCGCCAAAGAAAGAGCCGTCATGCAGGAACTGATCAAGACCACAGGCGTGAGCAAGCATTTCGATGGCCTGGTGGCCGTTCAACAGGCGGACTTCCACATCGAGGAGGGGCAGGTCGCCGGGCTGATCGGCCCCAACGGATCCGGCAAGACCACGTTGTTCAACCTGCTGTCCGGCGCTTTCTCGCCCACCGGCGGCTCGGTTTTTTTCCGGGGCCGGGATGTCACCGGGCTGTCACCCGACAAGCGGGTCGAGATGGGAATGGCCCGGACCTTTCAGCTGGTGTCGGTTTTCGACTCTCTCACGGTCTGGGAAAACCTGGTTCTGTCGACCCTCAGGTTCAAGCGCGAGGAGCTGTCAATCGGGAGCTTCTTTTTCTCCCGGGCCCGCAAGACCAAGACGCTGCAAACCTGCCTGGAGGCTCTCGAGATGGTGGGTCTGAAGGACATGGCCGGCCAGCACACGGCTGAGCTTTCCTACGGCGACAAGCGAATGCTGGAGATCGCCATGGGCTTGTCCCTGAAGCCCCGCCTGCTCCTGCTGGACGAGCCCCTGGCAGGCTTGAGCGATCATGAGATCACGGGGGTCCTGGACCTGATCCGCAGCGTGCGGAAAGGGATCACGGTGGGCCTCATCGAACACAAGATCTCCAAGGTCGTGGATCTGGTCGACCGGCTCAGCGTGATGAACTACGGCCGGGTCATCTGCGAAGGCGAGCCCCAGCAGGTCCTCTGTGACCCGGAAGTGCGGGAATGCTACTGGGGAAAGGAAGAGGAAAATTGCTCGGCGTAAAGGGTATCCATGTCGGGTATGGGCATGCGCTCGTCCTGCACGATGTGTCCCTGGAAGTCAAGCAGGGGGAAATGGTCTTTGTCGTGGGCCGCAACGGCGCCGGCAAGACCACGCTGCTGCGCACCATCAGCGGCCTGATGAAGCCCAGCCGCGGGTCGATCACCTACCAGGGAGAGGACACCCAGGGTCAATCGGCGGAGAAACTGGCCCGCCGGGGCATACGCTACGTGGCCCAGGACAAGAAGGTCTTTGCCCACCTCACGGTGAGAGACAACATCCAGCTCGCAGCCCACTCCAGCGGGGAAGACCTGGCAACCGCCATCGAAAAGGTGACGGAAATCTATCCGGATCTGCGAAATTTCATGGAAAGCAAGGCCGGCGGTCTCAGCGGCGGACAGCGGGAGATCCTGCTGATCGGCCGTGCCCTGGTGGGCAATCCGCGGCTGCTGCTGGTGGATGAGCCCACCGAGGGGTTGGCGGCCATCGTGATCAGCGACATCTTCCGGATTCTCAGCGGACTGAAGCAGAAAAACGTTTCCGCCATCATCGTCGAACAGAACCTCTCGGTGGTCGGCCGGCTGGCGGACCGGGTCTACGTGATGAAGGAGGGCAAGATCATCCGGGAGATCGCAGAGCGTTCGTCGATGAAGAACACCGCCGAACTTGAGAGTTTTCTCTAAGGGAGAGAGCCGCATTGAGCCCCCTGGACAAGAGGACCGTGCTCGTCACACCGGCCAGGAAAAGAGCCCTGCTGCGGGACATGGTCATCATCGCGGCTGCCTTTCTGCTTCTGGTCCCCCTGCTGGCCATCCATCGGGTCACGGATTTCATGATCTTCTGCATCTATGTCATGTCCTTCGACCTGCTGTACGGCTATATGGGGCGTCTTTCCTTTGGGCAGATGCTGTACCTGGGTACCGGGGTCTACGTATCCACCCTGTTTTCGCTGCACATCCACCCCAATCCCCTGCTCTGCATGCTGGCCGGGATCCTGGGCGCCGCCGTCGTCGCCGCGCTCCTGGGGCTGATCGTGGCCCGCCTTTCGGAGGCCCCCTTCGCGCTGACCAACCTGGCCTTCAATCAGGTGGGTTTCTTCCTCATCGGCTCGGCCTTCCAGAAGGTCACCCATGGCGAGGACGGCATCTCGAGCGGCGTGATGCCCTGGGGGTTTCTGGATTTCGCCGACGAAACCGTGGCCTACGTGTTTGTGCTGACCTGCCTGCTGGGCACCTTTTTCGTGCTGAAAACCCTGACCAGCTCGCCCTACGGGGTTCTCATCCGCTCCATCAAGGAAAACGAAAGCCGCGTCCGTTTCCTGGGCTACAACACCTTTTTCTACAAGTGGCTGACCTTTGTTCTGGCCGGGGCCTTCGCCGGCCTGGCCGGCACCCTCTACACCCTCTACATCGGGTTCGTGAGCCCGGTGTTCATCCACCCCCTCAGCAATGTGGAGGTCATTTTCGCGACCCTCATCGGCGGCGCCGGGAACCTGTACGGAGCGCTGGCCGGCGGCGTCGTTTTCATGGTCCTGCGGGACAACCTCTCCACTCACATCCCGCAGTGGGAATGGATTCTGGGCCTTCTCCTGCTGGGGGTGGTTTTCTACTTGAGACAGGGGCTCAGCGGTTTCGTGCTGACCGCTTGCCAGGTGGTGCGCGCGGCGCTTCGGCCGCAAGCCGGCGGTGGAGGTGTAGGCAAGATGGTTCAGACCCTGCTCTACGGCTTCACGATCGGCGCGATTCTCTATTTTTTCTCCATCGGGCTTTCCATCACCTTCGGCACGATGAAGATCATCAACTTCGCCCACAGCATGGTGTACACGCTGGGCGTCTACTTCTTCATCACGGTGCTGCCGGTTCTCAACGGCATTTTCCCGCTGGCCGTGCTCGCGGCCATCGCGATGGCGATACCGGTGGCCTATGTGATGGAGCGGTTCGTGATCCGGCGGCTGTACGGCGAGTCGCTGGACTACGCCATGATCGCCACCTACGCCATGCTGCTGATCGGCACCGATGCCATCAAATGGTTCTGGGGCAACACCCCGTGGCCGGTCACCGACCCGATCGGCAGCGCGGTGTCCCTGTTCGGGGTTTCCATCCCGGTCTACCGGGTGGTGGTCGTGGGCAGCGCGATTGCGCTCTTTCTGGGACTCAACCTGTTCTTCAGGCTCCACATCATCGGCAAGATCGTGATCGCCGCCCTGGACGACAGCGAAGGGGTGCGGTGCCTGGGCCTCAACGTAGACCGCTACTTTTCCATTGTGTTCGTGCTGGGCAGCGCCCTGGCCGTCCTGGGGGGTGTGCTCTATGCCCCCATCTCGACCGCCGAGCCCTACATGGGGCATCACATCCTGCTGATCGCCTTTGCCGTGGTCATCGTGGGAGGACTCGGCAACCTGACCGGCACCTTTGTTTCGGCCTTTGTCCTGGGGCTGGTCATGGCATTCACCGGACGCTACTATTCGCAGGCCGCCGATACCATGGTGTTCGTGGTCATGGCGGCCGTGCTCATTTTCCGGCGCAACAAAACCTGAAAAGAAGCGCAGCCAACGGGACCGCAAAGGAGAGCGAAACAGATGGAGAGCAAGGAGAGCCGGGAAACGCCGCTGCCGTATGCCGCCGAGGTTTTCCGGGGCTGGCAGCCGACCAAAATCCATTTTGAGGCGGGCGCCATCGACAAGGTCGGGCAGATCTGCCGGGCCTATTCCGACCGGGTGCTGGTGGTCCTGGGCCGGGGCTCCGTCCGGGAGAGCGGGGCCCTGGAGCGCATCTCAGAAAGCCTGGAGCGGGCCGGGGTAGGGTACCGGGTGTGCGCCGGCGTTGAACCCAACCCGAGCAAGGAAACCGTCTATCGGATCGTCTATCATCTGCTGGCCGGCGGCTACGCCTGCCTGCTGGCGGTCGGCGGGGGATCCGCCATGGACGCCGCCAAGGCGGCCGGCATCCTGGCGACCGTGAAAGAAGGGGAACTGGACGACTACTTCGGCGTCGGCCTGGTGTCCAAGCGGATCCCTCGGATCATGCCCCTGGTCGTGGCGCCGACCACCAGCGGCTCGGGCAGCGAAGTGACCAAGTTCTCGGTGATCACGGACACCCGGCTGGGCGTGAAGAAGCTCATGATCGATCCCGCGATCGTCCCGCGGGAGGCCATCGTGGATCCGGAACTCACCTACACCTGCGGCCGGCAAGTCACCCTGGTTTCCGGCCTGGACGCGATGACCCACCTGATCGAAGGGTATTTCAACGAGGTGGACGAAGGGGCCGATCCGCAGACCAACGAGCGTGCGCTGGCCGGCCTCAAACTCCTCTTCGAAGCGCTGCCGCGGGTGGTGGAAAACCCCCATGATCGGCAGGGCCGCCGGGACATGGCCATGGCGAGCCTGCTGGGCGGCACGGTCCTTTTCTTCAAGCAGGCGGGGGGGCCGCACCTGAACTCGTTCAGCTGGTGCAATGCGATGGATCACGGGGAGGCCTGCGCCGTGATGCTGCCTTACTACGGGGCGTACTACGCGCCGGTGGTCGCGGAAAAACTCAGCCGGGTCTCCGCGCTGATGGGCGTGGCGGACTCCGGGAACCCGGCCCGGGATTTTGCCGAGGGGTTGCTGGCCTTCTACAAACGGCTCGGTTTTCCCTGCACCCTCAAAGAGTTCGAGAATTTTTCGCCGGGATTGATCGACAAGGCGATCGGGGATGCCTCGCAGAACAAAATGAAGCTGGAAGCCATGCCGCGCCCGGTGCCGGCGGAGCGCAGCCAGGAGATCCTGCGGACCATCATAGAAGGGGCCTATGAGGGCAGACTCGACGAGATCCTGAAACTGTGAAGAGTGGGGAAAACGCGGATCAGGGCACGAAAGGCTTCGCGGGGGCACAGGACATGATCAAAGGCGTCGGGCACATCGGGATTGCGGTCCGGGACATCGAGAAAAGCGCCGCCCAGGCAGCCAAGGCGCTCGGCCTCCCCACACCGCCCATCACGGACAACCCCGCCAGGAAGATGAAAGTCGCCGTGCTGGAACTGGGCGCGGTGGCCCTGGAGTTCCTGGAGGACTACAGTCAGGATGGAGAGTTTGCGCGGTTCGTGCGGGAACGCGGAAATGCCATTCACCACTTCTGTCTCCTGACCGACGACATCGAGGCGGATCTGCGCGCGCTGGAACAAAGAGGCGTGGAGATGGCCTTCCGGGAGCCGAAGAAGGGTCTGAGAGGCAAGCGGATCGTGTTCACGAAGCCCAGCGCGCTGCTGGGGATCCCCTTTGAGCTGTCGGAACCCTAGAAGGGTGCCGCCCGTCCGTCCCGTTCAGGCGGCGCGGGCCTGAAGCCCGGGGGTCAGCCGCCGAAATAGGGATGCACCCAGCGGACGTCGTCGCCCTCCCGGACTTCCAGCGTGTCGAACTCTTGGGTGCGCACCAGCCGGCCGTTCAGCACAAACAGGATGTTGTCCTTCCCGGTCTTCTCCCGGATGGTCCTGATCATCGGCTCATCCTTGTTGGCCTCCCGGATGAGTTTGACCACTTCGATGAATTTCGTCCCTTCAGGGAACTGAACTTCCTTGCAATTGATAAACGCTTTCACGGCCTGCGGCGATCGCACTGAGGGCATCGGAAAACCGTTGCCGGAGCCTGGGAGCAGGGCCACGGGTGCTCTGCTCCCAGGTTTTCCCCGGGGTTAGTCAGCGAAGTCCTGCAGCCCCATGGCTTTGAGCTTGGTCTTCGTGGGCTTGCCGCTTTTGTCCCAGCCTCGCTCCGTGTAGTAGTCCAGGATGGCGTCTTCGAGCCCGACCGGGATCTTGCCGGCTGCCGGTCCTTGATCCACCGGTTCCATGAAACGCTTGGGATAGGCAAAATCGTCCGCCTTTTTCCAGCCGTAGCGGACGTTCAGGATTTTCTGCAGCTGGGTGATGCGATCCCCGCAGGCGCGCAGGTCCTCGAGGCTCCAGCCCAGACCCGTGGTGGCATTGATGGTGTTGCACAGGTCGGTCAGCGTGTAGCCCCGGAACTCCATGAACTTGCAGTGACAGGCCGAGTTGATCACATTGCAGTAGTCGTGAAATTTCGCGTTACGGCCGGCCGTGTTCTTCCAGGACCATCTTTCTTCGTTGGCCACTTCGCCGATGCCCCACTCAGGCAGCCGAATGTGGCCGACCCAGATGTGCTGGGAGTTGCCCCGTTCATGGTTGGGTCCGGAGGCGACTCCGGTACAGTAGTTGAGCGCCGAGATGTATTGGGCTCTCCAGTTGTGGGCCGCGATTTCCTGTCCCTTCATCTGCACGGCCCAGGCTTCGGACCCCTGCCCGATGCGCTCGGAGGCGATCTTGCAGCCTTCGCCGAGGAGGTAGCCCAGTCCTTCGGCCCGGGTTCCGATCTTGCGGACCAGCTCCACCATGGCCTCGGCATTGCCCCAGGTCAGATCCAGGCCGTAGGTGTCCTTCTTGGTGATGACCCCTTTTTCGTAAGACTCCATGGCCCAGGCCAGAACCGCCCCCAGGCTGATCGTGTCCAAGGAGTACAGGTTTGCGAGTTCGCCCGCATAGGCCACGGCCTGCACGTCGTCGATCATCGTGTTGAAGCCCATCATGGCAAAGGATTCGTATTCAGGCCCCTTGCCCTTGTAGGCATAAGGCCCTTTCTTGATTTCACAAAGATTGTGGCATTGGATCACACAGTACTGGCACGGCCAGGGCTTCGCGTTCAGTTCCTTGGCGTAGTTGGAGGCATGCAGGTTCTTCTCGCCCGACGGAAAGCCGGCCAGCTGGTAGTTCTTGATGGGCAGGTTGCCTTGAGGTGCGAAGAGCTCGGTCGCCATGGCGGTGCCGACGCGCTTGATCTGCAGCCATTCGGGCTTTTCATTGTCCATGTCCAGCAGGCGGGTGTTGATCTGCTTGTTGAGGCGATCCACTTCTTTGCGGTCATTAAGGGGAATGCTCTGGCTTCCGCGGACGGCGATGCCCTTGAGGAGCTTGGAGCCCATGACAGCGCCCAGCCCGCAGCGGCCAAGGAAGGATTTCTTGCGGGTCTGGATGTTGGCGTAACGGACCAGACGTTCCGCGGCCTGCCCGATGGTGACGCATTCGTACTTGCTTCCTTCGGCTTCCTTCAGTGCGTCTTCCGCCTCGTAGGCATTCTTGCCCCAGAGGGGACCGGCATCTTTGAGCTCTGCCTTGTCGTCGTCCACCGCCAGGTAGACCGGCTTGTCGGACCGGCCGTGGACCACGATGGCATCGTAGCCCGCCTCCTTGATCTCGATGCCGAATGAGGCCGTGGCGGCCGAATCGGCATTCAGGTTGAAGGAAGGGGAAATGGCTCCGGCGGTCCACTTGGCGGCGCCCGTCTGCTTGATGCCCTGCATGGGGCCGGGCGCAAAGGTGAGCCGGTTGGCAGGGTCAAAGGCGGTAGTGCCCCGCGGGGATTCCTTCCAGAGAAAATAGGCGCTCATGCCGGCGCCGCCCAAGAACTTGGCGTAGATGTCGTCGGGCAACGCCTCGCCCTTGCAGGTGCCGTTCGTCAGGTCCACCTTCAAAACCTTGTTCCATACACCTTTCATCGTCGATACCTCCTGCCGGTTGCGGTTTGTACCATAGATCTGAAAAACTATGAGAACAGCGGTTTTCTGTCAAGACCCAGTCGATGATGCCTCTCTGGCCCGGTTGCCGCCCGTGGTTCACCCCCTTCGCCCCGGCCGGCAAACCCGCGGCCTATCGCCGGGGCAGGTTCAGGATGGCGCGCGCCTCCGCCGGGCTGGCCGGTTCTCGCCCGCACAGGGCGGCAATGGAAACCGCCTTTTCAACCTGGTCGCCGTTGCCCTGACACTTCCTGCGGGAGATCAGATCGATGTAAATGTTGTCCTCCAGGCCGACGCGGATGTGACCGCCGAAAACGGCGCTGGCCATGGCGACCGGAAAGCAGGTCAAACCCGCTCCCACGCCCTGCCAGGTGGAGCCTGCCGGAACCGCATGCATGAAACTGCTCAGGATGTCGGCGTTGAAACGGACTCCTCCCATGACCCCGAAGACGAAGCTGAAATGAAGCGGGGTTTCGAGAAAATCGTAATGCTCGTGGAAGAAGAGGGCGTTGTGCACGTGGGAGATGGCGAAACACTCGATTTCAGGCTTGATGCGGTTCTTCTTCATCTGATCGCCGAAGCGGATGGTGGCCTGCAGCGGATTCAGATAGGTGCCGTCTGCCAGGATCTTTCCGTCCCGGTAGTTGACGGTGCAGAAGTTCATGGTTCCCGGGTTGAGCGAGGCCAGCGCAGGGGCATGATGAAGGATCGGGAGCATCCGTTCCTCGTGGCTGGATTGCAGGCTGACACCGGTGCTCAAGTTGATCAGAACCCCCGTTTCCCGCGTGACCGCATCCATCACCTCGCCCATGATGGCTGGGTCCGTGGTGGGCAGGCCGGTATCCGGGTTGCGGAAGTGAATGTGAACGATCGCGGCGCCGGCCTCCTCGGCCCGCTTGGCTTCACGGGCAAACTCCTCCGGGGTGTAGGGAACCGCGGGGTGGTGTTCCTTCATGGTGGCCGAACCGGCCAGGGCGGCGGTGATGATGACTTTATCCCTCATCGTGTTCTCGGCAGCGGGCGGCTCATTCCTTCGTTTTGCCCGCGGCGACCTCCCGGATCAGCTTCCATTGCCGGACGAAATAGGTGTCGCGCTTGCGCAGAATTTCATCCCTGTCCTTTGCCGCGTACTCGTAGAACCCGCGCCCCGCCTTGATCCCCAGCTTGCCTTGGGCCACCAGATTCCCGAACCACTCGGAAGGACGCTGGGCGGCGCTCAGTTCGCCGAAGAGGTAGGAGGACACGCTGTGAAACACGTCCAACCCTCCAAGGTCGGCGGTCTCCAGGGGCCCCAGCCAGGAGTAGCGGAATCCGAGGCCGCACTTCATGGTCTTGTCCACGTCCTCGGGCGAGAGCACTCCGTTTTCCACCAGATGCAGCGCTTCCCGCAGCACCGCGAACTGGAGCCGGTTCAGCCCGAACCCGGGCACGTCCTTGCGGATCAAGGTGGGGACCTTGCCGAGTTTCTGTGCCAGGGCGTAGATCAGATTGAGTGTCTCCTCCGAGGTCTGCTCGCCCTGGATGACCTCCACCAGCGGAACCAGCTCCGGCGGATTCACCCAGTGCATGCCGCCGACCCTCTGCGGGTGGCGGCAGACAGACGCAATCCGGGTGATGCTCAGTCCGGAGGTGTTGGAGGCCAGAACGACTTCGGGAGGGCAGGCCGCGTCCATCCGGCGGTACAGGTCGTGCTTCAGCTCCAGGTTTTCGGGAGCGGCTTCCAGCACAAAATCACTCTGGGCGAGGGCTTGGGAGAGATCCTCGGTGAAGGAGACCCTGGCGCGGGCTTCTGCAGCCTGCAGCGGGGTGATGACGCTCTCGCGGACCAGAACCTCCTGGGAGTTCCTTATCCTGCGCTCCGCCAGAGCCAGCTGCCCGTCACTGACGTCGTAGAGCACGACCCGGTACCCGGCCTGGGCAAAACAGAGCCCCATGCCGGCGCCCATGGTGCCTGCTCCGATGATAGCGGCCTTTGTGATTTCCTCTGCCTTCATGCTCCCATGATCCTCAAACAATAGGTTTGTGCTCGCGCGTCAAGCCGTAGTAGCGCTCCAGCCCGTTCTGGATGTCTTTGATATGATCGCTCATCTGCTTTGCCGCCTTGCGGGGGCTGCGCTTCCGGATGGCTTCGAAAATCTCGGTATGGAACCTGAAAGAGCGTTCCAGCATTCCGGGAAGCACGGTGAAGGATTCCCGCATAAACTGTTCAAGAAAACCCCGGATACTGGCGATTTGATGCACCATGAAACGGTTGTGAGAGGCTTCGGCGATCGTGTAGTGAAAGGTCACATCGATATCGGTGTAGTCGCTGGTGCGGTTTTCGTCGAGTGCCTGGCGCATGTCTCGGATCTGGGATTCCAGCTTCTTGATATCCTCTTCGGTGGCGTTTTCCACTGCCAGCTCGACCATGGCGACCTCGATGCAGCGGCGGTACACGATGAGCTCCACGGTTGCCCGGTAGTCGGACATCAGGGGAGGAGAAATATGGCCGGCATAAAGAATGGGTACGCAGGAGCGGATGACGGTTCCGAATCCGGGCCGCTGTTCGATTGCGCCGACCAGGCTCAGTGTCTGGAGCGCCTCCCGCAGCGGCGCCCGGCTGACACCGAGCTGGGCGGCCAACTCGTTCTGGTTGGGCAGCTTGTCTCCGTCCTTGAGCTCCCCGCTCACACAGCGCCTTCGGATCTCCTCGATGACCGAGTCGGAAAGCTTGGTCCGTTTGATGGAAACCACGTTTCGGTATCTCCCCATCCGATGGTGAGTTTTTCATATCATTATACAAACTCCGGGGTCAAGAGAAATGCTTGGCCAGGTTCAGTCAGCGGCAGGGAGCGGGATGTTCTGAGGAGGAAGGGAGTCGGTCGCAGAGGTGATTCCCGGGCGCGCCTTGACAGCTCGAGCTCACCCTTTCTATGATCCAACTCCCCTGCCGGGAAGGCCTGGACAAGCCCTGATCGCGCAGGCGGAGCTATTAGCAAGAAGGCATTCAACCGGACGCCGATGGAAAACCGAAACGAGGAACTGACCTACGGCCGAATCCTGGCCTTCTGGCTGCCGCTGGCCGCCACCTGGTTCATGATGTCGGTGGAGGGACCCTTCCTGGCCGCCATCATCGCCAGGATGGCGGAACCCAAGTACAACCTGGCCGCCTACGGGGTGTCCTTTTCCATCGCCCTGATCGTGGAAGCGCCCATCATCATGATCATGGCCGCGGCCACGACCCTGGTGCGGGACCGGCAGTCCTTCCTGCAGCTGCGGCGCTACACCTACACCCTGAACGGGCTGATCACCCTGATCATGGTGGCTGTCGTTCTGCCCCCGGTTTTCTTTTTCATCGCCCTGGACCTGATCCACCTCCCGGCCGAGGCGGCCCGGCCGGCCCATCTGGCCTGCGTCCTGCTGCTTCCCTGGCCCGCGGCCATCGGTTACCGGCGTTTTTACCAGGGGATCCTGATCCGCAACAACCAGACCCGTTACGTGGCTTACGGCACCGTGGTGCGGGTGATCTCCATGGCCCTGGCCGCAGTGTTCGGGTTTCGGTTCACCGGGCTTGACGGGGCCAGTGTGGCCTCGGTGGCGCTCTCGGCCGGCGTGATCGCGGAGGCGCTGGCCAGCCGCCTGATGGCCGCCGGGGTGGTCGCCGAAGTCCGCTTGATGGAAGGGGACCCGGCCCGGGCCCTCACCCACCGCGCCATCACGGCGTTTTACCTGCCTCTGGCGCTGACCACCATCCTGGCTCTCGGGGTCCGGCCCATGATCACGTTTTTCGTGGGTCAGAGCCGCATGCCGCTGGAGTCGCTGGCGGTCCTGCCGGTGGTGCATTCCCTGGTGTTTCTCTTCATCTGTTTCGGGCTTTCGTTTCAGGAAGTGGTGATCACGCTCATGGGCGACCGCTTCGAGAACTACCGGCGCCTGCGGGATTTCGCCCTGGCGCTCGGGTTGATCACGGTTGCCGCGCTCGGCCTGATCAGCTTCACTCCGCTTTCCTGGGTCTGGTTCCGGGACCTTTCCGGGCTTTCCGAGAACCTGGCCGGCTTCGCCTTGTGGCCGACCCGGATCATGACCCTGATCCCGGCCCTGTGGGTGCTGGTGTGTTTCCAGCGCGGCGTCCTGATGAATGCCCGGACCACCGCCCCGATCACGCGCGCAACCGCGGCCCAGGTGCTGGCCATCGTCATCGCCCTCTTCGTCCTGATCCGTTACCTGGACCTGGTGGGGGTCGTGGCGGCTTCCCTGGCCTTGCTGATCGGCAGCCTGGCTTCACCCGCCTACCTCCACCTGCCGTTCCGGCGGGCCCTGAAAAAGACAGCCTGAAGCCGGCGGCAGAGGCGGCTCCCGGTTCGCGCTTGCCGGAATGCCGCCTCCCCGGCCGCCGGTGAGATCTCGGCCTAGTCCCTGCGGATTTCCACCAGTTCGACCCGTTCATCCTCCTCCGGGTCCACCTCCAGCACCAGGCCGACACCCGGGGCGTAGTACTTGTGCTCCAGAACGTCGGGTTCCAGCGGGGTAAAATCCGCCGTCTTCAGGCAGTTGGCCCAGGAGCCGTAGGGCACGGCGGCAATCTCCATCAGGCCCAGCACTTCCCCCATGTCCTCGGCCTCGCCGAGGGCGAACTCCTGGCGGTACACGTCTCCGACCGCGGGATCGGCCGGAATGATGATCCCGGGCTTGGCGCCGTCCACGCCCGCCTGCCAGGAACCCTCCAGCCCCAGGAGTTCCCCGTCCTCGAATTCGAATGAAAGCTCGCCGAAGTACCAGACGTTGCCTTCCTTGTCCTGGGCATACCAATCCCAGGTGAACTCAATCAGTTCACCATCCAGGAATACGGTGTCGGTCACCACCGTGCACTCCACCCCCAGGATCTCTTTGGTCTGGTCGGTCACCTGCACCTCGACCCGCTCGGTGCCCTCGTCTGTTTCCTTTTCGTAGATGAAGGTGGTGCCGGGGGTCAGCGGAAAATACGGATTGTCGATCCGCTCGACGAAATCATCCGGATCGATCGCCGGGTTGTAGGGCCCCGGTTCCAGCCCATCACAGGCTTCCTCGCGCGCTGCAAAGCGAGCCCGGCACTCCTCCATGGCCGAACGGAACTCATCGGAGAAGATGAATGCAGAAGACGCTTCCCCGCAGATAACAGGACCCGGGCTGTTGAGGCAGTTGGCCTGCTTGAGCCAGTGGTCGCTGTAGGCCTCGTAGGTGCAGGTTTTCAGCATGAAGCTTGCGGTCCTCGAGCAGATCTCATCGGTCGTGGCCGAAAAGGCAGCCCCTGAAAAGATGAGAAAAGACGCCGCAAGAAAAGCGGCGGCCAGGCCCATGGTTTTTCTCTGGAAGATGGAATGGATTTTCATGGTCTTTGTCTCCTTTCGTGGGTTAGGGGTTTTGAGCCGATCCGACAGCCGCTCCCGGCAATCCTCGCGGCCCGGCAGTTCCGGATTGAATCGACGCGTCTTAGGGCAGGAGTGTAGCCGGCGATCCTTATCCCGGCATTACTGAGGGATTATCATTCGATAATCTGCCCGAAAACCCCCGGCTTTGCAGGCAGCGGAGCCGCTTGAACAGCGCGGGAAGCGGGTTCGGGAAATGCCGATGGGTTCCGCAGCGGAAATGACAGGGAAAAGAGAAAGCAGGGGAGAAGGATTCCCGTCGGTGTTCAGACGCTGGCTGAAGGGAATCGGAGCGTGAACGAGCTGCCCTTTGCCGGGGCGCTTTCCACCTCGATGCGGCCGTTCATGGATTCCACGTAGGCCTTCACCAGACTGAGGCCCAGCCCCACACCGCCCTGGGAACGGCTTCGATCGCACTGATAGAACCTTTCAAAGATATGGGGCAGGTCATCCTGGTGAATTCCGACGCCGTTGTCCTGGAAGCGGATTCGGATCTCCCCATCGCTTTGCCCTGCGCTGATCTGGACGGTCCCTGGTTCGGTGTTGTACTTGATCGCGTTTTCAAGCAGGTTCGTCACAATGCGCTGCATCCGTTTCTTGACCGCCTGAAAGGCCAGGGAGTCAGGCAGGTTCAATTCCAGCGCCACCTGTTTTTCGGAGGCCAGCGGTCGGAACAACTCGCAGGCCTCCTCGAGCAGTTGGACCAAATCAAAAGGCTCTCTGGCCACCTGGGCCGTGTTGACTTCCGCTTCGGTGATGTCGAGCATCGTGTTGACCATTTCAATCAGGGTGTCGCTCTCCTCCATCGTGCTGACAGCCATTTCCTTGTAGTCAGCCAGGGATTTGTCGTCCAGCAGGGTCATCTCCGCGACACCGCGGATGCGCGCCAGAGGGCTTCGAAGGTCATGGGCGATGTTGTCGTTGATTTCCTTCATCGATTTCAGCAGGCCCTGGATACGGTCCAGCATGGTATTGAAAGCGCCGGCGAGGCGCTCGATCTCGTTGAACCGGCCTTTCACTTCGACGCGTCGGTCGTAAGCCCCGCGGGAGATCTCTTCGGCCGTATGGGTCACGTGTTCCATGTCGGCCAGCGCTTTCCTGGCGATAAACCAGCCGATGGTGACGGACACGGCGACCAGGATGACCGTGAGCGCCAGGAGATAGGTCTGGAAAAGCCCGAGGTACTCATCCGCATCTTCCAGGCTTTCGCCGATCTCGAGGATGGTGTTCGGACCGATGACAGAGGAAATCATCCGCGCCTCCAGGTCCCGCTCCGGGAGGCTCAGGGTGCGGATGACGGGTTTCTTGGATCCCTGCCTGAAGTGCTCCGGCACGCCGCCCTTGCCCACGTCCCCCCAGGCGGACATGTCGGTTGCGAACAGGACCTTTCCCGTCAAATCCAGGACTCGAAAGAACTCCTCGCGGGAGTCCTCCATTGCGGACTCGGTCTTGATCCGGGAGATCACACCGGCAAGGCCCCGCTCGCCCATCACGGCAAAATACTTTTCCGTGTCTTCGGCAAGCTCCAGATCCAGCCGTTCGAGGGTGACGGAATAGACGCGGTGGTAGAAGGCCAGGGAACCCGCCGACGCCACAACGCAGAAGGCGAGAGAGTAGGTAAGGGTCAGCCGCCAGAAAAGCGATGTCATCGGCTTCCTAATGATCTCGGATAACATAGCCGACACCACGCACCGTGTGGATGAGCTTTTCCTCAAAGGGCTTGTCGATTTTTTCCCGCAGATAGCAGATGCGGGCCTCCACCACATTGGTCTGGGGGTTGAAATCATAGTCCCAGACGTGCTCCATGATCATGGTCTTGGAAACGACCTGGCCGGCGTTGCGCATGAGGTATTCGAGCAGCGAGAACTCCAGCGGTTGCAGAGGGATCTCCTGCCCGGCCCGGGTGACCTGGCGGGAGAGGACGTCGAGGACGAGGTCGGCCACCTGGAGCTGCGAGGTCGGTGTCGAGCGCGCGGACCTTCTGATCAGCGCCTGAACCCGGGCCAGCAGCTCGGAAAAGGCAAAAGGCTTGACAAGGTAGTCGTCGCCTCCCGCTTTCAAGCCCTCGACCCGTTCGTCGACGGTCCGTTTCGCGCTCAGGATCAGTACCGGAGTGTAGATTCTCCGGTTGCGCATCTCTTTGATGATGGACAGGCCGTCGAGGCCGGGCAGCATCAGATCGACCACCGCGACATCGTAGATCTCACCCAGGGCAAAGTGCAGGCCATCATCCCCGCTGACCGCGTGGTCAACGGCAAAGCCTGCTTCCTCAAGCCCTCGCTTGACGAAAAAGGCGATCTTTTTGTCGTCTTCGATCAGGAGCAGGCGCATGGGCCGGGTGCCTTTCGGGAGCCGGGCGGTTTGTTGTTGCAGAGGAGCGCCGTATTGGCTAATAGTCTATACCGTCTTCACCTTTTCTTGCAACCGTCGCTCCCCGGGGAAAACGTGCAGCCGAGCCCAGTCATCATGACGCCGCAACCTTACCGCAACCTTACCGGCAGATTAGCGTTCCGTAATGTTCGCACTTTTTGAAGGTCGGATTGCAGTGCGTGAGTGCCTTGCCAGGAAAGCCTCGCGAGCGCGGGGAAGGTGCTCCCTTGTGCTGTCCGCGTTGCTGGTGCTTGGGTTCGCCTTTCCGGGAAACGCCGGCTGCCGGGAGATGTCGGATGCTGAGATGCTGAGGGAAATCCAAGAGCTCAAGGCGCGGCTCGAGTATCTCGAAGAGCAGTTGAGGAAAAGGGGAAAGGGGGACGAAGGGACCGAAAGGGGCTCTCCCCGGACCGGGCCGCCGGAGGACCAGGTGAGCGGCCAGGTGCCGGGCCAGACACCGATAGAACCGTCGGAAAAAGAAGCGGAGCTTCCCTGGGAGGAGCGGATCACGCTTTCAGGGCTGGTGGAGCTGGAAGCCGTCAGCGAACGGCGGAGGATGCGGAGTTCCTCCGCAGAGGGCCGAGCGACGAAGGTCCGGGTTGACGAGGGACCCTTTCTTTCGGTGGAGCTGGCCGCGGATCTCAGAGCAAACGAATACCTGAGCGGCCGGATCGTGCTGTCCTATGAGGAAGACGAGGAATCGGAGGTGGTCCTGGATGAGGGTACGGTGCGGCTGGGGGAGTTTGAAAAACTGGGGGGGCTCTACTTCCTAGGCGGCAGGTACTATCCCCACTTCGGCGAACTGGAGTCCTGGATGGTTTCGGATTCCCTGTCCCAGGAGATCTTCGAACTGCAGGAATCGGCCGTCCAGACAGGGCTCAGTAACCGCTGGATCACTACGGGCCTTGGGGTTTTTGAAGGTGATATCGGGAAAAAACGGGACACCCGCGATCGGATAGACGGGCTTTTTGCAGATCTCCAGTTCCACAACCCGGAGGACACCTGGGGCGGCTTTTCCCTGACGGCAGGCGCTTCCTACCTGAACAACGTCGGGGACACCGACCTGCTGCAGGGTGAAGAGGGGCTCGACGGCAGGCCGGTGATCAGGCGGATCGGCGGGGTGGCGGGCTATTTCACGCTGGAATACGAGGCCTTCGGTTTGACTGCCGGCTACATCAGTGCGCTGGAGGCCTTCAGGCCGGGGGAGCTGAACTTCGCCGTCGACCGGCAGGGGGTTGGCCGCGGGAGCCGGCCGCGCGCCTGGAATTTCGAACTGGCTTTCCGCCCGACGGAAAGGCTTCAGCTGGCCGGCAGGTTCGAGGGGACGGAGGAAATGTTCGGGCTTCTGCCCAGACGGCAGTACGGGCTGGCGGTCAGCTACAGCCCGTTCGCCGGAACGCTGATCTCCGGGGAGTACTTGCGGGGGGAGTTCGATCAGGACCACCAGGATGAAGAGGGGCTGACGCAGAAGGACCTGGAGTCGCTGACCCTGCAGTTTGCGGTGGAATTTTGAGATGCCAAGGCGGAGGGAGGTAGGCGACATGGCTGTGAAATCCGGATGGGTGCGGAAGCGGATCGAATGCCCCGAAGGTCTGGGATTGACCGAGCTGCTGGTGGAATGGCAGGCGGCAGGTCACGAAAAGACAGTGAACGGCATCACCTGCAAGAACCCCGGGCTCAGGGATCTCAGCGGCCGGGAATGCCGTTGGTCGTGCTGGGACAGCCTGGCGGAAAGAGAGGAGTGAGTTGCTCCGCCGGGTCCTGCTGCCGGTGGGCCTGGGAACCGGAATGGCGCTCATGGGGGACGCCTCCCTCTATGCCGTGCTGCCCACCCACGCATCCGATGCCGGCATAACGCTGGCCGGCGTGGGGCTCATCCTCTCCATCAACCGGTTCATCCGCGTGGTTCTCAACGGGCCGGTCGGCCTGGCGTTTGACCGCTGGCCCCATCGCCCCCTGTTCATATCCGCCCTGGTGATCGGGGCCGGCTCAACGGCCGTCTATGCCCTCGCCGAGGGTTTCTGGCTGCTGCTGGCCGGACGCCTGCTGTGGGGCCTGGCCTGGGCGGGCATCTGGGTGGGGGGGCACAGCATCATCCTGGCCGTGAGCGGGGATGCCGCCCGCGGGCGCGCGGTGGGCTTTTACCAGATCGCGTTCTACCTGGGGGCATCCGGCGGCGCCATGGCCGGCGGTTTGATGACCGACCTCTGGGGCTACCACCGGGCAATGGGCGTGGGGGCCGGGCTGACCCTGCTGGGCGCGGTTCCCGCCATGCTCTGGCTGCCCGAAACTAGCCGGGCAACCCGCGGAGCCGCTGTCGGGCAGGGACCCGGCGAGCCGCCGGCCCTACCTTCCGTGAGAAAGGGCGGGGAATTCCTCTCGGCGGTCGCCTTGATGGCGGTAAACCGCCTGGTGCTGGCCGGGGTCCTGATGTCGACCTTCGGATTGGCGCTGAAGCAGGGGTTCGGGGATGCGGTCCGGATCGGCGAGCTCAGCCTGGGGGTGGCCACCCTCACCGGGCTGGGGCTGGGGCTGAGTCACTGGGTTTCCATGGTGTCGGCACCGGTCATGGGAGGACTTTCGGACCAGGTGGGCAGCCGCTGGAAAATCGTGGCCCTCGGCCTGGCGCCGGGCGTGGCGGGTTTCGTGCTGCTGGCCTCCGGTTCCACTACGGGCCTGGTTCTCGGCCTGGCCCTGGTGGCCTTCTCCGGCGGCGGCAATCAGGGGTTGTCCACTGCCCTGGTCGGCGATCTTTCGGCCGGCCGGCGTTACGGCCGGCGGCTGGGCATCCTTTTTACCGCCGGCGACCTGGCGAGCGCCATAGGGCCGCTGCTGGCCTATGCCCTGATTCCTTGGCTGGGGGTGGCCGGCCTGTATCGGCTCTGCGCCGGGCAGTTTGCCCTGATGTTCCTGGTGGCCCTGGGGTGGGCCGGGAACCGGTTTCGTTCCCGAACTTGACCCGGAGCGAGGCGGGGAGGATGGGTGTCGGGATTCATCCGGGAATCCTGCGCCGGAGGCGGGGAAATTGCGGCGGGAGCGTGCCCGGCAAAGCGGGCGGGTACAGCCGAGAGACCAGCGGGAGGTCAAGATGAAGCACTGGGTGAGGGTTCTGGGGCTCGTGATCTGCATTCTGGTTCCGGCGGTCGGTCACGCCGACACCTGGCGGCAGGTCAACGACAGCGGTTTCGGGGATTCGGGCAACCTGGCTGTTTACGCCCTCTGCGAGTACGGCGGGTACCTGTATGCCGGCACCTCCAGACTGACCGGCGGCGGCGAGATCTGGCGCTTCAACGGCTTCAGCTGGCACAGAAGCGGGGAATCCGGGCTGGGGAACCCCGACAACGCCGTGATCCGCAGCCTGGCGGTCTTTGACGGCCGGCTCTACGCCGGCACCACCAACAACCGCCTGGGGACGGAGGTCTGGCAGCACGACGGCCGGACCTGGCGGCAGGTCAACGTCAACGGCTTCGGCGACCCGGACAACATCAGCACCCAGGCGCTTGAAACCCACAACAACCGTCTTTACGCGGCCACCCACAACAACCGGGCCGGGACCGAGGTTTGGGAGTACAACGGCAGCAGCTGGAACCAGGTGAACCGGGACGGTTTCGGTGACCCGGACAACCGCCAGTCCTGGGACCTGGTTGGCCACGCGGGCTTCCTCTACGCCGGCACGACCAACGAGGGGGGCGCCGAGATCCGGCGCTACGACGGGGGCATCACCTGGACCCGGGTTAACACGAGCGGCTTCGGCGATGCGGACAACCGGTCGGTGACCGCGCTGGTTTCGCACACGGGCCGGCTCTATGCCGCCACCGGAAACCTGGTTACGGGCAGCGAGGTCTGGGAGTACAACGGCACGGGCTGGACCCAGGCCAACGAGGACGGCTTCGGCAGCAGCGGGGTCCAGATCGTTCACGGCTTTGCGGCCTTTGACGGCCGGGTTTTCGCCGGCACCCGGGACGGTGGCGGCGCTGCGGCGCTGCGCTGTTTCGAAGGCGAGGACTGGTCGGACTGCGCTCCCGAGCCTTTTGGGACCGGCTTTGCCCGGGCCCTGGCCGTGTTCGGGGAGCGCCTGTATGTGGCCACCGACGGACCGGGCGGTGCGACGGTCTGGGAATACACCACTGCCAGCCTGGCCCAGATCAACCTGGACGGCTTCGGCGTGGAGGAAAACACCGCGATTGCCGACATGGCCGGTTTCCGCGACCGCCTCTACGTCGTCACGCTCCGCGACCGGGGATCCGGATCCTCTTCGTTTGAGCTGTGGGAGCAGCAGGGTCCTTCCTGGCGAAACGTCACCCCCGCGGTTTTTGCAGCAACCGGGGGCGCGAGGCTGGGCGTCTTCGGCGACCGGCTCTACCTGGCCCCTTTTGCGGCGCCACCGCCCGCCTGGATGGCCGTGTACGACGGGACGACCTGGACAATCGGCACCATGGCGGCCTTCGAGGACCCCGGCAACTTGGGGGTGAGCGCCATGCTGGCCCATGGCGGGAGCCTCTACGCCTGCACGATCAACAACAGCACCGGCGCCGAGGTCTGGGGCTTTGACGGGACAACCTGGAGCCAGGTCAACAGCGACGGCTTCGGCGACCCGAACAACCGGTCCTGCACGGGCCTGGCGGCGCAGGGAGAGCGGCTGTACGCAGCGACCTGGAACCGGGAGACCGGAACCGAGGTCTGGGCCCGGGACGGGTCGGCCTGGCGGCAGGTCAACGAGGACGGCTTCGGCCGTGATCCCGTTCTGCGCGCAGCCGGCCTGTGCGTCTACCAGGGCGATCTGTTCGCCGGCGCCAGCCGCGTGGGTCTCGGCTTTGAAAGGCTCTACCGCTACGACGGCGCGCGCTGGACGGAGGTGGACCTGGCTGCCGCCGGGTTTTCCGCAACCGAGGAAATGCCGGCCGCCATGGCGGCCTATCAGCGCAATCTGTATTTCTCCTCGGTGAACCTGCGTCCGGGAGCGGCACCGGGAGCGGTTCTGCGGGCCTGGAACGGCGCGGGCTGGAGCCGGGTTTCACGGATCGAATCGGCCTTCCGGGCCGCGGTCATCCCCACCCGGATGCTGGCCTTTCAGGGCCGCCTCTACATCGGTTCGGGGCAATTGCCGGTATCCGGCGACGGGGTGCTTGTCGGCCCCGGCGATTCCGGCGAGGGAGGCGACCTGGTCATCGGCGACCCATTCGATGAGAGCGGGGTACCGGCCAGGGTCTGGGCTTTCCATGACCCGGGACCGGCTCCCCGGGTGCGGGCCAACGGCGCCGGACCCCGCCTGGCGGTCACGCCCGGCACGGCCGTGTCCCTGAGCTTGGGTCTGGACCCGCTGCTGCAGGCAGGACACCTGTCGGACTGGTGGATCGGGTGCCTGACGCCGTTTCCCGCGCCCGTGAACATCATCTCCCTTACCCTGGCGGAGGGCTGGGTAGCGGGGCTGAGGGTCTGTCTTCAGTACCCGCTGGTCGAGATCGCGCCGCCGGTCGAGCTTTTCAGCCTGCCGCTTCCCATTGGCGATTATCTCTGCTACTTCGCGGTGGACGCGGACAGCGACGGGCTGCCTGATGCCGACTGGTGGGATGCGGTCATGATCCAGGTGGGATTGACCCCCGGCTTTGGGGACCTGCCCCCCCTCGGTCCCGCTCCCTGAACCGACGCGGTCCGCTGACGGGGGCGGCTCAGCCCGCCGAAATGCGCCCCGCCTGTGGCTGCGCCTTCAGCCCGATGTCAAAAACCGCGTGGCAGGCCGGGCAGATCAGGAGCCAGCAGATTTCCTGGTCCTGCTTGCGGAACATGGAGTGAAACCCGTCCCCGTACCCGCAGGCCGGGCAGACCTTGAATTCTTTCTGCATGTCCTTTGCAACAATTTCGTAATCCGCCTGAATCTCCATCCCGGCCTCCCCGGTCCCTAGTTCACGGTCACCACCACGCAGGCAAAATGAAGCGAATCGAGGTCCACCAGACCGTTCGGGTTTCCATCGACGGCAAAGCAGAACACGTGCGTGCCGGGGGAGAGGGGCTGACTGAAAAAGGCAAGCGTGTCAAAGCCCGCGAGCGGGGCCTGCAGCGTGGGGAGCAGCCCCGGCACGAAGAGCAGCGTACCCGGGTCGAGGTACAGGATTTCCGAATCCCGAGCGTAGACCAGCCACCAGTCCACCATCCGTCCCGACCAGCTCCCGGCATCCATGCCGATGGCCAGCGTGAGCGGGGTGGAGGCTGAAATGGGCGCGGGGGACGTCGATCCGTTGGCCAGCAGAACCGGTGCCGGGGGCCCGGCCGAACCGGCCGAGAACTCGCTGAGCAGAAAGTCCTGTTTCAGGTTGAGACTGCTCAGACGGACGTTGCGGCGCACGGAGCGGCCGTCGGCGAGCCGGGCTTCCAGAGTATAATCCCCGGGCGGCAGCCGCATGCCGTACCCCCCGGCAGAGGCCGTGGCGGTCATCTGCCCGGCCTCCAGCGCCCGGATTTCCACCCCGGTCAGACCTTCCCCTTGACCATAGACGCCGTCCCGGTTCCGGTCCTCGTAGATCACGCCCAGCACAAAGGGGTTAGGGTTGCTGAGGGAGGTCCCGAAGTCGGCGGTCAGCATGTAGGAGTTGGGGAACCCGTCGTAGTCGCCGAAAGCGACGCCGATACCCACCTCCTTGAAGCCGGGTCGCAGGATGTTGACCCGATGGCCGCGGCCCGGGTATCCGTCGTCGATGAAGAGGTCGGCGTGCAGCTGGAGTACTGTGGCAAACTCATCGAGCGGCGCCGTGGATCCCCGCAGGGCCAGGTTCTCGCCGGCGGAGGAATAGGAGTAGCCGCCCTCCAGGATGCGGTCACCGGGCGATTTGCCCTCCGGCGAGTCATGGGCGAAATAATCGCGACGGATCATGTCCTCGGAATGCATCAGCGCCACGGCATGGAGCGTGGCATTGAAGGTCAGGGGCTGCGAAGGGGCGGGGGTGATCTGGCCGGCCGGCACGCCTTCCAACAGGCTGATGCCGAAGCGGGCCGCCTCGCCCGAGGGATCCAGGCGGGCGCGGTTGATCGCCTCCAGGTGGGCCTGTTCGGCCTCGGTGGGATCGCCGTAGCTGTAGCTGGGATCCGCACGAAACACCCTTTCCGGGTCCGCTGGCTGATCGGTGAACCAGGCGCGTACATAGGCTGGGGCTCCCTGCTCGGGGGCAGGGCCCCCTGCCTGTGAACCTGGCGGCGTTGAAATCGTGAAGAGCGAGTACAGAGCAGCCGCCAGGCCCCAACATTTTCTCGAAGAAAAAACCAGACGCAGCATTTTTCTACCTCATTCTTTTCTGGTGCGAGGGTCGCCATGGACTCATACGTCAAACTAAGTACCGTGCCGAACTCTTGTCAAGCTCCGGTGCAACGTCACGGTTTCCCGTGTTTCTGCAGCAGGCGGGCGGCCTTCTGCTTGGCTTCCTCGATGTCTTCGCGCCTGAGCTCGGCCTTGCGCGCCGCCCAGTACAGGGCCTCCTGCCGGTCTCCGCTCATCACGGCGCACCACATCAGGCCGGACATGGCGCCCGCGCCGGCAGGGTTCTCGGTGAGGGCTTTGAGGAAGGCGGCCCGGGCCGGCCCGAATTCCTCACGCCTATAGAGCGCCCAGCCCAGGAGGTTCCGGGCCATGAAGGACGCGGGGCAGAGCTCCGTAGCCGCAGCAAAAGGCCTCAGGTCGAGCGGATCGTTCGACCCGTAGGCCGAATGCATATAGAAGGCCTCGAGCGCCCGGCCCACAGCGTTGAGTCCTGCCGCGGACAGTCTTTCCGGCCAGAGGGCGGCCCGGCGTTCGGCCTCGTTGAAGGGGATCCCGCAGGCCGGCAGCCAATCCATGAACTTGAGCCGGAACCCGATCAGATGGTCTTCGGGCTCGAAGGGGATCGCCTGGGTCCACTGCCCGGGTTTCTCCGCCGTGTCGCTCAGGGTCAGGTGAGCCGTCCGGCCGCTGATTTTTCCGGTCAGCCAAAAGCGGATTTTCTGCTCCGGGCCCAGCTGCGCGGGATCCAATTCCGGACCGGCGCCCCCCTGCAGGTAGGCGAGCAGATCTTCCTGGCGGGGAAAGATCTGCTTCATCCGCCAGCCGAACCACATTTCCCGGAGCCGGCTGTTGATGATCAGCACGTTGCCCAGGAGGAAATGGAGCGCCAGGCCCGCTTCAGCCGTCGACGCTTCCGCCGCCGGCCGAAAAGGCAGCACGATCACCCTCGGTTCCGCCGCCTGGTGAGCGTCAGTACTCATGTCCGCCTCCTTCGCTGGCCCATGGGATCTGAACCCGTCAGAGCGCCTGCCGGGTGGTTTTGTCGAAGAGGCGGATGCGGTTCATGTCCACCAGAAAATCCAGCGTCATTTGGGGTCTGACATCGGTCTCGGAATCCACCCGGGCGGTGAAGTTGAAGCTGCCGCACCTGCCCAGCAGGACGATCTCCGAGCCTATGGGTTCCACGACTTCGACCGTGGCCCGCAGAATCTCGGCGCCTGGAAACCCCTCCTTTGTACGGGAATCGTGGATGTGCTCCGGTCGAATCCCCAGCACCACCTCCAGCGCCAGAGAGCTGCTCACCCGTTCCTGCCACGATCGCGTGAGCCGGAGTTTCAGTTGATCGTGCTGGACGTACAGGGAGTCGTCCTCCCGGACGATTCGGGCATCCAGCAGGTTCATGGCCGGGCTGCCGATGAAGCCGGCGACAAAGAGGTTCGCCGGATTGCGGTAAACCTCCAGCGGTGTGCCCACCTGCATGATGGCGCCTTTATCCATGACGACGATCCGGTCCGCGAGGGTCATGGCTTCGATCTGGTCGTGGGTCACGTACACGATGGTGGTTTCCAGCTGCTGGTGCAGCCGGGCCAGTTCGCCACGCATCTGGACCCGCAACTTGGCGTCCAGGTTGCTGAGCGGCTCATCGAAAAGGAACGCCTTGGGATTCCTCACGATGGCCCGCCCCATGGCCACCCGCTGCCGCTGACCGCCGGAAAGTTCCTTGGGTTTTCTGGCGAGAAGTTCCCCGATTCCAAGCAGCTGGGCCACCTGCCTGACGCGGGCGTCTATCTCGGTTTTCGGCACTTTCCTTTGTTTGAGTCCGAAACCCAGGTTCTTGTAGACGCTCATGTGAGGATAGAGGGCGTAGTTCTGGAAGACCATGGCGATGTCGCGGGCTTTGGGAGGCAGTTGATTGACTTTTCGATCGCCGATGAAGATGTCCCCACCGGTGGCTTCCTCGAGCCCGGCGATCATGCGCAGGGTCGTCGTCTTACCGCAGCCCGAGGGGCCCACCAGCACCACGAATTCTTTGTCCTGGGCCGTGAGGTCCACCCGGTCCACGGCTAGGGTATCCCCGAATCGCTTGGTTACCTGGACAAGCCGGATTTCTGCCACTCTGATCTCCTGCAGCAACGCATGTCTGTTTTTCCCGGAATCCCATGCCGCGCCCACGGCAGGAGTCCGCCGCGGGGGGGGAGAACCGGCTAGCGTTTGATGCGGGCGGTTCCCCCGCCCACGACGTGCATGACCTCGTCCAGGGTGATCATGCTGGTATCTCCACGGGTGCTCTGCAGCAGGGCGCCGTGAGCGGCCCCGAATTCCACGGATCGCTCGGGAGACCAGCCGTTCAGGAACCCGTAGATCATGCCCGAGGCAAACCCGTCCCCGCCGCCTACCCGGTCCTCGATTTCCAGCCTCTCGTAGCGCTTGGACTCGTAGAACCGGCCGTCGTAGTAGAGGATGGCGCTCCAGTGATTGACAAGCCCGCTCACGACCTCCCGCAAGGTGGTTCCGACACCCACAAGGTGCGGAAATTCGTCCATCAGCCGCCGAACCATGGCTTTGTAGTTCTCGACGGGCAGCTCCACCAGGCGCTCGTCAACGCCTTCCACCGAAAACCCGAGCACCTTCTGGAAGTCCTCCTCATTGCCGATCACGAAATCCATGTACTGTACCAGCGGCCGGGTGATCTCCTGGGCCTTTGCGCTGGACCACAGCTTGGACCGGAAATTGAGATCATAGGAAACCACGCTCCCGGACTCCTTGGCCGCCCGCATCGCCTCCAGTGCCACCTGGGCGGCGTTGTCGCTCAAGGCCGTGAAAATTCCCCCCAGGTGAAGCCAGCGGGTCCCCTGTTCTGAAAAAAGCTGCTTCCAGTCAATTTCCCCGGGCTTCATCCGGGAGGTTGCCGAGTGCCCGCGGTCATACATGGTCACGCTGGGCCGCAAGCCCATGCCCACCTCGGTGAAATTGAGCCCCACCCGGTCGGCTCGGCCTACGCCGTCGTAGGGAACCCACAGGACGTTTCGCATGTCCAGCCCGACCGCCCTGCCATGGTTCACCACCAGACGGCCCAGGGGGTTCCGGGGCAGTTTGCCAACCCAGGCGCTTCTGAGCCCCAGTCTGGCGAGGGCATAGGCGACGTTGTATTCTCCCCCGCCCACCCAGACCTCCAAATTCCGGGCGAACTCGAGACGCTCGTGGGCCGGAGGGCTCAAACGAATCATGCATTCACCCACGCTCACGAGATCGTGAGCGCAGGACTCCTGACTTCGGACGATCAAGTCCATGCCTTTGTCCTCCTTTTGCTGTCCCCCCCATGAGAGCCTCACCCTGCAGAGGCGGGGCGCCCCCGCCGGCTAGGCGGGAAAGGGGATGTTCAAATCATCTCCCAACTTGCGAAGCAGGGCGGCGTCCTCCTCCCGGATGGGGCACCCCTCTTTGCTGCGGCGCTTCATGGTGCGCCATTCGGGCTCCCCGGGAACGAGGATTTCCGTGACTCCCGGAGCTGCGGGCTGGCCTTTGAGATCGGCGATCAGTTCGTCCATCCGAGCCTTGAATTCGTCCACCGGACAGAAGGCGGAGATGTCGATCGCCTGCACGTAGTGTCCCATGAAAGCCCGGTTTTCCCAATCGTCGAACTTGCGGACGATCTGCGGACCGTAGGGCATGCCCGTCAAGCGGCTTGAGAGGATCTCGAGCAGGAGTCCCAGAGCATAGCCCTTGGCCCCGCTCATGGGCACCACGGCGTAAGCCTGGCGGGCATCGGTGACCGGCTGCCCGTTGCGGTCGACGGCCCAGTTGGGCGGGATGGACTGAGCGGCCTCGGCCGCGGCGCGCACCTTGCCGAAGGCCACCTCGCTGGTTGCCATGTCCATGCAGTAGGGCGGGAATCTTCCGGCCGGCACGCAGCAGCAGATGGGGTTGGTGCCCATGAATTTTTCACGCCCGCCGAACGGGATGACGTCACATTCCCCGTCGCTCAGAATCAGGCCGATGCAGTCCTGGTTTGCACAGTAATGACCGTAGAAAGCCGCGGCCCCGAAGTGATTGGAGTTCTTGACCGCCACGACGCCTACCCCGGCGTCCCGGGCCAGGGCAACGGCCCGCCGGGCGGCTTCCAGGGTGGCGGGCTGGCCGAGGCCATGGTCGGCATCCAGGACCCCCACGCCGGCCCGTGTCTTTTCGAAGCGCAGCTTCGCCGTCGGATTGATCAGCCCTTTTTCCAACCTGCGGGCATACAGGTTGCAAAGATAGATCCCGTGGGTGTCGGTGCCGCGCAGATTCGCATCCACCAGCACCTCGGCCGTGACCCGGGCGTGCTCCCGCGAAACGCCCACTTTGACAAAAACCTCTTCGGCAAACCCGCGCAAGGCGGTTGCCGGCACCGGAAAGGTCTTGCTCATTTCTCCTCCGTATCTGACGATTCCGCCGATGATCCCAGACGCGTCCCTCGGAACGGGATTGTCCGGGTCAGACGCTGGTCACGGAAAAGCCGCCGTCAACGACCAGATTCGCCCCGGTGATGAAAGCGCCCGCCTTCTCGGACGCCAGGAGCAGGGTTGCGCCGATCAATTCCTCCGGGTTCCCAAAACGGCCCATGGGCGTCAGCCCGAGGATTGCCCGCACCCGCTGCTCATCCAGGATCAGGCGGTTCTGCTCAGCCGGGAAGAACCCCGGGCAGAGGGCGTTGACCCGGATCCCGTGCGGCGCCCATTCGCGGGCCAGGTTTTGGGTCAGGTTCAGGAGTGCGGCCTTGCTCAGGCTGTAGACGAACGATCGGCTCAGGGGGCGGATTGCGGCCATGGAAGTCAGGTTGATGATGCAGCCTCTTTCCCGGCGTTCGATCCAGTGGCTGCCGATAATCTGGCATCCCATGTGAACGGCTTTCAGGTTGACATCGACGATGGTCTCAAATTCCCGGTCGGTGATCTCAAGGTAAGGGCTTGGCGGCGCAATGGCGGCCCCGTTGACCCAGATATCGACCCTCCCGAACGCCTCCATGACTGCCGGCACGAGGGCTTCGATCTGTTCTCTGCGGGTGACGTCGGCGCGGTGGAATCGGGCCTTTTCGGGAGTGCTGCGCCAGCGCCGGAAGTGCCCCTCGGCTTTCTGCCGTTCGCGGCCTACCAGCAGCACCCGGCACCCGGCGCGCAGGAGCCCGCCGGCCATTGCCCCGCACAGTGCGCCGGTTCCGCCGATGACCACCGCCACCTTGTCCCGGAGCCCGAACATCTCTTGAAGAAAAACGGCCGAGCCGTCTTTGGTTGTTTTCGTCATCTCGTTCTCTCCCCGCTTCGCAGGTCTTCAAGCGCCGGGAATTCTGTTGTAACAGAGATGAGAGACGGTTCAGTCCATCAGGAAACCGCCGTTCACATCCAGGATCTCGCCGGTGATGAATCCGGCCCGGTCAGAGGCCAGAAACAGCACCGCCTCGGCCACATCCTCCGGCGTCCCCAGCCGTTTGAGGGGAATGGCCTTGATGATGGCCTGCCTTTTTTCGGGCGGCCATTCCGCGCTCATTTCGGTTTCGATCGCATGCGGGGCAACGCCGTTGACGTTGATTCCGAAGGGGGCCAGCTGCCGGGCCAGGGTCTTGGTGAGGGCGTCCAGACCTGCCTTGGCCGGGCCGTAGCCGGGCGCCGAGGTGATGTCGCCGGTCTTGCCGGCTACCGAAGACACATTGATGATCTTCCCGTAGCCCTGGCGTTTCATGATGTCGACCGCGGCTTTGCAGCAGTTGAAAGCGCCCTTGAGATTCACCGCGATGACGTCATCCCAGTCCTTCTCGCTCACCGATTCGATCGTTCCGCGGCGGATAATGCCGGCATTGTTGACGAGGATGTCGAGTCGCCCGAAATGATTGGAGGCCCGCGCGAACATGCCTGCCACCTGCTCAGACCGGCTCACGTCGGCCTGAACGGCCATGCAGCGGGCGCGGTCTGCGCCCGCTGCCGTCATCATTCGATCCATTTCCTCGGGCGGGCCGAGGTCATTGAGCACCACCCTGGCCCCCTGGCGGGCGAACGCGCGGGCAACAGCCTTGCCGATCCCTCTTCCGGCGCCGGTGACGAGCGCCACCCGACCTTCGAATTCCATGAGGCTATCCTTTCAGGTGCGCGGGTTTATTCCTTGACGGCTCCCGCGGTCAGACCCTGGACCAGGAGCCGCTGCAGAAAAACGTAAAGAATGATGGCCGGCATGCCGCCGAGCAGCGAACCGGCCATCAGCATCGGCCAGATGATTCTGAACTCTCCCACCGTACGTGCGATGCCGAGGGTGACCGTGATCATGGCCTCGCTGCTGGTGAGACAGAGCGCCCAGAGGAGATCTCCCCAGGCCAGCAGAAAGCCGAAGAGGATGGTGGCGACCATGCCCGGGGCGACCACCGGCAGGATGATCTTGAAAAAGATGCCTATCCTGGAACAACCGTCCACCATGGCTGATTGGTCGAGCTCCTGGGGGACCTTGTCGATGAACCCCTTCATCATCCAGGTGGAGAAGGGGAGGCAGATGGTGAGGAATGCCACGATGAGGCCGGTGCGCGTGTCATAGAGTCCCAGACGGCTGAGGATCTTGAAATAGGGGCCCACCAGCAGGACGCCCGGCAGCATCTGGGTGGCCAGAAAGAAACCGATGAGGAAGCGCCGGCCTTTGAAAAGGAACCTGGAAAACCCGTAACCGGCCAGGGCGCCGAAAAAGGTGGAGAGCACGGCAGTGGACAGGGAGATCACCGTGCTGTTGAAGAAGTAGATACCGAAGTTCTTCCGGACCCAGATGCCCACGTAGCTGTCCAGCGTCGGCTTCAGCGGGATCCAGGTGGGCGGGGTGCGGAAGGCTTCGGCTTCGGTTTTCAATGATGTGGAAAGCATCCAGGCAAACGGAAACAGGCAATACAGACAGACGATCCCCAGGAAGAGCCCGATAGCGATTCTTGAGAAGGTGAGCTTCATCCCTATTCTTCCTGGCTGATCATCCAAATGTAGGGCAGGCTGACCAGAAGCAGGACCGCCGTCATGACCACCGAGATGGCGGATGCGTATTCGAAGCGGAAAAACTGAAAATACTGTTTGTAGGTGTAAGTGGAAAGAACCTCTGTCAGGATTCCGGGGCCGCCCTGGGTCATGGCCTGGATGAGCCCGAACCGCCGGACTTCCCAAACGATGTCCAGGGCCAGCGCCACCACGATCATCTTCTTGAGGCCGGGGAGGGTGATATGCAGGAATCGGCCCCAGCTGGAGGCGCCGTCGATGTCGGCAGCCTCATAGAGTTCCTTTGGAATGGACTGCAGGCCGGCCAGCAGGATGAGCATCACAAACGGAAAGCCCCGCCACAGGTTGACGAGGATCGCACTGAGCATGGCCAGCTGAGGGTTGGAGAGCCACTCGACCGAGCCTTCGATGAGCCCGGCTCTCTGCAGAAAATCATTCAACGCTCCATAAATGGGATTGAGCATCCATTTCCAGATGATGCCGGTCACCACGTCGGGCACAACCCAGGGCAGGAGGGCGATGATGCGGAAAAAGGGTTTGGCCGGCAGGGCGCGGTTCAGGACCAGGGCGACGGCCAGCCCCAGCAGCAGGTGGGCAGCCACGCTGAAGAAGACGAACACGGCGGTGTTCCAGAAGGTCGTTTTGAAGAAGGGGTCCCTGGCGAGGTTGGCGTAATGGTCAAGGGTGTAAGTTGTGCTGCCGGCCTGCTCGGGCCGGATGCTGTAAAGCACGCTCGTCACCGCCGGAAAGCCGAGCACAAGGACCAGCAGCAGGATCCCGGGATAGACGAAAAGCATCCACATGTGGCGATCCCTGATCCACGTTTCTTCCAACGGACGAGCCCCTCTGGTCAGGAAGGGAGCCTCAGGGCCCCCTTCCTGCGGCAAGTATTTCCGCGCAAGGGTTTTCTACCGGGCCAGAATTGCATTGATCCTTTCGTGGGCCTCGGCCAGGGCCTTTTCCGGGGTCTTCATGCCCACGATGGCTTCCTGCAGCGAGGTGGTGAAAGTGTCCATGATCTCGGGCCACTGCTTGATCTGCGGCTCCACCATGCCGTAGGGCAGCTGGGAGGCCAGAACACTGGCGAACTTGTCGTTCAGGATCTCCGGGGCGACGCCGCTCACATCCTTCCGCGATGACGTCACGCGGTTGTCATTGAACCACTTCAGTTCGATCTCCGCACTGGTGATGAACTTCATGAGTTCCCAAGCTTCAGCCGGATGCTTGGTGTTGGGGCTCATGACCCACGAACTGAGCCAGATGGCTGTGGCCGGCTTCCTCTTGACCGGGGCGGGGGCGGCCTTCAAGACCTCAAAAGCCTTGAGTTCGGGGTTGATCTTGTCGACGATCGGAGGCGTCCACCCGGACCCCATGATCATGGCCACCTTCTTCTGGGCCAGCTGGGTCCGGACCTCCTGGGGATTCATGGCTGTCATCCCGGGCGGCACCACCTTGTATTTGGTGTAGAGCTCAACAAAGAAGGCAAAGGCTTCTTTGGCTTCAGGGGAGTCGAGAGCCGACCGCTTCATGTCGGGGCTCAGGTAGTCCCCGCCGAAACTCCAGAGAAACGGTCCGAACCTGAGCGAAAACCCCGGGCTCTTGGCCCCCACCGTGCCGTATCCCCACTGGTCGACTTTCCCGTCGCCGTCCGTGTCGCGGGTGAGCTTCTTGGCATATTCCAGGAACTCCTCCCACGTCTTGGGCGAAGCGTTGGGGTCCAGTCCGGCCGCCTTGAACATCTCGGTGTTGTAGAACAGGACCATGGTCATATAGTCGCCCGGCATGGCGTGTATCTTCCCTTCGTGCTTCATGAGATCCAGGGGAAGGGGGTACCAGGCGTCCAGGAAACCGGGCCCCTCTTTCTCGATGAAAGGCGTCAGGTCCTTGGCAAAGCCTTTGCCGAAAAACATGGGCAGCGAAAAGGCGTGGACGTGGAAGACGTCAGGCGCCCGCCCGGCGGCCGACTCCACGGTGTACTTGGTTTCCTTTTCGCCGTAGGAAACGGGTTCCATGACCACTTTGATGTTGGGGAATCGGCTGTGGAAGATGTCCATGCCTTCCGTGAGGGACTTGTTCCAGACATCCTCCGTGAGGTGCCAGTCTGAGAACCGCAGGGTGACCTGCGCCGCGACCGCCCCGTTCGTGGTCAGCAAGATCCCGAGCAGGGCCATACCGATTACAAATGTCATGCAGCGTTTCATCGTCCGGACCTCCTTTGGCTCAGTGTTGGGTTCCACGGCAGTTGCCTCCAGGAGCATAATCTTGGGCTTCTCACCTCCTTTCGTGGTCATTCCTCCTTGTAACTCAGTCTCTTTGAGATCTCCAGCGCCTTCCCCATGACTTCGGTCGTGAGGTCCTGCTCGATTCGCTCCCGGCTGAGACCAACCGAGCGGCCGGAGACATCGATGCCGGCGACCAGCTCGCCGCAATCGTTACGGACGGGCGCCGCCGCGCAGCGGATACCCTCCTCGTTTCCCTCGTCATCCATCGCAGCACCCCTGACCCGCACGCGGCCGGGTGCCGTTCGAATTCCTCTTGCCGCGCAATGGCCTATTTCCCTTTGCGCGCCTCTTGGATGTGGCCCAGACACTCCCCGACTCTCCGGCTGAGGGCTTCCCAGCCCTCCTGGGCCACCAGATCCTTGGCGATCAGTTTGGAGCCGATTCCCAGGCAGGCGGCCCCGGCCTGGATCCAGTCTTGAATGGATTCCCGGGTGGGGCTGACGCCTCCAGTGGGCATGATGCGGGTCCAGGGCATGGGTCCTAGCACGGCCTTCACAAAGGCCGGTCCGCCGACCTGACCGCCGGGAAAGACCTTCACGATTTCGCAGCCCAGTTCCTCGGCCTGGGAGATCTCGCTGACCGAGCCGCAGCCGGGCGAATAGGCAATCTTGCGGCGGTTGCAGACCCTGGCCACATCGGGGTTGAGCACCGGTCCGACAACGAAGTTTGCACCGCAGTTGACATAGAGCGAGGCGGTGCCAGGATCCAGGACGGAACCGACGCCGAGAACGACATCCGCTCGCTCCTTGTCGAGGAGGTCGGCCAGTTCCGAAAAAACCTGGAACGCGCGGTCGCCGCGGTTGGTGAATTCCACCACCCGGGCACCGCCTTGGGCGCAGGCCGCTACGATCTTTTTGGCTGTTTCAACCCGGGGTGTGTAGAAAACAGGAACGAGCCCGATGTCAAGGATGGTGTTCAGCACTTCCATACGCGCAAATCTGGCCATTTTCCGCCTCCAGAGGCCATGTAGGGCCTGGCAAGGATGTGTTCAGAGTAATGTGATCTGGCACTATACCCTGTTTCCGCACCCTCCCGCAACCGGCATCCAGGCCCGGCCCCCGGAGACGGGCTTTCTTCCCTCGCGCAGAGGCGCAGAGGCGCAGAGAACAGCAAGCAAATAGATTATTTCCGGTGAACCCTGTGGGCTCCAAATCCCTCCTTGGCGGACCGGGTGAGAGATCATTCAACCGACCGCGGGAGACGGGCTTTCTTCCCTCGCGCAGAGGCGCAGAGCCGCAGAGAACAACCACAAGAAAAGGCTTTCTCTGCGCCCCAGCGCCCCTGCGCGAGATCATTCCTGTCCGGCCACCGGCCCGTAGGCTGCGCGAGATCATGGTCTCCGAGAACCATTTACAAAACCTGGGGACTGCGGGTAGACTGCGTGCGTTGCAGGCGTTCTCGGAGGGCTGGCGAAATGCACTTGATCGGCGAATGGTTTCGGCGCTTTTTTTCCGACCCGCAGGTGGTCATCCTGAGCATGCTGCTGGTTGTCGGCCTGTTCATCCTCTATGTTCTGGGTCACATCCTGACTCCCGTGTTTGCCGCTGCCGTGATCGCCTATCTGCTGACCGGCCTGGTCAAGATGCTCGAGAAGTGGAAAATCCCCCGGCTGCTGGCCGTGATCGTGGTCTTCCTGGGCTTCATCTTCTTCGTGCTGTTCCTGCTGCTGCGGCTGTTCCCGCTGCTGTGGCAGCAGGCGGTGCAGCTGGTTCAGGAACTGCCGGCCATGATCTCCTGGGGTCAGCGGGAGCTGCTGCGGCTGCCCGAGCGCTTTCCGGAGTTTGTCTCCGAGCAGCAGGTCTTCGACATCATGCGCACGTTGCAGTCCGAGCTGACCGCGCTGGGGCAGCGGGTCCTGTCCTTTTCCGTCGCCTCGGTCGGGAGCATCATCGTGGTCACGGTGTACATTTTTCTGATTCCGCCCATGATTTTCTTCTTTCTGAAGGACAAGGAAAAACTCGTCGGCTGGGTGACGGGCTTCCTGCCGAAGGACCGCCGGATGGCCAGCGAGGTCTGGGGCGAGGTCGACCAGCAGATCGGCCACTACGTCCGGGGCAAGTTCTGGGAAATCCTCATCGTGGGGGCGGCGAGCTACCTCACCTTCCGGATCCTGGAGCTGCAGTTTGCCATGCTGATCAGCTTCTTTATAGGCCTTTCGGTGCTGATCCCCTTCATCGGCGCCACGGTCATGACCTTTCCGGTAGCCAGCATCGCCTATTTTCAGTGGGGGCTGAGCCCCAGCTTCGTCTGGGCTGTCATGGCCTACATCGTGATCCAGCTTCTGGACGGGCACATTCTGGTGCCGCTGCTTTTCTCCGAGGTGGTCAACCTCCACCCGGTGGCCATCATCGTGGCCGTTCTGGTGTTCGGCGGGCTCTGGGGCTTCTGGGGCGTCTTTTTCGCCATCCCGCTGGCCACTCTGGTGCAGGCCATCATCAGCACGATCACCCGCAGCCGGGCCAAGGCGGCCGAAGAAAGCCGCAGCGGTGCGGGCGGGGGGCCTGTCTGACAGCCAGACACGTCGGTTCAGGGCTCGCGCGCGGAGCGGGCGCACGTTTGTCTTGCGGAAGAAAGGCGGCTGATCTCCGCATGGTTTGGAGTCCCGGGGTTTCGGCGCCGCTTTGCCGGTTCATGCGGGGCGGGAAAAGGACGGTACGGTATGGAATACGAGGTGATCATCGTGGGAGCCGGGCCGGCGGGCATCTTCGCCGCCCTGACCCTGGCCGAGCAGGGGGTCCGGCCGGTGCTGCTGCTGGAGCAGGGCCGGGATCTCGAAGAGCGGGAGGGCGACGGCGACCGGCTCTGCGGTTGGGGCGGCGCAGGCGCCTACAGCGACGGCAAACTGACCCTGTCCGGCGAGGTGGGGGGAGTCCTGCGGGATTTTCTGGATGAAAAACCCCTCTATCAACTGCTTCGGACCGCAGATGCGATCTACTCGGCCCACGGTGCGCCCGACCGGATCTTCGGCGAGTTCACGCCGGAGCTGGAGGCCCTCGGCGACCGGGCCCGACTGGCGGACCTGGAGCTCATTCCAAGTCGTATCCGGCACATCGGCACCGAGAACTGCCGGGTGGTTCTGCAGCAGTTCAGGAAGTCCCTGGAGGGGCGCGTCGAGACCCGGATGCAGGCCCGGGTGGAGCGGCTGCTGACGGGGAACGGCCGGGTCCGGGGGGTCAAGCTGGCGGACGGGCGGGAGATCGCGGCCCGTTTTGTGGTGGTGGCGCCCGGCCGCTCAGGCGCCAACTGGATGAAGGAGCAGGCCAAGACGCTGGGGCTCAGGACCGGAGCGACCGCGGTGGATATCGGCGTGCGGGTCGAGCTGCCGGCGGCGGTGCTGAAGGAAATCACCGACATCACCTACGAGTCCAAGTTCGTCCATTACTCCCGGACCTTTGACGAACGGGTGCGGACTTTCTGCATGAACCCCTACGGCGAGGTGGTTACCGAGCACTACGCCGACATCATCACGGTAAACGGCCACAGCTATGCCGGCAAGCGCACCGAGAACACGAACTTCGCCATCCTGGTGAGCAGCGCCTTCACCGAACCCTTTGACGATCCCATCGCCTACGGTCTGTACATCGCCCGGCTGGCCAACCTGCTGGGGAGGGGGGCCATCATCCAGCGGCTCGGGGACCTGCTGGCCGGCAGGCGCAGCACCAGGGCGCGGCTGGAGCGCTGCCTCACCCGGCCGACTCTCCTCAACGCAACTCCCGGGGACTTGAGCTTTGTCTTCCCCTACCGGCACATGCTGAGCATCATCGAGATGCTCCAGGCGCTGGACAAGCTGGCACCCGGCGTCTGCTCCCGCCACACCCTGCTTTACGGGGTGGAGGTGAAGCTGTATTCGAACCGCATCGAACTCACGGAAGAGATGGAAACCGGGGTGCAGAACCTTTTCGCCATCGGCGACGGAGCCGGTATCAGCCGGGGTCTGCTGCAGGCTTCATCCAGCGGCATCCTGGCGGCCAGGGCCATTGCCCGGCGAAGCGGGGACGCGCAGGAAGGGTCACTCAGAACTGGCTGAAATAGGTGCCGGCCTTGTCCTGGGTGCTGACTCGCTTTTCGAAGGGGTAGGATGACGGCGGCTCTTCAAGCTCCTGAGAAACCAGCATGATCTCCCGGACCCCGGCGATGCTCTGCGAGAGCGCCAGGGTCCGTTCCAGGATTCCCCGGCGCTGTCTGGGCCCGGCATCCGTTTTCACGAACACCACGCCGTCTTCAGCGGTCACCACCATGCGGGCCTTGAGATCCAGCAGGGCGGAGCGCACCTGGGCCGCCAGGTTCAGATCGACCATTCGCTTCAGGGATTCCGGCGTGGTTTGAAACTGCTCCAGCGCAGCGAGGAGGCAGAGGCTTTCCACCGCATCGTCCACCCGGATCCGGTCGATGTGCAGCACCAGGTCGTAGAGCCGGGGGTTTTCCGGATCGATTCCGTAGAGCTTGCGGCTCCATTTCTTCCGCTGGGCATCGATTCCGCCCAGGAGGCGGGCGGCTTTTTTCCTGGACACCCGGTCCCGCTCCATGACCAGCCGGATACGGTCCTCCGGGTCGGCGGTGATCCGGACCCTCAGCACCCGGGGAAGCTCCCGGACAAAGTAGTGAAAGGCAAAGCCGTGATAGACCACGTTGTCCCGGCACAGGTGCTCGAGCAGGGCGGCTTCCAGCTGGGCCACATAACGCGCCCGCTTGCCGGTGAAGCGCTCCAGAAAAGACGAACCGGTTTCGAACACGTCGAGCAGCCTGATCTCCGGCTGGTCGAACTCGCCGAGCTGCTGGAGCAGGCGCTCCCGCGACACGCAGGCATAACCCAGTCTGGCGGCGGTCTTTTCAGCGACCTGGCTGCCTCTGGTGTAGGAGCCTCGGGAAATGGTGATCACGCCCATGACAAGTTTCCTGCCAACCCTTTTCTTATCCTAACTCAGTTTGCCTGCGGGAGGCAACCCCGGCGCTGCCAAGAACCCGGGGACTGAAAGCGGAATGCCGGCCGTTGGCTGTCTGCCGTTGACGGGCACCCCGCCGAAGTGCTACCAATTCGGTGGTTCGCAATCTCTTCGGAAACCCTTCAGAAAGACAAGGAGTCCGCCGCATGAGCTACCACATCGCCCTCATCCCCGGGGACGGGATCGGGAAAGAGGTTGTGCCGGAGGCAGTCCGGGTTCTTGAGAGCCTGGCCAAGCGTCACGGTTTTCAGATCCGCTTCACCCCTTACCCTTACTCCTGCAGCCATTTTCTGGAGCACGGGGTCATGATGCCGGATGACGGCATCGAGAAGCTCAGAGGGGCACGACGCCATTTTCCTGGGCGCGGTGGGGGATCCGCGGGTGCCCGACCACGTCTCCCTGTGGGCGCTGCTGATCCCCATCCGGCGCCGGCTGCAGCAGTACGTGAACCTCAGACCGGTACGGCTGCTGCCGGGCGTCGCCTCACCGCTGGCCAACCGCACACCGGCGGACATCGATTTCTTCATCGTGCGGGAAAACAACGAGGGCGAGTATTCGGAGATCGGCGGGCGCATGTACGCCGGCACCGACCGGGAGATGGCGATTCAGGAATCCGTCTTCACCCGCCGGGGAGTCGATCGCGTCCTGCGCTATGCCTTCGAACTGGCTCGATCCCGGCCGCGGCGACATCTGAGTTCGGCCACCAAGTCCAACGGGATCATCCACACCATGCCCTTCTGGGACGAGCGTTTCCGCGCCCTGGCACCCGAGTACCCGGATGTCAGGACGGATCAGTTTCACATCGACATTCTGACGGCTCACTTCGTGCTGCACCCGGACTGGTTCGACGTGGTGGTGGCCAGCAACCTGTTCGGCGACATCCTTTCCGACCTGGGACCGGCCTTGGCCGGCAGCATCGGGATCGCCGCTTCGGCCAATCTCAATCCCGAGCGGGATTTCCCGTCCATGTTCGAGCCCGTGCACGGTTCCGCCCCCGACATCGCCGGAAAGGGGGTCGCCAACCCCATCGGAACCCTCTGGTCGGCCCAGATGATGCTGGATTTCCTGGGGGAAAAGGAAGCGGCCCGGGAGCTGATGACAGCCATCGAGCAGGTCACGGCAAAGGGAATCCTCACCCGCGACCTGGGCGGGAAAGCCGGAACGCAAGGAGTTCACCGACGCGGTGCTGGTCGCCATCGGCTGAGGCGCGGCGATGGGGTCCAGGCATTTGGTCGTTTTCGACATGGACGGCGTGCTGATCGACGTGAGCGGCTCCTACCGGGACACCGTGAGAAAGGCGGCGCGGCAGTTCCTCAAAGGGGCGGCGGGCTGGGAGGCCTTGCCCGACCCCCTGTTCAGCCTGGCCGAGCTGGCACAGCTCAAGCAGGCCGGCGGGCTGAACAACGACTGGGACCTCACCTGCCGGGCGCTGACTCTCCTGTTCGCAAAGGTTCGCAAAGGCCGTCTCTCGCGCTCCCGAGACCCTTGGACGCGTTTCGAGGAAAGCATCCGTCGGTGCGACGTGAGCGAGCTGACCGGCTGGCTGCAGGCCGAACAGGCGCCGCTGAGCTCTCTGAGGGTTTCCGCCCCCATTCCGGAAGACCCCTTCGTGGCCGCCTTCTTCCGGGGCGACGTGGGGAGCGGCAACATCATCAAGCAGATTTTCCAGGAGGTGTACCTCGGGCGGAGGCTGTTTCAGAAGACCTACGGCTTCGCCCCCAGGCGCCATCGGGGCCGCGGCCTGATCGAGCGCGAAAAACCGATTGTTCGTCCGGCCGACCTGCAGTCCCTGGCAGAGCGGCACATCCTGGCCATCGCCACCGGCCGGCCGGCGTGCGAAGCAGACTACCCGCTGCAGGCCTTCGGGCTGGCGTCCGTATTTTTCCACTCTGATGACACTCGACGACTGCATCCGGGAGGAGCAGCGGCGCGCGGCGCAATCCGGGGAGAAGGTGTCGCTGAGCAAACCCCACCCCTTCATGCTGGATGCGGCAGCCGCCCGCCACACAGGCGCCTTCGGGCGTTGCTTCTACGTGGGCGACATGCCCGACGACATGCAGGCGGCCGCCAGGTCCGAGGCCGGCTTCGTGGGGGTGGGTTTCCTGGGCTCGGCGCCTGAAAAGGAAGGGCTGGCCGCCCGGCTGCGAGCGGCCGGCGGCCGCCACTTGATCGAAAGCCTGGGAGAACTGGCAGCCGTTATCCGGGCGGAATGTAGTAGAGGTGGCTGACGAAGGTAATCGCCATCGAAAGAAAGCATGAAACCACCGGAGTGAGCAGCCAGGCCACCAGTATCCGGCGCAGCGTCTGGCCGCTGACCGTGTTGACCCCTTTGACGATGCCGATCCCCACGACCCCGCCGATCACGGCCTGCGAGGTGGATACCGGCACGCCGATGAGGGCGTAGACATGGACCGTGATCGCCAAGGACAGCGCCACGATCAGGGCTGAGAAAGGATCGAGCCGCACGAGCTTTTTGCCCACCGTTTCCATGACCGGCCGGCTGTAGGTCAGGATGCCCAGGGCGATGCTGGCCCCGCCGATGAGGGCTGCCTGGAACACATCGATCAGTCCTGCCCCCACGAAAACCGCGGTCACGTTGGCCACGTTGTTGGCTCCCAGGGCGTAGGCGCCGTAAGCGCCGGCGCCGATCAGCGAGAAACGGAACAGGAGATCGGACTCGAAGAGATTGAGTTCGATCCGATTGTAGATCCGGGCCGCGGCGTGATAGAGGAGGAAGGCGCACAGCGCGGCTCCGATGGGCGTCCCGATCCAGCAGACCACCACCTTGCCCAACCCCCCGAGGTTGATGTCATTCTTCAGCATGCCGATGCCCAGAATCGCACCCACGACCGCCTGGGAGGTGGACACCGGTTGACCCAGGATCGTCATGAGGGTGACGGTCAGGGCGGCCGCGACGGAGACGATCACGGCATCTTCCAGCTGCAGGGTGGTGAGACCGCTGAGGGTTTCGATCCCGGCCCGGCCGGAAACCAGGGCGCCGACGATGACGAAGACGGCTGCGGTGACGGCCGCGGTCCAGAATCTGACCATCCGCGAAGACACGGCCGTGCCGAACACGTTGGAGGCGTCGTTGGCGCCGAGAGACCAGCCCAGGAAGATGCCGCCCAGCAAGGATAGCATCAGACGCGCCTCTTCATGCTCAGGATGTTGATGCGCTTCGAAACCCGGTCAGCCTGGTCCGAGATGTCCCCGACTTTGACCACCAGTTCCTTGAGCTGGAGTTTCAGAAAGGGATCGAGGTCGCTCTCGAAGACGCGGGTGATGATGCGGCGTTCGATGTGGTCGCAGTGGCTCTCGTTGGTGTCGATGGAGGAGACCAGGGCCCGGATTCCGCCGGTTTTCTTGAACAGCGCGGTTGCCTGGCGCAGGAGGAGATCGCAGCAGTCCATGCTGAGGTTGACCAGTTCCCGGACATCGCGGGCGATCAGGTCCGGTATGGTGAGCTTCTGGGTGTGGATGATGTGCAGGATGTTCTCCAGCAGTCCGGGGATGGCGTCGATGGATTCGATCAACCCCATGATGTCGCCGCGGGAGTCGGGGATCAAGGCCTTGCCGTACATCAGGGACTTGATCTCCTCGCGGATATCGTCGGCCTTGGATTCGTACTTGTGGGTCTGCTTGATGAGGAACTCGAAGTTCTCGCAATGGGGGGTTTCCATGCAGGTGAAGAGGGCATTCACGAAGTTCTCCTGGATGCTCTGGAGCGTGTCCAGATACTGGTAGATGAGCGACTCCACCTGGCGTTCTTTCTTGAAAAGGAATTCAAACATTTCCATGCCCTCCAGGTCCTACATGAGAATCCTGCGGCGTTCGGGGTCATAGAGCGTCGTCTGGCGCGGCCGGGCCGACCGCTCGCGTAAGCCCGCCTAGACCTCGGAGACCATCCCGACCGGGCGCCTTCCCGTTGCCCGGGCGACGAGCTGCAGCAACCCCAGCATAACCAGGACGATCAGGATGATGCAGGTGCACATGGCGTTGGCGCTGGCCGTCCAGCCGTCGTTGTCCAACATGATGATCTCGATGGCCGCCAGATGCACGGTGGCCGAAACCAGGAAGATGACGGCGCTGATGGTCGTCATGGCCCGCATGAAGAAGTAGACAAAGTTCTGGAAAAAGGCGACCCGCGAGAGGGGAAAGATAATTCGGAAGAAGGTCCGCAGCGTGTCGCTTCCCAGGCTGATGGCCGCCTCCTCGACGGACGGGTCGATGTTGCGCAGGTTGGAAATGCTGGACAGGATGCCCAGGGTGAAGTTGCAGATGATGATGTTGATCACGATGATCCACGGTGTGCCGTAGAAAAGGTAGTACGGCTTGTTGAAGGCCAGGATGTAGCCGAGCCCCATGACCAGGCCGGGGATGGCGGCCGGCATCACGGAGAACAGGTAGAGGAACTGTTTGCCGAAGGGCTTGCGGTTCTCGATGATGTACGCCGGCCAGCAGGGTGAGGAAGGAGCCCGACCACGCCCACGATCAGCGATACCCAGACGCTGGTCCAGAGCGCCGAGTACCCGGCGATGGAAGGAAAGCTGTAGTGCTTCAGGGTGAGCGACCAGTCGTAGGGCCAGATCTTGACGAAGGAGCCGATGACCACCGTGGCGAAAACCAGCAGGATGCAGAGGATCACCAGGCCGCAGTATATGGTGAAGGAAATCTTCTTGAGGGGGCGCGAGGGCGGGATGAAAGGGTGGGCCGCCCCGCTGATCATGGCAAAGCTCCGGCGGGAGATGTAGTAGTTCAGCATGAACGCCATCAGCGAAGGAACCAGCAGGATGATGCTGATGGTGGCTCCCAGGTCGAAGCGGTACAGATTCGTGACCTGGGCATAGATCTCCGTGGCCAGCACGTTGTAGTCGGCGCCGATCACCACCGGGTTGCCGAAATCCGTGATGGTCAGGTTGAAGGTCAGGGCGGCGGCGCTGAAAATCCCGTACTTGGCGGAAGGAAGCGTGATCCGGGTGAAGACCTTGAAAGGGCTTGCGCCCAGGCTTTCGGCCGCCTCATCGAGCCGGATGTCCACCGCCGAAAGGGTGGTGTAGAGGATGACGAAGGAATGCGGCAGACAGTAGAGCACCTCGGAGACGATGATGCCGACGGCGCCGTAAATGTTCCAGTCGGTGTGCAGCAGGTGGGCCGTGATCAGGCCGTTGCGGCCGAAAAGGTAAATCAGGGCCAGGGCCTGCACGATGGAGGGGGCCACCAGCGGCATCATGATCATGTTGCGGAACAGGTTCTTGCCGGCAATGGTGGTGCGGGTCAGGGCATAGGCGAAGAAGAAAGTGACCACGGTGACGATGACGGTGGTGACCAGGGAAACGTACAGGCTGTGCCACAGGGCGTTCAGCGTGTAGGCGGTGGTGAAGTACTTGTGGAAATTGGCCAGGGTGAAGTGGCTCAGTCCCAGCTTGCCGCCTTCGAAGAAGCTCAGCTGCAGGATGGACAAAATCGGAAAAAGCATGAAAAAGCCGAGCAGCAGGGCGATGAAGACGGTCACCGCCGGCACCACGAACCGGTCCACTTCCATCCGGACAGGCGAAATGCCGTATTCTGCCATACTCATCGCCTGGGTGGTTGCGGCAGCCATAATCCTGTTGCACCCTCCTCGCCCCCGGCAGCCGGGGAGGCCCCTTACATGAGCTTGCGGAAAAGCTCCCCGTAGAGGTGAAACGCCTCCGGCGGAAAATAGACCCGCATGCGGTCCCCCCGGGACAGGCCGAGCTTCTCGAAATCTTTTTCCGGCACGTCGATGAACATCTCCTCGCCTTGCAGGGTGAAGGTGATCCGCACGACGGCGCCCAGGAAATTGATGACTTCGGCGGTCACCTCGGCGATGTTGCAAGGGATGCAGCGGTCCGCCGGCACGGTGACTCCCACCAGCTCGAGGTTCTCGGGTCGGACCGCCAGGTGGATCTCCGCGCCGCTGAATTCCTCCAGCCCCGCCACCTCCAGTGCGAGATCGCCGTAACCGAACTTGCCCTCCCGGCGGGTGCCCGAAAGAAAGTTGGAGGTCCCCACGAATTCGGCCACAAAACTGGACCTGGGCCGCTTGTAGATCTCCCACGGGCTTCCGATCTGGCGGAACTGACCGTCCCGCATGATGACCACCCGATCCGCCAGCGCCAGAGCCTCCTCCTGGTCGTGGGTGACGTAGATCATGGTGATCCCCAGCTCTTCCTGCAGGCGCTTGATCACCGTCCGCAAGCGGATGCGGATTTTCGCGTCCAGCGCGCTCAGGGGTTCATCGAGGAGCAGCACCTTGGGTTTGACGGCCAGCGCCCGCCCCAGGGCGACCCGCTGCTGCTGCCCGCCGCTGAGCTGGGCCGGGTAGTGGCTCAGCCAGCCGGTCAGGCCGATCAGCTGGAGGATTTCGTTCACCCGCTCGTCGATCAGCTTTGCGGGCATCTGGCGCATCTTGAGGCCGAAGGCGATGTTCTCCTTGACCGTCATGTTGGGGAAGAGGGCGTAGGACTGGAAAACGATGCCGAATTCCCGCTTCTGCGGGATGACGTGGTTGATGACCTTGCCGTCGTAGAGGATTTTCCCGGAGGTGGGGCGTTCGAAGCCGGTGATGATCCGCAGGATGGTGGTCTTGCCGCAGCCGCTCGGCCCCAGGAAGCAGAGAAACTCCCCCGCTTGGATCTCCAGGCTCACATTGTCCACGGCCACCAGCGATCCGAATCTCTTGCTGATTCCGTCCAGCACCAGTTTCTTGGACATGCCGTCGTCCCCGGAAGAAACGCTTCGTTCGGAGAAAACGAACTGCGCCGGTTCCCGGCGGGGAACCGGCGGAGTCGTGGGAAAGCGGATGGCTATTTCTGGAACAGGCTCTGCCAGACTTCCAGGATCTTGGTGCGATTCTTGGACTGCCAGGGGAAGTCCATGGGCGCCAGTTTGACGGTTTCCAGGGCCGGCAGGTCCGCGGGTCCGCCGATGCCCGGGTAGGTCACGCCGAGTTTGAACTTGGCGTACCTTTCCATGGCGCTCTTGCCGATCGTCCAGTCGAGGAACTGCTTGGCGGCCGCCTCGTGCTTGGCGTTCAGAAGCAGGGCGTTGGCTTCCAGCTCGATAGCCGGCGCCTTCTTCCGGCATCACCATGGCCACCGGGAAGCCCTGTCTTTTTCAGAGAAGCGTAGACAAAGGCAAAGGAGCAGCCGATGGCGTATTCGCCGGCAGCCGTCAGCTTGGCCGGCTTGGAGCCGCTCTTGATGTACTGCCCCATGTTCTTGTCCAGTTCCTTCAGAAAATCCCAGGCCTTGTTCTCTTCAACGGGTTTGTTCTTGTAATCCGGGTCAAACATCTCCAGCAGGCTCGCCACCTGCAGGAAGCCGGTGCCCGAGCTGGCCGGGTTGGGCATGATCAGTCGGCCCTTGTAGGCCGGGTTGAGGAGGTCGCGCCAGCCCTTGGGCATGGGCAGCTTGTTGGCTTCCATCACCTTGGTGTTGATGACGAAAGCCGCGGCATAGAGATCGATGGCCACCCAGTGGCCGGCCGGGTCCTTGAAGCGGGCCGGAATCATTTCCCAACCTTTGGGCTGGTAGGGTTTGAGCATGCCTTTGGGCACGAACTCCTCCATGTTGGTCACCGCCCAGCCCCAAATGCAGTCCGCCTGGGGGTTTTCCCGCTCGGCGAGCATCCGGGCCCCCAGTTCGCCGGTGGAGAGCCGGATGGCCTGGATGTCCAGGTCAGGGAGCTCCTGCTTGGCCAGCTCGAGATAGTCCACCACCTCTTCGTTTTCCAGCGAGGTGTAGACGACCACCTGGCTTTTGGCAGCGGCTGTACCGGCCACCAGGCAGCACGCGCAAAGGACGCTGAAGAACACCAAACCTGCCTTTTTCATGACGCTTCCTCCTTCCCGATGATGTTAAGGGTCAAATGCGGGGCTATCCTAACACAATCCGGCTGAAGCGCAACAGAAAACCGGCAGCTTGCAAGCAGGCCTCTCCCCGGGTTACAATCCGTTTTCCGTTCGGGACGAAACGAGGAACCACCCCATCCGCGCCGTCGCAGACAGGACTTGCCCTTGATGTACCGAGCCGAACTCCGCTGGCAGCCGATCGCCATCCTGCTGGGCCTCTCCCTGGTGTGGGGGGCCAACTGGGGGATCGTCAAGATGACGAGCGGGGACGTGGCGCCTCTGTTCATGTCCGCCCTGAGGTCCCTGGTGGCTTCCCTCTGTTTGTACGTGTGGCTGAAAGCCAAAGGAATCGGGCTCTTCCCTTCCCGCGCGGTGCTGGTCCACGGGGTGGTGATCGGCGTGCTGTTCGGGGTGGAGTTCGGGTTGGTCTACGCCGGTCTCAGCTTCACCCTGGCTTCCCGGACCTACGTGCTGCTCTACGCGGCACCTTTTTTCGTGGCGCTGGGCGCGCACCTGTTTCTCCAGGGGGATCGCCTGCACCGCTGGAAGGTCGCAGGCCTCGTTCTGGCCTTTGCCGGGCGTGGTGACGCTCTTCGCGGAGAAGCTGGGGCAGTTCTCCCTGAACACGCTCCCGGGCGACCTCATGGCTCTGCTGGGTGCCGCGGCCTGGGGGGCCACCACGGTCTACATCAAGCGCTACGTGGCGTACCGGACCGTGCCGCTGCAGACGCTCTTCTACCAGGTGCTTTTCTCAGCCCCGCTGCTCTTCGGACTGAGCTGGGTGTTCGAGGAGCGGGTGGTGACGCGACTCACCCTGCTGACCGGGTTTTCCATCTTTTACCAGTGTATCCTGGTGGCCTTCCTGAGCTATCTGGTGTGGTTCGAGCTGGTGCACCGCTATCCGGTCAGCCTTCTCCATGCGTTCTCCTTTTTCACCCCCGTGATCGGCGTGTTCCTGGGCGGGGCGCTCCTGCTGCAGGAACCCATGAGCGGGCATCTCTTGGCCGCCCTGGTGCTGGTCAGCCTGGGCCTGGTGCTCGTCAACCACCAGCCCGCACCGAATGGCGAAATTCAAGGTTCCGATGTTGGCGCAGATCTTGAACTCCGGAGAGAAGATTGACTCGGTGTCCAATTCGGTCTAGATTGTAACTCAATGAGGCTGAGAGTGGCTGGTTTTCGCCTAATGACCACGTGCATCAGGGTTGGGGATGCCCGAAATAAGCAGGTTCTATGGCATCATCATTGCGATCTTCTATGGAGATCACAACCCGCCCCATTTCCACGCCCGATACGGCAGCCACAAAGCCGCCGTCAGCAAATGAATTGAAAATCCTGGATGGCTACCTGCCTCCGCGCGCGCTCGGGATGGTGGTCGAGTGGGCTGCAGTGCACCAAGAGGAACTGATCACGGACTGGAATTTGGCCTGCCAAAACCAGCCATTGCTGAGAATTGAGCCGCTTCCATAGGAGGAGCGAGAATGTATCCTGATGTGATTTCGGCTGAATACGTGGAAGAATACAGGATCCGGGTTGCATTTGAAGACGGGACATCAGGGGTTGTTGATTTCGAGAAGTATCTCGACAGGGGAGGGGTTTTCTCCGCATGGCGATCCCTGAGAAAATTCAAGAGATTCCGAGTCAATAAGGAACTTGGGGTCCTTGTTTGGAATGACGCCATCGATATTGCCCCTGAGACGCTCTACAGTGAGGCCACTGGAGCTTCACTGCCTGAATGGGCTGAGCCGGAAACCGGCCGACGTCAGACTGCATAGCCCCAGGCTTTTTCCTTGCGTGCTGGGTTGTGTTTTCTGGCCCCGGATCCCGCCTTCGAAGGCCGGCCGGGAAATGTCGAATATCGAATGCCGAACAGGGAATGTCGAATGTCGAAGTTGTTCCATGTTCGAGTCCCGAGATCCCCTTCGTCATTCGGAGTTCGTTATTCGGTGTTCTGCGGTTCTCCCCCTGCCTCGCTGGCGCCCACCCGTCACCTGAGGCCTGACACTTGAGGCCCGCCTTTTCTTGCGCCCTGCGCCTTGCACCCGCCTGATCCCTGACACCTGACACCCGGCACCTAATATTTCTCATACGTCAGCCCGGCGATAAGCCCGTCGTCATGCAATCTGGCCTCCACGTCGACCCCGAAGAACTCCCCCACCGGCCGCAGGATCTCGGGGTTGTTTTTCCAGAGGGTCCGGCCGACCTCGCGGACCGCGTCGAACCCCTTGCGCGTCATCTTCCCCAGCGGCTGGCGGCAGGCGCCCCCGGGCATGCCGAGGATGGCCATCAGGGTCTTGACCCCCAGCGGGTTGCGTGCCCGACAGCCGACACGGCCGCAGGGGGTTTCCTCCTCGGTCTTGACCGTTACGATCCCGAAAAGCGGCCGAAGGGCCTGCATGAGTTTCTCGGCCTCTGATTTACGGCCCCGCACCAGCAGACGGGTCATTTCCTGGACCGGCCCCGGGGCTATGTTGGAGGCCACCGAGATGACGCCGCCGGCACGGATGGCCGGGTCGGTCATCATGGCGAAGGTCTTGTCGTCGTCACCGGAGAGGATCGTGAATTCCGGGCCGCAACACTGCCGGGTGCGCTTCATGTTCTCCAGGTCACCAGTGGCCTCCTTCACCGTAGCGACGTTTCGGAATTCGCGGTGCAGCAGGGCCAGGTCCTCGGGCAGGAGCTGCGCGCCGGTGCGCCCCGGGATCACGTAGGGGATGATCTGGATCTGGGGGTACTTGCGGGCCACCGGGGCCACGTATTCCCGCCGGATCTCGAGGGAGCTGGGCCCGTTGTAGTAGGGATCCACCAGCAGCGCCGCGTCTACCCCGGCATGCACCGCGTGCTCGGTGCTGTCCAGCGTTTCCCGGGTGTTGTTGCTCCCGGTTCCGGCAATGGTCAGGCACTTGCCCTTGCAGCGCCGGGACACGAACTCGGTAACCCGGTTGTGCTCGTCCCAGCTGAGCGTCGGGCTCTCACCGGTAGTTCCGGAGGCCAGGATGCCTTTGACGCCGCCTGCGATCTGGAAGTCCACCAGTTTCTCGAGTCCCTCCCAGTCGACGGAAAGGCCCTTGAAGGGGGTGACGATGGCGGTGTAACATTCACTGAACATGGGTCTGCCTCCTTGACGGCTGGGGGTGAACGAAAAAAAACAGTTGGGGGGAGTGCCCCAACTGTCAGCCGACGGCCCAGGGAGCGCTCCACGGACTTTGCCGTGACAGTCCTGCGGATGTTTTCCGCAGGCCCAGCCCGCGGCCCGTGCAGGTGGGCGACGGGCTTCGGCGGTCCGCCCTTTTGCCGCCGGCCGATCCTGGGGGCCTGCTCCCCCCGGCCGGCGGGTACTCATGCGTACCGCGCCTCAACCCTGTCAAAGAGACTTCAGGCTAGGCAATTCCGGAAGCTTCTGTCAAGTGAAAACGCGGCACTACCGGCCGCTCCGGCTGAAATACAGGTTGAGCAGGGCGATCAGGGAGGTGCCGAGGATGAGCAGAAGGGAGATGGCGTTGATCACCGGGGTGCTGCCGTCGCGCACCTGAAGGTAGAGGTTGATGGGCAGGGTGGCTTCGGAGCCCACCAGAAAGAGGGTGGTGTTGAAGTTTTCGAAAGACATGAGGAAGGCCACCGCGGCGGCACCGAAGATGGCCGGCCGCAGGAACCTCAGGGTGATGTGCCAGATGACCTCGGAAGCGGTTGGCCCCCAGGTTGAGGGCGGCTTCTTCCAGGGTGCGGTCGAATTTCCTCAGCCGGGCCGAAACCACCAGGGTGACCAGGGTGGCGATGAAGGAAAACTGCCCCAGGACCACCAGCCAGAACCCGGGCCGGAAGACGGCGACATCCAGGTTCCAGCTCTCCTCGAAATAGATTCCCAGGATGGTGCTGAACAGGAGGATCGAAATGCCCAGGATGACCCCCGGAATGACCAGGGGGGCCAGCATGAGGAAGTAGAGCACCTGCTTGAAGCGGAAACTCCTCCTGCTCGAACAGAAAGGCCCCGCAGGTTCCCACGACCACGGACATCAGGGTGACGAAAAACGCGACCCGGGCGCTGACCCAGATGCTGTCCAGGTTGATCTGATCGTGGAAAATGCCCACCCGCTCGGAGCGGTTCGGCGGTAAACCACTCCAGGGTGAATCCCTTCCAGGGCAGGGAGGGGAACTGCGAGTCGTTGAAGGCCAGGACGCAGGTCACCAGCAGGGGCGCAAAGAGAAAGGCGAAATAGAGGATCACGTAGATTCTGAAGCTCAGCCGGTAGGCTCGCGAGGTGGGCAGGGAACGGATCATCGAACGACCTTGCTCAGATTCTGGCCGGTCAGCTTCGAGTCCCAGCCAGACCACCAGGGAGGAGAGGACCAGCAGCAGAAAGCCGAAGGCCGAGCCCTGGTTCCAGTTGAAGCTGGCGATGAACTGGTTGTAGATCTGCTCGGTGAACCAGAGCGAGTTCTTGCCCCCCATGAGATTGGGCGTGAGGTAGTTGCCCAGGGTGAGCATGAAGACCACGATGGATCCGGACACGATTCCCGGGTGTGGCGTGGGGGATGATGATCCTGAACAGGATGGACCACAGGTTGCCGCCCAGATCGTAGGCGGCCTCGATCAGGCTGTCGTCCAGGCTGTCCAGCACCGATACCAGCGGCACCACCATGAAGAGCATGGAGGTGTAGACCAGGCCCATCACCATGGTGACGTCGTTGTACAGCATTTCCACCGGCTGGTTCAGAAGCCCCGCCTTGAGCAGGAAGTGGTTGATGACGCCGCTTTCGCGCAGCAGGATCATCCAGCCGTAAACCCGAACCAGTTCGCTGACCCAGAAGGGCAGCAGCAGGAGCAGGGTCAGCAAAAACCCTGGAACCGGGGCCGGGCTACCTTGGTGATGTAAAAGGCCACCGGCAGGGCGATCACGAACGGTGAGAAAGGTGACCAGGATGGAGTAGACGGCGGTGCGCACAAAGGTCAGCCAGTAGATCGGCTCCTGGAAAAAGTTGTGGTAGTTGGCAAAGCCCCAGATCCGGTGGCCGCCCGGATCCTCGGCCCGGAAGGACATGATCAGCAGATCGATCTGGGGCAGGACGATCGAGCAGCAGCAGCCACAGCAGCACCGGCGTCAGAAAGAAGACCAGGCTCCAGCGGAAACGGATCATCATGGGGTCATCCTGCGGACCTGGGAAAGCAGATGCCGGACTGCGGGTCCCATCCGATCTCGATCCGGTCGTCGATCCGGATATGATCGTACTGCCGGTTCTGGGGCAGGGCGATGAGCAGTTCCCCCTGGCCCTGCAGCGGGCTGGCCAGCAGGCGGCTGTTGGCGCCGTCGAAGAGGATCGACCTCACCACCACCTCGAAGCGGTTGAGCCCGCCCAGGCCCGGATCCGGCTGAATGAGCATGGCCTCGGGCCGCAGGAAGAGCTGCACCGCGGTTCCGGCCGGGAGGGGGCTCGGCAGGGTGCTGCGGAAGACCGGGCCGTCAGCGGTCTCCAGCTCGGCCGCAGTCCCTTCATTGCGTCGGACTCTTCCCTGCCAGGCGTTGTTTTCACCCACGAACCGGGCCACGAAGGGCGTTGCGGGCTGGTTGTAGAGATTCTGGGGGGTGTCGATCTGCTCGAACCGGCCCCGGTTCATGACCGCCACGTGGTCGGACATGACCAGGGCCTCGGACTGGTCGTGGGTGATGTAGACAAAGGTGGTTCCCACCTTGGTCTGGAGCTTTTTCAGCTCCACTTTCATCTGCTCGCGCAGCTTCAGGTCCAGCGCGCCGAGGGGTTCGTCCAGGAGCAGCACGGTGGGTTCCAGCACCAGGCAGCGGGCGATGGCCACCCGCTGTTTCTGGCCGCCGGAAAGCTGCTCGATCTGTTTGCTCTCGAAGCCGGCCAGATCGACCCGCTCCAGGATGGCCTCGATCTTCTTGCGGATCTCCGGCTTTGCTTCGCCTCGTCGGCGCAGGCCGAAGGCGATGTTCTCGCCGACATTCATCATCGGGAACAGAGCCAGCTGCTGAAAGATGAGATTCACCGGCCGCTTGTTCGGGGGCATGCCGAGCATGCTCCGCCCGCGGATCTCGATGGAGCCGCTGTCCGGCTCGCTGAGCCCGGCGATCATGCGCAGCAGGGTGGTCTTGCCGCAACCCGAGGGGCCGAGAATGGAAAAAAACCGCCCCTGCTCGACCTCGAAGGAAACGGTGTCGACCGCTGTGAAATCCTGGAACCGCTTGGTGACGTTCTGAACGGAGAGATCGACTTGCATGGGGCAGCCCCGGCGGGGGTGGGTCGCAAGAGGGCCCGGGGGCCGCCGGCTGGCGGCGGCCCCCGGGAAAGCCTTCTAGTTGGCCGCCTTGACCTTGTCCAGCATCAGGCCCTCGATGGCCTCCAGCTTGGCCGGCACCGGCGGATACCACTTGATGTTGTCGATGGCCGCCGGCGGGAAGCTGCGCTCGAAGTTGCCGCGCACATCGGCGGCGGTCAGAGCGGTGGCTCCCTGGGAGGCGGTTCCGTATTTTTCCAGGTTGGTGAACACGGCCGCGTTGTCGGGTCGCAGGATGAAGTTGATCCACTTGTAGGCGGCGTCCAGGTTCTTGGCCTTGGCCGGGATGGCAAAGGTGTCGATCCAGCCCAGGGCGCCGCTGCGGGGAGCGACGAAGTCGATTTCCGGGTTCTCGGCGTAGAGCTTCCAGCCCGCACCGTCCCAGGCCATGGCCAGGTACACTTCGCCGGACCGCATGGACTGCAGCAGCGCGTCGCCGTTGGTCCAGTAGTTCTGCACCAAGGGCTTGGCCGCGATCATGGCGTTTGCCACTTTTTCCATCAGCGCCTCGTAGGCGGCAGCGTCGCCGTACTTGGCAAAGGGGTCGTCGCCCATGGCAAAGGCCAGGGCGATCAGGGTGGGCCGTTTGAGCCGGTAGCTGACCCGGCCGGCATAGAAGGAGTTCAGCAGGTCGGAGTAATCACCGGCCGCCGGGGCCAGCTTCTTGTTCACCACCAGCCCGGAGGTTCCCCAGCAGAAAGGCACTGCATGAGGTTTTCCCCCTACCAGGGTGTTTTTCTTGACCGCCTCCAGCATGGAGGGGATGATCTGGTCGGCGTCGATCTTGGCAAGATCGATCGGCTGGTAGATCTCGAATTCCTCCTGCACCGAGGAAATGCGGTCCTGGCTGGGCTGAGCCAGATCGAAGCCCGCCCCGCGGGTGGCGCGCAGTTTGGCGATCATTTCCTCGTTGTTGCTGAAGGTGACCTTGACCTCGATCTCGGTTTCCTGCTGGAATTTGTCGACCAGTTCCTTGGGGGTGTACCCCTTCCAGGTCAGCAGCGACAACTCTTCGGCTGCCGCAACCGCCCACCCGGAGACCATGAAAGCCAATGAGATCGCAATGACGAGCCATGTTCTGCGCATGTCAGTCTGCCTCCTTTCCTTTTCCTGTGTTGGGGTTTGGTTCAGCGGGTCACCCGTCAGCAGACCCGCGGCGCGAACTTGTGCTGCGAGCCTAGCACCTGCGGTTTCGGTTTTCAAGGGATTTGCCGGCGTCCACGAATCCGTTTGACAACCGATGCCGATTGGCTTAAGGGAAACAGGAGGGTGCCTTCCGCGCCGCTTTTCAGATTCCTGTGGAAGCCAGGCAATTGTCCTGCCGATTTCCAGCACAAGAACCCTGTTCAGAAGGAGGTGATGACGGGACAACATGGGTGGTGGAAAAAGGTGTCTGCTTGAAGGCGATAACGTCAGAGGATAAGGAGGTCGAAATGAAGAAAAGACTCTTGACCGCAGCAGTGTTCACCGTCCTTTCCGTATTTCTGCTCCTGCCGCTCCTGGCGGTGCAAGCGCAGGCCGCCGACAAGGTCGGTTGGGTGGGCCCGGTTTACAAAGAACTTTCAGATAGTCTTACCAAAGGTTTCAAGGATTACTACAAGAAGACTTATAACAAGGATGTGGATATCACCTTTGTGCGGCCGGGCGGCTGGCCGGTGTGCCTGGACAAGGTCCGGGCCTGGGGCGACAAGCCGGATGCCGACGTCTTCCTGGGCGCCGGCGCCCCGGCCCATGAAGTCCTTAAGAAAGAGGGGCTGATTGTCCCCTACAAGCCCAAGGACTGGGACAAGGTTCCGGCCGATTGGCACGGCATGAAGGTCAAGGACGATGCAGGCCTCTGGACCTGCTTCGCGCCCTGGATCGTCACCAACCTGTACAACGAGAAGGTGCTGAAGGCCCTCAGGCTGCCGCCGCCGAAAACATGGAAGGACCTGCTCAACCCCATCTACCGGGGCAATGTGGTGCACACCCTGCCCTATGCCTCCGGCACCCAGCACGAGGTGGTGGAAATCATGCTGCAGGGCTTCGGCGAGAAGGAAGGCTGGGCCTACAACCGGCTGCTGGCGGCCCAGCTGGGCCGCTTCTCCACCGGCAGCACCGACACGACCCAGCTCGTGGGCCGGGGCGAGGTGCCCATCGGGATCGCCCAGCCGCAGATGAATGCCATGGTGGCGCGCAAGGACGGTTATCCGGTGCGCGACCTGCTGCCCGACAAGACGATCCTGGTTCCGGAAGCCGTGGCCCTGCTGAAGAACGCGCCCAACGAGGCGACCGGCAAGATTTTCCTGGACTGGCTTTTCAGCATGGAAGGACAAAAGTACGTGCTGGAGGGCGGCTATTTCACCGCCCGGACGGACATCAACTTCTCGGAGTGGGAGAAGGAAGGCGTGGAAATGGCCAAGCACGCCAAGGGTGCGCTGGGAAGCGATTCGTTCTGGGATCTGAAGGTGGGGTTCATCGACTATGACCTGGATCTCGCCACCAAGCGCTGGGACGAGGTCAACCGCTATTACGAGTACGAGATCTACCGCAAGTGGGGCGAGCTGAAGAGCAGCCTCTTCCTGATCGAGGAGGTCGAGGGCGAGGTTGAGACCGCCAAAGCCGCCAAGGTGGATGCCAGCAAGGCCGAGGCGAAAATCAAGGAAGCCAGAAGGCTCTTCGAAATGGAAGGCACCTATGCCGCGGCCCGCCTGGCCGCGTCGCAGGCGCGCGCGCTGCTGGCCGCACAGTAAGTAAAGGCTTGGCAGCCTTCTAGAACTCTTCCTGCCGGGTCCGCGGGCGGACCCGGCAGGGCAAGCCCTCAGGGTATGACACACGGGCGAGACCTCCTTCGCCCGTGCGTCATGTCGGACACCGCAGAGGATGTGACATGTCGCGCGGCAATTTCTCCCTGGCAGGACTCCTGTGGCTCATCATCGCCCTGCTCGTGATCTATCCGCTTTCCATCCTGCTGCTGGAGAGCTTCAAAATCGCTCGAAACCGGCGGCTTCGGCATCGGCAATTACCTGGAGTTTTTCAGGGACACCTATTACCTCAAGACCTTTGGCAACACCCTGGTCCTGAGCACGCTGGTGCTTGCTGCCACCACCCTGTTCGGCGTGCCCCTGGCGTACATTCTGGCGCGCTACCGCCAGCGGGGCAAGACCGTCTTCACCGCTCTGATCCTGCTGCCGATCGTGCTGCCGGCCTATGCCGGAGTGTTCGCCTTCATCATTTTCTTCGGCAAGTACGGCACCCTGAACCTGCTCCTCATGAATGCCGGGCTGATCCAGACGCCCATCAACTTTATCTACGGCATGCACGGGCTGGTGTTCATCCAGGCCCTCCACATGCTGCCTTTCATCGTCCTCAGCCTTTCGGCGGGCTTCACCACCATCGACCCCTGCTTCGAGGAGGCCGCCGAAGTCGAGGGCGCCAGCGGTTTCCGGAGGTTTTTCACCGTCACCCTGCCGCTCTGCACGCCGACCTACCTGGCCGGCGCCGTCATCGTCTTCCTGTGGCCGTTCACGGACTGGCTCACACCGTTGATCCTGGGGCAAGGTCGACTTCCTGCCGTCGGTCGCCTACATCAACATCGCCTATCACTTCACCGACGTGCACCGCAAGTACATGGGCATCGTGGCGGTGGTGGTCTCCTCCACCGTCTGCATCGCCCTTTTCCTGCTGGCCCGCTGGTGGGTGGAGCGCAGAAAGTACACCGGGCTTTCCAAGGGGACCACCTCCGAGGGCCGGGTGATCGAGCCGGGTGCGCTGCTGAAATCGGGCTCCTATGCTGTACATGCTGTTGATCGCCGCCCTGGTGCTGCTGATGCCGATCGTGCTGGGGCTGTCCGCTTTTTCCAGAAGATGGGTCCTTGAACCGTTTCCGACCTACTGGACCCTGGACAATTTCAGGGTCATCCTGCAGGAAACCCCGCTCCTGATCCAAAACTCCTTTGTCTTCAGCGGCGATCGCCCTGCTCTTCGGGATCGCTTTCGGGCTCCCGGCCGCCTACATCATCGTCCGCACCCGGGTACCGGGCAAGGACGCCCTGGATTTCGTGATCACCCTGATGCTGGCTTTTCCGGGCATCGCCGTGGGCGTGAGCTATCTCCTGGCGTTCTGGCAAACCATCCCCCTGGCCACCCACTGGATCATCATGCCGCTGGCTCTGTTCGCGCGGCGGCTGCCGTACTTCCTGCGGATGGCCCACTCCTCCTACCTGCAGCTGGACAGTTTCGCTGGAGGAGGCCTCCGAGGTATCCGGGGCGGGCAAGCTGAGGACTTTTTTCTACATTTCCCTGCCGCTGCTGATCAAGGGGGTGCTGGTGGGGGTGGTGATGTTCTTCATCATGGCGTTCCAGGAGATCTCCACCGCCATCTTCCTCTATCGCGGGGGCTGGGAAACCCTGCCCATCGGGATCTATCTGAACTGGCACCGCGGCATGGAATTCGGCATCGCCGCCGCCATGGCCTTTCTGATGATCGTGATCACCTTCATCCTGCTGCTGATCATCTCCCGTATCGGCGGCGGTATGCTCAAGGCCGCCTGGGGCCCCGCAGCCAAGTAGCCGATCAGGCGGCCGATCCACCAAGGAGACCGATTCAATGGCGTTCATCGAAATCAAGAAGCTGCTCAAGCGCTTCAAGAAAGTCGTGGCCGTCAATCACATCGATCTGGAAGTGAACCAGGGGGAAATGCTGACCCTGCTGGGACCCAGCGGATGCGGCAAGACAACCACCCTGCGCTGTATCGCCGGGCTGGAGAAGCCGGAGGGCGGCGACATCGTCATCGATGGCAAGCCAATGATTTCAAAGGGTTTTGTCCAGCCGTCCAAGCGAGGCATCGGCATGGTGTTTCAGAACTATGCCGTGTGGCCGCACATGAAGGTGATCAGCAACATCGTCTACGGCCTGAAGCTGGAAAAGCTCCCGCGCAAGACCATCCAGGAAAAAGCGCACCAGGTGCTGGAGCTGGTGGGTCTGAACGGCCTGGAGGAGAGGTACCCCGGCCAGCTGAGCGGGGGTCAGCAGCAGCGGGTGGCCCTGGCGCGGGCGCTTGTCAGAAACCCCAAGGTCATGCTGCTGGATGAGCCGCTGAGCAACCTGGATGCCAAGCTGCGGGAAAAAATGAGGTTCGAAATCAAGAGCCTGGTGAGACGGATGGGCATCACGGCGGTCTATGTGACCCACGACCAGGCCGAGGCCATGGTCATCTCCGACCGGATCGCGGTGATGGACTCCGGCAACGTGGTGCAGCTCGGCAACCCGCAGGAGATCTACAAGAAGCCGGCCAACCGGTTCGTGGCCGACTTCATCGGCACCATGAACTTCATCTCCGCCGAGGTCGTCCGGGCGCTGCCGGGACCGAACGAAGTCCAGGTGCGCACCGAATTCGGCGCGCGAGCTCAGCTGCCGGACTAGCCGAACGCCGCGGCGGCGACACCCGGCCAAAAGGTGTTCGCCTCCATCCGTCCCGAGGACGTGGAGGTGTTCGCAGAAGCCCCCGGCGAGAGCGGGAGAACCTCTTCAAGGGCACCATTGCCCACAAGGCCTACCTGGGCAATTTCCTGTATTTCTTCGTGAACGTGGACGACACCATGATCCGCGTGCAGGTGTCCCACCACCTGCCCCAGGAGGAGGGACAGCCGGTCCATATCCGGCTCAGCCCCGAGAAGTGCGTGGTTCTGCTCTGAAAGAAATGAGGGAATGGTCTTCCGCGGATCCCCGGGTCTTTGCCACACTTTGTAGAGGTCCGGATCTTCGAGCGCATCCGTCCTGCTGAATCCATCCAGGCAAGCTGGAAAATCCGGGCTGTGAGCCGAGCCCCCGTTAGCCCCTGGCCGCAGGAACACAACGTCTTTTTGGAAGAAGTTGCCCGGCGTGGCCATCTCTATGGTCCCCGCCCCGCGAGGGAAGTGGCGCGACTCGTGACCAGCGCTCGCCAGAACTGAAGACGCGCGGGCAATGGAAGATCGCGCCATGACATCATGCGGTTCTTATCCCGCCCTTGATCGGGCTTGAGATATCACGCTTCGTATCGCAGATCTGGTTTCGGCTGGGATCTGCATATGAAATCATAGATTCGAAAGTTTTAGGGGTTTTCATGTCTCTACGGTTACGGGCTGACCCATGCTTTGGCAAGCGGGAGGGGGCTTAGATCTGGTGCGGAGTTAATCGGATTTACCCCAAGGGTAAAATTTTCTTGACTTCTTATTGAGAAGAGGTTTAGTATTCTATCTAAAAGGCAAAAATGAGGATCTCAGGTGGAGGTCTCTTTTCGAACACGCCAACTGGAGAGAGAGTACCGAGAGTACGCGAAAGGCGTCAAAGCCTATGGTCTCCAGGTCGCTCGCAAGTACATCCAAAGAATCAATATCATCAAACAAGCCCGCGATGTTGAGGAGCTGATGGGACTTCCGGCCTTAGGGTGTCATCCTCTAAAGGGTAACCGTCTCGGGCAATACGCAGTCAAGCTTACAGGTTTTTTCCGCTTGATTTTTACCCTCAGGGGCGATTCTTTGGAAATCGTCCACATAGAGGAGGTCAGCAAACACTATGGCGACTAGTCACGAAGTGCACTCCGATTTGCCCATTCCCCCCGGGGAGTACCTTGAGGAGGTCATCAAGGACCTCGGAATGAGCAAAGATGAGTTGGCCAAACGGATGGACCGTCCTGCCCCCAAACTCAGCGCTATTTTCAAGGGCAGCAAAGCGATCACTCCTGATACTGCGCTTCAGTTGGAGAAGGTGGTGGGAGTGCCGGCCCATGTCTGGACGGGCCTAGAGGCCGACTACCGATTGGCTCTTGCTCGTTGGCAGGACGATGAGGAGTTAAGGCGGCGCAAAGAGGAAAGCCATCTGGTGAAGAGCTTTCGTTACGCAGACCTGTGCAAACTGCGCTTTGTTGCAAAACAAAAACTGGCAACGGATAGGGTGTTGGAACTCCATAAATTTTTTGGTGTGACGTCACTTGGCACGGTTTTGAATCTTCGCCGCTACCAGGCTGCGTTTAGATCTGGAATGCAGAGAAGATCCCCTGAAGCTGTGGCTGCCTGGTTGCGAATAGGCGAATTGGAGGCGCAGAAAACCCGGTGCGCGCCTTTTCAGGAAAGGCGACTGAAGGAAGGTCTGGAATCAGTGCGGGCAATGACACCTCTGTCTCCTGAAGATTTTCAGGAGCGCTTGCATCATCTATTGGCCAGCTGCGGTGTGGCCCTAGTCCTCTGCCCCCACCTGACCGGGACCTACGCCCATGGGGCCACCTTCTGGCTGGGCAGCGACAAGGCTGTAATGATGTTGACCATCCGGTACACGTGGGCAGATGTATTCTGGTTCAGCCTGTTTCACGAATTGGGGCACATCCTGCTTCATGAACGGCAGGCTGTCATTTTGGAAGACGATGGGGATGATTCAGCGCAAGACGATTTTGAGAAGGAAGCGGATCGCTTCGCCGCCAATACTCTCATCCCACCGGCTGCATACAGAGGCTTCCTGAAAGGGAATCGCTTCTCCGCGGAGGATATAGAGCGCTTCGCGAGGCAGGTGAGGATATCTGCCGGGATTGTGGTCGGGAGACTTCAGAAAGAGGGCTACATTAGGCATTCATGGCACAATGCTCTGCGAAGGCGTTTTCAGTGGAAAATGGGGCAGTGACTGGAAAGCCTCCGGATTCTTTTGCTCTCAGCTTTGGACAAATTAAAAGCAACCAGGCTGCGTATTCCTGATATCCGCACAAATCATCAAAGCATCAACCGATCAAAATCTTCCTGATATGTCCGACTTCGCCGTTCTGATTATGTTGACATTTTAGATAGTTGCCTGAACGGGTGTGGGCTCTTCTGGCAGACAGTGGGTCAGGCGGCCGGTCTTCTGGCCTCGCGGACCTCTTCCGGGCCAACAGGCGGAGCTTCACCCGCGTCTTACATCTGGAAAACTCAATTTCTTACTTAAAATCGAATAGTTTAGTAGTGTATGTTGTTAGTTGTGGCGGCTTTCAATAATGATTCCGATAGATGAGGCCACCCCACGAACCTCAGGCCTGTTCTTTTAGTCACGTTCGACCGATGGGTGGGGTGATTCCGCTGATTCTATTATGAAAAAGGATGCGTTTCTGGTAACAGAAGCTAATTCCGGCCCATGCTTGACAGGTTTGGTCAGTTTGGATATTCAAGGCACCAAGAAAAGCATTGTTTTTTTTGTAAGCCAGCGCTTTTCAATTCTATTTTGGTTAAGCGCTTGCTGAAATGAATATTATTTGCAGCCAAGTTCGCTCAGGCCGGTCGGGCTCACTTTTCAGCCCCGCACTAGGAAACTCCCCCTTCAAAGAATTCAATTACAAATCTTGGGAGTTATCTCTGCCTTGACACTAATCACCCATTGGTTCATAGTAAATTGATATAAAGCTTTATTGTTAATTTAACTTAACCAATTGTAAGGAAATTAAAACAATGAGAGTTTCCAGAAGAGAGTTCATGAAGCTGTCGGTTTTGGGAGGATGCCTAGGTACGTTGCCGGGCTCGCTCTCCGATGCCTTGGCATCCAGTACGGGGGCGCTAAGAAAGGCCTCCTTTTTTTCTACATTGCCAAACGCAACCGTACGATGTGACTTGTGCTATCATTCCTGCACCCTGCAAGACGGGGAGATGGGGAATTGCCGCAATCGTCTCAATCATAAAGGGACTCTTTTCACACTGACCTACGGCCGGCCCGTTGCTTTGCATACCGACCCAATCGAAAAATTGCCCTTGCGCCATGTGCTTCCAGGAAAAAGCGTGCTCTCTGTGGGTACAGCCGGCTGCAACTTGACCTGTCTGTATTGTATCAACCACGCCATCAGTCGTAAGTCGAGCAGTGATCTGAACACCCTTACTCGATCGCCAAGACAACTGGTCGATTTGGCCCAAGCGCGCGGTCTTCCCGGTATTGCGTTTACTTACAATGAGCCTACCATTGCCTACGAATTCATGCTGGAGGCATTTGTGCTGGCAAGAAAGGCAGGCCTCAAGACCTTTTGGCACACCAACGGCTATATTCAGTCGGACCCGTTGGCAATGTTGCTTAGGCAGACGGATGCCGTGGTTGTTGATTTGAAGGCGGCCCGCAATAGTTCGTTTAACCGCTTGGCCGGCGGGCAGTTGGCACTGCTCAAGAAGACTTTGCAGACCATACGGAAATCGCGCTGTTTGCTTGAAATCGTCATCCTCCTTGTCCCGGGCTATAACACAAGCACCGGGGAAATAGCAGAAGGCTGTCGATACCTCTTGGAGGAACTGGGTCCGGATATTCCCCTTCATTTTTCGAGGTTCTTTCCAAGCGCGGACCTTTCGCACCTTCCTCCGACACCAAGTGGTACGATTCACAAAGCGATCAGCGTGGCTCACAAGAAAAGAATTCACTATGTTTATGCAAACAACATCGCAATCCGTCAAAACGACACCTGCTGCCCGGCGTGCCAAACAACGCTGATCTCGCGTAAAGGCACCTTCACCGCCAGTCCCGGACTCAAGGGTACGCAGTGTATCAAATGCGGCCTTCCGATTCCAGGAATATGGACCATTTGAACCGAGAGGAAACAACAGCATAGTTGAAATGGAGTACTGAATGCAGACGAATACCTTCCTAGCACGATGCTTATGGATCAAATGGGTATGGATAGCAGCCGTATCGCTACCCCTGACTATAAGTGTGACCAGCTACGGAATGCCCAAGACTGGTGCCATCCTGTTTGCAGACGATTTCAGCAGCCCTAGTCCCCATTGGAATCTTGAAAGCGGGTTCGAGATCCCAGAGGTCAGCGGCAACCATCTCCTCCAAGGAGAGGGACACTACTTTGCACGCTTATTGAATCTACCTGTTTGGAGAGATTATAAATTTAGCTTTCGTGTCAAATTGATCTACGGCGAGGCCTCCGCACATTTTCGGTTGTATGCGACCTCGATTGAACACAGGAGCTATTCTCTCTCCATGCGCGAAGGTCACCTTTCGCTTTGGAAAGATCCCGGATATCCAAATCCGGGCCGCGAACTCGATTCGTTTCCTGCCGCGATCTTCTTGAAGCAATGGCATACCATCGCAATTTCGATTAGTGACTGCAGCATTCGTGTGTCTGTTGACGGAAGTTTACTTATGGAGGTGAATGACATCTCCGCGCCTTTGCCATTCGGATCAATCGCATTTCAAACCCAAGACCTGTCCAAAGCCCAATTTGATGATGTTCTTGTGCAGTTGGAGAATAGTGCTCTTCCTGTAAGTGATGTGTATTGGGTCCGCACTGGGGGACCGAACGGCGGGCTGGGGTACGACATCCGTATCCATCCTAGAGACCCAAAGGTCATGTTTGTCACCGACAATCCCAGCGGTGTCAACAAAAGCTACGATGGTGGCAAGACCTGGATCCAGAGAAACCAGGGAATCAGAGGGGACGTTTCAGACATTTCAGGGGGTGCACCTATTTTTTCATTGACCATCGACCCCAGTAACCCAAATATCGTTTGGGCTGGAACGCAGAATTTCAAGGGCGTGTTTAGATCTGGTGATGGCGGTGAGACGTGGACAAGAAAGGACAACGGTATTGTCGAGGGGAATGAAATCTCGTTTCGTGGTTTTGCTGTGAATCCCAGTGATTCCAATACAGTTTTTGCCGCGGCCGAAATAAAGACAGGGACGATGGGCAGGACTTTCGGGAAATCCAAGGGGAAAATATACAGGAGCTTAGATGGCGGAGAGAACTGGTCCACCGTATGGGAGGGTGACAGCCTGGCGCGAGTAATCATCTTCAACCCAGAGAATCCCCGGATACTATATTGTTCCACAGGCATCTGGGATGTTGAAGCCTTTAATGACATTGGTGTCGGCGTTTTGAAAAGCACGGATGGTGGAGAGAGCTGGATTCCTATCAACAACGGTCTGAATTCCCTCTATGTAGGCTTTCTCGAAATGCATCCATCCGATCCGAACATTCTCTTCGCCGCCGCAGGTGAAGGGCCCTATCTCGGGAATTGCGGGGTTTACCGAACCAAGAACGGAGGTGAAAACTGGAAGCTCGTTTACTCATATGGGGATAATCCGTTCACCGTTGTTGTCGTCAGCCCCTCCAACCCGAAAATCGTTTACGCCGCTGGGGACCTGGCCTTTGCCAGGAGTGACGATGGTGGCGACAACTGGCAGAAACTGAATTCGGATATTTTCGGCTGGGGACCTCCCGGAATCCGCGCTGGGGTGCCCATCGGGGCCGTGGTTCATCCCGAGGATCCGATGACTGTCTTCGTGAACAACTATACCGGCGGTAACTACAAGTCCGCTGATGGAGGTGTCACATGGACGAATTCCAGCAAGGGCTATACCGGGGCCGAATCTATCGATCTGGCGACCTTCTCCCAGAACGCAAGACTTGTTTATACGGTCGGCCGTAGTGGGCCGTTCCGCAGTGATGATTATGGCAAGAATTGGACAGGGGTCGCTTTTGAGCCCGCTCGGCAACCTGAATGGCACGCCGTCGCACTCAATCCGATCAACAACCAAGAGGTATTGATGTCGGATCAGCTCGCAGGCCTGATCTTCAAGAGTACGAATGGCGGTTTGAGCTGGCGCACGGTCCTGAAGGATCTGTTTTCGCCGGATACGCTAGATGAAAGCACTTACCATGGTTTTAAGGCTATCGTTTATGCGCCGTCTGACCCAAGAATTGTCTACGCAGGGGCCATCGGGTGGAAACTCTATCTATACCCTGGCGCTTCCCTGGGGGTATACAAGTCAATGGACGGCGGCGAAAACTGGAGCCCGATGAACAATGGATTGGGATCCATGCTCATCAACATCAATTGTGTTGCGGTTCATCCCACTGATCCGAATACCGTCTATATCGGCACTTGGCAGGACGGGATCTATAAGACAACAAATGGTGGGGAAAGCTGGGAAGAAAGAAACAACGGGCTTCTTTCCATGAATGTGCTATCGTTGGCCCTGAATCCGGATACCCCCGAAACCATATATGCTGGATTGGGAGAAGGGCTTGGCATCATGATGTCCAAGAACGGTGGCGATTCATGGTATGCCAGCAGCGCTGGCCTCGAAATCCATTGTCCATCGTACCTCATGCGGGTCGGTCAGACCACAATTGGGGAATCGTTTGAACACAGGCAACGATTTGCCAGCAGAGACTATAGCCTAGTGCCATGGACGGCGGTGACGGATCTCCTCGTTGACCCCAGCGCGCCCAATGTCGTTTATGCCGCTGATCAGTTCTTTGGTGTCTATCGTTCGACCAGTGGGGGCGAAACATGGGATACAATCAACAATGGACTAACCACCCTTGACGTGACGAGTTTATCCCTGGCCGGTGAACATGTACTCTATGCGACAACCCGCGGTGGTGGTGTTTTTCGTCTGGCCCCCAACCTTTCCATTGATCCTGATTTGACCATCAGGTTGCCATGCGCGGAATTCAATGGAGGTTACTACAGCTTCGATTTACATTACAGCCATGATCTCACATGGGCCCTGGATTTCAATTCGATAAGATCAGGTGCCGAGGGCGCATGCCTTTTTCTTGATCAAGACCTCAGTATCGACCTCTCCAGTGTTGAACTCGCAGGCAAGTCCTATGGGTTCAAAATGAATTACTCAGGGGACCTCTTGTGGCAAATCGATTTGGGAACGGTCGTCACCAATTAGAGAGGACTTGCCCAAACTCAGAACTCCAAAATTGATTGGAAATGCAAGAAAGAAACGCACCATGTGAGCTTTCGAAATCTGCTCCTAAGAACAAGCGTCCGGGGCCTTGGTTATCATTACAAGATGGTGTGGCATGCGCCTTCAAACGCGCCACTGAAAAATTCGGCCACCGGACTGTCCGTCCGGTTTTCATTTCCTGCCTTTCTCACAACCTGGTCGATCACTACAAAATCAAGATAGGGCAGACCGAAGGCGGTCCTGCGACTTGACCAGCAGCCCGGCTCATAACCCTAGATTACTATAGGTAAAAGACGGTTTTCCGACAATTCCGGCCGAGATCTTCGCTCAGTACTCGACGCACATAACGAAAATGTAACTTGCCTTTTCGAAGCGACAACTCCGTCGGAGATCTGGTGCATGAAGATCACGATCTGGTCGCCGACATCTTGCTTTGCCATTCCGTGCGGCAGACCGCGTGGCGCCCAGACGCGGGTTGACATCTGACCACATTCTTGTATGATCTGATCTGAATTTCATCCACTCCGGTCAACCAACAGCCAAAACCTGAAACAACACCGTTAACCTTCTGGAGGAAACCATGAACAACGGTTTCCAGAGGGTCGTGTTGAAAGGGCCTCCAAGGATACGTTCGTGTCCCTTGGGACCTTTGTGCTTTGTGGGGGTGATCTCTTAAAACCGGTGGAGAATCCCTCCCAGGGGTGTCAGCAATGGAATGCCTGAAATGCCAATTTGAGAACGGCAAAGGGGCCAAGTTCTGCCTTCAGTGCGGGGCGAAACTGGAAATCGACTGCGCGCAATGTGGCAAGACTTTTCCCATCTCAGCAAAGTTCTGTGACGAGTGTGGCCAGAGGTTAGGAGAAGTTGAAAAACCAGAAACGAAGGTGTTGGAAGCCGAGGGCGAGCGAAAGCATGTCACCGTGCTTTTCTCCGATCTGTCCGGCTATACCGCCATGTCTGAGAACCTTGACCCTGAAGAGGTCAAGGAGATCATGAGTCGGATCTTCGGGGAGATCGCACAGGTAGTAACGAAATACGAGGGTTTCATTGAGAAATTTGTTGGCGATGCAGTCATGGCCCTTTTTGGTGTGCCAAAGGCCCACGAAGATGATCCGGTGCGGGCGATCCTGGCGGCACGAGAAATACATGATCTGGTAGAGGCCATGAGCCCCGGTTTGGAAGAGAAGATTGGTCGACCCATTTCCATGCATACCGGTATCAACACAGGTCTTGTGGTTACCGGTGAAGTGAACATGGAAAAGGGAACCCACGGTGTTGCCGGGGACACCATCAATCTTGCATCGCGACTATCAGGGCCTTGCCAAGCCGGGAGAAATCCTGATCGCTGCCGATACCTATCGACAGGCTGAAGGGCATTTTACATTCGAAACCCTGGAACCGACAACGGTCAAAGGGAAGGCGGAACCCGTCCAGTTTTATAAAGTCATATCTCAAAAGGAGATACCCGTTACAACCCATCGTCTTTCAGGCGTAAGAGCTGATCTCGTCGGCAGAAAGGTTGAACTGACCGAACTCAGGGAGGCCGTGGAAGACCTCAGGAGCCGGAAAGGGCAGGATTTTCTCTATCTGTGGGGATGCGGGCACTGGAAAGAGCAGGCTCGTTGAGGAGTTCAAGGCCACTTTGGATCTTGAAGAGATTCAGTGGCTGGAAGGGCATGCCTATCCCTATGCCCAGAACATCCCCTATTTCCCCTGATTGATCTGCTGAACAGGGTCTTTCACATTGAAGAAGGTGATTCTACAGAAAAAATCAGGCAAAAAGTCGAATCAGGGTTAGAGGACCTGGTTGAGAAGAAGGAAGAGTATCGTCCCCTATATAGGGAGTCTCTATTCTTTGAGCTACCCGGAGATAGAAGAGGTGAGTCCCGAGTTCTGGAAATCCCGGCTTCGAGACGCGCTCCAGATGATACTCTCAGCCCTGGCCCGGAGAGCACCGACCATCTACTTTCTGGAGGACCTTCACTGGGCCGACCCCTCCTTTGTGGAATTGCTTCGCCATGTTTTGATGGAGATCCGACAGCCTGCCATTGTTCTCTGTGTTTACAGGCCTGTTTTCAACCTGTTTACGACCGAACAGTCAAGAAGCATGGCAAAGGTTTACCATGAGATTCGACTGCAGGATCTTTCATCCTCGGAAGCCCAGGGCATGCTGGAATCCTTACTCAAGACCGATCGCATCCCTTCAGATCTGCGGCGATTTGTTCAGGATAAGGCAGAAGGAAATCCTTTCTATCTCGAAGAACTGGTCAACTCATTGATCGAGACGGAAACGCTTATCCGGGACAACGGCAGTTGGAAGGTAACGAGAACCATCACTGAGACAGACATATCTTCAACGATCAATGGTGTTATTTCGGGCAGGCTCGATCGTCTGGAAGGAGACAAAAAGGGTCCTTCAGGAGGCTTCGGTGATTGGACGGGCTTTCTTTACGAGATCCTCAAAAGGATTACAGAGCTGAAAGGAAATATCGACCAATGCCTCAGCGACTTGGAGCGATTCGATTTGATAAAAGCAAGGTGTTTAGAGCCGGACCTAGAATATATTTTCAAACACGCCCTGACTCAAGAAGCAGTGTACAGCGGTCTTCTCAAGAAAGAACGTAAGGAGATCCACGAACGGATTGGGCTTGTCATGGAGCAGCTCTTTCGTGGCAGGCTTTCTGAATTCTACGAAACATTAGCTTTTCACTTTCAACAAGGTAAATCTGTTTTAAGAGCTGTCGACTATTTGATGAAATCGGGTGAAAAAAGCTTGAAAAGGTATGCCTTAGAGGAATCTCACAAGTATTTTCGTGAGGCATTTGAAGTTCTCACCAATAAACCAGAAAAATCAGTCGAGGAAAACAGACTTATTATCGATCTGATTGTCAAATGGGCATTAGTATTCTATTACCGATGCGATATTAAGGGTGCCGTGAATCTCTTTACTTCTTACCTCGATCTGGCCGAGTCTATAGCCGATCAGGAAAGACTGGCGATGTTCTACGCCTGGCTGGGATTCATGCTACTGGGCAATGACAACAAGAAATCCATGAACTATCTTCTAAAAGGCCTGGAGATCGGTGAAAGGTTAGGGAATCGAAGAATAATAGGCTATGCTTGCACCTGGCTTACCTGGACATGTTGTGATTTGTGCTTATTCGATGACGCGTTTAAATACGGAAAGAGAGCTCAGGAAATCGCCAAATTGGTCGAGGCCGATCATTATCTTTACTTTAAATCCCTGGGCGGAATGTCGATGACATACTGGCAAAAAGGGGATCGGAAAAAAATGGTTGAAGTCGGAAGAGATCTGCTGGAATATGGCCAGATACACGGAAACATCCGTAGCCAGGCAATGGGGCATATGGCGTTAGGAGGGGCATATAATTTGGTCGGCAACCACTCAATGAATATAAGGTGTTTTCAAAGAGCATTTGAGATTTCGGCTGATACTATGTATGACACAGTTGCCAAAACATATATGGGACTAGGATATATTTTAAATAATCAACTCGAAGAAGCTGAAGTGCTTTTAAAAGAGACCACGTGGTTTTGCCGAGAAGTCGATTTTCACTGGGCTGGAATGCCTGCCCAGGTTTTCCTTGGTGTAGTTATGATAGCGAAAAACAGTATGAGCCAAGGAATGAAAATGATTGAAGATGCGCTCAAGTCATTCATTAGAGAAGAGAGAAAGTATTTCATCGCTTTGACCGAGCACATCATTGGTAAGATCTATTCTCAGATCGTTGAGGACGCGGGGTCCATCAGCCCGTTAAGCATTGCCAAGAATATCAGATTTTCGGTAAGAAATGTTCCTTTCGCCGACAAAAAGGCTGAATCACATTTCAATAAAGCGATTGAAATAGCGAACGAAATCGAGGCCAAAAGCCTTCTTGGGCCTCTTTATTTGGACCTCGGGTTATTGCACAAGGAAAAAAGGAAGGACCGATAAAGCGCAACAGTGTTTTTCAAAGGCCATTGAGATATTTGAGCAATGCGAAGCGGAAGTGTATTTGGAACACGCGAAAAGAATGTTAACGTCTTTAGATTGAACATAGGTTTGGGAGAGGCCTTCGGTTACGATTATCGAAACAAAGAGAGCGTCCTCAGCTCACTGCTGAAGGATCAAAATAGAGCGTTTTGTTCGCTCGGCGGCCCGATACTTTTGTTGCCATTTTCGAGAATTGACAGGTTATTACAAGGACGAGATGAGGTCGGCTCGGGAAGAAATTCCGATTTTGTTCCCTCCCCGGCTGATGCCCCACATCAAGCATCGGTAAAAGCAGGAAATCCAGCGGCCCCGAGCGCGGGCTGCGCGCAGCTTGATTTTGAAGTCTAGTGTGAAAGTTGGATTTTCTCGATTTGGCATTCAGCCGTCTGAAGGGGTGGTATCTCGCTGTGGCTTGACAACTCCGTGTATTCTTGTATGATCTGACCTGGATCCGACTCACTCTCCTCAGCCAGTAGCCAAATTCCAAGGCGGCAAGAAAACCTTCTGGAGGAAAGGATGAAAACTGGTTTCCAGAGGGTCGCGTTGAAAGGGCCTCCAGGGATATGTTTGTATCCGGGGGCCTTTCGTATTTTCGCGAGAGGATCTCACGAAACCGGTGGAGATTGACTCCGAGGAGTAACCGTAATGGAGTGCCTGAAATGCGATTCCGAAAACGAGGCAGGGGCCAAGTTCTGCAATGAGTGCGGAGCGAAGTTGGAAATTTCTTGTCCGCAGTGCGGGAAAGGGAATCGGCCTGGCAGCAAGTTTTGCAATGAGTGCGGCCACAACCTAACCTCCTCATCGACACCACCGCCCAAAGACCTTTCTTTCGACGAGAAACTTGACAAGCTGCAGCGTTACCTGCCCCGGGGCCTCACGGAGAAAATCCTGTCCCAGCGTAACAAGATCGAGGGCGAACGCAAACAGGTCACAGTGATGTTTTGTGACATGGAGGGGTTCACGTCTCTGGTAGCGCAGCTCGGAGCTGAGGAAGCCTACGGGGTCATGGACCAGGTCTATGAGCTTCTCATCCACAAGGTCCACGACTACGAGGGAACGGTCAACGAGATGACGGGTGACGGAATCATGGCCCTTTTCGGCGCGCCTGTTGCCGTGGAAGACGCACCTCAGCGGGCCCTTCGCGCTGCGACGGCAATTCACCGCGAGATGGCAAGATTCAGCGATAAGATAAGAGAAGAAAGACAGGCCATTCCCCCGCTTAGAATGCGGGCGGGCATTCACACGGGCCCGGTAGTGGTAGGCACCCTTGGCAACAACCTTCGGGTGGAGTTCAAGGCTGTAGGCGATACCGTGAATCTGGCTTCACGGATGGAACACCTCGCCGAGCCTGGGTCTACCTACGTAACCGAAGATACCTTCAAGCAAACCGAGGGCTTCTTCAGGTTCGAGGCCTTGGGAGAGAAAGCGGTCAAGGGCAAGGGAGAGCCGGTCAAAGCCTTTAGGGTGATCGCCCCCAGCAGCATGAGAACCAGGTTCGACGTAAGTGCTGAACGAGGGCTGACCCCTCTTGTGGGAAGGGAGCGAGAGATTGAGCTTCTATTGGATGGTTTTGAGCGGGCCAAAGGAGGCAGAGGACAGGGATTTTCCGTCATCTCCGAGGCGGGTGTGGGAAAATCCAGGCTTCTATATGAGTTCAGAAAAGCGGTTTCGAATGAAAATATCACCTTTTTGGAGGGCAGGTGCCTTTCCTATAGCCGAGCAGTATCATATCATCCGATCATAAACATCGTCAAACAGAACTTCGATATCGGGGAAGATGATGGAGACCTTGAGATCAGGGACAAAGTTACAAACGGCCTGAAGGTATTGAAAGCCGAAGAAGCGTCGACCCTACCGTATCTTCTCGAACTGCTCTCGGTTACGGACACCGGCATCGAAAAGAGCCCTCTGAGCCCTGAGGCAAGGAAAACCAGAATCTTTGGGGCATTGAAGAGAATTGTACTGAACGGTTCAGAAATGCGCCCCCTGATCATGGCCTTTGAGGACCTCCACTGGATCGACGGGAGCTCCGAGGAGTGCTTGAAGGATTTGCTGGACTCCATTTCAGGTGCCCGGGTGCTTCTAGTCTTCACCTACCGACCTGAGTTCGTGCACACTTGGGGTGGGAAGTCCTATCACAGCCAGCTGAACCTGAATCGGCTCTCCAACCGGGAAAGCCTCGCCATGGTATCTCATCTGCTGGGAACCGAGGTTATCGAGGAGACCCTGGAGCAACTGATTCTGGAGAAGACAGAAGGGGTCCCCTTCTTCATTGAAGAACTCATAAGCTCGCTAAAATATCAAAAAATCATCGAGAAAAGAGACAATCAATACTGTTTGTCGAAAGACATTCGGGAGCTGAGCGTTCCTTCCACCATCCAGGACGTAATCATGGCGCGGATAGATTCCCTGCTTGAGGGAGCGAAGGCCGTGCTTCAAACCGGCTCTGTTGTGGGCAGGGAGTTCAGCCACGACTTGATCCGGAAGGTAACCGAACTCTCTGAAGAGGAACTGCTCTCCAATCTTTCCGCCCTGAAGGATTCCGAGCTGCTCTACGAAAGAGGAATCTACCCTCAATCAAAATATGTCTTCAAACACGCCCTCACCCAAGATGTAGCCTACAATACCCTGTTGAACAGGAAGAGAAGGAAAATCCACGAGAACATAGGGACAGCACTGGAACAGATCTACAGGGGAAGGCTGGAAGAGCTGTCTGAGATCCTGGCCTACCATGCTTTGAAAGGAGAGGACTGGGAGCGGGCATACCGGTACAGCAGGCAAGCAGGTCTAAAGGCTTTTTCCCACTCAGCCTACGAGGAAGCCCAAGGATATTTGGAAGATGCCCTCTTGGCGCTCAAGAAGCTACCCCGTGAAAAGGCTAGAATTGAGGAGGAAATTGACCTGCGCTTCAATATGCGCTCCGCACTTCTCCCCCTCGGACGAAACGATGAATGGGGGGAGTGGGTGCGCGGCGCTGAATCTTTGGCCCGGGAGATCGACGATGATGCCCGCCTTTCCAATGTCTTCAGCTATCTTTCCTCCTTGCACTGGATCCGCGACCAGACTGGAGAAGCAATCCAACTGGGGAAGAAGGCCCTGACTCTTGCCGAGAGGACAGGGGATTTCTCCGCCCAGGTCGCGACCATGCTCCACCTGGGAATCTACTACTTCACAAGCGGCGATTATCTCAAACAGGTGGATTTCCACCAAGAGCTTCGAAGGCGTCTGATGGGCGAGGCTTCATTTCAGCAGCACGGCCTAACGTGTTTTCCAGCGGCCTGGGCACGCGGTAATCTTGCGCTTGGCAGCGCGGAACTGGGGAAGTTCGACGAAATTGAGGAGATTGCCCATGAGGCGCTGGCAATAGCCGAGCGGGTGGAAAACGCTTTCACCCTGGTCATTACGCATGCCTTATTGGGCATGGCCTATTTGCGCCTTGGGAAGGTGGATCCGGCCTTGCTGCTCTTGGAGAAGGGCCACGAATTGTGTCTTTTTTCCAAAGTCCAGTTCGTATATCCGTACACTGCGGGAAGCCTGGGCTATGCTTACCTCCTTGCCAATGAACCGATGAGGGCATTAGGCATACTGCAAGAAGGGACAAAACCTGGAAACCTCAATGGTGCTGTGTGGACTGTCCATCCGCTTACGGTATTGGCAGACACGTACCGTGCCATGGGCGAAATGGAACTGGCGACTGAGACCATATCGAGTGCGTTATCGCTGGCGGATGAAGGGGAAGAGCGAGGGTTTGAGGCTTGGGCTATGCTTGTCTTGGCCAGAATCAACGCTGACGCAGGCAAGTTAATCGAAGCAGAGGACGGATTTCTGCGGGCATTAGCGCTTGCGTCTGATCTTTCCATGCGCCCGCTGATTGCCCATTGTCGTGAAGGCATAGGGCTCCTCCACCTAAGCTCGGGGAGAAGGGAGAGTGCACAGGCCGAACTCGGAGCAGCTATCGAACAATACCGCTCCATGGACATGGCCTTCTGGCTCCGAAATGCGGAATCTGCCTTCTTCAAAGCGAGCGACCCCGCAGTATCACCTGTGCCCAAATAGAATTTCAGGCAGGAGCGAAATGCAACGACCCCGCAGACGGTCTCATACCCATCTTACGCTCAGCACTCCGTCCTAAGCGTTGCGCGCTGTGCCCCGCGCTCAGGCAAAGTATTCCGAGCTTGATCGCCTGTGCGTGAGTGACACCGGCCTTGCCTGAGTCCGATGCGCTAGGGCAGCCCGAAGGAATCACGTAAATTGGGATAAAGGATAGCTGTTTTCGGCCGCGGCGGCGCGCGACTTGAAGGAGAAATTCTGGCAATAGAGGCAGTGAAGGAGCAGGTCTGGTTGAAGACCGCCAGGTTGAAACAGCCGGACCCGGTCGGGACTTACCCCGAGAGCGCGGAGGTGTCCCTCGGTTTTCTCGAACCCCGCGATGCAGCCCGTATCGATGAGAGCAGGTTCCTCGGAGCGGTAGACGAAATGGTTGGCGTCCAGGTATCCGCGCTGGATGAAGAACAGCCCGTCCATGGACTGTCTCGTGTTTCCCAACCCGATCTCGCGCCCTGTTCCGGACCGGCGAAATGCCCCGCCTCTCACGAGCCCCCGAGGAGCGCCTTGAGAAGATCGGGCCGGTCGGTGATGATGCCGTCCACGCCGAGTTCCAGCAGGCGCCGCATTTCCTGCGGGTCGTTGACCGTCCAGACAAACACCTTCAACCCCAGCTCGTGGGCTTCCCGAACGGCGGGGCTGCTCACCTGGTTGTGCCGCGCCGCCCAGCAGCATCCGCCCGCCGCCTTGATCGTCCGCGCGACCGAACCGCCGTGCCGATCGAAGACCAGCCCGGCGGTCCAGGCCGAGGGGGCAAAGCTCCCGCCTTCAACCCGGTCCAGGTGCTTGTTGGGGGTTGTCAGGTACACGGTCGGGGTTTCCGGAGCGAGTGCCTGAATGTGCTGGAGCGCGCGCCAGTCAAAGGCCAGGATGCGGACCCGCGAAGCCGGGCTTTCACCCCGGAGCAGGCCGGCCACGGCCGCGGCGATGGTTTCCGGCTGCGGCGAGGTAGTGGGGTCCTCGGGTGTGGTCTTGATCTCGATCCACAGCTCCGTATCAACGGCTTTTTGCTCCTTCAGCAGACCGATGACCTCGCGCAGGGTCGGGATCCGCTGGCCGTCCACGGCCTGCTGGTCCGGGAAACGCTTCGCGTAGCCGGTCCCCGGCTTGAGGCGGCCCACGTCAAACCGTTTCAGCTCCGCCAGCCTGACATCCAGCACGGCCGGCCCGCCATTCCCCAGCCAGGCGCCCTCGGGCGTGCGGGTGATTTCAGGCTTCAGACGGAAATCATGCAGCACGACCAATTCCCCGTCGGCCGTCAGCAGCACGTCCAGTTCGATGGCGTCCACCCCGATTTCCAGGGCGCGCCGGAACCCGGCCAGGGTGTTCTCGGGTGCCAGCCCGGCGGCGCCCCGGTGACCGATGACCAGCGCCCTCGCCCCGGCGGGGGTTTCCCCTGCGGCAGCCGCGAAAGGTAAAGAAAAAACCAGCAGAATCAGGCCGATAACGGTAGGCCGAGAAAGCCCGGACAGCCGGCGGGCGGAATGCGCTATTTTGTGCGACACGATTGCCCCTCCTGGTGCGGACTGAAGATCCTTCCGGGTCGGGTCCCGGTTCCGGGGATCATACTGCCCGCCTTCCGCCAACTCAAGCCCGAAACCGCTCCGATGCGGGTTACGATTACATTGGAATCAGCTTCATCATACCCAACTTCAAGAAAGCAAAGGAGATGGCACGCGCCGTTCGTCAATTATCGCCGAAATCGAAAATCATTCTCGGAGGTCATGGGGTAAATATCCCCGGGATAGAATCCATGATCGATCATGATTTCATATGCAGAGGCGAAGGCGTATATTTCTTGAGAGACCTTTTTGGCGAAAACGCCCATAAACCCATAAGCACCCTCTTGAATACAGTTCTTTCAACAGGCAGGTAATGGGGGCACCCTGGCCGCCTGACTCCGGCGTTCTCATTACGGGCCTGGGGTGTGCGAACAAATGCCGCTTTTGTGCCCCGTCACATTTTTTCGGTGAGTATATTCCATATTTGAAAACCGGCCAGGAGATCTTTGAGGTCTGCTGCCGATTCGAAGATGAAAAGAACATAACGGAATTCGGGGTGTTGGATGAGAATTTCTTGAAAAGTAAGGATCGTGCGCTGCAATTACTGGAATTGATGGAAAAGAACGATCGATGCTTCAGTTTTGCAATCTTCAGTTCCGCCGAAACGTTGAAAGACATGGGGGATCTCGATATTCTTGTGCGCTGGGGGTGACATTTATCTGGGTGGGCGTTGAATCGAAAAAAGAGATCTATGCGAAGAACAAGAACACTGATTTTCTAAATCTGTTCACTGAATTGAAGAAACGGGGCATCAGCGTGTTGGCCTCGACGATTCTGTTTACTGAGGAACACGACCGGAATACGATCTGGGAAGATGTGGACTTTGTGACGTCGCTGAATCCGGATTATGTGCAATTCTCGCCGCTGGGACCGATCCCTGGAACGAAATTGTACGATGATTATGAAAAGCAGGGAAGAGTACTCAAGAATATTCCTTATGAATCTCAGCACGGTCAGGGAAAAATATGGTTTCAGCATGATCATTTTTCAAGAGCTGAATCAGAAGATCTTTTGCGCCTTGCTTTTGAAATAGATTACAATAGAAACGGCGCTTCGCTGCTGCGCGCGATAAAGACGGCATTGGGAGGTTATGCATATTGCAGGAATCACCAGGATGAACGCATTCGCAAGCGTTCAAAGAACTTCAAGAAAACACTCAGGATGATGCGGTATTTTCTCACCGCGGCGACTATTTTTGTGCAAAATCGGAAGAGTGAAACCCTCTTAAGGGAAATCAAGAAATCATTTCGGTCAGAATTCGGCAGGATGAATCCTTCCTCTCTGGTCGCTGTCGTTGATTGTCATGTTCTTCAGCATCAAGGAATATCTGCGATGCCGATATCGTCGGGGATGTCAGAATGCCGAAAACATCCTATCGTCCATTGAACAGGATTTGCGAGCATCAAGGCCGGCCGGCCAAGTCCGCTTGCGCCGACGGGGCTGAGCCGGGAATAGCGTACCGCTGGACCGAACAGCCCGGGCATTGATGAGCGGTGAACGCGCATCTTCATCGCACCGCTGCGCCAAGGCGCTCAGAGAGCTGATCTGATCCATTTTCAAGTCCCTTGGGGCTAGAATCCGCAGCAATTCTTCCAAAGAACAAAGCAGCAGCCCAGGATGTTACATCGCGCAACCCGAGTTGCCGGCCATGAGCCAATCAAAGTGGTTTCTTCATCCGATCCTTATTTTCATTTCCTCCATTGCGGCGCTGACCCTGTCCCTCATTTTGTATATCTACTGGTATGTGGAGGTCAGCACAGGGCTGAAGAAGGTCATAGAGAGAGCCAACCTCGATTCCGATCAGGTTCTGACTTCTCAGACCTGGATAGTCATTCTGGTGCTTTCGGTTCTGGTGGGGATCATTCTGATGGGCATCTTCATCATCTTTGTCTACAACCAGAAAACATTCCACCTTTATCGTCTCCAGCGTAACTTTATCAGCAATTTCACCCACGAACTGAAGACCCCCGTCACTTCGCTGAAACTGTATCTGGAGACTTTTCGAAAATATGAGCTTTCCCGGGAAGACCAACTCAGGTATATCGGGTACATGGTTCAGGATGCGGACCGACTGACCCACAATATCAACCGCATCTTGGACCTCGCAAGAATCGAGAGCAAGACCTTTGCTGGAAAGTTCGTGAGGGAGGATCTCGTTCAGGAGGTTAAGCGGTTCTGTGAAAAAAACCGTGACCTGTTCGACGGGCTGTGAAATACGCATTCATAATCCTTCGGAACAGTCTTTTCCCTATTCCATCAGCCCCGCCTTGTTTGAGATCCTCCTGATGAATCTGTTTACCAATGCCGTCAAGTACAATGAATCCGAAGTACCCCGCCTGGATATCACCTTTAAACCCAAAGGGAATGGATTGCACATCCGTTTCGAAGACAATGGCATCGGACTTCAGAAGTCCGAATTCAGGAAGATCTTCAAGAAGTTCTATCAGATCGGGCGCTCGGACGATATGTCGGCCAAGGGCACCGGGCTCGGCCTGTATCTGGTTGAGAGCATCGCCCGGTTTCATAAGGGAAGAGTGATTGCCGAATCAAGAGGGAGTGGCGAGGGCTCTGTTTTTTCCCTAATCCTGCCCCTGAAAACCTCCGGGGCCGGAGTGCAATGAGGGATAGCATGGGTGATCCCGCCAAGAAACGGATTCTGGTGGTTGAAGATGAAGCCCACTTGGCCGAAGGTCTGAAACTGAACCTGACGCTGAAGGGGTATGACGTGATGATCGCGGGGAGGGAAGTTCGGCTCTGCGGAAGTGGCAGGAATGGCAGCCGGACCTGATCGTGCTGGACATCATGCTCCCGGGGATTGACGGGCTATCCGTGCTTCGAAACATCCGGCTTGAGAACGAACGGATTCCGATTCTGATTCTGTCGGCCAGAGGTGATCCGAATGACCGGATAAAAGGGTTCTCCTACGGTGTGGACGATTACCTTGCCAAGCCCTTCAATCTGGATGAGTTCCTGCTCCGGGTGGAGCGGCTCTTGACCAGGGGGGCCTGGTCTCAAGCGGGGTCCGATTCAAACGAGGAACAGCCTTTCTTCACTGCCCGGGATCTACGAATTCGGGGATAACTGGATCGATTTTCAGACCCTGAAGGCCCAAGGTCCGTCCGGGCAGATCAGCCTGACCGAACAGGAAGCTAGGCTTCTGAGGCTTTTTATTGCCAATCGCGGCAGACCGCTTTCGAGAAGAAAGCTCCTGGAAATCGGCTGCGGATACGCCAGAGGAACCACAACCCGGACAGTGGACAATTTTATTGTCAGATTCAGGAAGTACTTTGAGCGCAACCCCAAGAAACCCGTCTATTTCAAGAGCCTCCGATCGGTGGGATATGTCTTCGATCATGACCTGGAATAGGATGGCTGATCATTTCCGGGAGCTGGACGCCGGACATCGGCTTTTCCTCCTCGCGCAGAGACGCAGAGCCGCTGAGAACGACAACAAGAAGGATTTTCTCTGCGCCTCTGCGCGGTATATCCAAAAGAAGTTGTTCGAAGCGGCGAGGCCAGGGTATTATGAACCAGGCCAGCGCGGTCACGGCCGCGATCCCGATCCCCGCAAGCGTTGCAGGATATTCAATGTTAGAGGGGTACCTAAACGTTTTGACCAGAAGGGCATTTCTGAAGAAGTGCGGCCTGGGTCTAGGCGTTCTGTCTGCGGGTTCCTGGTGCGGCGGGACGTCCACAGTCCGCGCCCAGGCACCGCAGAAGGGATTGATCAGGACTGCCCCGGCAGAATTCTTCTCAAAAATGGCCGGGGGTCGAGTGCGTTGTGGACTGTGCCCCCTGGAATGCGTGATCCCCAGGGGGAAAAGGGGCGTTTGCCGGGTGCGGGAGAATCGGCACGGCGAGTTGATCAGCCTGGCGTACGGGAATCCCTGCGCCCTCCATTTGGACCCGATCGAGAAGAACCCTTTTTTCCACGTGTTACCGGGGAGCGGCTCTCTAACGTTGGCCACCGCCGGCTGTAATTTCGATTGCGTGTTCTGCCAGACCTGGGAAATTGCCCAGGCTTCACCGGAGGAGGTTTTCAGCTTTCATTGCCCGCCGCAATTGGTTGTTGACAGGGCGCAGCAGATGAAAGCCCGTTCCGTGGCTTACAGCTATGTCGAACCCGTGGTCTTTTACGAGTACATGAGAGCTGTGGGCACGCTGGCCCGTCAGGCCGATCTGTTGAGTTTGGTCCACACCAACGGCTTTATCAACCCTGAACCCCTCCATAAGCTCTGCCCGGCCCTGGATGCGGCCAATGTCGACCTCAAGGGGTTTTCCGAAGATTACTACCGCAGCCTGTGCAAGGGCGAACTCGCGCCGGTCCTTGAAACCTTGAGGATTCTGAGGCGCAGCGGGGTTCACCTGGAGATCACGAATCTGGTGGTGCCGACCAGGAACGACGACCTCGCGCAGATACGTTCCATGTGCGCCTGGATCCGGGAGGAACTGGGCAGCGACACCCCGGTTCATTTCTCCCGCTTCTATCCCCTGTACAAGCTGAGGAACCTGCCCCCCACCCCGGCCGCTTCCCTGGAGGCGGCCCGCTCGACGGCCCTGTCCGAGGGGTTGAAGTTCGTCTACATCGGCAACGTGCCCGGGAACGAGGCCGAGAACACTTTTTGCCCCCAATGCGGCAGGCTGATCATCCAGCGGACCGGCTACATGGTGGGTTCGATCGATCTGAAAGCGGGCCGGTGCCGGTTCTGCAGTCGGGAGATCCCGGGGATATGGAGCTAGGTGGCCTCCGGCCGCAAATTACGGTTTCCGGTTGGCGGGGAGGGAATGAACCCGGTTCCTCACGATCTGGAGCGCCGGCGGAAGAAATCCCTGACCTCGACGGATTTGGCATCCAGGTTGGTCAGCCCAGCCTGTTCCGCCCAGGCTATGGCCTCGAGGAACTCCTCCACAGTAATGCCCCGCGCGATTTCCGGGTACTCGAAGGCGCGGTATTCGACCCGATACTGGGGCATGATGTTCAGGTAGGTGGACCGGGGCAGGTTCTCCGCTACCCATTTCGCAAACTTCTCAGTGCCGGCTACCCGGTTGGGCATGACCAGGTGGCGGATCATCAACCCGCGCCGGGCGATCCCCCGCGGGTCGATCTCCAGGCCGCCCACCTGCCTTTGCATCTCCAGGATGGCCTGCTGGGTCATCGCCGGGTAGTCCAGGGCGCCCGGGGAGTACCTGTCGGCCTGCTCGGCATCCATGAATTTCAGGTCCGGCATGTAGATGTCCACAATTCCGTCCAGGAGCTTCACGATCTCGGGCCGCTCGTACCCGCTGGTGTTGTAGACCATGGGCAGGCATAGCCCCTGCCTGAGGGCCAGGCGGATCCCCTTGAGGATATTGGGCATCATATGGGTTGGAGTGACCAGGTTGATGTTGTGGCAGCCTATACCCTGCAGGGTCAGCATCATTTCCGCCAGAACGGTTTCGTCCAACTGCCTGCCCCTGCCTTCATGGGAAATAGGCCAGTTTTGGCAGAAGACGCAGCGCAGGTTGCAGTGGGAAAAGAAGATGGTTCCGGAGCCGTTTTGCCCTACCAGGGGGATCTCCTCACCGAAATGCGGCTGAGCACTGTGGATCACCGGCTGGGCCGGGGCGCGGCAGAACCCCCTTTCTCCGCGGATCCGGTTGACCCCGCACTGCCGGGGGCAGAGCTCGCAGTTCTCCAGGATGCTGTACGCCTGCTCGACGCGTTTCTCCAGCAGGCCTTCCTTTTCCAGCCGGTCGTAGGCCGGACGCCATCCCGCGCCGTCGCGGCTGCAAAGGGCAGCGGAGGGCTTGGCCAGCAGCCAGCCGCCCATCCAGAGGGAGGCGACGATGAATTCCCGGCGGCTGATCATGGGCTCGCGCATGGTGCCGTGAAACGGTTCGGATACGTGTCGAAACGCCGTAAGCGGACCCGGACGGGCGGGCGCTCCGGAGGGTAGCCGTGATCCACTCCGGGTCCGGCAGGTACCACATTTTATCCTATCGCAAATGGGCGTTTGAGGCAAAGGAAATGCCTGAGCGGCTTGCGGTTGCGTTTGTTTCCCTGGGCTTCGTCGCGATCACCGGCCAGATCGTTCTGATGAGGGAACTCCTGGTGGTGTTCGGCGGCAACGAACTGTCGGCAGCCGTGGTGCTGGCCTTCTGGCTCATCTGGACAGCCGCGGGCAGCGCCCTCCTGGGGCGCATCAGCGATCGCCTCCGCAACAAGGTGTCCGCACTGGCGCTGTTTCAGGTCCTCCTGGCCCTGGCCCTGCCGTTTTCGCTTCTGGCCGTCCGGTGGTCCAGGGTTTTGCTGGGCATCTCGGTCGGAGTGGCGGTCGACCCGGTCGTGATGGCCCTTGTATCCTTTACCTTTTTGGCACCTTTTTGCGTGTTGTCCGGCTTCCTGTTTGCTTTGGCCTGCAGTCTGGCCGGTGAAGTATCCTCGGACAGGCTCTGTTATGTCGGTCGAATCTTCCTTTTGGAGGCCGCCGGGGCCGGTCTGGGGGGCCTCTCCTTCACATTTCTGTTCGTGACGTGGTTAAGCCACATGCAGATCGCCCTGTTCACCGCCGGATTGTTGACTATTTCGGCTTGTTCCCTGTTGACCCCTGCGGACCGCGGGGAGAGGCGAGTCAGGAGGATCTGGCCGTGCGGGGTGATTCTGGCGGGCCTGGCCTGGGTGGGGATCATGCGCAGCGCGGGCTTGGAGCAGGTGAGTCGGAGTTGGGAATGGCCGGGCTACCAGCTGCTGGCCACCCGGGAGACGCCGTACGGCCACCTGGCGGCGGTTTCCAGAAATGACCAGATCAGCTTTTTCGAGAACGGCATTCTTCAATTCGCATATCCCGATCCGCTTTCAGCCGAAGAATCAGTTCATTACGCCTTGCTGGAGCACCCCGAGCCGAAGAAAGTGCTGCTGCTCGGTGGCGGTCTGTCCGGGTCGTTGAATGAGGTGCTTAAACACCCGTCTGTGCTTGGAGTGGACTACGTGGAACTGGACCCGGGTTTGATCGAACTGGGAAAGAGCCGGCTGCCGGCCGATGCCGTCCAAGTCCTTGCTCGTCCGGAGGTTCGTTTGATCCATGAAGACGGTCGGCGATTTGTCCAATCTGGCGGCCGTGAATACGATGTGTTAATCGTCAACCTGCCCGACCCGATCACCGCACAGCTCAACCGGTTCTATACCGTCGATTTTTTTCAGGAGGCGAAAAGGGTCCTCCGGCCGGGGGGGCTGCTGTCTTTTGCTCTGACGTCCTCCGAAAACATCATCGGTCCCACCTTGGCCCAGCTTCTTAAATCCATTGAACGGTCTCTGATGACGGTCTTCGAGGACGTGCTGATCCTCACCGGCGGTCAAGCCAGGTTTTTCGCGAGCGGGCAGAAAGGGGTGTTGGTCGAAAACCCCCAAGTCCTGGTCGACCGCATCCGTGAGCGGGGCCTGAACCTGCAGTTCGTCCGGGATTACTATTTGCTGTTCAACTTATCGGCAGCCAGACAGTCCTATTTCCAGCAAATCCTGGCGGCCGCGCCGGAAACCAAACTGAATCTCGACCTTAATCCCTCATGCTACCTGTACAACCTTGTGCACTGGAGCGCACAGCACACGCCGACCCTGAAAAGCGTGTTCCTGATCCTGAGCCGGATAGAGGCAGGATGGTTCATCCTATCCGCCGTTCTGGCAAGTGGTGTCTTCTGGGCGCTGGCCCGGCGAACCGGCGGCGCCAACGCGTACCGCTGGTCCACCCTTTATCTATGCTTTGTGGCCGGCTATACCGGCATGGCGTTGACCGTGCTCCTGCTGCTGAGCTTTCAGGCTCTTTTCGGTAGTGTATATTACCGAGTGGCGCTTTTGTTCAGCTCCTACATGGTGGGCCTGGTCTGGGGCGCGGCCCAGGTGACCTCATTGATGAACAGAATCCATTGTGCCGGGCGGGCCCTTATCATGGTTCAGGTTGGTTTGGCTTTTTATGCCTTGGCCTTGGTTGGGATCATCCATCTTTATTTTCGCCTGGATGTAGGCGGGCCCTTATGGGAATGGGCTTTCCCCCTGCTAACCTTATTCGCCGGGTACCTCGGGGGATGGCATTTTCCTTTGGCGAATCGTCTTTTTCAGAACGAGCCCCGATATGTGGGTCGGGCCGCCGGTCAGGTCTACGGGTCCGACCTGGCCGGGTCGGCTGTTGGCGCCCTTACCGCCGGGCTGTTTCTTGTTCCGGTCCTGGGGGTTTCGGCTACCCTCGCCTTTGTCGCAGTTCTGAACGTCTCTGCCTGCCTGCTGCTGGCGGCTGCCTCCGCCGGGTACCGGTTTTTTCATCGCGCGGAGACGCAGAGGCGCAGAGAATGACAGAGAATGACAATAAAGAGGATTTCCCCTGCGGCTCAGCGCCCCTGCGCAAAAATATGTCTTTGCCGGGAACCGTGCACATGGCTCTTGACTGAAAACCGAAAGGAGGGTAGGGTCAGCGGGCAAAGAGTCGATAAGGCAGACTCAGCCAACCTTCAACCGGAAGCGCAGGATTGGGGAAGATCCCATTCAACCCTTGAGAGCGGATTCTGGAATCAGGGCCTCACCCGATCGTACCCGGCTTCCCGGGCTTTTCCGCTCAGCGGGTCAGGGATCAAACGGTTTCCATTCCAAGACCAAGCGGCCTGAGAGCCGCCCGACTCCGGGTTCCCGCTCGTCTGATTCGAGGGAACCCCAAGACCTGGGAAAAGGAGGAGAAAAGCACATGAGAGGGAGTAAATGGATTGCGTTGTTTGCAGTGGCCGCGCTGGTCCTGCTGCCCGGCAGCGTCCTGGCCAAGACCACCGTTAACTGGTGGTTCGCCCATGGCGGCGCTTTGGGGGAAAAGGTCCAGCAGATCGTGGCCGATTTTAACCAGTCCCAGGACAAGTATGAGGTGGCGGCCACCTACAAGGGCAACTACGCCGACACCATGACCGCCGGCATCGCAGCCTTCCGTTCCAAGAACCCGCCCCACATCCTGCAGGTCTTCGAGGTGGGGACCGCCACCATGATGGCGGCCAAGGGGGCCATCAAACCGGTCTACGAGGTGATGGCCGAGTCCGGCATGCCGTGGGATCCGAACGCCTACCTGCCGACGGTCACCGGCTACTATACCGCGCCGGACGGAAAAATGCTATCCATGCCCTTCAACAGCTCCACCCCGGTGCTCTATTACAGCCGGGATGGGTTCAAGAAAGCCGGGCTGGATCCGGCCAAGCCTCCCAAGACCTGGCCCGAGGTGGGGGAGTACGCCAAGAAGCTGGTGGCCGCCGGTTACCCGGCCGGTTTTTCCACGGCCTGGATTGCCTGGATCCACATCGAGAATTTCAGCGCCTGGCACAACGTTCCAATGGGGACCAAGGCCAACGGCTTCGGCGGGCTCGACACAGAGTACGTCTACAACAGCCCGCTGCATGTGAAGCACATCCAGCAGCTGGCCGACTGGCAGAAGGACAAGGTCTTCATCTACGGCGGCCGGCGCAACCTCGGAAACGCCAAGTTCTCCTCCGAGGAGGTGGCTATGTACACCGAGTCCTCGGCCGGCTACGCAGGCTTCAAGAAGACCTGTAAGTTCGATTTCGGCACCAGCATGCTGCCCTACTGGCCGGGTGTTCCCGGCACGCCCCAGAACACCATCATCGGCGGCGCCAGCCTGTGGGTCATGGCAGGGCACAAAGCCGAGGAGTACAAGGGCGTGGCCGCCTTTTTCCAACACCTTTCCAAACCCGAGGTTCAGGCCGACTGGCACGAGTTCACCGGCTACCTGCCCATCACCCTGGCCGCGTACGAGCTGAAGAAGAAGCAGGGGTTCTACGAGCAGAACCCGGAGATGGAAACCGCACTCAAGCAAATGACGCTGAACAAGCCCACGGAGAACTCCCGGGGCGTCAGGTTCGGCAACTTCGTCCAGGTGCGCGACATCAACGACGGGGAACTGGAAGCCATTTTTGAAGGGAAGAAGACGGCCCAGCAAGGGTTGAACGACGCAGTGGCGGAAGGCAACAAACTGCTGCGCAAGTTTGAAGAGGACAACAAGTAAGGCCTTGCCCGAAAGGATCGGACGCACCCCGTTTCGCGGGGTGCGTCTGGATCCTTTCCCGCCCCGGGGTGGAAAATGGAAAAGCGGGTGGTTTTCAGGAACCGGGTTCTCCCCTTCCTGCTCCTCGCCCCCCAGATCATCGTCACCCTGGTTTTCTTCATCTGGCCGGCCTCCCAGGCAGTCTACCAGTCGATTCTGCAGGAGGATCCGTTCGGCCTCTCCACCAAGTTCGTTGGCCTCCGGAACTTTGCCTACATTTTCACCAATTCCGCCTACCTGAACTCCATCAAGGTGACGCTGATCTTCAGTTTTTCGGTGGCCGGGATCGGGATGTCGGTGGCGCTGCTGCTGGCCGTCCTGGCCGATCGGGCCATCCGGGCGGCCACGACCTACAAGACTCTCATCATCTGGCCCTACGCGGTCGCCCCCGTGGTCGGAGCGGTGCTGTGGTACTTTCTCTTCAACCCGACGGTGGGCATGATCGCCTTCTACCTCAGGGCCCTGGGCGTGCAGTGGAACCACACCTTGAACGGCAACCAGGCGCTGCTGCTGGTGATCATCGCCGCGGCCTGGCGGGAGATCAGCTACAATTTTCTCTTTTTCCTAGCCGGGCTGCAGTCCATTCCCGCTCCGTTCATAGAAGCGGCGGCCATTGACGGCGCCTCGCCCTGGAAAAGGTTCTGGACCATTGTGTTTCCGCTTCTGTCACCGACGACTTTTTTCCTGATCGTGATGAACATCGTCTACGCTTTCTTCGACACCTTCGGCGTGATCCATGCCATCACCGAGGGCGGCCCCAACGGGGCCACGAACACCATGGTGTTCAAGGTCTATCGCGACGGCTTTGTCAGCCTGGACCTGGGCGGCTCGGCCGCCCAGAGCGTGATTCTGATGATCGTGGTGATCTCGCTGACTGTGGTCCAGTTCCGCTACATCGAAAGAAAGGTGCACTACTAATGCCGCGTCTCATAAGTCAAGCTATGAAGCGGCAAAACAGAATTCCTACCTCATACTGGAGAAATACCCCCCTTTTCAGACGCGGAAATCCGAAATTCCAATATCGAAAGTCGAAACAAACACGAATGACCCAAATCCAAATGATCAAAACTAGAAACCCGGGTTCCAGCAGTTTTGTTTGGAATTTGAAGCATTGGGATTTTGATATTGTTTCGGATTTCGGATTTGTATATTCGGATTTGGGTCGGGGTTCAGCCTGGCAGGAGAGATACGGCCAATATGGATGACCGGACTTCCGAGATGGCGCATTACGGAGTTTTTGAATGGTAGAACATCGCCCCTGGCTGACCTTCCTGACCCACGCGGTGCTGGTTCTGGGCTGTCTGGTCATCGCCTTTCCGATCTACGTCACCTTCGTGGCCTCGACCAGCACCCTGGAGCAGATCGCGGGCTCCTTCCCCCTGCTGCCGGGGAGCCGACTGGTAGAGAACTACACCCAGGCACTTACCGCTGGGCCGCGGGACGTGGGAGCCACGGTCGGCAGCATGATGCTGAACAGCCTGATCATGGCCCTCGGCATCACCTTCGGCAAGATCGCCATCTCGCTGATGGCAGCCTACGCCGTCGTCTACTTCCGGTTCCGCTTCCGGATGTTCTTTTTCTGGCTCATCTTCATCACCCTGATGCTCCCGGTCGAGGTGCGCATCCTGCCCACCTACAAGGTGGCGGCCGACCTCAAGCTGCTGGATTCCTATCCAGGCCTGATCTTTCCGCTGATCGCCTCGGCCACGGCCACCTTCCTTTTCCGGCAGTTTTTCATGACCGTGCCGGATGAGTTGTGCGAGGCGGTGCGGATCGACGGCGGCGGGCCGATCCGGTTTTTCTTCGACATCCTCCTGCCCATGTCACGGACCTCCATCGCGGCCCTGTTCGTGATCCTGTTCATCTACGGCTGGAACCAGTACCTCTGGCCGCTGCTGATCACCAACGACGAGCGCTATTACACGCTGCTGATCGGCATCAAGCGGATGCTGGATGTGGGTGAGGGGCAGGCCGAGTGGCACATCATCATGGCCTCCACCATGCTGGCTATGATCCCGCCGGTGCTGGTGGTCATCTTCATGCAGAAGCAGTTCGTGCGCGGCATGACCGAGACGGAGAAGTAGAGGGAGATCCGATGGCAGATGTGAGCCTGCGCAACGTGTACAAGTCGTTCGGGAAGACCGAGATTATCCACGGGATCAGCTGCGACATGCGGGACGGGGAGTTCATCGTGATCCTGGGACCCTCGGGCTGCGGGAAATCCACCGTGCTGCGCATGATCGCCGGGCTGGAGGAGGTCACCAGCGGCGAAGTCGCCATCGACGGCAAGGTGGTCAACCGTCTGGAGCCGGCTCAGCGCGACATCGCCATGGTCTTTCAGAACTACGCACTCTACCCGCACATGACCGTCTACAAGAACATGGCCTACGGCCTGAAGATCCGCGGCATGCCCAAAGCGGAGATCGAGACCCGGGTCCAGAAGGCGGCGAAAATTCTGGAGCTCACGGATTT
>CAVPHJ010000015.1:0-207816 GCA_963704245.1 uncultured delta proteobacterium
CTGTTGTTATGGCGGCTTGATCCGGCACGCGTGAACAAACGCACCCATTGTGATCTGCACCAACCACGAACCCCTGCCCTGGCCGCGGGTTCGACCGATCATGTCTGGACGCTGCAGGAGCTCATGGCCTAGAAACATTTGCCGACCAGTCAAGCCACTATCGGCTGAAGCCGATAGCTTGAAACATGGCCGACTGAAGTCGGCTTAGGGACCTATGGTGAAATCGTCACCGCGGGCACGCTCCGCGATGTCTTGCATCTCGATGTACTGCATAATCACCTCATCGGTGACGTTGCCCGAAGATGCGGCAAAATACCCGCGTGCCCACAGATGACGTCCCCAAAACGCTTTGGCCAAGCGGCGGTTTTCGGCCATCAGCTTCCGGGATGTTTTCCCTTTCACCCGCTTGGTCAGCTCGCTCACCGATACATACGGCGGTACCGATACAAACAGATGCACGTGGTCTTTGGAAACGTGGCCCCTCATAATCTCAACGTCCATCGATTTGCAGATCTCGCGGATCAGGTCCCGCAACCGGGTGGCCACGTTTCCAAAGAGTACCGGCTTGCGGTATTTCGTAATCCAAACCAGGTGAAGCTTCAGATCATAAACGCTGTGAGACGTCCTGCGGTAGTTCTTCATACCGCAAGCCTACTGAAGTCTTCGCCTGAAGGCGAGGGATTTTCTCCCATTCCCCGAAGGGGACATTAAAGGATCACGACCGAATCTTAGCAAAGGAGAAAGTTCATGCTTAGGAAAGTCCTGCTGTCACTCGTTGCAATCGTCACTGTGATCATCATTTACTTTCTGGCTTGGCCGGTCCCTGTAGATCCAATGAGCTGGACTGCGCCTCCCAACCCCGGCTATGTGGGACCATTTACAGCCAACGAGCGCCTTAAGGGCATAGAAACCTTGCCGATTGCCGGTAATCATGGCCCGGAAGATATTGCGCTTGATGACAAAGGTCGGATCTATGCCGCCACCCATGAAGGCAATATTGTGCGTCTAGACCCCGATGGCTCGAACCCCGAAAACTGGGTCAACACAAAGGGTCGGCCACTGGGAATAGATTTCGACGGACAAGGTAATTTGATTGTGGCTGATGCCTTTCGAGGTTTGCTATCGATTACACCGGACGGCGTGATTTCTGAGCTGGCGACAACGGCGGATGGTATCCCAATCCGCTATGCGGATGATGTGGACATCGCCGCTGATGGAAAGATCTATTTTTCGGATGCCTCGACCAAGTTCGGAGCAAAGGAATTTGCGGGCACTTATGAAGCGAGTCTGCTTGATTTGAATGAGCACGGTGGCCATGGCCGGCTAATCGTATATGACCCGGTGACAGGCGAAGCGAAGACGCTGCTGGACGGCCTGAATTTTGCCAACGGTGTTGCAGTCGCCCATGACCAAAGGTATGTATTGGTGAATGAAACTGGGAGTTACAGGGTAATCCGCTTTTGGATCGCCGGCCAGAAAAAAGGACAGGTTGAAACTTTGATTGGCCCGCTGCCGGCTTTTCCTGATAACATATCAACCGGCCATAATGGACGCTACTGGGTAGCATTGGTGTCACCTCGGAACGCATTGGTTGACAGCCTTTCAAATAGACCTTTTATGCGTAAAGTCATTCAACGCTTACCGTCTTTCTTGCGTCCCAAAGCAACTGCTTATGTGTAATGGTGCAAGAAGAATCCGAACAAAATCATGAAATCTGGGTAACACTCTCCGGCCTGGTTTTGGGGCTCAAGAGCCCGTCGATGAGTTCACACACCTTGGCTCTTTGCTCGAGCGTCAGCTCGGCAAGACCCTCGCACAGCTTCCCGAAACTTTCTCTTCAGGACCACCGGATAACGATAGGATGCCATCAGCTCCTGTGTCCATTCCTGGGCCTTGCGGATTGCCAGTTCCCTGACAAACTGTACCGTCGCTTTGACGGCCTGGGCCAGCATCCCGACAATGCCTTCGACCGAATGGCTGCTCTGTGGGGCCGGGTGCTGTTCCCGTAACCGCGCCATCACTTCGTGGTTGTGTCGTTCATAGCAGTAGCGCCGGTGGGCTTCGTCGTCGCGTTCCTGTTGGATGCGCTTGAGGATCCCGAAGAAATAGGCCAGGGTCTTCTTGCTGGGATGGCGGTTCACCACCTTGATGAAGATTTCCTCGGCAGCGCTGATGGCCTTGATCTCATACCCCTTGATGCTGCGTTGCGCCCGGTTGAGCACAGCGGGCTCCGCAGTGATGCCGTGGTAGCGCACAAGGGCCTCGAGCCGATCCCCCTTCTCGCGATCCTCAGCCGATTCGGCTTGCCTCCTTGGGTAGGCTTGCAGATATTGCCGCTCCGCCTCCCGTTGTGCCTCGGAAACCACCTCGTTCATCTGCCTCTCAGGGGGAGGACGATCTCCCTTTACCGGTGTCCGATTGCGCAAGGTGACATACAGGGAGATCAACTTCTCCAGCACGCCCCGGGCCAGATCGCGGGGCGATGACAAATCCAGGCGGATCTCTCCCAGGGCTCCCTTGAGTTGGCTGAAGGCGCCTTCATCGGTTCCATTGCCCTTGGGGTTGCGAGGACCCGGCCGGCAGCAGCTCAATACCATGGTCCCGAAGGTAACTGAGGGTATCTTGACTGAGGTTGCTGCTGCCGTGGTCGCAGACAACCCCCAAGGGGGTTCCCCAGTCCCGGCGATGCGCTTCGAGCACCTTGATCACCTCTTCGCTGCTTTCCGTATCCCCGACGCTGTAGGCCGTATGGGCGAAGGTCTTCACATCCACTCCCAGCTCCACGTTGAACTTGTAGGCCTCCTCATCCAGCCATACCGTCAGCGTGCTGCCGTCCAGGCTCACCAGCCCGTTGGGAATCCGCTTGCGAAGGCTCTGGTAGAATCGCGGGCGGCGCTTCCGGGTGCGGGCCGCCAACAGACCGTTGGCCATCAGCACTTCCGTGACTTTCTTGCGGCTCAGTTCCACCCCCCGCTGCTCCCTCAGATACCGGGTGAACTCCTGTATCCGCAGTCGCCTTCCTTGGGCTTTCAGTTCTTCGGCCGCTTCCACAATCACCCTCACCAGCTCAACGGTAATCTTCGAGGCCTTGCCCCGGTTCTCCGGAACGTAAAACGGCCTCATCTGCTCATCAAAGCCCCGGTTCCACTCGCTCAACACACTGAAGGCCACATGCAGCCGCCGGGCCGCCTCCCGCAAACACAGCGCCGCCCCGCGCAGAAACCTTATCGCTTTTTCCTTTTGGGGTTGCCCGTAGTGCTTTTTTTTTCGGCCAGCAGCTCATCCACACCATGGATCTCCCAGGCCAGCCGGTGGCCTTCGTTTTCGATTTCCAGGACCCGGTGGCGCTTTTTGAGCGCCTCATGCTCCTCCTTCAGCCGCAGCAGCTCCTCGGCCAGGGGATCCTCCTGGCTCTGGGGCGCTTTCCAGCTCGGCCGCCCACTGGTACCCGGTCTTGCGCGAAACCCCCGCCATCTCACAGATCGCCTTGACGTCCAGATCCTTGGGCAACTGCTTTTCCTTGAGAATCCTGCGGGCTCGAATCAGCGTGGCCACTTCCTCGGCACTCAGCATTCCAGGCATCCGCACCTCCTCTTCAGCCGGCTCTCGCCGGTCCCAGGGCAAGGGGTTGACCCAGCAGGTAGAAAGCCACTTTCCCCTGCGAGTCCACCGTCAGGTTGATCATGCTGCGCTCCACAGCGCGGCCAGCATACCACCTCCCGGTGTCCATGTCGCGCCCCGCGGCCAGCCCCGCAACCACAAGCTCCGTGAGGCCGTGAAACCGATCCGCCGGCACAAACAGACCCCCCAGCCCCTGGTGCGTGCGCTCATAGTTGTAATGAAAGACCCATTGCCCAAAAGCCGCCTTGGCCTCCTCCACCCCGCAAAAACGCTGCCGCTCCAGCAACTCCGATCGCAGATGCCCGTTCAAGGCCTCGATCTTCCCCAGCGTCTGGGGGTGATGCGCGCTGGCCAGGGTGTGCTCGATCCGCTCCACCTCCAGGTACTTCTCGAAGCGGTTCGCCCCCTTCCAGGAGTAAAACACAAACCCCCGGTCGGTCAGCAGCTCTTCCATCTTGCCATAGCGGTCGATGGCCTCCTGCACCAGCCCGATCACCTCATCGACAGATGTCTGCGCAAGCAGCCGAAACCCAAGAATAAACCTGGAAAAATCATCCAGCAAAACCAACAGATACACCTTGAGCGGGTTGATGAAAAACTCCAGGATGTCCATCTGGCAAAGCTCCAGCGGCCGGCGCGCTTCAAAGCGCTCACCATCACCCCCTTTGTCCGCCTTGCGCCGCGAGCTCTTATACCCGTTGGCCTCCATCAGCCGGCGCACCGTTTTGATCGAAACCGTCACCCCCTGGCGCCGCAGCTGGTTGCGCACCTGCCCCGGACCAAAAGCCGGGTAGCGTTTCCACGTGCTCAGCACCGCTTCTTCTTTCTGTCCCGAAATCCGCTTCAGGCCCCGTCCCGGCAGGGAAGGCTGGTAGGCCAGAAATCCCTCTTCGCCCAGCGCCTCAAGCTGCCTCTTCCACTCATAGACACTCGTGTAATGAACCTCCGCAGCTCGTGCGGCTTCCTTGATCCCAATCTTCTCCCCACTCCTCAAAATCGCCAGCTTCTGGCTCTGGTCAAACCGCTTTGATCCCATCCCACTTCCTCCTTTCACCTCGGAGAAAGTGTTACCCTGTTTCAGCCAGCTTTGTGCGGATTCTTAGTAGCACATGCGGTCATATCATCGCGATCGATGATAACGGTAAAGTTGTGATAGATCTTCAAGATCCCGATGGAGGCTACCCCATTAACACCAGTGTAACAGAAACCGAAGACTACCTCTATATTGGTAGTCTTGTTACGCCGAGTCTTGGGCGTATTGCAAAAGAAAAGGTTGGCTTATGAATTAGCTTTTGAAGGCGCGCTATTTAGAAGGAGCCTCGTCGTCACCAACGCTCAGGAGATCACCGAGAGGACTCCTCCTTTCCTGACAAAAGGAGAAGTCGCCATTTTCCGGGTTGGCGTCCCACCTGACCGCTTTCCATGGTGTCTTGCGCCTTCCAACGAGCGCACGGCCACACTTACGACCAATTTCGTTTAGGCTTTCGGCGCCCCGGTTGCGGAGCTGATCACCGAAGGTCAAACTGCAGAAGTTGAAATTTTATTCTGCGAAATCTTGCGTACCGCTCGCGGCTGGTCATATTCGGACAACCCCATTGATTTCAGTCCCCCCTCCCCGGCAGCTCCGCATCCGGATCGCGCCCTCGTTTCTGGGCAAAGCCGGATAGGTCGCTGACTCCCTGCGCCATTATGCTCTCAAGCCCCTTTCAGTCCCTTTCAATACCCTCTCAGGGGTGCCTCTTTCGACCCCCCTTGCTTGGCTATTTACGAGGCATTTGGCACCCAGTTTTCTTATTTTGACGCCTCCTCCCGGGTTACCCGCGCCAACCCAAATCGATGCCCGCTGGGATCGCCCCTTGACACAGTCTGCAATGTGTGCCAGAGTTTTTATGAATTTAGCATAGAGAGGTGCACCATGGCTGATGAGAAAATAGGAATCAGGACGGAGCAGACCCATAGGGCGCCTTATGACAAACCCACACTGGCCAAGCATGGCGAACTAAGGGATCTTACAGCTGGTAACGGTACTGTCGTACCTAATTGACTCGGATGCACAAAGCTTTTCGTCTAGGAGGTGTCGGCATGTCTGAAAAAGAACGGAAACCGGAAAAGGACCAGTACGAGAAGCCTGAGGTGAAGAAAGAGGGGGAGTTGAAGGACGTTACGGCCCAGGTATTTACCGACCCGGGTTGATTATTGGCCCCACCCTTTCTTGCCCCGCCATAAGTCTCGGGCCGGCTATACCGCCCTGCCGGGGGGGGTGTGCTGCCCTGCTGCCCCGGCGTTCTACCTGACCTGCTGCCACCTATGAAAAGGCGCTGAGAGACACCGTGAAGGGCGATCAGACGCTGTTCTGGCGCAAGGACGCTGGTGTTGTGCTGGGCCTTCATCGCTCCCATCCTGAGCAGGTGCGAGTCCTGCGATAACCGCGCCTTGGAGCTCCAACCCTACGCAGCCGGGTCTCTGGGCCCGCAAAAAGCTCTGGACATGCTCCCCCCGGGAAGTTGGCCGGAGAAACCGTGATCTCAGTGCTGCCGGCAAGCTCTCAGACTGCAGCCAAGCAGCGGCGGCGGCCTTCGTCCGCTGTCAGCCCGCAGGAGGGTTTTTTCCGCTGTTACTCACAGTACCCCGTCAATTCCACGTAGGCCCGCCCGGCGGCATCTCCGCTCACCACGGCCGCGCCCTCCCAGTAGGTGATCGGCGCCGGGATCTCCTGGTTTTCAAGCACCGGCAGGATCTCCAGGGACAACCCTGCCACATCAACCGACCAGCCGAGCGGGTAGGCACACCCGGTCACGGGGCTCGTCCACGTGACATGGGGCCGGACGTCAATCTCGCCGCTGTCAAGTTCACGGAAAACACCGTTGGCTGCGGTCATAGTTCCGCCGACAAGGGGCGCGTCCGGACGGTCGCGGATGATGAAAATCATGATCTCCCGGCCGTCGTGCAGCTGCACCCCGAACCAGTCCCAACCCACATCCACCGCCCGTCGCAGGTCGCCCCACTGGTGGTCGAACCAGGCTGTGCCGGAAACGGTGCGTGTCTCTCCGTCCACCACTACAGTGCCGGCGACGGCCATTCGCGCACGGGAATAATAGTAGGTGTGGCCGCCAAAATCGAACTCCTCGAATCCGTCGTGGAAATGCAGCAGGGGTGGCTGGGTGGCAGTGAGCGCCAGATCCAGAACATACCCCTTGGTTTCTGCCCGCAGGGCGTCGCGACCGGCACCGCCTTCAGCGCGGAATCCCGCCAACGAGAACGAGAAGCCGTCCCGTACTTCTTCTATCAGGCCCGTTCCCACTTGCACGTCATAAGCGAATCTGCCGGCTTGGATATCCGTGAGTGAGCCGTGAGCCATCATGGCTCGAGTCCCCAGAATACGGGTCAGGAAAAAGACCTGCTCGAATCCGTACCAGCGTCCGGCCCCGTCAAGCAGGTGTCCCGTCCAGTACCACCATTCCACCTTTTCGCCGTGAACCCCGTCATCGGCGGGCAGCACGATGTCCGTGTGCCGGATCTCAATCCCTGTTTCCCACAGGAAGGAACCCGCCAGGCTGCCGGCCGGTGTCACCACCAGGAAGAAGATGTATGACCCCTCCGGAAGCAGGGCGGTCGGGAGCGAGCCGAAAGGCGCTGCGCGGACCTCCGTGACACCCCGCCTCCAGGGTCTGAGGCCCGGCCCCAAGGGGCTGCAGCAACCCATCTTCATTCAGCAAGTATAGCTCCCCGGCATCCATCGGTTCAGCGTAGATGCCGAGGTAGACGTCCACCGGTGCGGCAAAGGGGGGCAGGTTGATTTGCACATCCAGGCTGTTGCCCCCGCCGGCAAGCGCTCCCAGGCCGATGGGTTTGACGTCGCCGGCAAGCGCGGCGGGGAGGGGCGCGGTAACCGCCGGATAGGTGAATGACTGGGGCGCCGCGAGCGGGGGAAGCGACAGCTCCGCGCCGCAGAGGGAAACCGGCCAGGAGCCGAGCCGCAACTGCCAGATATCCCAAAACCCGCAGAAAAGGCATGGCAAGACAACGTCTCATAATTCTCATGGCGGCCCGCGACCGCAACCCAATGCTAAAGGGTCCGAAGTCAGCTAGGCGATTCGAATTATAGATACTTGCGAGGCATATGGCCCTCATTTTTTGTCTTTTTGCGCCTTCTTCCTGGCTAACCGCGAGAGCCCGGATCAATGCCCGCCGAGATCGGCCCTTGACACAGCCTCCAATTTCTGGATAGCTCTGACAAGGTTAGTGAGAGGAGGTGCACGATGGCCGAGGAAACGGTGAGAAGAGAATCGGAACAAACCAAAAAAGGAGCCGTACGAGAAACCCAAACTCGGCAAACATGGGAACGTGAAGGACATTACTGCCGGCTTTGTTTCCGTTGAGCGGCTCGGCTGCACCAAACTGTTCATTTAGGAGGGGCCCCATGTCTGACAAGGAACGAAAACCGAAAAAGGACCCAGTACGAGAAACCCACGGTCAGGAAAGAAGGGGAGCTGAAGGACGTTACCGGCGTGGTAGCTGGCGGTTCGGTCTAAATTCTTAGTTCATCCTTTTTGTCTCGTCTCAACATCAGTCTAGGGCCGGGGAAGCCGCCATACCGGGGATGCCTCCCCGGACGCCTCTCCCTATCCCTCTGCATCCTTGATTCTAGACGCAGGGCAGCGCCTGCTTTGCCCTTGATCGTGTCGCAACCGGCACGAGCCCCGATCACTCTGTTGTTGAGGCTACCTCTTGGATATGCAGCAGCAAGGCATCAGAGAGCGTACCGTCAATGGGCAGGTTGTTTGCCGCCTGAAAAGATCGGATCGCTGCGCGTGTCCTGGGGCCCAGCTTTCCGTCCAACGGGCCGGGGTCATGGCCCAGGGCTTTTAGATGTTCTTGCAACTCCAGGATAGATTGGATTTTGACGTTTTCCGGACCGGATGACCCGGACCCTGCTGTTCTCGGGTTTCCAGTTTGTGGCGAGTCTCTGCGCCTCAGCTATCTGCTCGGGAGTCATCATGCTCGCCAATATCTCGCGCATCAGATCTCCGGTTTTGTTCCCCTGTGAGGCTGCCAGGTTAAACCACGTGTGGGCGCGAACACGGTCCCGGGAAACGCCCCTGCCTTCGTTGTACATGAATCCAACTTTGACCTGGGCCTTGGGATTTCCCTTCTCGGCCGCTATGCGATACCACTTGGTGGCCTCCTGGTAGTCCTGGGGGACTGCCCTGACCCGCGTCGTACATGACCCCCAGGTTGAACTGGGCATCGGCAACTCCCTGCTCGGCTGATCTTTGGAATTCACGGAGTGCGGTACCGTAGTCGCCTCTCTCGTAAGCTCCCACCCCAGCCTCGAAGTCGCCCCGGGCCGGCAGGGCGAATGTCAGGAGCGCCAAGGTCAGCAGGGCCGTCCGCCTTAGGGATTTAGTCATTGCCATGGGGTCCCCCCTGTTCTGTTCGGGGCTTGAATCCGCTATCTCACACGATACCACACACCCCAGGGGCCTGGGAATCTACACCGGCCAGGTGTTCAGAGCTTCCTCGGCTCTCAGGCCCGGGGACTCTGACCCTTCCGCGATTGCCCGAACCTGCTTGATCCGCCCCGCAGGTGTGCAAGTGAAAACCGTTAGCTCCGCGGCGTAAGGAAGAAAAATGAGTCATTGTGCATATCCATAAGTCGCTGCGGGTAAGGCCGGCCCTCGAACCGAGACTCACAGACCGACTCCGGTCCAATCAACAAATTGTTGCACTTCCCGGACCGCGCCTGAAAACAGCTAAGCAAGGAAATGTGTCAAATCAGAGCTATAAAGCATGTAACAGTTGGATATTCTAGGGGCACAGGATTCACTTTGCAATCGGAAGTCCTGAGGGTTTTCGGAACATGGCTTCTAGTAGAAAAGTACTATTTCAGCAAGACCGATCGGTAAACTTAATTCTGAATCCGGTTAGGAAATTCTCTCAAGAAGAAGAGTATTTCATCAGGGAGACGGGAGGGCAAGGCGTGTCGCGAAACCCGATCCGGGTGTGCAGAAGCTTCTCAGGTCTTGGAGGACTTGACCAATACGATCCCGAATAGAATCACGGCGGTGGCAAGGGCGACGTTCCAGTCCAGGCGTTCGTCGAGCACGAGCCATCCGAGCAGCACGGCGATGACGGGGTTGACGTAGGCGTACGTGGAGACCTTGACGGCGGGCAGCTTCGCCAGGGCGTAGACAAAGGAACTGTAGCCGACGATGGAACCGAAGACGATCAGGTAGAGCAGCGCCGCCAGACCCTCGGGCGCAAAGGCGGGGCGGTTGAACGCCAGGGCGGGCGCACCGATCAACAGCAGGATCAGGCCGGCGATGAGCATTTGAAACCCGGCGGCCATCAGCGGGTGGCACTGAATGGGCCGGTACTTGGAGTAGATGGAGCCGCTCGCCCAGGACAAAGGGGCGAGCAGCAGAGCCAGAATTCCCTGGTAATAGGCGCCGTCGAAAGAGCTTCTGAGCTGTGGGGCAAACAGGAGCAGCAGACCCAGGAAGCCGATGATGATCCCCGTGACTTTCCTGGCGGTCAGGGGGCTGCCGGCAGGCACCAGCGCTTCAAGACCCGCCATCCAGAACGGCAGCGTGGCGATGAGGATCGCGGCCAAGCCGCTCGGCACCCACTGTTCGGCCCAAACCACCAGCCCGTTGGCGACGACCAGGAGGGCGACCCCCACAACGGTGATGTTCTTGAACTCGCGGGCTTTCGGCCAGGCAAGGCCGCGCAATTTCAGGTAGGCGACGAAGATGAGGCCGGCCAGCGTGAAGCGTACTCCGGCGAACAGGGCCGGCGGAATGGAGCGGACCCCCACCCGGATCGCCAGGTAGGTCGTGCCCCAGAAGAAACACACCGCCACCCAGGCGGCATGCGCCTTGATGGAATCTGCCTTGTTCACCAGCGAAAGGTATCTTTCTTTCAAGGGGGGAAGTATAGGGGGAGTTCCGGGAGGGGTCAATGAAAACAGGGGAGGCCTTGACATTTCTCTACAAGCTTCCGTAGTATATAATGAACACTATTCATCATTGAGAGCTGATGATCGAAATTTTGTCGGCCGGTCGAGCGCACTCGCGAAGCCCTCGAGCCTTGGTTGCAGAACGCCTTGCTGGGAGCATGGCACCGGCGCTGGCGATTCCAAGGAGTCCAACATGAAGAAAGCCGCACTCACCGTTTTCCTCTCCTTGCTGGTGGGGATCCTACCTGCGACAGACGTTCCGGCGAGCATGGTCAAGGAGGAGTTTTCGGGGTCGATGAGCTGGACTGCTGAACTGCCCGGGACCGTAAGGATAGCCGAATGCAGGCGCGTTTTGAGACAGCAGATCGTCTATTGGGAGTTGTTGGGCTGTCACTATCTCCTCGACGGACATTGGATCAGCCTGGGCGAGAACGGCAAACGGGTGATTACGCAGTATTCTACTCCGGGGGGCAAGGTTCCCTGCATCCTCTCGCAGGAGCCTCCGGACAACGGTACCATCAATACCCTTGAGGATTTGGGGGTGGGCATCACCCAAGGGCGTTTCGAGCTTTATCCGGAGAGAGTTCCGGGGGGCTATTGGGAGGGGGAGTGGAAAATCACCTTCCACCCGGATGGTTCGCGCTTCTTTACCGCAAGAGGGAGCGGTGTCGGCAGGGATCTCGAGGGGCAAACGCTGCGGGTCTATACCCGGCTATATCCCCCGTTCAGCACTCCCATGCCCATTAACGGTTGGGTTATCACCCCGGCTCGGGCAGATTGATAAGATTCAAGGAGCAATGCCATGAAATACTTTCTTGCATTCCTGTTCGTGCTCGTTCTTTCGTCCACCGCCAATGCCGCCGGGCAACTGATCTCTTACGAGGCCGACGGAAAACTCTATGAGGGGTATTTCGTCAGCCCTTCCTCCGGGGCCGCTTTGATACTCCTGATCCATGACTGGGACGGTCTGACGGAATACGAAGTGAAACGCGCCGACATGTTGGCTGACATGGGCTATGCGGTCTTTGCCGCCGACCTCTTCGGTGCCGGAATACGGCCAACGGAGATCACGGATAAACGCCAACACACCGGTGAACTTTACCAGGACCGCGACAAAATGCGGGCCTTGCTGACCGCTGCGCTAAAGACCGCAGAATCACTCGGCGCCAACGTGCACAATGCCGTCGCAATGGGCTACTGCTTTGGTGGCGCAGCTGTGCTTGAGTTTGCCAGGTCAGGAGCGGACTTGAAAGGTTTTGTCACGTTTCACGGCGGACTGAGCACACCCGCCGGGCAGGACTACTCTAAGACAAAGGGCAGAATGCTGATTCTGCACGGCACAGCCGACACCAATATCCCCATGGATCAGTTTGCCACGCTTGCAGATGAGTTGGAGGGAAAAGGCATCCCGCACGAGATGATTACCTACGGTGGAGCCCCGCACGGTTTTACCGTGTTTGCTTCCAACCAGTACAGAGAAGACGCCGACGGGAAATCCTGGAACCGTTTCGCCGCATTCCTGGCCGAGACGCTTCAATGACCTGCCCCTGGCATCAGCCGCGATGGCCACAGGGGGATGATTCGGCGCCAGGCCGGGGCAGCCCTGGGGGGCTATTGGAGCTGTCGCCGATCCTCGTTGGATGCTGAAGCATGCTGCGCGAACAGCGCTTGACTCGGTTATGACTGAATGCTATTCGGTCAGGACTTCACTCAAGAACCGGTTGATCGCGAGAAAACGCCTGGCCGCAACAGGCCTTGGCGGACATGAAGGGAGAGCGAATTGAGGGTGTCCCAAACCGTTGTCCTGCGGGGGTTTTTGATTTCAGCCGCGGTGTGCCTCCTGCCCTCCTGCTCCGGTTCGCCGCCTCCAAACCGTTCGGCTCCGGACGGAAGGCTGGCTCCCTGCCCGGATTCTCCGAACTGCGTGTCCTCGCTGGAGACGAGAGCGTCGAAACAGGTGAATCCCCTGCGCTTTTCTATGAGCCCGCAGGAAGCTCAGAAACGCCTGATTGGCCTGCTCGAGGCAACGAAACGAGCCAGGATCGTTGTGTCGGGCGACGGGTACGTGCACGCGGAGTTCCTCTCCCGTGTTTTCCGTTTCGTCGACGACGTGGAGTTTGTTCTCGATCCCGGAAACGGCCTGCTGCACATGCGATCGGCATCCCGGGCCGGCTATTACGACTTCGGGGTCAATCGAAGGCGACTCGAGGCATTGGCCCGGCGTCTGCGGGAAATGGGGTTCGAATAGCCACGCGGGTGAGCGTTGCCCGAAAAGAAGAAGCGGTTTACGGTGGCGGGGGGGTTGTTCGCGACCGCTTAAGACAAGCTTGTCTTCAGTCGGGAAGTTCAGCTATCCTGGGTACGCAAGGTTGCGGTCTTCGCCAGATACCCATTCGACGCCGGGGGTGAAAGGCAATGTCAAGGGCGATCAGAGAGAGAAGGGCTGAATCACGCACTATCGTCGACCGGTATTACAACGTGGAGTTTCAGTTCGAGACTTCGCCGCTTGAGTACCGCTGCAAGGTGTGGGATCGATCTCTGCACGGGATGGGTGTCCTGGTCAAGGAAGGGTCTGAGCTTTTCAAACACTTGAAGCTCGGCGCACATCTCAAACTCAGGCTCTTTGAACCGGGCTCCCCGCTGCCCCGGGAGTTCAGTAAAGCCCAGGTCCGACATATGTCAAGAGCCCCCGAGGAAAGAGCCAAGAGATCACTACCTCGTCGGCTTGCTGATTGAGGGGATGGACCAAGCTCAACCCCTCCAAGGATCTTCGGCCGAGCCGGGAGACCATTCCGACTGACGCTCAGGAAGCCGAGAAGCCGGCTTCCATAGCTTGTGTTGTGGAAAGCGATTCTCACGCTGCGGGGGGTGTTGGGAAGATCTGACGCCACCGCTCGGAGTACGGTTGCGATGAACCGCCCATGCGGGCTTCGGGCAACGTCCAGTCCCGGTTCTTGCTTTTCTTTCTTGACAAATTTTCTGCGAATGCGGCCGGGTTCGATCTCCAGGAGCATGCATACCCACAGGAACGACCCCACCTGATGGCTTTCAGCCCGGATCCATCCCAAAGCGGTTTCCCTGAACATGGCTCCGCCTGCATCCCTCAGAGCCTGACGGAGCACCGCTCGCCAAAGTTTCTTGCAGGCCTCGTGCATGTCTCCTCGCTCGCCCATGTCTAAAACAGAACCGTAGAGGACCCACGATACTTGATGGTCGGGGTTTTCCAGCCCATGAGAGTCTACTATGTGTATGTGCCGGCACTTCCTGTAAATCAGGGGCCGGCATGCTTTTCTTCGTATTTGAAGCTGGCAGGAGAATCAGCGGCAATCAGAACAGAGGTATTAGCAATTGCGGCAGGGAATGCTACGAGTGCAGGATATCAGGACCCTTAACGCCGGAAGAGCTCAGCAGGCGATTGAAGTGAACTTGCACCTCCCCTTGAATTGAACTGCCATACCGGACCGGTCAACCCGAATCACCTCTCCGTTCAGACGGATGCAGCCGTAGAAGCGGGATTTCCATCAAGGTTTTGATCACCGGGAGGGAGATCTCCACCCCTACCGTGGTTGTCTTTCTTGATCGATTCCTTTGTTTCAAAATAGGCACCGTGGGAAGAGATATTCTTGGTCACCAGCGGAATCACGCTTCCTCAGCGGATTCCCTTGCTTTCAGCAGGGCTTTCAGCTTGACCTCATATCTTTCCACGACTCGTCGCTCTTTCTTCCTCACGGCCTACCTCGATCTCCCGCACTGAGCCATATCGAGCACCGCCTTTCCCATCGTACCGCCGCTGCAACCCGGGATGTTCCTTGCCGCGGACCGATCGCTTTCTGACGAAATGCTTCTTGCCGGGCAATTCAAGTATGGCTTGCGACTAGGAATCCGCGCAATCCGCCGAAGGTATGTTTGTTGGGCACAAGGATCCTAGCCGTTAGGCTCAGTGAGGCTGATGTTGACCGGCGGACCTCTCCCGCAAACGAAGAATGAGACGCTGCCTGTCTCTCTCAATGCCGAAAAATCCCGACCTGCTTTCGAAGAATCAGCGGCACGAGCAGAAGGCTTATTGATGAGGAAATCCCTGCCAAAACCAGACTCCGGATCGGTCTATACAAAACGCTTTGAATCGAATCACCTTGCCAAGAAGGTAATGCAAACTTACTAGCAGAGGACTGATGAAAACGCATGATTTCTAAATGTTCCTTTCTACAACGAATTTCATTACCCCTCCCGATTGCGGTGCAACATTGCGAAGTCAATATAGGATCTCCATAAATTGCGTTTCAACGCGAACCGTTGGGAAAGAAAGGAGGTGAAGAAGCAAGTACGAACCCATTAGGCTGGGGACATATGGTAATAGCCAATAACTAACTCAGCATCAACCAGACGGAGGGCAAGAAACCATGGAATGGATCAAAAGATTTCTCAGGGATGAAGAGGGGGTGACGGCGATTGAGTACGGCCTCATAGCCTCACTGATTGCGGTTGCCATTATTGGCGGAGCAACCGCGCTGGGCGGCAAACTGAATGCCATGTTCCAGTATATCGCAAGGCCTGCTCAAAGCCAGTTGAACCTGTTGAGTCGCCTAGGATATCTGACTAAGATCCTGGCTGAGATTTCTGAGGAAGTGGGCGCAGAGCACCTGAAGCCTCTTCATGCGACCGCCAACTGCGCCACACTTCCACCTACAACCAACACCGCCGCTTATGGAGACGGGTCTGCAGAAGAGCTTCTAGAAGTCACAAGAAGGCGCCACCTCGATAGAATACGCGCTTATCGGTGTATTGATTTCAACTGCGATTATAGGTGGCGTCAAAGTTCTGGAGATGAAGTATTTCGTCTGTGGGAAATGATCGGCGGATCTGTTTTGATACGCTTCTCATTGCATCAGTGACGCCTTACATGGGAAATACGAGTGAACAGGGATATTCAATCTCGTCTTATCTTGCTGTTCTTACGTGCTCATCGCGCTTGCTGCGGTTGGGATATTCGGACAGGGAAGAATCCCCAATTTGCTGATGTTTTCTTGATGCTGTCGGGACTTGGTTATGCATTTCCTGCTAAACTGGCTTGACCGTGGCTTCTTGTTGAGCTTCGGGCGGGATCTTTCTAGGAATCGGCTTTCTGATTGTACCTTATTCCCTGGGCGGCATGGGGGCCGGAGATGTCAAGCTGATGGGGGCGTCGGAGCCATCCTCGGACCTTCGGGTGTATTCTGGGCGGCGGTCGCCGCGAGCCTGGTGGGCGGGGCCTATGCTTTGCTCCTCCTGTCGAGGGAGTTCTTCAGAAACCGGAGATGAGACGGGAAATTGGAATGGCATTTGGCGCTTGCGGCGGGTATTTCAGCCTGCCCGCCTGCGCAAGCGCTTTTTCCACAGCATTGAAGGTGACCGAGGACAGAACAACGGAGGTCTTTGCTTTGCTGTTCCCATCGCACCGGCGACTTTGGGCTATCTCGCATTTGAAATGCTCAGGTTCTGAGGCTTGCGCGCGAGCTGAGTCGATGCCGGGACCGGGAGACAAACTATGGGCAGATGGAAGGCTCTTTTTCCTTTTCTGATGGCGATCATCGTCGCCCTGACTGCCAGCTTTTTTCTATACCGGTGGCTCGAGGCGCACGCAACGCCCAAAGACCTGGTGGAGATCGAGAAGACCAAGGCCGTGCCCGTGGCCGTGGCCGCCATTGACCTGCCCTGGGGAACCAAGCTGGAGAAGGGCATGATCAAGGAGATCCCGTTTCTCCGCGAAAGCCTTCCCGGGGACTATGTTTCCGGAGGGGAAACCCTCGTGGGCCGGGTGACGGTGGCGCCCCTCAAAGTGAACGAGCCGGTGACCCAGAGCAAGCTGGCGCCCACCGACGTCAGCATCGGCGGGGTTTCGGCCCTGCTGCAGCCCGGCCAACGGGCCATCGCGGTCAAGGGCGACAAGGTCATCGGCCTCTCCGGCCTGGTCCGGCCCGGTCACCGGGTGGACGTGCTGGTGACCCTCGCCGACCCGCGCACCAAGGGGGAGGTCACCAAGGTGGTGCTGGAAAACGTCCTGGTGCTCGCCACCGGCACGCAGATCCAGGAGGACGGCGAGGGCAAGCCGGCGCCGGTCGACGTCTACACCCTGGAGGTCACGCCCGAGGACGGCGAGAAACTGGCCCTGGCCTCGGCCGAGGGCAGGCTCCAGTTCGCCCTGCGCGGGTTCACCGACAAAAAGCCGGTTCTGACCAGGGGCGCCACGGTCGCCGAAACCCTGGCCTCTCTGAAGCTCCACGAGCCGGCGGAACCGCCGGCAAAGAGGAAGGTGGTCAGGCCGCGCACCCTGACCGTCGAGGTCATCAAGGACGGGAAAGTGGTCAAACAGGAATTCAGGATGTAGCCCCCAGACAAGGAGCGCCGCATATGCAGCTTACAACCAAGAACTTGGGAAAGCACCTTTGCCAGGCTGCTGGTCGGGATGCTGGCGCTGGCGCTGGGCATCCTCCTCATCACCCGGAACGTCTGGGCCGGCAGCGTGTTCGTCGGCGGCCTGCAGCAGGCGGAAAAGGTGAGGATCACGGCAGGCAAGTCGGTCGTCCTGCGGAGCCCGAAACCCATCGAGCGCGTTTCGGAGATGGACCCCAAGGTGGCCGAGTCGCTCGTGATCTCGCCCCACCAGATCTACGTGACCGCCAAATCGGCCGGCAGCACCAACCTGATCCTGTGGCTGGGCAAGGACGATTTCGCGATTTACGACTTCGAGGTGACCTACGACACGGCCATGCTCAAGCAGCGCCTGAACGAGATCCTGCCGGAGGAAAAGCAGCTGCAGGTGCTGGCGACCCACGACTCGCTCACGCTTGCCGGCAGGGTGTCAAGCGCAGACAAGCTCTCCCAGGCCCTGTCCCTGGCCCGCGCCTATGCGCCCGAAGGCAGGATCCAGAACCTGGTCCAGGTGGGCGGCGTGCATCAGGTCATGATCGAGGTCCGGGTGGCGGAGATGAGCCGCAGCCTGATGAAACGGCTGGGGTTCAACTTCAGCTACAACAAGGGCGGGGATTTCGGTCTGACCACCCTGGGCGGGCTGACCCAGCTGGTCTCGCCGGACGACGCCAATTTACTCGCCGGACCCGGGGTCTGGGATGCGGAGAGATACGCGATGCGGCCCGGTTGGCCTGCTCGTGGCACCTGCGGTGAACGCCCTTTTCCGTTTTCACCGGGGCACGGCCACCTGGACCAACTTCATCGACGCCCTGCAGGAGGACGGCCTCGTCAAGATCCTGGCCGAACCCACCCTGATAGCCCTGAGCGGGCAGACCGCCGCCTTTCACGCGGGCGGCGAGTTCCCGGTCCCCGTTCCCCAGGGCGACGGCGACATCACCATCGAGTACAAGGAGTTCGGCGTGAAGCTCTCTTTCGCTCCCACGGTTCTGAGCCAGGAGAAGATCGGCATCCAGATCAGCCCGGAGGTTTCGGAGCTGGATTTCTCCACCGCCGTCCGGTTCACCGGGTTTGTCGTCCCGGGTCTCACCACCCGGAAAGCGTCGACCACGGTGGAGCTGGGCGACGGCCAGAGCTTTGCCATTGCCGGGCTCCTCAGCGAGAACGTCCGCGAAAGCATCGCCAAGTTCCCGTTCCTGGGCGACATCCCTATTCTGGGCAGCCTGTTCCGGAGCCGGCAGTTCCAGAAAAAGGAAACCGAGCTGATCATCATCGCCACGCCCCATCTGGCAAAACCGATCCAGGCGGACAAGCAGCCCCTGCCCACCGACTTCTACGTGGAGCCCAGCGACGCGGAAAGCTACCTGCTGGGGCTGAAGGAGGGCCGCGAGAAAAACCAGCTCTCGCGGCTGCGCAAGAGGCTGGACGGCGACTTCGGCCACGTGGTCCCGCGCCTGGACTGAGCAAAGTCGAGCCTGTCGGCGGCCCGCAGGCCGCAGGAGGAACCGATGTTCAAAATTGTGCTGACAGCCGCTCTGGCGGCAATGCTGCTGGCGGCCGGACTGGGGTGTCAAGGCACCCTGCCGGCGCAGCAGGAAACCCTGCTGGACAGGAACTGGGGCCGCTCCTATGAAACGGCCAAGTACCAGCAGATGCTGAATCCGGAGGCCGGCCGCACTCAGGACCCAATCGCGGGGCTTGACGGGGAGATGGCCGAAGGGGCGCTCGGCAAATACAGGAAGCCCCCCGAGGACTCCCCCGCGAAGGATTTGGGGATCCTCACGGTTCGGCCCCGGCGGGATTAGCGGAGAGTGTGCAGATGAATATGGCCCGACTGAAAGCGCTCAGCAACTCTCGCGTCAGGGGAAAAGCCCGGAGTCAGGAAGGGGCGGCGGCGGTGGAGTTCGCCATCGTTCTGCCCCTGCTTCTCGTGCTGGTTTTCGGGATCGTGGAGTTCGGCATCATCCTCTTCGACCAGGCCATGATCACCAACGCCAGCCGCGAGGGAGCCCGCGCGGGCATCGTGTACCGCGGGCCTTCCTCCTTCGTATCCGAGGCCGAGATCAGGGGCGTGGTCGACAACTACTGCCGCGGCCACCTGATCAGCCTGGGGACCGGTTCTTCGCCCAAGCACCACCGTTGCGGGCGCGGGCGGGGTTTCGGGAGCGCCGCTCACGGTGAGGGTCAGCTACCGTTACAACTTCCTGGTCCTGCCGGCCTTTGCCTCCGGCCTGGTGGGGGGCATCGACCTGCGGGCCGCCAGCGTGATGCGGATGGAGTGAGGCAATGGACAGACAGATCAGGAATCAGGAGGGCGCCGTCGCCATCATGGTCGCTCTGGTGCTGTTTCTGCTGTGCGGGACGGCCGCCCTGGCGATCGACATCGGCCACCTGATGGTGGTCCGCAACGAGCTCAGGAACGCCTCGGATGCGGGAACGCTCGCCGGGGCCCGGTTCCTGTATTCCGAGGACGGCAGGACGCATCAACCCCGGCGCCAACCAGATCGCCCACGACGCGGCGGACGGCCAACAAGAGCGAGAACGCCGCGGTGGAGGTGAACTGGATCGGCGGCAATTCAGGCGACGTGCAGAGGGGCCACTGGTCCTTCGCCACCCGGTCCTTCACGCCCAACGACAGCCTCGCGGCCCTTGAGCTGTGGAAATACAGCGAAAGCGAACTGGACGGCAACCCGGCCTTCATCAACGCGGTCAGGGTGGTCACGCGGAGGCAGTCGCTTCCGGCCGCCTCTTTTTTCGCCAGGATTTTCGGGCATGAGGGATTCCAATTGACTGCCGAGTCGGTGGCCTACCTCGGCTTTGCCGGGAGCATTTTCGAGGGAGAGGCCGATGTGCCCATTGCCATCTGCGAGGAGAGCTTCATCACAGGTGGCGGGTAAAACGGACTGCGTGACAGGCCGGATGCTCAACAGCGGCAGTTCCCAAGCCCAGGCACAACACGGCCGGCTGGACCAATTTTTCCACGCCCTGCAGAACCGCCAATGCCAGCGAGATGAAAGCGCTGGCGGCCTGCGGGACCACCAACGCCGCCACGGTCATTGCCGGTAACGACATCGGGGCCACGGGCGGCGTTCAGTCCTCCACGCTGAGCAAGCTGATCGACTGCTGGATGAGCAAGGCCGACACGGACAAGGACGGCATCCCTGATCGGACCTGGGACATCGGTAATGTTCCGGTCATTGAGTGCCCGGGCAACAACGTCTCGAACTGCGCCCGGATGACCGGCGTGGTGTGTGCCACCGTGGTGTACATGACGGGGAACAACCCGGATATCGAGGACGTACCCTACACGATGGATGATTGGGACGCCGCCAAGGACTGCAAAGCAAGCTCCAGCTCGCGCTCAGGTGCTGACACCCGGTGCAAAGACAAAGAGAAAGAACATCGAGAGAGGTGGGATTGTTTCGTGGAGAGGTTCAAATTGAAGGATCTGGACGGAGCGCCGGCACGTTTCGAATCCAAGACCATCTATTGGCTGCCCGGCTGCAAACCCTGTGACAGGGCGGGCGGAACGGGCGGAGAAAACTACGGGGTCCTGGCGAAGATCCCCGTTCTGGTCAAATGACAAACCGGACGCAAGGGCTCTGAATCCCGCGATAGCAGGAACTACCATGAGCAACAGAGCGCATCTGGTAAGAATAGCCGTCAACGGCAGCCGGGTCGAGCAGGGAGCTGGAGCAGTTCGTCAACTCCACCCAGGGCCTTGAAATCCTGCCGCCGCTGGACAAGCGCAGCCCCGACCTTCTCATCCTGCAGCTCGGCGAGGACGCTGACCGGGACTTCCAGCTTGTCGAGGCCCAGCTGCAGGCCGGCAGGGCGGGCGAGGTTTTTCTGGTTTCGCGCGCCGCCGATCCGGAAATGCTGCGCAAGGCCATGCGGGCCGGCGCCAAGGAGTTCTTCCTGCTGCCCCTCGACCGGGGTAGAGATCGACGAGGCCCTGGCGAGATTCAAGGGGCGGCTCGAGAAGCAGCAGGACGGGGCTCTGGCGCGAGACGGGCGGGTCATCAACGTCATCGGCAGCAAGGGCGGGGTGGGCGCAACCATGGTGGCCGCCAACCTGGCCGTGGGCCTGGCTCAAAACGGCGCGGAACACGCCGTGGCCCTGCTGGACATGAACCTGCTCTTCGGCGAGGTTCCCCTCTTCCTGGACATCCGGCCCAAGTACCACTGGGCGGCGGTCGCCGAGAGCATCACCCGGGTTGACCGGTCCTACCTGCTCAATGCCCTCACCCGGCACTCCTCGGGCCTCTACGTGCTCTCCTCCCCCAGCAAGCTGAACGGCCACGGGAGGATCGCGCCGGAAGCCGTCGGCCGCCTCCTGCTCAAGCTGCGGGAGACTTTCGATTTCGTGGTCATAGACACGGGACAGCGCATCGACGAGCTTTCAGCCCGCACGCTGGAGATCTCCGACACCATCCTGCTGGTGTCCATCCTGAGTCTCCCCTGCCTCGACCAACACCCGCAAGATGCTGCGGGCCTTTGAGGACCTGGGCATAAGAAAGGACGAGGTGGTTCGTATCGTGATGAACCGCTACCTGAAGAAGTCCGAGATCACGCTCAAGGACGCGTGGGACGGGCTGCAGATGAAGCCCTTCTGGGTCGTCCCGAATGACTTCCAAAAGACCATGTCCTCGATCAACCAGGGAAAGCCGCTCGTCCATGCCTCGCCCAAGGCCGGCCCCGCCAGGAGCCTGAGAGAGCTGGCGGAGTTCTTCGCCGCCGGGCAGGAGCAAACTCGGAAGGAACGCTGGAGGTTCATGGTTTGAAAAATATCGATACGGCCATGCAGCTGCAGAAAGAGGAACGCGGGATGCGCTTGGAAAAGCCGGAGGCGGAAAGCCGGGGTGCGCTCTTCCGGAGACACGTGCCGGAGGAGTATTTCGAGCTGAAAAGCAGAATCCACGGGCGCCTGCTGGACCTGCTGGATCTCTCGGTGCTGGAGAACCTGGACCGGGATCTGCTCCGCTTCGAGCTTCGGGGCCTGATCGACCGGATCATCCGCGAAGACGGCCTCAGCATCCCCTTGAACCTGGCTGAAAAGGAGAAACTCCACGAGGAAATCCAGAACGAGGTGCTCGGCTACGGCCCGCTCGAGCCTTTTCTGCAGGACCCGACCATATCCGATGTCCTGGTGAACACCTATCGCCGCATCTACGTCGAGCGCTACGGCAGGCTGGAGACCACCGACGGCCGGTTCAAGGACGACGCCCACCTGATGCAGATCATCGACCGGATCGTCTCCGCCGTGGGGCGGCGCATCGACGAGTCGTCCCCCATGGTGGACGCCCGCCTGCCGGACGGCTCCCGCGTCAACGCCATCATCCCGCCGCTGGCCCTGGACGGCCCCATCCTCTCGATCCGGCGTTTTGCCGTCGACCCGCTGGAAATGGATGATCTGATCTGGCTCTGGAGACTCTCGTGCCGCAGATGGCCGAGCTCCTGAAGGGGATTGTCAAGGCGCGTCTCAACGTCCTGATCTCGGGCGGCACCGGCACCGGCAAGACCACGCTGCTGAACGTGTTGTCCAGGTTCATTCCCAGGCGAGGAGCGGATCGTCACCATCGAGGACTCGGCCGAGCTCCAGCTCAAGCAGGAGCACGTGGTGCGGCTCGAAACCCGGCCGCCGAACATCGAGGGCAAGGGGGAGGTCACCCAGCGGGATCTGGTGAGCAACAGCCTGCGCATGCGGCCCGACCGGATCATCGTGGGCGAGGTGCGCGGCAAGGAATCCTTCGACATGCTCCAGGCCATGAACACCGGCCACGACGGGTCGCTGACCACCATCCACGCCAACTCCCCGCGCGACGCGCTGCTGCGGCTGGAAACCATGGTGGCCATGGCCAACCTGGACATCCCCTCCGGCTTCATCCGCAAGTACATCGCCTCGGCCATCCACGTGCTCGTGCACCTGGCCCGCCTCGCGGACGGCACCCGGAAGGTGGTGAGCCTGCAGGAGATCGTGGGCATGGAGGGGAATGTCATCACCACCCAGGAGATCTACTCTTTTGTGCAGGAAGGGGTCAACCCGGAAGGGAAAATCCAGGGCCGCTTCAAGTTCCAGCAGGTCCGGCCGCGTTTCGTCGAGAGGTTTCAGACGGCCGGCATCCGGATCCCCGAAGGCCTGTTCGACATGCACTGAACTGAGGCGCAAAGCAAGCTGAGGAGCTTTTCCGATGAATCTGATGATCCTGGCAGGCGCCATCGTCTTTTTCCTGGCACTCCTGATGCTGGAAACCGGCTTTTTTGCCTACCGCAACATCCGCTACCCCGACCGGCGGAGAATCCGGAAAAGGCTGAAGGAGGTCTCCCGGAGCCTTTCCGAGGACGGCTCGCCCAACATCCTCAAGCGGCGCGTGCTGAGCGAGGTGCCGGGGCTGAACGCCGTGCTCGCCAGGATGCCGGGGATTCGATCCCTCGAAAAAATGGCGTGGCAAGCGAATGTGAAATACCCGTTGGGCTTTTTCGCCCTTCTTTCCCTGACCCTGGCGGCCTCCGCCCTGCTTCTCGGCCCTATCTGTCCTGAAGAGCGTTTTCCTGCCTCTGTTCCTTGCATTTCTGGGCGCGTTGGCTCCCTTCCTCTATCTCCTCGTCAAGAAAAGGCGGCGCATGGCCAAGTTCGAGCGACAGCTTCCCGAGGGTCTGGACCTCATCGCCCGGTCCCTGAGGGCGGGGCACGCCTTCACCCTGGGCATGCGCATGGCGGCCGACGAATACGACGACCCGCTCGGCCCCGAGCTGAAGCTCGCCCTGGACGAGATCAACTTCGGGATCAGCGTGGAGGAAGCCCTCAAGGACCTGGCCGAAAGGATCGACTGCCCCGACCTGCGCTATTTCATCGTCAGCGTCATCCTCCAGCGGGAAACCGGCGGCAACCTGGCCGAAATCCTGGAGAACATATCGAGCCTCATCCGGGAGCGGTTCAAGTTCAGGGGCAAGGTCAAGGCCCTCTCGGCCGAAGGCAAGCTGAGCGCCATCATCTTGCTGGCGCTGCCTTTCTTCGTGTTTCTGGCCCTGCGTTTCACCAGTCCCGAATACATTGAGACCCTCTTCACCGACCCGATCGGGAAGAGTCAGCGCCGTGGCGGCTCTCTGCCTGATGCTGCTCGGCATCCTGGTCATGAAGAAGATCATCAACATCAGGCTGTAGGAGGCGAAACAGCCATGCCAAGAGTTTCCCCGCTTGTGATTGCCGGATTGGCTTTTCTTGCCTTCTGCCTCTTCTTCCTGGGGGTTGTGCAGTACCGCCGGTACCGGGCCGGGAGAAAGAAGCTGCTGGCCATGGTGAGGGGCGAGCCCGGGGAGTTCCTGCCTGCTGCCGGGGATTCGCCGTGGTCCCCGGGACACGGGGCGCTCCCGGGCCGGGCGGCGGGTTTCCTCGCCGCCGTGGGGGAACGCTTCGCCCCGCGCCGGCAGGAACGCCAGGCGGTGGTGCATCTGAAATTCCTCCGGGCCGGCCTGCGCTATGCGCACATCTCGCATGTGTTCTGGGGAGCCAAGATATTGCTGCTGGGGCTCCTGCCGCTGCTCTTTTTCACCTTTCGGCTGTCGGTGCTGGAGGTGTTCAACCCCTCCCTGGTCCTCGCGGTCTGCCTGTTCCTCGGCCTGCTCGGGTTCAACCTGCCGGACCTCTGGCTCAGGCTCAAGACGGCCAAGAGGAAAGAACTCTTCCAGGAGGCGCTGCCGGATGCCCTCGACCTGCTGGTGGTCTGCGTCGAGGCCGGCATGGGGCTGAACGCCGCCTTCAACCGGGTCGGGGAGGAGATGAGGTTCCGCAGCCGGCCCATATACGAGGAACTGCGGCATCTCAGCCTGGAGCTGATGGCCGGCAAACCGCGGGAGGAGGCCTTCAGGAACCTGGCAGCGCGGATCGACCTGGAAGACCTGCGGAATCTCGTGACTCTGCTCATCCAGACCGAGCGGTTCGGCACCAGCGTAACCAAGGCCCTCCGGGTCTACTCGGACACGTTCAGAACCCGGCGTTATCAGCGGGCCGAGGAGCTGGCCGCCAAGATGCCGGTCAAGCTCGTTTTTCCGCTCATTTTATTCATCTTTCCGTCCCTCTTCGTGGCGATCGCCGGCCCGGCCGCTATACGGCTTTACCGGGTGGTGATCCTGGGGTCTTAAGGAATGCAGACCATGATATCTCATCGTTCTTTTTTCGTTCTTCTGCCCTTGCTCCTCCCGGCGCTCGCTGCCTGCGCGGGTTCCAGCTACCCGGTCCGGCAGGCGAGCACGGCCAGGTACCCGGTCGAGGCCGCAGCTTTTGAAAAAGAGCCCGTGAGGAAGCTCGAAAAGCTTTCGGCCGCGGAACACGCCGCCCTGGGCGACGCTCACCTGGCCCAGCGCAACCTGCCCAAAGCCCTGATCCACTACGAAAAGGCCATCGAGCTCAAGCCCGACGACCTTCCCCTGCTTTACAAAAAGGGCCTGGTGCTGCTGCACGGCGGCGCCCATGGCCAGGCGGTCCAGGCCTTCCAGGCGGTCCTGGAAAAGGACCCGGGATCCGCCCCCGCTCATCAGGCCCTGGGCCGGGCCCAGATGGAGCTGAAAGCCTTTGCCAGGGCCGAGGAGCATTTCCGGGAGGCCGGCAGGCTGGACCCGAGCCTCTGGCTCAGCCACAACTTCCTGGGGATCCTGTACGACCGCCAGGGAAGATACGCCGACGCAGTCAACGCCTATGCGCGGGCCATCCGCTTGAGGCCCCAGGAGGCGGCCCTCTACAACAACCTGGGCATGTCCTACTTTCTGCTTGGCAACCACGAAAAAGCCGCCGCCGCCTTCAGCCAGGCCGCCGAACTGGCAGGCAATGACGGCCGCTATCAGAACAACCTCGGCCTGGCCCTGGCCAATCTCCGGAGGTACGACGAGGCACTGGATGCTTTCATGAAAGCGGGGACAGCGGCCCAGGCCTACAACAACCTGGGCTCCGCGTATCTGGACCAAGGGGAATTCGACCGGGCGGGTCAATGTTTTGAGAAGGCCCTCGAACTGAGCCCCGAGTTTTATTCGCGCGCCCACACGAACTTCAAAGAAGCAAAGATGCTCGCGCGTCACCGCCTTTCAAACTGAGCCGCCTGATCCGACTTCCTGCCCCCCCACATCGCAGGAGGAGGAGAAAAGCCATGAATGCCACCCGAAACCGCGTGACACCCTGGGCAGCCATCCCGTTCCTGGCGCTGGTCTTGACAACCTCGCTTTCCGGGTGCGCCGGCCTGAGATATCTCACGGAGCTGGATTCCATTCCTCAACTTCGAGAGTCAGCTCGCGCCCAAGGAGCAGCCTTCGAACCGCGCCATGGTGAACAGGAAGATGAACCGTCCGGAGCTGGACGGCCGCTACATGCAGGCCCTGCATTTCCAGGCGCGCAACAAGCACCGCATCGCGGTCCAGGTCTTGAGGGAAATCCTCATCGTGGACCCGGTCTACGAAAAGGCGTACACCGCCCTGGGGGTGTCCCATGATGCGCTGGGCGACTTCGAGCGCGCCGAGACAGCTTACCGCATGGCCCTGCAGCTGAATCCCGACCTGGACTACGTGCACAACAACCTCGGGATATTCCTTTCTGCTCCAAGGGAAAGCACGACCAGGCCATCGATGCCCTGTACCGGGCGATCTCCTTGAATCGGGACAAAAGCCAGTACCGCAACAACCTGGCCCTGGCCTATGTCCGGAAGCGGATGTTCCAGGAACGCTTTCGAGGAGCTCAGGCTCGCAGGCGAAGAGGCCTATGCCCACAAGAAATTGGCGGATCTGCTCTATGCGGAGGGTTTCTACAGGGAAGCGGGAGAACACTATGCGGCGGCGGACCGGTTTGCTCCTGACGAGCCGGATGTCAAACACGGCCTGGCCGCCGCCCGCACGCTCACGGCCATCTCGGAGGCCGCCCCCACCGCACCGGGAACGAATCCCCCCGTAATAAACGATGATAGCCTTTCCGGCCGTCGTGGACCTTCAGCCCGCCCCGGCGGCTCCGACAGGCTTTGCTATCGCCGCCGACTATGAGGCCCGGCCGCCCGAAGCCCGCCCGAAGGTGGCAAGGGTGGCTGCGGCGCTCGGCCGGGCGTCCACCATAATCGACATCCGGGTGCCGCGTGAACCCGAAGAACCCCCCGCATCGTTTCCGGCTCCGGCAGCCATCGAGCGGATCGAGGCTCTTGGCCCGGAACCGCCGCTCGCAAAGGCCTCCAGGCCGGTTGCCCGCGATGAGTTGGCCAACCCGCAGCCTTTCGCTGCCAGCGTTGGGGTTGAGCCGCGCGGGACACAGGCGAAGGCAACTGCCCAGATCGAGGTCACCAACGGCAAGGCTGAATCCCAGGCCGCGGCGCTGATGTGCGCCCATCTCCGAAAGAAGAACTATCGTGTGGCTTGGCTGAAGGAAACTCAGCCGGCAGAGTTTTCCGAGACCCTGGTTCTGTATCTGGACGGGTTTTCTGCACGACGCCTACCGCGTGGCGCAGGAGATACCGGGGTATCAGAACATGAAGAAGGTGGGGCGGCTCCGGGATTCGCAGAGCACAATCGCCATCGAGATTGGCAGGGACCTGGTTCCAGGCGGGGGTTTCCTGCAGAAGCGCTGAACCACAGGGGCCCAGCCGGAAGAGGCAAGCAACGCCGGTCGGGACTGAAGCGCCGAAAGGATACATTGCGGCCGGCCGGACAGACGAGCTGGAGGCGGAGAGTGCTCAAAAAGGGAACGTTGATCCTGTTTCTGATGGCTGCCATGGTGCTGCTGCCCCTCACCCGGGCCCAAGCCCAGGGAACCTACCGCATCGAGAAAGACGAAACCGGATACTACTTCCAGACCGACAGGCACGGCGGGTGGCTCTTCAACCCAAATGAGCTGGGCAGGCCTTTCAAGGTCGGCTTCGTGGGCACCTACACCCTCGAAACAGAGGACGGCGACACCTATCTCGTGACCGACCGCTACGGGCGGTTCCTGATCGACACCGCCGCTCTCAACCGGCTGGAAAAATCGCGCGCGGAGTCCAACCGGGCGCTCGAGTCTGCCAGAGGCCGCGAAGAAGTGAGCGTCGTCATTGTGGGCAACCAGGTCTTTGTCCCGGCCTTCCTGGGCTATGGCGGCCGGGAAACCGAGGCCTTGCTGCTGCTGGACACGGGCGCCTCGGTCACCGTGCTGCACGACGAGGTGGCCGAGCGGATCCCTTTCGCGAAATCAGTCGAGGCCGAAATCACGGTGGTGGGCGGCAGCAAGGTGCGGGCGAAGCAGGTAAAGCTCGACTATATCCGGGTCGGGTCGATCAGAAAAGAGGGCATCCAGGCGGCCGTCATCGAGCACAGCGGCCCCGCGATGCAGCACCAAGGGCTTCTGGGCATGGATTTTCTGCGTGACCTCCAGTTTCGTATCGATTTCGAAAAACAGGTACTGAAGGTGGAGGGATAGTGCGAGCAGGGTCTTCTCGGGCGGGACAGTGAAACCGAACAGGCGGAAACCACAATTTGCAAAATTGATTCCGGCTGGGATTTTTGCTCTTCTCTTACTGACGGGCACGCTCGAAGCTCACGCGGCGCTGGGCCGATCGAAACCGAACTTCGAGATCCTGCAGGCGGACTTCGGCATCTTCTACAAACTGTCAGAAGACAGTTGGCGGTTCCAGAAAACGAAGGTCATCCCTTCGGTCCCCGGTTTCACCTACGGTTGGAGAATCCGACTGATCACGTTCACTCCCACCCTGCGCTGGAAGGAGGTCTTGGAACTGCCTGCCGCCCCTGCATTCCGGCGCGGGGGCACCGAGCCCTCTCTGCCCATGAGCTTCGGGAAACTCGCGGTGACCGAGGGAACGGTTTCCTCCCCCGGGGAATGGATCTTCCACGCCTGGAGTGTGTCCGGAGGGGTTCCTTCCGGAAAGCACGTGCTGCAGCTCTATCTGGATGGGTTTCCGGTCAAGAAGTTCGAGTTCGAGATCAGGAGTCACGGCGAACTCCCGTCGGCAAGAGACTAGACCACCGTCCGCGTGCGCCTGAGGGCCTCGGGTTGTCTGCGATTTCAACCCTGGGCCGGAATGTGGGTGGTGGTGACTTCGGCCAGCAGGCGGCCGGCTTCACCGGTGACGCGCGTCCGGACCACGGTCACCCGGCGGCCGCGGCGGACCAGGCGTGCCTCGGCCCGCAGTTCCCCCTGCCGCTGGTTTCCCAGCAACGTGGTGTGAAGATCGACCAGCAGGGGGAAGCCTTCGCCGTTTTCACCGACCTCCCCTTTTCCGATGGCGAGCACGGTGGCCGTGACATCGGCGAACCAGATCAGGGCTCCGGCCTGCACCGTCCCGAAGGGGTTCTGGATGCCTTCGGTCACGGGCATCCGGCTGACGACCCGTTCCTCGCCGCGCTCTTCCACAAAAAACTCGATCGCCCCGGTGCGCCTGGCCGCCCGGATGTGCTCCTGAATTCCGTTCATGGCTGTTTCCCCATTTCCCACCCGATGACCGGCTGGATCGCGCGTGCCCGGCCGCCGGAGGATGCCGGCTGCGGGTGCTCGGCATTCTGAAGATCGACCCTGCGGGGACCCATCAGGGCCCGCTCGGCCGCGGCCTGAAATCGTAGACCTGCATGGTTCTGGGGCCCTTTTCCTGGGCGATGATCCACTGCCTGGCCGCATACAGATACCCGAAGCGGCTTCCATCGCTAGCCACAACGGCGTAGAGCCCGGGCCGGAAATCCTTCTCCATCCAGCCGATGATCCGAGACAAGTCCGCCGGGTCCTCGATCCTGGTCCAACTGCCGGTGACCAGGTCGCGGTCATCGTTTCGCGGGTCGAACAAAAGGGCCACGTTGCCGTAGTTCGGTCCGCCGGTGTCGGTGTAGTAGACTGCGTGGGCCCGCCAATTCGCCTGCAGGTCCCGGATCGTCAGCTTTTCACCGAGCTCAGTAAGCGGCTGCAGCCTGCCGTAGGTCCCGCAGCCTAAGACGGCCAGCAGACTTAGTGCGGCAGCTGATCGTTTCATGAAACGTCCCATGCTTGGCATTGGAAAGCCTCCTGTTTTCGACCTGCCCATAACGGCTGTCAGCACGAGGCGAAGTCGCCGTTTGCCTTGCGGGCGGCCATGACCTCTTCCCGGCCCGCCGGCCGGCCCAGTTCTCTGGCCAGTTCCTCGGCCTTCTGGGCACACTCCCGGCAGACCTCTTGTTGCCACCCCTTGTCGTGGTACAACCCGTTACACCAGGCGCATCTTTGCTGTCTCATGCTTGTCTCCCCTTCCACCGCCGGTCCAACCCGGCTGCTCCGGCCGGCCATGTTGCGGCTGCACCGTACACCCGGCCGGACTCGTGGAGCCATGCCCCGGCATCTCCCGCTTCCGCACCGGAAAAAAGTAAGTCTTCTGCCTGCCGATTCAACTGCCTTGCGGCAGCCATCTGCAACCCGCTGCGGCTGCAGCGGCACGCTTCAGCACAGCCCGGCCGGCCACGGTCTCCTCGGCCTGCCTACCGCAGCTGAAAAGTCGTGATGCAGGTGTCGCTGTTGCGGAACGTGCCGATGGTTCCGCCGGCTGACCGGTTCAGACCGCGCACCTCCAGGGTGACAATCCGGTTCCTGGGCAGCCAGAGCTCGAAAAAACCGTTCTTGAGGGTGTCAAGGCTGCCTTCGTACAGCACCTTTGCCTCGTGATCGACGGCTCTCACCTGAAACTGGGTCTCGGGCAATTCCCCCTGACAGGAGGACATGTAGTGGACCGCTCACCTGTGGGTGCGTCGGATGTAGGGCGCGACCGCCACGAGCATCCTGTCTTCCGGAAGCGGGATGCGTTTGATCATCCCGGGAGGGATCTCGAAAACCACCTCTGCCGGCGTGACGTAACTCGTGATCTCCCTGCGGGTCCACTTCCATTCATTGCCCAGCTGCACGGCCTGAACCGCATCGATTCCGCTCAGCCTTTCTTCGATGGTCTTCCCGTCCTCCGCGAAACCGTGCCCGGCAAGCAGCAGACCGCCTCCCAGGGCGGTCAAACAGATCAGAATCCGTTTCATGGGGCTCCTTTCCCTATCCGATACCGGGCAGCGGCATCGAGGCTTCCCGGTCCATGCCGGAGGCGTGGAATTGGGGACTGCGCCCCGGCCCCCCGCACTCTTCTTTTATACCACAAAGTACCATCTGGCGCCAGCATCCAGGCAAATGCGGGCAGATCCTCCCGCAGCAGCGCGTCGCCGGACTTGCAGCGTCTGTCGGCCCGCGGTAGAATAGGCCCGAACCATCAACGGGGGGATGTTTATGAAAATCCGAGTCCATCTGGCTGCCGCGCTCGCTCTGCTGGTCACCGCTTCAGGCTATCCCCCCGCACCCGCGGCCGAAATGCCCGCAGACCCTGGAAAGGACCGGGTAACCTTCACCGGCCGGCTCGATTCCGTCAGCTGCCCTGCCGTCTGCGGCGCCTGCTGCGGCGCCCTGGGCGCCCTCGCCGAGAAGAACGACGGTTTCTCCGGAATTCTCGTGGGCGCCGCCGCCGTGACCCTCGAGCCTTACCGGGATGCGGGCACCTGGCATGGGTTCGGCGGCTACTTCTACGAGGGCATCGGCTCCTGCGACAGCGGCCGATGCACCTTGTTTTTCGTGGAATCCGTGGACCAGCCGGTCCCGGCCGATTCCAGCCTGGACAGCTCCGCCTGGCGGCTCCGGATTCCCTCGCTGGTGCTCGACGGACGGGAGCGCTACGGGATCCAATGGGACTTGCTCACTAACGAGGTCACGGCCGAATCGCTGCCGGTGCCGACAACCGTGGCGCAGTCCGGCGACTGCTCGGACCCGGCCACGCGCTGCGGCGCGGGGCTCTCCTGCGTTCCCTACTACGGCATTGCTGGTCCGGCCGGCCCCCTTTTCATGACCTGCGAGATCCCCTGCACCTCAGACCGGGAATGCCCGGCCGACCAGGACTGCGGCGTGGTCGCCGACGGACCGGGACAGGTGTGCGTCCCCAGGGCGGTTCCTTGAGGGGAGGGTATGCCGCATGCTGTACGCTATACTCATCGGAGCCGCCCTTCTGCTCGGCGTTCTCCTCTCCAGACCCCCGGCCGAGCGGAAAAAACTGAGCCTCGACCTCCGGCGTTCTCCTCTTGACTACCTGGACGTGCGCATCCCGGGTGATCTGCTTCAGGACGTCACCGCCTATTGTGAACAGCACAAGATCAGCCTCCGGCAGTTCGCCCGGGAAGCGATCGAGGAAAAGCTGCGCTAGGGTTTCATCCTTCCGGCTGGATCGACCCTGTGAGGGCGCGGATCAGGCGACCCAGAGACCGAGCCAGAAGATAAACGTGGCACACGAGATCAGGGTGTTTACGGACACGGCGGCAGTGGTCTGTTCGAACGGATACATAAAGGGGGGAACCATGAAAAAGCTGGTTGCGATGCTGGCGCTGGCGGTGCTGCTGGCAGTTCCAGGCCTGTCTCAGGCCAGGTGCAGTACGGTCGACGGGGCGCTCAATCTCTCGCTTCATCTCGAGGTCCTGGGTGCCTATTTCGATGTTGAACTCGAGCCTTACAGCCATCCGTCGGACCCGGGCGGGTTTTACTGGAAGCTCCAATCGTTCAAACCCGCGGCCCCCGGGCTTCAATCCTCCACCTTGACCAGCACCCTGGACATCCACATTCCCTGCCTCCAGTTCGGCGGGGTGCAGTTCTCTCTGGTCCTTGCCTATTACCCGAACCCGGCAGACCCGAAGGGGTACTTCTGGAAGCTCAAGTCCTTCAGCCTCGCCAGCATCGAGGCCATCGAAGGTGCGGACCTGGACTGCTACACGGAACTGTTCGGCAGCCTGGAAGACCTGAACACGTACTACTCCTGCCTCATCGGCTGCGGCAGCGACCTGGCCTGTGCCCAGAAATGCCTCGAGGGCCTGCCCGGTGCCGGAGGCAGCGCGTTCCTGCTCCAGATCACGCTGAAGAACCCCACGCCCGCCCCGGTCACGTTCACGCTCGAGGGCTGTACGGCTTTTCTCCCCACTTCCGGCGCCGTGCAGAAAATGGTCCTCCTGCAGACCGCAACCTATACCGTACCGCCCGGCACGGCCGAGTTCTGTGTCCCCGTCTATTGCATGAATGCCGACCTGGCCGCCCCGTCAGAGGGGGACACGTTCAGCCTGTCCAACTGCAACAGCTCCTGCCTGGCCGAAATCGTCACGCTCGTAACGGGCAAGGATGTCTCCAAGGCCGGGAGCCGAATCCAGGAGATCGTCTGGGATTGCATGGAAACCGGTTCGCTCAGCGCCGAAGCCCAGGCCTACCTGGAGGGGCTGAAGGATCTTTCCTAGGTTCAGCTCCCGTTTCAAGCGCAAGAATCGCCATTTTTGGCACACATATTGCTGTACAACTCAGCATAAGGACACCAAGATCTCTTTCTCCTGAAAGTCCCCGGGTTTTCCACCTCCTTTCCCCGGGGGCTTTTCTTTCTAGAAGGAAATCCTTTCCTCCCGAATCACGGATTTGTGCTCTCTGGTTCTATCTCGACATCGCTGGCCCGGTTTCGCCAAGCGGAGAGCAGGACCAGCAGCTCGTCGATCTGCCCGGGCGACATGATTCCCAGCTCACAGAGGATCCGGCCCAGCCGGCGGTGATTGCCCCGCTCGATGTCTTCCATGATCTGGATGTTCATGGCGGTGAGGAGCTGTTCCCGGGTGATGAACCCTTTTTCCACCGCTGCCGCACCCAGACGTTTCGGGCGTTCTTCCATCGCTTTTCTCCTTTCGGCTTTAGCGCAGCCGGATATCAATATCCGTTTTTTCAATTCCGGATTCAAGTGGTTTTGTTCTTTCGCCCGGCCGGAGCATTGATTCGGGTCTCAAAAGCTGATAAAGAGGTATGCCGCCATCGAGATTTGTGACGACAGAATGGGAGGAGGCCCAATGAACACCACCAGCTTGGACGAACTGTGCGTGAACACCATCCGCCTGCTGGCCGCCGACGCCGTGGAGAAGGCCAATTCGGGCCATCCGGGCATGCCCATGGGCGCTGCGCCCATGGCCTACGTGCTCTGGACCCGCCTCCTGCGCCACAACCCGCGGAACCCTCAGTGGCCCGACCGCGACCGCTTCGTGCTCTCGGCCGGGCACGGCTCCATGCTCCTTTACAGCCTGCTCCACCTGACCGGCTACGATCTTCCGCTCGAGGAGCTCCGCCGCTTCCGGCAGTGGCAAAGCCTGACCCCCGGCCACCCCGAGCACGGCCATGACCCCGGGCGTGGAGACCACCACCGGCCCCCTCGGCCAGGGCTTCGCCAACGGCGTGGGCATGGCGATCGCCGAACGCCACCTGGCCGGGCGTTTCAACCGGGAGGGCCTGGAGCTGGTCGATCATTTCACCTACGGCATCGTCAGCGACGGCGACCTCATGGAGGGCGTGTCCCACGAAGCCGCATCCCTGGCCGGGCACCTGAGGCTGGGCAGGCTCATCTATCTCTACGACGACAACCACATCTCCATCGAGGGGGGCACGGATATCGCCTTTACCGAGGATCGTCTGCCCGCTTTCAGGCCTACGGCTGGCATGTCCAGGCCGTCGCGACGGCAATGACCTGAACTCCATCGAAGAGGCCATCCGCGCCGCCCAGTCCGAAACCCAGCGCCCTCGCTGATCGCCGTCCGCACCCATATCGGCTTCGGCAGCCCCAACAAGCAGGGCTCGGCATCCGCCCACGGGGAGCCCTTGGGCCCGGAGGAGCTCCGGCTGACCAAGGAAAACCTCGGCTGGCCCCAGGAGCCGGCTTTTCTGATCCCCGAAGAGGCCCTCGGGGTTTTCCGCGGGGCGGTGGAAAGAGGGGAACAACTCGAAGCCCAATGGCGGGAACGCCTGGCTCAGCATGAAAGCCGGCACCCGGAGTCGGCCCGGGAATGGCGTCGCTGGACGGACGGACGGCTTCCCGAGGGCTGGCAAAGCGCGATCCCCGCCTTTCCCGCCGACCCCAAAGGTGCGGCCACCCGCGTCACCTCGGGCACCGTGCTCAACGCCATCGCGGCCCGGGTTCCAAACCTCATCGGCGGCTCCGCCGACCTGGCCCCCTCCAACAAGACCCTGCTCAAGGACGAGTCGGATTTCCAGGCCGGCGCCTACCAGGCCCGCAACCTGCGCTTCGGCGTGCGGGAACACGGGATGGCGGCGATCCTGAACGGCATGGCCCTGCACGGCGGGCTGATTCCCTACGGCGGGACGTTCCTGGTGTTTTCCGACTACATGCGGCCGGCCATCCGGCTGGCGGCCCTCATGGGCCTGAAGGTCATCTACGTCTTCACCCACGACAGCATCGGCCTGGGCGAGGACGGCCCGACCCACCAGCCGGTGGAGCACCTGATGGCCTTGCGCTCCATTCCCAACCTGACCGTGCTTCGCCCCGGAGATGCCAACGAAACCGCCGCGGCGTGGCGCTGGGCCCTGGAGTCCCGGGGCGGCCCGGTGGCCCTGGCCCTGACCCGCCAGGGCGTTCCCACCCTGGACCGCACCCGCTACGCGCCGGCCGACGGCCTGGCCCGCGGCGCTTACATCCTCAAGGACGCGCCCGCCGGCCGGCCGGACCTGATCCTGATCGGAACCGGTTCGGAGCTGCAGGTGGCCCTGGAGGCCGGCCGGTTGCTGGAGGCCCGCGGAATCGCCGTCCGCCTGGTGAGCATGCCCTCCTGGGAGCTCTTTGAACGGCAGCCGGCCGAATATCGGCACGAGGTCCTGCCGCCCGCGGTGCGGTGCCGGGTCGCCGTGGAGGCCGGGCGCACGCTCGGCTGGGAGCGCTACACCGGGTCCGAGGGCGAAATCGTCGGGCTGGACCGATTTGGCGCGTCGGCGCCCTACAAAACGCTTTACGAGCAGTTCGGCCTGACGGCCGAAGGGGTGGTCGAGCGGGCGCTTCGGCTGCTGGGCCGGAAAGAAGGCTGAACCTCAGTCCACTCGATGCGCCTGGCGCTGGGCATGGTAGGAACTGCGGACCAGGGGCCCTGACTGTACGCTGTTGAAGCCCAAAGCCTCCCCTTCCTCCCTCAGGCTTTCGAACTCCCCGGGCTCCCAGTACCTTTCAACCGGCGCATGGGAAGCACTGGGGCTGAGGTACTGGCCGATGGTGAGCAGGTCGCAGCCGGCCGCTCTGAGATCCCGCATCACCGCCAGCACCTCCTCGCGGCTTTCCCCAAGCCCCACCATGAGACCGGACTTGGTCAGTCCGCCCGGGTGCATCCCTTTAGCGGCTTTCAGAAGACTGAGCGACCGGCCATAGACGGCCTGCGGCCGGATCCGCGGGTATAGCCGGGGAACGGTCTCCAGATTGTGGTTGAGGACTTCCGGGCGCGCCTCCATGACGACCGTCAGGGCCTCGCGGCTCCCCTGAAAGTCCGGGATGAGGACCTCCACCGTGCAGCCGGGGGCCCTGAGCCGGATGTTCTGGATGGTCGCGGCGAAAAACTCCGCCCCGCCGTCCGGCAGATCGTCGCGGGTCACCGAGGTGATCACCGCGTGGCCCAGGCCCATGGCCGCCACGGCCTCAGCCACCCGCACCGGCTCCTCCTGATCGACGGGCTGCGGCGCCCCGGCCGGGATGTTGCAGAAGGCGCAGTTGCGGGTGCAGCGGGAACCGAGGATCAGAAAGGTCGCGGTCCCTTGGCCCCAGCATTCGCCCAGGTTGGGGCAGGCAGCCTCCTCGCACACCGTGTGAAGGCCCTTTTCCCGCTTGAGCGCCCTCACCCGGGCGTAGGTTTCGCCCGAGGGCAGACGAACCCGTAGCCAGGGGGGTTTTCGGGTTTTGCGGACCTGCGGGAATTGTTTTCATGGGTTTTCTCTCCGGTATCCTCAGCTCCCGGTTTCAGCCATTATGGCATGCAGCGCCGGGCGGGCTCAAGAACGTTCGCAGAAGGCCGGGCGTTGCAGGGTGCCTTTCGGATAGCCCTCACTCTGCTTCCACGATGGCGCAAATGCCCTGACCTCCGCCCCCGCAAATGGCCTCAAGTCCGTATTGCGCACCGCGTCTTCGCATCTCATGAATCAAGGTGATCAGGCGCATGGCGCCGGATGCGGCGATGGGGTGACCGAGGGATATTCCGGAACCGTTTACATTGATTTTCCGGTCAAAGTCTCGCTCGGCGATTCCCATCAATTTCGCATCGGCCAAGGTCTGAACGGCAAAGGCCTCCTGGATCTCTATCAGGTTCATGCTTTCGATCGTCATCCCCAAGCGCTGCAAGGCTTTCTTCGAGGCAGCGGGCACCGCTGGATAGGTCAAGGTGGGGTCCGTGCCGGCAATGGCGCAGGATCGGAATGTGGCCATCGGCAGGATGCCAAGCGCTCTGCTTTTTCTCTCGCTCATGAGTACCACGGCCGCGGCACCGTCGTTCTCACTGGAGGCATTGCCCGCCGTGCAGACCCCATCGGGATAGATGGCCGGCAATCTGGCCAGTTTTTCCAGCGTCGTGTCCCTGCGCGGCGGCTCATCCGTGTCAAAGACCAGTGCTTCCCCCTTCTTCTGATGGATGGGAACAGGGACGATTTCCTCGCGGAACACTCCCTTGTCTATGGCAGAAACGGCACGCTGGTGGCTGCGAAAAGCCCATTCATCCGCTTGCTGACGCGAGATGCCCTCCTTCTTGGCCGCCGTCTCGGCCCAGGTCATCATGGAGTTGAGTTCCCCATAGCGCTCGATAGGCTGAGACATGACCCGGGCGCGCTGTATTCTGTCGAAAAAGGGAACTCCCCAAAGGGAAAGGGCTCCATGACCCTTCGGCATCAAGCCCCACTTCCTGTCGGCTTTTCCCCCCAGACCCCATTTGATGTCGCCCGGGAAGATAGAGTTCCGCCTGGCTCATGCTCTCCATACCGCCGGCCACAACGATATCCGCATTGCCTGTTTGGATTTTCATGACCCCGAAAAAAACCGCATCCAGCCCGGAACAACAGCGACGATCGAGCGTGACTCCCGGCACCCAGTCGGGCCATCCCGCCTCCAGCAGCGCCAAACGCGCACCGTTGGCGCACTCTCCGTTCTGGTAGGATTGCCCCATGATCACGTCGTCCACCCAACCCGGCTCCACCCCGCACCGCGTGACCGCCTCCCGCAACACATGCGCAGCGAGCTCGGCCACATGGATATCCCGCAGGGATCCGCCGTAGGCTCCGATCGGTGTTCTTACCCCGCTAACGATGACTACGTTGTCCATATTCAAACCGGCCTCCTTGCCATCTCTTCCTGGAAATCGATGCTTTTTGGTATCCTGAATCCTAACCCCTCCAGCTTGCCATAAAATACAAGCTCCCGCTCCGCGACTCCCGAACCCTCCTTTGCTACCACCACTGCTTTCACGGCCTCTCCCATGGATCGACCGGCACTTCGATCACAGCCGCTTCCTCCACGGCCGGATGGCTGAAGAAGACCTTTTCAATCTCCGCCGGCACACCATTCCCCCGCCGCCTACGTAGATCGAGGCAGCAAATCCCTTTTCATTCGTGTATTTCGGATTCTCGGGGCTATCGATCTTGGGTTATGTAGCCCTTCTGCACGTCGGCTCTGACATCCAGCAAGACCGTTTATGGATTTGCTTTCTATTGTTTTCCAGAGCCATGAAGAGATGTCAAGCTCTTGTCCTCCCTCCCCAATCTTCCCGGGCAGGCGCGGGGGCGGTGCAGGCCCTGCCGGCAGCCTGTCGGGCTTTGCAGGCTGTCTCTCTCCCTGGGCTGCCAACCGACCTGATGAGAGATCCCGCGAAATATGGTACATCTGAAGCCGGCCGCGATTTGAGACCGAAAACGAGGAGCTGCCCATGGGGAAGGTGTTGGAAAGTGCCCGGCACGTGGCGGGCCTGAGCCGCCGGGTGCGGGTGGATGAGCAGGCGGTCGGGTCCCTGGCCCGGCAATGGGCCGACAAAGAGGTGGCACCGCCCCCCTGGGACCGGGCACACCACTTCTTCGACGGCACGGAAAAAACGGTCGCCTACCTGCTGATCCTCGATACGCTCAATTTCTGTTTCTGGCCCGCGGCCGGGACCCCCAAATGGGAGTTCAAGCACGCCGGCATCCGGTTCTCGGGCTATCACGGCCTGGCGGTGGCGCTCCGGGAGGCCATCCGGGCCGGCGTGCCGCTCTTCTCGGCCGACTATCTGGCCCGCCTGACCCCGGATCAGCTGGCGCGGATGCTCGGCAGTCCTGCCGGCCTGCAGCTGCTGGGGGAAAGACACCGGAATCTGGTGGAGCTCGGCGAAGTTCTGCTCCGCGATTTCGAAGGCCGGCCCGGCCGGCTGGTGGAGGCCGCCGGCCGCTCGGCCGTTCGCCTGAGCGGTCTCCTGGCAGACCGGCTTGCCTCATTTCGCGACACGGCCGTCTATGCCGGCCGGGAAGTGTGGTTTCTCAAGCGCGCCCAGATTCTTGCCGCCGACCTCCACGGCGCCTTCGAGGGCCGCGGCTGGGGGGCTTTCCGCGATATGGGCGCCCTCACCGCCTTTGCAGACTACAAACTGCCCCAGGTGATGCGGCAGCTCGGCATCCTCCGCTACAGTCCTGAACTGGCCGCCAGGGTGGACCGGCTGGAGGTTCTGGAGCCCGGAAGCCCGGAGGAGGTGGAGATCCGGGCCTGCACCGTCTGGGCCGTCGAGGGGATCCGCCGGGCGCTGGCGTCGCGCGGGAAGCGCCTGCGGGCCTTTGAAATCGACTGGCTGCTGTGGAACCTGGGACAGCAGGAGGACTACCGCAAAAAACCCTATCATCGGACTTTGACGGAATTCTACTAGGCCCAAGGAAGGAAACTAAGGAACTGCAGAATGTCGAATTCTGAATGACGAATGTGGAAGTAGCTGCCAGACCTGAGTCCGGGGACAACTTCGACATTCGACATTCCCCTGTTCGGCGTTCGACATTCGCTTTTTTCGGCCGGCCCGCAGGGTCGAACGGCAGTCATCAGGCGGCGGGGGTCCGGCCGAGGGTCGAGTACCGCTCCCGGAACCGCCTTTCGGCCTCGCCCGTGCCGATCAGGATCAACTCGGCCGTGTCCTCCAGGCACAACCCCGGTTCGGGGTTGATGGTCATCTCCCCGCCCCTCTCCACGGCAATCACGCTGCAGCCGGTCTGGTTGCGGATCTGGCTCTCGGCCAGCGATTTGCCGACCAGGGAGGTGTGCACCTCCGCCCGGAACACGTTGAGCCCCTCGGCCAGCATCAGGAGTTCATTGGGCTTGAGCAGGTTGAGGATCGTGTTCGCGGCCATGGAAGCGTAGGACATGACCAGATCCGCCCCTGCGGTGTGAAGCTTGGAGATGTTTCTTTCGAGGTTCGCCCGGCTGATGATCTGGATGTCGGGGCGCAGGCTGCGGCAGTAGATCGTCAGGTAGATGTTGGTGGGGTCATCATGGGTGGTGATGATCAGCGAGGAGGCTTCATCGATTCCCGCTTTCCTGAGGGTGTGGATGTCGGCGGCGCTTCCGTAGACATATCGCCCGCCCTTCCTGACCGCCTTCGGGTTTCGCTCGATGATCCGGTAGTTCACGTTCCGCTCCCGCAGCGTCTCGGCGGCAGCCCGGCCTACCCGGCCGCCCCCCAGGATCAGAACCGGAATCTCGGATTTCTGATAACGGCCGAAGGCCTCGTCGTACCTGGCCAACTGCTCGGCCGATCCTGCCAGAAGCAGAACCATGGTGGAATCGATGGCCGTCTGGGCAGTCGGAATCCTGAAATCCCCCCTTTCCCAAAGCCCCACCACGGTGATGCCGGTGGTTTCGCGCAGCCCGCTCTGGCCCAGGGTTTTCCCCTCCAGCTGGGTCCGCATGGCCGGCGCTTCCGCAATCAGAAGCGAACCCATGCTGCCGATGACGTTGGCCCGGGTGCTGGCGCCGAGCGTTCTCCGGGCCAGGGATTGGCCCAGCATCTTCATGAACTGAAAAACATGGGTGCTGCCTGCCAGCTGGAGAACATCGACCGAGTCCTCGTGCTCCGCGTTGGCCACGATGGGCACCACCCGCGTGATCTCCCTCACCGTGTAGGCGATATTCGTGTTCATCATGTCGTCCACATTGGCGATCACCAGCGCGGCCTGGTGAGCCCGGATGCGGCGGTAGGTTTCCGGGTCGCCCAGTTCCCCGACCGCCACCCGGTAGTTGAGGTCGTGGAGTTCCATCGCCTTCTGCACATCCGGGATGACGATCACGTAGGGGTAACGGTAGTGCGTAAGCCTCTCCACCAGGTGCATGGTAATGGGATCGTAGCTGGTCAGGATGACGTGGCCGTGGGTTTCCTCCGGCAGTTCCCGGGGTGTCTTGGCCTTTTCCTGGGCTTCCAGCCACGGCGCGTAGAAAAACTGGATGAAGGTGAAGGGCAGCATGATCAGCAGGAAAACAATGCCGGAAAGCAGGACCAGGACCGAGAACAGCTTGCCCAGGTCGCCGGTGAAGGTGATGTCGCCGAAACCCAGGGTGGACATGACCGTCAGCGTCCAATAAAACCCGGTGATCCAGCTGAGTTTCCTGCCTTCGAGCAACATCAGAAAATGAAACACGAGACTGTAGACGCATACCATGATGAGCAGAATTACCAGAAACCGCACCAGCAGCTTGGTGTTGCGGTCCGTTTTTCCCGCGAAGACAGTCATCAATTGCCCCAACAGGTACATCATGATGCGGTTCTCCTGAAACGCCGCTCCTGCGCCGCGTGCCCCGGGCTTTCTCCGGCAACCGCCGAGAGCGCCGCCGGAGCTTCCGGCCAGGATAGCCGAGATCGGCCTGCATGACAACCGCCCTATTCGATCGAGGAACCCCCGGGACAACGCACTGCTGACTTGCAATAGAACGCTTCAGGCGCTACTCTCTTCCGGAAACTCGCTCAGGAAAGGGGGAAATGACCATGAGACGGTACGGGGATTTCATCACTTCGGAAGAGGAGCGGCAGTTCCTGACCACCATCCGCAGGTATGTGGACCGGGAGATCATGCCGGTCCGCCTGCAGCTGGACGAGGACTACGAGGCCTTTGAAAAGGCTTACGGCGGACTCGTGAAACTGGGCGTTCAGAAGCGGGGCTTTTCCCCGCGCCACGGCGGCCTGGGGATCCGCTCGGCGACCACCATCTGCGCCATCACCGAGGAGATCTCGCGGGGCGACAGCGGCCTGTCTTTGCACGCCCTCATCATCCCCTGGGCCCTGGCGGCCGCCATGGGCGCCGGGAACAAGACGGTCATGGACCGCTTCATCCCCATGTTCTGCGAGGACACGCCCCGCTGCGGGTGCCTGGCCATCACGGAGCCGGCCGGCGGCTGCAACATCGAAGACGCGGCCGAGCACGCCAAAACGATCCGGACGGTCGCGCGGCTCGATGGGGAGGAATGGGTCATCAACGGCGAGAAAATGTGGCCGAGCGGGGCCAGCATTGCCGACCTTTACTGCGTGGTCTGCACCACGGACCCGGCGCTCAAGGAAGAGGGTCTGGCCCTGATCTACGTTCCCCGGGACACGCCCGGGCTGTCCTTCGGCAAACCGGAAAGCAAGATGGGCATGCGGGTCACCGACGTGAACGCGGCCATCTACTTCGACAACGTCCGGGTTCCCAAGGCTTATCGGGCCGGCGGGCCGGGGGTGGACTGGAAGCTTTTCCGGAACAACGTGAGCTGGGGCCGGCTCACCAGCGCCCCCATGGCGCTGGGCAACGCCCAGGCGGTGCTCGAAACCGTCATCGACTACACCGCCAGCCGTTTCTACGGCGGCAAGGCCGTCCGCGACCACTCCCTGCAGGCGGCGATGATCGCCGACATGGCCATCGGCATCGAGTCCGCCCGGGCCTTCTACCTCTCGGTGGCCGCCATGTTCAACAACCGCCAGGGGTTCGGAAACCCGGGCGATGACTTCCTGCTGGCGCGTTCGAGCGCCGCCAAGGTCCACGCCTGCGACGTGACCGAGATGGTCTGCAACCGCGCCATGGAACTCATGGGCTCTTACGGGTACGCGCGCGAGTACCACGTGGAGAAGTACCTGCGCGACAGCAAGATCATCCAGCTCTGGCTGGGCGGAGGACAGCTCGGCCGTTTGGACGTGGTCCAGAGCTATTACCCCTACGTCTCGTAGCGGCGGTTGAATTAGGGCGGACTACCCCAGGTTTCTGGGCTGTCCGGTGCAGGACAGGACGTTGCTCCAGAATCGGCCGTCGGGATCGATCCGCTTGCGCTGGGAAGCTGCCAGCCGGATCGGCAGGTGGGTGAATTCGTTTTTCCAGAAACCTACGAGCATGTTGGTGCGGCCCGCCATCCCGGCGTGCACCGCGTTGTGTCCAAGCGACAGGCAGAAGGCGGAGTCGCGTGCGTTGGCCGGCATGCTGCGGATCATGTAGCTGGGATCGATGTATTTCAGCTCCACCGCCATTCCCGCTCCCTTGAAGTGCTCCTTGATCCGGTCGCGCAGGAAAAGGCCGATATCCGCGAAACGGACATTGCCCGACGCATCCCGATCGCCGGTCCCTCCCACGATGTCCTGCCCGGCTCCCTCGCCGACCACCACCACCGCGTGCCCTCTGTCTTCCAGCCTCTTCTTCAGGGCACCCAGAAACCCCTCCAGAGTGAAGCGGACCTCCGGGACGAGGCAGAAGTTGACGTCGTTGTTGGCCAGAGCCGCATAGGCGGGAATGAAGCCCGATTCACGCCCCATCAGCTTGACCAGGCCGATCCCGTTCCGCGCGCCGGTGGCCTCGGTGTGCGCTGAATAGATCGCCGTGCGGGATTCCGCCACCGCCGTCTCGAAACCAAACGAGGCATCCACGTAGGAAATGTCGTTGTCGATCGTCTTCGGAATGCCGATGACGCCGACCTTCAGCCCGCGCCGCCCGATTTCCTCGGCGATGGCCTGAGCGCCCCGCAGGGTTCCGTCGCCGCCGATGGTGAACAGAAGCCCCACGTTCATCCGTTCGAGGGTGTCCACCATCTCGGGCACATCCTGGGGACCGCGGGAGGTGCCCAGGATGGTTCCGCCCTCGCGGTGGATGTCCTGCACGGCATCCGGGTTCAGTTCCAACGGGCTGTGTCCATGCGCGTGGGTCAGGCCCTCGTAACCGTAGCGGTAACCGAACACGGTCCTGACGCCGTAATGGTAGAACAGCCCCATCACGATCGCCCGGATCACGTCGTTCAGCCCGGGGCACAGACCCCCGCAGGTCACAATCCCGCACTTGAGCTTCGAAGGGTCAAAATAGATCTTCGCCCGCGGGCCCGCCATCTCGAAACAGGGGGGCGGTTGGCCGGCGTCAAAGTAGGACCGCACTTCGCTCAGGCGGTTGTGATAGAGCACGACTTCCTCATCCGCCACAAAGCGCACTTCGTGCATGGGCGAGGGGATCCGGCAGGGACCCAGTCTCGCGACGGATAGATCCAACGCTTCAGTTTTCATCGCCAGGTCTCCCCCGAATCGCACTCGTTCCCGCCCGCTGCGGCGGCCTTCTCCCCACCTGCCAGGCGACCCGAACTCATCTTTTCCCGGGACGGTGCCCCGCCCGTTCTAAAGCCCGAACCTTTTGGCCAGATCCTGATAGTGGGCGGGGAATTCGGGTTGAAAATTCTGGTAGAAGGGGATGGGGTAGCGGGCGCCCGCCTTGCTGCCGGCTTCCCGCAGCCCGGTGAGGAGCGGCTCCAGGAAGTCGCCCGGGAACGCAAAGATCATCTCGTCGTCCTGGGTCATGGAAAAGATGCGGTCCCCCGGGCCCGGGAGCACCACCCGCGGACGGCCGGTCCGCATGGGCCGGATAAGATATTCCGGACATTCCACTTTTCCACCGAAAAGCCCTTGGATTTTTTCCGTACTGTCATAGGTGGCCGCCTGAACGATCCGTGAGATCTGGCCGGGATTGCCGTAGACAACCACCGTGTCGGCCGCTTCCCGCATTCGGCGCAGCGGGCTGAGAAGCAGCGCCCCGTATTCACCCCTGTCCAGGAAACACATCTGGCGCACTTCCTCGGCGGACTTCTCGAGCTCCCGCTTGTACTGGGAAACAAGGAAGCTCTCCGCCATCTCGCCTAAAGGGTCCGCCGAGGAGGTGAAACCGAAGGCCAGGGCCGCCAGCGGGCAGACCAGGTCGTCGGAAGTGATCCCCAGCTGCCAGCCGTAGTTGCGGGCCATGGTCATGGACTGGCAAATGGTGACTTTCTTCTTCAGGAACAGAGAGGGCCGGCGGGCTTTCTCGGGAAGCTCCGCCACGCTCTTCAGGAACCTGACACCGACCGGCAAAGTCCTGAGCCGCAGGTTTTCGTAGAGAAACCGGGACTGTTCTTCGAAATCCTTTGCCATACGCCGATCTCCCTCAGACCTTCAGGGCTAACAGGCCGGTCTTTTCGGCCATGTATTGATCAAAGCCCTCGTCGTCCAGGCTGAAACGTTTGGACAGGAATTCTTCGCTCAGGAAACCCCCGGAATAGACGGGTTTCGGTTTCTCGGCCAGCACGGCCTGCAGCACCAGCTCCGCAATCGGCTCGGGACCGGTGACGGTCGCGTTGGCAAAGAGCTTTCCGACCGCCGCGCCCGAGGCCTGGTAGAGCGGCTTGTAGTCGGCCGGGGTGCGGGCCATAAGATCCCCGGTCATCTGTCCGGCCACGTCGTTGAATTCGGTGGCGATGAAGCCCGGGCGGATGGCGACCACCCGGATTCCGAAAGGCCGCAGCTCCATGCGCAGGGAATCGCTGATGGCTTCCACCGCGTGCTTGGTGGCGGCGTAGACCCCGCTCAGGGGAAAGGTGAACTTCCCGGCCATCGAACTGATGTTCACGATGGTACCGCGGCGCAGACGGCGCATGCCCGGCAGGCAGGCCTGGGTCACCCGCATCAGGCCGAAGACGTTCACCTCGAAAAGCCGCCGGGCAACCGCCAGCTCCACGTCTTCGAGCCCGCCCCGGATGCTGTAGCCGGCATTGTTGACCAGCACCGTCACCGGATCTTCCCGGCCGGCAAGGTGGGCGCAGAGGGCTTCCAACTCCTCCTCCCGGGTCAGATCGGTCTGCCAGGTCCGGATGCCCTCGACCCGCTCCGCCAGCTCCTGAAGCCGTTCCAGCCGACGGGCGACCGCGAGGACTTCGAATCCGTTCTGAGCCAGCTTCACGGCCGTTTCCCGGCCGATGCCGCTGCTCGCACCGGTTACCAGCGCCTGCTGCTTGCTTTTTCCCATGCCTGCCTCCTCTTCAAAAGGGTTTGTCGGCCTTGTTCTGTCTGCGGGTCCGGGGGATTATAGGTAGGGCCGTCAGGCGGTGTCAAGAACGCAGACCCAGGACTTGACCTGCGGCCCGATTTCTGGAAAATGGGCTGAGAGCCAACAAGACAAGGAGGAAACAGCGGTGAAAACCCATCTGCTTTGGACCGCCCTTGCGGTTGTCCTGACCCTGCCCGCCTGCGCCGCCCGCGAGTGGACCGAGGCGGTCGCTCCCGCCCAGGGAACACAGGAACTCCAGGCGCTCCACCGTACGGTCGAAACCCTCAAGACCGAAAACCAGCATATCCGGGCTGAAGGCGAAAAGGCCATGGCGGCCGCCGGGAAAGACAATGAGCGCCTCAGAAACCGGATCGCGTACTTGGAAGCCCAAGTCCTGGAGCTCGAAGGACAGGCCGAATTGGCCCGTGCGGCAGAAAACAAGAGCCAGAAACTGGAAAAGCTGGTGGCGGCACTGGAAACCGAGCTCCGGAAGCTCCCCGCCCGGGGCCTACCGCAAACCCCGTACCGAGAAAACCCGCTCGCGCGTGCCCAGCCCGGGCCGGCGGCGGTGGAACCGCCGGCAAAAGGGGCGGCCCTCTTAATCAAGGTGTTGAGCGGTGACGGCGATCCGGCCTCGGCGGAAGCCATGAGCCGGAGACTCACCGCTATGGGCTATGCCGCCAGGCCTGCCGGCCTTGCCGAACGGGAGAATTTCGAGCGGCACACGGTGTACTTTTCCCCCGCCTTCGAGGCCCAGGCAGGGCGCATTGCGAACGAACTCGGGCCTCAGTCGCGCCTCAAACCCCTCACCTGGCCCTCCCGCTACGGGGTCATCGTGGTCACAGGTCAGACGAATCGACCCTGACCCGGTTACGGCCCTTGCGCCCGGCGGCCTGCCCGGTGCCTCCCGCGGCCGAAAGCCGGGGGCGGCGGAACAGCCCCGCGGGCGGCTAAAGGGCGTTTTGCGGCTGCTTCTATTCCCTGATCTTGGTACTGCGGCGCTGATGGTAAGCGTCCCGGAAGGCGATGTAGGGGTCCAGGGCGGCTTTCTTGAGGGACTCGTAGTCCCCGATGCGCAGGGAGGTGTCGTTCAGCACCTCGAACCCTCTCAGCCCCGCGTCGGCCTCCGCAGGGTTTACCAGGTAGTAGAAGGGACTCAGGAAGCCGTCGCCCACCATCCCCACCGTGTCCCGCAGGCTGGAGGGGCCCAGCAAGGGCCAGTTAATGTAGCAAACGGGCCCCAAGCCGGCCCGGCCGAGGCTCTGGCCGAGATCCTCATCCGCCCCGTCCATATCCCAGGCGATCTTGGCCACGTCGAAGAAGCCGAGCATGCCGACGGTGGAGTTCACAAAAAATCGCAGCAGCTCACGGCCAAAACCGGAGAACTTGCCCTGGAGCAGGCAATTCGCGGCGCGCACCGGCATGCGCAGGTTGGCGAAGAAGTGCCGGATACCCACGCGGGCCGGCTCGGGTACGACTTTGCTGTACCCGCGCGCCGTCGGTTTGAGTACCCAGAAATACAGCCGGTCGTTAAACACGAAAAAGGCCCGGTTCAGTTTTTCCAAGGGATCCGCGATCGGATCAAGAGCCGCGGCCCCGGTCTCCTCAGCGAAAGGGTCGTACAAAGGGTCTTGCGCGTCGGACTCAGCCCAAAGGTCCCCGGCCCACCACACCAGCAGCAGCCCGGCCAGGGCCGCAACCATCAGCGCCGGGCCACGGCGGGCGGCGCGCCCGCGTCCCGGCCGCCCTCTGCCAGCCCCGAGCAGCATCAGTTTGTCTCCTGCTTGGCTCTCAGCCGTTTGAGCAGCTCATCGTAGGAGGAGCGCACGATGATGTTGTTGAACTGCGTGCGGTAATTGCTGATCAGGCTCACGCCTTCGATGGATATGTCGTACACCTGCCAATCCGCGCCCCCTTGCTTGAGCTTGTAAAGCACCGGTATCTCGGTTGCCTGCTGGGTCTTGATCCGTACCGAAACCAGTGCGTAGCTCCCCTCGACCCGCTCGCTCTCGTAGAGGACCTGCTCGCCCGAGTACCCCTCCACCTTGTCCAGGTAGGTGCGCTCCAGCAGGTCGCCGAAAAGCCCGACGAACTCCTTGCGCTCCTCCGCGCTCCTGCGTGCCCAGTGGGTCGCCAGGGTCCGGCGCGACATCTCCTCCCAGTCAAACCGCTCGTCCACCGCCTCACGGATGAGACGCCTCCGTTCAGCCGCTCTTGCCAGGGATTTCAGCTCCGGGTTGCTCACCACGACCAGGATTCTGTCGGTGGTCCGGCGTATGCACTCGGTGGGCTCGCCGGCCGTGGCTGCGCCGCAGAGACCGATCAGCGCCAGAAGCACCAGCACCGGGTTGAACAGAGCCATTTTCTTCATGCCACCCTCCCGCTACAGCTTGCCGAAAACATAGCCGGATATGAGCTGTTCCAGATCCACGGCCGGCTGGGTTTCGCGAATCCGGCCCCCGGGTTCGATCAGCCGCTCCGAGCCGCCGGGCGAAATCTCCAAGTATTTCTCGCCGATCAGTCCCTTGGTCTTGATCGAGGCGATGGCGTCTTCCTGAACCCGCACCTCGGCCGGCAGGCTGAGAACGACCTTGGCCTGATATTCCTCCAGGGCAATGTCCTTCACCCGGCCGACCGGGATCCCCGCGATCACCACCGAGCTGCCGTTCTTGATCCCGCCGCTGTTCGAGAAAACCGCCTGCAGCTCGTATCCCGCTCCGCCCAGGACCTCCAGTCTGCCCAGCTTCACCGTCAGGTAACCCAGGCAAAGGATCCCGGCGAGCATGAAAAGCCCCACCACCAGCTCCAGGTCGAACCGTTTCATGATTCCTCCCGCTTTGTTGGCCGTTGAGGATCGGCGGTGCCGCCTTTCGGCGCAGGGTCCCGGTGCAGCTGCCAACCCTCACAGGTATTGTCCACAAACTCACGCACCACCGGGTCATCCGAGCCCATGAACCGGACCGGGCTCCCCTGCACGATGACCACACCCTGGTGGAGCATGGCCACCCGATCCACGATCTGGAAAACCCTCGGGATCTCGTGGGTGACCACGAGGCCGGTGAATTTCAGGCGCTTATGGGATGCATCGATCAGCTTCAGGATCGACTGGCCCCGGACCGGGTCCAGCCCGGTGGTCGGTTCGTCAAACAGCATGATCTCCGGCTCCCTCACCAGGGCCCGGGCCAGGGACACCCGCTTGGCCATGCCGCCGCTGATCTGGGAAGGGTACTTGTGCTCCTCTCCTGCCAGACCCACGTGCTCCAGCTCCCCCAGCACCCGATCCTGAATCGCTTGATCGCTCAGCCGGGTCTTTTCCCGCAGCGGAAATGCGATGTTTTCGAAAACCGTCATCGAATCGAAGAGCGCTCCGCCCTGGAAGAGAAAGCCCAACCGTGCCCGGAGGTTCTTGAGTTCCGCTCCACGCAGCTTTCCGATCTCCCTGCCGTCCACCAGCACCCGACCCCGGTCGGCCCTTACGAGCCCGGCCACGTGTTTGAGGAGCACGCTCTTGCCGCCCCCGCTGGAACCGATCAGTGCAACCAGCTCGCCTTTCCGCACCTCCAGCGATACGCCTCGCAGAACGTGCTGCCCACTGAACGATTTGTGAAGATCCTCAATCTTGATCATGGATTTCAGAAAAGCAGCGAGGTCATGAAGTAGTCCCAAACTAGAATCAGCACCGACGAAAGAACCACGGCCTGGGTTGTGGATCGGCTGACTCCCTCAGCCCCGAAACCGGTGAAAATCCCGGTGTAGAACCCCTTGAAACAGGCCACCCAGACGATGATGACGCCGAAGCTGAGGGATTTGTACAGCCCCTCGAGCACATCCGGCATCTCCACGTAGTTGGCCATCTCCCCGAAATAGGTGCCCGCCCCTACCCCGAGCAGCTTCACGCCGATCAGGTACCCGCCGAAGATCCCCACCACGTCGAATATCGCGGTCAGCAGCGGCATCGAAATCACAGCGGCCAGCAGGTTCGGGACCATCAGGTAGCGGTAGGGGCTGAGTCCCATGAGCTGCAGTGCATCGATCTGCTCGGTGATCCGCATCACGCCGATCTCGGCCGCGATGGCCGACCCCGCCCGGCCGCTCACCATCAAAGCGGCTATCACCGGGCCCAACTCCTTGATGAGCGCCAGGCCCACCATGGGGCCCAGGAAGGCATCCGAGCCGAACCGGCTGAGGCTGTAGAAGCCCTGGAAACCCAGGACCATGCCCGAGAACAGACCGGTGAGGATGATGACCAGCGTGGATTGGGCGCCGATGAACCGGATCTGCTTCAGCACCCGCCTCATCTTTAGGGGCGGAAGAAAAGCGTAGAACACCGTGATCGCCAAGAAAACCCCCATCGTGCCCATCCGCTGTAACGCACGCAGGGTGAGTGCTCCGGTTTTTCGGACAAACGGCATGGCGGGAAGTCTTCCAGATATGGAGGAGCTTGTCAAAGGGTTTCAGCTGCCGATAGAGGCGGCCGGACAGGGTTTGGGGCAGGAAAAAGAGCGGCCGCACGGGCTGTTCCCGGGCGGCCGCTTTGCAAAACTCAGCCCGCTTTGACCGTGATCTGACGGGGTTTCGCCGCGTCGGCCTTGGGCAGGGTCACGGTGAGGACCCCGTCTTTCATGATGGCCTGGATCTTGTTTTGGTCGATGACGTTGGACAGGGTGAAGCTGCGATAGAAGTCGCCGGAGCGGTATTCGGTGTACAGCGGAGCGCCCTTGCCGGGCTCCTCCTGCACCCTGCCCCGGATCGTCAGTTCATTGTCCTCCAGGTGGATGTCCGCTCCTTGGCTGCCCACGCCGGGCATGTCGGCCACCAGCACTAGGGCTTCATCGTTCTCGTAGATGTCGACATTCGGTACGAAAACCGGCAAAGTGCGCGTCATTTCCCCACGCGCCTGCACTTCCTTCTTTTCACTGGCCTGCAGTCTTTTTTCTTCCACCTCAATCACCCCCTTACCCGACCTTGATCTCGATTTTCTTGGGTTTCACTTCCTCGGCCTTGGGGAGCACCAGTGTTAGGATACCGCCCCTCGTCTGGGCCACAACCTTGTCGGCCTGCACCCGCGTGGGAAGGGTGATGCTGCGCCCGAATGTGCCCGTCTCCCGCTCGCGGCGGTGAAAGCTCACGTTTTCCTTGGCCGGTTCGGTCTGTCGGCTGCCTTTGAGGATCAGGGTGTCCTCCTCGATCGTGATATCGATCTCCTTGGCCGTCACGCCGGGCATTTCGGCCTCCACATAGATGTTGTTCTCGTCGTGGGATACGTTGACCGGCGGAAAAACGCCCGCGCTCGACATCAAAGACCTCCTTCCACCGAAGCGGTGGAACAGGGAGTTGACCTCTTCCTGCAACCGTCCCAAGTCCTTGAACACACTGCTTTCAAAAGGATCTCGCCATCTTAAAATAGTCATAGTTTCACCTCCTTGCGGATTCTGTCTGACTTCTGGCATTACTAGTAAGACGCGATCATGGAATGTCAAGATCAAGTGAGGAGTACAGAGTGCCGAGGACTGGGGTGTAAGGGCAGGATTAAGGATCAAGGGGTAAGGATTACGGATTGCGGGGTACGGGGCACGCAGGGGGCGAAAGGAGGACTAACCGCAGAATGTCGAATACTGAATGACGAATTTCAAAGGGTCATCAGACGTGGGCCCGACGGCAACTTCGTCATTCGACATTCCCTTGTTCGGCGTTCGATATTCGTTTTTTCCCGCTTTTCCCGCTTACCCTGCGTAATCCTTACCCCTAACCGCCCTGCTCCCGGCGCCCGTTTTGGCGGTTGTCAGATGCTGCCCGGTTGAGGCATAATCGGATGCGGTCCGCCGGCCCTGCCCATTGCCGCAGAAACGCGAAAGGAGTGATCGATGAGACTCGATCAATTTCCCGCCCACCTCCGTCCCCACCTGGTTCCCGAGCCTTCTGGCGCAATGGCCTATCGCTGTGTGGGATGCCGCCGGCAGTTCGACATTTCCCGGTTGCTCTACACCTGTCCCGACTGTGGGAGCGTGCTGCTCCTGCAGGACCTCCGTCCTGAGCGGATTACCGCGCTGGAGGGCGCCGATTGGCGGGAGCTCTTCGACTACCGCAGGATGCTGAACCTGGACGCGCTGAAAGGCATCTTCCGTTACTACGAGTTTATCGCGCCGGTCATCCCGCTCGATCGCGTTCTCTATCTCGGCGAAGGCCACACCCCGCTCGTGCGAGCCAGCGCCGAGCTGCGCCGGCAAATCGGGGTGAACCTGTATTTTAAGAACGACGGCCTGAACCCCAGCGCTTCCTTCAAGGACCGCGGCATGGCCTGCGCCCTGTCCTACGTGAACTTCCTGGCCGCCAAGGAAGGCCTGACGGATGTCCTCGCCATCTGCGCCTCCACCGGGGACACCTCCGCCGCGGCCGCCCTCTATGCTTCCTACCTTGGGGGGGTGGTAACATCCGCCGTGCTGCTGCCTAAGGGCAAGGTCACCCCCCAGCAGCTTTCGCAGCCGCTGGGCAGTGGGGCCCGGGTGCTGGAAATCCCCGGGGTCTTCGATGACTGCATGAAGATCGTGGAGGACCTGGCCGAAACCCACCAGGTGGCCCTGCTCAACTCCAAGAACAGCTGGCGGATCCTGGGCCAGGAGTCCTTTTCCTTCGAAACCGCCCAGGATCTGGACTACGAATTGCGGGACAAAGCGGTGGTGCTGCCCATCGGCAACGCAGGCAACATCACCGCCGTCATGAGCGGCTTTCTCAAGTTTTTCCGAGCGGGGGTCATTGACGTGCTGCCCGCGATCATCGGCGTCCAATCCTCCCACGCCGATCCGGTGTACCGCTACTTCTCCCAGACACCCCGGGAAAGACGCTTTGAGCCGGTTGCCGTCCGGCCCAGCGTGGCCCAGGCCGCCATGATCGGCAACCCGGTCTCCATGCCCAGGGTCATCGAACTGGCTGAGCAGTATGACCGGGAGGCGGGAGTCCCCAGGGTCTTCGTGGTCCAGGTGAGCGAACAGGAGATCATGGATGCCATGATCATTGCCAACCGCAACGGTAACGTGGTCTGCACCCAAGGCGGGGAGTCCCTGGCCGGGCTGCAGCAGGCGCTCAGGCTCGGGATCGTGACCCCGGGGGAAACCGCGATCGTGGATTCCACCGCCCACGCACTGAAATTCGCGGGGTTCCAGGAGATGTACTTCGAGGACGCCTTCGACCCGGCCTTTGAAATCCGGCCGCGGCCGGAGCTCAGGAACGCTCCGCGCGAGGTCCGGCCCGAGGGGCTCTCCAAGGTCCCGGAAGCCGGCAAACCGCTGCGAGGGGAGGAGCTGCGGTCTTTCGTGCGGGAGATGTCGGCCGAGGTCGCGAGACTTCTCGGCCTTCGCAGCAGATAGCCGTGCTGAAGATCAGGGTCATCGTGGTGGACCGGACCCGCACGGATTTCCTCAAGCAGGGCGAGACGTTCTATCTGGAAAGGCTGGGCCGCTACGCCAGGGCCCAGTGGGTCGAGGCGCCGCCGACCGCCATGCGCAAGGGCCGCAGCGAGGCTGAGGTCCTCGCCGCTGAGGGGCAGGCCATCCTCCGGCGGCTCGCGCCGCGCGACCACATTATCGCTCTTGATCGGGGCGGTCGGACCTGCGACTCGCCCGGTCTGGCCGCAAGAATCCAGCGGCTCTCCGTGGCGCACAGTTCCCTGGCCTTTGTCATCGGCGGCCCGCTGGGCCTGTCCGCGGAAGTCCTGGCCCGTGCCGATGAGCGGCTCTCGCTCTCGCGGCTCACGCTCACCCATGAGATGAGCCGGCTGGTGCTGCTCGAGCAGCTCTATCGGGCCTTCACCATCCTGCGGGGGGAGAAATACCACAAGTGAGGGAATCGGGCATAGCGGTTACTTCGAGTCGGATCTCGCTTCCAGGGCCATGGCAATGCGGCTCTTCAGCTCGGTCAGGTCAAATGACTTGATGACGTAGTAGTCCGCCGCAATGGACTTCATCTCTTCCTTGAAAGTGTCGTAGGCGGTGCACAGCACCACCGGCAGATCATAATACTTGTTCCGGATGTCCTGCAGGAGATCCAGGCCGTTGTAGTCCACCATCTTGATGTCGAGCACCACCAGGTCAGGTTTTTCCTCCTCGATCCGCTCGAGCAGCATATGCCCGCTGGAGGCGGTGATCACCTCGTATCCGGCCTCGCTCAGCTCCTCGGAGTAGAGATATCGAATGTGTTCCTCGTCATCCACAATCAGTATTTTGGCCATGATCCCTCCCCCTGCTCTTTTCAATCGCCGGTCCCAGCATAGTACAACTGGGGATGGTTTGCAATTCCCGCCGACGGCTGTTTTCCCCTGCGGTCCTGGTAGCAGATCTGCTTGCGGTTTGCAAAGAATTTGATATCCTAAGCGTGTCGGGAGTTTACACCATGAAAGATTTCACTGCGCTGGATATCGAGCACCGCGACATTTTCAAGCGTTTTTTCCGGCTGGATCCGCCCCTGATCTCCGAATACACCTTTACCAACCTGTTTATGTGGCGTCAGCGGTACAAACCCCGCTGGCGGGTGCGGCGGGACTGCCTTCTGCTTGTCATGGAACCCGAACCGGGTTGCCCCTTCGGCCTGCCGCCGGCAGGCTTGGGGGACAAGCGTGAAGCGCTGGAGTTCCTGGCCCAGGAACTGCTCCGACGGACCTCCCCGGCCCGCATCTGCCGGGTACCCGAAGGGGTTGTGGCGAGCCACGCGGACCCCGAGCGTTTTGAAATCCAGGCGGACCGGGACAACAGCGACTACGTGTACTCGAGTATTGCCCTGGCCCAGCTTTCCGGCAGAAAATACCATAAGAAAAAGAATCAGTTGAATAAATTCATCAAGGCTTTTTCATATGATTACCGCGAACTGGATCGCGATCTGGTGGGCAGCCTGCTGGACATGCAGGCAGAGTGGTGCGGGCTGCGGGACTGCGAAGCGGACGCCACCCTGCGCGACGAGGATTCCGCCATCCGGCAGGCCCTGATGCACCGGGAGCAGCTCGGCTTTTCAGGCGCGGCGGTGCTGATCGACGGCCGGGTGGAGGCCTTCTCCCTGGGTGAACCCCTGAACCCCGAGACCGCCGTTATCCACATCGAAAAGGCCAACCCGCTGATCCCGGGGCTTTACGCGGCCATCAACCAGCTCTTCTGCGCCAATGCCTGGCCGCACACGAGGTATATCAACCGCGAGCAGGACCTGGGAATCGAGGGCCTGCGGCGCGCCAAGGAATCCTATCACCCCGAGCACCTGGTGCTGAAATACACCCTGACGCTAAAATAGCGAATGCGGAATTCGAAATGCGGAATGCGGAAACTTAGTGATGAGTAACGGGGACTGAGGACCGAGGGGGCGGCGGGGCATCCTGCCGGTAGCCGGCGATGGTTTCAAGCGCCCGCTCGATCTGCAACACGGATCTCCTCCAGTTCTCTTCAACTGCCCTGCAGCGGCAGCCGCGCGAGCCGCGCGATGTGCTCCATCGCCAGACCCAGGAATGCCTCGGGGGTCGGGCATGCTTCGGCGGGCAGCGGCTGACCGAAGCGAACTTCCACCCGGGTACGCCACCTATCCCGGTCGTACCGGATCCCCACCGGGATGAAGGGCAGCGAAAGCCGCGTGAGCACCAGCCGCACCATACCCAGTTGGCCGGGACCCACGCGTCCCGGGAAATACGTTCCCTCCGGGAAGATGACCACGCCTTCCCGCCGCTGCAGGCATTCGAGCACAGCCTTCAGGGACCGCCGGCTTTCCAGCGGCCGGCGGCGGTTCAACGGGATGCCGCCCAGCGACCTCAGGCAGCGGTCGCTCAACGGGTTATGAAACAGCTCGTGCTTGGCCACATAGTAGAGCGGCCGGGGCGTGGCCAGGCTGAGGAGCACGATATCCTCCCAGCGCTGGTGCTTTGGCAGGAGTATAAAGGCGCTCGCGCGCGGGAGGTGCTCAGCGCCGCTGGTGCACAGCTGAAAAAGCGGTGCCAGCAGTATCCGTCCGGCCATTGTCGCGGCGCGGTAGACCCACTCGCGACGTCCCGCCGGATTGCCGCCAGGTCGGCGGCAGGCCGCTACTTTCCGATCCGCGCGGTGCTTCTGGTTTGTCTGGCTCACATCGTTGTGTTACGCCTTGCCGACCCGCTCTCAAGCGTTCCTCATTTCGAAACCGGGGACCCGCTCCGAAGGAGTGGGGAGTCCACGCGAAGCGCGGACAATTCCGCATTTCGCATTCCGAATTCCGAATTGTCTCTTCCTATTCCACCGTGACGCTTTTGGCCAGATTGCGCGGCTTGTCGATGTCGCGCTTCAGAAATTTCGCGCAGTAGTAGGCCAGCAGTTGGCAGGGCACCACCGCCAGGACGGGGGTGAGATAGTCCAGCGTGTCCGGGATCTCGATCACCTCGTCCACGATCTCCCGCACGTCCTCCTGCCCCTGGGTGGTGATGGCGATCACGGGCCCCCGGCGGCTCTTGACCTCCTGGATGTTGCTGACCATCTTCAGGTACATGTCGTCCCGGGCCACGATGGCCACGGTGGGCATCTGGGGGTTGATCAGCGCGATGGGCCCGTGCTTCATCTCCCCGGCCGCGTAGCCCTCGGCATGAATGTAGCTGATTTCCTTGAGCTTCAGCGCTCCCTCCAGGGCGATCGGGTAGTTGAACTTGCGGCCCAGGAACAGCCAGTTGCTGAAGCGGTAATATTTTTCGGCGATGGCTTCGATGTGGTTCGCCTGGCCCAGGATGCGCTGCACCAGCTCCGGCAGCAGCTCCAGCGCCCGGATGGCCTCCATCCCCTCGGTCAGCGACAGCTTCTGGTGCCGCCCCAGCAGCAGCGCCATCAGGGTCAGGATGGTCAGCTGGCTGGTGAAGATCTTGGTGGAAGCCACCCCGATCTCCGGGCCGGCGTGGTTGTACACCCCGGCCTCGGTCTCCCGGGCGATCGAGCTGCCCACCACGTTCACGATGCCCAGCAGCCGGGCCCCCTTGCGCTTGGCCTCGCGGATGGCCGCCAGGGTGTCGGCCGTCTCCCCTGACTGGCTCAGGGCCACCACAAAGGTGTGCGGCGGGAAGTTCAGCTTGCGGTAGCGGAACTCGCTGGCCAGTTCCACCTCCACGTCGATCTCGGTGAGTTTCTCGAAGATGTAGCGGCCCACGCACCCGGCGTAGTACGAGGTGCCGCAAGCCACGATCACCAGGTGCCGGCACTCCTTGAGGCTGTCCCAGACCGGCGTCAGCCCGCCCAGCTTGGGCACCCCCTCCCCCGGCTCCAGCCGCCCCCGCATGGCGTTGCGGATCGTCTCGGGCTGCTCGAAGATCTCCTTGAGCATGAAGTGCGGGAAACCGTTGAGCTCCGCGTCCTCGGCCCGCCACTCCACGGTTTCCGCCCCGCGCTCGATCCGGGTGGCATGCGCCGTGGTGATGTCATGGGTTTTCACCCCCAGCACCGCCAGCTCGTTGTCCTCCAGATGCACCACCTGGTTGGTGTAGCGCACCATGGCGGCCACATCCGAGGCCGCAAAGTGCCCGTGGTCGCTCACCCCGATGATCAGCGGGCTGCCGCGCCGGGCCACCACGATCGCGTCCGGAACCCGGCGGTGAAGCACCGCCAGGCCGAAGGTGCCTTCCACCTGCTCCATGGTCCGGCGCACCGCCTCCCGCAGGTCCCCCTGGAAATGCGACGCGATGAGGTGGGCCAGCACCTCGGTGTCGGTCTCGGAGCGGAACGTGACGCCCTTACCCGACAAGCTTGCGCTTGAGCAGCGAGAAATTCTCGACAATGCCGTTATGGATGACGAAGACCTCTTCGGCCTGATCCGTCTGGGGGTGCGCATTGCGCTCGCTCGGCTCCCCGTGAGTCGCCCAGCGGGTGTGGGCGATGCCCGTCGTGCCGCGGATGTCCAGACCCCCTACCCTGCTCTCCAGCTCGGCGATCTTGCCCACCGAGCGGTGATACTGCACCCGGTCCCCGTCCAGCACCGCCAGGCCGGCAGAGTCGTAACCCCGGTACTCCAACTGCTTCAGCCCCCCCAGCAGGATCGGCCGAGCCTCTCTGGTCCCGATGTAACAGATAATCCCGCACACGTGGAACCCTCCTTTGCCGGTCTCCCTCAGGAAGCGAGCCGACGGTTGATGATCTGACTGCCCAGCTCGTTAGCCCGCAGGCCCAGCTTGCTGCCGTGGATTCCCAACACGGCGATGGCGATGGCCTTTTCTTTTTCCTTAGGCAGGGCGTAGGCCACGAACCAGTCGATCTTGTACTGGTCCGTGGGGTCGTTAACCGTTCCGGTCTTGCCCCCGATCTCCACTTCCCGGAAGGCTTTCTTGCGCCGCATGCTCGCGAAGGGTTTCCTGCCGGTTCCGTTCCGAATCGTCTCCTGCATCAACTGCCGCAGGTCGGAGGCCGTCTCCCCGCTGATCGCTGCATTCAGGACTCGGCGCTGGCGCTCATAAAGCACCTCGCCGGCACCGTTCTGGACCCTTTCTACCAGCCAGGGACTCAGCAGCAGTCCGTCATTGATCGCCGCGGAAACCAGCATGGCGGCGTGCAGGGGCGAAATCAGGGTGCGCTTGTTGAAGCCCGAGGCAATTTCGGCGATCCCGAAAGCCTCCTCCGGAACCTGGACACGGCTTTTCTCCAGCGGGAAGTCGAAGGGGATCTCCCGATTGAAATAGAACCGCTCCGCATATTCGGTGAGCACTTCCGACCCCAGCTCGTGGATGCCGAGCTTTCCGAAAACCGGGTTGATGGAATCCGCGAAGGCCTTGCGAAAGCTCGTCCTTGCCGCATTCTTGGTTTCTTTCCGCCGCAGCTGGCCCTTGTAGAGGGTGTACATGCGGCCATGATACAACACCGGCCGATCCGGCGTATAGCCGGCGTGCTCCAGGGCGGCGGCGGCGGTGATGATCTTGAAAAGGCTGGCCGCCGGGAAACCCGCCTCCAGGCAAAGGTGCCCGGTGTCGCTTGTCCGGCCATGCTCGGCCATGGCAAGGATGGCGCCGTCAGCCGGCCTGAGCACCACCGCCGCTGCCCGAACCGTGCCCGAACGAGCGAGGAGGCCTCTGAGGTAGTCCTGCAGCCCGGCGTCCAGCGACGAAACGAGCAGCAACTGCTGGTTGCCGCGCTGGACCGCCAGCGGGTCCTTCAGGGCCTCGGGGTCCGGCACCAGGTCCTTGAGCACCGGAGCCAGCTCAAACCGGGCGGGCTTCTCGGCCGCCTTCGGGGGATGTGAAGCCAGCTCCACCGGGACCGACCCGCGGCGGCTGCCGAACCACTCGATCCCCTGCCAGATTCCCACACCCAGGGCCAGGAGCCCGGCCGCTGCCAGGAACAGGACCGGCAACCTGGCGGCCAGGCGCCGCCGCAACGCCTCGGCCCGGAGCCGGCGCTGGTAATCCCGCCAGCCTCTTCCCGAAGGAGCTCTCATGCTGCGTTCGGCCGGGCCGAAATTTTCTCCAGTCCACCCATATAGGGCCTGAGGGCCTCCGGGATGATTACGCTCCCGTCCGCTTGCTGATAGTTCTCCAGGATCGCCACCACGGTCCTGCCCACAGCCAGACCGGAGCCGTTCAGGGTGTGCACCAGTTCGGTCCCCTTGGCCCCCCTGCGCCTGAATCGGATCTGGGCCCGGCGCGCCTGAAAATCGGTGAAATTGCTGCACGAGGAGATCTCCCGGTACAGCCCCTGCCCCGGCAGCCACACCTCCAGATCGTAGGTCTTGGCCGCCGAGAAGCCCAGATCCCCGGTGCACAGGGAAACCACCCGATAGGGCAGCCCAAGCCGCATCAGGATCTCCTCCGCGTGCCGGGTGAGTTTCTCCAGCTCGGCGAAAGAATCCTCGGGCCGGGTGAATCTCACCAGCTCCACCTTGTTGAACTGATGCTGCCGGATGAGACCCCGGGTGTCTTTCCCGTAGCTGCCGGCCTCGGACCGGAAGCAGGGCGTGTACGCGACATAGCCAATCGGCAGTTCGGCCTCTTCCAGGATCTCCTCGCGGTGGACATTGGTCACCGGCACCTCGGCCGTCGGAACCAGATAGAGGTCCCAATCCTCGACTTTGAAAAGATCGCTCTTGAACTTCGGCAGCTGGCCGGTTCCGGTCATGGCGGCGGAATTCACCAGGAAAGGAGGCAGCAGCTCCGTGTAGCCGTGCTCCCGGGTGTGGATGTCCAGCATGAAGTTGATCAGGGCCCTTTCCAGTCTGGCTCCCGTCCCGCGGTACAGGGCGAATCTGGCGCCGGCGACCTTGGCCGCCCGGGCAAAGTCCACGATGCCCAGCTGCTCCGCCAGGTCCCAGTGGGCCAGCGGCGCTTCCGCGCCGGCCGGGATCTCACCCCATTTCCGGATGACCGGGTTGTCCTTCTCATCCCGGCCGACGGCCACCGACTCGTCCGGAAGGTTCGGGATCACCATGAGCAGCTGCCCCAGTTCTTCCTCGAACTGGGAGATCTCTTTTTCCCGTCCCTTGATCTCGGCGGAAACCTCCCGCATTTCGTCGATGTGTGCGGCGGCGTCCTCACCGTCTTTCTTCATCCGGGCGATTTCTTCACTGACCAGGTTGCGCCGGTGCCGCAGCTCCTCGAGCTTCACCAGGCGCTGCCGCCGTTCCCGATCCAGCAGCTCGAAGCGGGACAGCTCCAAGTCGTAGCACCGGTTCCGCAGCATGGCCCGAACGGTTTCCAGGTGGGTACGTACGAACTTGAGCTCCAGCATCGAGTGCTCCTTTAAATTCTGGTATTGATGACTAGTTTATCCTATTATCACATGGTCGCCGGCCGGCCCGGAGCGCAGGGCCGCGTTCAGGGATTGTTTACATGATAAGCGGGTCAGGGTCAAATGCTTTGCAGACCCGGGACCCCTATAGTACGCAGTCTCGGAAGTCTTGTCATCGATTTTGGCGGCCATCTATCTTCTTGACCTGGGGGGCTCAAGTTCGTCCAAAATCCGAAGCACCAAATCCGAAATCCGAAACAATATCAAAATCCCAATGCTCAAAATTCCAAACAAGAGCGGTGGGACCCAGGTCTTGCGTTTTGGTCATTTGGATTTCGATCATTCGAATTTGTTTCGAGTTTCGATATTTGGATTTTGGATTTCCGCGTCTCCAAGCAAAGGGTCATTTATCCGCCAATAGTTGCGGATTCCATCTTGCCGGTTCATGGGGCAGAACTTATGAGACGCGGTACTACAGGTAGAGCGGGGACATGACGACGAGCGCCAAACAGGAAAGCCGAACCAACGCAATGTGGGAGTTTTTCAGCTCGGTGAAGCTGACCATCCTGCTGCTTTCCCTGTTGGCCATTGCCTCGGTGGCGGGTACGCTGATCCCGCAGGCGGAAGAGGCCGTTGATTTCGCCCGAGCCCTGACCCCCCGCACCCTCAGGCTGTTCACCGCCCTGGATCTCTTCGACGTCTACCATTCACCATGGTTCCGGCTCCTAATCGGACTGCTCACTCTCAACCTGGTGACCTGCTCCATCGACCGTTTCCCGGCCACCTGGAAGCGCTTCCGCACGAAGGCCAGGGCCGACCGGCGCAAGCCCTTTGAAAACCTGCCACCGGAGCAGGGCTTTGTGGTGAACGCCGCCGTGGACAGCGTCGCTGCTTCTGCCGGTGCCCTTCTCCGGAAACAATCCCATGAGTCGGTCGACGCAGACGGCGAACACTTCTTCCTGCTGGAGCGCGGGCGCTATGCCCATTTCGGTTTCTACCTGGTCCATCTGAGCATCCTGCTCATCCTGGCCGGCGGCCTGGTGGGATCTTTTTTCGGCCTGGAGGGCTACGTCAACATCGCCGAGGGGGAGCAGGTCAACGCAATCACCCTCAGAGGGCGCGGCACGCCCCATTCCCTGGGCTTCGAGGTGCGCTGCGAGCGGTTCCTGGTGGAATTCTACGAAAACGGCGCACCCAAAGAATACCGCTCGGATCTCCGTTTCTCCGTGAACGGGCAGGAGATCCAAACCGCCAGCGTGCGGGTCAACCACCCGGTGGAGATCCGCGGCGTGACCTTCTACCAGCACAGTTACGGGTCCCTTCCCGGCAACCGGGTGCAGTTGAGGATCGAAACCCCGGGCAGCGGGGAAAAGCCCGCCGCCTTTGCCGTGAAAAAGGGGGAGTCCGTGCCCCTGCCGGGAAAAGAGGGGCAATTCCAGGTGCTGGAAATCCGACGACTGGGCGCCATGCCGGCCGCTCTGATTTCTGTTCAAGCCTCTGACGGACCGGAGCGGCAGTTCTGGGTCTTTCAGAATTTCGAGGCCCTGCGGAAACAGCTGCCCGCCGAAATGATCGGCTCCGAGAAGTTCAACCCCTCCGCCTTCGCGCCGTACACCTTTTTTCTGGACGGCCAGGAAACCCGCTACTACACCGGGCTGGAAGTGAACCGTGACCCGGGGGTGCCCCTGGTCTGGCTGGGGTGCTTCCTGATGGTGGGGGGGTTCTTCCTGACTTTTTTTGCCTCTCACCGCACCATCCGGGTCCGGGTGTCCGCATCCCCGGCGGGGAGCCGGGTGGAGGTGGCGGGATCGGCGAGCAAGAACCCGGTAGGCCTCCAGCGGGAGCTTGAGCGCCTTACCCGGGAACTCCGGAAGCGGTGCGTTCGTTCAACAGGGAAGGATAGGCTGTCATGATAAACTCGGTCATCCTGAGTTACGTCACCTTTATCTATTTCACGGCTTTCTTCTTATACCTGCTGATGCTGGTTATGGCGCGGGAGACCCTCGGCCGGCTGGCCACCGGCACGTCCCTCATCGGAATTGCCGCCCACACTGTGGCCCTGATTCTGCGCTGGGTGGAATCCCATCGGCTCGGCATCGGCCATGCCCCGCTTTCCAACCTCTACGAATCGCTCGTTTTTTATGCCTGGGCCATCATGGCGCTGTACCTCATCCTGGAGTGGCGGACCAGGAACCGGAGTTTCGGTGCCTTCATCACACCGCTGGCGTTTCTCTCCATGGCCTATGCCTCTTTTTCCCCCGGCATCAGCAGTCAGATCCAGCCCCTGATTCCGGCCCTCAAGAGCAACTGGCTGATCACCCACGTGCTGACCTGTTTTTTCGGCTACGCGGCCTTTGGTCTGTCGCTGGGCTTGAGCGTCATGTACCTGATCAGAGGCCCGGACAACCCGAGCAAGCCTTCCTCCTTCCAGAGCCTCATCCCGCGCCGGCTGGTGCTGGACGACCTGAACTACCAGATGGTGGTCATCGGGTTTCTCATGCTGAGCCTGGGCATCATCACCGGAGCGGTCTGGGCCCACTCCGCCTGGGGGAGGTACTGGGGCTGGGACCCCAAGGAAACCTGGTCCCTGATCACCTGGTTCGTCTACCTGCTCGTGCTGCACTCACGCCTGATGACCCTCTGGCGGGGCAGGCTCTTTGCCATCCTGTCCATCGTGGGCTTCTTCTGCGTCCTGTTCACCTACTTCGGGGTGAACTACCTCCCGGGACTTCACAGTTACGGGAAAGCATAAAAATAATTCGAAATGCGGAATGCGAAAAGGACCTGGGCTGACGGACTGCCGGCTAAAGCAGAAGACATACCACCAGTCGCACCCGCGATTCACGAATAACAAATAACAAACAACGGATTTTGAAGCGGGCGCCAGGCGTGGGTCCGAGGGCCACTTCGACATTCGACATTCCCTTTTCCCGGCCTTCTTTTCGCCGGCTGGAGCGTCAGATACCCATGGGAACGGCAGATGAGCCGGAGCTCAGGCTGGAGCGGGAGCTGCCTGCTTTCGTCCGCACCGTCCTGGATCGTCTGACGGAGGCCGGGCATCCGCCTACGTGGTGGGGGGGGCGGTCAGGGATGCCCTTCTGGGGCGGCCGGCCAGCGACTGGGACGTGGCCACCTCGGCCTCCACGGCCCTTATCCGCAAACTCTTCGGCGAGTACAGGCCCTTCACCCTGAAGCATGCCACGGTGAGCCTGGTGCACGGCGGCCGCCTTTTCGAGGTGACCCCTTTCCGCGGAGCGGGGCGCAGCCTCCGCCAGGACCTGGCCGCCCGCGATTTCACCCTCAATGCCTTGGCCTGGACTCCGCGGGGAAACCGTGTCCTGGATCCATGGGGCGGCCGGGCCGACATTGCGGGCGGGCTGATCCGAGCCACGGTTTCACCGGCAGACCGCCTCCGGGAAGATCCGCTCCGGCTCCTGCGGGCCATACGGCTGGCCGCCGAGCTGAGGTTCCGGATCGAGCCGGGCACCCTGGCGGCCATCTCCAAGTCCGCCTCCCTGATTCATGGCGTGGCCCCGGAGCGGGTGAGAGACGAGCTCCTGCGGCTCCTGGCAGCGCCGAAACCCTCCCTCGGGTTCAAGCCGATGTTGAAAACCGGTCTCCTGTCGCTCGTGCTGCCGGAGATTGCGGAAGGCCTTCGCAAGCGGCAGGGATACCCCCATCGTTACACCATTTACCGCCACGTCATGGAAACCGTCGACCGGGTCCCGCCGGAATCCCGGCTGCGCCTGAGTGCCCTGCTGCACGATGTGGCCAAGCCGCGTGTCCGCACCAGGGCGAACGGCCGCTGGAGGTTCTACGGGCATGCCGAGGCGGGCGCCCGGATGGCAGAGGAGATCCTGGACCGCCTGCGTTTCAGCCGATCGCTGACCCGCGAGGTGGTGCACCTGGTGCGGCATCACATGATCCTGTACGACCCCCGCTGGACCGATTCCGCGGTGAGACGTCTGATCCGGCGGACCGGGCGGGACCACCTGCCCGGGCTGCTCGCGCTGCGACGGGCGGACCTCGCGGCCCAGGGGCCGGAAAGCGGCCGGGCCATCGGGATGCTGCACGAACTGGAGGAACGCATCCAGGCTCAGATCAAAGCCAACGCGGCCACCCGCCTGAGCGAGCTGGCCATCGGCGGCCGCGAGGTCATGCAGACCCTCGGGATTCCGCCAGGACCCAGGGTCGGCCGGATCTTGAACGAACTCCTGGCGGAAATCCTGAAGAGGCCCGAATTGAACCGTCGCGAATTGCTGCTGACCCTCCTCCGCCGCTCGCCGAACCGAGCGTAGAACGCTCAAAATCCCCTTGTCCCCCGGGTGCCCGGGGAATTTCTTGACGACTCCCGCCGGTTTCTCTATACTCCCTGAAAATTCTTCCGGACCCAAACAGGAAACATGTATCGTCGATCCCCCTGGCTCAATCCCCATATTCTTCTGGCCGCTTCCCTCCTCTTTCCCCTGCTTTCGGGCTGCGTCACCGAGCTCGCCCAGGTGAAAGTCGAGCCCCGTCCCACAGAGCAGGCCGAGACGCCCCGCGCAACGGAGCCGACAGTCGCCCCGCCCCAGGAGGTGACCGCCTCTCCGCCGGCCGCTGCTGAAAAGAAGCCGCTGTCCTATCGGCCGGCCCCCGAGAGCCCGGCGCCGACTCAGCCCCTTACCGCGACCCCCAGGCCCGCGGCGGCGCCCAAGGCACCAAAGGAACGTGTGCCGCTGCCTGCCACCCCCCAGGAAAAAACCGACCAGGAACTGCTGGATTCAGCCATCGAGTTTCTTCAGGCCGCCAGCGATTTCTGGGAGCAGGGGGATCTGGAAAACGCGCTCGATGCCCTGGACCAGGCCTACCTGCTCACCCTGCAGGTGGACCCGGAAAAAGATCCCCGTATCCTGCAGCAGCGTGAGGACCTGCGCTTCACCATTGCGAAGCGCATCATCGAGATCTACTCCTCCCGCTTCACGGCGGTGAACGGAAACCGCAAGGCGATTCCGCTGGTCATGAACGAGCACGTTGAGCGTGCCATCAACGTCTTTAAAGGAGGGGAGCGGAGTTTCTTCCTGAATTCCTATCGGCGATCCGGCCGATACCGGCCGGCGATCCTGAGGGCCTTGAGCGAGGCCGGGCTGCCGGAGGAACTTTCCTGGCTGCCGCTCATCGAAAGCGGCTTCAAGGTCCAGGCGCTCTCGCGGGCCAGGGCGCTCGGAATGTGGCAGTTCATCGCCACCACCGGGTACAAGTACGGCCTCAAGCGGGATCAATGGGTCGATGAACGGATGGACCCGGAGAAATCCACGGCCGCCGCCATCGGCTACCTCAAGGAACTCCACCAGATCTTCGGGGACTGGACCACCGCCCTGGCCTCCTACAACTGCGGCGAAGGCGCCGTGCTGCGCAGCATCCGGACGCAACGAATCAACTATCTGGACAATTTCTGGGACCTCTACACCAAGCTGCCCTCTGAAACCGCCTTCTACGTCCCCAGATTCCTGGCGGTGCTGCATATCCTGCAGAATCCCGAGGCCCACGGCCTCGACCTGCCGCCGGTAGAGGACGAACTGCAGGCGGACAAGGTGGTGATCGAGCGGGCCGTGCACCTGCAGGCCGTGGCTCAGCAGATCGGCGTTTCCTATGAGGAGCTCAAGGATCTCAACCCGGAACTCCGGCACCACGCGACGCCCGGCAGGTCCTACGCCCTCCGGGTGCCGCCCGGCAAGGGGGACCTGCTGCTGGCCCGAATCAACAGCGTACCGGTCTGGCGACCCCCGGTGGCAAGTTACGCGGTCCACCGGGTACGCTGCCGGAGAAACGCTTTCCGGCCTCGCGAACCGTTATCGCACCTCGGTCCGGGCGATCATGGCATTGAACCGCCTCAAGAGCGACCGCTTCATCCGCTCCGGATGGAAACTGAAGATCCCGGGTCACGCGGCCGGGGAGGTTGAGGCCGAGGAATCGGGTTCTCAGGCGGCCAAGCCCCGCCCCCGCCTCAAGGCCCTCGAATACGTGGTGGAAAAGGGTGATTCCCTGTGGAAAATCGCCAGGGACCACGACACCACCACCCACGCGATCGTGTCTCTCAACCAGCTCAAGAGCACTCAACTGCGGGTGGGTCAGGTGCTGAGGATCTCCGAAGGAACAACCTCCATCACCCGGATCAAGACCCGATCCTACAAGGTCCTCAAGGGGGATTCACCCTATTTGATCGCCCGGAGGCACCAGATGAGCCTGTCTGAATTCTTGCGGCTCAATGAGCTGACCCCGCGCAGCACCATCTACCCCGGGCAGGATCTGCTGGTCAAAGCGGACTGACAATCAAGGGACAAGGCGACAAGGCGAGGCGTCAGGCGTCACAGGTCCGGCTTGGACACCAGGCCTGGGTCCGAGGGACAACTTCGTCATCGACATTCTCCTGTTCGGCGTCGGGATTCGCGTTCTCCTGCCGGTTTCCGCGGCCGAAGGCAGCGGCATTCGCATGGGGCATCGGAGTCAAAGGCGGAAGACGGGCAAGGGGGCGACGGAGGGCGGACACAGAACCCCGATCAAAGGCGGGGAAAGTCGATGACCGACTCCGATGCGAAGCACGGTGGATCGGAGTCCAGGGAAATCGAACATGGTGATTCAGGATTCGGCATTCGATATTCGCCTTTTCCCTGGTAGGACGCCCGTTAGTAACTGGAGTACTTCGACCTCTCGGCCAGCTTGGGCGGATGTTCATCCTTTCCCGAACTCAGCTCGAACCAGCTCTTGAGAAAGGCAAAGATCAGCCCGCCGCCAATGATCGTCAGCGCCAGGTACAGAAGCCCCAGGAAAATGTAGTGGTCGGCGTTCCATTGCCACTCAAAAGACAGCGGCGACATATGGCTTCTCCTCGTCTCGGGTCGTGAAGGTTCCAGACTCCGGCGCGAGTATAGCGGCGACCGGCCCGGGAGTCAACCTCAAACCCGCCTCTCAAGCCCCGCCCCTGGACACCCGGATGAGCCCTTCGAGCAGATCCGGGAGCTCCGAAAGATTGCCGATCACGTGATGCGGTTCCGGATCCTCCGGCTGCATGGGCGACCCGGTGCCGTTGGTGAGCAGCACGGTGGTGGCGCCGGCGGCGTGACCTGCCAGCACATCGAAACGAAAATCCCCGACCACCACCATTTCGGCTGCCTGAACCCCCATCACCCGGCCGGCCTGCAGCACGCCTCCCGGGTGAGGCTTGGGGGGCGACTCGTCCCGGGTCACGATGGCCTCGAAGTCAGAGAGCGTTACCCGGTCAAACCCCTGCAGGGCCCGGGTTACGGATTTCAGGCTGTTGCGCGTCAGAATGCCAAGCAGCAATCCCCGCCGCCTGAGCGTGCCGATGCAGGTTTCGGCGCCCGCGTTGGGCACCGACGCCCCTGCCGCCGCGTTCTCCCTTTCCTCCAGGATCGCGAGCAGGCGGGGTCTTTCCGGGCCGGGACAAATTGCAAGGTACTCGAGGATCGGCATGTCGGGAGGGCAGCCCAGATCCTGCTTGATGGCCGCGAAATCCAGTGCGCCGGGACAAGTCAGGGTGCCGTCGAAATCGAACAGAACCGCTCTGATGGTCATGGGTGCTCCGGGTGTTCCGCCGTCCGGCGGCCGTGCCCGCCGCGGCCGGCCTGGCGGATCAGAAGTAACGGGTAGTCCGGGTTTTTGGTGCGAGGAGCGCCCGGGCAATCAGCAGGCTCTGGTTGCGGTCCTCCAGTTGCAGCGCCTGCTCCAGTCCGCCGGCATCCAGGTTCGCGTTGATAGCCTCTTTGGTGAGCCGCAGGCCCATGGGGTTCTTGGCGTTCATGGTGCGGGCGAGTTCCAATGCGCTGTCCAGGAGGCACTCCGTTTCGACGACCCGGCTGACGAGTCCCAGGGCCAGGGCCTCCTCGGCGGACATGAAGTTCCCGGTCAGCATGAACTCGTAGGCCCTGCCCGCGCCGATCAGCCGGGGCAGGAAGTAGCTGCAGGCCATGTCCGCGCCCCCGAGACCGATGTTGATATAGGCGGCTGCGAACCGGGTATCCGGCGTGATGACGCGGATATCCGAGGCCAGGGCGAAGCTGAAGCCCAGCCCGACCGCGGCTCCGTGCACGGCGCAGACGATGGGCTGGGGCGCCAGACGCATGGCCAGATTCAGGCGCGCCAGCCGGCTCTGAAACCGGTACAGCCCGTCGATGCCCGTCTCGGTCCCCAGTTTTCCCGCTTCCTTCATGTCAAGCCCGGCGCAGAAACCCCGCCGCCCGTTGCCGCGCAGAACGATCACGCGGGTGTCGAGGTCCAGCTGGCGCTGCCGCCAGAAAGCCTCCAGCTCCTCCATCATGCGGCTGTCGACCGAATTGTATCGGCGCGGCCGATTGAGGGAAAGCAAGCCGATGCCCGGCTCCACCGTCTCGTACTGGATGGTCTGAAAATCCATTCACAGCCCTCCCGTGCCCTCCTTTTAGACGTTTGTCGCACCGCCCGCAAGAGCTTTCTGACAAGGGAGGCTCAAGGGACGGGGCGCAGGGCAGGGACAAGGATTAAGGATTAAGGATTAAGGATCAAGGGGTAAAGGGATAAGGGGTACACAGGGGCGAACCGCAGAATGTCGAATACTGAATGACGAATTTCGAAAGGGACACCAGACCTGAGTCGGAGGACAACTTCGAAATTCGACATTCCCCTGTTCGGCGTTCGACATTCGCTTTTCCCTCCGCTTCTTCCCCTCTCCTCAGCAATCAACCGGGCCTCTGATGCCTGATGCCCGACGCCTGACGCCTACGCCGCCGTTTGACGCCTGATGCCTCACGCCCGACACCTGTTTTTTGTGCTATAATGGTCTGGAGGCGGCCGCGCGCCAAGGAGGGAACCCATGGGCATCACCGGTTGGGGGTATCACCTGGAAACGAGCTACGACCGCTCCGCCATGTCGGGCCTTTCCCTGGACTGGGCAAACCAGCCCAACCCGTACAAGGGTTACCCGGGCCTCGAACCCGTGCCGCTCCCGCGGGACGTGACACCCCCGGTCTGCGACTTTTCCGACCTGCTGCTGGGCGGGGGAACGCCGGCGCGCGAACCTGCCCCGCTCGACATCGACACCCTCTCCCGGATCTTCCTCCTCACCTATTCGGTCACGGCGCGGGCCCGCCACGGCGGCGGCGAATTCCTCTACCGGAGCGTGGCCTCCGCCGGGGCCCTCTTCCCATCGGAGATCTACGTTGCCACCCGCGGTGTGGAAGGCCTGGCCGACGGCCTCTACCACTTCTCCATCCTGGCCCACGGGCTGAACCTGCTTCGCAAGGGCGTCGTTTCCGGAGCCGCCGTCGACTTCTTTCTGTCCGCCATTTTCTTTCGAAGCTCCTGGAAGTATCGCAGCCGTGCCTACCGCTATCACCTGCTGGACACCGGCCACGTCCTGGAGCACCTGCTGCTGAGCCTCAAAAGCGTGGGACTGCCCTTCTCCGCAGACTATGATTTTGCCGATGCCGCGGTCAACCGGCTGCTGGGCCTGAACGAGCGCAAAGAGGTCACCCTGGCACGCTGCTCGGTACCCGGCGCGGGCAGCCGCGCCGCCGGCGGGGCCGCCATCGAGGAGCTGCCGGAGGCCGTCCGGGGTGCGAGCCGGATGAGCGCCCGGGAGGAAGACTACCCGGGGATCGCGGAGATGCACGCGGCGGGAAACGCCTTGCCCGGACCCGGCCCGGAACCGGCCTGCATGAACGGGGAGTTGGGTCTCGACCCGATCCGACACACGCGCATCGAAATATCCAAGCCCTGGCCGGCGGCTCTGGATTTCGCAGCCAGCGTCACCCGCCGGCGTTCTCGGCGCAACTACGTCCGCCGCGCCCTACCGGCAACCGCCCTGCGGGTGCTGCTGCAGAGCCTGGCCGCCCGGGACTATGCTTCGCAGTCCCCGCCCCCCGAAGCTCTGCTGGGCATCGGCCTGCTGGTCGGCGAGGCCGAGGGCCTCGAACCCGGCTTCCACCTGCTGGACCCCGGCCGGGAATCCCTGGGGCTGGTCCGCGCCGGCGACCTCACCCGGACCATGGCCCATGTCTGCCTGGACCAGGCCTGGCTGGCCAACGCCGGTCTTCATGTCCTGTTCCTCAGCAACCTCCGGAGCCTGGACCGCCGCTGGGGTGCCCGCGGCTACCGCTATGCCATGCTGACGGCGGGCAGGCTGGGGGAGCGGCTCTATCTGCTGGCCACCGCCCTGGGCCTGGGTTGCTGCGGAATCGGGGCTTTCTACGACGAAGAGGCCGCCGGCCTGCTCGGAATCAACGCCGAGTCGCGGATGCTCTACCTGGTGGCCGTCGGTCCGGTCAAGAGCCCGGGTCGCTGAGACTGCGCACAGGAAACTTGCGGGAAAAGCGAGAAAGGAGAATGTCGAACGCCGAGTATGGAATATCGAATGTCGAAGTTGTCATCGGACCCAAGCCTGGCGCCCACTTCCGAATTCGTTGTTCGTTATTTGTTATTGGTTATTCGTGCGCCTGGTTGGCGGTTCACCTGCCGCCGCTATTGCGCCCGCCTGATGCCCGATACCTGACGCCGGTTTTCGCATTTCGCATTTCCAATTCCGCATTTCTTCCCGCTTTCAGCGGGCCTGCAGCAGTTCCAGCTTGCGCTCCACGTTGTCCTGAATCCAGTGCGGGTCCCACCATTCCACCGGGCTCACCGGGATGCCGCCCACGAGGACTCCGAAGTGGAGGTGGTCACCGCCGGCCAGGCCGGTCTGTCCGGTAAACCCGATGATGTCGCCTTTTCTTACGCCCTGCCCGGGCTGGACGCTGATCTGGCTCAGATGGGCATACACCGAAGCCACTCCCTGGCCGTGATCCAGGACCACCGTGGAGCCATAGATGCCCAAGCGGCCGGCATGGATCACCCGCCCGTGATTAGCCGCCTCCACCTCCGATTGGGCCAGGGAAGCCAGATCCACCCCCAGGTGAAACTGCTCGTCTACCGGGGCGCCCTGGTAGTAGTAGAAGCGGCGGTCCCCGAAGCGCGACATGTTGGCCGAGTTCTTCATCCGCAGCCAGGGCCCTTCCCAGAGCCGGGCCGCATCCGTTCGGTCCCGGAGCGAGAAGAAGGTTTGATCGTTCTGTTTCCGCAGGTCCCGGTTGATCCTGAGGAACCGCTCGATGGCGCTGCCGCCGGTACCGGCCTCCTGCGGGGTGAAGTACGGAAGCACAGTCTCGAGGAAGCGGTCGGTGATGGTGATTTTTTCCTCGCGAAAGCGCCCTTTCAGGATCTTGTAGTTGAAATTGGTGCGGGATTCGTTTCCCGCCCGGTCCCGGGCCCACAGCGTCAGGACGCTCCGGGTATCGGCGTCGTGGGGAACAGCGAAATAGCACGTATGGTAGCCCTCCTGCCCCTTGCCGCCTTCCGGAAAACCGCGGAAGAATAGGTCGCCCGCAAACAGCCCGCTGTCCACCCCGTCGGAGGACACCTGGTACACCACCACGCCCGATCCCCCGGCACTTACGTAGTGCAAACGGCTGACCGCCCGTATGGCGGGCGCAATCGTATCCACCACCATCTTGTGCTGCAGCACCGAGCGGTTCCCGTCGCCGCCACTCCGGCGGGAGTAGTCCCACACCTGCACCTGGAGATCCACCCGTCCCTGGGCCAGGTTCAGCTTTGCCGGCTCAAGGGTGAAGGCCGCCTGCTCGGCGTGTGTACCCCCGCGGTTCAACAGGCCTTCGAACCCGTACTTTTTTTCCAGCACCTGGATCTCCCGTCCCGCCTGGGTGACGGACACGACCAGCCGCCGGAGCCCTCTCACCGCGTCAACGGCTTTCAGGACAAAAGCCTGTTCCCCTTTCAGGTACTCGGGCAGAGGCTCAAGGGCCACCCCCGGCTGCTCTCCTTCGAAGATGTTGCGGATGAACCAGGCCCCCGATCCGATCACCACCAGTATCAAGAACAGGGCCAAAGACCATTTCACGCTCCCCTTGCTGTCCATATCGGTAATCCCAGCTCCCCTTTTCTGCACGCGTTCGGGACATCCGTTCCGGCTTCAGACTGCCGCTGAGTGCCGTCTCCTGCAAAGCGTTGAGCCGCCGCCGCCGGCCTGAAGCCGCTATAGGGTTATCCCGATGCGGCCCTGGAGTCAAGCCCCCACAAGGACAAGACCGCGGCGGCCGGTGCCGCCCTTTTCCCTTTCAGGGGCGGATACTCCGGCAGATCTCCCTGACCCGGCCCATGATCTCCTCCGGATCCAGGAAGGTGAATCGACGGTCTTTCAGGAGGACCCGCCCGCGCACCAGAACGTCCCTCACGTCGCCGCCCCCGGCGGCGTACACCAGGGCCGAGAACGGATCGTAGAGCGGGCAGAGATGCGGCTGTGCAATGTCCACCACGATGAGGTCCGCGCTCTTGCCTTTTTCCAGGGACCCCACTTCAGCGCCGAGGCCCAGCACCGCCGCTCCCCACCGGGTCGCCATTTTGAGCGCCGTTACGGCGTCCAGCGCGGTGGGGTCCAGGCTGGAGACCTTGCTCAGCTTGGCTGCCGAATCCATCTCGCGGAAAAGGTCCAGATCGTTGTTGGAGGCGGGGCCGTCGGTTCCGAGCCCCAACCGCATGCCCCGCCCCAGCATCTGCCGCACCGGGGCCGCGCCGGAGCCCAGTTTCATGTTGCTCTCCGGCACATGGACCACCCGAACCTCCCGCTCCTGCAGCAGGTCCATTTCCGCTTCATCCAGGTGCACGGCGTGAACCGCCACCAGATCGGGGCCCAGAAGCCCGATCTCCCCCAGCAGCTGCGCCGGCCGACGGCCGTGCCTCTTCTGAGTCTCGGCCACTTCCGCCAGGGTCTCGGAGAGGTGAATCTGAAGCGGCGAGCCCCGATCCCGCGAGATCTCGAGAGCCTTCTGCAGCGTTTCGGGTCGGCAGGTGAGCGGGCTGTGACAGAAAACTCCGGGCCTGATCAGTTCCGAAACGCCCTGCCAGCGGTCCAGGAACGCAGCCGCAGTGCGCAGGTTCTCGGCCGGGTCGGGAACCCCCGGAGCCGGGAAATCAATCACGCCCTGGGCCAGAACACCCCGGAGCCCCGCCGCCTGCACCGCCTTCACGGTGGCGTCCTGAAAGAAATACCCGTCCGCGAAGCAGGTCGTACCGGACGCGATCATCTCGAGACAGGACAGCAGCGACCCCCAGTACACGCTCTCGGGATTGAGATGTTTCGCCTCGGCGGGGAAGATCTTCTCGAACAGCCACTGCTGCAGGGGCAGGTCATCGGAAAAGCCCCTGAAAAGGGACATGGCGGCGTGGTTGTGGGCGTTGACCAGCCCCGGCATGATGATTCCCCCGCGGGCGTCGAGTTTCGGAACTCCCTCGTTTCTGCTGGAAGCCGGCTCCCGGCCCGGCTCGACCGCCAGGATGCGTCCCCCGGCAATCAGCACCCGGCCGTCAGGGATGATCGGGTTTTCCTCCGTCATGGTGAGCACAGTCCCGCCTTCCACAATCAGTTCCGGCCGCGTGCCAACCATCTTTCCCCCCTTTCAAAACCCCCCGCTCACCCGGTCCCGGGTCGGGGCCGGAAACCGCCCGGCAGCCGGCTGTCGCCTCGTCGGCATTGACAGTCGGTGTCGAGGTGCCCATAGTAGGTAACCACGCTGCAGGGCCGAATCCGCTTTTCACCGAACTTCGGCAGGCAAACCGATGGCAATTGTCGCCCCGTTTCAAGGCCCCACCTGCGATTCCCGCAACCGGCCGGATTTCACCCACCGGGTCGCTCCGCCCTGCAACTGCATCTCGGTTGAAGCGCAGGAAGCAGTGTACCAGATCGATCCGCACCCCGTCACCAGGCTTATCCCGGACACAAAGAACATCGGCGACAGGGCCTTGCGCGGCTGCTGCTGAACAGAACCGAGCCCTAAATGAGATCATCCAGGTACCCTGAGATCACCCTCGGCCCGGACGAAGCCCTCGACGAGTTCATGGACGGCCGCCTGAGGCTGATTCAATCCCGCAGCGGCTATCGCTTTTCCATCGACGCCCTGCTGCTGGCCGAATTCGTCACCGTCAAACCCGACAATATCGTCCTGGACCTGGGCACCGGATGCGGCATCATCCCTCTCATCCTGCTGCTCACCAGACCTCTCCGCTGCGCCATCGGCCTGGAGATCCAGCGGGGCCTGGCCCTGCAGGCGGCACGCAACGCGGTGCTGAACGGCTTTGCCGGCAGGATGGAGGTGATCCTCGGCGACATCCGAAAACCGCCCCTGGCCGACCGGTGCGCTGACGTGGTCATCGCCAATCCGCCCTACCGGCAGTTGCGCAGCGGCCGTCTCAACCCCGACGCGAGCCGGGCGATTGCGCGGCACGAGATCCTGGCCTCCTTCGAGGACGTGCTGAACGCCGGTCGCCGCCTTTTGAAAAGCAAGGGCCGGCTGGCCATGGTCGTTCCGGCCGCCCGGCTGGCGGAAGTGCTGGACGGCATGCGCCGACGCCGGCTCGAGCCCAAGCGGCTCCGGCTCCTTCACCCGGACTCCCGCTCCGGCGCCAAGCTGGCCCTGGTGGAAGGCATCGCCGCCAGCCGCCCGGGACTCACGATCCTGCCGCCGATCATGGGACAGAAAACGAAGGTGGAGTTCGGAAGGCGGAAGGCGGAAGAAAATTCGAAATGCGAAATGCGGAATGAGAAAAAAGGGCGGGCCTGACGTTCGGAAGGCGGTGCAGTGCCCGCGTTCAGCGCGTCCCTACCCGGAACTCGATCTTGGCGATTGCCTCACGCTCCAGGCGCTGGTTCAGCCGCTCCCGCATGTCCGCTTCCACGTACTGGAGTTCCTGCGCCCAGATCGGGTCCGAAACAAGGACCCGCAGCTTCCGGTCCCTGAGCCAGGAAGGCTGGGCGTGCTTGGAGATGCCTGGGCCCACGACCTCATCCCACACCTGCCAGATCTGACCGTCGCCCGTGTTGATCGGCAGCACCCCATCCTCCTGGAGCTTGCGGAGGATGTCTTTCAGGGCCGTAAGCGGAGCTTCCCTCTTCATGGGGGCAGACTAAATCCCCTTGGGCGGAAAGTCAACGAGTCCCCCCCAGCGCGAGCGCTTAACATCCCGAATATCCTTGACCTCTGCAGCTGTCCGGGTTATCCTGCAATTCGTTTCTCAATCGTAAACGCATTCTATGGAGTCAATCAATGGCATGGGATTGGGACAAGCTGCAGCAGCAGAAAAGAGCCGGATCGGGCGGCGGCCCGGGCATTCCGGCGGGGGTGGATGAAGTGCTCGAGAGGATCAAGGGTGCGCGGGGGAAGCTGCCGGGCGGGATGCCCCTTGTGCTGGCCCTGCTCGTCCTGGTTTTCCTGGGCACCAGCTGCTTCTACACCGTGGCGGTGGACGAAGTGGGCGTGGTGCAGCGTTTCGGCAAGTTCGTCCGCACCTCGCCGCCGGGCCTCAGCTTCAAGCTCCCCAGGGGCATTGAAAAGGTCACCAAGGTCAAGGTGCGGTTCGTGTTCAAGGAGGAATTCGGGTTGCGGACGCTCGAACCCGGGGTGCGCACCCGTTATGCCCCCGGCTCGGCCTTCGAAGACGAGTCGCTGATGCTCACCGGCGATCTGAACGTGGCCGTGGTGCCCTGGATCGTTCAATACCGGATCAGCGACCCCTACAAGTATCTCTTCAAGGTCCGCAACGTGCGGACCACCTTGAGGGACCTGGCCGAGTCCACCATGCGGGTGGTGGTGGGTGACCGCAGCATCAACGAGGTCATCAGCAAGCGCGAGGAAATCGCCGAGGAGGCGAGCCTTCTCCTGCAAAAAGAGATGGACGAAGCCGAAACCGGGATCAAGGTGACCACCATCGAAATGAAAAAGACCAACGTGCCGGAACCGGTCCAGCCCTCCTTCAACGAGGTCAACCAGGCGATCCAGGAGAAAGAGCGGATGATCTACCAGGCCCGCGAGGCCTACAACAAGGTGATTCCCACCGCCCGGGGTGACGCCGACAAAACCATCAAGACGGCCGAGGGCTATACCCTGGACCGTGTCAACCGGGCCAAGGGCGACGCGGCCCGCTTCATGGCGCTGTACGAGGAATACAAGACCACCCGCGACGTGACCCGCCGGCGCCTCTACCTGGAGGCGATCCGGGATGTGTTCCCGAAGCTGGGGAGCAAGTACATCGTGGACGCGGATCAGAAGAACCTGCTGCCCTTCCTGAACATGGGGAAGACCGAAGGAGGAAAACCATGAAGCCCAGGGCGCTGATCATAGCGGCTGCCGTCATCCTCATTGCGGTTTTCTCGGCGGCCTATATCGTTGACGAAACCGAGCAGGTGGTCATCACCCAGTTCGGCCGAGCGGTGGGCAGCCCGAAGACCGACCCGGGACTCTATTTCAAGATCCCGGTCATTCAGCAGGCCAACTACTTTCCCAAAAACCTGCTGGAATGGGACGGCGACCCGGGCCAGATTCCCACCCTGGACAAGACCTTTATCTGGGTGGACACGTTTGCCCGCTGGAAGATCGTGGATCCGCTGAAATTCTTCCAAACGGTGAACAACGTGACCTCCGCCATGGCGCGCCTGGACGACATCCTGGATGCCGCGGTGCGCAATTTCGTCACCTCCTACCACCTGAACGAGACGGTCCGCAACACCAACCGCAAGATGGACACCTTCGAAGTCGGCCTCGATCAGGAGGACGAAAAGATCCGTAGCCTGCCGGAGGTGAAGGTCGGCCGGCAGAAAATCAACCGGGGGATCCTGGAGCAGGCCCAGCCCAAACTGGGGGAGTTCGGGATCCACCTGGTGGACGTGAAGATCAAGCGCCTGAACTACGTGGAAGAGGTCCAGAAGTCGGTCTATTCGCGGATGATCGCCGAGCGCAAACAGATCGCCGAGAAATTCCGCTCCGAGGGCAAGGGCGAGGCGCGCAAGATCGAGGGGCAGCAGGAGAAGGACCTGAAGCTGATCACCTCCGAGGCGTACCGGGCGGCAGAGGTAATCATGGGCACCGGGGATGCGGAAGCCACGCAGATCTACGCCGAGGCCTTCAGCCGGGACCCCGAGTTCTACTCCTTCCTGCGGACCCTGGAGATTTACAAGCAGGCCCTGGACAAGGACAGCACGCTCGTTCTGTCCACCGAATCCGACTTCCTGAAGTACTTCAAAGGATACCAGCCGGCGGACAGGATCCGCTGAAAGGCGCGCATAGTACCCCGGGTGCGCAGGCGGAATTCCCGGTCCACCACCCGGATCAAAGGAGGGCGGAAATGGTCAGGACGGAGATATCGCTTTTTCTGCAGAACGTGCCCGGTGAGCTGGGCAGGCTCACCAGCCTGCTGGCCCAATCCGGAATCAACATCGACGCCCTGACCATCCAGGACGCCTCGGAGTATGTGCGGGAGCTTTTCAAGGCCCGCGGCAAGTCCCTCAAGCGCATCGCCTCGGCCGCCAGCTACAGCTCCATGCAGAAGGATTCGGCCGATTACGCCCTGATCCGGTTGCTGGTCGACCACACCGACAAGGCCATTGATCTGCTGTCGCGGGAGGAGTTCGTTTTCGACATCATGCCGGTGATCGCTCTCGAGATCGAGAACAAGCCGGGGACCCTGTCGGAAATGGCCAAGCGCTTCGGCCAGGAGGGGATCAACATCAACTACGTCTACGGCTCGGCGCTTCCCCGCGGCAAGAAGTCCCTGTTTGTTTTCTGTCCCGAGGACATCGAGCTGGCCGCCCGCATTTTCAAGGACTGATCCCGCCTCTGCGGCGCCCGGCCCCCAACCCGGCGAGGCACGGTATCATGGACTCAGCCGCGCCTCCACCCGGGGGACATCCTCGGGCACGTCGACCTCGATCGAATCGAACTCCGTTTCCACCACCCGGATGCGATACCCGTGCTCCAGAGCCCGCAGCTGCTCCAGCTTTTCGGCAGCCTCAGCCACCCCTTCGGGCAGGCTCGTAAAACGCCGCAGGAACTCCATGCGGAACCCGTAGAACCCCAGATGCTTGTAATAGCGGGGCCTTCGGCCGTCTTCGCGGCAGTGCGGAATCGGGGACCGCGAGAAGTAGAGGGCAAGCCCTTGCCGGTCGGTCACCACCTTGACGTGGTTCGGGTTCTGCAGGCTGTTCTCTTCCCGGATCTCGCACTTCAGGGTCGTCATGGGGATTTCCGGGTCAGCCAGCAGGGGCTCCAGCAGCCGGCCGACCACGGCCGGCTCAAAGATCGGCTGATCACCCTGGATATTCACGATGAGGTCTTCCGGCGGAATCCCGGCCTTTTCGGCTGCCTCGCAGATCCGGTCCGTGCCCGAGCGGTGCCGGCCGGAGGTCATGACGGCCTGCCCCCCAAACCCCTGCACGCACTGCAGAATGCGCTCATCGTCGGTGGCCACGAACACCCCGGACAGCCCAGCGCAGCCCGATGCCCGGTCATACACCCGCTGAATCATAGGCTGCCCGGCGATCAAGGCCAGGGGTTTGCCGGGAAAACGGCTGGACTGGTAGCGGGCCGGGATGAAGGCGAAGGCTTGCATAAACCGCCCAACCCCTAGGGTTCCGAGTAGCTGGCGCTGGCCGTCTCCGATTCCCAGGCGGTCACCCGGGTGACCTCGACCCCCTTTTCCGTAAACCGGTCGCGCAGGGCCCGGAAGATGAGACGGGCGATGTTCTCCGAACTGGGGCTGTAGTCGGTGAACTGGGGCAGTTCATTCAGAAACCGGTGGTCCAGGCGGTCCAGCACCTGCTTGGTCGCGGCTTTGAGGTCGCGGAAATCCATCAGCATTCCGTCCTCGGCCAGCCGGCTGCCGGCCACCTCGACCTCCACCTTCCAGTTGTGGCCGTGCAGGTTCTCGCAGCCGCCCTGCAGGCCCCGCAGCTGATGAGCCGCGGCAAAATGAGAAGTGATCTTCAAAGAGAACATCAGGGCTCGCTTGCGGCCCCGGATTTTTCCGCCTCTTCGGGGGTTTTCCCGCACTCGCTGCATTTCCCGTCCACCAGGATACCGGTACAGGTACCGTCCGGGCAGAGCTCGCGGTCATCCATGTCCAGCTCCTCGTCAGCTTCGGCGTCCGGTTCTATCCCGACGTTCATGAGGCTGCCGCAGGCCATGCAGTACTTGGCTTCTTCGGGGTTCTCGGTCTCGCAGTCCGGACAGCGGGTCCCGGCGATTTCCTCGGCACAGTGCGGGCATTTCATGGATCCTGATCTCCTTTTCGAGGGGCCCCATTATCGGCCCGGAGAGCCATTCCCCGATGCAAAGGGCGAAACGGGAAGGCCGTTTCGCCCGCGCGGAAAATCAGCTCTTCTTCGAGGTTACGGTCTGAAAACTCGTGATCTGTTGTTTGACCCGCGTGCTTTTGCACTTGGGGCAGCGGAACTTCTTCCGGTCATACTCCGAGATGGGCAGCATGAGGGTGAAGGGTTTGTTGCATTTTTCACACTTGAATTCATAAGTCGGCATGGCGAACCTCCAGCTGGAAAGTGTTTTCTCACCAAGTCGAGCCGTTAGCAATTGTAGTCGAACCGCTATTCTTGTCAAGCGTTTTCCCCACGAAATCAGGGGTATATTATGAGGCGTCGGGTGTCAGGCATCAGGCGTCGGGCGGGCGCAAAGCGCAGGGCACGGGGGGCAAGGCAGGTGTCAGGCGCGGCAAAGGACGAACGGCAGAATGTCGAACGCTGAATGACCAATGTCGAAGTGGATACCAGACCTGAGCCCGAGGGCAACTTCGACATTCGCCTTTCCGGCTTTCCCCGCTGAACCCGCGTTAATCGGACCGGGATGAGTCGCCGGACAGATCGGCGCAGCGGGGCAGCCGGACCACGAAAGTGGTGGTCTCCTTGCCTGCGTGGATCTCGACTTTTCCCCTGAGCAGGCGGATGAGGCGCTGGGTGATGTAGAGCCCCCGGCCCTCCCCTTCCCCTTCGACGATCTTCAGCCGGTCCTCTTCCGAAAGCTGGCCGGTATTGGTGATCTCGGCACAGACCCACTCCCCTTCGGCATAGGTCCGGACGATCAACATTCCCCCCTTGAGCGGGATGGCCTTGGTGGCATTGTGGAGCAGGTTGTCGAACACCCTTTCCAGGTGAATGGAATGCCCCTGAACGAGGAGTTCCGGCGAAAACGGCCCTTCCCGGAGGTCGATGTTCGACTTGAACTGCTCGCGGATGGCCTCCCGATTGATGTCGAACCGCCTCCGCAGGACCTCACTGAGATCCAGGACCTGTTCCTCACCCACATCGTAGAGGCTGAGGGCCAGCTCCTGCAGCCGGCCGGTTTCCGCGAGCAGGATGTCGGCATAGTGCCGGATCTGCTCGGCGGATTTCGGGTCGTCCTTTTTGTCCAGCAGCGCCTTCAGTCTGCGGGCGAAACCGGCGATGGCGATGGCCGGGTTCTTGAAATCGTGCAGTGCGTCGTCGAGCCGCTCCATCTTCTGGGCCTTCATCAGTTCGTGCCCCAGAAACAGCAGCGTGTCGATCTCTTCTTCCCGGTAACGCTTGCGTTGATCGAGGGCGTCGAAGGTCATGAAGTGCCGGACCTCGTCATTGACCCGCAGCGGGATGTAGAGAATCGAATTGATGTTGTGCACGGCGGCAAAGCGCTTCAGGTTCGCTGAAATGAGGTCGCTCCGCTGGGGATCGACCACCAGCACGTAGGCCGGGGTGACCACCTCCCAGTCCCCGGTGCCGGCGTAGTCTCTCAGATTCAGGAGCAGCTCGAAAACCGGTTCGCTGTTGACCGGGAAGCCCTTGCCGATGCTGTGATACCCGCCCTGGGCGGGATAGCCGGCTTCCAGAACCACCCGTTTGAGGTCCCGGGTCACGGAGAAGAGCGCCGAACTCTGCAGATCGACCATGTCCGCCACTTCGGGAACGACGCGCTCAAACACTTCCTCCAGCTTGATCCCGCCGCGGGTCCCCATGGTACGGAACAGGTGGCCGACGATCGCCTCCCGCTTCTCGTCGGCCCGGTGCATGGACAGGATCTTCTTGCGGGCCATCACAAAGCTCAAGCGGCGTGCCATCAGGTCGACGACCTTGATCTCGAGGGGTGTGAAGACGCGTTGGCGTTCGCTGAAATAGATCTGGATCACCCCCACAATGTCCCGCTCGTGGGGGAAAAAACGCGGGATTTCCAGCGGCACCGCCATCAGCGAGTTCACGCCCTTGCGCAGCACGACCGCCTTGTTGCGGTACCGCTCTTCCTGCAGGATATCGGGCACCAGGTAGGGAAGGCGAGTTCTCACAACCTCCCCGGCAACACTTCCTTCCAGGGAGATGAAAGTCTCGCGGTTCGACTCCTCCGAAGGGAACGAACCGTAGGAGAGCATCTGCTCGGTGCGGGGATCATAGATCCGCACGGAGGCGTGATGGGCCTGCAGGAAAGCGACCATGTGCCGGGTGGCGCGCGCCAGGATCTGCGGCTCGGCGAGATCCGGGTCGATGTCCACGATCTCGTCCACCTTCTGCGTCACCTGGTCTAGAAATTCCGCGATCGCATGCTGCTCCATCCAGGCCAGCAGCAGATGCCAGAAGGCGCTGTCTTCAGAAACCTTGGTCGCCCAGGGCTCCTTCTGCAGGGCCTGGATGAGTCGATCGGTATGGAGCCACATGAAAGCACATGGAGCGAGCCGGCCGCCAGAGCCGGGGTCTCGGGCAGGCACCCGCAACCGTTCAGCCGGCAGAGGCTCCGCTCCCCGCAGAGAGGGATGAAATAGTCCCCGGCCGCTCATCGCGGATGCTTCGCCGGGTCCTGACAGCCTATCAGTTACCAACGGAACCGCCAAAAGTCAAGTTCAGCACCGGATGCCGCCTCCTGGAACGCGACCCCGCGGCCGTTGAAAGGGCTTGAGCTTTCACCAGGCCTCTTCTATCATGACGCCTCGGCTCCTGCTTCTCAAACCGCGGCGGACATCCGGAGGCCAGAGGCATGATTCCTTTTCCCCGCTTCAGCCCCAACATCATCGAGATCGGCCCCCTGAAGGTACGCTGGTACGGCCTGATGTACGTGCTGGGTTTCCTGGCCACCTACTACCTGATTCCCCGGCAGCCCAGGGCGCGGGCGATCGGTCTGGAGGGCCAGCGTCTGCAGGATCTGGTTTTTTTCCTGGCCCTCGGCCTCATCGTCGGGGCCCGCCTGGGCTACGTCCTCTTTTACCAGCTCGGGAGCCTGGGCGAGTACCTCCGCAACCCCCTCGAAATCATCGCCATCTGGCACGGGGGCATGTCTTTCCACGGCGGCCTGATCGGCGCCGTCGGAATGGGAATAGGCTACTGCCGACGGCGGGGAATCCCCCTCTGGGAAACCGCCGACGCAGTCATGGTCACCGCTCCTATCGGACTGGCGCTGGGGCGGCTGGGCAACTTCATCAACGGCGAGCTCTACGGCCGGGAGTCCTCGGTCCCCTGGGCCATGGTCTTCCCTTCCGGAGGGCCCCTGCCCCGGCACCCCTCACAGCTCTACGAGGCCTTGCTGGAGGGTTTTGTGCTGTTCGCCCTGCTCTGGTGGCTGAAAGACCGGGTGCGTCGGCCGGGAACCCTGGTCTGCGTCTTCCTGATGGGTTACGGAGCGGCCCGCTTTCTGGTGGAGTTCTTCCGTGAACCCGATCCGCAGATCGGCCTGCTCATGGGTTTTCTCTCCATGGGACAGCTGCTCTGCCTTGCCATGATCGCCGCCGCCCTCGCGCTCTGGAATCTCCGGCCGGCGGAATACGGAGAACTGGTGTCAGACGTCGGGCGCCCGGCTTCAGGCGGGCGCAAGGCGCAAGGCGCAAGGCGCAGGGGATGAGGGAAGGGGAAAAGGACGGAGGCTGAAAGCTTCCGGTCGCAGGGGGCGGGTGGGTTTTCGGCCGCGACTGCCGGGCCTCCGGCTCGTAGAGGCGAGCCTACGCCTCGGAGAGAGGGCGCTGTGTTTCCAGGCTTGGCAGCGGGGGAAGCCGCGGCTCCCCGACCCAAGGAGGGGAGAACGCGGAGGGGGAGGTTTACCCCCAGTCCAAGCCGTCAGAAACACCAGCCCGGGAGGCTTTGGAGCGGAAGAAGACCCACCCAGCCCCCTGAAACCCGACACCTGACACCTGACACCCACCTTGCGCCTTGAACCTTGCGCCCTGGACCTTAACTGAGGAGGTCTTTTCAATGGAGGATGTCTATCTGCGGCTGGCCAGGCACCTGGAGCATCTGGTCATGGGCTACCCTTACAGTGATGCGCTCTTGGATCTGCTGCGGGAGATGTTCACTCCCCAGGAAGCCCGGGTGCTCCTCGGCATTCCCAATGACCTGCTCCCGCTGGAGGTCGCCGCGCCCGAGACCATCGCCGCCCGCAGCGGTCTGGCTGCCGAGGGGGTCGGGGAGGTCCTCGAGTCGCTGGCCGGGCGCCATCTGATCTACACCGCCGAAACCGCGCCGGGAACCCGCGGCTATGCCCTGCTCCAGGTGGGCTACGGCATACCCCAGACTTTCTTCTGGGGCGGGCAGCAGGACGAGCGCGCCCGACGCATGGCCAGGGTGGTGCTGAACTACTTCACCGTGCCGACCACGGGCCGCATCTACGGCGGCCTGCCGACCAAGACCTTCAAATACAGCCCCGCTTCCCTGGCGGTCAGCGCACCGACACCGGGTGTGCTGCCCCACGAACAGATCGGCCCCATCGTGGAGGCCGCCACCCGGATCGCCGTGGCCCACTGCCCCTGCCGGATGTCGGCCAAGCTCCTGGGCCGCAGCGACTGCAGCCACAGCCTCGAGGTCTGCTTCAAGTACGACGACATGGCCGAGTTCCTGGTTTCCAAGGGCCTGGGCCGCGAGGTGAGCAAGGACGAAGCGCTCCACATCTTCGAGCGCTGCGAGCAGGAGGGTCTCGTTCACATGGTGGACAACGTCCGCGGCGGGATCAAGCACACCTGCAACTGCTGCGGTCACTACTGCTGGAACGTCGGCATCCTCCGCCGCCGCAAGATCCCGCGGGACACCCTCATGGCCGTCTACTTCATCCGCGAAACCCATACCGGGGAGTGCATCGGCTGCGGGGCGTGCGCAGAGATCTGTCCGGTGGACGCGGTGGCGCTGGTCGATGAGCGGGCCGCGGTGGACACCGCCTGGTGCATCGGCTGTGGCGTGTGCGCTGCGGTCTGCCCGGCCCAGGCCATCACCCTGCAGCGCCGCTCGGAGGCCGAGGGGCCCCGCAGCTTCGCCGATCTGCACCGGCGGATCAGGGAGGAAAAACAGCGGGCCGGGGCTCCGCTCAACGGTCAGCCGGGGCTCACAGCTTGAGAAAATCCTCCCGGGGAGGGGCAAAAACCTCGATGAGGCGGACCGTGCCGCCCTTGGCCAGGCCCTTGTGGGGCAAGTTGGAGGGGATGTGGTAGGCCTCGCCGGGCCGGACGGTCCGCGTTTCCTTTTCCACGGTGAGATCGAGCGTCCCCTCGAGCAGCATGCCGATCTGTTCGTGGGGGTGGGAGTGCTCACGCACCTCCGCGCCCGGGGCGATCTCGAAATACACGAAGGTCATCTTCTCGCCCGGCACCAGCCGGATCAACACGCCCGGCGCCGGCTGCTTGGTCGGCAGATCCTGGATCTTGAAATGATTCATATCCTCCTCCTTCAAGAGTAAAGCGGCGACCTGCAGGGCCTCTGGTTAAGATTGTCGGCTGAGGGATAGGCCTCCGAAGCACCAGATCCGAAATTGTCCGCGCTGCGCTTGGACTCCCCACCTTACGGGCGGTTCCCTGGTTTCGAAACAATATCAAGTCCCAATGCTCAAGATCTCAAACAAAAAGGCGGCTGGACCCGGGTCTTGAGTTTTGGTCATTTGGATTTCGGTCATTCGAGTTTGTTTCGAGTTTCGATATTTGGATTTCTTGTTTCCGCGTCTCCAAGAGGGAGGTCATGCATCCGCTGATAGCTCCGGGCTCCATCTTACAGGTTCATGGGGCACAACTTATGAGACGCGGCACTAGACGGCCAGGTAGCGCCTGCGCACCTCCTCCTCCTCCCGCAGTGCCTGTATGCTGCCCTGGAATCGAATGACACCGTTGTCGATGATGTAGCCCCGGTCACTCAGCCGCAGGGCCACTTTCTGATTCTGCTCGGCCAGCAGCACCGTGATTCCCTTTTCCTTCACCCGCCGGATCTGGGCTTCGAGGTCGCGCACGATGATGGGAGCCAGGCCTTCGGTGGGCTCGTCCAGCAGCAGGAAATCCGGGTTCGTCATCAGGGCCCGGGCGATGGTCAGCATCTGCTGTTCGCCGCCGCTCAGAAAGCCGGCCCTGCGGTCCCGGATGTGCCTCAGGGCCGGGAAAAAATCGTACACGCTGTCGCGGTCCCAGAGGGTCAGTTCGCCGGTCCGGCGTTCCGAGATCTCCAGGTTCTCGTCCACGCTCAGGTCCGCGAAGACCCGCCGATCGTCCGGCACGTACCCCATCCCCATGCGGGCGATCTGGAAGGGCTGCCGGCCGGTGATTTCCTGTCCCTTGAACCTCACGCTTCCGCGCCTGGGCGGGGTGAGCCCCATGACGCTCTTCATGGTGGTGCTTTTCCCGGCCCCGTTGCGGCCGAGCAGGCAGGCGATTTCCCCCCTTTCGACCTCGAGCGATACGTCGAACAGGATGTGGCTCAGCCCGTAATAGGTGTGGATGCCCGACACTTCGAGCATGCGCTACGCACCTCCCAGATAGGCTTCCTGAACCTCCCGGTTGTTTCGGACCGTCTCGGGTTCCGCCTCAATGATGGATTGACCCTGGTGCATGACCATGATCCGCCGGGCAACGGAGAAAACAAGTTCCATGTCGTGCTCGCAGAAAAGAATCGTCAGATCCAGTTCGGAGGTGAGCCGATGGATGAGCTCGATGGTGATCGCGGTTTCTTCAGGCGACATCCCGGCCGTGGGCTCGTCCAGGATCAGGAGCTCGGGCCGGGGTCCCAGGGCGATGGCGATTTCCAGCACTTTCTGGTCGCCGTGGGAGAGCGATCCGCTCAGTCGCCGGGCCTTGTCCGCCAGGCCCACGTTCCTCAGGATGCCCCAGGTCTCCTCGATACCGTGCCGGCGGGCGGGCGAGAGCAGCTTGCCGGTCTTGCGCTGCTGGGACAGGACCGCCACCTGCACGTTCTCGAACACCGACATGCGGCTGAACACATTGACCACCTGAAAGGACAGGCTGATGCCCTTGCGGCAGATCTGGTGGGGGGCGAGACCGGCGATGTTCTCTCCTTTGAACAGGACGCGGCCGGCTTCCGGCCGGAGGTGGCCGGTGATGAGTTTGAACAGGGTGGTCTTGCCGGCGCCGTTGGGGCCGATGACGGCTACGATCTCGCCCTTCTCCACCACCAGCTGGGCGTTGTTGACGGCCACGAAGCCGTCAAAGGATTTCCGTACCGACTCCACGCGCAGCATCTAGCTGTTCTCCGTTTCGGAGACTTGCCCTGCCGGATCGGAATCTGGCCTCCAGGAATCCCATGACCCCCTCGGGCAGGAAAAAAATCAGCAGGATCAGGATCACTCCCAGGATCAGGGTCCAGTACTCGGTGTAGCTCCCGACGAAGGTCCGCAGGGAGACCATGATGGCAGCGCCCAGCACCGGCCCGGCAAAGGTGAACCACCCCCCCAGCAGGCACATGATGAAGATCTCCATGGACAGCACCCAGAACAGGAGGTCGGGAAACACGGAACGCTCCAGCACCACGAAGAGCACCCCGGCCACACCGGCGAAAAAGGTGGCGATGACGATGCCGGCCAGCTGGTGCAGCTTCACGTGAATGCCGACCGCCTGGCAGCGCTCCGGGTTGTCGCGCACGGCCCGCAGGGTGACCCCGAAGGGCGACTTCAGGATCAGGTACAGGAACACCAGGCAGATCCCCAGCACCAGCAGAATGAAGTGGTAGGCGTTGTTCAGCGAGCCGAGCAGCGCCGGGGTGGAAATGCCGTGCAGGCCGTCGTCGCCCCCGGTCAGGCTGTACCAGCGGAAAGCGATGGCCCAGACCAGTGAACCCAGCGAGATCTGCAGCATCCCGAAGTAAAGCCGCGTCAGGCGCACGCAGAACCAGCCGATCAGCAGGCCTGCCAGGGCCGCGGCCAGCGGGCCGGCCGCAAAGGCCACCCAGGCGGGCAGCGACGTCTTCTGCAGGATCAGGGCGAACGTGTACGCGCCCACGCCGTAGAAGGCGGCGTGGTGGAACTGAAACAGGCCGCCGTGCCCCACCACCAGGTTGAGGCTCATGGCCAGCAGGGCTGTCACATAGATGACGGCCAGGATGTAGGTGTAGAAGCGGGGAACGACGGATGGCAGCACCAGGAGGAGCACGAACAGCCCCAGGGCCGCCCAGAGCACCCGAAAACCGGGACCCTTGCCGGGCGACGTTTCTCCCCCTGCTTCGCCGCTTGATGCGCGCGGCGGGCTATTCCTGTCGGCTGCGTTCCCGGCCATGCCTCACCACACTGACCTGAGCATTCCCCTGGGCCGCCAGGTGAGCACGATCACCACCGCTGCGTAGGGGAAGACGATGGCGAACTGGGGCCAGAACAGGACGCCGAAGGACTGGGTCACTCCGAAAATCAGGGAGCCCACCATGGCCCCCCACATGTTGCCCAGGCCGCCGATGGTCACGATCAGGAAAGCTTCCATGATGATGTCGTGGTCCATTCCCAGGGTGACGCTCACGGTGGGCGCCACCAGCGCGCCGCCCAGCCCAGCCAGCAGGCAGCCCAGCACAAAGGCAAGGGCGAAGACCCAGCTCACGTTGATCCCCATGGCGCCGACCATCTCGCGGTCCACTGCGGCCGCGCGGGCGATCTTGCCCATCCGGGTCCGGTTGGAGAAAAGCCACAGGCCGATAGCCACCAGCGGGCCGACCAGCAGCAGAAAGAGGTTGTAGCGCGGGAAGGAAGCGCCCAGAATGGAGACCGACCCGCGCAGGGCCTCCGGCGCCATGATGGAGCGGTAATCGGCCCCCCAGAAGAGCTTGACCAGATCCCCCAGGATCAGCATCAGCGCGAAGGTGAAAAGCAGGAGCATGAGGTGCTCCCGCTGGTAGAGATGGCAGAACAGGGACCGCTCGGCCACAAAGCTCACCGCCGCCACCACCAGCGGCGCCAGCACCAGCGCCAGCCAGAACCCGGCCGCGCCGCCGCCCAGGGCCGAGGAAATGCTGTGGGCGGCAAAGGCGCCGATCATGTAGAGCGATCCGTGGGCTACGTTGGGGACCCGCAGAACGCCGAGCACGAAGCTCAGTCCGGCCGTGACCACGAACAGGATCATGGCCCGGCTGAGTCCCACCAGCAGGTGACTGCCCAAGGCCGCCAGGGTGACGGTCTGCCAGAATTCCATAGGGATAACAGCCAGTTTCTGGTTCGGCCGGCAGGCGGCCGCGGCTCAGCGAGGGTCGGGCTCCGCGGCCGCCCGGGACTCTTTACTGTTTCTTCCGCGCCTCGGCGATCTCGTCACAGGACGGCATGACTTCGTCGCCGGTGAGGGTCAGGATGTCGCCGGAGATCAGGAAGTCGTACTGGGGCACCTTTTTGGTCACACCCAGGTGCATGGGCAGCACGGCCTGGTGATCGCAGGCCCGCATCTCGATCTCGCCGCCCGGGCTCGGGATCTTGAGCCCTTCGAGCGCATCAATGAACTTCTCCCGGTCCGTGGAACCGGCCTTCTTGTAGGCCTCGGCAATGAAATGAGCGGTGATGTACCCGTGGAACGCGGGGAAACCCGGGGGGTTCCCGTAAGCCGCCTCGAAAGCCTTCACAAAGGCCTGGTTGGCCGGGGTCTCGGGATAATAGAAGTGGTAGTCCATGGTGCCCATCACGCCCACGGGCGCTTCCGCACCCAAGGGGCTTGAGCACCGCGTGATCGGTGGCCGTGTGCACCCAGATGGGCACCTTCTCCGACATGCCGGTCGCCTTGATGACCTTCAGCACGTTGGTCATGCTGGCGCCGCCCGTGCAGAAGATGACGGCATCCGGCTTGGCGGCCATGATGGCGGTGACATAGGGGATCAGGTCGCGGCTCCCCGGGCTTCCACCATGACTGACCGATGAGCTCGACCTCGGGTTTGAGCTTCTTCAGGTTCCGCCAGGCCGCATCCCGGATCGCATGGCCGTACTCGTAGTCATCGCCCGCAATCCAGTACTTCACGTAGGGCTTCTTGGAAAGCGCCACGCCGCCGGCCTTGCCGGCCATGGCCGTGTTCTCGCCGGTGGAGAACACGTAGCGATGCCCTTTCTCACCGGTGATGCGCTCGCTCTTGGAGATCCAGGCGATAAAAGGGAGCTTTTCGGTCTTGGCCACGGCCTCCGAAACCGCCAGGGCCGCACCGCTGTTGATCGTGCCGACCAGGATGTCCACCTCTTCCCGCATGACCAGTTCCTTGGCCATGTTCAGGGCGATGTCCACCTTGAACTTGGTGTCCCGGGTGGTGAACTCGATCTGTTTGCCCAGCACGCCCGTCTTGTTGATTTCGTCCACCGCCAGCTTGAAACCGTTCAGGGCGTCGTTGCCGTAAACGGCCGGCGGCCCGCTGTAGCAGTCGATGACCCCCACTTTGATGTTGGCAGCGCCCGCCTGCAGGGGTAACCATGCCAGCAGCAAAGCGCCAAGGACAGTCACGAAAATTGCCTGTTTCCCTATTTTCCCCTGTTTCTTCATCATCGTCCTACCTCCCTTTCTCTCGGACTGGGTTACGGATTCTGCCTGAGAAACGCTGCGCAGCGAGCTGGATTGTCCGTTGGCCGGCCCTGCTCGGTCGGCAGGGCGCACCCGCAAGTCTCTCTCCACCGCTGGCGAGAACAGACTATAGGTCACGGGCGCTTTGCGTGTCAACGCGAAAAGCCGGGCCCTGACCCCTGTATCCTCAAGCTCCGGCTGCCTTGTAAAGGGTGCTCGGGCCCGCGATCCGGTAGCCCTCAGCCGCTGCCGGCACCAGGACGGACTGGCCCGGTTTGAGCAGCAGGGGCCTTCCGGCCCGCCTCCTGCGGATGGCCGCTTCGCCCTCCAGGCAGAAAAGGATTTCCACCCCGCGGGACGGAGGGCTGCTGTAGGACTCCTCGGCCTGCAGGCGGATCACGCTCAGCCGGAATTCCTCGGCCACCCGGGGGTAGGACGCCTCGCAGCCGAAGCCGGTAGACGGGCGCAGGCGGGAGACCGCGCCGGTCTCGAAGCGGCCGATCCGCAGCACTTCAGCGGGGTTCACGGGTTTGCGGGTCAGGCCGGCCCGCACCACATTGTCCGAGCCGGCCATGATTTCCAAGCCGGCCCCGTTAAGGTAGGCATGAAGCTGGCCGGGTCCGATGAACACGGCTTCGCCGGGCTCCAGCCGGATGAAATTGAGCAGCAGCGGTGCGAGCACACCCATGTCGCCGGGGTGAAAGGCGTGCAACCGAAGCACCCACCCGAAGGCCGTATCCCTCCCCGCCGCGCCCCCGGCAAAGCGGACCGCCTCGTCCAGCACCTCCTGCCGCCGACCGGCATTGAGGCCGAACAGGCTCGCCAGAAAATCCTTCACCCCGGCCGCATTCGGCGTCTCCCGCAAGCGTGTCAGCTCACCCGCAAGCGAACGGCCGGCCGCCGCGGTGAGGAGTTCCAGGGACTCCGCCACCTCCCGGAACCCGATCAGCGCCTCAAAAGGGGTCAGCGCGCAGAGCATCTCCGGCTTCGCAATGGGGTCCTGGTAACTCCGCGCCGGATCCCCGGGCGGCAGGCCGGAGCGGTTTTCGCGGACATAGCCGGCTTGGGCATCCGAACGGTCCGGGTGGGCCTGGATGGACAGGGGTTCTTCGGCCGCCAGCAGCTTGAACAGAAACGGGAACCGGCCGCCGAAGCGGGCAGCGGCTTCAACGCCCAGCACGGCGCGGGGGTCCCCGGCCGTTACTTCCCCGAGGGACTGCCAGCGGCCCGCCCTTTTCACCGCCGAGGGTGCGCGCGGATGGGCCCCCATCCACAGCTCCGCCATGGGCCTCCCGGCGGAGCGCCGCTTGCCGAGGAGCGACTGGATCACCGTCCGCGAGCCCCAGGCATATTCCATCACCGGGTTCTTGAGGCGCCAGATTTCGTTCATAAAACCGGGCGGTTGCCTCCCCTGTCAACTCGCCGGGCGCTGGAGCGGTTCGGCGCTGTGCGGCGGCTGGTCGAGGAAATCCTGGATCGCCAATGACAGCTCCCGGCCTTTCCCCCCGTAGAAGTGGTCCGCCCCCTGGATGACGGCGAAGAGGGCCGCCGGATTCCAGGTCTCCAGCAGCACCCGAATTTGCTCCGGCGGCCCGATTTCGTCCTCGGACCCGGCAATGACCAGCTGGATGCGGGCATCGAAGCCCAGGAAGGACATGTCCAGAAAACCCACCGGCGGGGACACCATCACCACCCGTGCCGCAGCGGCAAAGCCCGCCAGTCCCCGCGCGTTCACCCAGGCGCCGAAAGAGTAGCCGGCCAGGTCGATGGACAGCGCGCCCTGGGTTCTAAGGAAGTCGAGCGCCGCCCGCACATCCTCCTGTTCGCCGACCCCCTGGCCGTGCCGCCCGCCGCTGCGCCCCACGCCCCGGAAGTTGAAGCGCAGGGTGGCCCAGCCCTTCCGGGAGTAGGCTCGGGCCACGGCCGACACCACGGAATTGTGCATGTCCCCGCCGTACAGCGGGTGCGGGTGGGTGATCACGACCCCCTTCCCGCCCGGGGCCGGGGAAAACAGGGCTTCCAGCTCGAAGCCCTCGCAAGGAACCAAGACCCGCTGTTCGGTCATGGTCGCTCCTCAGACCTGTTCAAAACCTTCCCGGCACCAAAGCGCCGGGGGCCTCACTCCAGGCGCAGGTTGATCCCGGCCCCCTTGTCCGTAGGATTGGCCAGGCGGGCATAGACCGTTAGAAAACCGTCCCGAACCCGGGGGGCGGGCTTTTGCCAGGCGGCCAGCCTGGCCTTGATCTCGTCTTCCGGCAGCAGCAGGTCGAGCCGCCGGCCGGGGATATCCATTTCGATCTCATCGCCGTCGCGGACGATCGAGAGCGGACCGCCTTCAGCCGCCTCGGGGGTCACCTGGCAGATGAACGGCCCCTTGGCAAAGCCGGAGATCTTGCCGTCGGTCACCAGGGCGCACTTTGATTCCAAGCCCAGCGCCCGCAGGAAGCCGATGACCTTGAAGACCTCGGTCAGGCCCGGGCCGCCTTTGGGCCCTTCGTAGCGGACCACCAGCACATCCCCCGGCTCGATTCGACCCTCCCGAAGCGCGTCCAGCGCCTCTTCCTGGCCGTCAAAGACCCGGGCCGGACCCCGGTGTTGCATCATCTCGGGCACCACCACGGTCGGCCGGACCACGGCCGATCTGGCCAGGGTGCCCCTTAGGATAGCCAGTCCGCCCTTGTGGACCGGGTCCTGGAGATCCTTGATGACCGGCGAGGGCCGGTCCCGGACGGCGGCCAGGTTCTCCCCGACGCTGCGGCCGGTCACGGTCAGGGCATCCAGGTTCAAGGTGTCGTGAAGCTTCTTCATGACGGCCTGGACTCCCCCTGCCTCGTCGAAGTCGCCCATGGTATAGGGGCCGCTCGGTCTGACAGCGGCGATGCAGGGCGTCCTGCGGCCCAGTTCCTCGATCAGCCCCAGGGTGATCTCCCCTTCCAGCCGCATCTCCCAGGCCAAGGCCAGCAGATGAATGATGGCATTGGTTGAGCCGCCGACGGCGTGGAGCACCTGAATGGCGTTGATGATGCTTTCTCGGGTGATAATCTGATGGGAGGTGATACCCGCTTCCACCAACTCCACGATTCGATTGCCGGTCTCCTTGGCCAGGCGCAGCTTTCGGGCCAGCGGGGCCGGGCTGGTAGCCACTCCCGGCAGGGAGAGGCCTAGGGCCTCGGCCAAACACTGCATGGTGTTGGCCGTACCCAGCAGGGCGCAGGCCCCGGCCCCGGAGCAGGCCGCGTTTTCCAGCTCGTCCAGTTCGGTCAGGGAGATCGATTCCCGGCCGACGCCATAGGCCCAGCAGTGGACATCGACCGAGGTCGTATCCAGATCCTGCCCCTGGTGGCGACCGGCCAGCATGGGCCCGCCGGTAACGATGATCACGGGGATGTTCAGCCTAGCCGCAGCCAGGAGGTTCGCCGGGACATTTTTGTCACAGGAGGAAATCATGACCAGGCCGTCAAACATGTGTAGCCAGGCGGCCGCCTCGATCTCGGCGGCGACGATGTCGCGGGTTGCCGTGTCATAGCGGATGCCGTGGGTGCCGATGTCCATCGGGCACTGACCGAAACTGTTGAACTCGAACGGCGTTCCCCCGGCCTGCCAAATACCGGCCTTGACCGCGTCACCCAGGGCCCGCAGGTGAAAGTGCCCCGGGCTGGTCTCGCCCCAGGAGTTGGCCACCCCGATGCGGGGTTGCTTCAGGTCCCGGCTGGTGTATCCCATGCCCTTGAGCAGCGCCCGGGAGCGGGCGTTCTCGGGCGACTGGAAGAATTCCTGATGGGTCTTGGCTTTGGCCATTGGTTCACCGGTTCAGGCCACGGCCTGATAGAGCAGGTGGACTTTGTTGCCCGCTGGGTCGGGCTGTTTCAGGAAGACGACCTTGACCCGTCCGAGATCCTTGACCGGTTCAAAGCCGATTCCCCGGGCGGCCAGGGCTTCGACGGCCGCGGGCATATGGCGGACCTTGATGGCCATGTGCCCCCTGGTCGGCTCGTGTTCCTTCAAGATCTCCAGCCGGCCCGGGCCGGCCGAGGAAACGAAGTGGAAGTATTCCCCCTCCAGATGCTTGAAGCCGAAGGAATTCACGTACCAGTCCACGATCTCCTGTGAGTCCTGGCCCTTTCTGGGGTAGGTGCCCCAATGCTCCAATCCGCTGAACAAAGGCAGGCCGCGGGCTCCGGCTGCTTCCCAGAGCCGGTCGGCCGCCTGGGTGGCCAGACCATCCGTTCCTGTGCCGGCCTCGAAGTAGAGGCAGGCCGCCCCGGCCTGCAGCCAGGCTTCCATCCCCCCAGCCGCGATGCCCTTGACGGGCAGGAAGTCGGACCGGAGATGGCCGGCTGCCAACCGGGCCAGTCCGGCCGGGCTGTCGACATCGACTCTCACCTGTTCCGCCCCGGCATCCTCGGCGGCCGTGATCGCGTCTTCGTCATTGGCCAGGGGCAGGTACAAGACCTTGTTGCGGTTGCACAGTCGGGCTGCTTCGGCATCAAAGACCCCGGTGATGAAATCCGCCCCGGCCTCGATCAACCGGATCGCCGCCCCGGCTTCGTCGGCCGGGCCCCCTCCCAGCAGGACCGCCGGATCGTTGGCCTTGCAGTGATTGGCCAGGGCGGAAAAGTCCTTTTCTCCGCCCGGCTGCTGCAGGACCAACTCCACGACGCAGGCCCCACCGTCGGCCAGCGCCGTGACAGCGGCTTGCGTCTTTTCGTATCCGGCCGGCTCCAGCCGGGCGATCAGGCCCCGGTTGCGGATGGCGTTGACGACCTCGATTCGCTTGTATCCGGGCATGGTTCCCTCCTCTGACTTGATTGCGGCGGCTCAGGCATGAGGATAGATGACCGCCTTGACCGCTTCCCTGTTGGCCATGACCGCCAGGGCCTCGTTGGCTTGGTCAAGCTTGAAGCGGTGGGTGATGATCTGTCTGAAATCCTTCAGACGGCTCCGGGTCAGCTGGAGCGACATGTGGGTGTGCCGGACGTCGCTGACCCACACGCCCTGAAGACGCAGATGCTTGCGACCGATGTCGTGGAAGCAGTCCAGCTCGATGGGCCCGTGGGGTTCACCGAAACCAGCAGTGACACAGGCCCCGCCGATCCGAGTCAACGTGATCGCCTCCTTGAGCGCGGCGGGCGAGCCGGCCACCTCCAGGGCCACGTCCACCCCCTGCCCGTGGGTAGCCTCCAGGATCGCCCCCCTCCTCTCCTCCGGGCTCATCTCGTGCCGGTTGAGGATATCCGTCGCGCCCATCCGACGGCAGATCTCCAAACGCTGCTTTGTGCCGCCGATGCAAAAGATCCGCGAGGCCCCTTGAGCCGTGGCAAAGGCGACGGCATAGATGCCCAGCGGACCCGGCCCCTGCACCAGGACGCTGTCACCGGGCTGGATGCCGGCGAGATCGATGGCGTGGGCGGTCGTCCCGCCGGAGCAGGAGGCCGGAGCGTAGACCTCGATGTCGGCCGGGTCGGCACCCACGTCATCCAGCCGGAACAGATCGACATTTCGATGCAGTGGCAGGTATTGGGCATAATTGCCGGTAAGATATGGCGGTTCGGCGCAGGACAGATGGATGCCGTAGACCCAGCGGTTGAGGCAAAGCGAAGGCGTGCCTTTGATCTTGCAGAAGTAGCAGTGGCCGCAGGTCACCCCCCGGCTCCACAAGACCCGGTCACCGAGCTTGACCGGGCTGCCTTCAGCGACGTACCGCTTCTCCCCAGCCAGCTCGACCACCTCGCCGACACCCTCGTGCCCCAGAATCATGGGCAGTCTGAGTCGGGGATCCTGACCTTTGTGCATGTGGACATCTGAACCGCAGACCCCGGCTGCCAGGATCTTTACCACAACTTGGCCCGGTTCGAGTTTGGGCAAGACAAACGCTCTTTCCGTCAGCGGTTCGTTGAATTTCTCCAGCACCATGGCTTTGACGTCCACGAGTCCCTCCTGGTCAGTCGTATTGAATCACCACCTTGACCGCCCCGCAGGCCGGGTCCACCAGGCTCTCGAAGGCCTCCTGGAGCCTGTCCGGGGGGAAGGTGTGCGTAATGAGCGGTTTCAGGTCCAGGTAGCCGTTTTCAAGCAGTTTCAGCGCAGTGCGGAAGTCGCGGCAGTACCCCTGGGAGCCCTTGAGGGTGATCTCCTTGGCGACAAAGATGTTAGCCGGCAGCGTCGCCTCAGGCAGGCTCATCAGGCCGACCATAACCGCTGTGCCGCCTTTCCTGAGAGCGGCCAGGGCATGGTTGAGGGTCTGGGGCAGACCGACCGCCTCAAAGGCCGTATCCACCCCCAAGCCGCCGGTCCGGTCCAGTAATCCGGCGACCGCCTCCCCGTCCCGATTGTCGAAAACCCTGCTGGCGCCCAGTTCCAGCGCCTTTTTCAGCCGGGAGTCCTGCACGTCCACTGAGAAGACATCGCCCGCACCGGACAATCTGGCCAGCATCAGGATCAGCAGACCGATCGCCCCGGCCCCGAAAACCGCCACGGTCGTCGCCGATCTTCAGCCCGGCCCGGCCTACGGCGTGGATGCCCACGGCCATCGGCTCGACCAGGGCTCCTTCCTCAAAGGAGAGGTTGTCCGGCAGTCGGTGGACCCAGGCCTCATCGGCTACGAAATGGGGGGTGAAGGCCCCCTGGCCCCGCCGATGGTGGAAGCTGATGTCGCGGCAGAGGTGGTAATCCCCCTGGGAACAGAACTCGCACTGGCCGCAGATGATGATCGGTTCCAGGACGACCCGGTCGCCCGGCTTGAACCGGCCGGCTCCCGGACCCAGATCGAGGATCTCGCCAGCGAGCTCATGGCCCAGGGCGGCCGGCAGTGGGGCGAAGGGATGTCTGCCGTGGAAGGTGTGCACATCGCTGCCGCAGATCGACACCGCCCGGGTCCTGATGAGGACCTGGCCAGGCCCCGGCTGACCGATCGGCATGTCCCGGTATTCGATCCGTCCGGGCTCGTAGACCATAGCCATGGGCTGACTGCGATCCATCATTCGCCTTTTTCTCAGATGTTGGACTCGAAAGACACCGCCTCAAAGGGGCAGACGCTGAAACACAGCTCGCAGCCGATGCAATTGTCCGAATGGGTGGTCACCTCTCCCTCGCCCCGGCTCATGGCCCCATAAAAGCAGGACCGAACGCAGTTCCAGCAAAGGGTACATTTCTCGCGGTCGACAACGGCGTGCCGGCCTTTATCGGCGAAGGTCTGATTGTAGGAAGCAACCGCCGCCTTCGAGGCCAGGCCGTAGATGGCTTCCACCGCCGGATAACCGTGGGCATCGAGGAAATTCTCGATTCCGTCGATGATCTCGGACAAGCGGTCATAGCCCTTGAGCATGAGCACCGAGCCGACCTGCATGATCCGGGCTCCGCTCATGATGAATTCTACGGCGTCGCGCCAGTCGAAGATGCCGTTTGAGCCGGCGATGGGCATGCCCAGCTTGGAATAGATGTCGTGGACCCAGCGCAGGGTGACCGGTTTTATCCAGGGGCCCCCGACGCCGGCCGGACCGCCGATGTAGGGCCGGCCGGTTTCGATATCGACGCAGAAACCGGTGAATCGGCTGTTAACCGTGACGGCATCCGCGCCGGCCTTCTGAACCGCCTCCGCGATCACGGTCAGGTTGGCCGCCTCGGGCGAAAGTTTGACCATGATCGGGATGCCCACGGCCTGCTTGACCACCGCCGTCACCTCGGCCGAGGCATTGGGGTTCTGGCAGATGAGCACCCCGGCCTGGGCCCCTTTCATCTGGGTGGGGTGGGGGCAGCCCAGGTTCAGCTCCAGCATGCGCACACCGCAGTCCTCGGCCATGCGGCAGATGTTTCGCCAGCCTTCCGTTGAGCCGGCGCCGATGCTGGCGATGATGTGGGCCCCGTTTTGGGCGGCATAGTCTTGGGCCTCCTTGAGCCAGGCGGCCCATTCCCGATAATCCTCCTTGGCATAGCCGGAGCGGCTGTAGAAGGTGAAGTGCCGGGGGACTTTGCCTTTGATGCAGCGCCCCTCCTCGTTGAGGATGGCGTACTTGGAGTGTCGGGTCAGGGAGTGCATAGCCGGTATGTCGGTCAGGGTCTTGACAATGGCTCCGGCCGCTCCGGCCTCGATGCACTTCTTCAGGTTGGCCACGCTGTTGGTCGGCTCGATCGAGGAAACGACAATCGGATTCTTGAACTCCAGTCCGCAGAAATTGACCTTCAAATCAGCCATGACCCGCGCCCCTACATGTAATCCGGATTGTACATGGCGAACTCCAGCCAGGACAACTCTTCGAAGACGTTCTCCAGGTTCCCGAACAACACCGGGTTGCCCTCGCCGCGCCTGACCCCCATGAGTTGCGGGCTGTCGGCCACCTCGCGTTTCATCATCTCACAATAGACCAGGTACTTCTGCTGCCCCGGCCCACCGCCGTAGATCGCCCGTTCGGCCGTCTTGATGTTGGATATCTCCTCGTCCACCTCGAACAGGCGCGCCCTGAAGACGCCTTTCACGGCAGTCAGAGCCGGCAGGCACTCCTTGACATACCAATCCACCGTCTCCCTTTCGGCCGCGGGTCGGATGTTGAAACGCACGGCCAGAGAGTAGGGCGCCTCCGACTGGGCCTGTTCTCCCGAGGCGGCCAGGAGACGGTAGATGTTGCGCATGTTGTTGTTAAAGTGGGTCAGCGCCTCCTTGGTCCATGGTGTCGGTTTGTTGAGCCGGTCCAAATAAGGCTGGCTCTTGAAGACGTCCGGCCCGGTCGTTTCGTAGCTGATGAAGAACATCGGCGCGTTACCGATGCCCCGGTAGCGGCGGCCGACCATGAAGCCGGGAATGGAGGTCCGCTCGCTCATGTGTTCGCAGTTGTGCCACTCCTGAAAGCGGAGGACATACTTTTCGGTGATGTCGGTCCAGAAGGCCATCATGCCTTTTGCATCATTTACCCGCACGATTTCACCTCCTCTGTCACGGGGCGCGGCTCGAAAACCGCTCTTGCTGAGCGGCCGGGGTTTGATTCCGGCTAGCGTCCTTTCTTCTTGAGATAGTCCCGGGCGATAAAGCCGAACTCCTCCAGGCTGATGACGCCCTTGACCAGATTGGACTGCTCCTTGACGATTTCCAACAACTCGGCCATCTGCTCGTGGTTTGCCTCGAGACCCAGCTCCTTGAGATACATCCGGACGGTTCGTACACCGGAGACCTTGCTCAGGAGGTATTGGTAGCCGCTCTTGCCGATCATCTCCGGGGCGAAGGCGGCCCAGGTCCGCGACCCCAACCCGGCCTCGGCGATCTTCTCCACCGCATGGATGACCACCCCGGCCTGGAGCTGGAAGTAGAAGTCACCCGAGACCGGCTTGGTGCCCTGGTTCTTATAGCGGCTGATGCGCTGGGCCAGCTCGCAGGCTCGGCTGATCTGGGACAGGTCGATGGAGGTCGGAATCCGATAGAGCAGCTCCAGGGCCATGGCGATCTCGTCGATGGGGATGTTGCCGTCCCGCTCACCCAGGCCCAAGAGCGCCCCATGCACGCAGCTCGCCCCGGCCAACACCGCGGCCACAACGTTGGCCATGCCCAAGCCGAAGCCGTTGTGGTTGTGCACCTCGATCGGCACGCTGGGAAACCACTGCCGGAACGACTTGACGGCATGGCCCATGGCGGCCGGGGTGAGCACCCCGAAGGTGTCAACAAAAATGATCGATGCGGGCACGACCTGCTCGCAGATCTCGGTGTACAGCCGCTTGAGGTAATCCAGCGTCGTCCGGGAGGCGTCCCAGCCCATGAGGCGGGCCTTGAGTCCCGCCGACTGCGCGTCCTTGAAGGTCTCCACCATCCGCGCAACCGTCTGCTCGTGGGTCAGGCCGTAGACGTGCCGGCAAAAATAGGGGTTGACATTGTGCTCGATGATCACGCTCTTGGCTCCCAGGTCGACCGCCGCCTTGATGTCGTCCGGATGGGCCCTTAGGAAGGCGATGATCTCGGACTTGAACTCCATCTTGAGCACTTCCTCGAAAGCCTCGTAGATATCCCTGGAAACCACCGGCATGCCGAACTCGATCCGGTCCACGCCCAGATCGTTGAGCGCCTTGGCCAGGGCGATTCGCTCCTCCGCGGTAAACACCACTCCCGGCGTCTGCTCGCCGTCGCGCAGCGTCACGTCGTGAATGGCCACTTTGGGTTGAACCTGGGACCTGTCCACCGTCTCGTCCAGGAAGTTCATCGGCGAGACCCAGTATTTCTCCTTTTGAAAAAATGGCACGTTCTCCAGGGATACGCCTTGGTAGTTCAGGTCAGACATGAATCAGCTCCTTTCCAGATTAAAATGATTTCTCGCTTCCGTCTCCCGGCCGGTGTGCAAGGATCCGGTTCCGTAACTCAAACCATGCGGAGGGCGCCTCGGGTTTCCTCACTTGCCACCCGGTTCACTCAGTACAGCAGACCGGGCAGCCAGAGGGCGATTTCCGGGAAAAAGGCCAGCAACAGGACCAAGATTGCCGTGGGGATCAGGAACGGCAGCGTACCCATGAAGATCGTCGTGATCTCATAATCCGGCACCACCCCGTTGAGGACAAAGAGGTTGAGGCCGTAGGGCGGGGTGACCAACCCGATCTCCGCCAGGACGACATAGAGCACCCCAAACCATATCTTGTCGAAACCCAGATCGTTGATGATCGGGGCGATGAACGGCAAGGTCAGGACCAGCATCGAGAGCGCATCGAAGAAACAGCCGAGGACGACGTACATGGCGCAGATGACGAACAGGATGGCATTCTTGCCCAGCGGCAGGTTCGTCATGAACCCGGAGAAGGCCTCAGTCAGCCCGATGAACTGGAACACCTGACCCAGCATGCGGGCGGTGAAGAGGACAAAAGCGATCATTGAGGTGATCGTCACCGCAGTCCACATGCTGTCTAAGAACGCTTGCATCGTGAGCCGGCGGTAGATGACGGCCATGACCAGGCTGATGAACGCGCCCAGGGCGGCCGACTCGGTCGGGGTCATGATGCCGCCGAAGATGGTACCCAGGACCAGGAAAATGATCCCCAAAAAGGGCAGCAGCTCCACCAGGGCCCTGCCCTTTTCGGCCAGGGTGAACTTGCCCACCCTGGGCGCCAGGGAGCGGTTGCGGGCAACCAGCACCGTCACCGTCAGAACCAGCATGGCGGCCAGGATGATCCCGGGGACCATCCCGCCGGCAAAGAGGCGGGCTACGGAGACATCCTGCCAGCCGGCGTAGACGATGAGGATGACGCTCGGCGGGATCAGCACGCTCAGGGTTCCGGATATGGCAATGGCGCCCAGGGACAGCTTGACATCATAGCCGGCCTTTTTCATCTCCGGGAAGCATATCTTGCCGAAGGTGGCCACCGCTGCCAGGGAAGACCCGGAGATGGCCCCGAAAATCGAGTTCGCCACGATGACGCTGGAGGCCAGGCTGCCGGGCAGGTTGCCGAATATTTTTTCCGAGCCGCGGAAAAGCGTGTTGATGATGCCGGTGTTGGAAAAAATGGCCCCCATGAACACAAACAGGGGGATGGCGGTGAAAGTGAAGTTGTTCATGATCTCGAAGGCCGCCCGGGCAAAATAATCCAACGGGTGCCCGACGAAGACGATCAGTCCGAAGGCGGCGACGATGCCCATGGCCGGGGCGATCTCGACCCCCAAGGCCAACAGCAGAACCAGTCCGCCTAGCAAAACCAGGGATATCAGGGCGAGACTCATTCGATTTTCTCTTCCACCGGCTCGCCGGCCCGGATCTTGACGATCACCCTGGCGATCTCCACCGGCAGCGTCAGCGTCAGCATGACGAACCCGAGGAACACGGTCAGTTGAGGCCAAAAGAGCGGAAAGGTCAGCCAGGTATCGGACTTGAGTCCGATTTCGCGCGCGTAGACGACCATGTCGTATCCGGCTTTGCTAATGCCGATCATGAACGCCAGGATAAGGAACAGAACGCCCAGCCTGATCCAGGAGGCCACCCTGACCGGCAGCCGGGAAACCAGGATGGTGATGCGGACATGGCCGCCTTGCCTCCAGGTGTAGGCCAAGCCCAGAAAGGACAGTCCGACCAGCAGGTAGGCGCTGAATTCGTCGGCCACCATGGGCGGGTTGTGGAGTACGTAACGCATGAACACCTCCACCGCCACCAGGACGACCATAATCGGGACCATCCAGCCGGACACATATCCCATCCAGTCGGCCATCCGCTCTATGATTTTGGCTGCTCTATCCACAGAAAGCACCGCTGCGATGCGCTCACCTTTTCAGCGACGCGCAAGAGGGATCGAGGTACCGGGGCAGCCGCGCCGCTCAAGCCACCAGCCCCGGCTGCCCGGCCTCAAAATTACTTACCCATCATGATCTTGGCCCCGCCGGCGTACTCGGCGGCGATGTCCAGGACCGCTTTCCCGTCGGGAGCCGTCATCTCGAGCCATTTCTGGATCACCGGTTTGCACAGCTCCCGCGCTTTGTCCACTTCCGCTTTCTCAGGCTGAACCTGGGTCATTCGGCTGACCTTGGCGCCGATGTCGGATTCCAGTTCCTCGATCAGAGCGCCGAAGGTATTCTGCCCCTGGATCTCGCGGCCGGTATCCATCAGGACCTTTTTCAGGTCGTCCGGCAGCGCGGCGAATTTGTCCTGGTTGACGATGAGCATACCCGGAAAGGTGGACTGGACCCGCCAGATGCTGACGTGGGTAGCCACGTCGGGCAGGCCGAAACCCATGCCCCAGCCCCGCGAGGTCTGGATGGCGTCGACCGTGCCCCGCTGCAGGGCTTCCAGGATCTCGGTCGTGGCTATGGTCAGGGGGGAGGCGCCCATCAGCTGCAGGGCGAAGGTCGGGATGACGCCTGCGGTCCGGACTTTCAGGCCCTTGAAGTCCTCCAGGGTCTTGACGGGCTTCTTGGCAAAGATCCCATCGGTGGTGGCCGACTGGATCTCAGCGATCTTGATCAGACCCTGCTCGCCGAAGGTTCTCTTGTCGATGGCCATCGTGCGCGGATCGTTCAAGAACGCTTCATACTCGAACACATCGTCCCAGAAGAACGGCAGCGAGAGGTCCCACAGCGGAAACGTGCCTGCCAGCCAGGGAGTCCGCTCCCAGCCGATCTCCACTCGACCGGCCTTGACGGCGTGGATGACCTCCCTGGGCGGATAGAGCCCGACCTTGGTCTCAAGAACGAAACGGCCGCCCGAGTTTTTCTCCAGCAGCTTTTGGAAGCGCGGGTAGGGATGGAAACTCCAGGTATTGGCCGCCGGACCGGGGTTCGTGGCAAAGGTCCAGACCACCTTGTCCTGCGCAACTGCCGAATGGATCCCCGTGCCGGAAATGCACAGGCCGAGGGCCAGAACCATGATCATGACCGCCTTCCGCATTTGGATTCCGCTCATCGTCTCTACCTCCTTCTTTCAGGGTTTGCTGTTTAATAAACTTTCAGTTGATCAAGCGGGTGACCGCTGACTCGCCTGTATGGGGTGCGTCTCCCGCTCCACCCTCACCGTCGGAAGCTGACAGGTCGATAAGTCCGCTCCTGGGGACTATGGGACCCTCTCTGCGGGCCGTATTCCGGGCCTTGGGAAACTAGCCTTCTTCAGACCAATTACCCAACCAATTTCTAACCATTAAAGGAGCTGCGCCCGTGGCTGTCAAGGGAAAAAACAGCTCCTAAACCGATACGATTGGGATACTGGACCAATGAAATATTGGTTGCGTTTTTTCTTGTTTGCGGTATAGTCAGGACCTTATGCACGACAAATCCACGAACCCGGTCGAAAAAATCCGGCACATGATCCGGTCCGGCCAGTACGGCAAGGGCCAACGGCTGCCGCCCGAGCGCACACTGGCCGGCGAACTGGGCCTGACCCGCAACGCGCTGCGCAAGGTCCTGGCCAAACTGGAGGCCGAGGGCTTGATCTGGCGTCATGTCGGACAGGGGACTTTCGTCGGCTCACCCCCCCAGCCGACCGCGATCGACACCCGGCCGCTGATCGAGCATACCTCACCGGCCGAGATTATGGAAGTTCGGCTGGTCATCGAACCGAAAATCGCCGCCATGGCCGCCATGCGCGCCACCAGCCAGGAAATGGACAAGATGGAGCTGGCCGTGCGCCGCTCGGAGTCGGCGGCCGGGTTCGAGGACAACGAGAAGTGGGACCTGGTCCTGCACGAAACCTTTGCCCAGGCGACCAAAAACCACCTGCTCATTTCCCTGTTCAACATCACCAACCAGTTGCGCCGGGGGGAGGTCTGGGGCCGCATGAAAGAGGCCAGCCTGACCCCTGAAAGATGGAAGATCTACGCCGGCCAGCACCACGGCCTGGTGGCGGCCATAAGGGACCGCAACGCCGCCTTGGCCGAGAAATTGATGCTCGATCACCTCCAGACCGTGCTGCGCAACCTGCTGAAGAGCGGCTGATCGCCGTTCGCCACCGGCCGTCACCGGCCTGCCGCCTTGACCCTGCGCAACTCCTCTCGGTAGAGATCGTCAAAAACCGCGCACCCGACCCGGGCCTGGCTGCCCAGCAGAATTGAGCAGCCGCCGCAGGACTTGCAGTAATCAACCCGATCCGCTTCACCGGCCAAGACCTTCTTGGCAAAATGGGGGTCAGCCAGGGATTGCCGGCCCACGCCGACCAGATCGGTTCGCCCTTCAGCGATATTCTTGCAGGCCCAGTAAAGCAGCGATTTCCTCTCCCCGTCCGGTCCGCTCAGGTCGGGGCGGCCGTCGCGCAGGTAAGAGTAGGCTGACCCGATGACGCTCAGGCCGACTGCCCGCTTGACCTGAGCGGCCCAGCCAAACTGCCGGTACACTCCCTGGGGATAGGCCTTGGTCGGACGGGTCAGCTCTGCGGTGATGCTCGGGATGCCGCCCGAGACGTTGAGGAAGTGGACGCCGGTCTCCTCGGCCAGCCGGCAAAAGGCCAGCGGTTCGGCAGAATCTTCGATCACCTCCTGCGGGCCTGGGGTGCCGAATCCGCCGGGGATTCCCTCGTAAAAAGAGAACCGGCAGCCCAACAGAAACGACTCGTCGTTGATCTCCGTCTTTATCCGCGTCAACGTCTCCCGGAAAAACCGGGTCCGGTTGTCGAACCCGCCGCCGTACCGGCCCTCCTTGGTGTTGGCCGGCCGCAGCAGCTGGCCGCCCAGGTAGCCGTGGCACATCTTCAGGTCGATTCCGTCGGCCCCGGCCCTGCGGGCCAAGAGGGCGGCGGCGACAAACCTCTCCCGGATAACCTCGATCTCCTCGTCGCTCAAGATCCTGACGCCGGGATCGGACACGGGGTAGTAGGAAACGATTTCGGAAAAGGCCCCGGAGACGGCCCCGGAATGGTTGAGCTGGAGGATGATCAGGGACTCGCGGTTGATCTTTCTTCATCGACTCGATGAGCCGGGTCAGGCCCTCCGTGTTTCCCGGTCCGGCCATGAGCTGGTTCTTGCGCGCCAGGCTTCCCGGGGCGACGCTGGCCGATTCGATGTGGATCAGCCCTGCACCACCTTCGGCCAGGAGCCGGTATCGCCGATAAGGTCAACTCGGAGGGATCGCCGTTGGGTTCAGCGTCGTTGCACTCCATGGGCTGATTAACCAGCCGGTTGGGGGCCTTTCGCGTTCCGATCCTCGCTGGTCGGCTCAACACTTCAAGGTCAAACTTCAGCATAGGGCTCTCTCCTGTCATGGCGCTTCCGGCGGTTCAACTGCCGGTTACTCGCATATCCTTAGGCGCCGGACCCGCACTTGTCAATCCTGCCGGGTTGACGACCGGCTGTCTCGGGCGGTAATGTGACACTCGAACATCCTATTCTGGAAACCGGCGGACGAGACTTGATCCCTCCAGAGACCATAATCACCGCTCGCGGGCTGCGATGTGAATGCCGGCGGGTCAACTGCCTGGTCATCGGGTCGGGCGCTGCCGGACTCAACGCCGCCGTCCAGCTCAGGACCCTGGGCATCGAGGACCTGCTGATCGTCACCGAGGGGCTCGCGATGGGCACCTCGATCAACACGGGCAGCGACAAGCAGACCTATTACAAGCTGGGAATGATCGGGGCGGAGCCGGACTCGCCCCAGGCGATGGCGGAGGCCCTTTTTGGCGGCGGCACCATGCACGGCGACCTGGCCCTGGTCGAGGCGGCTCTCTCGGCCCGCGCTTTTTTCCACCTGGTGAACCTCGGCGTGCCCTTCCCCCAGGACCGCTACGGCCAGTTCGTCGGCTACAAGACCGATCACGACCCCCGCCAGCGGGCGACCTCGATCGGCCCCTACACCTCGCGGGAGATGTGCCGTCACCTCATCGACCGCGCGCGGCTGCTTCGCATCCCGATCCGGGAGTCGCGCCTGGCCGCCTCTTTGCTCACCATACAACAAAGGGACGGGTTGCGGGCGGCCGGCGCGATCGCTATGGAACCAGGCGGAAAACTGCTTTGAGGCCTATGTGGCGGAAAACGTGGTCTTTGCCGTGGGCGGACCGGGCGGGCTGTACCAGACCACCGTCTATCCCCAGGTCCACACCGGCGCCATCGGACTGGCCCTGATGGCCGGGGCCAAGGCCCGCAACCTGCCCGAGTCGCAGTACGGCCTGGCCTCGATCAAGTTCCGCTGGAACGTCTCCGGCACCTTCATGCAGGTGATCCCCCGTTTCGTCAGCACCGGGCCGGACGGCCTGTGCGACCCGCGGGAGTTTCTGCGGGACGCCTACAATTTCCCGGGCGAGATGAACCGCACGGTCTTTCTCAAGGGCTACCAGTGGCCCTTTGATGCGGCCAAGGCTGTCGGCGGTTCGTCGCTGGTGGACATCCTGGTCTACATCGAGACGGTTGACAAGGGCCGGCGGGTCTTCCTGGATTTCCGAACAAACCCCGAGGGGTTCGCTCTCGCCGATCTGGGCGAGGAGGCCCGGGAGTACCTCATCCGCTGCGGAGCCGTTGGAGATACGCCCCTCGCGCGCCTGGCGGCGATGAACCCGGCCGCCATCGAGCTTTACCGGGCCAACGGCATCGACCTGGCGGCCGAGCCGCTGGAAATCGCCGTCTGCGCCCAGCACAACAACGGCGGCCTGGCCGCGGATCGGTGGTGGGACTCAGAGAACCTGGACCGTTCTTCCCCGTGGGCGAGGTGAACGGCACCCACGGCGTTACCGACCGGGCGGCTCGGCGCTCAATTCCGGCCAGGTCGGCGGCTTTCGGGCGGCCGAGCACATCGCCCACAGGGGACCCTCGGCTGATTTGGACTTGGTGCGGGCCAGGCGGACGGCTGGCGAATCCCTCGAGTGCTTGATCGACTGGCTGGACCGGGGCCGGGAAGTGAAAACCGGCTGGGCCGAAGCCCTGGCCGAACTTCAGGAGCGTATGAGCCGAGCCGGGGCCCACATCCGATCCCGCGTCGGCCTGACCCGGGCGACCGAGGAGGCGGAGGCCCAGTGGCACCGGGTGGGGGTTCGCGGCCTGGCTCACCACCCGGAGGAAACCGGCCGGGCCCTGACCGTGCGCCAGCTCTGCTTCAGCCACCTGGTTTACCTGCGGGCCTGTCTGACCGCTGTGGAAAGCGGCCAGGGCAGCCGCGGCTCAGCTCTGATCCTGGGCGACGGGCGGACGAAGTCACCCCCGGCTCGGCAAGGGCTGGCCGATTGTGCCCGAGGATAAAGCATTCCGAGCCCGGGTTCTGGAAACGGTGGCCGACCCGGAGGGGAACGTCGTTTCCCGCTGGGTTGACCGACGGTCCCTGCCCCAGACCGAGGCCTGGTTCGAGACGGCCTGGGCCGACTTCAAGGCCGGCCGCATTTACGACCGCTAGCGGATCCGGGTGGTCGAGCCGAGGGGGGTTGACATGAGCCGAAAGATCCGGGTTGGAATCGTTGGCGGGAAGTTTGCGGCTGATTTCCACTGCGACGCCTTCTCCAGACACGAGCACGCCGAGATCATCGCCATTGCCTCGCCCTCCGGCCCGGCCGCGGTGGCCAAGAAATGGGCTATCCCCGCGATGTACACCGATTACCGGCAGATGCTGAAACGCAATGACCTGGATGTGGTCTCGGTCTGCACGCCCAACTATACTCATCACCGGGTCGCCCTTGACGCGGCCGCGGCGGGCAAGCACGTCATCGTCGAAAAACCCCTGGCCACAAGAATCGAAGACGCCGAAGAGATGATCGACGCTTGCCGCCGGGAGGGGGTGCTGCTGATGTACGCCGAAGACTGGTGTTTCTGCCCGGCGCTGAAAAAGGCGGAAGCGCTGGTTCAGGAGGGCGGCATCGGCCGGGTGCTGTATGTCAAGGCCAAGGAGTGCCACAACGGAACCCATTCACCTTACGCCAGAGACCTGGAGATGTGCGGTGGAGGCAGTTTCCTCCACCTGGGAATCCACCCGGTCGGCTGGCTGCTCTATTTCCTGGGCCGCGCGAATAACCCAGTCATAGAGGCCACCGGTCGGATGACCGGGGGGCTGAAGGGAAACTTCGTCCACCAGGAAAACGGCGGCGAGGATTTCGGGCTCGGGGTGCTGCGCTTCAAGGACGGTCAGATCGCCTTGGTCGAGGGGAACTATATCACCGTCGGCGGAATGGACGACCGGGTTGAGATCTACGGCAGCGACGGGATACTCGAAATCGACCTGACCTTCGGCTCGCCCATCACCTGCTACTCCAGGCCGGGTATTTCCTATTCCATCGAGAAGACGGATCACAACTTCGGCTGGACCCGGCCGGCTGTGGACGAGTTCCTCAGCCTGGGTTACGTGCCCGAACTGGAGTTCTTTATCGACTGCGTGCGGGGCAAAAAGGGGCTTTTCTACGGTGTGGACGGGCCGGCCGGACTGGCTGCCCTCAAGATCGTTATGGCCTGCTACCGTTCCCACCGGGAGGAGCGGACCATCCGGGGCGAGTGGGTATAGTACAGAGGAGGCATTATGGCCTTTAGGGAAGCTGACTACCTGATGCCGTTAGAGGCGGCCGGGTTGATGTTCCGCAATAACCTCATCGTCGCCTCCGGGCCCACGGTCAAGACCCTGGGCATGATCAAGGAGATCGAGGCGGCCGGCTGGGGCGGGGCCAGCCTCAAACTGGCCATCGACCCGGTCTACGTCTCCAAGCCGCCCCGCTACCGCTGGGTCAAGAAGCAGCGCTACCACGCCTTCACCGCCGAAACCCGGCTCCGTTTCGACGAGGGCCTACGGCTCATGGAGGCGGCCCGGCGGGAGACCAGCGAGCTGATCCTCTACGCCAATATGGCGTACGCCGGACCCGACCCGCAAACCGGCTGGGCCGCCATGGCCCGTCAATACGAGGCCGCCGGGGCCCATGTCATCGAACTGAACATGTGCTGCCCCAACATGTCCTTTAATGTCCAGCGCTCGGGCGGCGAGTCGGCGGTCGTGTCCGGGGCCAGCGTGGGCTCGGTGCCGGAACTGGTGGCTCAGGCGGTCGCCTCTGTCAGCGCGGTTGTCTCCGTGCCCGTGTTCGTCAAGCTGACGCCCGAAGGCGGCCGCATCGCCCAGGTGGCCGAGGCCTGTTTTGCGGCCGGCGCCGCGTCGGTCGGGACCACGGCCAACCGGCTGGCCATCGTGGATTTCGACATAGAGCACCCGGACCGGGGCATCTATCACCTCCAGGACGAGCCAACCCTGGCCTGCATGTCCGGGCCATGGATCAGGCCGCTGGCGCTGAGGGATGTTTACGAGATGCGTTCCCTACTTGGTCCGAAGCCGCTGGTCATGGGAAGCGGCGGGGTGGACGGCTGGCTCGAAGCGGTTCGCTTCATGATGTGCGGGGCCGATTTCGTTCAGGTCTGCACCGCGACCATGATCAAGGGGTTTGGCATCCTGCCGCGCATGGTCACCCGGATCAAGGAGTTCATGCGCCGCCAGGGGTATTCGGATTACCGCGACTTCCGCGATGCCGTCGTGCCCCATATCACCCCGACCACCGAGTTGACCCTTTACCAGGGTCATTCCGTCATCGACCCGGAAAAGTGCAACGGCTGCGGGCTGTGCCTGCAAATCGGCCACTGCTACGCCATCACCATGGATCATGAAAAGGCGGTGGTCAAACCGCAGGAATGTACCGGCTGCGCCACCTGCACCGACATCTGCCCCACGGGCGCGGCGAGCCTGGTCAAGGGCGAGCCGTTGCCGGCCGGACAAATGAGCAGCCCGTGAAACGAAAGAGCGCGTGACGCATCAGGTTCAAGAAAAGCTGGATGTGACCATCATCGGTCCGGGCATGATCGTCCACGATCTGATCCTGCCGGCCGTCCTGCATCTTCAACGGATCGGCCCGATCGGCGAGGTGACGGTCTGCGGCACGCGGCCCGCTTCGCTGCTGGCTCTTCAGGAAGACCCAAACATCACAGAGGCTTTCCCCGGTCAAGGCTTCAAGGCTTTGCCGGAACCGGCTGACGGGGGGCCGGCCGATCCCGACCTCTACCGCCGGGTTCTTGAGGGGGTCAAGCCTCGTCAGGCGGTCATCGTCGCCCTGCCCGACCAGCTTCACCACCGGGTGGTGATGGAATCCCTGGCCGCCGACCAACACGTCCTGTGTGTCAAGCCGTTGACCCTGGGTTACCGTCAGGCCGAGGAGATCGCGGCTCAGGCCCGCAAGCGGGACCTGCTGGTGGCGGTGGAATATCACAAGCGCTTCGACCGGCGGGCCCTCATCGCCCGGCGGCGTTTCAGAAAGGGCGAACTTGGCGATTTCGTGATGGGCGAGGCCAAGATGATTGAGCCCTACTATTACCGCCGTTCCAACTTCCAGCACTGGTTCACTTGCGATCAGACTGACCCGTTCGTCTATGTCGGCTGTCACTACGTGGACCTGGTCGGCTTCATCACGGGGCTGAGGCCGGTCGAGGTCTCTTCGGCCGGATGGGAGGGGACCTTTCCCAACGGCAACCGGGGTTACATGTGGGCCGTCGGCCGGGTACGCTTCGAAAACGGTGCCCTACTGAGCGTGACCGCCGGTCTGGGTTACCCGGACGAGGGGGCCGGGCCTAATGAGCAGTGCCTGAACATGTTCTTCGAAAAGGACGGCCGGGCGGGTCTGCTCAAGCACAATGACCAGTTCCGGGGCGTGGAGTACGCCTTTCCCGAGCCCACCGGCATCTCTGCCAAACGCTTTCACTACGTTAACCCGGACTTCTTTCAGTACGTCCCCTGGGAGGGGCTGGGGCTGAAACCGATTGGCTATGGGGTTGATTCGGTTTCCGCTGCCCTTCTGGCCATGGTCCGCATCGAAGCCGCGGCCGCCAGCGGCGACGCCCCGAACGCCCGGCGGGCCGCCGTGGAGGAGATAGACCGACAGGGGCTGATCGCCACGGCGGCCAACTCCTGGACCAACGAATTGGTCCACGAGGCGGCGCGGGCCTCCATCACCCGCCACGGAGCGGCGGTCAGCATCGAGTATGAACCCCGATCCAGGATTGTGGTCTGAGACCGGGCCGGTCCGGTCCGCCAGGAGCACAGAGATGGCTGAGTATTCCCTGGAGCCGGTGGCGGTCGCAAGGGTCGCCACCGAATACAGAAGGATCGGCACCAAGCTGCCGGTTCCCGAATCCCTGCCCATCTTCGAGGCCCTGCGCCAAAGCGAACCACGGTCGATGACGGGCATGCCGCCGCTGGTCTGGGAGTCGGCCGAGGGTTTCCTCGTCCGCGACCGGTGGGGCAACCAGTGGCTGGATTTCTCTTCCGGTGTGCTGATCACCAACGCCGGGCACGGGCACCCGGGAGATCACAGCGGCCCTCAAGGAGGCCTTGGAACAGGGGCTTCTGGCCTCCTACGTCTTCGTTCACCAGAAGCGCGCCCGATTGACCCGCGCGCTGCAGCTCCTGGCTCCGCACCCGGACGACTACAAGGTCTTTCTGTTGTCCACCGGTTCGGAGGCGACGGAGAACTGCATCAAGCTGGCCAAGACCTACGGCCTCAAGAAACACGGTCCGGCCAGGCGCTTCTTCGTTACTTTCGAGAAGGCTTTCCATGGCCGAACCATGGGCGCCCAACTGGCCGGTGGCCTGCCCAAGCAAAAAGGCTGGCTGGGCGAGGCGGACCCGACCTTCCTGCAGCTCCCCTTCCCCGACGGATTCTACAATCCCGACCTCTCCTTCGACCATTTTCTCAGGACCCTCTACGAGAGGGGCGTGGCGCCGGACGAGGTCGCCGGGGTCATGACCGAATCCTACCAGGGCGTCGGCCCCGATTTCCTGCCCTTGGAATACGCCCGGGCGCTGGAGGATCTTCTGCCGCGAGCACGACATCGTGCTCATCTTCGACGAGGTCCAGGCCGGTTTCGGCCGAACCGGTCGGATGTTCTGCTACGAACACTACGGCGTTGCGCCGGACCTGATTGCCTGCGGCAAAGGCATCACTTCCTCCCTGCCGCTGTCGGCGGTCATCGGCAGAAAGGAAATGATGGATCTCTACCCGCCCGGGTCCATGACTTCGACCCATTCGGCCTCGCCGCTCTGCGTCGCGGCCGCCCTGGCCAACCTGGAGGCGATCAAGGAAGAGGGTCTGGTGGAGAATGCCCGACGCCTGGAAGAGGTTCTCCTGCCGGGGCTGGAGCGGATCCGGCAGCGTCATCCGGCGTGCATTGGTGCGGTCCTGGGCCGAGGGCTGGTCGCCGGGATGCTGATCGTCGAACCGGGTAGCAAACGGCCCGACCCGGCGACGGCGCTTGAGATCAATCTCGCCTGCTTCCGGCGAGGACTGCTGATGTTTGCCCCGGTCGGGGTGGGCGGCGAGTGCGTCAAGATCGCCCCGCCGCTATGCATTACGAAAGAAGCGTTGACCGAGGGGATAGACGTCCTGTCCGAAGGAGCCGATGAGGTTTTCGGTCATTGCAAGTCCGCCTGACGGGTCAGGGAGGGAGGAGAAGGGCGGGAGGCCGTCTCTCAGGCTGGAGGGGCGTCCATGTCGGGGAAAACGTAGTCCTCCTTGGCGCCGAAGGCCCTTGGGAGTCCCGCCATCTCCCGAAGCTCGTCCGTTACGAGGAACACCTGGGGAGGGCAGCCCGGGACAAAGCGTCCCCGCCCGCTTTGCAGCTGCAAGCAGCGGCCGATGATTACATTTGGCTGCTTGCCCTCCGGCATCGGCGCTTCGGGCCCCAGGTAGATGTGCAGGGAGGGCAGTTTCTCCAGCAGGCCCATGGCCTCCATCCGGCCGAGCGCCAGGTCCACCACCCCGGCACAGCTCTCACACGCCCCACCGTTCACACAACGGACGCCGGGGCGCTCGCGAACCCTGGAAGCAGCGCGCTTGAACTGTACGGCCGCGGCGGACACTGGCACGCCGGTCACCTTGCACTCTGCGGCGGAAGGCTTCCCTAGCGTCTTCCGGGCAAGCTCCAGGAACCCCAATTCGCCGGCTTCAAACCCCATCACCTGCGCACAGACCGAGTCCGTGGCGCAGGCATCGCGCCCCGCCATGACCAGACTCAGCCCCACCGGCTCGTTGGCCATGGGACCGTCGCCTTGTCCGGCCACGGTGCCGTCCACGATGAAAAGATGGGGTTGAATCACGGCATTCAGGTCGACGATGGATTCGAGGAGCCCGGCGTAGTGGAACTTCTTCTTCTGTTCCGCCGAGAGGGTGCCCATCAGGCATTTCATGCAGACCGAGATTCCGGCGGCCACGTGGGTCTTCATGACCGGCACTACGATCAGACACTCAGCGTCCAGGACGGCCGCGGAAACCTCCAGCGCGGAGTGCCGGAGACCTCCAGGAACGGACACCGACCGGAAGGGCTGCTGATAGAGATCCACCAACCGTGCCCCGGTGGCATCGGCAATGCGGTCGTATCCCAGAAAGCAAAAGGCCTTGCCCACGTCCAGTCCCACAGCGATGGCTTCCGCAATCGTCACTTCGGCCGGGTTGTGCTTGAGAACCTCCTTGACGACGGCATGCACCAGGTTCGGATTTGTCACCACTCCTGTCTCCCAGGAGACGCTGTCCGCCGTGATGTTCGGTTTAATGAGCACCCGCTTTCCGGTTACCAGGTTCCCCAGAGAGATGCCAAGCTGAGTCAGCGCCTCCCTCACTGCCCCGCCAAGAGAGTCCAAATCCTGCCCGGGGGCTCGTGCGATAGAAACCTGCGGCGTCACAAGGAACCTCCCTTCCTAAAGAGCCCTGACTGATTCAAAGAACACCCGAAACCTGACACCCCTCCCCACAAGGCCGGGCGGAACGGAAGCACCGCGATGACATCTTCACCTTCACCCGGACTGAGGGCTTCGGCAGGCCTTCAGATCTTGCAGGTCCCCTTGTCCAAGACCAGTTGCCCGTCGAAATACACACTGGCGTCCTTATAGATCACATCATGGTGATTGGGCGCCAGGACTTTGCCGCCGATGGCAAAGTTGCTCCCGATCCCGGCGTGGCAGTTCCCAAGCCGGCCCAGGTCTTCCAGGTTGGTGGCGGCCAACCTGGCACACGGGTTGAGCCCGATGCCGAATTCCGCGTAGTTGAACGCTCTCTCGTCCTGAAGAACCTCCAGGTTCTGTCGGAATTGCCGCGCGGCCGCCCCACCCTGCACATCTACCACCTTCCCCTGTTTGACCATCAGAGTCACGGGCTCATGCAGTGTGACCCCGACGCTCATCACGCTGACGTCTCCCACCACCTTTCCCTCGGCGGTCCCCTCCACCGGGGAGATGTTGATCTCACTGTCGGGAAAGGCTGCGAATTGGCCCGGCTCGCGGAAAAGCCCTGTTTCGTATTGCACGGGCCGCCCCTTGACCTGCCCCCGAATGTCCGTCCCCCCGGCACTGACAATTCGCACCTCACTGCTCTCGGCCAGCACGCCGCCCAGCTTGCGGCCCATTCGATCACAAGCCTCGAAGTCGGCTTCAATGGCTCCCACGCAGAGCGCATCTTCGGTCACCTCGCACATGGTGGAACCGCGTTTTCCCGCGCGGATGGCTTCCACCCGGGCGCGAGTGTGTGTCTGGGACCAGGTCGAGGGCTGGAGGAAAACATCCGCTTCCCGAAAGGCGGCTACAACCGGCTCCGGCAGTTGGGAGCCATGGGTCTGAACCGGGGCGATCATGACGATAATGGGGATGGCGCCCAAAGCATAAGCCGCACCGGCAAGCGCTTCAGCAATGCGCAGCTTGTTGCTGTCCGTCGAGATAAGGACCGTCTCGCCACCTTTTACACCGCCGCAGTCCATACACTTCATGGCGCCCCGCATCATTTGAAAAGGGCTGCTGGATCCGGGGACAAAATGCCAGTAGGAAATGGGCCACTCTCTTGCGCTCATGAAAGGCTCCTGTGAGGCATCCCGAGCAGGGTCGTCGACCCGTCTGCCGGGTTGCTCCGATTGTCATTCACTTGGCTGAAGCGGCATAGACCCCCTGATAGAGGCTCTGCCCTTCATCCAGGCGGACCGTCCACGTATCCAGGTCGATGATGTCCGCGCCGTAGAAGCGTTCCATGTAGCGCAGGGCGTAGTGGTGCTCTTCCTCGCTGGGGCAGGCACAGCAGTCCGCCGGGATAACCACGTCATAGCTCCGGCACCATGCACCCATGACCGTGTGCTGCACGCACGCGTTGGTCCATGTCCCGCTGATGGTGCAGGTGCTGACCTTCAACTCCCGCAGAATCGAATCCAGACGTGTGTCGAAAAACCCGTCATAGCGTTTCTTGGGTGCGAGGAAATCCCTTTGCTCGTCATATTCGAGCTCATCCACGATCTGCGCTGCTTCGGTTCCCCAAAGGGCATGCGGACCGAACAGCTTGAAGTGCCGATCGATGGGGGCCTCGGTCTTCTGGAAGTTATCGTTGGAGAACAGTACGGGAATACCAGCGGCGCGCGCCTTCTTCACGAGCTTCCGATTGGCCTGCAGCAACGCGTCTATGTTGGTCGGTACGGGAATTCTGGGAGAAGGAACGAAAAAGCTTTTCACCATATCCACCACGATCAATGCATTTCCCAACATGCGCTCTCCTCTCCTAAAGCGGGTCAGTTTGCATCCCGCCCCGCTGTTCGTCTCCGGTCCGAGGACGAGCAGCAGCAGGAATGCTCCAAAGCGTTTTCCCCATGGCCACAGAAAACCCCTAACCTGTTCCTTCAGGGCTGCACTTCCGGGCCAGCGCCTCGATGGCGGCCACGATGCGACGGTACCCGGTGCAGCGGCAAAGGTTGCCGGAAATCCCTTCCCTGATTTCCTCAGGGCTGGGCTGGGGGTTGGCGTCCAGCAGCTCCTTGGCGGAAATGAGCATCCCCGGCGTACAGAAGCCGCATTGCACCGCATCGTGTTCCACGAAGCTCTCCTGGAGCGGGTGAAGGCTCTTCGTGTCGCCCAGGGCGCGGACGGTCTCAACTTCCCCTCCGTGCGCCTGGAGGGTCAGCACCAGGCAGGAGTTGACCGCCCGTCCGTTGAGCATCACGGCGCAGGCACCGCAGTCGCCTTTCTCGCAGCCGCACTTGACCTCAACAAAACCCAACCCCCTGAGGGTAACCAGCAGGGTATGGCCGGCTGCGACCTCGGTCCTCACCGGGCGCCCGTTGACGACAAACTCGACCGGATAGAGTGTCATCGTTCCGTCTCCCCTAACCCTAGGGCCTGCCTGATTGCCAGTTCCATCAATACACCCGAAACCCGACGGCGGTACTCCGCCGTGGCGCGGATGTCGTCTACAGGAGATACCGCCTCGGCAGCGGCCCGGCCGCACGATTCGGCCAGAGCCGCATCCGGCGCAGCCCCGGCCAGCATCTCTGCCACCCGGTCCAGTTTCAACGGCACGGCCGCCACCGCGCCCATGGCCGCGCCGGCCCTGAGGCAAGTGTTTCCCTCCATCCATACGACCAGGGCCGAAGATGCAACTGAAACGGCCATGGCCGTTCTCCGGCCCAGCTTGAGGTACCCGTGAACCCGTCGTGGGCCGCCCAGCGGAACAGCGATTTCGGCTAGGATCTCCTCCGGCCTGAGAACCGTGCGGCGATAATCGAGAAAGAACTCGTCCAGGCCGAGGTGCCGTTGCCCGGACTTGCTGGCCAGGGTGACCCGGGCGCCGAGAGCCAGCAGCGGCGGTGCAGAGTCTGCCGCCGGCGAGGCGTCCGCCAGGTTGCCGCCGAGGGTGGCCCGGTTTCGAATCAGCGGTCCGGCAAACCGCCGGGCCATCTCCTGCAGGACGGGAGCCTTTTCTCTGATCAATTCCGAGTCGAGCACATCTCGGAGGGTGGTCAGGGCGCCTATTTTGAGTTCCTCTTTCTCTGTGCGCAGGTATCTCAGTTCCTGCAGACGGCTCAAGTCGACGAGCGTTTTCAATCCTTCGCTGTCGCTGCGAAGTGCAGGGACGAGATTGGTTCCGCCGGCCACCGGTTTAGCTTCCGAGCCCTCTGCGTCCAGGATGGCCAAGGCCTCCTGGAGCGAATCGGGAGCGTGGAATTTGAGGTTCTTCATCGACATCTTCCTGTCCGTTCCCCTTCAGGCCGGCCAGCGCCCGGTCCGGATGGCGGTGAGAACTTTTTCCGGCGTCATGGGCAAGGTAGTCACGCGCACGCCGATCGCCTTGGAGACGGCGCTGGCAATGGCAGCCACCACGGTGTTGTTGGGCGGCTCGCCGATGCCCCGGGCGCCGTAGGGCCCCAATCCTTCGCCCGACTCCAGATTAGCCACCCCCAGGGGCGGTACATCCGTAGCCGTCGGCACCAGGTAGGTGGCGAAGTCACAGGCCTCAGACCGGCCGTTTCTGACGGCGCAATCTTCCGTCAGGGCCAAGCCCAGCCCCTGCACCAGCCCGCCTTCACATTGCCCGTCGACGAGGCTCGGATTGACCGACTTGCCCACATCGTGGGAGTCGCCCAGGCCAAGAACCGTTATCTGGCCGGTCAGCGGATCGACCTGCACCTCGGCAGCCACCGAGCCGAAGGTATAGTCGGCCCAACCGGCGTCGTTGGCGGTGTCCGAACCGGGATAGTCAGACGACTCAAACGAGAATGTACCCAGGCTGTTCAGTACGCCCAGGCGAGCGATGAGCTGCGGGTGCGACACTACCACGTTCGGGGAACCCGCGACATAAGCCCGGCCGTCTTCCAAAACGATGTCCTCCACGCTGGCCTCGAGCAATTCCGCCGCTTTGGCCCTCAGCTTTTCAGCCAGCGGCTCGGCGGCCCGGAGCACGGCGTTGCCGCTGTTCAGAAACTGGCGGCTGCCGGCGGTCATGCCGACCAGGGGGGTAGTCTGGGTATCCGAGTTGCGCACCAGCACCCTTTCCACCGGCAGGCCCAAGGCGGCAGCAGCGACCTGCTGATACCCGCTCCGCTGCCCCGAGCCCAGGTCCGGGGCGCCGATGAGCACTTCGGCGGAGCCGTCGGACTGGAGGTTGACGTAGGCTTGGGAAAAGGTGGCATGCCGCCGGCCATATCCGGTCATGTTCGCCGAATGCCCCCGAGCCCGCAGAAACTTCCGTAAGCGTTCACCCGCCGCGGGCGCTTTAGGTTCGGCCAAGACCCGATCCAGAGCATGGTCGGCCGCCTGCCAGCATTCGGGCAACAGGACTGCGTGTTCCAGCGGCTGGCCGGTGGTCAATCGTTCCCCTTTGGTCAGGAAGTTTCTTCGTCGCAGCTCAAAGGGATCCATACCCAATTCTTCGGCCAGGGAATCGAGCACGCCTTCCAGGCCGAAGGTGATCTGGGGGTTGCCCACGCCACGCATGGCCGTGGAGGTGGGGTTATGGGTCAGTGTCATGCGGAAACGGACTTTCACATTTTGGCAACGGTAAGGCCCGGTGACCAGTCCAACCCCGTAGGAGCCGATGATACCGCTCAATTCGGCGTAGGCACCAGCGTCGCCGATAATGTCCCCGGACAGGGCAGTCAGCCGTCCCTGGGCATCGGCGGCGGCCGTGTAGCGCATGATGAAGGGGTGGCGTTTGGTGGAGGAAAGAATGGATTCCTCTCTGCTCAGGGTCATCCGCACCGGCCGGCCGGTGGCCTGTACCGCCAGGGCCAGGTACGGCTCGACGGTGACCATCACCTTGCCGCCAAAAGCACCCCCCACCGGGGGGCTCTCGATCCGCACCCGGTTGTGCGCCACGCCCAGCGTCCGGGCCACCCAGCGATAGTTCTCGATCATCTGGGTTCCGCAGCGGATGTGGATGACGCCGCCGGGATCCAGCCAGGCCACGCCGGACTCGGTCTCCAAGTAGGCGTGCTCGGCGCATTGCGTCTGAAAGATCGCTTCAACCACCGCCGCCGCCTGAGCCAGGCCGGTCTCCAGTTCACCCCGTTCGTAGCCGCTGTCGAAAATCACGTTTCCTTGCGGGTCCACCTGCACCGCGCCCGGCTCAAGGGCTTCCAGCGGGTCGGTGACGATAGGGCGCTGCTGGTACTCGACCTTGATCAGGCCGATCGCCTCCCGGGCCAGATCGTCGGTTTCGGCCGCGACCAGCACGATGGCATCGCCGACGGCGCGGACTTCACTTCCCGCCAGGACCGGTTGATCGTCGCGGGCGCCCGGAAAATTGCCCTTACGATTCACTCCGGGTATGTCTTCGGCGCTCAAAACAGCGACCACCCCCTCCAACTGCCTCGCCGCGCTGGCATCCAGGCTGGTGATCCTGGCGTTGGCAATGGGCGAACGCAGCACTCTGGCATGGAGCATGCCGGGGGGCTGGACATCGTCACTGAAAAGGGTCCTACCGCTGACCCTCTCCAGCAGATCGGTCTGGCGGAAGCGCTTTCCCACCAGGGAAGGAATCATGTCTTTGGCACCCATCGTTAGTCTCCACCTCTGGCCGATCCCGGCAACGGATTCAGATGCCCAGATGGCCCAGGAGGATGTCCTTCTTCCCTTCCAGGTCTTTCGGCAAGCCGTGGTAGGCCATCTGGCCAGAAGTCATGACGTAGACATCGTCGGCTACGTCCATGGCCAGCCGGAAATTCTGCTCCACCAGCAGAATGGAGTGCCCGTCCTGGCGAATCGATTTCATGATTTCTCCGATCTGCCGCAAAATAAACGGCGCCAGCCCCTCGGAGGGTTCGTCCATCAGGATCAGGTCCGGATTGGCCATCAGCGCACGCCCGACAGCCAGCATCTGCTGCTCTCCGCCGCTCAGTGTTCCGCCCCGCTGCTTGGCCCGTGACTGGAGGGCTGGAAATTCCTCAAACACCCGTTTGAGGTCCCAGCGCTTGCCGTGCTCCTTGGGATTCCTGACGCCCTTGGCGAAGCCGCTGGTGGGCACCAGCAGGTTCTCGCGCACGTTGAGCGATGGAAAGATCCGCCTCCCCTGGGGAACCAGCGCGATACCCAGCTGTGCGATCCGGTAGGGGGGGAGTCTTTCCAGAGAAGACCCCTTGAAAAGGATGCTCCCTGACCTGGGAGGGGTCAGCCCGGAAACGGAACGGATCAAAGTGGTCTTGCCCATTCCGTTTCGCCCCAGGATGGCAGCCACCGCACCTGCCGAAACCGCCAAGCTGAGCCCCTGCAGAACATAGCTGTCCCCGTAATAGGTGTGGATATCCCGGACTGAGAGGAGGACATCAGGCGATCCCAAGATAGACCTCCCGCACCGCAGGGTCTGCTTGTGCCCCCGCCGGCGTACCCTCAAAAAGGACGCTTCCCTGGTGCAGCACGGCCACCGTGTCCGCCAGCCCCAGCGCCACATCCATATCGTGCTCGATCAGGATAATGGTCATGTCCCGGGGAAGATCGGCGATGATTTCTGCGATGCGTTGCCGTTCCCCCGGGGCGAGCCCGGAAGCCGGCTCGTCGAGCAGCAGAATGCGTGGACGGGACGCCAGCGCCAGGGCGAACTCCAGCTGCCGCCGCTCTCCGTAGGAGAGCAGGTGCACCGGATCAGAACTGCGGCGCTCCAGTCCCACCCTGGCCAGTTCCGTCTCGGCAAGTCCCAGGCTCTTTTCGAATGTTCTTACCTGCCGGTGGATGACCCATTTGCGAACGCTCGTTCCTTCAACCGCCAGAAACACGTTCTCCAGCACGGTGAGGCCATGAAACACATTGGTTATCTGGTAAGTGCGGCCGATCCCCAGGGAGGTCCGCCGTCTTTCGGGGACTGTGGTTACATCCTTTCCAAAAAGAAACACCCGCCCCGAACTGGGCTGCATCGTGCCGGCAATGCAATTGAACAAGGTGGTCTTGCCTGCGCCGTTCGGTCCGATTAAAGCGCGTCGCTCGCCAGCCTCAACCCGCATGGAAACATTTTCCACGGCGTGCAACCCGCCGAAGAGCTTGCTCAGATGCTGCAGCTCCAGGGCGTGGTCAGGCATGATCGCCCTCCACGTCCGCCGGCAGGGAATCGGGGGACCGCGCAGGCGTGCGTTCGGCTTTCTTGAGGATGCGGGCCATGATCCCCATGATGCCGTTGGGAGCCCACAGCACCGTGGCGATGAAGACAATGCCCATCACCGCCATCCATTGCTCCACAAACGCACTAATATAGTTCTTGATCCCCAGGGTGACGGCCGAACCGATAAACGGGCCCACGATAGTCCCGGACCCCCCGACGATGGCCATGAGAGCCGCTTCCGCAGAAACATGAAACGAAGCGGTGACCGGTGAGACGAAACGGTTGCTGTAGATATATAGCACCCCCGCCACACCCGCCAGAGTTCCTGACAAGAGAAACGCGCAGTATTTCTGCGCGCTCACCGGGTACCCCAGCGACCGCATGCGGGATTCACTCTCGCGGATGCCCCGGAGCGCCAGGCCGAAAGGCGACCTGGTCAGCACCCGGTACAGCAAGCCGCACCCGGCCACCACCACCAGTGCCACATAGTAATAGGCGGTCATGCTTTCCACCGCCAGCGCCCCGATCCTGGGATACGGCACGTTTCCAATGCCGTTATCGCCGCCGGTGAAAGAGGACCACGAAACCGAAATCCCCCAGAGGACATATCCCAGAGCGAGCGTGACCAGGATAAAGTACACACCTTTCGTGCGTACCGCCATTCCAAAGACGATGGCAAGCAGTAGCGCCGCCAGAACGCCGGCCGGCGCCGCAATCAGGGTCGGCTGATCCAGCCGGGTCTCCAGCATCGCGGTCGCATAGGCCGCCGCTGCGAAAAACGCCGCGTGTCCCATCGGAAACATGCCGACATGCCCGACGAGCAGGTCGATGGCCAGGGCCAGCAACCCATAGATGAGTATCTGGATCAACAGGCTGGTCCAGAAGTCATCCATCACCAGCGGAGCCAGCACAGCGGCCGACACCGCCAAGAACAGAAGGGGAAACCGGGCCTTCCGCATTGTCAGGTCTCTTTCCCGAAAAGACCCGTGGGCCTGAAGAGCAGCAGAATCGCCATGGGGCCGAACACCATGAAATAGGAGAACTCCGGGAGCAGCCAACGGCCGTAGGCATCCACCAGACCGACGACCAGGCTCCCGACCATGGCTCCCTCCAGACTTCCCAGTCCGCCCACAATGACAACCACCAGGGCCATGACCAGGATGTCCCACTCGGCACCCGGGTACAGCGTCAGAAAAGCCCCGCCCGCCACCCCGCTCATGCCGGCCAGGAAGGCGGCGCCCGCAAAGACCACCGCAAAGAGCCGGTCAACGTTGATGCCCATCGCGTTGACCATTTCGGAGTCATCGACTCCTGCCCGGATGATTGAGCCCAATTGGGTCTTCTTGTACAGAAGCCACTGAACCACCCCGATGCTCACCCCGAACAAGATCAGGAGAAACCGGTAACGCGGGTAAACGATTCCAAAGGGAAGGTCGATGGGGCCCCGCGCAAACTCAGGGGGCGGCACCCGCAAAGGGTTCCCCCCCCAAATCATCAGCGTGGCGTCGGCAATCACATACACGATACCGACGGTCAGCAGCACCTGCGCCAGAACATGGTGCATGGTGCGGCGAATGAGAAAGCGTTCGAGGAAATAGTTGACGAGCACTACACCCAGGCCGCCGCCGACGAGGGCGAGCCAGAAGCTCCCGGTCCAGCGAAGCACACTCAGGCCCAGATACCCTCCGAGCAGATACAGGGCGCCGTGGGCTAAATTCACCACCCGGGCGATGCCGAACGTGATGGTGAACCCGCTCGCCAGCAGAAAGAGCAAGGCTCCCATGGAGATCCCGTTCAGGGCCTGCAGCACCCAGTTCATCGGCGCCCCTTCACAACCGGGTACCGGGCCGGCGGATGGTCCCGCCGGCCCGGTACGGGGTTATCGTTTGTACGGCCCGCGGGCCAGGAACTCCTCTGGAGTCCAGGTCCAGAACTGCGACACATTTTCGTATCTCTTCAAGGGTACGTTTATTTTCACATCACCCAGTTTAGGAATGTTTACTTTCTTGACCTGGCAGATATACACATCATGAACTGCGTTACCGTAGTCATCAATGCTGACCGGACCGCGCGGAGCTGCCACCTTCGCCTTGCGAACGGCATTGATCAGGGCATCGGCATCCTCCACCTTCCCGTTGACCGCATCGATGGCGGTCTTGGCGAACAAGCCGCCCGTGTACGCCATCTCGACCAGATAGGAGGGGATGGCCTTGTACCTTGAGATGTAGGCGTCCATGAACGCCTTGTTCTCCGGCGTGTCGATGCCCTGAGCGTAGGGCAGAGCCTGGCTGACAAGACCCACCGTTCGGTCGTCCAGTTCGTCCAGGGCATCGGTCTGCAGCCAGTGGAGGCCATAGATCTTGAACTTGCGGTCATAGCCGAAGTCAAACCACTGCTCGGCCAAACGGATTCGGCCGGTTCCCACCACGGTGGCCACGACTCCGTCGGAATCGGCCGGGATACCTGCCAACAGCGGCCCGTAGTCGTTGGTTCCCATCGGCACCCAGATCAGCTTCGCCACCTTTCCGCCCAAGGCTGTGTAGGTGGCAACTGCCCCCAGCGTCTTCTCCTGGCCGAAGGTGTAGTCCTGCCCCATGAAGGTGACGTTTCTGAGTCCGGCCTCCTTGTAAAGCCACTCGCCGAACGGATGCGCATCCTGGCTGGAGGAAATCCCTGTTCGAACCGCCCGGGGGAACCGCTCCCATTTGGTCAGTTCATCGGCACCCGCCACATATATGATCAAGGGGACACCCGTCTCTTGGCTCACCTGCGCCACCGCTTTGCCGGCATGCCCGCAGAGCGGTCCGGCAAGCAAATGGACCTTTTCCTGGTGCACCAGGCGGCGGGCCTGGGTCATGGCGACATCCGGATTGCACTGGCTGTCGGCATAGATCACGCGCACAGGCCGTCCGCCCGCCGTATTACCCACCTGGTCCCAGAACATTTCGAAGCCTGCCTTGCACTCCAGCCCCGGCTTGGCCATCCCGCCCGTGAGCGGGGACAGGAATCCTATTCTGATCTCTTCGGCGGCCAAGGCAGGGCTGCTCGCCCCCACCAGTGCCGCGACCAACGCAATTGCCAATAGTACTGATTTGATCCTCCATCTCTTCGCCATGCGCTACCTCCTTTGCTTGCGAAGTTTATGTTCGGTCTTCACTGGCGGGGAACCCTTGCCACCCGCCCGGGTCAATGCGCTCCTCCTTTGTTTCGCTACCAGACCCGGAATGCCGAGCTCGACCAATACCCAACCAATGACCGACCTTTCTCCCATTAAGTCTCAAATAGGATTCCCTGTCAAGCAGAAAAAGGCATATTTTAGCATCCTATTTGTCTTGCCCAGATTCGCTCGCTGTTAAACCAATTTGATTTAATGGTTGCAATTCCTCGAATCACCGGCTAGCCTGCATCCATGGGAAATCTGAAAAACGACGCGCCGGTTCAGATTCGGCGGATGATCGAAAAGGCTCATTTCTCGTCGCTTGACCGGCTGCCCCCCGAGAGGGCGCTGGCCGAACAGCTGGGGCTCACCCGCCATCGCCTGAGAAAAGAACTGGCAGCACTGCAGGAGGAGGGACTGATCTCCAGGCATGTCGGCCAGGGGACTTTTCTCGGCCCCCAACCGCCGCCCCCAAGGCTCCAACTGGGTACGCTGGTCGATACCACCTCCCCCGCCGAAATACTGGAGATGAAGTTGGTGATCGAGCCCAAGATCGCCTCAATGGCGGCCATGCGGGCGACCCGCCAGGAGATGGACCGCATGGACCGGGCCCTGCGACGCGGTCGGGCCGCCACTCGGATCTCCGATAGGGAGAAATGGGACCTCATTCTCCACGAAATCATCGCCCGTTCGGCAGCCAATCACCTTCTGTTCACCGTCTTCGGCCTGATCTACCAGCTCCGCAAAGGCGAGAACTGGGGTCTGATGACCAAGGCCTACCTGTCCCCGGCTCGTTGGCGGGTATATGCCGCGCAGCACGAGCAGCTGGTGACAGCCATCAGAGATCGAAACGCTTCACTGGCCGAAGAGAGAATGCGGGAACACATCGAGACTGTCCGGGATCATCTCGTCAAGAGGCCGTGAGGCTCTCGCGGGGATCTTCAGGAACGGTTAGCTGCAGCCGGCCGGACAGACGGACGGGTCCCGGACTGCTCCCTGCAGGCGGTCTCAGCCGCCGGCCACCTCCAGCACCAGATACTCCCCCCGGGAGCGCATCTCGTAGTTCTGCCCCAGGACTTCAAAATGCGAGGTGAAGGTGAAGGGGATGCCCGCCTCCTGGGCCTGGGACAGTCTTTCGAGGATAGCCGAGACGATGGCCCCCATGAGCCGGATGTCCTTCACCACCAGGTAGGCCGGGATGAGGATCTCCCTTTCGTCGAAATGCCGGCGGATCCCGGAGGTGGCGAACCCGTTCTCCTCCTGGAGGTAGGTAATCTCGATGACCTGGGAGCTGTTGTGGCTGTTTCTGATGGAGGCGATCACCCCCGGCGCCGCGTTTCTCTCTTCCATGGGCTTTTTCCTTCCGGCTGACTCCCGGACTTATCCCACAGCCGCCAGGCCGCGTCAACCTCCAAAAAGGCCTTGCAATCACCCGCGCCGGCCTTTACCATCGGCTCGCAGATCCTGCGAAAGGAACGCCCATGGAAAGCGTGCGCGAACGTTTCTGCCGCTACTGCCGCCTCTTCTACCGGCGCAACCTGGTTGCCGGAGTCGGCGGCAACCTGGCGGAGCGGGTGGAAAAGGGGATTCTTCTCTCGCCCTCGGGGGTTTCGCTCAGGGCGGTGCGGCCCGACGCCCTGGTCATGGTGGATGAGAACGGCCGCGTGCTGGCAGGGGGGCTCCCCACCAAGGACATGCCCATGCACCTGGCCGTGCTGCGGGCCAGGCCGGAGATCCGGGTGGTAGCCCATGTGCACGGGATCCACCTGATCGCGGCCGCGGCCGGGCTGAAGCCCGGCCGCGACAGCCTGCCGCCCCTCACGCCGGGCTTCGTCCACTTCGCTTATCCCCTGCCCCTGCTTCCTTTCCTGCTGCCCGGGTCAAGGAACCTGGCGGAATCCGTGGCCGAGGCCCTCTCCGACCCCAAGACCCGGGCGGTCCTGCTGCAGAACCACGGTCTGGTGGTGGCCGGCAGCGACCTGGAAGAGGCCCTGAACGTGGCCGAGGAGATCGACGAGGCCGCCGCGGTCTTTGTGCTCAGCGCCGGCCGGGCGCGTCCCATCCCGGCCGGGCAGGTGGACCGGATCCGGCGGTCTGGGAAATCCGGGGCGTGATCCACAGCTTTCTTTTGACAAACGAGGCTCCGATGGTATAAGCACGAGCAAGGACGGTAAAGTTCTTTCCCCAATCCAAACGGAGGTCAGAGGACAATGAGCGCTGCGAGCCCCCTGAAAGACAAGGTCATCCTGGTTGTGGACGACGAGCCTGACGTGCTGGACACGGTGGAGGAAGAGCTGGACATGTGCCTGGTGCACAAGGCGACCGATTACGACACGGCGCTCCAGTACCTCCTGAGTTACACCTATGACATCGTCATCCTGGACATCATGGGAGTGAACGGCTTCGAACTCCTGAAGAACTCGGTTTCCCGGGGGTTTCCGACGGTCATGCTGACCGCCCATGCGCTGTCGCCCGAGTCGCTCAAGAAATCCATCAAGCTCGGGGCGGTCTCCTTCCTGCCCAAGGAGAAAATTTCCGATCTCCAGACCTTTCTCGGCGACGTGGTCCTGGGGGAGGGCAAACCGGTCTGGCAGAAGCTCTTCGACAAACTCGGCGGCTACTTCAACAAGCGTTTCGGACCGGACTGGAAGGAAAAAGACCGTTTCTTCAAGGAATTCGAGGCCGAGCTGAAAAAGGAGTTCAAAGAGGAGGGGTGAGCCGGCCCGCTTCCCCATGGCAGAACCCACCACCGGACACCTGCTGGGCCTGAGCGAATACCTGGCGGAGAACTATGGCCGCTCGGTGTTCGATGAGGCTCTCGCCGCCGGCGCTCCTTACCGATGGCACGTCCATCCGGGCCGGACTTTTAGCGGCCCGGTCACCGAAAATCTGGTCTACGACGTTCGGGTGCATGTCACCGGAAGCGGCGTCGAGCTCCTGCCCAAGGTGCAGGTGAAATTCCTCTACCCCGTTGCCTTGATCGAATCCGTCGGCCCTCAGCTCAGGGCTGAGCCGCAGGTCCAGGCCCTCGGGCTGGAGCCGATCCCGGCACCCGGGAAGCGGTTTCACGTCAAGAACAAGTCGCTTTATCCCCTCATGCGCGAACGGACGGTTCTCTTTTTCACTTTGCTGGAGGGTGAACTCCTGCGGGGCATCGTGGCCGGCTTCACCCGTTACGAGATTACCCTCCATGTCAAGGGCGGCCACCCGGTCACCCTGCTGCGCCACGCCGTCCGGGATATCCGCGACAAGCGCGGACGCTGCTTTCTGAAGTCCTTTCAGGAAATTCATCGCGACTGGACCAAGAGCCCCCTGTACGTCGCCTGAACGCCGCAGACCTCGGGATCCGGCTCTGCCCGGCTTTGAAGCCCGGACGATTGCGGGTCCTTGTTCATCGCGAGCGGCCGCGGCCGTGCGGGCCGGCGGCGGCGTGCTTGGCGGCCAGGACGAGGGAATCGGCGACGAAAACCGCCAGCCCGATCCAGATCAGCAGAAAGGAAAGAAAAGACGTCATGTCGAAGGGCTCGTGGAAGACGGCCACCGCCACCAGGAACTGCAGGCTGGGCGCCACGTACTGCAGGACGCCGATGGTGCTGTAGGGCAGCCTCCGGGTGGCGCTGGTGAACCAGACCAGGGGCACGGAGGTCACCGCCCCGGCCAGGAGAAGCAGGCCGGTGGTGGTCCAGTCTCCGCTCCCGAAGCAGGCCTTTCCCCGGGCGGCCTGGTAGAAAAAGAATCCGAGCGCCAGCGGAAGCAGCAGGCTGGTTTCGACGAATAGACCGTTGACCGATTCTATGGCCACCCGTTTGCGCAGAAAGCCGTAAAAAGCAAAGCTGAAGGCCAGGGCCAGCGAAATCCACGGGACTTCGCCGTACCCGACGGTCTGGTACAGGGTGCCGGCGGCGGCCAGCAGGATGGCCAGGATCTGAAGCCGGCGCAGTTTTTCACCCAGAAGAACCGTCCCCAGCAGTACGTTGACCAGGGGGTTGATGAAGTATCCCAGGCTGGCCTGGATCACCCGCTCGGTGGCCACCGCGTAGATGAAGATAAACCAGTTGAAGGCCACCACGGAGGCGCTCAGGATGAGGGTGCCGACAACCCTCCCGGAGCCCAAGGCCGTCCGCAGCGCCGGCCAGCCGCGGCCCAGGTACACCAGCAGGGCGATGAAGGGAACCGCCCAGATAATGCGATGGGCCAGCACCTCGGAGGCCGGCACCTGCTTCACGGAATTGAAGTAGATCGGGACGAGGCCCCAGAACACAAAGGCCGCCAGGGCATAAACGACACCGATCCGCTGCTCGTGCGATTCGGACAACTCAGGCGTTTTCCCCAGAAGCGCTCTCCGCCGCCGGGGCCGGATAGGGCCGGGTGAACCCGCAGCCCTTCTTCCGGCAGCTCAGGGCGGCCTCGCCCCCCTTGCGCCGCTTGACCGCCAGCACCGGGGTACCGCATTCGGGGCACTTCTCGTCGAAGGGTTCCTCCCACATGGCAAAACGGCATTTCGGGTAGCGGTTGCAGGAGTAGAACCGCCGGCCCTTTTTGGACGCCCGTTCCACCAGCGTCCCGTCGCAGCCCTCCTCGGGACACGGCACATCGGTCTTCAGGGATTCGGCGTGGGTGCATTTGGGGTAAGTGCTGCAGGACAGAAAGCGGTGGCCGGCGCGGCTGGTCCGCACCACCATGTCGGCCCCGCAAACCGGGCAGCGCGCCCCGGTGACCGGCTCGCCTGTGGCTCCGGGGCCGTCGGCAGGCTTTTCGAGCTTGCGGGTGTTCCTGCACTCCGGGTACCCGGTGCACGCCAGGAACGGGCCGAACCTGCCCTGCTTGTTTACCATGTCCCGCCCGCAGAGATCGCAGACACCCGCTTTTTCGCCTGTTTCGGGAGTTTCCTCCATGACGATCCGGCCGCCGGCATCCCGGTGGAAGTTGGCGGTGTACCGGCATTCGGGATAGCCCGTGCAGGCCAGGAAGAGGCCGTTCCGGCCTGACTTGATGGCCAGCGTACGACTGCATTTGGGGCAGGAATGCTGGGTGGGGACCTCGCCTTTGAGCTGCTTCTCCGCCTTTTTCAGCTCCCGGTCGAACGACTCGTAGAACCGCTTCAGCAGGCTCACCCAGCCCAGCTGGCCCTGTTCGATCCGGTCCAGATCGTTCTCCATCTGGGCCGTGAAATCATAGTCCATGATGTCCGGGAATCCCTGCACCAGCAGGTCGCTCACCATGAAACCCAGCTCGGTGGGCTTGAATCGTTTTTTCTCGGCGCTCACGTATTCACGGTCACTGATGTTGGCCAGGATGCTCGCATAGGTGGAAGGTCGACCGATCCCGTTTTCCTCCAGCGCCTTGATCAGGGTGGCCTCGGTGTAGCGCGGCGGCGGCTGGGTGAAGTGCTGGGCCGGCTCCAGCTGCAGCAGCTTCAGCTCCTGATCCCGCTCCAGCGGCGGCAGTCCCGCTTCCCGCTCCGGCTCGCTTTCCTGATCGGTTGGGTTCTCCTCGTAGACCGCAGTGAATCCCTTGAAAACGGTTACCGAACCGGAGGCGGCAAAGGTCGCCCTGCCGGCCGAGATCTCGGCCTGGGTCTGCTCCAGCAGGGCGGGGGTCATCTGGCAGGCGATGAACCGTTTCCAGATCACGCCGTAGAGCGCCAGCTGGTCCTTGGTGAGGTAGCCGGCGACAGCTTCCGGATCCAGTTCCAGGGTGGTCGGCCGGATGGCCTCGTGCGCTTCCTGGGCCTGCTTGGCGCTCCGGAAGCGGTTGGGGGCCTCGGGCAGGTAGGCCTCGCCGTAGGCCTGGCGGATGTGATCCCGCACCTCGGAGATCGCCTCGGAGGACAGCCGGAAGGAGTCGGTGCGCATGTAGGTGATCAGGCCGGTTTCACCCCGTTCCCCGATCTGGACCCCCTCGTAGAGGGCCTGGGCCACCGACATGGTCTTCTTGGCCGAAAACCCGAGCTTGCGGAAGGCTTCCTGCTGCAGCAGACTCGTGATGAAGGGGGACGGCGGGTTCTTCTTCTTGTCCTTTTTCGAAACCTTCACCACCCTGAACGGCTTGCCCGCCAGCCCGTCCGTCACCGCTTGGGTTTGCTCTTGGCTCTTGAGGTCGACCTTGCGGCCGTCCAGGCGCAGGAACCGCGCCTTGAAGGGTGGAGGCTCGCCGGCTTCCAGATGGGCGGTCAGAGTCCAGTACTCCTGCGGTTCAAAGGCATGGATCTCCCGTTCCCTTTCGCAGATCATCCGCAGGGCCACGGACTGGACCCGTCCGGCGCTGAGCCCCTTCCTGACCTTTTTCCAGAGCACGGGCGAGATCTGGTAGCCCACCAGCCGGTCCAGGATGCGGCGGGCCTGCTGCGACTCGAACTTATCCCGGTTCAGCGACTGGGGGGCGGCCACCGCCTCCCGTATGGCCCGCGCGGTCAGCTCGTTGAAGAGCACGCGGTAGATCACAGTGCCCGGCTTGTCCAACTCACCGGCGATGTGCCAGGCTATCGCCTCCCCTTCCCGGTCCGGGTCCGGGGCCAGGTATATGGCATCCGCTTTCTGCGCCTCGGCCTTCAGGTTTTTCAGCACCTGGGCCTTACCCTTGATGGTCACGTATTCGGGCTTGAAATCGTTTTCGATGTCTACGCCGAGGCGCTTGGCCGGCAGATCTTTCACATGGCCGACCGACGCCACGACCTTGAAGCCGGGTCCCAGGTATTTCATGAGCGTCCTGGCCTTGGCCGGCGATTCCACCACAAGCAGGTTCTTTGTCATGGTTCTGTCCCTTGTTGTCCTTTCAATCTTCGTCGTCAGGTGAAGAAAATTCCCCTCAACGGAGGGTTCCGGATTTGCGGACGTACATGCGCCCCGGCAGCTGGCTCACCAGAGCCCGCAGTTCGAGCCCCAGCAGGGTGCTCAGGACCAGCGCCGGTTCAAGCTGCCCGAGCCGCACGATCTCATCGACGTGCAGCGGGTAATCGCCGACGATCTCGTAGACCTCGCGCTCCCGGGCGTTGAGCTTCGGAGACGGCGGCGCGGGCTCCGGGCCCTCCCCCGCGCCGGCCGGCAACCGGCCGGAAAAAGGCTGCACCTCTTCGAGGATATCCGCCGTGTTCTCCACCAGCTTGGCCCCCTGCTTGATCAGCCGATGGGTGCCCGTGCTCTTGAAGGACTCGATGCTCCCCGGGACAGCCATCACCTCACGCCCCTGGTCCAGGGCAAAGCCGGCCGTGATCAGGGAGCCGCTCTTGCGGGTGGCCTCCACCACCACCACCGCCCGGCTCAGCCCGCTGATGATGCGGTTGCGCACCGGGAAGTTCTTCGGTTCCGGGGGCGTCCCGGTGGGGAACTCGCTGAGCACAGCGCCGCTTTCGACCACCCTCGCCAGGAGCCGGCGGTTCGTGGCCGGGTAGGCGACGTCGATGCCGGTGCCCAGGACGGCCACCGGAAACCCGCCCGCGCCGAGGCACCCCTCGTGGGCCGCGGCATCGATGCCCAGCGCCAGGCCGCTGACCACCCCGACCCCGTTCTCCGCCAGACCCGCTCCCAGGCTGCGGGCGGCCCTCAGTCCGTAGTGGGTGGCATTGCGGGAGCCCACCACGGCGATCAGCAGGCGTTCCGCCGCTATGGGCCCGCCTTTCAGGTACAGCAGCATCGGGGGATACTGGATCTCCCTCAGCAGGGCCGGGTAAGCCGGGTCGCTGTAGGGCACGAGCGTGGCCCCGCACTGCTCCACCCGCTGCATCTCCTTTTCCGGATCCGAGAAGAACTCCCGGTGTCACGATGCGGCGGGCGACCTTCTCCCGCATCCCTGCCACTGCCATGAGATCCGACAGCCCGGCCCCCAGAATGCTGCCGGGGTCCCCGAACCGCGCCAGCAGTTCCCGGAAGACCGCGCTCCCCAGACCGGAAGTCAGCCGGAGCGCCAGCCACGCACAGCGTTCATCGCGCCAGGGACTCATGAGGGCTCACAGGGGCCTTGAACACACCGGGGGATTATGCATCGGACGGTGCAAGATGGCGGCGAGTATAATGCAGGCCGCAGAGGTGCCGTCAAGTCTTTTGTGGGATCAGGGTATGGGGCAACGGGGCAACCGGGCGACGATTTCCTCCGTCCGCGCGCCGCCCAGCGAGCGCAGCGGTGTCCCGACGGGAAACTCGCGCACGGCCGAAAGCACCACTCCGGCAGCGCTCCCGGAGCCGGTCGAAACCACCAGAACGTGTCCCAGGACTTCTTCCGGGGGCCGGATTCCCGGCGCGGCTTCCCGCGTTTGCCCCGCGAGCGCCTCGAACAGCTGGCCCGGTTGCAGGCCGTCGGCCGAGCCGTGTTCCAGGTAGACCACCGAGGACTGGGCCACGAGCTCCTGAGAGTCCTTGACCGCCACCACCCGGGTTCGGAACTCCTCTCCGAAAGCTGCCGGCCGCACACAGCCGGCGGGCGGGTCCCACGGCAGCAGCCCATCGCCCTCCTGCGCCGGGTGATAGCCCTCCAGGATCTCCGCCTCGAAAACCGCACCCGAGACGGGCCCCTTCACCCTCAGCAGGCCCAATACGGAAATCACAAAGCCCAGCCGCGCGCCGGATAGGGGGTGCTTCAACAGGGGTGAGAAGCCGCTGATGGCCAGCAGATCGCCGGAGCCGAAGGCGCCCTCCCGTTCGAGGCGGACGTACACGGTGTCGCCGCTTGCCAACAGCCGTCGCTCTCCCTTCGCCAGCGAGAGGGTGCCCAGCCTCTCACGCACCCCGGTCTCCAGGCTCCCGATGGACGGCACCTGGGTGAGCGCGGACAGCCGAATGCCCCTTTCCGCGGATTCCCGCCCGCCGGTCTGCCTGCCGGTTCCGTCCCTTCCCGCTGCGGTCTCCGCCGGTGGAGCCGTTTTCAGCGGAACGCCTTTCGAGGAGCGTGAGCCGATCCCCGGGCCGCAGCAGGTGCGGGTTGGTGACGAAGGGGTTCATCTGCCAGAGCTTGGGCCACAGCCCGGCGTCGCCATAGTAATACTCGCAGAGATCCCAGAGGGTGTCCCCGGGCTGGACCCGATGCTGGAGCGTGTCCCCGGGCCCGACCTGGAGCTGAAGGCTGTCGCCCTCGGCGGCCTGAGCAGCGGAAACGGCCAGGAGCAAAACGATGGCTGAGACGAGTATCTTCACGCAACCCCCTCCACGCTGGCGGCCCGAGCCGAAGCCCCCCGGCAAAGGCGGGGCAGAGCTCCGCGTTTCATCCGGGTTTCCGGCTGCCGGAAATCCGGTCCCAGGCTACGAACTGGCCGGCCCCTTGTCAAGACCGCCGGCATCCCGCAGCACGCCCGGTGACGAAAGCTGTTCTTGCAGAGCCCGTGCCAGTCCAACATCGGTGCCGCCGAACTCCGGCCAATTCCGATTTATGCCGAATTCGGGTTTACAAATCCCGATTTTGGGTTACAGTAGCGGGCAACAGCGTCCGGCCGCCGGCCCGCCCGCGGACAGGCATCCGGGCGGGCCCTTCCGGGGCCTGCCGAGAAACGGCAGGCAGGGGACATTTTTCGGAAGGCGGCTGCACTCCCGCCGCGGCTCGCCGGGTTTCTCGTCAAGGCGCTTCAGGGTCCTTCTTATGCCGATCTACGAATACGAGAGCACAGATCCCGCTCACGCCTGCCCGCGCTGCGGGCCACGTTTCGAAGTGCTGCAGAACCTGAGCGAAGCGCCGCTCACCCGCTGCCCGGACTGCGGCGCGCCGGTGCGCAAGCTCATCTCCTGGTGCCGGGGGGCGGTCGTGGAAACCGACGCCGCACACGCCCGGGTGGAGAGCCGGATCGGCGAACACGAACGCCAGGGCAGGTGGAGCCATGCCGCCGAGCTGGCCGACAAGCAGGCGGAAAAGACCAAGGACAGCCAGCTGCGGAGCCGGGCGCTGGATAACTACAAAAAGGCCGGCTACGACGCGGCCACGCTCGAAAAACACGCCAAGACCCTGGACTCGGACTCCTGACTCTGGTTACCGGTTTTCAGCTTCTGATCTCGCGCAGAGCCGCGGAGGCGCAGGGAAAACCTTTTTCGTGTCCCTCTTCTTGCTCCTTTCAAAACCTGATCTTATTCTGGCCAGTCTCCTCAATGCGAGCCGACCTGAATCCTTTCTTGGACAAACCACCGTGTAATAATCAGGCAGGTATCCTTAGCCACAACGGCACTTTCGATTCCTTCAGGACAGTGGTAATTTTTGTTTTCTTTCTCTGCGCCGCTGCGGCTCTGCGCGAGATAACCTGACCGGTCACCGGTCACGGCCGGGATCCTGGATCCAGAGGCAGCGGCTGAAACGCGGATCCAGATCCTCGAGCGCCAGAGCCTCGAACTCCTCCCGGAATTCCTTCCAGACGCCGCCGAGAGCGCTTTGCAGCCGCTTCATCTCTCTCTGGGAGCGCGTCCCCGCCCGTTCGCCCAGCTCAGCCACAAAGGCTTGCCGGAAACCCTTCATCCGGAAAGGCGGCCCCTTGTCGGCTGAGCGCAGCAGACCCAGGAAGGTTCGGGCCTCTTCGAGGCGCAGAGGCCCGAACAGAGGGGCGAGGCCCAGCCGGCCGCGGGCCCAGTGGTTGAACAGCAGAGGCTGGAAAGCCAGCTGTGCCGGCCACCCGGAGACATCAGTCAGTCCGTCTGCCCGGGTCAGGGCCGCGAGCAGCGCATCGAGCGCCTGCAGGGACTCCAGGACCCGACCGCAGGCCTCCAATTCAGCGAGACGCTCGAAATCCCGGTATTCCCGAGCCTCCTCAAACCCCACGAAGCAGCGCGGGTGCCTCTGACAAAGCCCGCGCAGGACGCCGCCCCGCTGCTCGCCCCAGAAATCGAAGCCCAGCCCCTGGCTGCGGAACCAACTTCCCTTCATCCAGCGCTCCGCTCGCCACCGCATGCGCAGCGCCAGGGCGAACCCAACCCTGAAAACGCTCAGCAGGGAATGGCGGCCCAGGGTCGCTGCCGCCCGGGCGGAATCGCTGCCGCAGACCTTCTCCAGGCCCAGATTCACGTAGCCCGCGGCCTTGCGGCTCGCACCGATGAGCACCTCCAGATCCTCGACCACGCGCCCGTCAGCCACCAGAAGCTGGTTGCAGAGTCCGGCGAATTCCAGCTGAAGGCGATCCTGGAACCCCGGGTCCTGGACGCCCGCCGTGGCCTGCAGGAAGAGGCTCTCCGTGTCCGCATGGAGCAGGGGCGAAACCGGGACCATAGCCGTAATGCCATCCGCCGGGTCCAGTTCGATCACTTCACCCTCGGCAGCCGGCGCAATGGCCTGGGGTTCCAGCGGCGCGTAGATCGCCAGGGCCTCGTCACGGGGCAGAAATCCGTGCTCGGCCAGGCGCACGTTCCGCAGCCGGTGCATCTCCTCCTCCATCTCGGCCGGCATCACACCCGCCAGGCTTAGCAGCAGCGCCTGGTAGCGGATGAAATCCTCCCGGGCCATGCAGCGCAGCAGGCTCATGATGGTCTTCTGATGATCTCCCTCCGGCACCCGGATATAGTACAGACCGTCAAGGGTGAAAAACCCCTCCGGGATCTCAGGGCTGTCGTCGTCCCGCCGGATCGCCACCTGGATGCATCTCGACAGGCTCCAGGCGGCCAGGTCTTCGCCCTCCCCGAAAAGCCAGTGGACCAGTCTGCGCGTGTCGGCCTCGAGGAGTCTCCCAAGCCAGCGCAAGGCCAGGCCCGCATCCAGCCGATCCCCCGGCCACAGTTCCAGATCCAGGACGTATTCCCACTGTCTCACGTGCGCCAGTTCCAGCAACGGCAGGCAGTCATCTTCGCCCAGTTGCTTGATCAGCCAGTAGAAGTCCTCTTCGGAAATCCGCTGGACGAAGTTCCGCGGAGCGGGCTGCTCCAGAATGCGGTCGATGATTTCCCGGCCGCTAAGGTCACGGAAAGCCGCGATGGCGCTTTTTTCCGGCCGGATGGCCGGCAGCGGACGCTGTTCCGGCTCCTTCGATTTGGGGAATCCATTTTTCACACTGCGTTCCTTCCTCCGGCGGGGCTTTTTTGCCGCCCGGCTGCAATCCTTTCCCCTTGTCACGGCGAATCGACAGTCTCCGCCCCGCCCCCGCTATTCGATCGCCCATGAACTGCCGGATATGGTTGTGGAAAACCGCCACACTGTCAAGTGCATCTTTGCCGGCGGCCGCCCAGCCGGGAGCTTTTGGCTTTCCCATCCCGGGCCGGTTGTGGTATCAGAACTTTCAGTCAGCCTTTTTCGGCGGGCGATACTTGGGTTCGAGCTGATCGTCGGGGGCGCCTCGCGCCGCCGGACGCGGAGATAAGATGAGGACTAAGGAGCTCAGTGAGCAGGACGCCGGACTGGGACGGGGACCCCGGACAGATATCCTCTTCCTGCTGCCGTTCTTGATCCTGCTGACCTCCCGTTTTCAGATCTCCCGGGCCCGGCGCGTGCAGCTGCCGGCCCTGACCGGGATCCGATCCGGCAGCCGGGGAGGAATTGTCATCCCCGCCCGCCCGACAGCTGGGGGGCCCCCATGACCGGCAGCCGAAAGCGGCGGCTTTGGTGGCGGGCCCTGCTCCTGCTGGGGTTGCTGGGGCCCATTCTGGCATGGCTCGCCCTGGGTGAGCGGGGCCTCATCCGGCTCTATCAGACCGAAATGGAGCGTCAGGCCCACTTGGAGCGAATACGCCGCCTGACTGAGGAAAACCAGGCCCTGCTCGAAGAGGTGGAGCGCCTGAGAAACGACCGTTCCTACGCCGAGTCGGTCGCCAGAAAGGAACTCCACCTGGTGAAACCCGGCGAACTGGTGTACCGGATACAGCGGAGCCGGCCTGACCCCAACGGGCCTCAGCCGAGCCCGCCGGGCCTCCCGTTGCCTTCCAGGGGGCGACTGGCCGATTGAGGCCCTTGTTTTCGCCCGCGATCCTGCCGGCTGCCGGCCGCGGCATGCGCGCAGGAGGCGGGTGAACGTCTTCAGCCCGCAGGAGCCATCCCATGAACGATCAACCTCCCTCTTTTCAAGATGCGGTTCACAGAAGCGAGCCCTCTCCCGACACCCTGCTGAAGGCTCTCTCCGAGCTGAAGGCCCGGGGCCAGGTGGGCCGCGTGATTCAGGAATGTCTCAGGGCTCTGAAACGCCATCCCCGCGACCTGCCGCTTCGTAAACTGCTGGCCGATTCTTACCTGGCGGGCGGGTTTCTGAGCCAGGCCGAGACCGAGTATAGCAGAATTGCCTCCGACCTGGACGGTCTCGCACTGATTTACAAGGACTTGGCCCAGCTCTACGCCCGGCAGCGAAGGCCGGCCGAACTCGCCGAAGCCGCACGCCGCTATCTGGCCCATTGGCCTGAGGACCGCGAGGTTCCGGCCCTGCTGGCAGGCGCACAGCAGCCGGGGCTTTCCGAGGAGCAGGGAAGCGCTCCGGATCTCACCGGGCTGGCCACGCCGACGCTGGCCGAAATCTACCGCAGCCAGGGCCAGATCCGGGAAGCGGTGCGCACCTACCAGGCTGTGCTGAAGACCAACCCGACCGACGAGACCTCACGCCGGCGCCTCGATGAGCTGAACGCCGGCCTCGCCCCGAAGCCGGCCGACCCGGGGGGCGGAAGGGCCGGGGGCCGGCGGACCGCCCGCGACAGGTTGGCCCGCGTTCTCGGCAGCTGGCTGCAGAAAGTGAGGGAACCGGTCCATGGCGGGCCCTCCTGAGAAGCTCCGATTCCGCTGCAGCGGGATCGGCAGCGTGCCGAGCCTGGACCCGGCGGCCAGCTGCCGGGAAATCCTCGGGCTATCCCGGATGATCCCCTATTGGCCGCAGCTGACCCAGCTCAGCCCGCTGGAGGACATGAGCGTCCAGTTCAGCGAAGGCCTCCCCCTGCTGGAGCTCCGGGACCGGCGCCTCACGCTCTCCAACGGACGCCCACGGGAAGAGGAACTGGTGCGTTTCTACGACCGTTTCCTGGCCGAGGACCTAAACCATTTCGCCATCAGCCCCGATCACGCCCGGGGGTTCCACCTGCTGCTGCGGCTGCTCGAGGCGCAGCCGGCCCCCGCGGCTGCCTGGGTGAAAGGTCAGACCGTGGGCCCGGTCACCTTCGCAGCCGGCATTCTGGATCGGGACGGGAATTCGGCCTGGCTGGATCCTGAATTGCGGGAGGCCTTTGCCGCCGGACTGGCCATCAAGGCCCGCTGGCAGGTCCGGGAGCTGGCCCGCTCCGGCCGCAGGCCGATTCTCTTTGTGGACGAGCCGGTGCTGGCCGGCCTGGGGTCGGCCTTCTCGCCTCTCCGGACCGAGGATGTCTCCGAGTCGCTCCGCTCTTTCGTTCAACACCTGCGGGAAGGCTGCGATGCGCTCATCGGCATCCACTGCTGCGGCAACACCGACTGGTCCCTGATCTTCGAGATCGGAACGGATATTGTGAGTTTCGATGCCAGCGGTTTCCTTGAGCACTTCCTCCTTTACCCCGCCCACCTCCGGCGCTTCCTCGAAGGCGGGGGGCTGCTGGCCTGGGGCGTCGTGCCGACGCTGCACTACACCGGGAAGGAAACGGTGGAGGAACTCCGCGCGAGGATCGAGGGGGGCATCAAGCGGATCGCCGGCTGGGGGGTGGACCCGGCCCTGCTCGCGGAGCGATCGCTGCTCACGCCCGCCTGCGGAATGGCCACCATGGCCGCCGGCGACGCCTCCCGGGCCCTGGAACTGCTGAACCGGCTCTCCGAGCGTCTGACGCTGGATGCCTGATGCCGGCTTTTGTGCCTCGCGCAGAGGCGCAGGGACGCAGAGAAAACTTTTCGTTTGGCTGCATTAGGAACCCGGTAACCGGCTCTCAGAGCGTTTGACGCTGGATGCCTGATGCCGGCTCTTGTACCTCGCGCAGAGGCGCAGGGACGCAGAGGGGAGGATTTTGTTGGTGCGGATCAAGGGGTAAGCAAAGACGGTAGCAAGTGTGCCTAGTACGCTGTCACGGAAGTCTTGTCATCGATTTTTTGGCCATCTATCTTCTTGATCTGGGGGGCTCAAGTTCGTCCGAAATCAGAAGCACCAGAATCCGAAATCCGAAACAATATCAAAATCCCAATGCTCAAAATTCCAAACAAGAGCGGAGGGACCCAGGTCTTTCGTTTTGGTCATTAGGATTTCGGTCATTCGAATTTGTTTCGAGTTTCGATATTTGGATTTCGGCATTTCTGCGTCTCGCAAGAAAAGGGTCATTGATCCGCCAGATCGTTGCGGATTCCGTCTTGCCAGTTAGTGGCACTGAACTGTATGCAGACGCGGTACTAGAAGCGCTTCAACTGGTGCAGAAAGTGATAGGCCACGATGCCGACGCTGGTGGCGAGATTCAGGCTGCGGACCCGGCCCCAGATGGGGATCGCGTAGCAGGGGAAGGCGGAACGAATCTGCGCCGGCAGCCCGGCGGTCTCCTGGCCGAAAAGGAGGTAGTCGCCGCGCTGCACCCCGGCTTCGGTGTACCACTGCTTTGCATGACGGCTGAAGGAGAATAGACGGCCTCCGGCTTCCATCGCCGCCAGCAGGCTCCCGAGATCCTGGTGGTGCCGGATATCCACCGCTTCCCAGTAGTCCAGCCCGGCCCTTCTGAGATGCCGGTCATCCACCCGGAAGCCGAGGGGATGAATGAGGTGCAGCCGCAGCTCGGCCGCTCCGCAAAGCCGGGCGATGTTGCCGGTGTTGGCCGGGATCTCCGGCTGGTAGAGGGCCACGTGCAGGAACGGATCCACGACCTGGCTGTGGTTTTCGCCGTTCATGGGGATGTCACTGGTTCAGAACTCTGCGTGCCCGCATGCCGGCTGCAGGAAACCACTTGAATTGAATTTCTCTGCGCCTCTGCGCGAGAAAAGCCTTTGCCAACCAACCGGAAACAACCATAGTAAGATTTTCTCTGCGTCCCTGCGCCTCTGCGCGAGAAAAGCCTTCGCCAACCCACCGGAAACAACCATAGCAAGGTTTTCTCTGCGTCCTCTGCGCCTCTGCGCGAGAAAAGCCTTCGCCAGCCCACCGGAAACAACCATAGCAAGGTTTTCTCTGCGTCCCTGCGCCTCTGCGCAAGAATGATCTTAATACGGCCGCAGGGCGCCGCAGTCCGGGCACTGCCAGTTCACCGCGCTGCAGGTCAGGCCCCAGAGATTTTCTTCCATGCAGTCGTTGCAGATCTCGAAGCCGCACGGGCAGGTCCAGCAGAAGGGCTGTTGCTTGCCGCAGCAGCTGCAAAGATAGGGCTTCCGGCGTCGCCGGCGGCCTGCCCGTTCGCCGCCCCCCTCAACCACTTCTCAGCCCCGGCCGGACGGTGATCACCGGACCGGGCTCATGCTGCCGGGCCACGAAGGTCTGCGTGGCGGAGAGCCCGCATTGATGCAGCACCTCCCGGGCGCTCTGCAGGGCCAGGTCCGGATGGTTGTTGGTCTCGCTCAGGTGGGCCAGCACCAGCACCCGCAGATCCCGATGAATTACCGATCGCAGGAGCTCCGCAGCCTGCTGGTTGGAAAGGTGGCCGTCCCGGCTTCCGATCCGGTGTTTGACATCCAGCGGATAGGGCCCGGCCGCCAGCATCCGGGGGTCGTGATTGAACTCCAGAATCAGGCCCTGACAGCCCCGCAGGCGGTCCTCCACCAAGCGCGTACTCTGGCCGAGATCGGTCAGCAGGCCCAGGCGGAGGCCGTCGAAGCTGAAAACAAAACCTATCGGGTCGGCGGCATCGTGACACTTGCTGAAGGACTCGATCGTCAAATCCTTGATCCGTACGCTCTGGCCGGTTTGAAACGGGACCGTCCGGTGGAGCGCCCCCAGCATTCGGCACCCGCGCTCCAGGGCTCCCGGGGTTGGCATAGACCGGCACCTTGAAGCGCCGCGAAAGGGGGCCCGCGCCCCGGATGTGGTCGCCGTGCTCGTGCGAGATGAAGAGCGCGTCGAGCCCCTGCGGCTGGACTGCCAGCGCAGTCAGCCGGCGGGTCAGCTCACGGCAGCTTAAACCCGCGTCCACCAGCACCCTGGCAGTCCCGGTCTCCACATAGTACGCGTTGCCCCCGCTCCCGGAAGCCAGAGCCGCAAAACGCAACTCCAAATGGTTCGTCTGGTCTATCTGGTTGGTCTCGTTCATCTGGTTGGTCTGGTGGCGTGAAAGGCGGGACGCGCGAGAAATGCGGGGAACACCGCTCGCCGCTCACCGGAGTCCTTTTCGATTTTCGCCTTTCGAATTCCGCCTTCCCTTGCGCACCCCTTTTACCCCGTAATCCGTACCCCCGCCGCACGCCCGACGCCGATTTCGCATTCCGCATTCCGCATTTCGAATTCTATTCTATCCCCGTATGCCCGAACCCGCCATCCCCGCGGGCCGTCGAATCCAGCTGCTCGCTCTCGGCAAGTTCGGCTCGGCAGACCCGGCTCAGCACCAGCTGCGCGATCCGGTCGCCCCGCTGGACGACAAAGGGCTCGCGGCCCCAGTTGATCAGGATGATGCCGATCTCACCCCGGTAGTCCGAATCGATGGTTCCCGGGCCGTTCGCCATGCCAATGCCGTGCCGCAGCGCCAGCCCGCTGCGCGGCCGCACCTGGGCTTCGAAGCCGGCCGGCACCGCCACCGCGATGCCGGTGGGGATCAGCCGGATCTGGCCGGGGTTCAGTCGAACAGGCTCATCGACACAGGCCCGGATGTCCAGGCCGGCCGAACCCGCCGACTCGTAGGCCGGCAGGGGGAGGTCCGGGTTGCCGGCTAGCCTCCGTATGCGGAGAGAAACCCGTTCCACGCAAAGGGATCCTTCTCAGGGTTGCGGGCGATCGGAAATCGGGACGGCGCTCACCGGGCCGGATCGGAAAAGGCGAGGCACGAAAGGTCGAGATCCCGCTCCTCGATGGGACCCAGGGTGACCAGGGACATGTCGCCGTTGCGGGCGATTTCGCCCGCCATTGTCGCGACCTCTTCCACGCTGACCCGCTCGAGCCCCCTAACCACCTCTTCGCAATCGATGTGCCTTCCGAAGAGGAATTCATTCTTGGCAAGCCGCATCATGCGGCTGTCGGTGCTCTCGGCACTTAGGTAGATGCTGCCGACAAGGTGTTCCTTGGCCGCCGCCACGTCGGATTCCGTGATCCGGCCCGCACCCATCTTCCGGATCTCCTCCAGGGTGGTGGCCAGCGTCTCGTTCACCCGGCCCGGTTCGGTAGCCACGTAGACGCCCATCAGGCCGGCGTCCAGATAGGCAGAAACAAAGGAATACACCGAATAGGCCAGTCCGCGGTTTTCCCGGATCTCCTGGAAGAGGCGGGAGCTCATGTTTCCGCCGAGGATGGTATTGAATAAGGCACTGGCGTACCGCTCCTCGCTCACCGAGGAGGGCGAGCTCGCTCCCAGGCAGAGGTGAATCTGTTCCAGGTCCTTGTAAAGGCAGGACACATTGGGGGTGGCCTGGGGCACGGTCCGGGGGGAGACCGCCCGGCCCGCCTCCTTGAGTCCTTTGCTCAGCGGCTGGAAGCAGGATACCAAGGCATCGTGGTCCACCTTCCCCGCCGCCGCCACCAGGATCTTACTCGGCAGGTAGAACCGCTCCAAGTGCTCCAGCAGTTCCGGCTTGCCGATGGCCGACACGCTTTCACCGGTCCCGAGCACCGACATCCCGATCGGGTGGTTCTGCCAGAACAGCCGCTGGAGGAGCACGTGGATATTGTCCTCCGGGTTGTCTTCCACCATGCTGATCTCCTGGAAGATGACCTGCCGCTCACGCTCCACATCGGCGGGGTCAAACAGGGAGTTCAGAAAGATGTCGATCAGGATGTCGGCGGCCCTGGCAAAGTCCCGCCCCAGGACCCGGGTGTGAAAGCAGGTGTTTTCCTTGCCGGTGAAAGCGTTCGACAGCCCTCCGATGGCGTCGAGCTCCTTTGCGATCTGAAGACTGCGTGCGGTTTCGGGTGCCCTTGAAAATCATGTGCTCGATGAAGTGGGCGATGCCGTTTCGGGCCTCCGCTTCATCGCGCGATCCCACATCGACCCAGATGCCGAAGGAGACGGACTGCACATGGTCGATCTGTTCCGATATGACCCGAACGCCCTCACCGATGACCGATTTACGCACCATGGGGCAGGCTTTCACCCAGGGCGGCTTTTCGCGAAAGCCGGATTTTGCCCTGCTCGTCCACTTCCAGCACCTTGACCAGGACCTGGTCCCCTTCCCGGAGGACGTCGGTCACTTTTTCCACCCGCTTGGTGTCCATCTGGGAGATGTGAATCAGGCCGTCGGTGCCGGGAAAGATCTCCACGAAGGCGCCGAAATCGGTCGTCTTCACCACCTTCCCCATGTAGAGCTTGCCGACTTCGGCCTCCTGGATCAGTTCCCTGATCCGCTCGATAGCGATGTTGACGCTCTTCCTGTCCTGGGCCGCGATGCTCACCACCCCGTCGTCGTTGACCTCGATGCGAGCGCCCGACTCAAAGGTGATCTGCTTGATCACGCGGCCCCCGGGGCCGATGACGTTCTTGATCTTCTCGGGCCTGATCTCGATTTTTTCCACGATCGGGGCGTACTCCGAGACTTTGTTGCGCGGAACCGCAATGGCCTTGTCCATCTGGTCCAGGATGAAAAGGCGGGCTTTGCGGGCCTGCTCGAGGGCCCGCTGCATCACTTCCTGGGTGATGCCTTCGATCTTGATGTCCATCTGCAGCGCGGTGATGCCCTCTCGGGTCCCGGCGACCTTGAAATCCATGTCGCCGTAGTGGTCCTCGTCACCGATGATGTCGGTCAGCACCGCCACCTTGCCGCCCTCGCCGACCAGTCCCATGGCCACGCCGGCGACGGCGTCGCGGATCGGAACCCCGGCGTCCATGAGGGACAGGGAGGTGCCGCAGATGCTGGCCATGGAAGAAGAGCCGTTGGACTCCAGGATCTCCGACACGACCCGGATACAGTAGTTGAACTCCTCTTTGCCGGGCATGACCGGCCTGAGCGCCCGTCTGGCCAGCGCACCGTGGCCGATCTCGCGCCGCCCGGGACCGCTCAGCCGCTTGGCTTCACCCACGCTGTAGGGCGGGAAATTGTAGTGCAGGATAAACGACCGGAGCCGGTCGCCGTAGATGGACTCGATCTTCTGCTGGTCAAAGTCGGTTCCCAGGGTGCTCAACACCATCGCCTGGGTCTCGCCCCGGGTGAACAGGGCCGAGCCGTGAACCCGCGGCAGGATTCCGACCAGGCACTCGATGGGCCGCACCTGGTCGAACGGGCGTCCGTCGATGCGCCGGCCCTCTTCCAGAATCATCCGGCGGACCATCGTTTTTTCCAGGGAATAGAAGGCGTCGCTCACTTCCCGTTTTTGTCCCCGCTCCAGATCGGGGAAATGCTCCAGCAGCCTCTCCAGCGCCCCCTGCCGCTTGCTCTCACGTTCCATCTTCGGAGCAATGGCGATCACCTCCTGCAGGAGCGGGGTCGCGATGTCGGCGACCCGCGACTGCAGTGCTGCGTCGGTCGGCGTCTTGGCCGTCACGTTGCGCTTCGGCCGGCCCGCCTCGCGCCTGAGTGTCTCCTGGAGATCCAGCATCGGCTTCAGCGCTTCGTACCCATGGAAGACGGCTTCGATCATCTCCGATTCGGAAACGAACCGGCCTCCCCCCTCCACCATGACCACCCCCAGGCGGTTGCCGGCGACGATCAGGTTGATATCGCTTTCCTCCAGCTGACTGAGAGTGGGGTTGGTCACCAGGCGGTTGTCCACCCGCCCCACCCGCACCCCGGCGATGGGCCCGCTGAACGGGATGTCGGAGATCTCGAGGGCGGCCGAGGCGCCCAGGATGGCAAGCACATCGGCTTCGTTTTCGCGGTCGGTGGAAAGCACCGTGGCGATCACCTGGGTCTCGTAGTAATAGCTGTCCGGGAACAGCGGCCGCAGTGGCCGGTCGATCAGGCGGGCCGTCAGCGTTTCCTTTTCGCTGGGGCGCCCCATGTCCCGGCGGAAAAAATTGCCGGGAATCCGGCCGCCGGCGTAGGACATCTCCTGGTATTCCACGGTGAGGGGCAGGAAGTCGACGCCTTCGCGCACCTGACCCGTGGACACCGCCGTGACGAGCACGACCGTCTGGCCGAAGCTGACCACCGCCGCTCCATTGGCTTGTTTGGCAATCCGGCCGGTTTCCAGGGTGAGCGGCCGCCCGTTGATTTCGATCGAATAGTCCTTGATCATGATGATTTCATTCCTTTCATTTAAGGTGATCCTCTGCGGGAGCCTACTTCCGGATACCGAGCTCCTTGATGACCGTGCGATACCTTTCGAAGTCTTTCCGCTTGAGATAGTTGAGCAGTCGCCTGCGTTGTCCGACGAGCTTCAGCAGTCCGCGGCGTGAATGATGATCCTTCTGATGCACCTTGAAATGGTCGGTCAGATAGCTGATCCGGTTGCTCAGCAGAGCGATCTGCACTTCGGCCGAACCGGTGTCCTGTTCGTGCATCTTGAAGCGTTCGATGATGTCTTTCTTTCCCTCTGGTGTCAAAACCACTTTCATTCCTCCTGTGCCTTGGTCGAGGGTCAAGCCTCAAATATTTGGATTCCCGATGTCAATCCGCGTGGGGGTTCCGGGTTTGGAAACGCCGCGCCGGCATCCCCGATCCGCCTCCGGGAAAACCCCGGGCAGCCGGACCTGCGCACCCAACGCCTTCAGTGAAACACTCTGATGACACTCACCCTTTCATGACCAGCCTCCCCGCTTCCGCGTTTTTCGGTGATGGCCACGAGTTTGCCCTCGTGCAGCAGCTTCACGTAACCCCGGCCGCCGATTGGGTGATCCCCGGGGGCGCCGATCTCCGCTTGCCGCGGGGCATAACCCTGTCTCACGCGGCGGGCGATCGCTTCCGGGATCTCCGCACTCTCAAAGCCGGGCAGTGCGGCGGCCAGCGGCAGAATGCGCCCTTCCAGGCCTTCCCGCGCTTCCGCTCCGACCAGCCGGCCGGAACTCAGGGCGTCCGCCACCCGAAACGCTCCGCTCGCCACCCTCCGCAAGCCTGTCAGGTGGGCGCCGGTGCCGATGCGCCGGCCCAGATCAGCGGCCAGACTCCGCACATAGGTCCCGCTGCCGCAGACGACCTCCAGTTCCACTGCCGGGGACCGGTACGCCAGGATTCGCAGCGCGTGGACGGTCACCTTTTTTTTCGGCAGAACCAGGTCGACGCCTTTCCGCGCCAGGCGGTAGGCCCTCTGCCCCCCCACCTTGACCGCCGAAAAAGCGGGAGGCCGCTGCTCGATGGTTCCCTCGAACTCCCGCGCCGCCTCCTGGATCCGGCCCAGGCTGAGTTCCGGGACCGCACTGACCCTGACCACCCGGCCGGTGGCATCCAGGGAGTCGGTCTCCACCCCCAGCCGCATGGTGCCGCGGTACACCTTGTCCTCCCCCATCAGGAAACGGGACAGCTTGGTCCCCTGGCCCAGCAGCACCACCAATAGTCCGGTGGCGAAGGGATCGAGGGTGCCGGCATGTCCGACCCTGGCCTGTTTCCCGCCGCCCAGGATTCTCCGCACCTTGCGCACGACATCGAACGAGGTCTCCCCCTCCAGCTTGTCGATCAGCACGATGCCGTCCGCCGCGGTGTCCATGACGCTGGTTCGTCGCCCGGAGCAGCCGGCGCCCCGACAGCCCCCTAGTTCTCGCCCCCGGGTTCGGTCTCCGAACCCATCTTCCGGAAGATGTCTTCGAGCCGGTCCGCCTTTGCCAGCGTAGGGTCGTAGACGAACTGGATCTCGGGAATGTAGCGCAGCGCCAGGCCCTGTCCGATTTCCCGCCTGACAAACCCCCGGGCGCTCTCGAGCCCGCTCTTCGCCGCCTGCAGGTCCTGCTCCCGGTCCATGACGCTGAAATACACCCAAGCCTGCCTGAGGTCGTCGCTGAGCCGGATGCCGGTGAGCGTGACCCCGCGGACGCGGGGATCCCCGACCCGTTCCACCAGCAGACGAGCCACGAACCGCAGAATCTGGTCCCCCACCCTGATCGCTCGCCTGCCTCCCACAGTGCCTCTTACCCGCCTCCGTTCAATATCCTCGGTTGCCGCAGCTACACGTTGAGGATCTCGATCTCCGTGTGCACGATCGGAGCCTCGTAGAGGGACTCCAGGAAATCGAGGATGTGGTTCAGCGAAGAGTCCACAAAGCGCCGATCATTGCCGACCGTGGTGATCCCCAGCTCGATCTTCTGCCACTTGTCATTGGACCCCACCTCGCCGATCGCCACGTTGAAGCGGGCCTTCACCTTGTCCACCATGCTCCTCACGACCTTCCGCTTGCCTTTCAGCGAACGGTTGTCGGAGAGATGAAACTCCACCTTCAGGACGCCCACGACCACCGCCTAGAGCTCCGCCTTGACCTGCTCGACCCGGTAGACCTCGAAGATGTCCCCCGGCTTGACGTCCTGGAAATTCTCGATCCCGATGCCGCACTCGAATCCGGTCTGAACCTCCTTGACGTCTTCCTTGAAACGCCTGAGGGAGGCCACCTTGCCGTCAAAGACCACCACTTCCTCCCGCAAAACCCTCACCCGCGCATTGCGCTCCACTTTGCCGCTGCTGACCTGGCAGCCTGCCACCGCACCGATCTTGGGGATATGGAAGATCTCCCTGATCTCGGCGCGCCCGATGACTTCCTCCTTGTACACCGGCTCCAGCAGACCGCTCATGGCGGAGCGCACATCCTTGAGCACGTTGTAGATCACATCGTAGTAGCGGATGTCGATTTTCTCTTTCTCGGCGACCTCGCTCACCCGCGGGTTGGCCCGCACGTTGAACCCGATGATGATGGCCTGGGATGCCGAGGCCAGCATGACATCGGACTCCGTGATGGCGCCGGTTCCCGAATGGATGATCCTGAGCTTCACCTCTCCTGTGCCCAGCTTGGCCAGGGCGTCGCTCAGGGCCTCGATGGAACCCTGGACATCGGCTTTGAGGACGATGTTCAGCTCCTTGACCTCGCCCTCCTTGATCCGGTCGTAGAGGTCTTCCAGGCTCACGATGCTCCGGTCGGCGATTTCCTGCTTCCGGCTGAGGGCTTCCCGGTGAGACACGATCTCCTTGGCCGTTTTTTCGTTTTCCAGGACGACGAACTCGTCGCCCGCCATCGGCACTCCCGAGATGCCGTAGATTTCCACCGGGTGGGAAGGTCCGGCGACTGACATCCGGACCCCCTTGTGGTCGTTCATGGCGCGGATGCGTCCATACTGCAAGCCGCAGATGAAGTAATCCCCCGGCTTCAAGCTTCCGTTTCGGATAAGCACCGTGGCCACCGGCCCGCGACTCTTGTCCAGCTTGGCCTCGATGATGGTGCCGCGCGCCGGCCGGTTGGGGTTGCCCTTCAGCTCAAGCATCTCGGCCTGCAGCAGGATCAGGCCCAGCAGGTCATCCACGCCCTCGCCGGTCAGGGCCGAGACGCTGCCGAACAGGGTTTCGCCGCCCCAATCCTCCGGCGCCAGGTCCAGCTCGGCCAGTTCGCGCTTGACCTTATCGGGGCTGGCCTGCGGCTTGTCGATTTTGTTCACCGCCACCACGATGGGGATGCCGGCGGCCCGGGCGTGGTTGACGGCTTCCCGGGTCTGGGGCATGACCCCGTCGTCGGCGGCCACCACCAGGACGATGATGTCCGTGACCCTGGCGCCCCGGGCGCGCATGGCCGTGAACGCCTCGTGGCCGGGGGTGTCGAGGAACACGATGTCCCCCTTGTCGATTTTCACGAAGTAGGCCCCGATGTGCTGGGTGATCCCGCCCGACTCCCCTCCAGTGACATTGGACTGGCGGATATAGTCCAGCAGCGAGGTCTTCCCGTGATCCACGTGGCCCATGATGGTCACCACCGGAGGCCGGGGCTCGAGCTCCTCGGGACGGTCTTCCGGCTCGGCGATCAGCTCCTGCTCCGCGAAGGTGGCCAGCTCCAGCTCGTAGCCCCATTCGTCGGCCACCACCGAAGCGGTTTCAAAGTCTACGGGGTGGTTGAGGTTGGCCGTCAGGCCCATCTTGAAGAGCGCCTTGAGAAGTTCGTTGGCCTTGATCCCCATGGCTTTGGCCAGCTCGCTCACGGTGACCGTGCCCTGGACCCGGATGCGGCGCTTGATCGCCTTGGGCACCGTGATTTCGGTTTGTCTCAGATTGCGCGCCCCTTCCCGGGCCCGCTCGAGCCCCCTCTTGCCCCGCCTCCGGGGGACACGGTCCTGGTAAAGTTCGGCATGCTCGACAATCTCTTTCCGGCGGCGGCGCACCGCGGCCTTGCTTGGCTCATCGTCCGCCTTGCCTTTCCCCCGCCCGCGTTTTTTCTTGGGCAAGGCCTTCTGATCAGTCTGATCAGCCGCCCGCACGACTTCCTGCATGATTTCCATCGGCTTTCGGCTGGGGGGCTTGGGACCGACCGGAGGGAGCACGGGCTCCCTTTTTTCCGGGGTTTCCCGGGTCAAAATGTGCCGCAGAGGGCCCTCCTCCGCCTTCTTGACAATGCGGGCCGGTTCGTCGCCCTTCTTTTTCCTGCCCTTTTTCTTTTTCGGCTTGACTTCGGAGGCCGCATCGGGGACGGGTCCCTCCGCCGGCACTTCGGCCTCCGCAACCTGCTCCGGCGGCGGGGCGAGCGTTTCCCCCCCGGCTGCGGCGGCCGCTGCCGCGACCGGCTGCTCCGGCGGCACCTCCGCTGCGCCTTCCGGCGGCAGGGCTTGTTCCTCCAACTTCTCTTCCGCCTGGGGTACCGGACCAAGCTCCCCGCCTTCCGCCGCTTCGGCCTCCGCGGCTTCTTCCGGCCCCTCCTCGTCCGCTTCCAGGGTGACGATCTTCTTGCGCCGGCGGATGACGGTGGCGTGGACCCGTTTCTCTTCCACTACCTCGGATACCCGGCCGGCCACGATCTCCCTGGCGCGCACCACCTCTTCGTCGTCCAGGGTGCTCATGTAGTTCTTGATATCCATTCCGCCGGCGAGTAGCTTTTCGACCAGCTCCTTGCTGTCCAAGCTCACTTCCTTGGCCAATTCATAGACTCTAACCTTCGCCATTCAATCCCCCAGCTGTCATGATTCTCTGAAATCCCGCACTCTGCGGATTTTCCTGGCCGACCTGGTCCTGAACCAGCCGCCGGGCTGTTCTCACCCCGTCGCGGGTGAGTCGGACACCCCGGGCACCGTGTCAGGGTGCAGGGCGAGATGGCCGTCTCGCCTGAAGGCCCGGTTGAGCAGACCGCGCCGGGACAGTTTTTCCCAGCACTGGCGGCTGCGGCAAACGTATGCGCCCCGGCCCCCGCCGCTGCCCCGCTCGTCCGGCCGCACCCGGTCCCGGCCGTCCAGCCTCAGCCGCAGGAACCCGCTGCGACTTCCCTTGGTCCCGCAGGCAATGCATGTTCTGGTGGGGACGTGACCCCTACCGCGTCCCATCGGAGACATCCCGGGTTTCAGGTTCCGGGGCCTGCCCGCCTTCCTGCGCTGCCTTCGGCGGCGTTTCGGTCTCCGGCGCGGGCGTTGCCTCTGCCGCTTCCGCCGCTTCCGCCGCTTCCGCCGCCTCTGCCGCTTCGGTCGCTTCGGCCGCTTCGGCCGCCTGCCGCCGCCTCGCCGCTGCCGCCGCCTCTGCCGCCTCCGCGGCTTCGGCCGCCTTGGTCTGGACGTAGGCGATGGCAGCCTCAATGAACTTGCTGGACCGCTCCGGCCCCATGCCCTCCATGGTCATCAGCTCATCCTCGGTCGCGCGCGCCACGTCGCCGGCTGAGCGATAGCCCTGGCGGTACAGTTCGGTGGCCCATTTCTCACCCACTCCCGGCAGCTCCAGGAGCGACAGGTAGCCATCCCTGAGAGCCTGGTTGTAGTTGGTCTCGCTCACCACGTCCAGGCTCCAGCCGGTGAGTCTCGAGGCCAGTCGAACGTTCTGCCCCCGCTTGCCGATGGCCAGCGAAAGCTGGTCGTCCGGGACCACGACTTCCATGGCCCGGCTCCCCTCGTCCACAACCACGCGAACGATCTCGGCCGGCGCCAGGGCGTTGCAGATGAACTTGGCCGGGTCCGGGTTCCAGGTCACGATATCGATCTTTTCGCCCCGCAGCTCCTCCACCACGGCCTGCACCCGGCTGCCGCGCATGCCCACGCAGGCCCCCACCGGATCCACGTCCGAGTCCCTGGAGGCCACCGCGATCTTGGCCCGCACACCCGGCTCCCGGGCGACCTGCATGATCTGCACGATGCCTTCGCCGATCTCGGGCACCTCGTTCTCGAAAAGCGCGGACAGGAAATTCGGATGAGTGCGCGAGAGCACGATCTGCGGCCCGCGGCTGATCTGCTTGACGTCCAGGATAAAGGCCCGCACCCGGTCGCCTTGCCGGTAATTTTCCTTGGGGATCTGCTCCTTCGGCGGCAGTTCAGCCTCGGTTCTGCCGAGATTGACGATCAGCGACCCGCGATCGAAGCGCTGCACGATCCCGTTGATCACCTCGCCCCGGCGGTTCCTGAAGTCCTCGTAGACGATGTCGCGTTCGGCCTCTTTCAGCCGCTGCATGATCACCTGCTTGGCCGACTGGGCGGCGATGCGGCCGAAGGTGTCGGTGTCCATCTTGATGCCCAGGCTGTCGCCCAGTTCGCACTCCGGGTCCATCTCGCGCGCCACTTCAAGAGACACCTCGAGATGCTCGTTGGTCACCTCCTGCACCACTTCCTTGAACTCGAATACCTCGATCTCGCCCATCTCCTGGTTGAAGTTCACCTCGAGATCGTATTCCGGGCCGTACTTCTTGCGGGCGGCGGCCTTCACGGCCTCCTCCAGCGCCCGGATGAGGACGTCGCGCTCAACCCCCTTTTCGCGGCTGACTTGATCGATCAACTTGCTCAGGTCGACTATCATGTTCTCAACTCCAAGAGCTCACAGAACTGCGTTTCAGCTTCGCAGGCTCCCCGGCTGGGGAGTGCGTCCCGCTATTCGAACTCGTGCACCAGGTTGGCCTTCTCCACCTCGGCCAGGCTGAGCAAGAACTCCCGCCCGTCCACCTCGAGACGCAGCCGGCCCTGCTCGACCCCCTTCAGCCGCCCGGCGAAGTTGCGGCGCCCTTCCAGCGCCTGGCAGAGCCGCAGCTTGACTTGACTGCCGGTCGCCCGGACGAAATCCCGCTCCCGCTTCAGGGGCCGGTTGAGACCCGGCGAGGAAACCTCCAGCACGTAGGGGTGGCGGATCAGGTCCCTGACATCCAGCAGGTCCCCGATTTCGCGGCTCACCCGGGCACAGTCATCCAGCGAGATGCCCCCGGGCCGATCCGCGTAGACCCGCAGGACCCACCGTCCGCGGTCGGTGAGGAATTCCACGTCCACCAGTTCGATCCCCAGGTCTTCGAGAACCGGCTCGATGATCCGGCTGACGCCGAGGGCCACATCCTGAGAAGATTTCAACACCGGCGCTCCGCTCTTCGACAACCTCGGCCGCCGGCCCGTAAAGAAAAAGCGGGCTTTGGGCCCGCTTCCCGTTGCAGACGGCTGTTGCCAGCGTCCTGTCACATGCTGCCGGTCGGAAACGCGTATAGCGATCAGCTCCGCAATTCGAAGTCGGTCAAGGACCGGCGGATCCGTTGCCAACCTCAAAAAGGGAATCAGGCCAAATCGTACCAGCGGTCAGGTTATGGAGCGGGCAACGGGGGTCGAACCCGCGACACCAAGCTTGGGAAGCTTGTACTCTACCAACTGAGCTATGCCCGCTCACCTACCGCTTCGGAGGTCACCATAATATAGTACCTGCGGGGAGTCAAGCGCTATTTCAAGCTTTGCGAGCCCCTGATCCAAAAATCTTGACATTGCCCGGCCGCGGCTCTATTATAGTCTGAATTCCATTCTTTTTCATGAGTTAAGCCGCCGTTCTTAGGTATTCCAATTCAGGCAGGAGAAACAAGTCTCTTTGGAAGACGGTCCGCAAAAGGGCCTCCTCGGCCTTCTCAAATCCCTGATCAAAAGAAGAGGCATCGGGAACAGCGCCGAACTGGCTGAAGATCTCCACGATCTCATGGATGAAGGCCAGGCCAGGGGTTTCATCACCCATGAGGAATCCGACATGGTCAACGCGGTGCTGACCCTCAAGCAGACCGCCGCCCACTCCCTCATGGTCCCCCGGACCGAGGTTTCCTCGGCCGCCCTACGTTCCACCCTGGGAGAAATCCTGCAGCTGGTCACCCGCTGCGGCCACACCCGCATCCCCATCCACAGCGGCAATATCGACGAGATCGTGGGTATTCTGCACGCCAAGGACCTGCTCAAACTCTGGGGCCGCGAATCCTCGGCGCCGCTGCCGGAGGAGATCCTGCGGGCCCCCGTGTTCGTCCCGGAGAACCAGCGGGTCGGGGAGCTGCTCGGCGAGATGCGCGCCAAGAAGACCCATCTCGTCATTGTGACGGACGAGTACGGGGGCACTTCGGGAATCCTTACCATCGAAGACATCATCGAGGAAATCGTCGGTGAAATCCAGGACGAGCACGACCACGAGGAACCTCTGCTCACCCCGATCGACGACGAAACCTTCCTGGTCGATGCCCGCCTGAAGATCGAAAAGCTGACCGAGCATCTGCGGATCCGTCTGCCGAACGGCGATTTCGAATCCGTGGGCGGTCTCATCATCCACCTGCGGGGATCTATTCCCGAAGTGAACGAGACGATCCGGCTCGGGGATCTGGAGTTCACCATCAAGCATGCCAACCAGCGCAGAATCGACAAGGTCCTCGTTCGACGCCGGCCCGCCTCCCAGGAAACCCAGCCCGGCGCCGGCGCCGGCTGAGCACGTCCGCCGGGATGCTACCGGCAGACTGCAGGCGCCCCTGCTGGCCGTTCTCAGCGGCCTCCTGCTGAGCGCCGCCTTCCCGCCCGGGCCTACCTCCTGGCTCGCCTGGGTCGCCCTGGTGCCGCTGCTCAAAGCCCTGGAGGGGCGCCCTTTCCTCCCGGCCGCCAAGATCGGGGGACTGGCCGGCCTGGCGCACTCCCTGACTCTCACCTACTGGATCGTCTTCGTCCTGGGCCACTACGGCAACCTGAGCCTTCTGGCCAGCATCGGGCCCTTTCTCCTGCTCTGCGCCTACCTGGCGCTCTTTCCGGCCCTGTTCGCCGGGCTCGCGACGCTGCTTCCCGGCACCGGGCTGCGGTGCCTCAGCCTGGCTGCGCTCTGGGTGGCCCTGGAGCTGGTGCGGGCGCATCTGCTGAGCGGCTTTCCCTGGTGCCAGCTCGGGCATTCCCAATACCCCTGGCTCACCCTGATCCAGTCAAGCGATCTTTTCGGCGTCTATGGGATCACTTTTCTGATTGTCTCCGTGAATGCCCTGATCCACGCACCCCTTTTCCGGCGCGCCGGCCGGCGCCGGCTCCTGCTGCGCGTGGAACTGCCGGTCATCGTCCTGGCCCTGGCCGCCGCCCTGATCTACGGCAACCAGCGTCTGAAGGAGCTTGCGGCTCCCGGGAGGAACGCCCTACCCGTCCGGGTCGCCGTGATTCAGGCCGGCATCGACCAATCCGTCAAGTGGGACCCAGCCTACCAGGAACAGACGCTGGAGATCTACGAATCCCTGACCCGTGCCGCCCTCCGCGACCGGCCCGAGCTGGTGATCTGGCCCGAGACGGCGCTGCCTTTCTTCTTTCAGGATGAGCAGCCTCTTTCGCAGCGGGTGCGGGCACTGGCGCAGAGCGCCGGGGTTCCGTTGATCTTCGGCGGCCCGGCCTACGAAACGGTTGCGGGCCAAACGCGCTTTTTCAACCGGGCCTATCTGCTTGCACCCGGCGGCGCCGCGCCCGGCAGCTACGACAAGGTGCACCTGGTGCCTTTCGGCGAGTACGTGCCCCTCAAGAAAATGCTCTTCTTCATCGACCGGCTGGTGGCCGCCGCCGGCGATTTCCGGGCCGGCACCCGGGTGGAGCCGCTGCGCTTCGGACCGCTGCGCGCCGGCGTGCTGATCTGCTTCGAGGCCATTTTCCCGGAGCTCGCCGCGGCCCAGGTCGCCGGCGGGGCCAACCTGCTCGTCAACCTGACCAACGACGCCTGGTTCGGCATGACGAGCGCCCCCCACCAGCACCTGGCCATGTCCGTGTTCCGGGCCGTGGAGACCCGCAGGTGGCTCGTCCGGGCGGCCAACACCGGGATCAGCGCGCTGATCGGCCCGAGCGGCGAGATCCGCTCCCGCAGCGACCTGTTCAGCCGGCAGGTCCTGAGCGGCCGCATTCATCTCTCGCAGCCGGGGCTGAGCTTCTACGCCCGCCACGGAGATCTCTTCGCCCTGCTTGGCGGCTGCGCGGCAGGGCTGCAGATCCTGACGGGGCTGCGCAGCCGGCGCCGCGAAGCCCGCGGCTGAGAGGAGCGCCCCCCCTTTCTCGCGCCGGCCCCGGTTGTGCGGCCCGGCCCGGCTATGGTATGGCGAAAGGAACCATGCGGCAGGACTTGAAATCGCCGTCTGCGCAGCTTACACTGACCGGAACCGGCGGTCGGCGGCCGTATGGAGAGCTGCATTCGGAAGCCGGCATCGGCAATCGATCCCGATGACGATACCGATTTCGATATGGAATCCCAGTCGGGAAAATGTCTAAGGAGAGCCCTATGAACGAAAACCTGCAGGAAAGAATTGAGGCCGTGCTCCAAAAACTCGACACCCTGCGAGGTCATCTTTGACTTGGATCACGGTCAGGAGGAGCTCCAGAAGCTCGAGCAGGTGATGTCGCAGACCGAGTTCTGGAAGAGGGACCAGGAGGAGATCGCGGGCCTGACCCAGCAGCGGGCTGCGCTGCGGGAAAGCCTTGACCTTTGGCAGGGGTTCTATCAGTCGGCTGAGGATGCCAGGCTGATGTCGGACATGGCGCTCGAAGAACAGGACCTCCCCACCCTGCAGGAAGTGGCCGTGGAGGTCAAACGCCTGGAAAGGGAAATCACGGCGCTCGAGCTCCGCTCGGTCCTGGACGATCCCGACGACAAGCGCAACGCCATCGTCGCCATCAATGCCGGCGCCGGCGGGACCGAGGCCCAGGACTGGGTGGAAATGCTCTTCCGGATGTACACCCGCTGGAGCGAGAGAAAAAGCCTGGAACTGAAAGTCATCGATTACCTCGAGGGAGACGAGGCCGGGATCAAGAACATCACCCTGACCGTGACCGGGCGTTATGCCTACGGCTACCTCAAGTCGGAGAACGGCATCCACCGCATGGTCCGGATCTCGCCCTTCGACGCCACCCGCCGGCGCCACACCTCCTTTGCGTCGGTGTCGGTCTTGCCGGAAGTGGACACCGACATCGAGATCGAAATCGAAGACAAGGATCTGCGCATCGACACCTACCGCGCCAGCGGTCCCGGCGGCCAGCATGTGAACAAGACCAGTTCGGCGGTCCGGATCACCCATCTGCCGACCGGAATCGTGGTCCAGTGCCAGAACGAGAAATCCCAGCACCGCAACCGTGACATGGCCATGAAGGTTCTCCGGGCCCGTCTCTACGAAATCGAGAGGCAGAAGCTCGAGCACAAGAAACAGGAAATCCACCAGACCCAGAAGGACATCTCCTGGGGCAGTCAGATCCGGTCCTACGTCTTCAATCCCTACCAGCTGGTCAAGGATCACCGGACTAACGTTGAGGTGGGAAACGTCGATGGCGTGATGGACGGAGATATCGATGTCTTCATCGATGCCTTCCTGAACCGCGGATGCAACGGAGAGCGGTCCAAGTAGTGCACTGCGGGGCGGGGTGTCATCCCCCGCTGTAGACCGCCTCGATGCTCTGGATGTAGGAACGGATGCCGGCCGTTATCCCCGCGGCCATCCGTTCCTGATAACTCCCGTTCAGCAGCCGTTTCTTCTCCATCGGGTTGGTCAGGAACCCGGTCTCCACCAGCACGGCCGGCATCTCGGCGCCGATCAGGACGTAGAAAGGCGCCTGCTTGACCCCCAGGCTCTTCACCGGCTTGAAAGACTGGGTGATCGAGCTCACCATGCCCCCCTGGACCTCGTGAGCCAGCCGGCTGGACTCGTGGATCTTGGTGTTGAGCATCAGGTCGTTGAGGATGGTCTGCAGGTCGCTGATGTTCTTCTCCGAAGTGGCGTTCTCCCGGGCCGCCACCATCACCGCCCGCTCATCGGTGGCCATGTTCAGGAAATAGGTCTCCAGGCCCCAGATGCCGCTGCTGCGGTGGGCGTTGATGTGCAGCGAGATGAACAGGTCAGCCTTGTTCATGTTGGCGATCGCCGTCCGCTGCTCGAGGGACAGAAAGACGTCTGCGGTCCGGGTGAGAATGACTTCGCAGCCGATTTCGCGTTCGATCCGCCCGGCCAGCTGCTTGGCGATGTCCAGGACGATGTCTTTCTCCCGGATTCCGCCCGGGAGGAAGGCCCCCGGGTCCTTGCCCCCGTGCCCCGGATCGATCACGATCCGCCGGACGCTCAAGCCCAGCTGGCGGGCCAGACTCACGCTCTTGTCCGGCCCCTCGGAACGCTGAACCCCCTTCCGCACGCGCTCTCTGGGGTCCGGCGGCGGGGGCGTGCCCGCAGTCCGGGCCTGGACCTGAGGTTCCGCGGCCTCGGACCGTTTCACGTCCACCACGATCCGGAAGGGGTCATGCAAGGGGAACACCTTGTACCCGCCGATGCTCTCGATGTCCAGCACCACCCGCACCGTGTCCGGGGCGTACTGCGCGGCCCTGGCCCGCTGCAGGAGGCCGTCCTTGATGGGGATGTGGCTTTCGATATCTCGGCTGACCCGGGCGCCCTTGAGGTCGATATAGATCCGCCTGGGCTTGTTGTGACCCTGGTCTGCCGGCAGCAGGTTGTGATCGTAGTTCACCGGCTGGGCGAGGTCGATGACCACGCGGGTGTAGGTGGCCGTGGACCAGTGACGGATCTCCTTGACGGCCACTCTTCCCGATCTGGCCGGTGCAGGGGTTTCCTTTGCCGTCACCGCCTCGGGCTCGCGCTGGTTCAGCAGCGTGCTGAGTTCCTCCAGCCGCTTCCGCGCCCGCGGCCGCATGTCGCCGCCGGGGTATCGGATGTCGAGCTTCAGGAATTCCACGTAGGCCTGGGTGACGTCTTTTTTCTCCTCGTACAGCAGTTCCCCGATCCCGTACTGGGCATCGTCGGCCAACCGATGCTCCGGGTAGCAATCCGTGAGCTGGCGAAAAAGCTCCAGCGCCTTGTCGAGGTCCGAAGCCCGCTGGGAGTGGCGGTACAGGTCGGCATAGCCCCTCGCCGCATGATAGAGGGCCCAGGCAGCCTCATCGCTTTTCGGGTGGCGGGCGGAAATGCGCTCGTAGCGCTGCAGGCAGCGCAGCCAGTTGTGGCGGAACTTCTTCTTCGCTGCGGAATCGTAGAGCTCCTTTCGGCAGTTGTCCGCCGCCTGCAGCAGAGCGGGGGCGCTCAGGGCGGCGACAGCCGTTGCCGGGCACCCGGTCGCCACGACCAGCGCCGCCAGCATCAGCTGCCTGAAAAGCCTATTTCGGGGACTCCACATATTCCTTGACCTTGTTCAGCTCCAGCAGCGCCTCCAGGGGCGTCATGGAGGAGATGTCCAGATCCTTGATCCACCGCAGCAGCCGGTTGTCCGGCTGCCCGAACAGGGGCAGCTGGATGCTTTCGCCGGCCTGGGCGGGCTGCACCACCCGGCGGGCCAGGCGGGGCTCGTCGCCCTCCAGGTTCTCCAGGATCTGCTGGGCCCGTTTCAGGACCCGCTCGGGCACGCCCGCGATCCTGGCCACCTGGATCCCGTAACTGCGGCTCGTCCCCCCCGGAACCAGCTTCCTCAGGAAGATGATCCGGTCGCGCCACTCTTTCACCGCGATGTTGAAGTTCCTGACCCGCGGCTCGGTGACCACCAGCTCGGTCAACTCGTGATAGTGGGTCGCGAAAAGGGTCCGCACCCCCAGGCCCTGGAGATCGTGCAGGGCTTCGGCCACGGCCCAGGCGATGCTCAGGCCGTCGTAGGTGCTCGTGCCGCGGCCGATCTCGTCCAGGATCACCAGGCTGCGGGGGGTGGCGTGGCGGAGGATGTTGGCCGTCTCCTGCATCTCCACCATGAAGGTGCTCTGCCCCCGGGCCAGATCGTCGGAGGCGCCGACCCGGGTGTAGATCCGGTCGACCGTTCCGATCCGCGCCCGCGAAGCCGGCACGAAGCTGCCCATCTGGGCCATCAGAACGGTCAGGGCCGTCTGCCGCAGGACGGTGGACTTGCCGGCCATGTTGGGCCCGGTGATCATCAGGACCTGCTGTCCCTCGGCATCCAGATGGATGTCGTTGGGCACGAAATCCTCCTCCTTGACCGCCAGCTCGATGACCGGGTGACGGCCCTCGACGATGTGGATTTCCAGGTCCTCGTTCACCTCCGGACAGGCGTAGTGGTTTTTTTCCGCGGTTTCGGCCAGCGCGGCCAGCACATCGATTTCTGCCACCCGGGCAGCGGTCTGCCGGACCCTCTGGTTTTCTCGGGCCACGGCCGCCCGGATGCGCTCGAAGAGCTCGAACTCCAGCGCGATCCGCTCCTCCTCGGCCCCCAGAACCTGTTCCTCCTTGACCTTGAGGGCCTCGGTGATGTAGCGCTCCCCGTTCACCAGGGTCTGTTTTCTCACATACTCGGGGGGGACCAGATGCAGGTTGGACTTGGAAACCTCGATATAATAGCCGAAGACCCTGTTGTAGCCCACCTTGAGGCTTGCGATCCCGGATCGTTTCTGCTCGGAGGCGGCGAATTCGGCGATCCAGCTCTTGCCGTCCCGGCACAGCCGCATGAGCTCATCGAGCCTCCCGTCGCAGCCGGCCCTGATCATCCCGCCCTCGCGCACCGACACCGGCGGTTCGGCGCAGATGGTCCGGTCGATCAGATCGGCCACGTCTTCCAGGAGGTCGAGGCCGGCGGCAACCTCGGACAAGAGCTGACTGGTGGAATCGCGCAGCCGGTCCCTTATGGCGGGCAGCCGCTGCAGCGAACCTGAAAGGGCCAGCAGATCCCGCGCATTGGCCCGTCCGAGAGCGATCCGGCCGTTGAGCCGCTCCAGATCGTAGACCTCGCCGAGGTGCTCACGGATCTCCGCCCGCGTCAGGGCATCCTCCCGCAGCCAAGCAACCGCCGCCAGCCGCCGCCGGATGTCATCGACCCGGATCAGCGGGTAGGCGATCCACCGGCGTAACAGCCGGCCGCCCATGGGGGTCACCGTGCGGTCCAGCACGTGGACCAGGCTTCCCCTGACGGACTGCCGGCGCATGGTCCGCAGGAGCTCCAGGTGGGTGCAGGTGGCCTGGTCCAGGAACATGCTGTCGCCCACCCGGTAGCTCACCAGGTCCCGGAGGTGGGCCGGGTTTGCCTTCTGGGTTCGTTTCAGGTAGTGCACCAGCGCGGCGGCCGCCAGGGTTCCGACCGGCATTTCCTGGCAGCCGAACCCGTCCAGCGAGCGCACTTCAAGCTGCTCCTCCAGCAGCCTCCTGGCCCGACGGGGCTCGAAGACCTCCGCCTCGAGGTGTTCCACCGGGCAGGCGGGCAGCCCCTCCTCCTGGCGCAGCGGACTGTCGGCCGGCAGCAGCAGTTCGGCCGGGTCGATCCGTGCCAGCTCCCCCAGGAGCTCCGCCTTTGAGGGGAGTTCGGTGAACCGGAAGTCGCCGGTGGACAGATCCAGATGGGCCAGCCCGATGCCGCGTTCCTGATCCGGTGCTCGGTTTTCCCGGCCGCGGGCGGGGTCGGCAACGGCCGCCAGGTAGACATTGCGGGCCTGCTCCATGTCCCGCTCGTCCACCACCGACCCCGGGGTCACGACCCGAACCACGTCCCGCTTCACCACCCCCTTGGCGGTCCGCGGATCTTCGAGCTGCTCGCAGATGGCGACCTTCCAGCCGCCGTCCACCAGCCTGGCCACATAGGCCTTGGCGGCATGGTGCGGCACGCCGCACATGGGCACCTTTTCGCCCTTGTGGGTGCCGCGCGCGGTGAGGGTGATGCCCAGGGCTCGGGCGGCGATCCGCGCATCGTCGAAAAACATCTCGTAGAAATCGCCCATGCGGAAGAAGAGAATGGCGTCCGGATATTCCTCCTTGATGCCGAGGTACTGCCGCAGCATGGGCGTCATCTCGCTCATCTCACGGCTCTCCCGGCGCCGTTACAGTTGCCGCAGGCGGCTCCGCCCCGGCCTCCTGGGCCGTGGGGCGGGCCGGCGACTCGAGGAGCTGGATCGTGTCCCACTGCCGGCACTGGGGGCACTGCCATTGCAGCTGATTGGGCTGCAGTCCGCACTGGGAACACTGGAACTTCAAATAGGGCATGTCGAGGTGCCCGATCAGGCTGACGTACTCGGCCAGGACGTCGGCCTCCCGCCCGTCGGCCACCAGGATTTCGCCCTTCAGCCGGCGGGCTTCCCAGAAAGCGGGCTCCAGCGACAGGGCTTCGGAGAGCTGCCCCAGTGCGCCCTCCACGTCCTTGCGGTTGTAAAGGTAGCGCGCCAGGGCCAGGTGGGTGAAGGCGTCGGAGTTGGACCGGGCGCATTCCTGCAGGAAGTCTTCCACCGGTTTCAGGTTGTCCATCTTCGAATAGGCCCCTTCCAGCCGACGGTAGGCCAGGAAGGTGAGGTGCGGAGCCACCTGGGCCACTTTCTTCCAGGCGGCGATGGCCTGCTTGTAGTCCTGCCGGGCAAAATGGAGGTCTCCCAGGTGCAGATAGGCGTCCACGCACTCCCGGTGGGTGGAAATGGCCTTGTTGAAACAGGATCGGGCGCGCCCGGTATCTCCCCTTTCCTGGGCCCGCTTTCCCATCTCCACCAGGTGGTGCGCCAGAATGTGCTGGTGATCGCCCGGGCTGAGGCGTGCAATCTTCTGCCGCATCTGATGGGCCTTTTCCCAATCCTTGAGCTCCTCATAGATCCGCTCCATTTCCCTCAGGGTGTCCAGGTCCGCGGGAGCCTGCTGGGCCACCTTCTGAAATGCGTTCAGCGATCGGTTCAGAAATCCCCCCTTGCGGTAATCCTGGCCCAGATCGAAAAGGGCCCGCAGCTTGAGCTGCGGGTCGATGTTCGGCCGCAGGATGATGCTCTGCCGGATGCGGATGGCGCGGTCGATGTCTCCCTTGGAGCGGTACAGATTACCCAGGGCCACGTAGGTCTCCACGGTGTCGGAGTTCAGCTGTACGGATTTGGTGAACTCCTCGATCGCGTGATCGTGGTCATTGGAGAGGATGTATTGGACCCCTTTGAGGAATGCCTTGTCGCCCCTGCCGTCGGTGGGGCGCGCTCCGCCGCGCGCTCCTCCCCCGGGCCCACACACCCAGGGACAGGCCACTTGCCAGGGCGACCAGCGCCACCACCAGGTTCATCCCGGCACCGGGACTGCTCAGCCAACGAGTCAGAAACTCCCACATGCGGATCACTCCAGAATCGGCCGCCGCCAAGGCCGGGGGCTCCGCCTGGGCGGAGCACGCTCGGGGCCCTGTCAGGGCCCGCAGGACGACCGGCGCCCGGCGGGGGTGAGCCGCTGCGCGCCGGGGCTCATCGTCCGGGCCGAACCATTCATGCGGGTTCGGACGGGCCGGAGGATTTCGCCGGGGATACCGACTCGCCGGTGACCGGAAGATTCCGCAATGAACTCAGCTCTTTATCCTTTTCTCTGGCCATCCGCTTGAGCGCCCCGATTTCCTTTCTGAGCCGGAATCGTTCGGTGATCCCCAGCAACCCGGTGAGCAGAACGCCCACCAGGAAGGTAATCACGGCGACAAAATAGAGCGACATGGGCGAGGTCTCATACTCAAAGAACAGGAGATCGAGCCTGAAGGTCACGGTTTTTCCAAAAGCCTCGTGGTTCTGCACCGCCACCACGATCACCAGCAGGGAAAAAAGGGCAACAAACACCAGCTTGAGATGGCTCATCCGTTACCTCCGTCAGCGGTTTGCAGATCGCCAAAGTGCGGTTGGAGCTTCCGGAAGGATTCCCGGATATGCTCCGGGATCACCCGCACCTCACCCAGCACCGTCATGCAGTTGGTGTCCCCGTTCCAGCGCGGGACAATGTGAAAATGAAGATGTTCCTCCACCCCGGCGCCGGCCACTCGGCCGAGGTTGATTCCGATGTTGAAGCCCTCTGGACCCAGGGCGCGCTTCAGGACCCCCACCGCCTTGCGCACCGTCATCAGGAGATCCAGCGTCTCGGCTTCGGACAGCCCTTGCAGGTCAGGGACATGCCGCACCGGCGCCACCAGCAGATGGCCGTTGATGTAGGGGTAGCGGTTCATCATCGTGAGGCTGAGGTCTCCAACAGCCAGGATCAGGCGCGATTCATCCCGGCTCCGGTCCCCGCCGGGGCAGAAAATGCAGCCGCCGCCTTTCTGGTTCGACAGGATGTACTCCATTCGCCAAGGGGCCCAAAGCTTTTTCATGGTTTGCCGGGCTGCTCCGCCCGCCCCCGAAACATGGATCCGCAGCACCTAACCACAAGCTACGACTGTGCGATGCGTGTTCTGACCAATATATCAAACCGGGTGCGGGGTGCAAGGCAAAACAGGGCAAGACAGGCTTCGGGCGTCAGGCGTCAAGAGTCAATGCGAAATGCGAAATGCGGAATGCGAAATGCGGAATTCGAAAAGATCGAACGAATTCCGAATGTCGAATATCGAAGTTGCTCCCGGCTTCAGACGAGTTTCCACTTCGACATTCCGCATTCGTTATTCGGCATTCTGCGGTTCGCCTTTCCGCCCCGTACCCCTTAATCCTTACCCCTTAATCCTGCCTGCCTGCCGCCTGACGCCTTCTTTACGCCTAGTTTCAGGCTTGACCTTTGCACCGGTTTTTTTCAATATGCACCCAGTCGTCAAAACACACCGAACAGGGGTCCGAAGCCATGCCGATCTACGAGTTCTATTGTCACAAGTGCCACACGATCTTCAGCTTCTTCTCCTCCACGGTGAACACCGACAAGCGTCCGCTCTGCCCGGGGTGTAAGCAGGTCAAGCTGGAGCGCCGGATGTCGGTGTTCGCCCGCGTCCGCAACCGCGGCGAGGAGGAGGACTCGCCGATGCCCGATCTGGACGAGAGCAAGATGGAGCAGGCCATGGGGATGCTGGCCCGCGAGGTGGAGCAGGTGGACGAGAACGATCCGCGCCAGGCGGCCAACCTCATGCGCAAGCTGACCGACATGACCGGGCTCAACCTGGGCGCGGGCATGGAGGAGGCCCTGCGCCGGATGGAGGCGGGAGAGGACCCGGAGCAGATCGAAGCCGAGATGGGAGACCTGCTGGAGGGCGAAGATCCGTTCAGCTTCAAGCAGAAGACGGGGGGATCGGCGGCTTACCGCCCGCCCCGCAAGGACGATAAACTCTACGATTTGTAGGCCGCCGCTAGAGTTCCACCAGATCGATCTCGCCCCAGCTGGCCAGGTGCCGGCCCACGATGGCCAGCCCGCCGCGGATCCCGTCGTGCCGCCGGATCCAGTCCATGGCTGGCTGGAGATCCTCCCGGCCGCCGATCCGGTTGCCCAGGGCGGTGGCCGCCGCATCGGCCAGGGCCGCTGAAGCGGCGAGCACGCAGACCGCATCGGCGCGGCCCAAGCTCAGGGAGTGCCCCACCGTGCCCGAGGACGAGCAGACCCCCAGCGGCGTCCGGTCCGGCTCGATGCGCAGCCCGAAACGGCCGCTCAGGGGCGAGGCGCCGGCATGCACGGCAACCGTCACCCCGCGGTCGACCTTCAGAAAGATGTCGCCCCCGTTCTCGACGATGACCTGACCGCTGAAGGCCAGCAGGCCGCGTCCCACCGCCTCGGCCACGGCGCCGGCCACCGCCGCCATCGGTCCCACGTTCAGCGGCCGGCTCCCGGCAATCATCTCTCTCACCAGGGGGGCGGCGCAGGCATCCTGGGGGAAGGCTTCAAGGGTGTCCAGAAAGCGGGGGTGCTCCCGGATGTAGGACTCGATCTGGAGCCGGGCGGCGATGAGCAGGTCGCGGGTCTCCGCGCTCAGGTCACGCTCGGCGCAGACCCAGAGATCGCTCTGCCTGACCGCCACCAGGAAGGAAACCAGGCCCCTGGGCCGCAGCCGGCGCCGGTAGCCCCGCTCCGACAACCCTACTCCCACTCGATGGTGCTCGGCGGTTTCGAAGAGATGTCGTAGACTACCCGGTTGACCCCCTTGACCTGTTGATGATCCGGTTGGAGATGCGCGCCAGCACCTCGTAGGAAACCCGGGACCAGTCGGCGGTCATGGCGTCCAGGCTGTCCACGATCCGAAGCGCGATGACGTTTTCGTAGGTCCGCTCGTCGCCCATCACCCCCACGGTCCGGATCGGGAGCAGCACGGCAAAGGACTGCCAGACTTTCTCGTACAACCCGGCGGCCTTGATTTCCTCGATCACGATCGCATCCGCCGAACGAAGGATTTCCAGCCGCTCCCGGCTCACTTCACCCAGGATCCGCACGGCCAGCCCGGGGCCCGGGAAGGGCTGCCGCATGAGCAGGTCTCTCGGCAGATCGAGCTCGGCGCCCACCTGGCGGCACTCGTCCTTGAAAAGCTCGCGCAGCGGCTCGATGAGCTTCAGATGCATCTTCTCGGGCAGTCCGCCCACGTTGTGATGGCTCTTGATGGTGGCCGAGGGCCCCTTGAAGGAAACGCTCTCGATCACGTCCGGGTAAAGGGTGCCCTGGGCCAGATAGCGAGCTTCGCCCAGTTCGCGGGCTTTGGCCTCAAAGACCGCGACAAACTCCCGGCCGATGATCTTGCGCTTCTCTTCCGGGTCGGTCACCCCCCCAAGAAGTTGCAGGAAGTGTTCCGAGGCGTCCACCAGGTGCAGATCCATGCCGTAGTGAACCTGGAACATCTCCTGGACTTCCTGGGCCTCGCCCCGCCGCAGCAGCCCGTTGTCCACCAGGATGCAGGAGAGCTGCTCCCCGATGGCCCGGTGGAGCAGCACTGCGGTCACCGAGGAATCCACCCCGCCGGAGAGCCCGCAGATCACTCGGTCGCCTCCGATTCGGTCGCGGAGGCTCTGGACGGTCCGGCGCACGAAAGAGCTCATGGTCCAGGTCGGTTCGCACCCGCAGACCCGGAAGAGGAAGTTCTGCAGGATGCGGCCGCCCTCGGGCGTGTGCACCACTTCCGGGTGGAACTGCACGCCGAAGATGCGCCGCTGCGGGTCGGCCATGGCCGCCACCGGGCTGTTGGGACTGCTGGCCAGCACCCGGAACCCTTCCGGGAGCCGATCGATCCGGTCGCCGTGGCTCATCCACACGGTTTGCGGCTGCTCTTTTTCGAGCCCGTGAAAGAGGTCCCCATCGTCCAGGATCGTGATCTGCGCATGGCCGTACTCCCGGTCGCGGGCCCCGGCCACGTGCCCCCCGCAGAGCTGGGTCAGCAGCTGCATGCCGTAGCAGATGCCGAGCAGGGGAACCTTCAGCTCCAGCAGCTCGCGCCCGACCAGGGGGGCCCCGGCGTCGTACACGCTGGCCGGGCCGCCCGAGAGCATGATGCCCCGTGGCGCAAAGGCCCGGATCTTCTCGATCCCCAGGTTGTAGGGCTGGATCTCGCAGTAGACCTTGGCCTCCCGGATCCGCCGGGCGATCAGCTGGGTGTACTGCGAGCCGAAATCCAGGATGAGCGCTTTTTCCTTGTACAGGCCGCTGGACATGGCGATCCCCTACTCAACGCGGTAGTTGGGAGCCTCCTTGATGATGATCACGTCGTGCACGTGGCTTTCGCGCAGGCCGGCGGGCGAGATCTGCAGGAAGCGCGGCTTGCTCCGCAGCTCCTGCAGGTCGGCGCAGCCCAGATACCCCATGCCCGAGCGCAGCCCGCCGACCAGCTGATAGAGGGTGTCGGAAAGCCGGCCGCGATAGGGGACCCGGCCCACGATTCCCTCCGGCACCAGCTTCTTCTCAAGGTCGGTCTCCTCGCCTGGAAGTAGCGGTCCCGGCTCCCTTCCTTCATCGCTTCCAGAGAACCCATCCCGCGGTACACCTTGTAGCTGCGCCCCTGGAACAGGATGGTCTCGCCGGGACTCTCGTCCGTGCCGGCAAACAGGCTCCCGATCATCACCGAACGCGCCCCGCCGGCCAGCGCCTTGGTGATGTCGCCGGAGTATTTGATCCCGCCGTCGGCGATGACGGGCACTCCGTGTTTCCCGGCCTCGGCCGAGCACTCCATGATGGCCGTCATCTGCGGCACCCCGACACCGGCCACCACCCGGGTGGTGCAGATGGAACCGGGCCCCACGCCCACCTTCACTGCGTCCGCACCGGCCTCGATGAGCGCCCGGGTACCTTCGGCGGTGGCCACGTTTCCCGCCACCAGCTCCAGCTCCGGAAACCGGCGCCGGAGTTTTCGGACCGTTGCCAGGACCATCTCGGAGTGGCCGTGGGCCGTGTCCACCACCACCACGTCCGCGGCGTGGGCCACGAGCGTCTCGACCCGCTCCTCCGTGTCGGGCCCGACGCCGACCGCCGCGCCGACCCGCAGGCGCCCGAGATCGTCCTTGCAGGCGTGGGGGTATTTCTTGATCTTCTCGATGTCCTTGATCGTGATCAGGCCGACCAGCCGGCCCTGGTCATCGACCACCAGCAGCTTCTCGATCCGTCGCTCGTGCAGGATCGCTTTGGACTCCTCCAGCGTGATTCCCACCTTGGCGGTGACCAGGTTGTCTTTGGTCATCACGGCCCGGATTTCCTGGTCCAGGTTGGTTTCGAACCTCAGATCGCGGTTGGTGATGATGCCGACCAGATTTCCCTCCTCCACCACCGGCACTCCGGAGATCCGGTACTTCTTCATGATCTCCATCACGTCATGGAGTTTCTGGTCGGGGCCGATGGTGATCGGGTCGACGATCATGCCGCTCTCCGATTTCTTGACCTTTTCGACCTCCAGGCCCTGGCGCTCGATGCTCATGTTGCGGTGTATGAAGCCCAGTCCCCCCTGGCGCGCCATGGTGATGGCCGTCTCCGCTTCGGTCACCGTGTCCATGGCGGCGCTGACGATCGGGATGTTCAGGGCGATGCTCCGCGAGAGCCTCGTTCTCACGTCCACCTGCCCCGGCAGGACTGCCGAGTGGGCCGGCACGAGCAGCAGGTCGTCGAAGGTGAAACCAAAGGTCGGATTCTCACGGTCCATGCTTCTCTCCCTTCACAATACCGAGCAGCAAACCCTCCAGCAGGTCCGCCATGCTGGCGCGCATCCGCCGGGCCCGCCGGCTGTGCAGGATCCTCAGGGTCGCCACCAGGCCGGCCACGATGACCGCCGCCCTTTCCGGGTCCAGCCCCGCTGCCTGCATCCGGGCCTCCCGGCCCATGGTCTTCAGCCGGGCGAGCCATGTTTCAAGCGCCCCGACCTCGAGCATCCGCCCGTTCACCAGCTCCGGCCGGATTTCCTCCGCTTTGAGGCTGTGAGCCATGGCCGCCAGGGCGGTCACGGTCCCGCCGGTCCCCACCACCGGAAGGGGCTCCGCCGCCCGCCCGTACGCGGCGTCGGCCTTGCCGAGGGTAAGGTCCACTGCGCCGGCCAGGTTTTCCAGCTCCCGGGCCGTCGGCGGGTCGCTGCGCAGGTAATGCTGGGTCAGCACCGCGGCCCCGATGGGCAATGACCAGGTGCGGCATTCCCCCCCCCGGCTCTGTTCGTGGAAGTCGGTGCTGCCTCCGCCCAGGTCGAAAAACAGCGCCGCTTTCCCGCTCATATCCAGGGCTTGCATGGCACCCCGGGCGCTCAGCCGTGCTTCCTCCGCGCCGTCGACGACCCGCACCCGGATTCCTGTCCGCCGGAGGATGCGTCCGAGCAGTTCGTCGCGGTTGGGCGCCTCGCGCAGCACGCCGGTCGCCACCGCCCGGACCACATCCACCTCGTGGGCCGCGGCGATCTCTTGAAATCGCGCCAGGGCCTCCAGCGCACGCCCCTCGGCCGCGGGACCGATCAGGCGGCCGCCCTCATCCATGCCTTCGGCCGTCCGAACGTAAACCCGCTGCCGGAGCAGCGGCTGAAATGCGCCGGCCGCGATCCGGGCGATCAGCATCCTGGCCGTGTAGGTCCCCAGATCGATGGCGGCCGCGATTTCCGTCATGACCGGCAAAGGTATCAGAGCCGCTGCGCTTTTTCAAGCCGTAACCCGCGCAGAACTTGCTTGACAAGGGAGAACCCTTTTCGATAAAAGCCCTACGTGACAAAACTCGCAGGCCGGGCTGGGCCGCCCCTGGTCAGTGCTCTCGGGTGGCGGACTGCAGTTGGGGATGCGACGTCCGGCCGGGCGCCATGAAATTGCTGTCAGGAAGCAGCAGGCGAGCCGGCCACGAGGCGGCTTCGGCTTCCGGGCAGTATTTTCATTTACACCAATCGGGACCGACCCAGGGTAAGGACAGGCTCCATGAGCTCTTTCAGAGAGAAAACCATCGTCTACTGGCTGGCGGCCGCGCTTCTGGCGGTGGCGGTCGTTTGCTACGCCGCCTTTCCCAGGCAGCCCGAGGACCCGGTGCGGATCATGCTGATCAACTCGGCCGGCAATGTCCTTTTCGACCATCAGGGGCACGCGGCGCCGGACAAATACGGGTACCTCTGCCTCGACTGCCACCATGCCATGGACGAAGGCGAGCGACCGACTTCTTGCGGCGAATGCCACGAGCCGGAAGGTCAGGATCCCATCAAGCGGTCGGAAGCGTTCCACCAGCAGTGCATCGGCTGCCACCAGGAAGACGGAACCGCTCCGGTGGAGTGCGCGGGTTGTCATGTGCTGTGATCGATTCAGCCGGCCTTCGGCTGCCCTCAAGCGCTTTTTTTCCCTGGACCAGGGGAGGACGCCCCCATGATCAAAGGATCGTTTCTCGGCCTTGCGAAATGCAGGCTGACCTTTCCCTGCGAAAGGGATTTCGGGGGCCCCGCCCTGCCGGAAATCCCCACCCCCCCGCAGGCCGTCTATGAACTGCCCGGCCGGCCGGCCGGGGAACCGCGGCTGACGCCCGGCGAGCGGGTGAGCACCGGACAGCTGCTCCGATTCGGAACCGCGGACACCGAATGCCTGGTTTCGACCGTCAGCGGGGTTGTGGCGCGGGTCTCCGAGGAGACCGGCTATCTCGGTGCGCCCCGGACTGTGATCCGGATCGACGTTCAGGAAGAAGACAGCTGGGATTCAGCCGCTGCCGAAGCCCTCAAGGGCTCCGACCCGAAGACGATCCTGAACCTGCTGGGCGCCCTGCCGGGAAACCGCGCCCTGTCCACCCTCCAGGCTGCCGAAAGACCGCTCACGGCGCTGGTGATCCTCGGGCTGGACACGGATCCGCTTGCCTCCGCCAATCAGTTGAGCGTGGCCGGTGCCTTCGAGAGCCTGAAGCGCGGACTGGACTTCCTGCGGGACTGCAGCCCGGCCGCCCGCATTCTGCTGGTCGTGCCCCCGCCGCTGGGGGAGCGGGCCCGGGAGGCCGGCGCCGAGGTGCAGGTCACCGATGCCGTGTATCCCGACATCCTGCCCCAGATCCTGCTCCGGCGGCTCCTGGGCCGGACCGTGCCGGCCGGGAAAAAATGCGAGGATGCCGGCGCCGCTTTTCTGAGCGCCGAGTCGGTGGCGGCTCTGGGTGCAGCGCTGGACTCCGGCCGGATCCCGCTCTGGAAGACCGTTGCCGTGTCGGATCGCGGCAAGCCGCCGCAGAACGTCCGGGTGCGGGTGGGAACACCCATCCGCGAAGTGCTCAGCACCCTCCAGCTGGAGGTCCGCCACGGCGAGCGGCTCGTCCTGGACGGCCCCTTCACCGGGTTATCGGTTTTCACCGAGGACACGCCGGTCGCCTTCGACACGACCTCGCTCCTGATCCAGGAACCGGCCCAGATCGCCCCCAGCGCCGACAACCCGTGTGTCAACTGCGGGGAGTGCGTGCGCGCCTGCCCCACCCGGGTGCCGGTGAACATGCTGATCCGGCTGCTGGAAAACGGGCTCTACACCGAGGCCGCCCAGCAGTATGACCTGTTCTCCTGCATCGACTGCGGCCTCTGCAGCTATGTCTGCATCGCCCGGATCCCGGTCTATCACTACATCGCGCTGGGAAAACACGAGGCGACCCGGGCCATGAGTCGGGAGGAATCCCATGCCTAACGAACGGCTCCTGGTGGGCAGCCATGCCCCCTTCTGGCACTGCGGCCGAGACATCCGCAGCAAGAACCTCCACATCATGGCTGGCGGCCGCGCCGGCCGTGCTGATGGGCCTCTACCGCTTCGGGGCTCCGGCGCTCGGGGTTCTGGCGCTCGCGGTTTCCAGCGCCATCCTCTGGGAACTGCTGGCCAACCGGCTCATGAAACGCCCGTTCAGCGCGGGAGACGGCAACGCGGCCCTGATCGGCCTGCTGCTGGGTATGCTGCTGCCGGCCACCACGCCCTGGTGGGCCGTGGTGGTGGGGACCTTTGTCGCCATCGTGGTCGGCAAGCAGATTTACGGCGGCCTCGGCTGCAACCCCTTCAACCCCACCCTGGTGGCCATGGCCATGATGCTGCTTTCCTGGAAAGCTCCTGCTGAATTTCGACGCCGCCCTGGTGGACTACGAGTTCGGTTTCCACTACCTGTACCCGCCGGCGGCGCTGAAGCATTTCGGTCCTCCGGCCGGTCTTCTCTATCCCCTGGGCGGGCTGCTCCTGGGAGCGCAGACCGGCGGCGTCGGCGCCACCTTCGGCCTCGGTCTGATTCTGCGGGGGGCTTTACCTGATCCTGCGGGGCTTCGTGCGCTGGGAGATATCGCTTTCCTTCCTGGCCGCCGTCTTCGTCACCGCGCTGCTCTTTCATCTGGCCGACCCGGACAAGTATGTCGGACCGGTCTTTCACCTGCTCACCGGGTACACCCTGATCGGCGCCTTTTTCCTGGCGACCGAGGATTCCTCCTCGCCGGTCAACTTCGTGCCCATGCTGATTTACGGCGCCGCCGGAGGGGTGCTGACCGTGCTCATCCGCAACATCGGGGCGTTTCCGGACGGGGTGGTCTTCGCCCTCCTGATGATGAACATCGCCAATCCGATGCTCGACAAGATCCGGCCGAGGGCCATGGGAAAGGGTGTCCAGCATGCGTGAGATGATCCGCCTTTTCGTGGCGGTTCTGGTTTTCAGCATGTTTTCGGGAGGCCTGCTGGCCGCGGTGCGCAACGGGGTCCAGGAGCGGATCGAGTATCAGCAGCTGAAATTCGTCAAGGGGCCCACGCTGCAGGAGATCCTCAAGGGCTGCTCCAACGACCCGCTGGTGGATCGCTTCAAGATCGGCGAGGGCAAAGAGACCACCGGCTTTTTCGTGGGGGTGTTTGACGGCAAGGCCAGCACGGTGGCCTTCGAGGTGTTCGGAAAGGGATACGGCGGGGACATGGGCGTGCTCGTGGCGGTGAACCTGGAAAACGACGCAGATCGTGGGCGTGGGCGTGACCACCCACAGCGAAACCCCCGGCGTGGGTTCGCGGGCCAAGACCGAGGCGGGCTTTTCAGCCCAGTTCAAGGGCCTGCCGCTCAAGGACCCGATCCGGCGTCAAGGCCGACGGCGGCCGATCGATGCCGTGAGCGGGGCGACGGTCTCCTCCCGCGGGCGTCTGCGGCGCGGTATCGAGTCCGGCGGAGATCTACCTCCGGCTGAAACCCCAGATTGTGGAAAAGATGAAGGCGTTGAAGAGCCTAGGGAAGCCTCGCTTATGGCGAAAACCGTCCTGCAGGAATTCACGAAGGGACTTGTGGCAGGAGGTGCCGCCGTTCCGGCTGGTGCTCGGGCTGTGCCCCACCCTGGCGGTGACCAAGGCCGTGGAGAACGGCATCGGCATGGGCGTGGCCACGACCTTCGTGCTGGTCTGCTCCAACGTCCTGGTGTCCCTGCTGCCGGAACGTGATCCCCAAGAAGGTGCGGATCGCCTGCTACATCGTGATCATCGCCACCTTCGTGACCGTGGTGGAGCTGCTCATGCAGGCCTTCACCTACCCCCTGTTCCTCAAGCTGGGGATCTTCATCCCGCTCATCGTGGTCAACTGCATCATCCTGGGCCGGGCCGAGGCCTTCGCCTCCAAGAACGGCGTGCTGCGCTCCACTGCCTGGACGGTCTGGGCATGGGCATCGGCTTCACCCTGTCGCTGACTGCTGCTGGCCGCCCTGCGGGAGGTGCTGGGGAGCGGGACCTTTTACGGGATCTCGGTCTTCGGCCCTTCCTTCCAGCCCTTTTCGTTCATGGTCGAGGCGCCCGGGCGCCTTCGTGTGCCTGGGCCTGCTGCTCTGCATCATGAACCTGCTGGGGAAGAAATAGCCGTCGCGGCCCGTGAACGGCTTCGCTAGCCGGTCCGGGCCGCGGCAGGGAGAAGTTCCATGGGTGATTACATCTTCTGATGATCGTGGCGGCATCTTCGTCAACAACATCCTCCTGATGCAGTACCTGGGCAACTGCCCGTTCCTCGGGGTTTCCAAGCGCATGGAGACCGCCATCGGCATGGCCATGGCGGTGGTCTTCGTGGTTGTCCTGGCCGCGGCCATCACCTGGGTCGTGGACATGTTCGTGCTGAAGCCTTTCGGGTACGAGTACCTGCGAACCATGACCTTCATCCTGGTGATCGCCTCGCTGGTGCAGTTCGTGGAGATGTTTCTGCAGCAAGAGCATGCCGGCGCTCTACGCCGGGCTGGGCATTTTCCTGCCGCTGATCACCACCAACTGCGCGGTGATGGGTGTCGCCCTGCTCAACATCCAGAACGAATACAATTTCCTCCAGACCCTGGTCGCCTCCTTCAGTCTGGCATGCGGCTTCGGGTTGGCCCTGGTGCTGTTCGCCGGCGTGCGCGAGCGCATCCTGCTCGCCCGGGTGCCCAGACCGCTGCGGGACACCTCCATCGGGCTGGTCACGGCGGGCATGTTCTCGCTGGCGTTCTTTGCGTTCAAGGGGATGGTCTAATCGCTTGGCAATCGCCAAGCGCTGCTGCCCGCGGGGCAGCCGGTGAACAAGGCGGAGTGAGATCATGATCGGTGGCTTGTTGATCCTGGGGGGACTGGGTCTGGTCGTGGGCGTCGGATTGGCCGTCGCATCCAAGATTTTTCAGGTGTATGTCGACCCCCGCATCGAGGCCGTGGACGGGGCGCTGCCGGGTGCCAACTGCGGCGGCTGCGGCCTTCCCGGCTGCAGCGCCAATGCGGTGGCCATCGTGCGGGGCGAAAGTTCGCCCTCTTCGTGCGTGGCGGCCGGCCCCGACGTGGCTGAACAGATCGCGGCCATTCTGGGCGTGAAACTGGAAGCCCGCGAGCCGGACATCGCGAAACCGGGCTGCACCTACGGCGTGGCGCACGCGGACCTCAAGTTCCTCTACGCCGGCATTCAGGACTGCCGTGCGGCCGTGCTGCTGAACGGCGGCAGCAAGGTCTGTCCCATCGGATGCATCGGGCTGGGCACCTGTGCCAAGGCCTGCCCCTTCGACGCCATCTCCATGGGACCCGATCATCTGCCGGTGGTGGACTTGCAGCGCTGCACGGGCTGCGGAACCTGCGAGCGGGTCTGCCCCAAGCACATCATCACCCTGACCTCCAACACGCGGCGCATCCTGCGGGAGTTCACCCTGGAGGAGTGCACCGCCCCCTGCCAGCGCACCTGCCCGGCCGGGATCGACATTCCGGCCTACATCCGCGAGATCGCCGCCGGCAACTATGCCGCGGCGGTCCGGGTCATCAAGGAGACCAACCCCTTCCCGCTGGTCTGCGGCCGGATCTGCGTCCACCCCTGCGAGTTTGCCTGCCGCCGCAATCTGGTGGACGAGCCGGTGGCCATCAATCACCTCAAGCGCTTTGCCGCGGACCACGAGATGCGCTCCGGGCAGCGCGTTCAGGTCCCGCGGGCGCCGGAAAGCGGCCTTCGGGTGGCCGTGGCGGGCGGCGGGGCCGAGGGCCTGACGGCGGCCTATTTTCTGAACCGCCTCGGGCACGACGTCACGGTTTTCGAAGAAAAAGACAGGCTCGGGGGCCTGCTGCGGGCCGGTCTGCCCGACAACCGCCTGCCCCGCGAGGTCCTGGACTACGAGATCGACGGCATCCTGGAGGCCGGTGTCCAGGCCATGACCGGCAAGAGCCTGGGCCGGGACTACACGGTCGACTCCCTGCTGAAGGACGGTTACGCCGCCGTGCTGATCGCCACCGGCGGCTGGGACACCCAGATGTCGCGGACCGGCCGCGAGGAAGCCCCTTCCCCGCTGCCGGGTGTCCTTCTGCTGGTGGATTTCCTGCGCAAGCAGGCGGCCGGCGAAAAGCCGGGCGCCGGCAGAAGGGTCCTGTTCCTGGGCGGCGGCCGCTCGGCGCTCCAGGCCGTGCGCCGCTCGCTGGAGGAGGGGGCCGCAGAGGTGCACCTGGTATCCCGCACTCTGAAGGAGCTCGATCCGGCCGCGGCCGCCGAACTCGGCGAAGCCGGGCGGCTGCAATTTCACGGCCGGAGCGCCGTCACCGGGCTGATGGGACGGGGTGCGGGGCTGGAGCAGGCCGAGATCTCTCCGATCCCCGACAACGGCGGGGGGCCCGGGGAGGCGCGCACGGTGGCTATCGACACCCTGGTCGTGGGTGCAGGCCGCTTTCCCGAGCTGGCCTGCTGCCGGGTGAAGCCGGAGTCCGAGGAAGAGGAGCAGCCCGAGCCATCCGATAGCCCTGCGGCCTGGCAGACGGTGCTGCCCTATCCGAGCCCCTTCGCCAAGGAGGACGAGGGGCTGTTCCGGCGCGGCGAGGTGGTCAGCGACTACAAGGCCGTGGTGGCGGCCATCGGTGCCGGGCGGCGCAGCGCCGACTCGGTGCATCGGTTCCTGACCGGTCAGCCCGTGCTGGCGCCCGCCCACATGATCCGGGAGGATACCGAGGTCCTGAGCCTCAAGGAAGTCCAGCCGGTTCCCCCGCTGCCGCGCAACCCGATGCCCGAGCGGCCGCAGGAAGAGCGGCTCATCGATCCGGCGCTCGAGATCGCGGTGGGCTACACCGAGGACCAGGCCCGGAAGGAAGCCTACCGCTGTCTGCAGTGCGGGCTGATCTGCTACCGCCGCGTCAAAGCGGCGCCGCTCAGCCACTAGCGCGCGATTTCGGCGGGGTCGTTCCGATTTTCCCGGACTGACGAGGCGGCAGGGTAGCGCCGGATCATGCGCGGGCGGTAGGGGGACCCGGACCCGATCCTTTGGTCGATGAGTCGCAGCACACCGAAGCTCCCGGCCAGGGCTGCGGCTCCGCCCAGGACGCCCCAGAGGGTCGAAGAACCGCCCAGGGCCGCGGCTGCGGCCGAACCGGCGTAAGCGCCCGCGATCAGCGCGATCACGGGTGCCAGATAGACCAGGAAGGTCAGCCGCAGCAGCGCGCCCTCCGGGGCCCCGATCTGGACACGGTCGCCGACTTCTACCTGCAGGGCGTCATCCACCTCGACGAGCATTTCCTTGTCGGAGAGCGTCCGGCAGGCGTCCCGCGATGAACAGCTCGAGCACTGGCCGTGCCGCTGAATCCGCACCCAGGCCTTTCCCGGGCTCACGCGTTCAATGACCCCTTCTTCCAGATGCATGCGTCGTTTCACTCCGGGCGGCCCTGGAGCAGGCCGGCTGCCGGCGAAAACTGCCGGCCAGAACTGTAAAGATAGCACGGGGCGGCATGAAATCACAGTCCGAAAACCCTCTCCAAGGCTTCGACCACACGCTGATTCCTCAAGAAAGCGAGGTTCAAGAGCGTGTCAGGAAATTGCAGACCCTGCTTCAGGAGACGGACCTGGGCGGGCGGCGGCCGAACTCTGCCGCTGCGCCGAGGAAAAGGAGAGCTCTCTAGGCCACGGCGAGCGCTTTCTTCACCCGTCCGCGGAGCAGGCTGAGATCCTGGGGCACGGGGTCGGCCTGGAGCTGGTGGCGGAGCCGCTCGTGGGGGCGCAGAGCCGCGCGGTGTTCGAGGCGGGGATGGTGATCGCCCTGGAGCCGCGGCTGGCGCTGGAGCGCGAGCTGACTCTCACCCTCGGCAGCGTGTGCCTGGTGACCCCCTCCGGTTGCCGCCGGCTGAGCCGGGTTCCGGTCGGAGTGCGGCCCTGTTGAGCCTGCTAGTTGCGAGTCTCAGAAGTTCTGTCGTGCATTTTGGCTTTGTAGTTTCTTCTATAACGGGCGGGAGGCCGAAGCACCAAATCCGAAATCCAAAATCCGAAACAGTATCAAAATCCCAATGCTCAAAATTCCAAACAAGAGCGGTGGGACCCAGGTCTTGCATTTTGGTCATTTGGATTTCGGTCATTCGAATTTGTTTCGAGTTTCGATATTTGGATTTTGGATTTCCGCGTCTCCGGGAAGTGGGTCATTGATCCGCCAATAGTTGCGGATTCCGTCTTGCCAGTTTAGGGCACTGAACTTATGAGACGCGGCACTAGGAGATCGATGAGCAAAGAGGGAATGAACGCTGAAGAGAAGAAAATCATCCGGCTCACGGCCGGCTCTCACGCCTTGGTCCACCTGTTCGAGGGCGTCCTGCCGCCGCTGATCCCCCTGCTGCTTCTCGAGTTCGGGACCGACTACTTCCATCTCGGACTGGTGGTGACCGCCTTCTCCTATGCCTTCGGGCTGGGGTCCGTCCCCGCCGGCCTCCTGGCCGACATGATGGCGCCGCGGAAGCTCATCAGCGTCTACCTGTTCGGTTCGGGTTTGCTCGCCGTGGCGATCTGGCCGGTGGGCACGCTGGCCTTCTACGGGCTCTGCATGGCCGGCGTGGGCCTTTTCTGCAGCACCTATCACCCGGCCTCCAACACCCTCATCTCCCTCGAGATACGCGCCAAAGGAAGTGCTTTCGGGATTCACGGCATCGCGGGCAGCCTGGGGGTGGCGATCGCGCCGGTCCTCTCGGCCGCGGCAGCCTCCTTGCTGGGATGGCAGGCGCCTCACGTCCTCTTCGGCCTGCTGGCCGTCCTCATGGGTGTCTATTCGCTGAGCCTTCCCGACAGCGGCCCGCGTAAGCCCCCGCCGGCGGGTGCCTCGGGTAATGGTCCGCAACCCGCCGCGGTACCCTATCTGAAGCTGGTGGTGTTCTTTCTCTCGGTCACGGCCCTGGGGTTCACCTACAAGGGCATCATGACCTTTCTGCCGGCCTACCTGGGTGAAAACGTGCATCTGGCCTTCCTGAACCTGGACACCCTGGCCCTGGGCGGGACCGTGGCCACCCTGGCGCTGCTCTCCGGCGCGGCAGGACAGTATATGGCCGGCCGGCTGGCCGACCGCTACTCTCTGGAGCACCTGTATCTGCTGACCACCCTGGTCGGAACGGTTTTCGTTTTCGGCATGGCCGTGAGCCAGAATCTCCTGCTGGTGGCCGCCGCGGTGGTCTACGCCTTCTTCTATTTCGCCACCCAGCCCATCCAGAACTATCTCATCGCTGTGTATATGCCCGAGCACCGCCGCGGACTGGGCTACGGGATCCAGTTCGGCCTCAACTTCGGGGTGGGTTCCACCGCGGCCGCCATCGCCGGTTACCTGGCGGATCACTTCGGCCTGAAGAGCGTCTTTCTTTTTGCCGGAGCCTGCTTCGTCTTGGCCAGCCTGCTTACGGGCCTCCTGGCCTTCCGTGCCCGCAAGCCGTAAGGCTGAGCAACGCACCCCATGCCCGACACGAGAGCGTTGGAGTGAAAGGAAAAGCAGCGCGGATCTAGGATAGACCCCGGTAGACGTCTTTGCGGTGCCCGATTCTGAGCACCAGGATCAGCAGGATTCGTTCGCGGATCTCGTAGATGATGCGGTAGTCTCCCACCCTTACACGGTGAAAGGGGTTGTCACCCTTCATCTTGGTCGTTGCTGGATCCGGAGGAGCTGCAGCCAGTTCTTCTATCTTTCCGGCGATTCTTTTCTGGTCTCTTCTTGGAATCGATCTGAGGGCCTTTGCCGCGGACTTGGCAAACTCCACGCGAAAACTCACAGATCAAGTTCCTTCTTGAGCTCCACCCAGGGAACCGATTCTCCCAGTTCGTCTTGCGCCCGCCACGCTTCCTCCACGTCCAGCCGCTCCTCGAGTTCCCGGATCAGATTTAGGTCCTCAAGCGAAACCAGCGCGGCGAGGGCCTCCCCGCGTCTCGTCAAAACGAAAGCCTCTTTGCCGTAAGCTACCCTGTTGACGATATGGGCCAGATGTTTTCTGGCATCTGCTGTACTGATCTTTTTTGTCATCGACGCCCCCTCCCCTCGCACAACCCCTCCAGGGTGTACAAACGGGTGCGAAATGTAACTATTGTACAAGGGGTACACTGAATGAGAGCTACTGTCAAGCCCTACATTCTGCTGCGGAGCGTGGATCGGCATGGCCTGCTTGGCGAACGGTGAAGGGGCGGCGGGAAAGCGCCTTTCTTTCGCTTTCCTCCCTACTCCCTACTCCCTACTCCCTTACTCCTTACTCCTTACTCCTTACTCCCTACTCCCCACTCCCCACGTCTGAAGCCCGACGCCTGACGCCCGCCGTTAGAGCGCCAGCCGCGTCCCGATCCCCCGCTCCCGGGCCCGCCGGTAGATGAGCGGGGCCACCGCCATGTCCTCCAGGGCCAGGCCCAGGTTGGCGGTCATGGTGCGCTCTGCTGGCGTTTCGCGCCCCGCCTTCTGCCCGCTTACCAATTGCCCCAGGTCGGCGTGGATCGGCGGGATGTCCTGAAAAAAACCGACTTCCCGATAGTAGCGGATCTGGGCCAGGTCATCGGTGCAGAACTTGGCTGCTTCGCGCATGGCATCCGGGTGCCAGTAGGAGTCGAAATCCACCAGCGAGGCAAAGGCGCCCTCCCCGAGCCAGCCGGCGCGGATGGTGCGGTGGGGTTTTTTCTGGATCGGTCCGGCGGTGACCACGATGTCGCAGCCGGAAACTGCCTCCTGCGGCCGCTCGACCACCGTGACGTCCAGGTCGAAACGCGCGGCCACCTCCTTGGCAAAGGCCTCGGCCGCCGCCGGGTCCACGTCGTAGGCCTTGACCCGGCTGAGCGGGAAAAGCACCTTCATGGCTTCCACGTGGGTGCGGCCCTGCACGCCGCAGCCCAGCACGCCCATGGAGGCTGCATCCGGCCGCGCCAAATACCGCGCGGAGAGCGCCGAGGCGGCGCCGGTCCGCATGGCTGTGATCCAGATGCAGTCCATCACCGCGACCGGGAGACCCGTGTCGGCGTCGTTCAGAACCAGCAGGCCGGAGATGTAGGGCAGGCCCAGCCGGGCGTTGTCCGGAAAGCCGCTCACCCACTTGAGGCCGGCCGAGCCCAGGGCCGGGATATAGGCCGGCATGGCATGGATGAAGTTGTCCCCGCCGCCTGGGTGGATTCCGGGCTTGGGAGGCATCTCCACCCGCCCGGCGCCCTTTTCCCGAAAGGCCGTTTCAAGCACTTCGATGATTTCGGCCATGGTGAGGTCCACGGCCTGCACTTCGGCGCGACTCAGGTAGAGCAGATCATTGGACGGCATGGCTCCTCCTACCGCGTCTCATAAGTTCAGTGCCACTAACTGGCAAGACGGAATCCGCAACGATTGGCGGATAAATGACCCTTTTCTTGGAGACGCGGAAATCCAAAATCCAAATATCGAAACTCGAAACAAATTCGAATGATCGAAATCCAAATGACCAAAACGCAAGACCTGGGTCCCACCGCTCTTGTTTGGAATTTTGAGCATTGGGATTTTGATATTGTTTCGGATTTCGGATTTGGTGCTTCTGATTTCGGACGAACTTGAGCCCCCCAGATCAAGAAGATAGATGGCCAAAAAATCGATGACAAGACTTCCGAGACAGCGTACTTAGGACAGCAGGTGCAGGATCGCACGCAGCTCGGAGCGGAAGGATTCCAGCAAGCCCGCCTCCACCTCGGTCCGTGCCCCCTCCCCCAGCCGCAAGCGGCGTTTCGCGCCTTCGATGGTTATTTTTTCATCGTAAAGCAGCCGCTTGATCTCGAGGATCCTTTCCAGATCCTCCCTGCGGTAGGTGCGGTGATTGGACTCTGCCCGGCGAGGTCTGATCTGGGGAAACTCGCTTTCCCAGTACCTCAAGACGTAGGGTTCAACGCCGACGATCCGACTGGCTTCCCCAATCCTGAAATACCGTTTGCTCTCAGGGATATCGACCATGATCTCAACCCTCCCTCAGTCTGGCCCCCGTTTCACGATGGATGCGGCTGACGATCCGCCCGTGCAGCTCGCTGACCTGCCCGCCGTCCAGCGTGCCCTGCGTTGAGCGGAAACAGAGCTTGAAAGCGACGGCCTTTTTGCCGGGATCCACCCCCTGGCCTTCATAGACGTCGAAGACGCTGACCCTTTCCACCCATTCCCCGCCTTCCCGCCGGATCAGCTCCGCGATTCGGCCGCCTTCCATCTCCCGGTCCATGACCAGCGAGAGGTCGCGGTAGACCGCCGGGTAGCGGGGCAAAGGCCGGAACGTCTTCTGCGGCGGGAGCTGCCGCGTCAATGCCTGGAGATCCAGCTCCAGGAGGTAGGCGTTGTCCGCTTTCAGATCGAGGGCGGTGGCCAGCTCCGCACTCACGCGCCCGATTTGCCCGAGCGGCTCACCGCCGGCCCGGACAGAAGCCGACTCCGTTCGCTCGTACCAGGGGAATTCGGTCCCGGCCTCGAAGACCAGCTCTCCCAATCCGAGCGCCCGGGCCAGGGCTTCAGCCGCGCCCTTGATGTCGTAGAAGTCGGCGCTACCCTCCTCCTGATACCAGGCTTTCTGCCGGGCGAGGCCGGTCAGGACGGCCGCCAGGCAGTTTTTCTCCAGCGGCAATGGTTCTCCGGTCTGCCGAAAAAAGGTCTTTCCCACCTCGAAGATCCGCAGCGACCGTTCCTCATGCTGGATGTTGGCGCGTAATGCCGCCAGGATCCCCGGCACCAGGGAGGTCCGCAGCACCGCCTGCTCCCGGGTGATCGGGTTCAGGAGCTCGACCACGGCTCTCAGGTCCCCGGGAGGCTCCGGTCCGACCCAGGCCAGGAAATCCGGCGGAATGAAGCTGTAGCTGATCACCTCGGAAAAACCGAAACCCCGCATCAGGGAACGGACCCGGGTCGTGGTCCGCATCTCCGCTGTTTCCTCCTCCTCCGAGGGCCGGACACGCGGAAAAGTGACCGGGATGTTCTGGTACCCGCTCAGCCGCGCCACCTCCTCCATCAGGTCCACCTCGCGGGTGACATCGGGCCGGAAGGAAGGCGGCCGCACCCGCAGGACATCATCGCCCGCCTCTTCCACCCCGATCTCGAGCGCCCGGAGATACTGCACCATGGTCTTTCCCGGGATGTCGGTCCCCAGGAACCGGTTCGTCTTCCCGACCCGCATCTCGATGTCGACCGGCTTTCGGCGTCGGGGGTAGTTGTCCACCGCGCCCCGGGCGACCCTGCCCGCGGCCAGCCGGGCCATCAGACCCATGGCCCGCCTGAGGGCCCGGGTCACCCCGTCCAGGTCGATGCAGCGCTCGAACCGGTAGGAAGCCTCGGTGGAGATACCCAGCCGCTTGGCCCCGCGCCGGATCGTCATGGGATCGAAAAAGGCGCTCTCCAGCAGGACGCTCCGAGTCCCTTCAGAGATCTCCGAGTTCAGACCGCCCATGATCCCGGCCAGGGCCACGGGGCGCTCGGCATCGCAGATCAGGAGCGTTTCCGCGTTGAGCCGGTGCGTTTTGCCGTCCAGGGTGGTGAACGGCTCGTCCTGCCGGGCGCGGCGGACCACGATCCGGTTTTCCCGCAGCCGATGATAGTCAAAGGCGTGCAGCGGCTGCCCCATTTCCAGCATGACGTAATTGGTCACGTCCACCAGATTGTTGATGCTTCGCATGCCGGCCAGATGAAGCCTGCGGCGCAGCCAGAAAGGCGAGGGCCCGAGCCGCACCTCTTCGATCACGCCGGCCGCATACCGCGGGCACCCGACGGCGTCGGCGATCTCGACCCGGGTCAGCTCATCCACCGGCCGCCCGAGTTCCTCGAGCCCGATATCCGGCCGGCGCAGCCTGGCACCGGTGAGCGCCGCCACCTCGCGCGCGATCCCGATGACGGCATTGCAGTCCGGCCGGTTCGGGGTGATCCCCAGGTCCAGAACCCAGTCGGCCAGGGGCAGCGCCTCCCCGAGAAACGTCCCGGGCTTCAGATCAGGCGGCAGGATCATGATGCCCGAGTGGTCCTCGGTCAGACCCATCTCATCCTCGGCCAAAAGCATGCCGCTGGAGAGCTCACCCCGGAAATCGCCTTCTGAAATCACCGTCCCGCCGGGAAGGGTCGTTCCCGGAAGGGCCAACGGCACCAGGGCCCCCACCTCCAGGTTGGGGGCCCCGCAGACGATCTTCCGTAACTCGCTGCCGGTGTCCACCTGGCAGAGGGTGAGGCGGTCGGCCTGGGGGTGTTTCCGCAGCTCCGCGATCCTGGACACCAGAATCCGGTCCAGCCCGCGGCCCACCGGTTCCAGCGCCTCCACCTCGAGACCGCTCATGGTCAGCAGTTCGGCCAGCGCCTCGGGCGGCCGGTCGATGTCCACATACTCTGTAAGCCAGTTCAAGCTGATCCGCATAGGGTTCGGTTTCTCTTCCGAATGGAATGTGGGCGTCCAGGCATGTCGGCCCCGGGCGTGGCAGGCGGAGTGGGGCAAGGCGCGCTGTGCGCCCGGATCCGCGAGCCGGTTGGACTCAGCTGCGGCCGGCGCGCCGCAGCGCGGGCAAACCCCGGCCCGGATCGCTTGGCATGCGTGAGGCGGGCTAGAACTGCCTCAGAAAGCGCATGTCGTTACGGTAAAACAGCTGAATGTCGTCGATCCCGTATCTCAGCATGGCGATCCGCTCCATCCCCATGCCGAAGGCGAAACCGGTGTAGATTTCCGGGTCATAGTCCACGAAGCGGTACACCTCCGGGTCTACCATGCCGGATCCCAGGATCTCCAGCCAGCCGGTGAAGGAGCAGGTCCGGCAACCGCTTCCCCGGCAGATGACGCAGCGGATATCCACCTCGGCGCTCGGCTCGGTGAAGGGGAAAAAACTGGGCCTGAACCGCAGCGCCGTGCCGCGGCCGAAGAACTGGTGCACGAAGCGCGTCAGGGTACCTTTGAGGTCCCCGAACGTGACGCCCTCGTCCACCAGCAGCCCCTCCACCTGGTGGAACATGGGCGTGTGGGTGACATCCGAGTCGCGGCGGTAGACCTTGCCGGGAGCGATGACGCTGACCGGGGGCGGGTGAGCTTCCATCACCCTGACCTGCATGGGAGAGGTGTGAGTCCGCAGGACCACGTTGTCCGAGATATAGAAAGTGTCCTGCATGTCCCGGGCCGGGTGGTCCTTGGGGATGTTGAGGGCTTCGAAGTTGTAGTAGTCCAGCTCCACGTTCGGGCCTTTGACCACCCGAAAACCCATCCCGCAGAAAATCTCGCAAACCTCCTGAATGACCTGGGTGATGGGGTGGAGATGACCAACGGCCGGCTCCCGGCCCGGCAGGGTGATGTCCAGCCAGGTCTCGCCTTTCGGCCGGACCGCGGCCAGCTGCCGCTGGACCGTTTCGAACTGCCCGGCCAGCTTGCCCTTGATTTGGTTGGCCAGCTTGCCGATCTCCGGCCGCTCGGAAGGCGCCAGGGATCCCAGCCCGTGCAGGATGGAGGTCAGCCGCCCTTTCTTCCCCAGGTACGCGACCCTGAAGGCTTCCAGCTCGGAGGGGCCTCGGACGCTTTCCAGCTCCAGCCGTGCCGTCTTCTCGAGCTCCAGGAGTTGCTCTCTCATGCGGTCCGCACCCGGGTCTGAGGACTCCGCTAGGCCTGCACCATCTCGGCCAGGCGGGAAAAAGCGGTGGGCTCCTGAACCGCCATGTCCGCCAGGACTTTGCGGTCCAGGGCAACCCCGGCCCGGTGGAGCCCGCCCATGAACTGGCTGTAGGAGAGCCCGTGCTCCCTTGCCGCGGCGTTGATCCGCATGATCCACAGGCTGCGGAAGTCCCGCTTGCGGTTGCGCCGATCCCGGTAGGCGTACTGGCCGGCCCGGTTCACGAAAGCGCTGGCGGTCCGGATCTGGCTGCCGTGGCCGCCCCGGAAACCCTTGGCGGCCTTCAGCACCTTCTTTCTTCTTTGTCTCGCCTTAAAGCCTCTCTTTACTCTAGGCATTTCAAATCCTTACATGGATAATCTATTATGGTTTAGGCAGCCTTCAGGAAGCGCCGCGCGCCCTTCCGCGCGTTAGCCTTCCTAGACGGACGGCTGTGCCCGGTCTCAGAGATAGGGCATCAGCCGGGTGACGTGCTTCCGGTTCGCCCCGTCGACCAGGGTTCCCTGGCGGAGGTTCCGCTTCCGCTTTCTGGCCTTCTTGGTCAGGATATGGCTCGAGAAGGCCTTGCGGCGGGCGATCTTGCCTGTGCCGGTCGCCCTGAACCGCTTTGCAGCTCCCCGGTTGGTCTTGATCTTCGGCATGGTTTTCCCCCTGTACTGGTCCTCACGCTTGCTGTTACCGCCCTTTCCGGGCAAACCTCAAATCCGCGCCGCGTGTCGTTTCCGGGCCATGGACGCACATACCCGCTCCGCCTCCTGCCCGAAGTCAGGAAGCGGAAAGGGCCACCCGGGCTTGCCGTCCCAGGCTGGCCGACTACTTGGGAACCAGCATCATGCTCATCCGGTTGCGGGCCTCGCGGGTGGGGGCCTGCTCCACATTGGCCGTCTCCACCAACTCCTGGGCCACCCGGTTGAGCACATCGACGCCGGCTTCCATGAAGGCCATCTCGCGACCGCGGAAAAAGACCGTCACCTTAACCCGGTTCTTCTCTTCCAGAAATTTCCTGATGTTCTTCAGCTTGAACCCCAGGTCGTGTTCCTCGGTGTGCGGTCGAAGCTTGATTTCCTTGAGCTGGACGGACTTGCTCTTCTTTCGCGCCTCCTGGAGCTTCTTGCTGGTCTGGTACTTGAACTTTCCGTAGTCCATCACCCGGCAAACGGGCGGGTCGGCACCGGGTGCCACCTCCACCAGATCCAGGCCCTCGGCCGCGGCCGATCGCATCGCATCCTGGATCGCCACGATACCCAGCTGAGCTCCTTCGGACGAGATCAGCCGCACCATCGCGGCGCGAATCCGATCATTCACCCTGACGTCATCGCCTTTCTTCGCTATGGCCACTACCTCCTCTGTCGGCAGTCTTCTTCAATCAGGCCGATAAACTCCGCCGCGGTCATGAAATCCAGGTTGCGGCCGTCTCTCAGCCTGGGGGTAACGCCTCCCTTTTCGCATTCCTGGTCACCTACAATCAGCATGTAGGGGACCTTCTGCAGCTGGGCTTCCCTGATCTTGAAACCCAGCTTCTCGTTCCTGAAGTCGGCCTCCGCCCGCACGTCGCTCTGCTTCAGTTCCCGCAGCAGGCTCTCACCGTAGGGAATGCTCCGGTCGGTCACGGTCAGGATCACGGCCTGCACCGGTGAGAGCCAGACCGGGAAGGCCCCCGCGAAGTGCTCGATCAGCACGCCGATGAACCGCTCGATGGCCCCCAGGATCACCCGGTGGATCATCGCCGGACGGTGCCGTTCACCGTCCCGACCCACGTAGGTCAGGTCGAAGCGCTCCGGCAGCGTGAAGTCGCACTGAATCGTGGCGCACTGCCACTTGCGGTTCAGCGCGTCCCGGAGCTTGACATCGATCTTGGGGCCGTAGAAAGCGCCGTCGCCCTCGTTGATCTCGTAGGGCAGCCCGCTGTCCTTCATGGCCCTGATCAGCGCCTGGGTGGCGAGTTCCCAGTCCTGGTCGGTGCCGATCGACTTCGCCGGCCGCGTGCTGACCTCCAGATCGTAGTCGAACCCGAAGATCCCCATCACGTCACGGACGAAATCCAGCACACCGCGGATCTCGTCATGGAGCTGTTCCGGCGTGCAGATGATGTGGGCATCGTCCTGGGTGAACTCGCGCACCCGCAACAGGCCGTGCAGCACGCCCGATCGCTCGTGGCGGTGGACGGTTCCCAGTTCGAAATAGCGCTTGGGCAGATCGCGGTAGCTGCGGATCTCCGAGCCGTAGATCAGCATGTGGGACAGGCAGTTCATGGGCTTGATGCCGTAGGACTGCTCTTCGATGACCGTAAAATACATGTTTTCGCGGTAGTTCTCGAAGTGCCCCGAGCGCTTCCAGAGCTCGGTCTTCAGCAGATCCGGTCCTTTCACCAGTTCATAGCCCCGCCTCAGGTGCTCCCGGATCTCGAAGCTTTCGAGCAGGTGCCGCAGCAGCATGCCCTTGGGGTGCCAGATGACCAACCCGGCGCCCACCTCCTCATGCATGCTGAACAGGCCGAGGCGCGGGCCGAGTTTCACGTGGTTCCGGCGCTTGGCCTCCTCAAGCTTGCGGAGATGTTCGCGCAGCTGCTTGCCGTCCTGAAAGGCCAGCCCGTAGATGCGGCTCAGCATCGGGTTGCGCTCGTCGCCCCGCCAGTAGGCCCCGGCCACCTTGTGCAGCTGAAAGGCCCGGATCATGCCGGTGGAAGGCAGATGCGGCCCGCGGCACAGGTCGGTGAAGGTTCCCTGGGTGTAAACCGAGACGGCCTCGGCCCCCAGGTCCTCGATGAGCTCCACCTTGTAGGTTTCGCCCATCCGGCGGAACAGGTCCATGGCTTCGCCGGCCGGCATCTCCTTCCGGACAAAGGGCAGATCGGCCTTCACGATCTCCCGCATCTTCTCTTCGATCCGCGGCAGGTCATCCTCCTTGAAGGGCCGCTCGTAATCGAAGTCGTAGTAGAACCCGTCTTCGATCGCCGGGCCGATGGTGACCTTGGCTCCCGGAAAAAGCTCCCTCACGGCCATCGCCATCACATGCGAGGTGCTGTGGCGCAGGATCTCCAGCCCGGCATCCGAATCCAGGAACACCGGCTCCAGCTCGGCAGGTTCTTCGATCAGGGCCGAGAGATCCCGCAGCTCACCGTTCACCCTGGCCGCCGCCACCCGGCCCATGTTCCTGACCCCGAGCTGGGCGAGCGCCTGGGCCGCTGTCACGCCGGCCATTTCCACCCGGGTGGACGCCTCGCTCTTGAGATGTACCGCATGTCCGTTCATGATGCGCCTGAATCAAACAAAAGAAGGCATCTGAGGTAACCCGGCCTCCTTCTCAGATGCCCTGCATGCTCTGTCCGTGTGCCTCGGATAACTGCCAACGCTGTGGAAGCTTTCACCTCCCCAGACTCCCAGCCGACCATTTAGGCAAGAAAATCATGTTTTTATAGCTGAAAACCAGCCGGTTTGCAAGAAAAATTTGCCCCCGGGCCCATCAAAAAAGGGATCGCGGGCGCTGCCGCCATCCCCTGTTCGCCACTGGTAGGCACGAAGAGATTTGAACTCTTGACCCCTACCGTGTCAGGGTAGTGCTCTCCCCCTGAGCTACGTGCCTATGTGCGGCCCAAGGTAGCAGCCCACCGGTCTCCTGTCAAGCCGTATTCGCGGGCTCCGGGCCGCCTGCCGCGCTTCACTCGCTCAACGCCCCGTCCCCCATCAGGCGGAACCAGCTGCGCATGTAGTGCAGGCCCGAACTGATGGTAAACAGGCCGGTGATCCAGAACACGTACGGCTTGAGCGGCAGCAGCCAGCGCAGGTAGCCCTGGGAAAGCACCAGAAACACGCAGACCAGCTGCAGGCAGGTGTTCAGTTTGCTGAGCACCGAGGGTCTGATCCTGAACTCGGACTGGTTCAGGAACAGGATCAGCACCCCCAGCAGGATCAGCACGTCCCGGCTGATCACCAGAACGCTCAGCCAGGGGGGCATGTACCCGCGCGCCGCCAGCACCACAAAGGCCGAAACCAGCAGAATCTTGTCGGCCAGCGGGTCCATGACGGCCCCCAGCCGGCTCTTCTGGTCGAACAGCCTGGCCACCAGGCCGTCGATTCCGTCGCTCACGCCCGCCACGATGAATACAATCATGGCCGGCAGGAACCGATCGTTGATCAGGTAGATGACGAAGATCGGCGCCAGGATGATTCGGATACTGGTAATCAGGTTCGGAATCGTCATGGATCCGCTGCCACCCCTGACCCAACCCCCGCCCCATCCGCCCCCGCTCGCCAGGGCTCCGAGTTCAGCGGGTCGCAAAGATGATCTGGTCGCCTTCGGATGCCTCGAGCATCAGCGAGAACGGCAGCGCGGCGTGCTGGAGCACCCTCCCGCTGAGCGTGTCCGCGGGACCCTGAAAATCCACCTCGAAGGACACGGAGTCCCTGCTCACCCGCGTCTGGCGCACGGCGCGGACCCCCTTCACCTCAGAGGCCAGAAAATCCCTGAACACCCGCACCTGCCGGTAACTCCCCAGCCGCTTCAGGGTCACCGTCAGGGTTTCCACCCCCAGGCCGCTGGCCAGCACCGCCCGGATCATCTCGGGCAGGCAGCTCTCGGCCGCCCGTTCCGCCAGGCGATCCAGGGCCGCCGTCAGCCGGTCGGCGGGCGCTCCCTGGGTACCCAGTTCCTCGACCCAGCCCCCCCGGCAACTCTCGGCCCCGCTTGCCACCTGCAGCACCTTGAGCGCAATCCCGGCCTGGCGGGCTGACGGGTTCTCGGCCCTGCCGTAGACGACCGCATCGGCCCCGTAACACCGGCCCCATTCCCGGGCCTCTTCCGGGCCCGGCTCCGCCGAGGACAGGGGCGCCAGCCGCTCGGCCTGGGGCGGAGTGAACGCGCGGCTTACCGGGTGCAGACCGCGCCTTTGAAAAGCCCTCGTCAGCGCCAGTTCCGGAGCGCCCAGGGGGGCCTGGGCTTCCGGATCCCGCCACCAGTACCGCGGTCCCTCGGGGGTGACCTCCGATACCAGGATCAGGATCTTGATCGCCGGGGTCTCCTCCCGCCGGCCGATCCCGCCGGCCCGCAGCCTGTCCTCCAGCAGTTTCTCGTTCACCCGCAGCCGGAGCAGCACGTGGACCCGGCCGGCCCGCTCCTCGGTGCCCAGAATATGATAGTTCTCCGCGTTCTGCTCAGCCTGGGGCAGGACCCCCTCCAGCAACCGCTGGAAATGCTCCGTCGCGGCCTGGGGACCCAGCCGCTGCAGCAGGAAGCTCTCAACCCCTTTGGCCAGGGCTTCCGAAACCGCCTGTTGCTTGGCGGCCGCCGCGTTCCCCGCCACGATGCGGCCGCTCCCGACAGCCAGGATCTCCCCCGCCGCGGGCAGCGTCTCGCCCCCTGAAGGCGCGGCCTCGACCTGGGATCCCACGGCAGGCTGCGGAGCCGCAAGCAAACCCGCCCAGATCACCATCATGGCCGGCCAGCCAACCGCGTCTGGCTCATCAGGGTTCTCATCATCCCCTTGCCGCAATGGTCATCGCTTCAGTGGCCTTCAGGGGCGCCAGGGAAAGACGAATATCGATTGACGAAAAGGCTCCCGGCTCATTTCCAGCGTCCACTTCGACATTCGGCGTTTCCTATTCGACATTCTGCGGTTCATCAGTCGTCCCCTGCCAGTCATTTTCGGCCCTCGGCACTCCGAATCCGCCTGCCCTCAGGGCTTCGCCCCCGTCTTCTGCAGCTCCCGGGTTGCCTGCGGCACCAGGCGGCTGTTCAGCTCCAGCACCTTTTCGAGCGCTCTGCGGCAATCCGCCGGCCGGTCCGCCTCCCGGTAGGCCAACCCCAGGTGGAAGTAGGCTTCCGGCAACGGGTCGCCGAGCGAAACCGCCTCCCGGAAAAGCCCCTCGACTCTCGGCAGCCATTCGGCCCCCTTCCGCCAGGTGTGGATCTGCATCATCCCCACCAGTGCCAGGGCCTTTTCCTCAGGGGTGCGGGCATCGCCGGCGGCCTTGGCCAGGGCTTCCAGGCCCTGCTCATAGTCGCCCTTTCGGCCGCGGACCAGTCCCAGCCCCCGGCTGGCGTCCGAGTTGTCCGGGGAATGGCGCAGCGCCAGCTCGAACTCCCGCTGCGCGTCGTCGAGATACCCCCGCTCGAGCAGCTTGAAGCCGCTCGCCCGGTGATGCTCAGGGGTGTCCAGCGCACTCTCCGGGCCCTGCAGGGTGAAGGCGCAGCCCAATGGGCCCCAGCAGACCATCACATACAAGAGTCCTGCGCGAATCCGCGATCGAACCCGTCGGTTCCCCATGGCGGCTACTCCTTGGCTGGTACGCTTCCGGATCTTCCCCGGCGCCGGATCAGTCAAACACGATGATCACCCGGCACTTCTGCAGAAACAGCAGGTTGCCGGCCGCCCCGCGGACGCGCTTGGCGTCCGCGTTGCTGATGACGATATCGCACGGCGCCGAGCTGGCCGTCCGGATCGCCCTCAGGGTCAGCGGGTTGGGCGCCACCCGCGGGTCGGCGCCGGCCTGCTCCAGGTCCCGGCCGTATTTCACCACCCCCTGGCTCACGGCGTGCTCGCGGCTGATAAAGGTCGGCCCGTAGACTTCCGCACCCTCCTCGTCCTCGATCCGCATCACCAGCGCCGGCTGAACCCCGATCCCGCGGGCGTCGATCACCAGGCCGGAAAAGACTTCGCGGTTTTCGGGTTTGGGCGGGTCGGGCTGCTGCACCGGGCGGATCGGTTTGATCGAAACCGGCAGGACGGCTTCCAGCAGCTCGCCGCTGAGCCGGATGGCCACGGTGGCTTCCACCGCTCCGTCGTTGAGGTAGCTGAGGTTCACCACCTGGGCTTTATGCAGCCGGTCCTGCATTTCCCCCCGCTCCAGGAAGGCCCCGGAGTCCAGGCCGCCGATCCGGCTCTCGGAGTCGATCCGCAGACTCCCCAAGACTTCCGTCAGATTCTCACGGGCGCGTTCCTGGGCCTCCTTTTCGGCCACGGCACGGGCCTGAGCGGTGTTCAGCGGGTTCTTGGGCTGTCTGCCGGTCCCGCTGGCTTCCACGATGCCGTTGGTCCAGTCCACCTGCCCGCTCTTCACCGCCGTGACAAAGTTCTGGGCGCCGAGCGGCGCGGCCCAGCAGGCTATCGCCCAGCACAGCGTGAGCACTCCGGCTCGGTGTCTGCTCCAACCCATCCTGTCTTCCCCTGTCCGGCGCGCCGCTTGCCCGGCCCGGCCTGCCGGAACCCATTTTCGGGCAAGACTGGCCGGAAATCAAGATCGATCGCCGATGAAGCCTTCCACCATCCGCCGCAGGGGCCCGAGCGCCCCGGGCGACACCCAGGTCATTTCCGGGTCCGACCGAAACCAGGTGAGCTGTCGTTTCGCATAGCGCCGGGTGTCCTGCTGCAGGTTGCGGGTCAGTTCCTCGAGGCTCCACTCGCCTGCCAGATGGCGGATCGCGTGGCGGTACCCGATCGCCTTCATGGGCTTGAGATCCGGCCCGTAACCCCGTTCAAGCAGGGACCGGGTTTCCGCGAGCAGGCCGCCGCTCACCATCCGCTCCGTCCTGGCTTCGATGCGCCGGTAGAGCTCGCCGCGCTCCAGGTCCAGGCCCAACTTGAGGGGCCGCAGGGAAGATTCCCCAAAGCCGTGTTCGCGGGCCAGTTCCGAGGGCCGCCGGCTGGTAAGCTCCATCACCTCCAGCGCGCGCAGGACCCTGACCCGGTCGTTGGGATGAATCCGCGCGGCGGACTCGGCGTCCGCCCGGGCGAGCCGGCCGTGGAGGACCGCGGCACCGTGGCTCTGCCACTCCCGCGCGAGCCTGTCTCTCAGGGACCGGTCAGCCGGCGGGCAGCGCAGCAGCCCCCCCAGCAGCGCCTTGAAGTACAGGCCGGTCCCGCCCACCACGAAACAGAGCTTTCCCCGGGCCGAGATGTCCCGGGCGCATTTCAATGCCCCTTCCCGGTACAGGGCGGCGTTGAAGGGCTCATCCGGGTTCACCACATCCAGCATGTGGTGCGGGATCCCGCGTCTTTCCCGCAGCGTCGGCTTGGCGGTGCCCACGTTCATTCCGCGATAGACCTGCAGGGAGTCCGCATTGACGATCTCGCCGTCGAGCGCCAGCGCCAGCTCCACCGCCAGCGAGGTCTTCCCGCTGGCCGTGGGCCCTGCGATCAGGACGACCCGCGCCGGCCCCGGGGAACCTGCTTCGGTCACGTCACCCTCTTGAACCGCTTCTCGATCTCGCGAAAGCTGAAACGCTGAGTCACGGGCCGGCCATGCGGGCAGTGGGTGCCGAGTTCCGCCCTCTCCAGCTGCTGAAGCAGTTGCTCCATCTCCTGCAGGCTGAGGCGCTGACCGGCGCGCAGGGCCCCATGGCAGGCCATGACCGACAGCGCCCCGTCCAGGACCGCCTCCTGGGCGAGATCCCCTTCCGCAAGGCGCACAACGAGATCCGCCAGGAACACCGGCCAGTCGGCGTGGGTCATGAGGGCCGGCACCGAGCGCAGCAGGAAGGTGTTCCCGCCGAAGTGCTCCAGATCAATCCCCAAACGCAAGAGCTGAGCGCCCTTTTCGAGCAGCACGCCCTTTTCCCTGGCCCCCACCTCCACCGTCTGGGGGACGAGGAATCCCTGGGACTCGATGGGCGACCCGCCCCAGTTCCGCCTGAGCGCCTCGTACACGACCCTTTCGTGGGCGGCGTGCTGATCCACCAGGAGCAGCCCGGCCTCATCCTCGCAAAGGATGTAGGTCCGGCCGAGCTGGCCCAGGATCTTCCGCGAACGGATCGCCGGGCCGCCGGCCGCGGGCTGCGGCAATGGCTGCGTTCGCGCGGGTTTCGCTCTCATACTCCCAGGACGGCTCGGCCACCTGCAGCCGCTCCTGGACCGGTGCCGGGACCGCGACCGGGTCCCGGCGGGACGGCGACGGCACTGCCGGCCGCAGGGCCTTGTCGATTGCGGCCGAGAGCAGCCGGAAAACCCGTCGGCCGTCCTGAAAGCGCACCTCCTGCTTGGTGGGGTGGACATTGACATCCACCGCGGAGGGGTCGAGGCTCAGGAACACGGCCACCTGGGGATAGCGGCCGCGCATCAGCCTCTGACCGAAGCCTTCCATGACCGCCCGGGCCATCATCCGGTCGCGCACGTTTCTGCGGTTCACGAAGAACAGCAGGCGGTCGCCCCGGCTGCGGCTGAACTCCGGCGGGGCCAGAAACGCATGAACCCCCACGCCCGCCTGTTCCTCCCGGATCTCCAGCAGCTCGGCGGCCGTCTTGCGTCCCAGCACCTGCCCCAGACGCGCCCGGGGGTCTTCCAGGGCGCCGTAGGAAAGCACCGCCTTGTCCCCCTGCTGCAGTCTGAAAGCCACCCCGGTGTGCGGCAGGCCCATCCGGGTGACCACGTCGGCGACATGGTCGCCCTCGAGCTTGACTCCCCCCAGGAACTTGCGCCTGGCCGGCAGGTTGTAGAACAGATCGCGGACCTCCACGATGGTGCCGGCCGGCGCGCCGGCCTCTTCCATTGACAGGAACTTGCCCCCCGCGATCCGCAGCCGGTGGGCCGTCACCTCGTCGCGCGGCCGGGCCACGATCTCCAGCCGCGAGACCGCCGCAATGCTGGGCAAAGCCTCGCCCCGGAAACCCAGCGACAGGATGCGGCTGAGGTCGGAGATCTCACGGATCTTGCTGGTGGCGTGTCTTTCCACGGAGAGCAGCAGGTCGTCCCGCGACATGCCGGCTCCGTTGTCCCGCACCCGGATGAGCCGCCTGCCGCCGCCCTCGATGCGCACCTCGATCTGATCGGCGCCGGCGTCGATGCTGTTGTCCAGCAGTTCCCGCGCCACGGAAGCCGGCCGCTCGATGATTTCACCGGCCGCAATTTGGGAGGCCACCTTCTCCGGAAGAATCCGAATCAGGTTCATGACGGGCGTCTTCGGGTCTCGGATCCGAACCCCGCAGCCATGCGGCGGCTCTTCCGGCGCGCCCCGAGAATGCCTCTGACGGTCTTGAATCGGACCCGGCGTTTTCCCAGGGGGTCGTAGGTCAGGCAGACGGCCGACTCCGGGTTCGCCATGAGATCCGTTACCGCCCGCAAGGACAGTTCCATCATGGATCCGGTGTACCGCTCGGCCGACCGGCGCTCGGGGAGCATGGCACCCAGCAGCAGCGTCGTGCTTGTCGTAGACGTAGTCGGAGAACTTGACCGACTGAGTGAACAGGCGCTTTTTGGCCTTCAGACCGTTGCGGGCCCGACCGGTGACCGCCTGCAGCAGCTCGTCGCATTCGGGGTGCTCCATGCTCAGCGCGGCGCGGGCCAGTTTGGTGTAGTCCGGTCCGGAGAGATAGTCGGCCTTCATTTCCCAGAACAGGTGCCCCATTCCTCTTGAGCTGGCATGCCGGCGTATGATATTGGGGATGAAAAAATTGTGGGCCACCACGTCGGCGGCCAGATGGGACAGGAACCCGTAGGCATAGGCGGCTTCCCGGTCGTCGGCGGCCCCCCGCAGCAGCCGGGAGCCGCCCTCCCAGTTGTGGGCCCCCGCCGAGCGCGTTCGACGGGTCTTGCCGATGAAAAAATCGGCGGCCAGGCATCCGTAGAGGTACTCCCACGGAAAGGCCGATACCGCCCGGGCCACCGTCGGCAGAAGGAGGCTCACGTCGTTCAGCACATGGATCGCCATCACGGTGTGAACGCCCGGACCCCAGGCAAACACCCTTTGGGCGTCCACCAGGGAACCCAGAAGGCAGATTGCGAAAAAGGTCAGGCGGTTGAGCCAGGTCACGGGATCTCCTTACGGGTCTGAAAGGGGTCAGCAGCCGCTGCGCCCCGGATCTTCAATGCTTAACCCGAAACTATAACACAGCCGTCGCGCGCATTCAATCATCGGTTTGCGGGGTTCGGCGCATGGGGAAGAGGCAGCCGGAAGACAGGGGCCAAGGCCACCGCCAGCGACTGCGCCAGCGGTTTGTGGAAGGCGGCCTGGAGCGCTTCACCGACGAGGAGGTGGTGGAGTTCCTGCTGGCGCTGGGCACCCCCCGCAGGGACGTCAAGCTGCCGGCCCGCGCGGCGCTCGGCCGCTTCGGGAGCCTCGCCGGCGTCCTGGCCGCCCCGCTGGACAAGCTGCTGGAGATCGAGGGCATCGGGCCGAAGAACGCCCTCTATCTGAAGTTCATCCACGAAGTCGCAGGCCGCTACCTCAAGACCCGGGCCCGCGAGCAGATGCCGTTCGGGTCCTCCCGGGCGACCTTCGACTATCTCTTTCACGCCCTGCGGGACCTCAAGCGGGAGGTCTTCAAAGTTCTTTTCCTGGACCGCAAGAACCGCCTGATCAGCGATCAGGACCTGTTCCAGGGTTCCCTGACCGGCAGCGCCGTCTACCCCCGCGAGGTGATGACTCTGGCCCTCGAGCTGCGGGCGGCGGCCCTCATCTTCGTCCACAACCACCCTTCCGGCGACCCGGCGCCCTCGGCCGAGGACCGGCGGCTGACCCGGGAACTGGTCTGGGCCGCCCGGCTGCTCGGGATCGAGGTCCTCGACCACATCGTCATCGGCGGCAGCCAGTACTTCAGCTTCGCCGACGAGGGCCTGATCGCCCGCTACCGCCGGGACCTGCCGGCAGGCTTGACAGAGGCCGGTCAATGAACAATCATAGGCCCCCGTGCCTTCCCGATTCCGTGAAGCGAGAGTGGCGGAACTGGCAGACGCGCTGGACTTAGGATCCAGTGGAGCGATCCGTGGGGGTTCAAATCCCCCCTCTCGCACCATCAGTAAATTCAATGGCTTGGTAACTATACCTCCCACCTGGGTTCGCATTTCAGAGATCCCGGTTAGCTCTGGTTTCTTGGCATCAGCCGCTTACAGAACACGCCGCGTCAAGGTGTCTGGATGTTCGGCTTTCGTGCTATCCGCCGACCGTGCGACCAGACAAACCGGATACCTAGCACCCTAATGGATGAACTACTACGGACGATCATGATCCATCCGAAGGCACCGGTTTCAGCCAGACGATCCTCTCGCGGGCATCATTACCCCCGCCAGGTGCCATCGCACAGTCCGCAGGACCTCTCGCTGCACATTCAGCTAAATCACCTCCCTTTGACTTCCTTATATGTAACGTTGTTGCATTGTTTACTTGTTTTAGCTACTGTGAATGTTCCGGTCATCGCCTGTAAATATCCCTTCGATGGCCCACTCTCAAGACAACGATTTCCTCTCCTTCCATATCAAACACCACTCTGTACTCTCCAATCCGGAAGCGATAAGAGCCTATTCGAGGATCTGTCAGCTTGTGGGCGAACTTTAGGGGGTCGCTTTCGAACTGCTTAAGGGATTGGCCCACCCGTTGCCTCACCCGAGGATCAAGGTTCTTGATATCCCTGAAGTCCCTCTTGGTATATACAAGTCGGTACTTCAACGCCCGAAGGCCTCTGTGTGAGTTACGGTCCTTCCAGCCTTGTAATCCGCACGGGCCTCTTTGATGTTCTCAAGATAGTCCGGAGATGTCGCGGCTAGGAGGTCTTCCAGAAATAAATCCCGCTCCCTCTTCTTCATCTTCTTAACCGCCGCGATGATTTCCTCAGGTCGAACTTCCATCTTGATGGGATGTCCCATGGTTCACCTCCAAAGGCTGAAGAATCCTGAACGATATCCAATTCTGACCTAGTTGTTCGAATATATCAGGTTAACCATTGCTTGATCAATAAGCTCAGCTAAGGATGGGTCGTACTCTCTATTTTCAGGGCTTCCGCTGCCATTTTCCCTACCCCTCCGGTTGCCTGGATCTCATCATAACTTCTTTTTATCACGTTCATTTCTGGAAATCAAAATCTTTTCTGAGGCACCGCTCCTAGGCTCTGAGACTGGGCAAGAGGCAGCTGGGAGCCCAAACCGCCCAGATAGGGACGGGAAACCGGGGGTGGACCTTCGTCCCGTGGCTTGAAATCACGCCGATCATTCTTAGCTTACGCAAGTTTACCCACCCCCTCAGGGAAAGGGCGAATCCACAATGCCGCCGCAGACTCCCCCGGCTCCCGGGCCGGGCAGCCGGGGCATGGTACGGGGAGAACCATGAAAACCAGTTTCCAGGATCTCAGTTCAGTGAAGAAAAGCCTCTCGGTCGAGATCGAGGCCGACGAGGTGGACCGCAAGCTGGAGCGCGCCTACCAGAAGCTCGGGAAACAGGCCAAGGTGAAGGGTTTCCGGCCCGGCAAGGTGCCCCGCCGGATACTGGAGCGCCACTACGGCGATCAGGTGCTGGATGACGTGGTCCGCGACCTGATCAACGACTCCTTCCCCGCAGCCCTGCAGGAGGCTGATGTCTTTCCCCTGGGCGCGCCCCTGCTGGAGAAGGAAACGCTCAAGCCCGGCCAGACGTTCCGCTATTCCGCGGTGATGGAGGTCCGTCCCCGTTTCGAGCTCCCCGAGTACCTCGGGATCGGCATTGAAAAGGAGCCGGTGGAGGTGACCGAGGAAATGCTCCGCCAGCAGCTGGATCAGATCCGCAAGAGCCACGGCCAGCTGAACCCGCTGGAACCTGAAAGGCCGGTCCGAAACGGCGACTACGTGCTGCTGGACTACGAGGCCTTCCACGAGGGGCGGCCGGTGGAGGGCGTCAAGGCCGACAATTTCCTGCTGAGCGTCGGGGATGCCGAGCTCCACCCGGAGCTGGAAAAGGCGCTCGTCGGGCACAGCAAGGGCGACGAGCCGGAGATCCGAATCCTTTTCGACGCCGCCTACCGCGTTTCCCAGCTGGCCGGGAAGGATGTCCTTTTCAAGGTCAGGATCCAGGACGTGAAACAGATGGTGCTCCCCGAACCCGACGATGCATTCGCCCAGAGCCTGGGGGGCGATTTCAAGGATTATGCCGATCTGGAAAGCAAGGTGCGGGAAGGGATGATCCGGGATGCCCAGCGGCGGGCCGACCGGCGGCTGAGGCAGCGCCTGGTCGAAAAGATCGCCGAGAAACTGCAGATCGAGCTGCCCGAGGTCCTGGTGGCCGCTGAGGTCAGCCAGATGGTCGGGAACCTCCGTCAGAGCCTGGCCAGAAGCGGCTCCAGCCTCGAAAAATCCGGGCTCAGCGAGGAAAAGCTGGCGAGCGACTTCCGGCCGGCGGCCGAGAAGCGGGTCAAGGAAATGCTGCTGCTGGGTGAGATCGCCGGCAAAGAGCAGATCACGCTGAAAGAGGAGGAGCTCACCGCCGGCTTCCAGGATCTAGGCACCGCGACCGGCCAGGACCCCGAAACCATCCGCCGATACTACGAAGCCCGCGACATGGTGGATGCCCTGCGCGAGAGGCTGCTGGAGCAAAAAACATTGAATTACCTGGCTGAGCATGCTACGGTTACAGAAGGTCCGGGCAACGTTGCCCCCGCCAAGCAGGCTCGGACCGACAAGGATTGAAAGCCATGCTGATACCCATCGTGATCGAGCAGTCCAACCGGGGGGAACGGGCCTATGACATCTACTCCCGGCTCCTCAAGGATCGCATCATTTTCATGGGAGAGCAGGTGCTGGACGGGATGGCCAACACCGTCATCGCCCAGTTGCTCTTCCTGGAATCCGAGGATCCTGACAAGGACATCAACCTGTACATCAACTCCCCCGGCGGCTCTGTGACCGCCGGGCTCGCCATCTACGACACCATGCAGTACATCAAGCCCGACGTGGGCACCATCTGCATGGGACAGAGCACGAGCATGGGCGCCCTGCTGCTGGCTGCCGGAACCAAGGGCAAGCGCTATGCCCTGCCCAACGCCCGCATCATGATCCACCAGCCGCTCGGCGGAGCCCAGGGCCAGGCCACCGACATCGACATTCACGCCCGCGAGATCCTGAAAATACGCGACAACCTCAACCAGATCCTGGCCAAGCACACCGGCCAGGGGCTGAAGAAGATCGCCCGGGACACGGAGCGCGATTTTTTCATGAACGCCCAGGAGGCCAAGGAATACGGCATCATCGACCACATCATCTCCTCCCGGGTCATGCAGGACAAGCTGGAACAGGTGGACAAAATAGAAAAAAAGGCATCCTAGAGAGAAAGGCATCATGAGTCGAAACAAGCGAAACGACGACGACCTGCTGTGTTCCTTCTGCGGCAAGAGCCAGGATGAGGTCAAGAAGCTGATCGCGGGCCCCTCGGTCTACATCTGCGACGAGTGCATCCAGCTCTGCAACGAGATCATCGCCGAGGAGTACAGTCAGGAAAACCAGGAGGAGGCCGCCCGCGGCCTGCCGAAGCCCTCCGAGATCAAGGAGAGCCTGGATCAGTACGTCATCGAGCAGGAAAAGCCCAAGAAGGTGCTCTCGGTCGCGGTGCACAACCACTACAAGCGGATCGACACCAAGATCGACATGGAAGGGGTGGAGATCCAGAAAAGCAACATCATTCTGATCGGCCCCACCGGTTCGGGCAAGACCCTGCTGGCCCAGACGCTGGCCAAGATCCTGAAGGTGCCCTTCACCATCGCCGATGCCACCACCCTCACCGAGGCCGGGTACGTGGGCGAGGATGTGGAGAACATCATCCTGAACCTGGTGCAGATGGCCGACTACGACGTGGAGGCCGCCTGCAAGGGGATCGTTTACATCGACGAGATCGACAAGATCGCGCGCAAGTCCGACAGCCCCTCCATCACCCGCGACGTCTCGGGCGAAGGGGTGCAGCAGGCCCTGCTCAAGATCATCGAAGGCACCATGGCCAACGTGCCCCCCAAGGGGGGGCGCAAACACCCCCAGCAGGATTTCGTGAAGGTGGACACGACCAACATCCTTTTCATCTGCGGCGGGACCTTCAACGGCCTGGACAAGATCATTCAGAGCCGCATCGGCAAGAAGTCGCTGGGCTTCGACGCCGACATCAAGGGCAAGTCGGAGATGGACATGAACAAGGTCATGGCGCTGGTGCAGCCCGAGGACCTGATCAGGTTCGGGATGATCCCGGAATTCGTCGGCCGGATCCCCATCATCACGACCCTGGACGAACTCAGCCTGGATGCCCTGGTGAGGATCCTGACCGAGCCCAGCAACGCCCTCATCAGGCAGTACGAGAAGCTCTTCGAGCTGGAGGGCGTGGCCCTGAAGTTCACCGAGGAGGCGCTCCTGTCGGTGGGCAAGCAGGCTCTCAAGCGGAAATCCGGGGCCCGGGGTCTGCGGGCGATCCTGGAATCCGTGATGCTGGACATCATGTACGACATCCCGTCCAGCCCCGGGATCCGCGAATGCCGCATCTCCGAGGAAGTCATCAACCGGGGCGAGTCCCCGCTGCTGCTCTATGAGAACCAGGCGGAATATGCATAGAAACATGTTCAACTTCACGAAAAAAGACCAGGGCGATCCGGCCGCCGACGAAAGATCCTATTTCCCGCTCCTGCCGCTGCGGGACATCGTGGTGTTCCCCAACGTGGTGGTGCCCCTCTTCGTGGGCCGGGAGAAATCCATCAAGGCGCTCGAGTTCGCCATGTCCCAGCACAAGGAGGTCTTCCTGTCGGCCCAGAAGGACGCCAAGGTGGACGACCCCGCGCCGCGGGACATCTTCACCATCGGGACGCTGAGTTCGGTCCTGCAGCTCCTCAAGCTGCCCGACGGGACGGTCAAGGCCCTCATCGAGGGCAAGGAAAGGGCCCTGATCGCACAGTTTCTGGAAAACCCCGACTTCTTCATGGTGGAGGTCCAGCGGCTCTCCGGGAAATACGAGATCAACCTGGAGACCCGGGCGCTGGTCCGGACCATCAACACCAGCTTCGAGGAATACGCCAAGGTCAACAACAAGATCAGTCAGGAAATCGTCGTCAACGTCATCTCCATCGAGGACCCCGGCCGGCTGGCCGACACGATCGCCGGCCATCTGGCGCTCAGCGTGCGGGACAAGCAGGTCCTGCTGGAAACCGAAGATCTGAACCGGCGCCTGGAGCAGCATCGTCGAGAAGCTGAGGGGCGAGATCGAGATCCTGCGGCTCGAGCAGCGTCTCAAGGCGCGGGTCAAGAAACAGATGGAGAAGACCCAGAAGGACTACTATCTCAACGAGCAGATGCGCGCCATCCAGAAGGAGATGGGCAACAAGGACGACTTCAAGGCCGAGCTGGATGAGCTGGAAAAAAGCATCAAGCGCAAGCGCCTGTCCCGCGAAGCCCACGCGCGCGTCAAGCAGGAGTTCAAGAAGCTCAAGATGATGTCGCCCATGTCGGCCGAGGCCACCGTGGTGCGCAACTACATCGACTGGATCATCTCCCTGCCCTGGTATCGAAAAAACCCGGACCAAGCTCGAGATCGACGAGGCCGAGAACGATCCTCGACGAAGACCACTACGGACTGGAAAAGCCCAAGGAACGGATCCTGGAGTACCTGGCGGTCCAGCGCCTGACCAAGAAGATCAAGGGGCCCATCCTCTGCTTCGTCGGCCCCCCCGGGGTGGGCAAGACCTCGCTCGCCAAATCCGTGGCCCGGGCCACCGGCCGCAACTTCGTGCGCCTTTCCCTGGGCGGCGTGCGGGACGAGGCCGAGATCCGGGGGCACCGCCGGACCTACATCGGGGCCCTGCCGGGCAAGATCATCCAGTACCTGAAGAAGGCCAAGTCCAGCAACCCGGTCTTCTGCCTGGACGAAGTGGACAAGATGAGCACCGATTTCCGGGGCGACCCCTCCGCCGCCCTGCTGGAGGTGCTGGACCCGGAGCAGAACTTCGCCTTCAACGACCACTACCTGGACCTGGACTACGATCTTTCGGACGTGTTCTTCATCACCACCGCCAACACCCTGCACAGCATCCCGCCGCCGCTCGCAGGACCGGATGGAAATCATCCGCCTGCCCGGCTACACGGAGCTGGAAAAGCTGAACATCGCCAAGCAGTTCCTGATCAAGAAGCAGATCGAGCAGAACGGGCTTGACACCCGAGAACCTGTCCTTTTCCGACGAGGCGATCCTGACCATCATCCGCACCTACACCCGGGAGGCCGGGGTGCGGAACCTGGAGCGCGAGATCTCCTCCATCTGCCGCAAGGTGGCCAAGGAGGTGGTCCGGCGCGGTGAGGGGACCAGGATCCAGTTCGGCGTCCAGTCGATCCAGAAATACCTGGGCGTGCCCAAGTTCCGCTACGGCCGGACCGAGGAGAAGGACGCCGTCGGCGTGGCCACCGGGCTGGCCTGGACCGAGGTGGGCGGGGAGCTTCTGCAGACCGAGGCCACCATCATGCCCGGCAAGGGCAATCTGGTCCTGACCGGCAAGCTCGGCGAGGTCATGCAGGAATCGGCCCAGGCCGCCTTGAGCTACGTCCGGTCGCGGGCCAGGCAGCTGAGGCTGCCGGAGGACTTCTACGAAAAGGTGGACATCCACATCCATGTGCCCGAAGGCGCCATCCCCAAGGACGGCCCCTCGGCCGGCATCACCCTGGCCACCTCCATCGTCTCCGCCCTCACCCGCAAGCCGGTCACCCACGACCTGGCCATGACCGGCGAGATCACCCTGCGCGGCAGGGTGCTGCCCATCGGCGGCCTGAAGGAGAAGATCCTGGCCGCCCACCGGGGTGGGGTGAGCAAGGTGCTGATTCCCCAGGACAACAAGAAGGACATCGAGGAGATCCCCAAGAAGATCCTCAAGAAAGTGGAGCTGGTCCTGGTGGAACACATGGATGAGGTCCTGGAAAAGGCCCTGGTTCTCAAGGAAGGGGAAGCGCTCTTCGCCCCCAAGGAGGAGTGCGAGCCCTTCTGCATCCAGGACGCCGCCGAAGCCAAGGAAAAACCAGCCCCGGAGGTGATCGCCCACTGACGGCCTTAGCGATTTGTCTTGACAGCCGGCCGGTGTTCCTGTTAGATAAATCGTTACTCCAGCTCGGGCGGGTAGCTCAGCGGGAGAGCATCGGCCTTACAAGCCGAGGGTCGCAGGTTCAAATCCTGTTCCGCCTACCACGGGGGCGTAGTTCAGTTTGGTTAGAACGCCGGCCTGTCACGCCGGAGGTCGCGAGTTCGAGTCTCGTCGCTCCCGCCATGAATTCAAAAAGCCTGTCTCTCCGGAGACAGGCTTTTTTTTCCAAGCCGCTGTTCTGGCACAGAAGGATGGCATTCATCGAAAGCTTGGTTAGAACGTCCCGCCCGCAAAGCGGGAAGGTCGCGAGTTCGAGTCTCGTCGCTCCCGCCAAGAATTCAAAAGCCTGTCTCCCCGGAGACAGGCTTTTTTGTCGCTGGAACGAATACGATGTCTTATTTCGTCTACATCCTAATGGGGAGAAAAGGGTAGTGTAATCTTTTCTGTGTGAATTTCGAAGTGGTCGAAAGAAGGCGCTTTTCCTTTATAAGGGTGTTGACGAAGACATCCAAATAGAAAGGAGAAGCGCCGATGAAGATGGAAATCACCGTAGCAGAAGCGATGCAGCTGATCAATGGAATCCGGCAACAACCTGAAGGTCTTTTCGAGATGATCCGGTCCACTGTGCAGGAAAACGTGGGGCAGTACCTCTCGGAGCTTATGGAGACCGAACTGACCGGGTTTTTGGGCCGGGATCGGTATGTGCGGCTTGAGGGCGAGTGCAATCACCGCAACGGCTCCTATGGCCGGAAGTTCACGTTGAAGGGGATTGGAGGGGTGGCCGTCACGGTGCCCCGGGGACAGGAAGGGGCAGTTCAAGACCCAGGTGATTCCCCGAGCCGGCAATATGAAGACAGCCTGCGGGAAGATCCTCTGCGGGATGTTCCTGGCCGGGGTGCAGCACCCGCACGCTGGCCCTGATGTCGGAGAGACTCATTGGCCGCCCGGTCTCCCCCATGGAGGTGAGCAAAGCCAGCCGGGAGCTGACCCGCGCGGTGGAAGCCTGGCGGGAGCGGGATCTTTCCGCAGAGCCGATCAAGTACCTGTACGTGGACGGCACGCTTTTCTCGATGCGGATCGACAGGTCGGTGGGAAAGGTGCCGGTGCTGGTGGTGATCGGGGTGACAGAGGAGGGACGGCGCACTGTGTTGGCGGTGCAGTCCGGGGATAAAGAATCAGCCTCTACCTGGCGGGAGCTTTTCAAGGATCTCAAGCGCCGGGGGTTGGATTCGGCGCGGGCGGTGCTGGGAATCATGGACGGACTGCCTGGTCTGGAAAAGGTTTTTCTGGGTAGGAATTCCCCAACGCGAAGGTCCAGCGCTGCCAGGTCCATGTGGCCCGCAACGTGCTGGCCAAGGTGCCCAGAAAGCTCAAGGACATCGCCGACGAAGTCCGCTCCATCTTCTATGCTTCCTCCAGGAAGAAAGCCCTGGGTTCTTCGAGGCGTTCAAGGCCAACTGGCAGGAAGAGCTGCCCTCGGCGGTCAAGAGCCTGGAAAACTCCCGCATTTCCTGCTTGACGTACTTGCAGTTCCCCCAGGAGGAGTGGATCTGTCTTCGGACCACCAACGTGATCGAACGGCTCGAACAAGGAGTTCAAACGCAGGACCAAGCCCATGGAGATCGTAGCCGGGGAGCGTGCCTGCTACACGCTCCTGGCTTTCATCTGTTTGAAAATGGAAGTTCGCTGGAGGTCAAAGCCATAGGAAAAGTTGCCGTCAATCTGCCCTTCATGATAGAGAACTGGCAGAAAAGAATTTCACACAAAATTGTCGACAGTACCGAGAAAAGCTCGTTCAAATTATCCGAGATCTTCTGAGGGTGGACGTAGTGTCTTGACCTGACCTTCCTGCTGAAACTTTCAGAAAGAGATCTTGAAACGCTCGTGGCCTGTATTAGTGGGCGAGTCGAAACGTAGAATACCATTGGCTAGACCCAGAGAAATAGATTAGCCGGCTAGGGATTGAGCAGCCCAAGCAAGTACACATATTCGACCCTTATGGAACTCATTCCGGATCAGGACCGTGGTGTTTGGCACGACAAAGCCATGGCTGCAGCGGATCAAGGGGATCTCGCATCGGTCATCGGTGGGTGCCAAGGTAGTTGTCACCTGAAACATGTCTACGCTGCCAGTCGCATTTCGGGTTGAGGTTCATGTTTCGTATCCGGGTTCAGCCGCACGACTGTCACCGGCTGCCAGTTGCGCGTTTCGCCTGACCAGCGGGCTGGACAGCGTTGCCGGGCTTCTTGATAAACCCGATGCCTATTTCGCAGGATGTGTTCATCCAGGCCACGGTGGCGGTCGTGGGGAGTGACAAACTGGATGGCGCTATGAAGGTGCTCGGTGTTGTACCAGGCGACAAAATCGTCCACCCAGGCCTGGGCTTCGGCCACAGAAGCAAAAGGCTGTGCCGGATATTGCGCTCGGTATTTCATGGCCCTGAAAAGCGATTCAGAGTAGGGGTTGTCGTTGCTAACCCGCGGCCGGGAAAAAGAAGGGATCACTCCGAGTTTCTGCAACGTGGCCTGCATGGTGGCGCCCTTCATGGGGCCGCCATTGTCGGAGTGCAGCACCAGTCCTTCGGGGTTGACGCCTTCTCTGGCACAGGCCCGGGCAAACAGCCTGGCGCTATGATCCATGGATTCCTCTTCAAACACCCGGGCAGCGACGATCTTGCGGCTCCAGATATCCAGGATCATGTAGAGGTAGAAGAACGAGCCGTGCAGCGCGGATTTAAGGTACGTGATATCCCAACTCCACACCTGGCAGGGTCCTGTGGCCACCTGCTCCTTCGGCCGGCGGGAGACAGGCGGCTTGGAGGATTGGCGGTGGGTCATCATCCGCTGCTCCCGCAGCACCCGATAGAAGCTGGATTCAGAAGCCAGGTAAACTCCCTGGTCGGCCAGCTGGGGTACGATCTGCTTCGGGGACAGGTCCCGGAAGACTTGGCTGGTGGCAATGTCGAGCACCTGTTTTCTTTCCGCCTCGCTGAGGGCATGCGAAGGAGAGCTGTGAGGTCCTTTACGGCGATCCTCCCCACCCCCTTGCGGCGCCAGCGAATGATGGTTCTGCCGCTCAGACCCAGCATCCCGGCGGCGGCCTGCAGCCGGGCACCGGATTTAACGGCCTCTGCGATCAACTCCAAGATCATCTCCCGTTCTTCCCGGCTGTGTCGTCGTCCTCGTCCCCCCCAGATGGCTTGGGCTTTTTTTTTCAACACCAGCAGGGCGGCCGCTTCGGCCAGGGCCTTTTCCTTGCGCGTTAGTTCCCGTTCCAGCTGCCGGACTTTTTTGCCTCGGGAGATTTCCCGGCGGCCTTGCGCTTGGCTGGGGAAAAGCCATGAAGACCCTCCAGCATCTGGCTGCGCCACTGCCTCAGATGGGTGTCGTGCAGTCCCTGGCGGCGCAGGAAGGCACCGAGCTCATCCTCCGTAAGAGAAGCAGCTTCCAGCACCGCCATGAGCTTGTCCTCCGCCGTCCAGTTCTTCGGTCTTTTCGGGGCTCGGTTCATCGTCACCTCAGAGGAAGGTCGATTGGATTCAGCGCCCGGGTTGAAGCCGGCAACCGCTGCCTGGCGCAGCCAGTAGGAAAGGGTCGTCTGGGCCACGCCTACTTCCTCCGACAGCGCCCTGGCCGTCAAGGCACCCGCTCCAGTCATCCGTTCGATCATCCTCTGTTTGAACCTTTCCGGGTATTGCATGTCACCCCCTTCGCCCCCAAACAGAAGGTTTGAGGGGGGCTGTTCGCGGCCGTCGGGGTCCCCCGGGGGACCCCGGCCCCTCCCCAAGGACCCTCGGAGGTTCACCCCCGCAAGTGACAACTATCCTGACACAGG
>CAVPHJ010000016.1:0-165492 GCA_963704245.1 uncultured delta proteobacterium
TAGAGAGCGCAGCCAGGCTGCGCCTTATGCGCCTACCGTGGCGTCTTCTTCGAGAAGTACGCGCAGGATCATGGGCTATCAGAACAAACCCAGTATGCCAAGAGATCGCGCAGCACCCGGTGCTGTGAGAGGCGCTGATCTGCCACAGGAGAGAGCTGTTGCTGGGATACCCACCCCTGCACGCCGCGCTCATCAACTGAGCCTAAATCACGCGCAGATAGGCCGAAGGCCCCTTTCTTGGCGATGCTAGCCTAGCAGACCTCCTCCCTAGTGGCATAGCAAATTAACTGTCTACCCCTCAGTACTCGATGTACGGCACGCCCATTTCTTTCACACGAGCGTCCGGAGATGCGTTGTGGGTACCTCCGGTGCAATGAGCAAGCCCGACTGGAAATTAAAATCGCCACCACATCACCTTCTCACCTGCTCGATTCAAACTATCCAGACAACAATTCGTGCCATTCACTAATGTATCTTTCATAGGCACTCTCATTGAATTCCGAGACGAATCTCTCTCCAGTCGATGACAGCTGTTTGAAAACCGTGCGATTAACAAAAGGAAGGCTGAAAGGTGTTAGCGCCATTGAGAGCTTTCACTTTTGCAGTTAGGCCAATTTCCGACAAACTCTAGCCAGTCCTGTTCGTTTCCACGTTCAGGACTGGCTGATGAACATCAATCGAAAGCCATAGACGTCTTCCACACTTCCCACACCTTTCCAACAAGATCCGGTCCCGGTTTCAAGGTCATTTTCCCCGGTTTCCAACCCGAAGGGGTCGCCTCAGTGCCCTTGCTGTCGCGGACAACCTGGAAGGCCTGAAGCTGTCTCAGGGATTCCGCTACATTTCTGCCCACAGGCGGGACCAGCACTTCGTACGCCTGAATCACCCCGTCGGGATCAATAATGAATCTGCCTCTTGTTTCCACACCCGCCTGATCGTCATAAACCCCGTAGACGGTTCCCACCTTGCCGCCTGCATCCGAAAGCATGGGAAAGGGCACGCCTCCATCGACCATCTTGGACAACTCGTCGTCGTTCCACATTTTGTGCACAAACACGCTGTCAATGCTCATGGAAAGGACCTGCGCGCCGAGTTTCTGAAACTCCGGGTATTTTTCGGCAACTGCCGAAATCTCCGTCGCTCACACAAAGGTGAAATCCCCGGGATAGAAGCACAAAAGCACCCATTTGCCCAGATACTCAGAAAGCTTCACATTCACGAACTTCCCTTCAAGATATGCCGGCGCCTCAAAGTCCGGCGCTTTTCTTCCGATCAACACCATGGACTTCACCTCCTTTATCGTCGTTCCCGATGATTCCTCCGCGCCCTTCGGCTTGGTTTCGCCCACTGGACCGCCTGTCGGTCTTGCACAACCGGCTTTGAATTCTTCAGGCACAGTCAACCTCCTTTCATGGTGCGATTAGGTTTAGGGAATGCCTCTAACACGTCTCCGCCTTGTTTTCCCAATTTTCTGGACTTGAACATGAGGGCAACATTCCACTTCTTGCTCTAGAAATCATCGGTCAAGCGCCAAATGTGGCAAGTTAACAACAGCGGACGGCCATCAAACCTCACGATCCAACGGCCGTCTTCCGGCTCGCCGAAAGCGCTCTCTTTGTTCCCGTACTCAAAACCCAGGCTACACGGAACCGAGTATTATAGATCCGCTTCAAGAGCCGCCTGGCCCCTTACCCTCCAGCGGTCAGAAGTGGATACTACCCGTCTTGCGGTCAAAATGGACCATCGCTGTCCAGCATTATCTCCGCTGCCAAACGAGCCCCCACCCCAGGCGGCAGGGCGCACTTCTCAAACCCCTGGGCTTTTTGAAAAGCGACGAAATTCTCCTTGCTGCCGCGGGGGTCCATATATTCCCCAAAAATTACCTCTTCCTGCAGCTCCGGGCAGATGATTGTGCCCAACTCTTGTCTAAAGCGTTCAATGAACTCTCGCGCCGCTGTCATGGTACGGCCGGTCCCCATATGATCCTCGGCATCATCGCTGCCAAAGAAAAGTCCCAAGGCGATCAGGCTTCCGGTGACCCCTCCACAGATCCCGCCGGTCATGCCGAAACCGGGAAAGGGAGACATGGCCCGAGTGATGGTCCAGTTGCCCAGACCAAACTCCTCCATCAGCGCCAAGGCAGAGCCCTTGGAGCAGCTGTGGGTCAGGTATTCGTATTCTTCGGCGCGAAGTGTCACCCGATCAAGCACCTCATCACGGTTGGCTTGCATAGCCGCCCAATCCAGGCCTTCGACACTGAAACCGTTTTGGCGTAGCTCATTCAGCCGACTCCGTATGGTTTCCGCCTCCCAGGAACGATCGGCTAGTTCGCGAACATGGTTGGTCCATTTCTCGCTTTGTTTGCTCATTGATTTCCTCCATAGCTGATGTGTTACACTCGCCTGAACCCGCCGCCGACCCGCTACCCTCCTAAGGAAGCTAAAGCCTCTTTGGCCTGCTCCAGGTTAGGGCCGGCTCCACCCTTTTCCAGAATGTCGATTGTGGCCTCGAAAGATGTCTTGGCTTGCTCGCTTTCCTTCCTCCACTTGTGCAACAAACCCAAGTCCAAATGGGCAAGGCAAAGCGCAGATTTCGCATTGATCAATCTTGACGCCTCGATGGCCCTGTTGAAGTGCTCTGCCGCTTTATTGGAAGCAAATGGGACGTTCTTGGCCAGGAAGCGAATGTTCTTCGTCATGATCGCGAGAGAGGGTTTGGGTCCCGTCGCGATGAGCGAGAAGACCTTTCCGACGGCATACTCATAGTATGGTTCACACACTCTTTTGTTGTTTACGTGAATCATTTCTTTTGCTCTTTCCAGAAGCTTCATCCCCTCGCCCATCCTCCCCAGCGCAATCAAGGCCGGGCCCAAGAAGATACAGGCCCAGGGAAGGGCTACATTGCAGCCGTCTTTCTCACAAAAATCGACAAGTGGATTCAAAGCCTCTTCCACTTGTGCAAAATCCCCTGCTAGCAAGGAGGCCCAGCCAACGCCGAGGCTTCCAAACAGTCTGTAGGTCGGATCTTCCGAGGCTTGGAGGGATGCTTGGCCGCTCTTCAGCGATCCCGGAATATCGCCAAGGTGGAATTGGCCATAAGAACTGAGGAAATGCCCGATGACCTTGCTCCTGCTGTTGGCATTTCTCTCCCCATAGGCCAGAAGAAGTTCCACGGTTTTCCTCCCTTTCTGGAAATCACCATCGGAAAAATGCAGATATCCCAAACCGCCCAAGGATTTGAAATAGAGGTACTGATCAGAAGGAAAAAGCTTAGCGATCTGCTGCGCCTTATCACCATATACCGCGGCTTCATCGAAGCGCGCCAAATCAGCACAAACCCACGTGAGAAAGGTGCAGGCATAGCCGACGACTTTCTGATCCTTGCAACTCTCGCCAAGATCAAGGGCTCGCTTGAGGGAATCATGCGCGGCTTCTGGCCTTCCTGCCATATAATGGGCTGTGCCCAGCCACGAATAGAACATGCCGAGTTTTGCAGGAGCCCCCAGGGATTCCGCCAACTCCCGGTGGGCGTTCAAGATACCCACCCACGTATTGATCTCCCCAAGATAGTAATAGACGTAGCCCCAGTCATTCAGTATATCGATGAGCGCCACCTTTTCGGCATTCGTTTTTTCGGCCTTCGGCCCCAGGATATCGTATGCCTCCCCGAAGTATTGATGGGCCTCCTCCACCGCATACCTTGACAGGCTTTTCCTGCCGGACAGTATCAGGTATTCGACGGCCTTGACGGTCGATCGGCCGCGGAGGAAATGGAAAGCCAGAGTTTCATAGAACTCCGGAAGCCGGTCACGGAAAACCTTTTCCATCACAAGAGCAATCCGCTCGTGGAGGTTCTCCCGCTCCTTTTTCAGGAGGCCATTGTAGACGACTTCCTGTGTGAGCGCGTGCTTGAAAATATACTCCAGGTCGGGCTGGATTGATTTCGTCTTGATGAGATCCAAGCGCTCGAGCCCGAGGAGACACCGGTCGCATTGATTTGTCTGGTCTGTAACCCGCGTCAGGATGTCGTAGAGAAAGGCTCTGCCGATCACCGAGGCTTCCTGCAAAATGCGTTTCGCCTCTTTCTCAAGCCGATCCAGCCTGCTCGCAATCAGGCCATGTATCGTGGGAGATATGTCAGATCCAGAGATCGACCCGATCACCTTCCAGCCGTCATCACCCTGAACCAGGACGCCCGCTTCGATCATGGAGTTGATCAACTCTTCCAAATAGAATGGGTTTCCTTCTGCCTTATCGTGAATAAGTCGCTGAAGATCTGCAGGAACATGGTCAGTCCTGAGCAGTAACTCCAGCATATGCTGAGCTTCAGAGGGCGACAGATCCTGCAGCCGGATTTCCTGGTAGGCCTTGGATATCCCGTGCAATTGGTGTGTGGTAAATAGGCTGAATGTCGGCCTGTAGACACAGAGGACAATGGCAGGCTCCCGTATCTCCGCTAGGAGTTGACGGAGCATTTCCAAAAAGGAAGGATCTGTCCAGTGAAGGTCTTCGAGGCAGAAAACAGTGGGTGCCTTTCTGGCTAATGCCGACAGGAGGATCTTCGTAACGTTTCTTAGGCGGGATTTCCAGAGTTCCGGGTTGACCTCCTCCATGCCCTCGTAGCTGAGGGCGTAAAGCGTGCCGAGATAGGGGATGACATCCTCCTTGTCTCCCAGGAGATCCGTCACTCCTGATTCAATTCTACTTTTTATTCTCTCCGGAGGATCTCCCTCCTCGATTTGAAACACCTGGTTCAGAAGATCAACCAGCGGGAAGTAAGGGATGTTTTGACTGTAAGCATAGGCATTACCCTGGAACCACTGCATCTCGGATAGATCCAAGGTGCTTTTAAACTCTTCGATCAGGCGGCTCTTGCCTGTCCCCGCGTCTCCGCAAACAGAAAGTATCGTTCCCTTTTTCTCCTTCAGCCGCTCACGGGCCCCGTTCAGCCTGGCCATTTCCATTTTGCGGCCGATAAGCTCCACTCTCAGGCCTGAGAGCCTGTGTAGCGTAACGGGTTTTTCCTTGGCCGTTACAACCCGATATGCTTTCACAGGCGTTGACTTCCCCTTCAGGGTGATTGGTTCGAGCTGTTCAAACTCAAAATATCCCTCCGCGTGATGATATGTGAGCGGACCCAAAACGATCTCTCCCGGCCTGGAAAGCGAGCTGAGGCGGGCAGCGATATTGATGGTTTCTCCGGAAACGCCATGCGTACCCCTCTCCATATCCACTTCGCCCGTAACCACGAGCCCGGTATTGACGCCCGTGTGCATGGAAAGGGACTGTCCGACTTTTCCCTCCAGCTCAGAACTCAGACCCTGCACTACCTCATGGATTTCCCTGGCAGCCCTGATAGCCCTAAGCGGATCATCCTCATGGGCATGCGGGACACCGAATATCGCCATGACCGCATCACCAATAAACTTCTCAACAAATCCGTCATATTTTGCAATAATCTTGGAAGCGTTAGTAAAGATCTGGCCCACGATCGCCTTGACCTCTTCAGGGTCAAGGCGCTCTGACATGGCGGTATATCCGGAAAGATCTGAAAAAAGTACGGTGACCTGCTTTCGCTCGCCCTCGGCTTCCAACACCTTCGTTTCTGGTTTTTCAACCTCTCCTAACCTCTGACCACACTGATCACAGAACTTTGCTGAGATGGGAAAAGTCTTGCCGCATTGCGCGCAGTCAAGTTCCAGTTTCGCCCCGCACTGCAGGCAGAATTTGGCACCTTTTTCGTTCTCAAATTGGCATTTCAGGCATTCCATCGCCGATACCCCTTGAAGGGATTCTCCACCGGTTTCAAGAGTTCAGCTCCCCAAAGCACAAAGGCCTCCCACGACACAGATGTATTCCTGGAGGCCTTTTCAAAAGAGCCCTCCGGAAACCGGTGCTCATGGTTTCCTCCTGAAGGTTCAGGGTGCTGTTAGAGGTTTGGGCTGTTCGTTGACCTGAATGAAAGGTGGTTTAAATCGAATTATGGCAGTTTGCCAGGAAATGTCAAGCGTGGGGAAAGATGTCAGATCTTCGGGACGACGGGCTGGCAAATGTAAGAAAGGCTGTGGTCATCTTCACTTTCATGTACGAAGCCACGGACGGACTGGTCTCTTCCCAGCGTCCTGTCACCTTTTCGTAACTCGCGTCGAGTGCTGAGCGTAGATCTCGGATGGACAGTCTGAAAACCCTCTTCTTGCCAATGGCAGTCAAAGGCTCTGACCCGGGGAGGGCTCAAGTCTCAGGGCCCTTTGGAGTTCACCTCATCTTCCCTCTGAAATCATCGGTCAAACGTCGAACGTGGCGAGCAAGTCAAACTTGGAAGAGGCCAAAATGGGCGGTTTTCAGGGTGCAATCGAAAGCCTTCAGAATGCTCATCTTGATCCAGCAATCAAAATGGGGGGCGAGAAGGTCAGGCGCAGTTGAAACAGCGCAACTGTGCATATATCGGCTGGAGATTCTGGTTAGCTGGCCTGCTCTAACTTCTCCGCAATCCACTGATTCAGACTCTTGCCCTCGCGCTTTGCACTCACATATGCAACCCGGTGCAAATGTGGCGGGAGACGGAGCATCAGCCGGCCCGAGAACGGTTTGTCCGGCTCTTCCCCACGCGCATGGCAGAACTCCAGGTAGTCATCAACAGAATCCCGAAACGCCTGCTCTAATTCCTCAACGCTCTTGCCTTGGAACGTAATTACGTCCCGCAGATCAAGCACCTCCCCGTGGAAGATGCCGGATTCCTCGGCTAATTCGACATGACCCGTGTACCCTTTGTATTTCAGCATGGCATTACTCCTCAGGTTTGATGCTTGCCTCTTTGAGGAATCTTCTCATCGACCTTACAGCCCCTCTGTCAGTCTCTTTTTGCGGGTGAGGGCGATGAAAGACTGCCCGCACCCCGTTTAAGTATAGACGCACGCGCGACCCTTTACCTTGGGTTAATTCGGCCCCAAGAGCGATGAGCAACGTCTCAATATCCGCCCAGGGGATACTCGAGCGGACCGGATCCTCAAATATGGTTTGAACCGTTGTACGGGGCTTACGACTTAGCTTTATGGTGTCATATTATGACACTATCAACCAGAAGTCAAGCACAATTTGACTCTTGTGCAGGAGTCGCCAGCGCGGTGTCACACACCTTTGGACCAAATCCGCCGCTTTCAATCCCGCCCCTTCTGCCGCTTCTTACGCTCGAAAGAGGATGGCCTCGGCCATTCAGAACAAGGCATTTTTCGGAACGGCGGGCGGCCCTATGCCGGAGTTTGCGACTGGATCTGAAAGACGATAGCTCGATCACTCAAAGCAAGCCCCATTTCCGGGCGGCGGGCAAATCCGACAGACCCGCATCTTCTGCTCCTGGCTATCGGTTTGGAATCACTTCGAAACCGATGGTTACGGGATGAAGAACGAGGCTCAAGAAAGACTGCGGCCGGTCGTGTGGCGCGACTGGAAGCGATGGTGCATCAGAAAACATCTGTGAGGGACGATCTCGCTGATACCCCTCCCCCGGGTTCAAGGGGAGCCTGCGCTTCGGCTACCTCAGCGTAGGGGGCACGGAAGGCCCTTTGAGGGACTCGACACGGCCGGTGACTTACTCTACACTGACCTGGGCGCGCAGACGACTCGTGCCGGCACGCGGGACACGGACTATCGAGGGGGATGATGAAGAAGTATTACAAAGAACGTTTCGACGCGCAGAAACGGTTGACCAGAAAACTGGCCGGAGCCATGGAGGTCAATGACATCCTCGAGAAAATGAGGGATGAGATCAAGGCGATCGTGCCCTCGGCCATGGAAGTCTGCATTATCCTGCTGGACCCTGATGCCAGCCGCTACACCCGGCCGCTGCAGTGCGCCCTCTATGACCGGCCCGTCAATTGCCTCTCGTGCAAGCGCAACCGGGCGGCGGTCCAGAAGGCCCTGCACAAGAAAAAAGGAGTCGTGATCTCCCAAAGCGACCCCATCACCCGCCATGACGATTCGCTGGTTGAAACGGGCCCGGAAGCGGCCATCCCGGTATTCGTAAATGATGAAATCGTCGCCGTCCTCAATGTGGTTTCCAGGCCCGGCAGCCGCTTCAGCAGAAAGGATTTCTATCTGATCAGGGATTTCGCCGAGACGGCCGGGAACCTCATCCGGAGCGCCAAACAACACTGGGAAACCACCCAGGAGAAGATCAAGATCAGCCAGATGCTGGCCCATCTCTCGCCCTTCGTCCCGCAGTCCGTCCGGCACCTGGTCGAAGATCATCCCGAGATGCTCACCAAGGAAAAGGAGCAGCGCGAGGTCACCGTTCTCTTTCTCGACCTGGAGGGCTACACCCGGCTCAGCGAACGTCACAGCGAAACCGAGGTGAACGAGATGGTGGAGAAGATGTTCTCCTCCTTCGTGGACCCGATCCACCGCTCGGGCGGGGACATCAATGAGACCGCCGGCGACGGTCTCATGATCCTCTTCAAGAACGACGACGCTCGATCCAACGCGGTCAATGCGGTGCGCGCCGCCCTGGATATTCAGCAGCGCAATGAGGAGTTCCAAAGCCGGCTGGCGGGGGACTATGAGCCTATCCGGGTGAACATCGGCATCAACTCGGGAAAGGCGCTGCTGGGGATGACCCGCTTCAAGGGCCGGCTGAACACCCGCATGACCTACACGGCGACCGGGTCGGTCACCAACATCGCCGCTCGACTGGCGGATCTGGCCGGCGAGGGCGACATCCTGATCGGCGAGGAGACCAGGAAGCTCATTGAAGGGATGTGGCCGGTCTACGACCGGGGTCAGGTGACGCTGAAGGGCAAAGACCGGCCTTCACGGGTGTACTCTCTGAAAGGACCGGCTGTTCCGGGAAGCGACTTGCCCAGTCGCGCCGCATTGTGAGTTCCCGTTGCGCGCTCGGCTGGAAGTTCCTCCTGGGCAAACAGGATCAACGAATGTCCAGTTGGAGCTTGATAGCCTCCTCAACTCTGCGCATGTCTTCCTGCGGGAGCACGCCGGCCCGACGAAACAGGCGCAGCTTGCTGACTGTCGCCAACTGATCGGCCATGGCCTTGCTCTCTTTGCCTTGGAACGTCACGAGCGCCTCACTGGGGTAAGTGCGCCCGGTCCTGCTTGTCAGGGGGACTACCTGCACCCGATTGAGGAACTTGTTTGATGCATCGTTGCTCACCACGACGGCAGGGCGCTTCTTCCTGATCTCCCCGCCCATGGAAGGGTCAAAATTGACCCACCAGACCTCACACCGTTTCATGGACCCCATCCTGGAAAGTGCTTTCAGCCCACTCCATCGCTTCCTCTTCCCTGTCCTGGTCCTTTGCCATTTCGGCATAGGCCGCTTCGAGATCGGGACGCAGCACGTGCGGCCGGACCAGTTCCTGAATGAACTTGCTGATTTTGCGAGGACCGATGGTCTTACGGAGCCCTTCGTAGACCTCTTCATCAACGGTTATGGTCAGTTTTTTCTGCATTGCAGCACCTCCTTACACGTGTACTATACGTGCAACAGTCTGCTCCGTCAACAGGCACCTCCGCCTGGCCCTCAATGGCGGCCGCAAGGATGGCTTGCACGGATCAGGGGTTTAGACATTTCCGCAGGAAAGCCTTATGATCATGGAAGCCATTGAGGGTGAACTTAGCCCCCTTCGGCCGGCGGGAAGAAGACCAGCGCATCGCCTTCCGCCAGCACGCGGTCTTCCCGGCAGTGGCGGCCGTTCACGAACAGCAGCAGGGCGTTGCGCAACTGCGGTGGCAGGTCCAGCCGATCCAGCACGTCCTTGACGGTGGCTCCCGCGGGCAGGGAGAGTTCAGGGTCCGGCGGAAGGGCCGCCCCGTAGGGGCCCAGGCCGTGACCGTTCAGCCGGATACGCATGCTTCACCTCCCTGTTTGCGGGGAATGATAGCCTATTGATCCGAGCCCATCAAGACCGCCTGACAGGTCCGCTGGGAAACCTGTCGGGCGCAACCGGAAAGGAGACCGGCGATGCACGGATGGAGAGGGAAAATCCTGCGGGTGGATCTTACGGCAGGCAGGGTTCGCGACGAACCCCTGGACCCGCAGACGGCGCGGAGTTTCATCGGCGGCCGGGGCTTCGGCATCCAGCTGCTGCTCAAAGAGCTGGACCCCCGCTGCGAGCCGCTCAGCCCGGAGAACATCCTGGTCATGGCGGCCGGCCCGCTGACCGGCACGGCGGCGCCGACCGGCGCCCGCTACATGGTCAGCACCAAGTCCCCCTTGACCGGGGCTTTGACCTGTTCCAACTCCGGCGGCTTCTTCCCGGCCGAGCTGAAGAAAGCCGGGCTCGACCTGATCGTGTTCCACGGCCGGTCGCCGGAACCGGTCTATCTGTGGATCGACGGCGACAAGCCCGAACTGCGGCCGGCCGCCCACCTCTGGGGCAAGACGACCCACGAGACCGACCGGCTGCTGCGCCGGACGCACCCCAAGTCGCGCACCGCCTGTATCGGACCGGCCGGAGAGCGCGGCGTGCTCTTCGCCGCCATCATGAACGACCGGGACCGGGCGGCCGGCCGCTCCGGCGTCGGCGCCGTGATGGGTTCGAAGAACCTCAAGGCGGTCGCGGTCCGCGGCAGCGCTCCGGTGCCCGTTTACGACCCCGCCGCTTTCCGCCAGGCAGTCAGGAAATACAACGCCAGATTCAAAGCGGCCCTTCAGGGAAAGCCCCACGGCCTGCGCCTTTACGGCACGGCCCAGACCATCGCCGGGACCCAGACCGTGGGCGCCCTGCCGACCCGCAACTTCCAGCAGGGCACCTTCGATCAGTGGGAAGCGATCAACGGCCAGACTCTTGCGGAGAAATACCTGGTGAAGGCCAAGGCCTGCTTTTCCTGCCCCATCGCCTGCGGCCGGGTGACCCGGGTGGACGAGCCCGGCTATTCAGGCCAGGGCGAGGGACCGGAGTACGAGACCATTTACGCCATGGGCAGCGATTGCGGCATCGACAACCTGGCCGCCCTGACCGTGGCCAACTACATCTGCAACGAACAGGGCATGGACACCATCTCCATGGGCGCGACCATCGCCTGCGCCATGGAACTGGCGGAAAAGGGGTTCCTCAGCGAAGCGGACGTCGGCCTCGGCCGGCCGCTCGGGTTCGGGGATGCCGATGCCCTGGTGGAACTGACGCGCCTGACGGCGGAGCGCCGGGGCTTCGGCGATCTGCTCGCGCTGGGCAGCCTGCGCCTGGCCCGCCGCTACGGCCGTCCCGGGCTGGCCATCGTGGCCAAAGGGCAGGAGTTCGCCGGCTACGATCCCCGCGCCGAGCAGGGTATGGGGCTGGCCTATGCCACCTCCCCGATCGGCGCCTCCCACATGCGCGGCGACCCGGCCTATATCGAAATCCTCGGCGTGCCCATGCTCATCGACCCGCTCAGCTGGGACGACAAAGCGCAGCTGGTGAAGGACTGGCAGGATGTCTTCTGCGTGATCGACGCGGCGGGCCTGTGCGTGTTCTTCGCGGTGCGCAACCTGACCACGCCCACCCGGGATATCCGCCCGGACGGCATTGCCGAACTGCTGAATGCCGCCACCGGAGCCGGTTACACGGTCGAGGAGCTGGCCCTGGCCGGAGAGCGTATTTTCAATGCCGAGCGGCTCTTCCTGGTGCGGGCGGGCTTCAGCCGCAAGGACGACACGCTGCCGGAGCGCATCCGCAGCGAGCCGCTGCCCGACGGTCCGGCCAGAGGCATGGTCTGCCACCTGGAGGAAATGCTCTCGCAGTATTATCCGGCCCGGGGCTGGGACGAAAACGGCATCCCGACCCCGGAAAAGCTGAAGGAGCTGGGGCTGGGATCCTTCAATCCCAGGTAAGCGCTGCGGCCGCCGATCACCCGTCTCTAAAACGAATGTCGAATGTCGAACAAGCGAATATCGAATATCGAAGTTGTCCCCCGGTTTGAAGCACGATTCCGCTTTGACATCCGGCGTTCATTATTCAGCGCCTGCCCCGCCCCGGGCCGGGTTCTGCGGTTTGTCCCTCCGCATCCCCGGACAACCAGGCCTCTGACGCCTGACGCCGGTCTCTAGAACGAATGTCGAATGACGAAGTTGTCCTCCGCGTCAAGTCTCCGGTATCTACTTCGACATTCGGAGTTTCTTATTCGTCATTCTGCGGTTCGCCCTTTTTCCGTCTTCCGTATTCCGTACCCCGTAATCCTTAATCCTGTCCTTGCCTCCGCCTTGCCCCTTGCCCCTTGCACCCGTCGGATGCCCGACGCCGTCGCCTGTCCTTGCGTACTGTTCGCCTTGCGGCCGGTTCCTCAGTTCTTTTTCGCATTCCGCATTCCGCATTCCCGACTTTCTTCAGGTAATGCTTCTGCCAGGTCTCGATCAGCGCCGTGAGCGTGAAGTTGACCGGGGTTTCGATCCCCAGTTCCCGGCCAAGCCGCACGATGGCGCCGTTGATGGTCCGGATCTCGGTCTCGCGCCGGGCATCCACGTCCTGGCCCATGGAGGCGCGGGCCTTGGCCGTTTCCCGGGCCACCCACCAGCAGTGCTCCACCGCGTCCTGGCGGACCTCGATTCCGAGGGCCCGGGCCACGGCCAGCCCTTCGCTCACCGCGACCCGGGAAAGCTCCCGGGTGATGTCCAGATCCAGCAGTTCGCCGTTGCGGATGTGGGTCAGGGCCACGATCGCATTGATGCCCACGTTGACCAGCAGCTTGTTCCAGACCAGGGCCTTGACATCCCCCTGGACTTCCGTCCGAATGCCCGCCCGGCTCAGCAGGGCGGCCACCGCCGCGACCCTCTGCGGATCCGCGCCGTTCCACGGTCCGATCACCGTCGGCCCGATCCCGGCGTGGCGGATGGACCCCGGCCCCAGCACGGTAGACCCGTACGACGTGGTGCCGGCGATGATCCTCCCGGGCGCAACGCTCTCGGCCAGCACCTCCGCGTTGCCCAGGCCGTTCTGCAGGGTCAGGACCACGCCCTCGGCCCGCAACACGGCGGCCGCGGCGGGCGCCGCCTGGACGGTCTGGGGTCCCTTGACAAACACGATCGCCAGGTCCGCCGGCCGCGTTTCGCGGTAGTCGGCACAGATGTCCAGCGCCACCTGGCGCACCCGGCCTTCGTGCTCGATCCGCAGGCCCTGCCGCCGAATGGTTTCCACGTGCTCCGGCCAGATGTCCACCAGCTGGACATCCAGCCCGTGCTCGGTCATCAACGCCCCGAACAGGCCGCCCATGGCTCCGGCCCCGATGAAAGTGGTTTTCATTCCTCTCCTCCTTGGATGCCCCGGCCGCTGTTCAGCCAGCAGGCCACCTGGTGACCCGGAGCCGGCTCAGCCAGGATCGGGCGCTCCTGCCGGCATCTTCCCAGGGCGTGCCGGCAGCGGGGGTGAAAGGCGCACCCTGGGGGCGGATCCATCGGGCTGGGCACATCGCCCTCCATGGCAAAGGGGCTGAACCGGCGACGGGGATCCGGCAGAGGCACCGCGGCGAGCAGAGCCCGGGTGTAGGGATGGCGGGGCGACTGAACCAGGAGTTCGGTCGCTGCCAGCTCCACGATCGCCCCCAGGTACATGACCGCGATCCGGTCGCAGACGTGTTCCACCACGCCCAGATCGTGGGAGATGAACAGGTAGGCCAGCTGGAAATCGGCTTGCAGATCCTCCAGCAGGTTGATGACCTGGGCCTGGATGGAAACGTCCAAAGCGCTGACCGGTTCGTCGGCCACGATCAGCTCCGGCTCCACGCACAGCGCCCGCGCGATGCCGATCCGCTGCCGCTGGCCCCCGGAAAACTCATGGGGATACTTGTCGCAGTCGGCCGGGCGCAGCCCCACCCGGCCCAGCATCGCGGCCGCCACCGATCGGCTCTCGGCCCGCGAAAGACGCCGGACCGCGCGCAGCGGCTCGGTGACGATGGCCGCCACCTTCATCCGCGGATCCAGGCTGGAATAGGGATCCTGGAAGATCATCTGCATCCGGCGCCTGAGCGGTCTCATCTCGCGGCGGCTCAGGCGGGTATAGTCCCGGCCGTCAAAGGCCAGCCGGCCGCCGCTGGGCTCGATCAGGCGCACGATGGCCCGGCCGAGCGTGGTCTTGCCGCAGCCCGACTCACCTACCAGGCCGAAGCTCTCACCCCGGGCGAGGGAAAAGGATACCCCGTTGACCGCCTGCACCCAGGCCCGCGGCCGGGAGATCAGGCCTCCCCCCAGCGGGAAGTGCTTTATCAGGTTGTCCACCGCCAGCAGCGGAGTCTCAGCCACCGATCTCCTCCCTGGGTGCCGGCTCATTCAGCCAGCAGCGGACCCGCTGGCCCTCCCGCACCCCGCGCAGCCGGGGGCGTTCCTCCGTGCAGCGGTCGAACCGGTGGGGACAGCGATCTGCGAAGCGGCAGCCCCGGATCAGGGCAATGGGATCGGGCACCAGACCCGGGATTTCGCGCAGCCGTTGCCGCTCGCCCGGCCGGCGGCTTCCCAGCCGGGGCATGGACCGCAGCAGGCCCTGGGTGTAGGGGTGGAAGGGGCGCTCGAAGAGGTTCCCCACTCCGGCCTCCTCCACGATTTCGCCGGCGTACATGACCACCACCCGGTCGGCCATCTGGGCCACCACGCCCAGGTTGTGGGTGATCAGCAGCAGGGTCATGCGGTAGCGGTCCCTCAGTTCCCGCATCAGGCTGAGGATCTGCGCCTGGATGGTGACGTCCAGGGCGGTCGTGGGCTCGTCGGCAATGAGCAGCCTGGGCTGGCAGACCATGGCCATGGCGATCATCACCCGCTGCCGCATGCCGCCGGAAAGCTGGTGGGGATAGCCCGCCAGCCGGTCCCGGGCCGCCGGAATCTTGACCCGCTCCAGCCAGGAGGCGGCCTCTTCGTAAGCGGCGGAGCGCTGCAAGCCGCCGTGGCTCATCAGGGGCTCGGCCACCTGCCGGCCGATGGTGAGCACCGGATTCAGGGAGGTCATGGGTTCCTGAAAGATCATGGAGATCTCTCGGCCACGGACCCGCCGCATCTCCTCCGGGGCTTTGTGCAGCAGGCTCTCTCCCTGAAACCGGATCGCCTTTGCACGAACGCGTCCCGGCGGCGAGGCTATCAGTCCCAGCAGACTCAGCGCAGTCACGCTCTTGCCGCAGCCCGACTCCCCCACCAGCCCCAGGGTTTCGCCGCGGCTCAGCTCGAAGGAAACCCCGTCCACAGCCCGCGCCGGGCCTTCCGGCGTGCGGAATTCCACCGAGAGGTCCTCGACCTCGAGCAGCGTCTCCCGCAGGGCTGACGCTCCGACGCTCAACGCTGCGCCCTCCGCTTCACCGCGGTTCCGCCGGGCCATAGGTAATGCAAGGCGGTCAGGGCGTAGATCCGGGCCGTCTCCAGCAGCTGATCCAGATCCACCCACTCGTCGGCCTGATGGGCCAGGTGCCGCTCGCCCGCGCCCATGGTGACAATCGGTATTTTCCCGAGCGCCCACAGGAAGGTGCCGTCGGTGGCGCCCAGCACCCCCCCGAACTCGGGTTCCCGCCGGGTCAGTTCCCTGGTAGCCCAGGCGGCCGAGGCGACGATGGGCTCGTTCTCGTCGGTCACCGTGCAGGGCCGGTCGCTCAGAAACTCGACCTGGACCTGCACCCCTCTTTCGCGGTCCACTCCGAGCCGCTGATCCAGCGCCTCGTAATGCCCGCGCACATGCTCGGAAGTCTCCTCGGCCAGCCTTTTGAGGGCCTCCCGGATCACCGAGTGCGATTGCCCCGGCACGGTGCGCACGTCCACCAGCACCTGCGCCTCGCCGGGCAGCACGTTCAGCTGGGGCGGGCCGCTCGAAGGGGCCTGGATTACCGTCGGAGTCAGGCTGGGCCAGCCCAGGTGCGGGTGAGAGCCGGCCTCGGCGATCGCTTGCAGCTCCAGCCGGTGAAGTTCCTCGATGAGGCGGGCGATGGCCGGGGCGGTGCTCAGCCCGTTCAGGGGCATGGCACCGTGCCCCATCCGGCCCTGGAGAAGAAAGGAGGCCCGGATGGCTCCTTTCTGGGTGGTGCAGATCAGCCCGTCCTGGGGCTCGCAGATCACCGCCGCGCTGACCCGGTTGGCGCGGCCGCGGCGGATGAAATCGCGCACGCCAATCATATCCCCTTCCTCGTCGCAGAGCACCCCGGCCAGCAGGGAGCCGGCCAGGGGGACGGCGCAGCGCTTCAGGGCCGCCATGGCCAGCAGCATGGCGGCAAGGTTGCCTTTGGTGTCGTTGGTCCCCCGGCCGTACATGCGTCGACCCTCGATCCGGGCGCCGAAGGGATCAAAGCGCCAGACCGAAAGGTCCCCGGGGGTCACCACGTCCGTGTGCCCCTCGAACATCAGCACCCGCTCGCCCCGGCCTGCCTGCCAGGTCAGGATGGCGTTGGGACGGCCTGGTTCCACCTCGTCCAGCTCCACCTGGAAGCCTTGCGACCGCCCCCAGCGCGCCGCCCATTCCGCCGCGGCCTGCTCGCTCGTTCCGGCCCCCGGGTCCCAGACCGAGTTGATGCTCACCAGCTCGGCCGCCATGCTCACCAGCTCCCGGTACTGGATGGCATTCGTCACTTGGGCGATGGTCTTTTCCGGAATCATGGGCCTCTCACCTCAGCCTGACCATCCTGGGATCCAGCGTGTCGCGCAGGCCGTCCCCCAGCAGGTTGAAGCCCAGCACGGCCCAGGCAATGGCCACGCCGGGAAAAACGGCCATCCAGGGGGCCATCCCCATGAAGGTCTGGGCCTCGTTGAGCATGCGGCCCCACGAGGCGTGCGGCGGCTGGGTCCCCAGCCCGAGGTAGCTCAGGCCGGCCTCGGCCAGGATGGCCACCGCGAACTGGACCGTCCCCTGGATGAGCAGGGGGGAAAGAATGTTGGGCAGCACGTGCCGCCAGGTGATCGTCCACTCGCTCAGGCCGCCCGCGCGGGCGGCGGCGACGTATTCCCGTTCCCAGACCGTCATGGCCACCGCCCGGGTCAGGCGCGCGAAGACCGGAATGTAGAAGATGCCGATGGCCAGCATGGCATTGATCAGGGAGGCGCCCAGCACCGAGGTGAGCAGGATCGCGGTCAGCACCGCCGGGAAGGCGAAAAGCAGGTCGGAAGCCCGCATGATGGCCTCCTCGGTCAGGCGGCCGCAATAGGCGGCCGCCAGCCCGAGCAGCACCCCCAGCGACAGACCGATGGCCACCGTCACCAGCCCCACGATGACCGAGTTCACCGCACCCTTCATGACCCGCGAGAGGATGTCCCGCCCGTACTGGTCGGTGCCCAGCGGGTGCTGCAGCGAAGGCGCCTGAAGCCGCGCCCTGGCGTCCATGACGTTGGAGTCAAAGGGGGTCCAGACCAGAGCGCAGGCCGCCATCAGGATCACGATGGCCGAGAGCAGAAAGCCGAGGGTGAAGTTCAGGTTGTGGAAAAAACGCAACATTTTTGCACTCACCTCGACCGCACTCTGGGATCCAGGGAAGCGTAGGTCAGGTCCACGATGAAATTCACCACCACCACCGCCGCAGCCATGAAGAGCACGATTTCCCGCACCACCGGCAGGTCGCGCTGACCGATGGCCTGGAAGACCAGTCTTCCCAGTCCGGGCAGGTGATAGACGTTTTCGATGATGATGGCACCGGCCAGCAGCTGCCCCAGCTGAAGCCCCAGGATGGTCAGCACCGGGATCAGGGCGTTGCGCAGGGCATGGCCGTAGATCACCGTGCGCTCCCGCAGACCTTTGGCCCGGGCCGTACGCACGAAGTCCTCGCGCAGGACTTCCAGCATCGAGGAGCGCGTCAGGCGGGTCAGGATGGAGGCCCGGATCACGCCCAGCGCGAAGGCCGGCAGCAGCAGGGCCTGGGCCGAACCCCAGAAATCCGATCCCCATCCCGGGAAGCCGCCGGCCGAGAACAGCCCCCAGTGCACCGAAAAGAGCAGGATCAGGAGAATCCCGAGCCAGAATTCCGGGGTCGCCAGGCCCAGCTGGGTGAAGAACATCACGCTCACGTCCCCGGCGCGGTTCTGATGCCGGGCCGCAAACACCCCCAGCGGGATGGACAGGGCCACCGCAAAGAGCATGGCCAGCAGGGCCAGCGGCCCGGTCACCGCCAGCCTGGACAGAAGCAGCTCGTAGACCGGCAGATCATAGTTGATGGAGCGGCTTCCGCGTCCGCTCAGAAGGTCCCCCATCCAGCCGCCGTACTGCGCCCAGAAGGACTTGTCCAGCCCCAGTTCGGCCCTCAGGTTGGCCAGGGTCTCGGGCGTGGCGTTGATGCCGAGGATGATCTGGGCCGGATCGCCGGGCAGCACGAAGAGGACCGAATAAACCGTGAGGGAGACCAGGAAGAGCAGCAACAGGAGCGTCAGGGCTTTCTTCAGCAGGAAGCGCGTCATGAGTCTGCGCCGGGGCGGCCGGGATCAGCCCGGCCGCCCGCTCGCACCTCACTTTTTGAGCCAGACCGCGGTGCAGTCCATGGCGATGGTGGGGTAGTTTTCCCACCAGCCCATGACACCCGCCTTCATGGCCGGCAGGCTGGGGGCGGAGAACAGGTAGCCGTTCACCGCGTCATCGGCGATGATCTCCTGGCAGCGGCCGAACCATTTGGCCTTTTCCTGCTCGTTGGGCGCCTTGAGGGCCGCCGCGTAGGCGTCGCGGAACTCCTGGGAGTCGTACTGGAAATAATAGTTCGGGTTGGCGTAGATCCCGATGTCCCAGGCCTCCACGTGGCCGATGATGGTCAGGTCGTATTCCTTCTTCTTGAAGATCCGTTCGATCCACTGACCCCACTCCACCACCTCGAGCTTGAGCCGGATGCCGACCTTGGCCAGCATGTCGGCCACCACCTCGCCGGAACGTCGCGAATAGGAGTAGGGGGCCGGCAGCTTCAGGGTGGCCTCGAACCCGTTGGGCAGGCCGGCCTCGGCCAGCAGGGCCTTGGCCTTGGCCGGATCGTAGGCGTACCTGGCCGTCAGATCCAGATAGTAGGGAGTGGACGGTGACCAGTGGGAGCCGATCGGAATGCCGTAACCGAACATGGCCAGCTCCACCACGGCCTGACGGTCGATGGCATGCGCCATGGCCCGGCGCACGAGCGGGTTGTCAAAGGGTTTGGCTTGGTTGTTGGTGGACAGGATGACCTCGCCGGTGGTGGCGCCGGCATAGACCTTGAACCGCTGGTCCTTGGAGAGCTCGGCGGCTGCCTCGGGCGCCAGGATGTAGCCGATCACGTCAATGTCGCCCTTCTTCAGCGCCGCGATCTGGGCGCTCGCATCGCTGATGAACTTGAAGGTCACCTTGTCCAGATAGGGCAGTTCCGGGTTCCAGTAGCCCTCGAAGCGGGCCATTTCCACCCGGTCGCCGCGCACCCACTCCAGGAACTTGAACGGTCCGGTGCCGATGGGCTGCGACTTGGCCTCCTGGTGTCCCTGCATGGGCAGCATGACCGCGTCGCCTTCGGCCATGTGAGCGATGAACAGGGCGTCCACGTCCTTGAGGGTCAACACCAGCGTGTATTCATCCGGGGTTGCGATGTTGCCGATCACCCGGAAATACTCGGGATGGGGGTTGGTGGTCCCCTCGCCGGCGGCACGCTCCAGGTTCCACTTGGCCACCTGGGCGTTGAAGCTGTCGCCGTTGTGGAATTTCACGCCCTGGCGCAGCCTGAAGGTGTACGTCTTGCCGTCGGGAGTCACTTCCCAGCCGGCGGCCAGTCCGGGCACGAATTGCCCGCCGCGGTCCGTCTTCACCAGCCCCTCGTAGATGTTGGCGTACACCACCCGGTCGATGGCGGCCGCCGTGTTGGCGGTGGGATCCAGCCCGGGCGGCTCGGCCGGTTGGCAGATTGTCAGGTTGCCGCCCCGGGTGGGGTCTTGCGCCGGGACCGCGGTCGCGGCCAGCAGCACGCTCAGCCCAAGCAGCAGAAAAACGAATCGTTTCATGATACCTCCTTCTTCCCGCAGGTGTAAATGTCGGTGGATTCCTCTGCGGCCCGCGCGCGCCGTGCCGGCGCGGACCCTTTCAGGCTGCACCCGCCGGCCGCTCCGGCAGATCGCGAAAGGCGGGCATTTCCGCGGTCCCGCTGGCCGCCAGGATCGCCCGGATGATCGCCCGCGCCATGCAGTCGGCCGCCGCGTGTCCCAGCTCGTTCAGGGCCTGGGCCTCGCCGGCCGCCAGGAACTCCGAGGCCGCAGGCAGGTTCCGCCGCCCGGTGGCCAGGCAGAAGACCGTGTCCCCGTCGAACAGGGTGTGGGCCGGCCGGATGGCGCGCGCCAGGCCGTCCTGGGCCATCTGGGCCACCTTTCTGGCCTGGGCCTTGGTCAGCCGGGCGTCCGTGGCCACCACCCCGATGGTCGTGTTGCCGGCCAGCATGGGAGGGCCGGGTGGCGGCAGGACCACCGCCCGCCGGCCCTGGCCGTCGAACTCCCCGGCCAGCTCCAGGCGCGCCTCCCAAAACCGGCCGGTGACCGGATCGATCACCGTCCCCAGGCAATTGACGGCCACCAGGGCGGCCGCCGTGAGGCCCGAGGCCAGCACCAGGCTGGCCGTGCCGAGCCCGCCCCGGATGCCGCCCGCCAGAGCGCCGGTTCCGGCGCCCACGCTGCCCGTGGCCACCGGCCCGCTGCGGCTCTGCCGGCAGGCCTCAAACCCCCATTCAGCACTGACCGGCGGGACGAAGCCGGCCTTGCCGCGCCCCAGGTCGTACAGCACTGCCGCCGGTACGATGGGCGCCACCTGCCCCTTTCCCAGGGGAAAGCCATAACCCCGCTCCGCCAGCCAGCGCACCACGCCGTCAGCTGCCGCAAGCCCGAAGACCGACCCCCCCGCAAGGCAGACGGCCTGGGCCTTCTCCACCAGGTTGGAGGGGTCCAGCAGATCGGTCTCCCGGGTTCCGGGGGCAGAGCCGCGCACGTCCACCCCGGCCACCGCCCCATCCGGGCAGAGAACCACGGTCACCCCGCTGAGCGCCTCGAGATCCGTGTAATGGCCGACCCGGAGGCCGGGTATGTCGGTAAGGGCGTTGTGAGGACCCGGCCGGCTCCCCGGTTGGCACATGGCGTCCCCCGAAAACTGAAGAAGTGCCCGATTCCAACCGCTCCGAGACGGGTGGTCAGCGGCTCAGGTTCCCATTTCCCAGGAGGAAAGGTAGCGCTCCTGCTCCGGCGTGAGGGAGTCGATCCGCACCCCCAGGGACTCCAGCTTCAGGCGCGCGATCTGCTCGTCGATCGCGGCCGGAACCGGGTAGACCCTCTTCTCCAGCCGTTCGTGGTTGGCGGACATGTACTCGGCGGACAGGGCCTGGTTGGCGAAGCTCATGTCCATGACGCTCGAGGGATGCCCCTCGGCAGCCGCCAGGTTGATGAGCCGCCCCTCGCCGAGGACATACACCCGCCGGCCGTTTTGCAGGCTGAACTCCTCCACATAATCCCGCACCGGCCGGCGGCCGACCGCGCTTTCGGCCAGACCGGGCAGGTCCAGCTCCACGTCGAAGTGGCCCGAGTTGCTGACGATGGCGCCGTTCTTCATGGTCAGGAAGTGTTCCCGGCGGATCACCCCCACATCGCCGGTCAGGGTGCAGAAGATGTCGCCGAGTGGGGCGGCCTGGGCGATGGGCATGACCTGGAACCCGTCCATGACCGCTTCCAGGGCCCGCAATGGGTCCACCTCGCACACGATGACGTGGGCGCCCTGCCCCTTGGCGCGGGTGGCCACTCCCCGGCCGCACCAGCCGTAGCCGCTCACCACGAAGGTGCTTCCCGCCAGCAGCCGGTTGGTGGCCCGGATGATGCCGTCCACCGTGCTCTGCCCGGTGCCGTAGCGGTTATCGAAGAGGTGTTTGGTGTTGGCATCGTTCACCGAGATGATGGGAAACTGCAGCACTCCATCCTTCTCCATGCTCCTCAGCCGAATCACCCCGGTGGTGGTCTCCTCGGTGCCGCCGATCACGGTCGCCAGAAGCTCCCGGCGCTTCGTCGCCTGCAAGGCCCGGCCCCACTTGGCGATGGAGGGTTCCAGCGCCTCCCATTTGCCGAGCGCCATGAAGTGCAGCGAGCTGACCAGGTCCGCCCCGTCGTCCATGGTCAGGTGCGGGCGGTGCTTCAGGGCGGCCAGGATATGGGCGTAGTAGGTGCTGTGGCTTTCGCCCTTGACGGCATACACCGGGATCTTGTCGTCGGCCGCCAGCGAGGCTGCCACGTCATCCTGGGTGGATAGCGGGTTGGAGGCGCAGAGCACCACCTCGGCACCCCCGGCCTTCAGGGTCCGCGCCAGTGCCGCAGTTTCGGTGGTCACGTGCAGACAGGCCGACAGCCGCAGCCCTTTGAGCGGCTTCTCGCGACCGAAACGCTCGCGGATCTGCCTGAGAACCGGCATGCTCATCTCGGCCCATTCGACCCGCAGCCGGCCCTTGCCGGCCAGACTGATGTCCCTGATGTCGTAGTCCATGGGGCTCCCCTATTGCACGGCCCGTTTGAGGTCCTGCACGAGCTCGGTCTTTTCCCAGCTGAATTCCTGCAACTCGCGGCCGAAGTGGCCGTAGTTGCAGGTCTTGCGGTAGATGGGCCGCAGAAGGTCCAGGCGCTCGATGATCGCCGCCGGCCGCAGGTCGAAATTCCGCTTGACGATCTCGGTCAGTTCCCGGCTGGAAACCACGCCCGTGCTGTACGCGCCCACCATGACCGAAACCGGCTGCGCCCGGCCGATGGTATAGGCGACCTGGATTTCGCATTTTTCGGCCAGCCCGGCGGCCACGATGTTCTTGGCGATGTAGCGGCACATGTAGGAGGCGCTGCGGTCCACCTTGGTGGGGTCCTTGCCCGAGAAGGCCCCGCCGCCGTGGTAGCCGAAGCCGCCGTAGGTGTCCATGATGATCTTGCGCCCGGTGAGCCCGCAGTCCCCCATGGGGCCGCCCACGACAAAGCGGCCGGTGGTGTTGATGAAGAACTGGGTCTCCGCGTCCAGCAGTTCCTCGGGAACGGCATCCCGGACCACCTGCTCGATGATCGCCTCGCGCAGGGTCTCGTAGTCCACATCGGGGTCATGCTGGGCGGCGATGACCACGGTGTGGACCCGCACCGGCCGGCCGTCCACATATTCCACCGTCACCTGGGATTTCCCGTCCGGCCGCAGCCAGGGCAGCTGACCCGACTTGCGAACATGCGCCAGCCGCCGTGTCAGGCGGTGGGCCAGGTAGATGGGCATCGGCATCAGCGGGGGGGTGTCCTTGCAGGCGTAGCCGAACATCAGGCCCTGGTCGCCGGCGCCCTGCTCCTTGAACAGTCCGGCGCCGTCCACGCCGAGGGCGATGTCGGGTGACTGCTTGTCGATGGTGGACAGCACCGCGCAGGTCTCCCAGTCAAAACCCATGGAGGAATTGTTGTAGCCGATATCCCTGATGGTCTCGCGGACGGTCTCGGGCATGTCCACGTAGGCGGCGGTGGTGATTTCGCCCGCGATCATGGCCAGCCCGGTGGTCACCAGGGTCTCGCAGGCCACCCTGGACCGGGGATCCTGGGCCAGGATCTTGTCCAGGATGTGGTCGGAAATCTGGTCCGCCACCTTGTCCGGGTGCCCTTCGGTCACCGACTCCGAGGTGAAAAGGAAATTGGCAGATTTCATGATCGGGTCCCTCCACTGAAATCCGGGCTCCGAAGCGGCCCGGAAGCGTTCTCTCCCACCAAAAAAGTGTTCCTAACTATCACACTTCTTATCACCTGTCAACTCCAGCTGGCCGGCAAGGCACAGGAAATCCTCCAGTTCCAGGGTCTCTGCGCGGCATCCCGGATCGATCCCGCAGGTCTCGATAGCGGCCCGGAGACCTTCGCGCTCCAGGGAGGGCAAGGCGCCCCGCAGGGAATTCAGCAGCGTCTTGCGGCGGTGGGCAAAGGAGGCCCTGACCACCTGCCGGAAGCGCACATCCGGGATGCCGGCCGCTCTGGCCGGCGGCCCGAAATCCATTTCCACCACCATCGAGTCCACCTTGGGCCGCGGTCGGAAAGCCGTGCCGGGGACCTCAAACAGGGGCTTCACCCGGGCCTGGCCTTGAACGATCACGCTCAGGGCCCCGTAACTCTTGTTGCCCGGAGGGGCCGTCAGCCGGCGGGCCACCTCGAGCTGGAACATGAGCACGGCGCGATCCAGCCGGCAGCGGTTCTCGAGCAGCTTTTCCAGGAAAGGGGCCGATATGTTGTAGGGCAGGTTGCCGATTACCTGGAGCCGTTCCGAGGGCCGGGCCAGGGCGGTCTCGAAAGGCCATCGCAGGATGTCGCCATCGATCACGGTCACGTTGGCAATGCCCCGCTCACGCAGTTTCTCGCGGAGCCGTTCCGCCAGCCGGCCGTCCTTCTCCACCGCCAGCACGCGCTCCATCGACTTTGCCAGGGGGAGGGTCAGCTCCCCGTGACCGGGGCCGACCTCCAGCACCGGCAGGGAGGGCACAAGTCTTGCCCGAGCGAGGATCCGGTGCACCACGCCCTGGTCGGCCAGAAAATGCTGGCCCAGGCTTTTGCGGGGCCTCGGCCGAAAGTCGGCTGGGGGCCGGTCGGGTGTCATCCGCGGGCCTCCCTGCGCAGCCGTCTGTAGCCGGCGATCTTCCGGAACACCGGCAGGGAGCCGTAGTAGGCCGGAACAGCCGCCGCGACGCCCATCACGAGCCCCCCCACCAGGAAGGCCGCCACGATGTTCCCGCCGGCCGCCAGGATCTGGCCCAGGACGGCCGTCGGGCGGGCGCCGGAGCGAACCGCTTCCATGACCGCGACCAAGCGGGGTTGCTGCGGCTCCAGCCCCAGCAGCCAAGCCCCCAGTTTGTAGTTGCACCAGTAGAGGAACACCCAGTTCAAAGGGTTGCTGACCCAGGTTCCCAGGGCCGCCGTGATCTTGCTGCCCTTGAACAGCATGGCCAGGAAGACCGCTGTCACCGTGTGAAACGGAATCGTCGGCAGCAGCCCGCTGAAAACCCCGAAGGAAAACCCCAGCGCCAGCTCGCGGGGCTCACCCCGCAGCCGGATGAACCTGAGATAGTAGTACCTGAGCCGTCTGCCGAGCTTCACCGGCCCACCCCGTCACGAACCGCTGGGCCCGGGACGGGCAGGGTGTCGATGGGATACTTGGATCGCACGTCCATGTCGAGGGCTGCCCGCTCACCCCGCGACAGGCGGTGGTAGCCGGCCACCGCGATCATGGCGCCGTTGTCGGTGCAATATGCTTTGCGGGGACAGAAGATCTCTATGCCGGACCCCTCCGCGGCCTCCTGCAGCCTGGCCCGCAGACGGCCGTTACAGGCCACGCCGCCGGCCACCGCCAGGGAGTGGGTACCCTCGGCCAGGGTCGCCTGCAGCGCCTTCTGGACCAGGACTTCCACCACCGCCTCCTGGAACGAAGCGGCGATGTCGGCACGGCTGACATCCCCGCGGCTCCCGTCGTGATCCCACTCCTTCACGAAAAGAGCCACCGCCGTCTTCAGGCCGCTGAAGCTGAAATCGAGCGACGCCTTCGACAGCAACGCTCGCGGAAAAGGGATACGGTTCCCGCGGCCCCCGGCGGCCAGCGTTTCGATGACCGCCCCACCCGGGTATCCCAGGCCCAGGATCTTGGCCACCTTGTCAAAGGCCTCCCCGGCCGCGTCATCCAGGGTCTGACCCAGGGGTTTGTAGCGGCCGAACCCGTCCACCCGGTACAGGCTCGTGTGTCCCCCGGCCACGGTCAAGGCGACAAACGGAAAGGGCGGAACCCGCTCCTCCAGGAAGACGCTCAGGATGTGCCCTTCCAGGTGGTTGACCGCCGCGAGCGGCAGCCCGTGCACAAAGGCCAGCGCCTTGGCATAGTAGAGCCCCACCAGCAGGGACCCGACGAGCCCCGGTCCCACCGTGACCGCAATACCGTCGAGTTGGTTCGGCCTCAGCCCGGCTGCGGAGAGGCTGGCCTCCACCACCGGCACGATGGTGCGCAGGTGCTCCCGGGAGGCAAGTTCGGGGACCACGCCGCCGTGGGGGCGATGGAGCTTCACCTGCGACTGAACCACGTTGGACAGAACCTGGCGGCCTTCCGCCACGACGCCCGCCGAAGTATCGTCGCATGAAGTGTCGATACCCAGGATCCGCATCCCCGCCCCTTTCACCGGCCGGCTCACCGCACGCCCGGCACCGAGATTTCCGTCATACGCTCCAGCACCTCCCGCAGACCGCTCTCCAGCAGCGCAGGCCCGCTCGTAGCGCTCATCAGGGTCCTTTGCCAGGCAGATATCCAGGATTTCCTCCACCATCCGCGGCACCGGCACCCCGAAGCCCCGCGGTGAGGGATGGGATTCCTTGACGATCCTGAGCATCAGGCTGCTCAGGTCCTCCCCGGCAAACGGCCGCGCGCCGGTCAGACACTCGTAGAGCACCGCCCCCAGGGAGAAGATGTCGGAACGGCCGTCGATCCGCCGCCCCGACACCTGCTCGGGAGACAGGTAGTGCGCGCTCCCAGCGGCTTGCAGGGACGGGACCGGAAACCCGGCGAAACCGGTCAACCGCATGGTTCCCGAAGCGGGATCCCAGAGGATGCTGGCCGGCCGGATACACCCGTGGACGATATTTCGCCGGTGTACGTGGTCGAGGGCCTCCGCCGCCCGCGCAATCACGGTCAGGACGGCCCACAATTCCAGCGGGCCGTTGCGGCGGAGGTGCTCCGCCAGATCTGCTCCTTCGAATGCCTCGCTCACCACGTAGGCCAGTCCGTCTTCTTCGCCCCAGGCATGGACTTTGAGGACGCCCGGGTGATCCAGCGACCCCATGACTTCCGCGCCTTTCAGGGTTTGCTCCCTCTGCCGTTGCCAGACGCCTTCGCCCCCTTCGCCGGGTCCCAGGATCCGGATACTCACCGGATGTCCACGGCTTCCGTCGTTTCCGCGCAGCACGGCCCCCAGGGGCAGGAGCTCGACCACTTCAGCCGGCTCGTAGAGCTTCGTAATCGAGAGGGCCCTCGCCCTTGCCAGGACACCCGGTCCGGCTTCCGGCGCGGGGCCGGCAGCGGCTGGCGGTGCGGGAGGTGCGAGCTGAGCCGCCCTTTCCGCCACATCCCGATAGGTCCCGGCCGAGTGCAGGATGAACCGGTAGATGTCGAGGGCCTTCTCGGCCCGGCCCCTCTCTTCCATGGCCAGGGCCAGATCATAGAGCTTCTCCTTGACGCCGCGAGCCTCCAGGGGTAGGGCGCGCAGTTCCTCAAACCCCAGCACGCCGACAAGCGGTGAACGTCCGAGCGGCAGGAGCTCCCGGGAGGGAGTTCCTGCCGCGGGGCGGTCGGGCCCGGGAGCCCGCTCCCGCAGCAGCAGCTGCCGGGCGCTGAGCAGCGCCGTTCCGCCGGCCAGCAGCAGCAACGAGGCCGCCGGCTGCAGCCGGATGCCGGAGGCGTGAAGCCTGAAAAAGAAAAATCCCGCCACAGCCAGCAGAACCAGGCAAAACCCCATTCTGGGCAAGATCCTCAACCCCGGGAAGGCGAATGAAACCACCAATGCCGCCGCAATAAAGACCCCCCATTCCGCCCAGCCCCCCCAGGCAGGCCGGATCATGAAACCGCCCTCCAGGATGTTGCTCACCGCCTGGGCGATGATCTCGAGACCGGGCACGCGGGCCCCCAGCGGCGTGTTCAGCAGCCCGGCCGCCTCGTCGCTCACGGGACCGACAATCACGATCCGGTCTTTGAAGACGGCGGCTTCCTCTTCTCCGCCCAACAGCCGCGAAAAGGGGGTCCGGGAAAACCCGCTTCCTTGCTCCGCCCGCCAGCGGATGTGAGCTTCGGCCCGGCCGTCCACTCCCTGAATCCGCCTGGCGGCCCCGGCACCGGCTTCCAGCCGCAGGTCCTCTCCGTTCAGGGCCAGTTTCAGTTCCGGCACCTTCAGCTTCCAATAGGCCAGGGCAATCGCCAAGGGGAAGGACGGCACGTACACCCGGGAAAGGTAGTCCACCAGCAGGGTATGCCGGCGCAGCACCCGGTCCCGGTCCGCCAAGTCGTTCGAGTGCCCCACGCCCGCGGCGATCTCCAGCAATCCGGCGGCCATCGGCTGAAGATGCCGGGCCGCCCGCATCCCTGCCGCCCCGGCGGTGACCCGGCTCCGGCTGAAGGCGTGCCTGAGCACATCGCCCGGCACCCCCCCATCGCCGCGCACGGGCTGGAAATCGAAACGGACCGGCAGCACCACGTTTTCGGCCGCCTCCAGGGCCGCGTACAGGCGCGCATCCTGATCCAGCTCGCCCAATGCCGCGGACAGTTCGCGGTAGAAAGCCAGCCCGGCGCCCTCCTGGCCCAGGCCGGAGCTCTCGTAGTTCCGCTTCAACCTCTGCAAGACCAGGAAGCCGGGATCCGCCTGCCGTTCGGCCAGGGCCAGATTCAGAGCGATGACCCGGGGACCCGCCAGCGCGATCCGCCGAATCCCCTGCGCCAGAACATCGCGTCGCCAGGGCCAGGGTCCCAGCTCGCCCAGGTCTTCCCGCGAGATCGTCACCAGTTCGATCTGCGGCGGCCTCACCTCCCGGGCGCTCAGACGGGCCGCCACGTCGAAAAGCACCCGATCCAGCGCCTCCAGCCATCCTCCCGGGTCCTTAAGCTGAAGCAGCACCAAGGTCAGGGCCAGGAACACCCCGACGAGCCAGTCCCAAGCGCTGTTCCGGGGGCGCGGCCGTCCGGGCCGGCGCCCGGCTGCCGCCGGATCCGGATCGGTCTCGGATCTGGGACTGTTTCCCGTCATCGACGATGGACCTCAAGAAAACGGAACCGCAGCATGTCGAACCCCGAATATCGAATGTCTAAGCGGCAAAAGAGCCTGTCCGGTGACGGACCCGCTGTTCGACACCCGGGTCTCGATTTTCGATCTGACCTGCCCCGCCGCGCGCGACCGAGGTTCACAAGGTCAACAGCGGGCTGATCCGGTTGAACACCTTTTCCCCCACTCCTCGAACGGCGCGCAGTTCTTTCACATCCTGAAACCCGCCCCGGCGGGCTCTCTCCTCCACGATCGCCTCGGCCAGCCGCGGGCCGATGCCCGGGACCGCCGTCAGTCCTTCAACCGTCTCCTGGTTCAGCGAGATGGGGAGTCCCAAGGTGATCCTGAAGAAGGCCGACATCCGGCCGCGGTCGATTTGCCGGGCCGCCCCCCTTTGGCTGATCTCGACCCGGGTTCCGCTCGGAAAGGCCTCCGGCAGGACGCCGTCACCAGTCCCGGAAGCCGCAGCGGGGGTCGGCAGGGCTTCGCCGGCGGCGCGCTGCAGAAGTTCGGCCCAGCTCGGTTGGTGGGAAAACCGGTAAACCCCCGGGTGAGGAACGTCTCCTGTGATCTGCACAAATACCCCGCCCGTCGGGAATCGCTCCCCGGGGGCGGGGCAGGGAAGAAGTCTCTGGGTCAGGTGAAGCGCCAGCAATACCGCCCAGAGCAGCAGCAGTCCGGCGGCATGGTCATTGATCCGCTTGAGCCTCATTGTCCAGACCGAACGCTTCGTGAAGAACCCGCACTGCCAGTTCAGTATACTTCTCCTCGATGACGCACGAAATCTTGATCTCGGAGGTGCTGATCATCAGGATGTTGATGTTCTCCTGACCCAGGGTTCCGAACATCTTCTGGGCCACGCCGGCATGGCTTCGCATTCCGACCCCAACGATGGAGACCTTGGCGATCTCCTCGTCCCCCAGCACCTTCTCGGCCCCGATCCGCTCGGCCACCTCGCTGACCAGCCGCATGGTGTTGTGAAAATCCGCCTTGGGAACCGTGAAGGTGAGATCCGTGAGTCCGTCCTCACTGGTGTTCTGGACAATCATGTCCACCACGATCCCGGCCTTGAACACCGGCGCGAAGATCTGGAAGGCGATGCCTGGTTCGTCCGGTACCCGCTTGACGGTCACCCGGGCCTCGTTCTTGTTGTAGGTCACGCCCGACACCATCACCTTTTCCATGTCCTTTGTTTCCGCCACCACCATCGTACCCCTCGCATCGGTAAAGGTTGACCTCACGTGAATCGGCACCTGATACTTCTTGGCGAATTCCACAGAACGGATTTCCAGCACCTTGGCCCCCAGGCTGGCCATCTCCAGCATCTCCTCATAGGAGATCACGGGCATCTTGCGGGCCTTGGGGCAGATGTTGGGGTCCGTGGTGTAGACACCGTCCACATCGGTGAAGATCTCGCAGACATCCGCCTTCAACGCCGCGGCCAGGGCCACCGCGGTGGTGTCCGAGCCGCCCCGCCCCAAGGTCGTGATGTCGCCCTGCTCGTCCAGGCCCTGGAACCCGGCAACCGCCACGATCCGGTTGCGGTCCAGTTCCCGGCGGATGCGCTCCGTGTCGATGTCATGGATCCTGGCCTTGCCGAAGAGATCGTCGGTGCGGATCGGGATCTGAAACCCCAGGTAGGAGCGGGCCTCCACGCCCATGGACTTCAGCACCATGGCAAACAGGGCAACGCTCGTCTGCTCGCCGGTAGCCAGCAGAACGTCCATTTCGCGGGGGTCCGGCTGCGGGACCACCCGCTTGGCCAGCTGGATCAGGCTGTCGGTCTGGCCGGCCATGGCGGAAAGCACCACCACGAGCTGATTCCCCCCCCGGTGGGCCTCGATGACCCGCTCCGCAACCTTCCGGATCGTCTGCTCCACCTTTTCAACCCGCCCGACCGACGTGCCGCCGTACTTCTGTACAATGAGTGCCATGCTTACAACTCCCCCCGATTCCTTGCCGCGGCCATGGTACCTAACTCGGCCAGGATTTCCAAGGCTCTGGGGTGGCTGCCCGAGAAAACGATACGCCTGGAATCCACCCCCGTGATGATCAGTTCGACCCGCACGCATTCCGGCGGCAGGATCTCGGGCCAGCGATCCGCCCATTCCAAAGCAACCACCCCCTCACCGCAGAAGTATTCCTCAAGTCCGGCCGCCCAGAATTCCCGGCGGTCTTCCAGACGGTAGGCATCCATGTGGTGGAGAACCCAGCGGCCCTGGTATTCGTTGAGCAGCGTGAAGGTGGGGCTGGTGACGACGGTTTCCGGAGGGACCTCCAGGCCGAGCGCCAGTCCCTTGGTGAACCAGGTCTTGCCGCTGCCCAGTTCACCCTTCAAGCCGACCACGTCTCCAGCCTTCAGCAGACGGCCCAGGCTTCTGCCGAGGGCGATCGTGTCTTCCTCCGAAGCCGTCTCAAATGCGAGCTGCCGCTCTTTCAATTGACCAGAATCCTGATGAGGTCCGCTTTCCCGATGACGCCCACCAGGCGCTCACCGTCCATGACCGGGATGGTGTAGATCTTCCGGTCGGTCATCAGGGTGGCGATTTCATCGATGGGCGTCTTCTCGTTCACCGTGACCACCTCCCGGGTGTAGAGGTCTGCCACCGTGGTGGCGTTGATCCGCTGGATCTCCTTCTCCATCCGGCGCGGCCGTTCCAGCAGGAAAACCGCATCGAAGAGGTTGACCACGGTCGGGATGTGAAGCTTGCGGTCTCTTGCGGATGAGATCGCTTTCGCAGATGATGCCGATCAGCCTGCCGCCCTCGTCCACCACCGGTACGCCGTTGATCTGCCTCTCATAGAGGATCCGGGCCAGCTCCTTGAGACTGGTCTCCTTCCGGACCGTGACGACTTCGGTGCTCATGACATCACTGGCGTTCAGCATCGCCGTCCATTTCCCTCCATCAGCCTTTCCGCCACCACCATGGCGACCCCGTAATCGCCCTCATCGGAGAGTGAAAGGTGGAGGTTTCCCACGCCGCAGCGGCGGCAGATCCGGCTTGCCTCGCCGTGGAGTGTCAGACGGGGCCGACCGCTCGCCTCGCTGCGGACCTCGATGTCCTTCCACTTCAAACCCTTGCGCATCCCGAGCCCCAGGGCCTTGGAAAACGCTTCCTTGGCCGCGAAGCGCAGGGCAAAAGCCGAGGCCGGATGCGGCCGGGCGCTGCACTGGGCGGCTTCTTCGGGAGTGAAAACCCGGCGCACGAAGCCGTCCCCCCATCTCTGAATCGCCCGCTCGATCCGCCGGATGCTCACCAGATCCACGCCGATGCCGAATATCATCTCCGTTTCCGCTGCGGCCCTCCGGCGGCTTCAGACATCAGCTGCCGGAGTCGCTCTTCTTCCTGCTCCATCCGGGACGCCTCGGTTTCCGATCGCTCATGGTCGTATCCGAGCAGGTGCAGCAGTCCGTGAACCAGCAGGCGATCAACGGTTTCCTCCAGGTCCCTCCCGGCTTCCGCCGACTCCCGCCGCGCCGTGTCCAGCGAGATCACCACGTCCCCCAGCATGGGCGAAAACGCGCTTTCGGCCGCCAGCTCGGCCATGGGGAAGGCGAGCACGTTGGTCGGGCCCCGGCGCCCCAGGTAGCCCTCGTTGAGGCGCGCCATCCGCCGGTCATCGGTGAACAGCACGCTCAGCTCCCGCTCATGACAGGCCAAGTCTTTTAAGACTCTCTCTAGCTTCCTCTTTAGCCGCTGACTTCTTGGCCACGGGTTCGGCACCTGATACCTGATCTGGACTTCCATTGGTCCTCTTTCTGGCGGCCGCCACCTTGAAGACCGGCTCCGGATAATCGATGCGATGGTGCAGGATGCCGCTCAGGGTCTTGTTGAAACTCTTGGCGATGGCGTTCAGGTCCTTCAGGGTGAGCTCGCATTCGTCCAGCTGCCCGTCGGAAAAGATCTTGTTGATGATCTTCTGCACCATCCCCTGAATGCGCGCGGCGGTCGGGTCGGGAATCGTTTTGGCGGCCGCTTCCACCACATCGGCGAGCATCACCAGCCCGGCCTCCTTGGTCTGGGGCTTGGGACCGGGGTAGCGGAAATCCTCCTCTTTGATCGGGACCGACTTGCCCCCCTTCTTCTCTTTCTGCTCCTTGGCCTTTTCGTAGAAATAGGTGATCAGGCTGGTTCCGTGGTGCTGCCGGATGATGTCGACGATTTCCCGCCCCAGCTTCTGCTTTCTGGCCAGCTCGACCCCGTCCTTGACATGCGAGATCAGGATCAGGCTGCTCATGGAAGGGGCCAGCCGCTCGTGTTTGTTCTCCCGGTCCATCTGGTTTTCGATGAAGTACAGCGGCTTGCTCGTCTTCCCGATGTCGTGGTAGTAGGCGGCGACCCTGGCCAGCAGCGGATTGGCGTTGATCGCCTGGGCGCTGGCCTCCACCATGTTGCTGACGACTACGCTGTGGTGGTAGGTGCCGGGTGCGCTGACCATGAGCTCCCGCAACAGGGGTTGGTCCAGGTTGGCCAGCTCCAGCAGCTTGATGTCGCTGGTGTACCCGAAGGCCATTTCGACCAGCGGCAGGATACCGGTGGTGATCACCCCGACCAGGATGCCCCCGCTCACCGCCGCCAGGGCGGCAATGAGCGTCTCCAGGCTGTAGAGCGGTCCGTCCAGGGCCTGAATGGCCAGTGCCAGGACCAGGTTCGTGATGCTCACCCGCAGGCCGGTCCGGATGAAGATCCCGCGTTCGCGGCAGCTGTGGACCCCGTGGGCCGCCACCAGCGAACTCACAAAGAAATACACGAATATCTCCGGCCGGCCATCGAGCACGAAGGAGGCCAGCAGAGCCGCCACCAGGGAGAACCCGGTCGCCACCGTGACGCCCAGAAACACCGCCACCAGCATGGCCCCGCTGGCCACCGGGATGGCGAAGGCCAGCGCCGCGGGCGCGAGCGCCGTGATCCCACGGGCGGTTTCCTCGCTCACCAGGTCCGCTGCCAGGACTCCCAGGAAGACCGTTAACAGGGTGACCGCCAGAAACAGCAGGTCCTTGTTGCCGGTGGTAGAAGCGCGGTTCTGCAGGATCCCCACCAGGTACAGGCCCGCCAGCAGCAGACCGATCAGCACGGCCATGGCGGGAACGCGGCCGATCAGCCTGCTGCTCGACAGGTGCTTCTGCTGCTCGGTCAGCTTCAGGAGGTGCTCGGGCCCGACCCGCTCACCCTCCCGCAGGATCATCTCCCCCTTCTTCACCTTGAAATAGAAGGGCTTGGCCGACTGCCGGGCCGCCTCTTTGCGCAGTTCGGTTTCCCGTTTGTTGAAGGTGATGTTGGGTTCGACCATCCGGAACGCCAGTTCGGTGGCGGCCCGCGCCAGGTCCGCGCCGCCCAGCTCCTGCGCCAGCCTTTCCCGGTGCCCGAGGACGATCTTCTGCGCCTCCCGGAGATCGAGAAACCGGTTCGGATCGGTCTCGACGGATTCCCTTTCGGTGCCGATGTCCTGCAGCATGATACCCTTGCCGCCTTGGCTCAGCAGCATGGCCTTGCTGCTCACGACTCCGTTCCTCATTACGCCCGTGAGCAGGTCGGTAACGGCGCTTTCAACCGCCGGCGGAAAACCGTTCCGGTAGAGCACCTCGAAGGTGCCTTCTTCGGCCTCGATGCCCAGCTGATCAAAGAACTGGCTCCGGATGGCGACCCGGTCCGGTTTGGGCCGCTCGGCCGTGCTTTCCAACGCCTGCGGAGCCTTCTCGGGTTCTGCTTCGGCCAGCGAGACCGCCAGCAGGGCCCGGCCGGCGGCGAAGGCCTCTCTGAGCCTTTCCCGCAACGGGATCGCCGTCTGCTCGAAGTCATACACCGACAGGACCAGTTTCACCGCTTCCTGACGGTTCTTCTCCGAGAGTTCCCGGTTTTCCACCAGGAACTCTTGAACCGCCTTGACGTCCCGCCCGGCCACATCCCCGAGCTGGTAGATCCTTGTCCGGCTGAAGGTCTGGGGAAAGAGCAGCACCCCGACCACCAGGCTGAGGCCCGCCAGGATGTACCAGGGCTGGGCCCGGGGGCCGAACCATCCGTCCACCGGTCCCCGGTTTGCCGGCGGCCGGGGACTCCCGGTCCGCCAGGCGGAGCTTCCAGCGCCTATCGCCTGTCAGGGACTTGTTCTTAGCCACCCGCTCCATCTCCTGTACCCTCCGGGGCCGCGCCCGTTTTCTGCTCGCGCCGCCCCTGCTCCAGCTTGGCATAGGCCTCTATGATTTCCTGCACCAGCGGATGACGGATGACATCGTCCCGCGAAAAATAGACAAAGCGGATGCCCTCGATGCCCTCCAGGATCCGCTGGGCCTCGATGAGGCCCGAAGTCTTCCCGACCGGCAGATCGGTCTGGGTGACGTCGCCGGTGATGACGGCCTTGGAGCTGAACCCGAGACGGGTCAGAAACATCTTCATCTGCTCCGAGGTCGCGTTCTGGGCTTCATCCAGGATCACAAACGCGTCATTCAGGGTCCGGCCGCGCATGAACGCCAGGGGCGCCACCTCGATGATCCCCTGCTGCAGCAGGCGCGAAGCGCTCTCGAAATCCATCATGTCATGCAGGGCGTCGTAAAGCGGTCTGAGGTAGGGGTTGACCTTTTCGTGCAGGTCGCCCGGCAGGAACCCCAGGTGCTCGCCCGCCTCCACCGCCGGCCGGGCCAGGACCACCCGCCGGACCGCCTTTTTCATGAGGTAGCTTACGGCCATGGCCATGGCCAGGTAGGTCTTGCCCGTCCCGGCCGGACCGATCCCGAACACGATGTCGTAGCGCCGTATGCCGTCGATGTAGGCCTTCTGGTTGACCGTTTTGGGAGTGATGACCTTCTTCTTGGAGGAGATGAAGACCTGGTCCTTGAAGATGCTCTCCAGATCGGCGTTCGGCTTGCCGCTCAGGATCCGGACGGCGTAGTCCACGTCTGTGGGGTAGATGGGCCAGCCGCCCTTGAGCAGCCCGTAGAGCTGTTTCAGCACCCGTTCGGCCAGATCCAGCTCCCAGTCCCCCCTTCCAGGAAAACCTCGTTGCCCCGGACGCCGGCCTTCACCCCGGTCTTTTCTTCCAGCAGCCGCAGGTGCGCATTGTGCTCGCCGCACAGGGCCAGCATCAGGTCGGAATCCGGGAAAGTGAGTTTCTGGTTCATACTCCGGGCAAACCGCTCCCCAAGTTAGGATCCCAGGATCTGCACCACGATCCTTCGTGTCCGGGGACGGTTGTCAAAATCCAGCACCACGATCTGCTGCCAGGTCCCCAGGGTCAGCCGGCCTGCGGCCACCGGGACCGAGAGCGAGGGGCCGAGCAGCGCGGCCCGCACGTGGGCATAGCCGTTGCCGTCGCCCCAGCGCGCGTCATGGCGGTAGTGCAGCTCCGCCGGCGCGAGCCTCTCGACGGCCTCCTTCAGATCCCGGACCGCCCCGGGCTCAAATTCGATGGTCGTGACGGCCGCCGTCGAGCCGGGGACGAAAAGGATGAGCGTCCCGTCCTGGACGCCTGAGGCTCCCAGGATCCGCACGACCTCGGGGGTCAGGTCGATCACGTCCGTGCCCGCAGTCGTGGTAAAGGTAAGCTCTTCGATCTTCAACGCCATCCCCTTCATTTACCAGTACCACACCCCGCTGCCGCAGGCAAGAGAACGGCCCTCCCCGCATCGGCATGGGTGGAAGCGTCAGGGGCGACGGAGGCGTTCAAAGGCGACTCCGTCTTACTGAAACATGAAACGCCGCATGCTGACGTTCATCAGCAGGCCGATGGAGGCCATCGTCATGACCAGCGAAGTGCCGCCGTAACTGAAGAGCACGAGCGGGATGCCCACCACCGGAACCAGGCCCGTCACCATTCCCACGTTGATGACCACCTGCCAGAAGATCATGGCCGCAACGCCGGTTGCCAGGATCGAACCGAACTTGTCCTTGGAGTTCCGGGCCACGTTGATGGCCCAGACAATTAGAAACAGGTAGAGCAGCAGAAGCACCACCGCGCCCACAAAGCCCCATTCCTCGGCCAGCACGGAAAAGGCGAAATCCGTATGCTGCTCCGGGAGGAAGTGCAGGCGGGTCTGGGTGCCCTTCAGGAACCCCTTCCCCCAGAACTGGCCCGACCCGATGGTGATCTTCGACTGGGTCACGTGATATCCCGCTCCGAGGGGGTCCAGTTCCGGTTTCAGAAAGGTGAGGATTCGCAGCCGCTGGTACTCCTTCAATCTGGACCAGATCAGCGGCGTCAGCGAAAGGACGGCGATCCCGGCGATCGCCAGGGATTTCCCGTTGACCCGCACAAACAGAATCATGGACAGGGAAACCGCCGCGATCAGGATGGCGGTGCCGAGGTCCGGCTCCTTCAGGATCAAGCCGCAGGGAACGGCGATCAGCAGCAGCGGCTGCCAGAGATCGCGCAGACGGTGGACCCGTGAGCCGGCCCCCTGGCTGAGAAACCTGGCCAGCACCATGATCAATGCCAGCTTTGCCAGTTCGGAGGGCTGAAAGCTGATAAATCCCAGCGACAGCCAACGCTGGGATCCGGAGGTCACCCGGCCCACCAGCAACACCAGCACCAGCAGGAAGACGGCCAGAAAATAGGTCGGATAGGCGAGCCGCTCCAGGAGATGATAGTTGAAGGTGGTCATGAAAAGACAGGCCAGCAGGCCGATCAGAAACCAGTAGATCTGCCGGTAGAACACCGCCGCACCGCCCATTTCCCGGATCGCGTGGGTGGCGCTGTAGAGGTTGACAATCCCGATGGCGGTCACGATCACGGCCAGCAGAAGCAGGACCCAGTCGAAATGCTGAATCAGGCGGCGATCGAACATGAGCCTACCCCCTCCGGGGGGGAATGCGGAGTGCGGAATGCGAAATGCGAAAAGAAATCAAGATCATCGTCTCTCCGCTTTGCGAATTCGGGGATCCTGCGGGACTACAGGGCTCCCAGATAGGATTTGATCAGCTCGCCGGCGATGGGGGCTGCCACGAGGCCCCCTTGCCCGCCGTGCTCGATCATAATGCACACCGCCAGACGGGGTTTTTCCGCCGGCGCGACCGCCGTGAACCAGGCGTGGTCCCTGAGATGCCAGGGGATCACGCGCAGCCGGGCCTCCTCTCGGTCCCGGTCGAGGGCCACCACCTGGGCGGTTCCGGTCTTGCCTGCGACCTTGACCTGATCGAGCCTGGCTCTGGAGCCGGTTCCATGGGGAGCATTCACGGCATCCGTCAACGCGCTGCGGAGCAGCGCCAGGTTATCGGGTTTCACCCCCAGCTGGCCCCTGACCCGCGGCGCGAAGGCGTAAATCCGTTCCCCCTCCGGTTTCCCCACCCACTGGGTGACCTGGGGGGTGTGGTTGAAGCCGCCGTTGAACACCGCGGCCATGAAGCCGGCCACCTGGAGCGGCGTCATCAGCAGAAAACTCTGGCCGATCCCCAGCGACAGGGTTTCCCCCCGCTGCCAGGGTTCCCCGAAGCGCTGCAGTTTCCACTGCCGGGTGGGGACCAGACCGCCTCTTTCCAGGTCCAAGTCCAGGCCGGTGGGCCTGCCGAAACCGAATCTCTTCGCGTAGCGGGCGATGGTATCCACCCCGAGTTTCTCAGCCAATCGATAGAAGTACACGTCGCAGGACTCGACCAGTGCCCGCCGGAGATTGACCTTCCCGTGCCCCCCCTTTTTCCAGCACCGGAACTCATAGGTTCCCAACTGGTAGGAACCGGGGCAGAAAACCTCATCGGCCGGGTCCGCAACCCCCTCTTCCAGCCCGGCCAGCGCCATGACCACCTTGAATATGGATCCCGGAGGATATTGGCCGGTGCTGGCCCGGTTCTGCAGCGGGTGTTCCCCGGAATGCAGAATGCTCTCCCAGACCTCCTTTTCCAGGCCCCAGACAAAGGTGTTCGGATCCAGGGCCGGGCTGCTGGCCAACGCCAGCAGCGCTCCGTCGCGGGGGTCCACGGCCACGATGGTTCCCGCGCTGTCCGGCCAGGGCTTTTTCGGCCAGGGCCTGGAGGCCGCGGTCCAGGGTCAGGAAAACGTTGGCCCCTGAGACCGGCGCCTTGCGGGACATGACCCGGATTCTTCGGCCCACGGCGTCCATTTCCAATTGCTCCCCGCCCCGCTCCCCGCCCAGCGCGCTCTCCCAGCGCCTCTCCACTCCGGACTGGCCGATCCAGTCCCCGGACTTGCTCGCGGCGTGCCGGCCGCTTTGCAGCTGACTCTCGGAGATCTCCCCAAGGTAGCCCAGAACATGGAAGCCCAGCGGGCCGAAATGATAATAGCGCTGGGGCCGCACGTTGATCATGATCCCCGGCAGGTTGAAGCGGTGGGTCTCGATGACGGCCAGTTCCTCCCGGCTCATGTCTTTCACGAGCCGGACCGGTCGAAACGGAAAGCGCCTGGCCGATCCCTTGAGACGTTCTTCCACTGTCTCCGGCTGCAGACCGATCAGCCGCTCCAACCCTTCCAGGAGTTCGCGCTGGTCCCCCATGTCTTCCGGAATGGCGTAGAGGTCGTAGGCGGGCCGGTTGCTCACCAGCAGATCGCCGTGGGCGTCGTAGATCAGCCCCCGCACGGCCGGGATGTCCTGGAGCCGGATGCGGTTGTTCTCGGACTGTGCCCGGTAGGCCATCCCGCCGGCGATCTGCAGAAAGCCCAGCCGGAGCACCAGCACGCCAAACACCACCACCACCAGCAGGGTCACCAGCTTGAGCTGGCGATGGAAAACCTCGATGGCGACCGGATCGAAATCCGAGGTCCTCATCCGGGTTCCACCTCGTCGCTGTGCCCGGACATCTCCGGGAACATGCGCGAACCTAGCATGAACAGAAGGGGTGCGGCCAGCGCGGTTACGACCGCAGAAACCAGGGACAGGCCTGCGAAGACCTGCACCCAGCCGTGGCCGAGGGACGGAACCCGCAGGGACCAGAACAGGAGGATCCGTTTCAGCAGGACTGCCAGGCCGACCACGGCGACCTGTCCTCTCAGGTTCTGCAGGTTGAAAAAACGCGCGAGGAGGTAGATCGCCACAAAGGTGCTGAGCTGAACAAAGCCGAAGAAACCCCTCAGGGACCCCGCATACACGTCCATGAAGAGCCCCTGCACCAGGGCGAACAGGCCCGCCGGCACCGCTCCGCGAACCGCATACAGAGCCGCCGTGATGAGCGTCAGGAAATCGATCTCCAGCAGCTGCCACTCAGCCGCCGGTGCCCATTTCCCCCGCATGAGCGTGAACAGGAATGCACCCGTCCACACCAGGGCGTCCAGCACTAGGGCTTTTCTGACAAGGGTGCGGATGCCTGACTCCCTTCCAGAACGACCAGCACCTCCTCCAGCTTGGAGAAGTCCACGGCCGTTTCGAGCACGATTTCCCTGAAAAGCTCGCCGGGCGCGTCGCGAATCGTCAGGATCCGGCCCAGAGCCAGCCCTTTGGGGAATACCCCGCCTAGACCGGAGGTGATCACGAGGTCACCGGTTTTCACGTCGGTGGACTTCAGCACGTAATCGAGCCGGCAGAACTCCCGCGCCAGACCCTTGACCATTCCGCGGTCCCGCGAACGCTGGACGAGTGCGTCGACGGCGCTGTTCTGGTCAATGATGAGCAGCACCTTGGCGTAGTCCGGGGACACGGTCACGGTCTTGCCGACCACTCCGGCCGAGCTGACCACCGGCATGTCCACCCGCAGCCCGTCCCGGGTCCCCTTGTCGATGATGACCGACTTGAACCACCCCGAAGGATCCACCCCGATCACCTGGGCTGCCACCGCGGCCGTGGCATGGCTCTGTTTGAAGCGCAGCAGTTCCTGCAGGCGCTGATGGGTGGTCAGGAGTTCGCGGTAGCGGTTGTTCTCCAGGGTGAGCGCGTCAAGAGCGCGACGCAGCTTCCGGTTTTCCTCGCGCACCCCCACCAGATAGAAATAGTCGCGCCACAGGGACTGCACCCGCCGGGCGATTCCGGTGATGACCTTTTGAAAGGGGGCGGTAACCTCGACGATTACCTGCTCAGCGGGGCTCCAGCCGGGACCGGAACCCGGATTGGACGAGAGCAGGAACAACACGGAGGCGATGCAGAAGACCCAGACCCATATTTTTCGAAAGCGCTTCAGCACGTTGGACGATGACCCGCCATCACTGGACCTCGAGTCGGAAACCCGGCTCCGACCGCCGCGCCCTGGATGGGACCCCCGGGTGGCACTCGGGTCGGACTACGATTTGATGGCCACCTCCTTCAGGATCGCCAGGTTGTCCAGCGCTTTCCCCGATCCCAGAACCACGGTGCTCAGCGGGTCCTCGGCAATCGTGATCGGAAGTCTGGTCTCTTCCCGCAGGAGGACGTCCAGGTTCTTGAGCAGTGCGCCGCCGCCCGCCAGCACGATGCCGCGGTCAACGATGTCGGCCGCGAGTTCCGGCGGGGTCTGCTCCAGCGCCATGCGGACCGTTTCCACGATCGTCTCGACCTGCTCCGAAATCGCCTTGGAGATCTCCTCGCTGTCGATGGTCAGGATCTTGGGAATGCCGGTGACCAGATCCCGGCCCTTGACCTCGATGGTATCGATCTGATTGGTGGGGTAGGCATTGCCGATGGTGGTCTTGATGATCTCGGCCGTGCGCAGCCCGATGAGCAGGTTGTACCTTCTCTTGAGGTGCTGCACGATGGCTTCGTCCATCTTGTCGCCCGCCACCCGGACGGACTTGGCGTAGACGATACCGGCCAGCGAGATGACCGCCACTTCCGTGGTTCCGCCGCCGATATCCACAATCACGTTGGCCGTGGGTTCGGTGATCGGCAGCCCGGCCCCGATGGCGGCCGCCATGGGTTCCTCGATCAGATAGACCTCCCGGGCGCCGGCGGACTCGGCGGACTCGCGCACGGCCCGCTTCTCCACCTGGGTGATGCCGCTCGGCACCGAGATGATGATTCGCGGCCGCACCAGGGTTCTGCGGTTGTGAACGCCCCGGATGAAGTAGCGGAGCATCGCCTCGGTGATTTCAAAATCCGCGATCACCCCGTCCTTCATGGGTCGAATGGCCACGATGTTGCCCGGCGTCCGGCCCAGCATCATCTTGGCCTCGCGGCCGACGGAAATGACCCGGTTGCCCCCCTTACCGTCCTTGCGGACCGCTACGACCGAAGGTTCGCTGAGGACGATCCCCTTGCCCTTCATGTAGACCAGCGTATTGGCGGTCCCCAAGTCAATGGCCAGATCGTTGGAAAACAGCCCCAGGATAGGATCCAGAAGCATCGCTCTCTCCTTTCATCGAGAAAACGGGTGCCGAACGAGTCTTGGTTATACGAAAATCCCCGAAAGATCAAATACGAAATGGCTGAGATGCATTTGTATTGACAACGACCGGGGCGTGTGTTTATATAGTCATTTACGTCATTTCTTGGAAAGAGAACCGGGAATCGTATGAAGAGGACTTACCAACCAAGCAATTTGAAGAGAGCACGGACCCACGGTTTCAGAGCCAGAATGCGCACTAAAGGTGGCATCGAAGTCCTGAAGCGCAGGAGAGCGCAAGGGGCGCAAGCGGTTGACCGTCTAGAACGGGCCCCGGAAACCGGTCGAGACGCCTCGCATGGGATTGCATGCTTTCCCAAAAGAGAAAAGGATATTGACTCGGCGACGGTTTTGTCAATCTAAATCGATCGGGCTCGCGCCTTCATACCAAGCACTTTGTACTGATTTGGAACCGGAACGGGCTGGGCATGACGAGATTGGGGATCACCGTCAGCAAGAGGATCGGTTGTGCGGTTGAACGGAATCGTATCAAGCGCCTGATCAGGGAATTCTTCAGGCTTAATCCATCGCGATTTCCCCAGGACTGCGATCTCCTCGTCACCGCGAAGAAGGATGCCGGCTCATTGAATTTCAGGCAAATCGAAGGCGAAATCGGAAGGATCCTGTTTGGTGAGCGATCGGCGCTTTAGGCTGAGGTCGATCCCGATCGGCCTGGTCATGTTTTATCAACGCTTCATTTCACCCTTCCTGGCGCCTTCCTGCCGCTTCGACCCTTCCTGCTCGACCTATGCCCGCCTGGCGTTCCGTAAGCACGGAACCTTAAAAGGAGGGGCCCTGGCCTTGTTGCGGATTGCCAAGTGCCACCCCTTCCACCCCGGCGGCTGTGACCCTCTTGGGGTGAACCGCCGTTCAAATGGAAGATCTACAGCTGGAATCGGCCCGACCGGGTGCGAACCCCGGCGCCCCGCTGAAGGGGTTGCCGGGCACTCTCGGAACACCGCTGGCCGGCCCCTTTGATTTTATGATGACCGGAGCGGTAAACTGATGGAAAAACGGACCCTTATCGCCTTTGTCCTCTCCTTCCTGATTCTCCTGCTGTGGTCCATGTACTACGGCTCAGAGCCGCCCCAAGCGCCGCCGGAACCCGGCGCCCCGGAGATGACATCTCCAGGCGAGGCGCCGCCGGCGCCCGAAACGGCCGGAAAGGGCCCGCCGGAAACACCCGGGCCTGAAACCCGGCCGCCCGCCGCTGGGCCCGAAGTTGCGGAGCAGGACATCCGGGTGGAAACCCCCCTCTATGAGGCCCTGCTGAGCAATCGGGGCCCGAGCCTCAAGAGTTTCCGTCTCAAGCACTACCACCTGACCACCGCCGCCGACTCGCCGCCCATCGATCTGGTGAGCCTGGACCGCAGCCGGGAGCCCTTTCTCCTTTTCCAGTTTCACAACCCCGGCATTAACGCCGCAGAGCCCGTCGCCTTTCAGGTCGACCAGAGCGAAATCCGGCTTTCGGAAGGGTCCGGGCCGCGGGAGCTGGTCTTCGAGTCCCGGGAGGCCAACGGCTTGACCGTCACCCAGACCTTTCGTTTTCACCCCGACCTCTACCGGATCGACCTTGTGGTCCAGGCAAAGAACGAATCCTCCAACCCGATGACCGGCACGTTCAGCGCGGATCTGCGGGTCCTGCCACCGGCGGAGAAACAGAGCTACTACGCCTACGTGGGTTTTGTGCTGCTCGCCAACGACAGCCTGGAGGAAATCGAGATCGAGAAGAAGGCCGAGGAGAAATCCCACGAGGGAAAAATCCAGTGGCTGGCTTACGAAAACGAGTATTTCATGACCGCCGTGGTCCCGGCCGACCCGGGCAAGGGGCTGTTCCGGGGCCGGATGAAGGAATCCGGGCTCCTGCACGGCACCTATCTGCCGGCCCAGCAGACCCTCAACCCGCTGGAAACCGCCGCGGCCAGCTACACGCTCTACCTGGGGCCGCGGGACCTGGGGATCCTCAAAGCCCTGGGCCTGCACCTCGAAAGGGCGGTGGATTTCGGCTGGACGGATCTGATCGCCAAGCCGCTGCTCTACACGCTGCGGTTTTTCAACCAGTACCTGCACAATTACGGCCTCTCCATCATCCTGCTCACCATCCTGGTCAAACTCCTCTTCTGGCCGCTGACCCACAAGAGCTACAAGTCCATGAAGGAGATGAAGAAACTTCAGCCTCGCATGGCCAAGATCCGGGAGAAGTACAAGGATAACCGCGAGCAGATGAACAAGGAGACGATGGCCCTCTACCGGACCTACAAGGTCAACCCGATGGGCGGCTGTCTGCCCATGGTCATCCAGATTCCGGTCTTCTTTGCGCTGTTCCGGATCCTGGGCAATGCCATCGAGCTCCGCCACGCGCCCTTCCTGCTCTGGATCAACGACCTCTCAGCCCCCGACCGGCTGTTCAGTTTTCCCTTTCAGATCCCTTTCATGACACCGCCCAGCGGCATCCCGATCCTCACCCTGCTGATGGGGGCCTCCATGTTCATCCAGCAGAAGATGACGCCCACCCCCGGCGATCCCACCCAGGCCAAAATCATGCTGTTCCTGCCGGTCATCTTCACCTTCATGTTCATCAATTTCCCTTCGGGCTTGGTGCTCTACTGGTTGGTGAACAACCTGCTTTCCATCGGGCAGCAATACCGTATTCAGAAGGCGCCCGGCTGATATTTGGAGGAAACCATGCAAGTTTTTGAATTCGAAGGCAAAACAACCGAAGACGCCATAACGGCGGCCTGTCGCCAGCTGGAGCTGGGGCGCGAGGAAATGGAAATCGAGGTCGTGGAACCCGGATCAGCCGGGATCTTCGGCCTGGTCGGAGGCCGGAAGGCCAAAATCCGCGTTTCGATCAAAGCGGTGGAGAGCGGAGACGGAAAGGGCGTCCCATCGAGCCGGAGGACGACCCCGAAAAGGGCGTCGCCATCGCCCGCGAGACCCTGGAAAGGATTCTGCAGCTCATCCCCATGGAAGGCACCCGGGTGAACGCCGAGCCCTCCGACGGCGTCATCACGCTGAATATCGAGGGGGATCGCTCCGGCCTGCTCATAGGCCGCAAGGGCCGCACTCTGGATGCCCTGCAGTATGTGGTCCACAAAATCGTGAACAAGACCCTGGCCAGGAGAACCCAGGTGATCGTAGACGTGGAGAATTACCGCCAGCGCCGCAGGGACAGCCTGATCCAGATGTCTCTGAGGATGGGGGACAAGGCCAAGCGGTTCGGTAAGCCCGTCTCGACCAACGCGCTGAGTCCCCGGGACCGCAGAATCGTTCATCTGGCCCTGAAGGACGACAAGGGGCTGGACACCAGGAGCCGGGGCGAGGGGCTGATGAAAAAAGTGCTGATCATTCCCAAGCGGGAGTCGCCGGGCGAAGACCCCGATGCCCGCACCTGACCTTTTCCCGGCTCCGAGTTGGGCCTCGACGCTCCCGGCTGCTGGTGCGCTGTCTCAGAAGTTCTGTCATCCATTTTGGCCATCTATCTTGTTGCTGACCTGAGGGGCAGAACCTCGACCAAAATCCGAAGCACCAAATCCGAAATCTGAAACAATATCAAAACCCGAATGCTCAAAATTCCAAACAAAAGCGGCGGGATCCGGGTCTTGCGTTTTGGTCATTTGGATTTTGGTCATTCGAATTTGTTTCGCCTCCGGCCGGTAGGGCCTACGGCCCGGAGGGAGTTTCGATATTTGGATTTTGGATTTCCGCGTCTCAATGCACGGGTGATTCATCCGCCCACAGCTGCGGATTGCATCTTGCCGGTTCTTGGGGCAAAACGTATGTGACGCGGTTCTAGGGAAATGAACTCTCCGGGTGAAGACACGATCGCTGCCATTGCCACCCCCTGGGGTCGGGCGGGTATCGGCATTGTCCGTCTGAGCGGCCCCCGCGCCGTGACGATCGCCCGGGGCGTCTTCAAACCGCGTTGGCCGCTCGCGGAGCTTGACAGCCACCGGCTCTACCTGGGGCATCTGCAGGATCCGGCAACACAGGAAATGCTCGATGAAGTCCTGCTGACCTGCATGCGGGCGCCCCATTCCTACACCCGCGAAGACCTGGCCGAAATTCATTCCCACAGCGGTTATCATCTGCTCAGTCGCATCCTGGAAATCGTCCTGGGACAGGGGGCCCGACTGGCGCATCCGGGGGAATTCACCCTGCGGGCCTTCCTGAACGGTCGCATCGATCTGACCCAGGCCGAGGCCGTCGCCGATCTGATCCACGCCAAGTCCGACCGCGGCCTGTACCTGGCCACCCGCCAGATCCGCGGCGAGCTGAGCGCGGAGATCCACCTCCTCGGGCAAGCGCTGGTCGACCTGCTGGCGGAGGCCGAGGCGGCGCTCGATTTCCCCGAGGAAGACATCCTTATCGCACCCCGGACCGAGATGGCCAACGCGATCGCCGACACGCTGCTCCGCCCGCTGAAGGGGCTGATCGAGGCGCACGCCCGCAGGCGGCTCTGGGTGGAAGGGGTCAGGACCGTCATCGCCGGGCGGGTGAATGTCGGGAAATCCAGCCTGCTCAATTGCCTGCTGGAGGAACAGAGGGCCATCGTGACCCCGGTCCCGGGCACCACCCGGGACGTGGTCGAGGGGACCCTGCAGATCGAGGGTCTGCCCCTGAATTTGATGGATACGGCCGGGTTCAGGGAGGGCGGCGACGAGGTGGAGCGGATCGGGCTCCAGCTGGCTGGGCGGAAGATGGACGAGGCGGATTTCCTGCTGCTGGTCATCGATCAGAGCCGCCCGCTGGACCCCAGCGATCACCATGTCCTCCAGCGGTCGCGGGCCAAGCGGGCGCTCGCGGTGCTGAACAAGATCGACCTGCCGGCGGCCCTTGGGCCGGAGGACCTGCGGGCGCTCGACGGGCTGCCGGTGGCCCGGGTGTCGGCGCTCACCGGCCAGGGTATAACCGAGCTGCGCCAGGCCATTGCGGCCCGTCTCCTCGAGGGCCAGGAGGACCTCAATCCCTCGGAAATCGCCCCCAACCTGCGCCACAAGCAAGCGCTCGAAGCGGCCGCCGGCTATCTCGGAGGAGCGGTTGCCGCTCTTGAGCAGGAAGCCCCCATGGACATCGTGGCCCTCGAGCTGCGCAGCGCCCTGGACGCCCTGGGCGAGATCGTGGGCCAGACCGCCCCCGAGGAGGTCCTAGAGAGCATTTTCAGCCGCTTCTGCATCGGGAAATAGCCTGCCGCCGGAACTCCCGCCCGCAAACCGGCCTCACGCCCCACGGTTGCCACCTTTTCTCGGGGGCCCTCCAACTCTCAGTCAGGAATGGGCAACAGCTCTGTCCGGTGCCGAGTTCCGGTCTCCCAGGTCGTCTTCGCATTCCGCATTCCGCATTCCGCATTCCGCATTCCGCATTTCCTTACGGCCCTCCCTCCTCGAACCGCTGCAGCTGGCCGCGGTAGTAGTCCAGGTCCTCCCGGGCAAGTTCCAGCGCCTCGCGGGCGGTCCGGACCGCCTCTTCCCGCAGACCGTTGGCGTGGTACGCCTCGGCCAGGGTGTCCAGAAAGACCGCCGAACGCTCGAGGGCCGCGGCCCGCTCGGCCAGTCTGAGCGCCCGGGGCGCATCGCGCAGCTCTTTCAGCGGGACCGTCGCCAGCAGCCAGGCGAGGTTGTTCAGCGCTTCGGCACGGCCGGGCTCCAGCTCGATGGCTTTTTCATAGCTGCCGACGGACGCGGCAAAGTCCCTGCGCTGATGCTGCAGCATGGCCAGGTTGAGGTGCAGCCGCGCGTTCTGCGGCTCTTTTTCCAGCTGGGCCTCGAGCGCACGGTGGATCAGACTCCGGGCGGTTCTTTCCTTCCACGGGCTGAAGTTCAGGAGATAGCCCAGGCCGGCCAGAGCCGTCAGGTAGGCCGCGAAGGCGATGATCAGCACCAGCCGCTGGCGTGCCACCAGCGACGGTCGCCGGTGCGCCTGCCAGAGCTTCTCCACCCTTTCGCGGATGCTGAAGTGGTGCCAGCTCGGCAGATCCCGGCTGCGGCCGCTGAACAGGGCGATCTTTTCCAGGGCACTGGCCGTGTGCTGCGGTGTCCCCAGCGCTTCGGCCGAGTAGAAGTCCGCCTGGCGCTCGAAATGGCGCATGAAGAATCCCATCACAAAGCGGAAATAGACTACCAGGGTCAGCAGCATGGGTCCGGACAAAGCGAGCTGCAGGGCATTGGCAGAACCGTAACCGAGGTCACCCAGGAGATTGGCGGCCAGGGGATGAGCGTAAAACAGGTAGATGTAGAAGTCGAACAGCCCGTAGGACAGAAACATGAAGCCCAGGAAGAAGAGCAGGTAGAAGAGCAGGTGACGGTAGCGGGCGTGGCCCATCTCGTGGGCCGCCACCGCCTTGAGCTCGTCTTCGGAAAGGACCGCCAGCAGGCTCTCGGTCACCAACAGATAGCGGTACCGGCCCACCAGCCCCATGATGCCGGCGGTAAGCGCCCGGCCCTCGAGCAGCGGCCAGCTCAGGATCTGGCGGTAGCGGAAGCCCTGCTCGCGCAGGAAGCCCCGCAGGGCACGGGCCTTGGGGGAGTCGGGCAACGGCCTGCAGCCCCACCAGGTCTGCAGCAGCCGCGGCAGAAAAACCGCCAGCAGCACCAGAAATCCGCCGAAGAAAAGCAGCTGTCCTTCCACCCGGTTGAGCAGGGCATCGAAACCCCGAATCGGGCTCAGGCTCAACAGGTCATAGAGCAGGCTCAAGGCAAACCAGGGGAAAAGGATCGGCAGATGGAGCCTCAAGTTGGGAACGGATGAAGGCACGCCGCCCGATCGATGACCCCAACAACCGGGCATGGGCCGGGTGGGCGAAGTACCAGATCGTGCAGAGGTAGAAGACGAACACCGTCAGGGCCAGGGTTCCCTGGAGCACCGTCAGATACCGGATCTTCGGCACCAGCTGGATCCAGAACTTCAGGTTGAACAGGTAGACAGCCAGAGCGAACAGCAGGAGGGCAAGCACCGACAGCCGGGCGACGAGCCGGTGATACCGGTGGGTCAGGCGTGCCGAAACCGGTCCCTCTTCCACCATCTGGCGCCGGAGCTGCCGGAACTGCAGGCGGCAATAGGCCGCAAAGAGCGCCCAGGACACGATCAGCAGGAAACCGGTGCGCGGCAGGGAACTGGCTGGGATCTCCTCAGCGTAGCTGACGTTGAAGATGAGCAGCGCAATAATGAAATAAAGGATGTGATTGAACATCAGAGCGACATATCTTCCCGGCCACAACCGTGGTCGCCCTCAGGGCGAATCGGTTTTTTCCTGTTTTTCCGGCTCCTCTTCCTTCAGGAACTCCAGTTTCCCGTCGCTCGGTCCCATGAACGGGTTGCCCCGCAGATCGATGCTGACCCCGTGGCGCTCTTCCAGCTGGGAGAGTTCCCGGCGCTTGCGGTTCTGCAGGTAGGTGGCCACCTCCAGGGGCAGCACACCGTTGACCTGGATGACGCCCTTGCTGGAGACCCCCTGCCAGATCTGGCGCAGAAAGGAAACCGCGGCGGCCTCCACCGACAGTACCAGACCCCGTCCCTGACACGCCGCGCAGGACTGATAGCTGCGCGACTCGATCGAGGGGCGCAGGCGCTGGCGGGACAGTTCCAGCAGACCAAACTTGGAAATCGAGCCCAGGTCGATCTTGGCGCGGTCCTTCTTGGTCTCCTCCCGCAGCAGGCGCTCCACCTCGCGCATGTGGTTCCGCTCCCGCATGTCGATGAAATCGATCACCACCAAGCCTCCCATATCCCTCAGCCGCAGCTGGCGGGCGATTTCCGCGGCGGCTTCCTGGTTGGTCTGAAAGGCTGTGCTTTCCACATCCCGGGCCTTGTGGGAACGCCCGGAATTCACGTCGATGGAGATCAGGGCTTCGGTGGAGTCGATCACGATGCCCCCGCCCGACTTCAACTTCACCCGGTTGCCATACAGGGTCTGGAGCTGCTTTTCGATCTCGTAATGGGCGAAGATGGGGCGCTTTTCCTTGTACAGTTTCACCCGCCGCTGGTGGCTGGGAGAGATCACCTTCATGTAGTCCTTGACCTTGCCGTAGATCTCCTTGTCATCCACCAGAATTTCGGAGATCTCGCCGGTGAAATAGTCCCGCAGGGTCCTGAGACATACATCCTGTTCCTTGTGAATCAGAGACCTCGCCGGCGCCTCTTTGACCCTCTGCCTGATGTTCGTCCACATCCGCAGCAAGCGGTTGAGGTCCCGCGAGAGTTCCCGCTTGTTCTGGCCCAGACCCGCCGTGCGCACGATGAACCCCACCCCTTCCGGCAGGTTGTGCTGCGCCATGATTTCCTTGAGCCGGGCCCTTTCCTCCTCGTCCTCGATCTTCTTGGAAACCCCCCGCAGCACCTTTCCCGGCGTCAGGACCAGGTAGCGGCTGGCCAGCGAGACGTACGTGGTCAGGGTGGCGCCCTTGCGGCCGGGCATTTCCTTGGACACCTGGACCAGCACCTCCTGGCCTTTCTTCAGGACCTTCTCGATGGGCGGCACCTTCGACTGGTCGCCCTTGGCATCCTCGTGCGGCAGATAATATTCGGGATGGACGTCCGGGGCCGACAGGAAGCCGTTCTTGACATCGCCGTAGTCCACAAAGCAGGCCTGGATACTCGGCTTGACACTTTCGATGACGGCCTTGTAGATGTTGCCCACCTTTTCCTCGGCGGTGGAGGTTTCAATGTGAAAACCGTCCAGTTGGCCGTCCTTGATCACGGCCACCCGGTACTCTTCGGCATCCACTGCGTTGATCAGCATCTTGATGGTCATGGAATCGTCCGCTCTCCCTCTTAGGAAAATTGAAAGGCCCGGCGCCGGCCGTTGCGTTCGAAATGCTGCCGGGCCTGATACATGAAGGTCCGAATCGCCGCTTCCCGCCCGGGCTGAATGCTGCTGTCGTAGGACGTGTCCAGGTACGGCACCCCGAGCCGGCTCATGATCGGTCTGACGATGGCCGAGGTGGTGGTGCTGGGCATGCAGGTGAAGGGGTAGACGTTGACGACGCCGTCGTATCCATCCCGGGCGTATTCGACGATGCCGGCAATGCTGAGGCAGGCCTCGGTCCCCACGTCGAAGCTGAAAAGGTCCTCTTCCTGAAGAACCCGCTCCAGCCCGCCGATGCGGTGATCCTGGGGCAGGTCGATCAGCTTGCCCGCCCGCCGGTACACCTGTTTCTGCCGGAATTCCTGGTACCACAGGTCGCCGGCGTAACTCAGGACCTTTTTCAGGCTCTGCCGCAGCCCCTTGAAGTCGCCCCGCCGCAGACTGAAATGCACGCCCACCCGGGCCTCCCGCAGCCGTTCGTAGGAGGTATAGTTCAGCCATTCCGCGATCGAGGCATTCACCACTTCGGCTCCGTAGGTCTCCAGAACCCGAATCAGACCCTGGTTGGCCTGCTCGTGGGTGCGCAGATAGATCTCGCCTACCATCCCGATCAGCGGTTTGCGCGGGATTTCGGGGTCGACGATGCCCCTGCCCTCCCGAAGGATCTCTTCCAGAATCCTCAGGATCGCATCGAAATTCTTTTTCGGACCGTGGGTCTCGAAGGTCTCTTCCAGGCGGCGCAGGGCCCGCCCGATGAACTCCTCCGCCGTCCCGGGAGCCTTTTCGTACGGCCGGATGCGCCACAGCAGCCGGTCCAGGATGTCGGCCACCACCACCGAGAAATAGGCGACCTTCCTGAGATCCCGGACCCGTCTTCGATCGATGAATCCCGCCAGGGAGTACCCGTCCCCGGTGGTCAGCGAACCGATCCGCATCCGTTTCAGCTCGGGAAAGGAGTCCAGCACGATCCGCTGGTATTTGTTGTACATGCCGAAACGGCAGGGTCCGTCGGCCTCGGGCATGAAATAGACGTAGTCGTCGGCCTCGAAGCCGATCCCAGGCGTTCCGGCTTCCTGCTGCATGAAGTGCAGGATGTCGCCCATGGTGATCTGACACGGGTAGCATTCCTTGCCGGAGGTGTACTCCATTGCCCAGTTCCAGCCCCTGAAAGGTCTCCATGATCCGGGCCTGGATGCCGAAACCCCGGAAGGTGGCCGCCAGAAGATGGCAGCCCGAGCCGGTTCATTTCGGGGATCAGGAAGGTCTTGTTCCGGAGGTCGAAACGGCCGACCTTCTCGGTCAAGGACTGGAATTTGACGACTTTGCTGGATTCCATCTCTTTCATGGGATTCGGCCGATTCTGCCGGTCTGCTCGCCCGCAGGATGCCGCCTCAACGGGCCGACCCGCTTCAGCAAACCGCCTGCCGCGGGGATCCGGCCTGGGCGCGCCTGGGCTCTTGCATGGCGTTTTCGATCACGTTCCTGAAGGCCTCGAGCCGCGTCATTACGCCGGCCACCGCGCTGTGCTCGTCCAGCTCCAGGATCAGATACGGTTTGTCGCCCATGACGTACTTGTAGAAGTGCTCGATGAAGGAGTCCGGCCCGCAGCTGAAATTGGTCAGATGCAGGCCGAAATAGCCGCCTCGTGCTGCTGCACCAATTTGGCGGTCCGCAGGATCTGGGCCCCCAGCCCCCAGTACATGGAGGGAAAATCCGACAGGTCCACTCGCTGCGACGTCCATGAAGTCCATGGGCAGAGCCGCCACTCCGATCTTGGCCAGATTCTGGCCGAGCCGCAGGTTCAACCGCTCATCGTAGAGGTTGTAGGGCCGGCCGGTGACCACGACCAGGGGGGTCCCCGGGTCGTGGCCGTCCAGGATCTCGCGGCCCCGCTCATGCAGCTCGGCGACGAAGTGCCGCTGGGCGTCCAGCGCGGCCTCCAGAGCCTCTCGGACCTGCCTGCGGCTGCTTTCCGAGACGGCTGCGCAGCTGTTCCGCAGAGTTCCAGGGCCAGGATCTCGGGCTCGTACTTCAGGTGCACGACCGGGCTCAGGACCCTGGATCGGTCGATCCCCAGCGCCATGCTCGCCATGTAGGCGTTGCTCTGGACCAGGGGGCAGTAGAAACCGACCTCGGCCGGGGTTGGGAGTCGGCATGTTGATCAGGCTCGGCAGGAACAGGTAGCGGGTCTTTCCCAGCAGCATCCTGACGTGTCCGTGGGACACCTTCACCGGGTAGCAGGTCTCGGCCACCATGTTCTCGATGCCGGCTCTGGAGATCTCGGTGTTGGTGGGGGGCGTGAGCACCAGCCGCATTCCGAGCCGGTCAAAGAAGTGAGCCCACAGGACGGTCCCCTGGAGTCCGTACAGGGCCCGCTGCATCCCGACCGTGGGCCGGCCGTCCGCTTCCGGCAGGGCCGTCCCACCGAGCTGCCGGTAGGTTCCCGCCAGGTGGCGCTCGCCAGATCTGCTCCCGCAGGGCGAAGTAGTTCTCTCTTCGGGAGCCCCGGCTGCGGGTCAGCTCGTAGCGCCCGCATTCCCCGCCCCACACACTGCGGCGGCCGTCGAAATCGTAGATCTTCAGTTTGCACTGGTTGTGGCAGTCGGCATCCGCCCGGCAGATCTTTTCCTTGTGACTCATGCGGTCCTCGATGGCGCTGTCGCAGCCCGCGGAAGGTGCTTGCGACGGGCGGCCCTCGCGGGCCATCTTTTCCTGGACGCTGATCGCGGCCCCGAAGGCTCCCAGGACTTCCCGGTGGCGGGGCACCATGAGCCCCCGGCCGAGCACGTTTTCGAAGGCCGCCACCACCCCCTTGTTCAGGGACGGCCCGCCCAGAAACATGACCCGTCGGCCGATCCTGCGCTTTCCCACGACCCGGTTGAGGTAGTTGTGGACAATGGCGTAGCAGAGACCGGCGATCAGATCCTCCCTGGCTACCCCCTTCTGGAGGTAGGAGACCAGGTCCGATTCCATGAACACGGTGCATCGCTCGGCCAGCTTCACCGGGTCCGGCCGAGGACAGGGCGATGTCCTGAAACTCGCCGACGATGTTGATGCCGTATTTGTTGGCCAGCTCATGAAGAAAGCTGCCGGTGCCGGCGGCGCAGACCTTGTTCATGTCGAAATCGAGCGGGTGGGTGTTCACGATGGAGATGTACTTGGAGTCCTGCCCCCCGATCTCGAAGATCGTGTCCACCTCCGGGTCGATCTCCACCGCCCCCCGGGCATGGGCCGTGATTTCGTCGATGATCAAGGTCCGCGTTGAGGAAATCCCCCACCACGTTGCGGCCGGAACCGGTGGTGGCGGTCCCGACGATCTCGATTCCGCCGGTCAGCTCCTGCTGCACGGTCGCGAGCAGCCGCTGGGTCACCTCGATCGGCTTGCCCTGGGTGGGGACGTAACTCTTGTGGAGGATCTTGCGCTGCTCGTTGATCAGGGCGTATTTGGTGGTGGTGGAGCCGATGTCGATGCCCAGATAGACCCGGGTTCCGGGAACCCCGCTGCAGGCATCGATCGGTTGTGCTCCGGGAACCGGGTCTTCTTCAGCACGAGTCGGGGGGCCACCGGCACTGCCAGCCGATCCACGGCGCCCGCTCCTTCCAGCAGGGACAGATCGACCCGGTCCTGCCGCCCCTGCTCCAGGGCCTGCAGCGCCACCCCCAGCGCGCCGAGGGAGGTGCTGTGCGGCGGAACGATCAGATCCGGGAAATACTCCCGAAAGGCCTTCACCTGCAACGCGTTCAGGGTCAGCCCGCCGACGAACACGATGGGCGGATCCAGGCGGCGGTTGGCGACGATGGTGCTCATGTAGTTGCGCGCGTTGCCCACATGCAGGCCGTAGATGATATCCTCCAGCCGCTCACCCTTGTTCTGCAGATGGATCATGTCCGACTTGGTGAAGACGGTGCAGCGGCAGGCTACGTTGGCCGGCGTCTCGCTCCGGGTGCCAAGGCGGATGAAGTCCTCCAGGATCCGGTCGATGTCCACCCCGGCCGCGTCACCGCCGCTCGAATACATGGAGGTCGCCAGACGCTGGGCCTGCTGATCGATGAACGAGCCGGTCCCCGAAGCACAGGGGCCGTTGGTGTTGAAGTACTCCAGCCCCCAGCCTCCGTCGCGGTGGGAAATCTGGAAGATCGCGGTGTCCTGCCCCCCCATGCTGATGATGGTCCGCACCTCCGGCTGCACGGCCAGGACCCCCAGCACCTGACTGATGGTGTCGAACTCATGGAAGCAGCCGAGCCTCCGGCCGAGTTCCTTGCCGTGGTTGCCGGTGAAGGAAACGGACTGGATCGCCCGCGCCCCGAAGCGCTGCTCCAGCTCCCTCAGCAGTTCCAGGACCCGCTCCTCCACCTGGCCGAAGTGGCGGACGTAGGGGGCTTCGTAAACCACCTCCTGCCGCCCGTTGATGACCATGGCGTTGACGCTCACCGAGCCGGCATCGACTCCCAAGTGGAGCGTTGCTGCCCCGGCCTTGGCTGAATCTTCGAGAACCCGCTTCATGCGACCCATGGCCGAGCCTGTTCCTTGTCTTTGCTCCATCGATCCAATACGCCGCTCCCCGCCCCGGCCGCCGTCAGGCGTGGGCTTCCATCCAGCTGGGGCCCGAGCTGATGTCCACCTTGAGCGGCACGCTCAAGGTGTGCACGCCCTCCATTTCCTCCCGGACCAGCGCCCCGGCTGCTTCGAGTTCCGCATCGGGCACTTCGAAAACCAGCTCGTCGTGCACCTGCAGCAGCATGCGGGTCGCCAGGCCCTCCGCGGCCAGTCGCTGGTGGATCCGCACCATGGCCAGCTTGATCAGGTCGGCGGCCGTTCCCTGGATGGGGGTGTTGACGGCCATTCTCTCCGCTTCGGCCCGAACGACCCGGTTGGCGTGCTGGATGTCGGGCAGATAGCGGCGGCGGTTGAACAGCGTTGCCACGTACCCCTGGCTGCGGGCCGCCGCGATCATCTCCTCGCGGTAGCGGGCCACTCCCCGGTAGCGCTCGTAGTAGGCGGAGATGTAGTTCCGGGCGGTCTTGTGGTCGATCTCCAGCTCCTCGGCCAGTTTCTGCGGCCCCATACCGTAAATGATACCGAAATTGATCGCTTTGGCAACCCGCCTCATCCCCGGGCTCACGGCGCCGGGATCGACTCCCATGATCTCGGCGGCCGTTCGGGCATGGATGTCCTCGTCCTGTTGAAAGGCCTCCCTGAAGGCCTCATCTCCCGAGTAATGGGCGAAAATCCGCAGCTCAATCTGGCTGTAGTCCGCCGAAAGCAGCTGGTACCCCTCTTCGGCCACGAACCCGCGGCGGATTTCCCGGCCTTCCTCCCCGCGCACCGGGATGTTCTGCAGATTCGGGCTGCTGCTGCTCAGTCTGCCGGTCGCGGTCACGGTCTGGTTGAAAGAGGTGTGAAGTCTGCCGGTGCTCGGCTCCACCATCTGCACCAGAGTCTCCAGGTAGGTGGACTTGAGCTTGGCCAGCGTCCGGTAGCGCAGCACCAGCCCGGGTACCCGGTGCGGGTAGGCCGCCAGTTTCCTGAGCACCCGCACGTCGGTGGAATACCGCTTGGTCTTGGCGGTTTTCTTCTGCACCGGCAGCTGCAGCTTCTCGAAAAGCACCTCCCCCAGCTGCTGAGGCGAGTTGAGGTTGAACTCCAGGCCGGCCTCGGCGTAGATCTCCTGTTCGATCTTCTCCAGCTGGGAAGTGACCCGCGCCGACATCTCCTGGAGAAACGGGACATCGATTCTTATCCCCCGCAGCTCCATGTCCATAAGCACCGGGATCAGGCGCATCTCCAGCCCGTGAAACAGCTCCTGGTTACGGTCTTCTTTCAGCCGCCGCTCCAGGACCCCGGTCAGCCGCAGGGTGATGTCGGCATCCTCGCAGGAGTAGGCCATGGCGTCTTCGAGGCTCACCCCGGCAAAATCCGGCGCTCCCTGCGCCTTGGCGACCACCTCGGCGAAACGGATCATCCGGTGGTTGAGGTAGTGCTGGGCCAGGGAGGCGAGATTGTGCTGCCTCAGGGAGGGGTTGATCACGTAGGAGGCGACCATGGTGTCGAAGTGGAGGCCCCTGAGCTCCACGCCGTGGCGCTTCAGGACTTCGGCATCGTACTTGATGTTCTGCCCCACCTTGCGGATGCCTTCGTCGGCCAGCAGATCCCGCAGGGCTTCGCGCACAGCCGGCCAGGGCAGCTGCGACGGCACGCCGGGGTAGGCGTGGGCCAAGGGCAGATAGACTGCCTGGTGCGCCTCCCAGGCAAAGGAAATCCCCACCAGTTCCGCCCGGAAAGGGTCTTCGCTGGTGGTCTCGGTGTCGATGGAAACCAGGCCGGCTTTCCTGATCCGCTCCACCAGCTCCCCCAGTTCCTTCTCCGAGCGGCACAGGCGATATTGCGTCGGTTCTGCTTCCCGGGGGGCAAACTGCTCCCAGAGGCCTTTGAACTCCAGCTCGCGGAAGATCTTGGCCAGCTCCCCGCGGTTCGGTTGACCCATCCGGAGTTCTTCCACCTCCACTCCCAGGGGCACGTGGCAATCGATGGTCACCAGGCGCTTGCTCAGTTCGGCTTCTGCCCGCGAGCTCTCCAGCGAGGCCCTGAGTTTCGGTTTGCGGATCTCCGGCGTGTGCTCCAGCACTTTTTCCAGGGAGCCGAACCGCCGCACGAGTTCGACGGCGGTCTTCTCCCCTACGCCGCGCACGCCCGGCACGTTGTCGCTGCTGTCGCCGGCCAGCCCCATGACATCGACAAACTGCCGGGGCTCGAGCCCGGTTGCCTCCCTCAGCGACCCGGGGTCGGTGACCACGTCCTTCATGGGGTCCCAGAGGGAGGCGTTGGCGGTGACCAGCTGCCGGAAGTCCTTGTCCCCGGTGACCATCACCACCCGGAAGCCCCTCTCCTCGCAGATCCTGGCGAGGGTCCCCATCAGGTCATCGGCTTCGAAGCCCTCCATCTCCACCAGCTTCAGGTTCAGGCTTCCCAGGATCCGCTTCATGACCGGGATCTGGGCTGCGAGGTCCTCCGGCATCGGAGGCCGGTTGGCCTTGTACTGCGGGTACAGGGTGTGCCGAAACGTGGGGCCTTTGGCGTCCAGCGCAACCGCGAGGTGCGCGGGCCTCTTGTCCTGCAGGAGTTTGAGGATCATCCGGCTGAAGCCCAGCACGGCGTTGGTGGGAAAGCCCTTGGAGTTGGCCAGTCCCCGGATGGCGTGATAGGCGCGGTGGATGAAGGAACTGCCGTCCACCAGATAAACGGTCTTTTCCTGCTGGCACATGGCGCCGCCGCTACCCGCTAGTACCGCGTCTCATAAGTTCAGTGCCATAAACCGGCAAGACGGAATCCGCGACGATTGGCGGATCAATGACCCACTTCCCAGAGACGCGGAAATCCCTCCGGGGCGTAGGCCCCACGGGCCGGAGGCCAAAATCCAAATATCGAAACTCCCTCCGGGCCGTAGGCCCTACCGGCCGGAGGCGAAACAAATTCGAATGACCTAAAATTCAAATGATCAAAACCCTAGACCCGAGTCCCGCCGCTCTTGTTTGGAATTTTGAGCATTGGGATTTTGATATTGTTTCGGATTTGCGGATTTCGGATTTGGCGCTTCGGCCGCCAGCCCGGGAGATCGGGTACCCGAGGAAGGGCGCCGGCCCGCGCTGCTCCCACCCGGGATCAGATCTTTCAGCGGGCATATTCCACGGCCCGGGTTTCGCGGATCAGGGTCACCCGGATCTGTCCCGGGTAGGTCAGCTCGCGCTCGATCTTGCGCGCGATGTCCTTGCACAGCACAAAGGCCTGGTCGTCGTCCACCAGCTTGCCCTCGACGATAATGCGGATTTCGCGTCCGGCCTGTATGGCATAGGATTTCTGGACCCCCCGAAACTCCATGGCGATCTTCTCCAGATCCTCCAGCCGCTTGACATAGGACTCCAGCATTTCCTGTCGCGCCCCCGGCCGGGCTCCGGACAGGGTGTCAGCCGCCTGAACCAGGATCGCAAGGATGGTCTCCGGCGGCATTTCCTCGTGGTGGGCGGCGATGGCGTGGATGACCTGGTTCGACTCTCCGTACTTCTTGGCCAGATCGGCACCGATCAGGGCATGGGGGCCTTCCACCTCGTGATCGACCGCCTTGCCGATGTCGTGCAGCAGTCCGGCCCGACGGGCCTGCTTGGGATTCAATCCCAGCTCCCCGGCCATGATGCCGCACAGGAAAGCCACTTCCCGGGAGTGCTGCAGCACGTTCTGGGCGTAGCTCGAGCGGTACCTGAGGCGGCCGATGAGCTTCACCACTTCCGGGTGAATCCCATGGACCCCCACATCGAAGGTGGCCTGCTCGCCGGTTTCCTTGATGGTTTCCTCGATCTCGCGGCTGACCTTGGAGACGATCTCCTCGATTCGGGCCGGATGGATCCGGCCGTCCTCGATGAGCTTTTCCAGCGCGACCTTGGCGACTTCCCTCCGCACCGGGTTGAACCCGGAAAGGATGACCGCCTCGGGCGTGTCGTCGATGATCAGGTCGATGCCGGTGGCGGCCTCGAGGGCCCGGATGTTCCGGCCCTCCCGGCCGATGATGCGTCCCTTCATCTCCTCATTGGGGAGATTCACCACCGAGACCGTTTTTTCCGCCACGTAGTCGCCCGCGTAGCGCTTCACCGCCAGCGCCAGGATTTCCTGGGCTTTCTTGTCCGCGGCGGTCCGGGCCTCGTTTTCGACCCGTCGGATCAGCTTGGCGGCGTCGTGCTTGGCCTCCTCTTCCATGAACCCGATGAGCAGTTTCTTGGCCTCCTCGCTGGAGATCCCGGCGTTTCTTTCCAGCTGGCGCCGCTGTTCCTCGAGCAGCTGCTGGAACTCGGTTTCCTTCCGGGCCATTTCCTGCAGGGTCTGCTCGGTGCTGCGCTCCTTCTCCGCGATCCGCCCCTCCCGTTTTTCCAGCTGCTCCACCTTGCGGTCGAGGGTTTCCTCCTTGTGGAAAAGGCGCCGCTCGTGAATGTGCAGCTGTTCCTTCTTCTCCCGGGTTTCCCGCTCGAACTCCACCTTCATCTGGTAGAGGGTGTCCTTGGCCTGCAGGCTGGCCTCCTTGATGATCGCGGCCGCCTCTTTCTGGGCATCGGCCAGCGCCTGCCTCGATTGCTGCTCGAAGGAATCGGCCTTGCCTTCCAGGGCCCGCTTGCGGACCAGGAAACCTGCCGCCCCGCCGAACAGCAGCGCGATCAGAACGATTCCGGCAATATGTAGACTGGTCATTGTCGTATGCACTCCCGGAAAACACCGCCCCTGAACCGGGCCGCAATGGCTTCTGCCGGTTCAGAAATCGGCCAAATGTGGACGGGTGGCCGGGAAGGCCAGGGAACCGGGGGAGCAGAGGCCCTCAATCGGAGGGCCGGGAAGGAATCGCTTGGCTATGGATGGCGGTCGTTCTGTATGTCAATCCCATCGGCTTTCGATGCGTACATCAATTTTCCCGAGAATTCTTATCGAGTCACCAGCCAATATATGTCCTTCACTATGAATGTGCAGCACCCTCGGTTGTCTTCGCTTTCGACCCTTCCGGCCCCTGCCGGGTCTTTGACCCCCGCCCGGGGTTGGAGCCTGGCAGGCTCTCGCTTTCCCGCAACGCCCGCCCCGCTGTCAACTCACCGCGGAATCGATCTGGGAATTCAGGCGTTGAACCCTGTTTCGAATCTCCTCCATCAGCTTGTCTCGTTGCTTCTGAAGCTGCAGGTACTTGCTGGCCAGCTGAAACGCTGCCAGCATGATCATCTTGCGATCCGAAAGGCCCTCCGTGTTCCCCCTGATCTCCTCGAAAACTTCGTCCAGCAGGTTCGCAATCTCGCGAACCCGGGATTCGTCTTCCTCGGTTTTCACCAGGTATTCCTGGTCGAGGATTCTGACCCTGATCGGCTCTCTCAAGCCAGTCCCCGCAAGGGCTAAATATCCAGTTGCTCGATTTTCTCCAGCAGCGTAACGATCTTCTGCCGGGCCTGATCCCGGCTGGACTTGAGGGTTTCAATCTGGGTGGTCAAGTCACCCAGTCGCTCCTCCTGGATCTGGACCTTCTCGCTCAGGGAATGGTTCTCCGCCCTGAGGGAGGTCAACTTCTTGATCAGCCCATCCACTTTGTCTTCCAGCACCTGAAGCTGGTCGATATCCTCGCCGATGCCCATGGCGCCCCGACCTCTCTTTTCAAGGTTTCCGAACAGGTACCCGCTGTCCTGCCGGTTGGTCAAGCCAGTTTCTCCCGTTGACTTCCGGGCCTCATGGGTTCTTCCGAAACCGGAGGTCCCTTTGCGGCAGCATTCTATATGGCCCACCTGGACAGGTCAACAGAAAAGGCGAGCCGGGGGCTCGCCTTTGTTGAAGTTAGTTTGATGAATCGGCTGTTTACAGTGCTTTTTGGACCACCTTGAGCCGGGTCATGGACCGCTTCAGGGACGCCTCGGCCCGCAGGAAATCCACGTCCCGGGTCCCCCGTTCGCGGGCCAGCCGCTCCCGTGCCCGCTCCATGGACTGCCGCGCCCTTTCCGCATCGATCTCATAGGCCCGCTCAGCGGCATCCACCAGGACCGAAACCCGATCCTCGGAGACCTCGCAGAACCCGGCCATGACCGCCACCAGCTCGCTCTTGCCCCCGCTCGTGTAGCGCAGCTCCCCCGGCATGATCCCGGTGAGAAACGGCACGTGTCCGGGAAGCACCCCGAACTCCCCGAAGGACCCGGGAGCCGCGACCGTATCCACCTCCTGGCTGACCAGGACTTTCTCGGGGGTGACCAGCTCGAAACTCAGCTTTGCCATTGCTTCCTACCTCTACTTGCCGGCGGCCGCCGCCTGCTCCGCCCTTTCCCGGGCCTGGTCGATGGTCCCAGCCATGTAGAAGGCAGACTCGGGAAGATCGTCGTGCTTGCCCTCGATGATCTCCTTGAATCCCCGGATGGTCTCCTTGACGGGCACGTAGGCGCCCGGGCGACCGGTGAAGGTCTCGGCCACATGGAAGGGCTGGGACAGAAAGCGTTGAATCCTCCGGGCGCGGGCCACGATCAGCTTGTCCTCATCGGAAAGCTCATCCATGCCCAGGATGGCGATGATGTCCTGCAGGTCCTTGTATTTCTGAAGGATCTGCTGGACCTTGCGTGCCACCGAGTAATGCTCCTCACCCAGGATGTTGGGATCCAGGATGCGCGAGGTGGAATCCAGCGGGTCCACCGCCGGGTAGATGCCGAGCTCGGTAAGGGGCCGTGAGAGCACCACGGTTCCGTCCAGGTGGGCAAAGGTGGTGGCCGGAGCCGGGTCGGTCAGGTCGTCGGCCGGCACGTACACGCACTGCACCGAGGTGATGGACCCTTTGGTGGTGGAGGTGATGCGTTCCTCCAGTTCGCCCAGGTCGGTGCCCAGCGTGGGCTGGTAGCCCACCGCCGAGGGAATCCGTCCCAGCAGGGCCGAGACCTCGGATCCAGCCTGGGTGAACCGGAAGATGTTGTCGATGAACAGCAGCACGTCCTGCCCTCGCTCATCGCGGTAATACTCGGCCGCCGTCAGCGCCGAGAGCGCCACCCGGGCCCGGGCACCCGGCGGTTCGGTCATCTGGCCGTAGATCAGGGCCGCCCGCTTGAGGACTCCGGACTCTTTCATTTCCAGGTACAGGTCGTTGCCTTCCCGGGTCCGCTCGCCCACGCCGGCGAAAACGCTGATGCCGCCGTGCTCCATGGCGATGTTGTGGATCATCTCCATCATGACGACCGTCTTGCCGACGCCGGCCCCGCCGAACATGCCCATCTTGCCGCCGCGCGGGAACGGGACCAGCAGGTCGATCACCTTGACCCCGGTCTCGAGCACCTTGACCGTGGTGTCCTGTTCCTCGAAGGTCGGGGCGTGTCGGTGGATCGGGTAGAACTCCTTGGCTTCCACCGGCCCCAGGCCGTCCACCGGGCGGCCCACCACGTTGAGCACCCGCCCGAGGGTGGGGTCGCCGACCGGCATGGTGATGGGCTGGCCCGTGTTCTTGACTTTCATCTCCCGCACCAGGCCGTCGGTGACGTCCATGGCGATGCAGCGCACCACGTTGTCCCCCAGGTGCAGCGCCACCTCGACCACCAGGTTGTCCTCCTGATCGTCGATGGTCGGGTTGGTGATCGCGAGCGCCGTGAGAATGGCGGGCAATTCACCCTCCGGAAACTCCACGTCAACGACCGGACCAATGACTTGCAGTACTTTGCCATCCTTCATGGTTTGTTATTGCCTCCTTGTCCTCTGAAACCGTTATGCCTTTTTCAAGGCCTCAGCACCACCGACGATGTCCATAAGCTCGGCCGTGATGGCCGCCTGCCTGGCCTTGTTGTACACCAGGGTCAGACTCTCGATCAGTTCGCTGCAGTTCTTGGAAGCGTTGTCCATGGCCGCCATGCGGGCAGCATGCTCACTGGTCTCGTTCTGCAGGAAAGCATTGTAGATCTGAACGCTGATGTGCTTGGGCAGGAGTTCGATCAGCAGCGCCTCCGGGTCGGGCTCACAGAGGTACTCGGTGGCACCGGATCCCTTCTCTTCGGTTTCGGCCTTGGGCGGCTCGATGGGGATCAGCTTGACCAGGGTCGGGATCTGCCTGGCCATGCTGACAAAGCGGCTGTAGATCATGTAGACCTCGTCCACCTCATTCGTTACGGAAGCGCTCGGTGAAGGTGCGCGAGATCTGGTTGACGAAAGCCATGTCGATCCTGCCGTACACGTTCACGTGGCTCTCGAGCAGGTGATGTTCCCGTTTGCGGAAATAGTCCCTGCCCTTCTTCCCCACCGTGGTCACGCTGGGGCTCAGGCCGCTGGCCTGCTGCTGCTTGAGCCATTTCTCGGCCGTCTGGATGGAGTTCGTGTTGAAGCTGCCGCACAGGCCGCTGTCGGCGCTGAAATGCAGCAGGTCCACCCGCAGGATGCGCTCGCGACGAACGAGCAGGGGATGGATGTCCGGCTCGATGCGGCTCGCCAGGTTTCCCAGCACCTCGGAGAACTTCATGGCATAGGGCTCGAAGCTCTCCATCTTCCTCTGGGCCCCGCGGAGCCTGGCCGCGGCCACCATGTTCATGGCCCGGGTGATCTGCCGCGTTTTCTTGACCGCGGCGATCTTTCGCAGGATGTCTCTTAGGGTTGCCATCTATCTCCTTCTCCCGGCGCCTGGACCTAGGCCGCAGGCTGAAAAACTCCCTGGAACTCGTCCAGAGCCTTCTTCAGCATCCCGTCGATCGCATCGTCGATCACGTTTTTTTCCTTGATCTTCTTGAGAACCTCCGGGTGCTTGCCCTCCAGGAAGTCCAGCATCTGTTTCTCGTAGTCGCTCACCGACTGGACCGGCCACTTGTCCAGATAGCCGTTGCCGCCGGCAAAGAGGATGGCGATCTGCTTTTCCGCCGCCATGGGCAGGTACTGGGGCTGCTTCAGCACCTCCACCAGCCGGCGGCCGCGCTCGAGCTGCCGCTGGGTGGCCTTGTCCAGATCGCTGCCGAACTGGGCAAAGGCCTCCAGTTCCCTGAACTGGGCCATCTCCAGGCGCAGCGTTCCGGCCACCTTCCTCATGGCCTTGGTCTGGGCCGCGCCGCCCACCCGGGAAACCGAAAGCCCCACGTTGATGGCCGGCCGAATGCCCGAGAAGAAGAGACTGGGCTCCAGGTAGACCTGGCCGTCGGTGATGGAGATCACGTTGGTGGGAATGTAGGCCGAAACGTCGCCGGCCTGGGTCTCGATGATGGGCAGGGCGGTCAGCGAGCCGGCCCCCAGCTCGTCGTTCAGTTTGGCCGCCCGCTCCAGCAGCCGGGAGTGGTTGTAGAAGATGTCGCCCGGGAAGGCCTCACGTCCGGGGGGACGCCGCAGCAGCAGCGACACCTGTCGGTAGGCGGTGGCCTGCTTGGACAGATCGTCGTAAATGATCAGGGCGTGCTGCTTCTGGTCGCGATAGTACTCGCCGATGGCACAGCCGGCGTAAGGGGCGATGAACTGCTGGGTGGCCGGGTCGCTGGCGCAGGCCGCCACCACGGTGGTGTATTCCATGGCGCCGTGCCGCTCGAGGATATCCACCACCTGGGCAACGGTGGATTTCTTCTGGCCGACGGCCACGTAGATGCAGTAGATATCCGTCTCCTTCTGGTTGATGATGGCATCGACGCAGATGGCCGTCTTGCCGATCTGCCGGTCGCCGATGATGAGCTCCCGCTGGCCGCGGCCGATGGGCGTCATGGCGTCGATGGCCTTGATGCCCGTGTACATGGGCTCCTTGACCGGCTGGCGGGCGATGACGCCGGGGGCCACCATCTCGATCCGCCGGAACTCGGTGGCGTTGATCGGGCCTTTGCCGTCGATCGGCTGGCCGACCGCGTCGATGACCCGCCCGAGCACGGCGTTCTCCCACCGGCACCTCGGCGATGCGGCCGGTGCGTTTGACCGTGTCGCCTTCCTTGATCTGGGAGACGTCCCCCATGATGGCGACACCCACGTTGTCCTCTTCCAGGTTCAGGCAGAGTCCAAAGATGCCGCCCGGAAACTCCAGCATCTCCATGGCCATGGCCTTTTCCACGCCGTAGACACGGGCGATGCCGTCACCCACGGAGAGAACGATGCCGGTCTCGCTGACCTCCACCTTCTTCTCGTAGTCCTTGATCTGATCCCGGATTACCTGACTGATCTCTTCTGCTCTGATCTCCATTAGATATATTCACCCCTTTTCAAAGATTCTTTCAGCCCCTCGAGCTGGGCCTTCACGCTGCCGTCCAAAACGGTGTCGCCGATCCTCACCAGGACACCGCCGATCAGGGACGCGTCCACTTCCACCGCGGCCCGCACTTCCTTGCCCGTCATGCCTTCCAGCGCCTTGACCAGATCCTCCAGCGCCTTTTCCTTCAGCGGCCGGGCGGTCCTGATCCGGGCCCGGGTGATGTTGGAGATCTCGTCCATGAAGTGGAGATAGTGGTCGGTGATCTCGCCGACGACCCCAATGCGGTTCTTGTCCACCAGCAGGCGCAGGAAGTTCTTGATCAGATCCGAAAGGGAACTCCGACCCAGCACCGCATCGAGCACCCGCTTGCGTTCTTCCACCGGATAAATCCGGTTGCTCACCACCTGGTGGTACTCCCCGTTCGCGGCGCAGAACTTCCCATACTCCTGGAGCTCCTGTCCGTACCGGGCGTACTGGCCGTCCTCCTGCCCGAGGCTGAGGAGCGCTTTGGCGTACCTTCTCGAGACTCTTGAGCTCATCAGTGCAGTTTCCCCACCTTGTCGATGAATTCGCTGATCAGGTTGTCCTGATCCTTGTCCCCGATTTCGCTGGCGATGATTTCCTGGGCCTTGCGGGAGGCCGCATCCACCACTTCCTGCCGCAGCCGCTGCTGGGCGGCCTGGATCTCCCGCTGGATGGTCAAGTCCGCCTGGGCCAGAACCTGGGCGGCACGCTCCTTGCCTTCGGCAATGATCCGCTCCTTTTCCTTGAGCCCCTCCGCCCGGTATTCGCCGAGGATTTCCCCCTTGCGGGCCTCGAAATCCGTCACTTGCCGCTCCAGTTCCCGGCAGCGGCTTTCGGTCTCCTCCTTGGCCTTCCGCAGGTCCTCCATTTTCCGGGCGATTTCCTCACGGCGGTTGCTCAGCAGATTCTTGACCGCCGTCTTACGGACCACCACTACCAGGATGGCCACCAGCAGGGCAAAGTTCACGAAGCGGTACAGCAGATCGGTGAGCGCCCCGTCGTCCTGGCCTCCTTCGGCCCCGCCCCCCGCCGATGCGGCCAGGCCGAGTCCCCCCAGCGCCCCCAGGATGAGCAGGGTGAGCAGGACGACGGCGATCGGGCGCTTCCCTCGGCGGCCGATTGAAACACTCATGAGACGCCCCTCCCGAGGATTTTCTCGGCCAGTTCCTTCGAAAAAACGGCCGTCTGGCGCTCCAGCAATCCCCGGACTTCGTCCATCCGGGATTCCAGGTCCTTGCGCGCCTTGGCGATCTTGTCCTCCACCGCGGCGCCGGCTTGCTTCAGGATGACGCGTTCCTCGTCGCGACCCTCGCTCTTGCAGCGCTCCCTCTCCTGAAATCCCTCGCTGCGGGCCAGGACCATGCCCTGTTCGAGGGCTTCCGTGTTTTTCGAGGCCTGGGTCCCGAATTGGGCGATGGAGGCCTCGAAGGCCGTCATTCGCTCCCTTCTGGCTTTCAGGATGTTGCGGATGGGCCGGTACACGAGACGGTTCATCAGGAAGAGCAGCAGCAGGAAGTTGGCGATCTGGATGAACAGGGTGGCATTGGGTTCTAGTGTCATGAGCTCGTTTCCCCCGGCTATGGTTCCGGATGGAGGGTACGGAGTTTTACAAAAAAAACGTCGGGCTTGTCAAAACGTTTCTGATGGCCGGCCGGCGGCTGGAACGGCGGCCCGAAAACAAACACGGGCGCCATACCATATCGTCAACCGCATTGCAAGAAAAATCACAATCCCATCAATACTGCTTCCTCTTGCTCTTTTTCCTGCACTCTGGATCAAGAAACCGAAGCCGGTGCGCCGGCGAAATGATCCCAGCCCGCGGGCGCCAAAGGGCGCTGCACCCCGCTTAAAGCCACCAGCGTCAGCTCCCCCGGTTGCGCCGTGACCACGCCCACCTCCGAGACGGCCAGGCCGGCGAGGCTTCGTCGGATCTCCGCGATCCGCTCCGGCGGACAGGTGATGAGCAGTTCGTAGTCGTCGCTGGGCCCCAGCACGAGTTCCTCCGGCTTGCGCCCCCATTGCGCGGCCGCCTCTGCCAGGGGCCGGCTCAGGGGCAACTGCTGCTCGAACAGCCGCGCGCCCACCCGGCTCTGCCGGCAGATGTGCCCGAGATCCCCGGTCAGGCCGTCGCTGATGTCGATCATGGCGCTCGCCCAGCGCGCCACCCGGCGCCCCTCGCGCGCCCGGTGGGACGGTTTGCGGTAAGCCCGAACCAGGGGGTGCCCGGCCAGTCGGGCATCCTGGGGGTATTCCTGCACGAGCCTCAGGCCGGCGGCGGCCTGCCCCGGAAACCCGGTCACCAGGATCGCGTCGCCCGGCGCGGCGCCGGAGCGGCGCACCGCGGCCCCGACTTCCACCTCCCCGATGAGGGTGATGGCGATGAACAGGGCCTGTTCGGCACAGGTCAGGTTGCCGCCGATGATGGCTGCGCCCAGGGGAGTCAACTCCGCCAAAAAGCCGCGGTAGATCCCTTCCACCTCGTCGACCGTCACCCTCCCGCTCAAACCCAGGCTCACCAGAGCGTAGAGCGGGAGCCCGCCCATGGCCCCGATATCGCTGATGTTCATGACCATGGCCCGCCGGCCGACTTCCTCGGGGGACCACCGGCCGGCTGGGAAGTGACGTCCCTCGAGCAGGCAGTCGCAGGTTACCAGGACTTCGTGGCCGTCACGGGGCCGGAAGGCGGCCGCGTCGTCGCCGATGCCGAGCACCAGACCGGAGGGCCGGACCCCCGCTTCCCGGATCAGCTTCTCGAGACGCCCGATCAGCCCGAATTCCCCGATCTCGGCGACGGTCTCGGCCATGTCCGCTCATCCCCTCTCAGATCTCAGAGCCGGAGTTCGAACGTCTGCTCGCGCACCCTCTTTCCCCAGTGGCCGCCCTCACACTCCTCCACCAGGCTGAAACCCATAGCCTCGTACAGGTGCCGGGCCGCATCCAGCCCCGCGAAGGTCGACAGGTAGACCCGCCGGCAGCCCATGCGGCGGCAGAACCCCAGCGCCTCGGCGATGAGCCGCCCGCCGATACCGCCGCCCTGGCAGCCGGGCTCTACGATGAACCAGCGCAGGCGGGCCCCGGCACCTTGGGCCTCGCGGCCGTCGATGGCGATGGCGCCCACAATCAGCTCCTTTGCCAGAGCCAGCCAGAAGCCGTCGCGGCCGGGATCGAAGCGCTCCAAAAACTCGGCCAGACCGCGGGCCACCAGCGACTCGAAGAAGAGATCGAACCCCCAGTGGGCACTGTAGTAGGCGGCGTGCAGCTCGGTGATCCGGCCGATGGCGCCCGGCCGGTAGCCGCTCCTGATCACGACCTCTTCCATCCCGCCTCCGGGTCCTTCACCGGCACTCGCGCGCCGCGCATCCGGCCCGCCCCAAATCGATGCCTCTAATGACTTTGCGACCGCTGGGCGCGGGGGTCTTCTCGCGGGTTCCCAGAGCTCCCGGACTGGTGGCTTCAGCGACTTACCTGCGGGGGAGTATTGCCCCCTCCGAGGCCTAGGCTGGCTCGACGGGCCCCCGCCGGCGAGCTGTCAACCGCCGATCTTTCAGCATTCCGCATTTCGAATTCCGAATTCCGAATTCCTGCAGGCCCTCCCGCAAGTCACCCGCGAAAAGAGCCCCACGCCCGCCCGATTGCACCTCAGAATTCCAACGCCGTTCCTGCCGGACTGTTGACTGGGCGCCATTGTTTTGTGCGACCGAGAAAAAGTCAAGGTTCTTGGGGACGATTTTGATTGACGTGTCAATCAGATTTTGCTTTTCTTTCTCGCATGACGCGGGTCAAGGACAGCCAGCGCCGGGAAAAGGAGAACCTGATTTTCGAGGCCGCCCTGCGGGTCATCAAACGCAACGGGTTCCACCGCGCCCGGATGTCGGACATCGCCCGGGAGGCCGGCATCTCCTACGGGCTGGTGTACCACTACTACGGCAACAAGGAGAACCTTTTCGACGCCATCCTGGAGATCTGGTGGGACGGCCTTTTCCGGCTCATGGAGGAAATCCGTGCCGGCCGCGAGGACTTCGCCGGCAAGCTGCGGCGGCTGGTGGACTACTTCCTGGACAGCTATCACGCCCATCCCGAGCTGATGAACATCTTTATCACCGAGATCAGCCGTTCCACCACCAACCTGACCGCCAGGCGCCTGGAGCAGTTCAGGGGCTTCATGTCGCTCACCGAGTCCCTCCTGCGGGAAGGCCAGCGGGCCGGGGTGCTGCGCTCCGACTTCAAGGCCCGCTACCTCAACTACATCTTCCTCGGCGCCCTGGAGGCCTTTATCTCGGTCATGGTGCTGGCGGATCAGAGCATCAGCGGCGATGAGCAGAAGGCCCGGATGGCCGAAACCATCCTCGAAGTCTTCCTGAACGGGGCCCGCCGCCAGCAACCGGTATCCGCCTGAGCAGAGGGGACCGATGGACTTCGCTTTCAGCCCGGAGCAGCTGATGTTCAAGGAGCAGGTGATCCGGTTTGCCAGGCGCGAAATCGCGCCCCGCTCGCAGGAGCACGATCTCAAGGCCGAGTTCGACTTTCAATCCTTCCGCCGGCTGGGCGAGTTCGGGATCCTGGGGCTTCATTTCCCCGAAACCCTGGGAGGCAGTGCGGCGGACGTGGTGACCACCGTTCTGGCCGGCGAAGCCCTGGGCGAGGCGGGCGTCGACGGCGGCCTGACCCTGGCTTACGGCGCCCACACCTTCCTGTGCGCCGACACGATCTTCCGTCACGGCAGCGAAGCCCAGCGCCGGCGCTTTGTCCCCACCCTGGCCGCGGGAGAGCTGATCGGCTGCATGGGCCTCACCGAACCGGGGGCCGGATCCGACGTGGCCTCCGTCACCTCCCGGGCCGAGAAGCACTCCGGCGGCTACACCCTCAACGGCAGCAAGATGTTCATCACCAACGGCCCCATTGCCGACGTGGCCGTGGTCTACGCCAAGACCGGCAAGGACCTGAAGCACGCCGGCATCTCGGCCTTTATCGTGGAAAAGGGGACCCCCGGTTTCACGGCCGGCAGGAACCTGATCAAGATGGGGGTGCGCAGTTCGCACACCTCGGAACTGATTTTCGAGGACTGCTTCATCCCCGAGGAAAACCTGCTCGGCCAGGAAGGGGCCGGGTTTCTGATGGCCCTGCAGACCGTGGAGTGGGACCGCAGCGCGCTGCTGGCGCCCTTCGTGGGCGGCATGACCTACGTCCTGCAGAAATGCGTGCACGCTACGCCCGGGAGCGCCGCCAGTTCGGCCGGCCCATCGCCGAATTTCAGGCCATCAAGCACAAGCTGGCGGACATGAAGATTTTCATCGAGGCCGCCCGCTCCCTCTGCTACCGCATCGCCTGGTGCAAGGACCAGGGCCGGCCGCTCGAACCACCTGGAGGCGGCGGTGGCCAAGCTCTTCGTGGGGGACTGGAGCCTGGGGCCGGCCAATGACGCCATGGTGCTGCACGGCGGCTACGGTTACTGCCATGAGTACGAGGTGGAGCGGTACTTCCGGGACGGCCGCCTGGCGCCCATCGGCGGCGGCACTTCGGACATCCAGAAGCGGATCATCTCCAAACTGATCTGACCGGCCGGCCGCAGGCTGCGCCGATCGAGGGAATGCCATGAACTTCGACCTGGGCGAATCGGAACTCGGCCTCGTGGCGCGGCTTCGCGAGTGCTTCAATGCCGAGGCCCGCTCGGATCTCTCGGCGCTCGAGGGTGGGGACGCACTCCAGGTCGCGGCGCTCCTGCGCAGGTGGCTCCCCAGACTGGCGGATACCGGGTATTTGGAGCCGGGCCTGGAGGACGGGCGGAACAGCGCCGGACTGGTGGCCGTCCAGGAGGCCCTGGCCGGCATCTCTTCCTCCCTCTATCTCGCGGTCGAGGCGAGCACCCGGATCTTCGGCCGCCTGATCGCCGCCTTCGGCACCCCGGAGCAGAAGGAAACGATCCTTGCTCCGCTCAAGGAGGGGCGGCTGCTGGGCGCGGTGGGTCTCACCGAGGGGGGCATGAGCCTGGACCGCAACCCCCCGGCGACTTCCGGCGAGCCGGCCGGCGCAAGCGGGTATCGCGTGTCGGGCCGAAAAAGCCAGGTCGTCAACGGGCCGGTGGCCGACTGGATCGCCGCGGCCGGCAGCGCGGCCGGCGCTGCGGCCGTCTTTCTCGTGCCCCGCGGGGCCCCGGGGCTGGCCTGCGGCGAGCCGCTGGCGCTGCTCGGCCACCGCGGCCTGGCTGTCTCTTCGTTGGCGCTCGCGGACTGCCTGATCCCGGCCCGTCAGGTCATCGGACCCCTCCCCGAGCCAAGCGCTTTCCAGAGGCTGCGGGACTGGGAGGACCAGGTGCTGGTGGCTGCCGCACTGGGCGCGATGCAGCGCTCCTTCGAGGAGGCGCGCGACTACGCCAAGACGCACGTGAGCGGCGGCAAACCCATCATCGCTTACCAGGAGGTGGGCTTCAAGCTGGCGGAAATGCTGACCCTGCTGCAAACCGCCCGGCTGCTGGCCTACCGGGCGGCCTGGCTTGAGGAAGCCGGGGACCGCGAAGCGCCCATCGTGGCCCTCTGCGCCAAGGTCTTCTGCGGCGAAGCGGCCGAGAAAGTTTCCAGCGAGGCCCTCCAGATCCTGGGGGTCCGGGGTTATCTGGCCGGCAACCCGGCAGAGGCCGGCTACCGGGATGCCAAGTACTTCCAGCTGGCCGGCACCTCGACCGAGATATCGCGGGTCAAGATCGGCGACGGCCTGCTGGCCCGGCCGCTGTGAGGCAGGTGCCGCTACGCCGGCAGCCGGAGACAGGTTCATGGAACTCATAGAGACAAGCATCGACACCACCAGCCGGGAGTTTCGCGACCACCGCGAGCACATGGAGGCGCTGGTGGCCGCACTGCGGCAGGAGCTTGAAACCGCCGCCAGCCGGCGCTCGGAAAAGTCCCTGGCCCGGCTGGCCGAGCAGAACAAGCTGCCGCTGCGCAGGCGCCTCGAGCTTCTGCTGGATCGGAACACCCCGTTTCTGGAGATCGCCCCGCTGGCCGCCCGCGGCCTGTACGACCAGGAGGTCCACGGCGCCGGCATCGTGGCCGGCATCGGCCTGGTGGAGGGCCGCGAGGTGCTCGTCCACGCCAACGACCCCATGATCAAGGGCGGCACCATCTACCCCATGGGGGTCAAGAAAGGCCTGCGCGCCCAGACCATCGGCATGGAAAACCGGCTGCCCATGATCTACCTGGTGGACTCGGGCGGAGCCTACCTGCCCCTGCAGTCGGAGATCTTTCCGGACGCCGACGACGGCGGCCGGATCTTCTACAACCAGGCCGTCATGTCCAAGATGGGGATCCCCCAGATCTGCGGCGGTCATGGGGCTGTGCACGGCCGGGGCGGCCTACATTCCCGGCCATGAGCGACGAGGTGGTCCACGTCCAGCGGCACCGGCGCCATCTTCCTGGGAGGCCCGCCGCTGGTGCGGGCGGCCACCGGCGAGGAGGTGACCGCCGACGAACTGGGCGGCGCACATGTCCACTGCCGCCAGTCCGGGGTTTCCGACTACTTTGCCGAGGATGACGCCCACTGCCTCGAAATCATCCGCCAGATCGTGGCGAAACCTCCCGCCGGCCCGCAAGGCCGAAATCGGGCGCCGGGAGCCCCGGACCGCCGCTTTACGACCCGGAGGAGATCTATGGGATCGTGCCGCCAAGAATCTGAGCACGCCCTACGACGTGCGCGAGGTCATCGCCCGGATGGTGGACGGCAGCGAGTTCCTGGAGTTCAAGGCCCTCTACGGCCCGACCCTGGTCTGCGGCTGGGCCTATCATCCACGGCTACCCGGTCGGGATCCTGGGCAACAACGGCGTGCTCTTTTCCGACAGCGCGCTCAAGGCCACCCAGTTCATCCAGCTCTGCGACAAACGGGGCATCCCGCTGGTGTTCCTGCAGAACATCAGCGGCTACATCATCGGCAAGGAGTACGAACGGGGCGGAATCACCAAAGACGGCCACAAGATGGTCAACGCGGTGGCCACGGCCACGGTTCCCAAGTTCACGGTGATCATCGGCGCCTCCTTCGGGGCCGGCAACTACGGCATGTGCGGCCGGGCCTACGGGCCCCGCTTCCTCTGGATGTGGCCCAACGCCCAGATCGGGGTCATGGGCGGCGAGCAGGCCGCCGACGTGCTGGTCACGGTCAAGAACGACCAGCTGGCCCGGGAGGGCCAGCCGCCGCTGCCGGCGGAGATGGTGCGGCAGATCAAGGAGCCGATCATCGCCTCGGCCGAGCGGGAAGGCAACGCCTATTACTCCACCGCCAACCTGTGGGACGACGGAATCCTCGACCCGGCCAAGACGCGGGACGTGCTGGGCCTGGCCATCTCGGCCGCCCTGAACGCCCCGATTCGAGGCACGAGCCGTACGGCTACGGAACGTTTAGAATGTGAAAAACGGTGCAAGGCGCAGGGCTCAAGGCGCAAGGTGAAATTCGGAATGCGAAATCGAATAAGCGGAAGGACGGCCGAGTGAAGACGACTCGGGACAAAAATCGGAAGTCGAAAGGGCCCAGGACCGGCTCACGCCAACAGGCACTCCGCATGCACGGCTGCGCCTCGCGCCTATGAGCCTTGCGCCTTGCGCCTGGCCTTGCGCCTGGATGTGATGTATGTTCAAGAAGATCCTGATCGCCAACCGCGGTGAGATCGCGGTCCGGATCATCCGCACCTGCCGGGAGATGGGGATCGAGACCGTGGCCGTCTATTCCGAGGCCGACGCGGCCGCCCTCCACGTGCTGGAGGCGGACCGCGGTCTTTCCGCTGGGGCCCAGCGCGACCTTCAGCAGAGCTACCTGAACATCGAGCGCCTGCTGCAGGTCGCCCGGCGAAAGCGGGGCCGAGGCGATTCACCCGGGCTACGGCTTTCTGGCCGAAAACCCGGAGTTCGCGGCGGCCTGCGAGGCCGCCGGGCTGGTCTTCATCGGCCCGCCGGCCGACGTGATCCGCGACCTGGGCGACAAGACCGTGGCCCGCCGCATCATGGCAGCAGGCCGGCGTGCCGGTCATCCCCGGCATGCTGGAAGCCACCACCGATCTGGACGTCCTGCGCCGGGAGGCCGCCCGCATCGGCTATCCCGCTGCTGGTCAAGGCCGCGGCCGGCGGCGGGGGCAAGGGCATGCGCTTCGTCGTCGATCCCGGACGCCTTTGCGGAAGGCTGTCGGTCGGCCATGAGCGAGGCCGGGAAGGCCTTCGGCAGACGGGGCCATCTATCTGGAAAAGGCCCTCACCGGCCCGCGCCACGTGGAGTTTCAGATCCTGGCCGACCATCACGGACAACGTCGTCCATCTCTTCGAGCGGGAATGCTCGATTCAGCGGCGACACCAGAAGATCGTCGAGGAGACCCCTTCCCCGGCGCTCACCCCGGGCCTGCGGCAGTCCATGGCCCGGGCCGCGGTCGAGGCGGCGCTGGCCTCCGGTTACGCAACGCCGGCACGGTGGAATTTCTGCTGGACCGCGACGGCCGCTTCTACTTCCTGGAGGTGAACACCCGGCTGCAGGTGGAGCACCCGATCACCGAGGTCACGACCGGCATCGACCTGGTGCGTCAGCAGCTGGAAATCGCCGCCGGCAGCCGCCTGGCCTTTCGGCCAGGAAGAGATCGTGCCGCGCGGCCACGCCATCGAGTGCCGGATCTATGCCGAAGATCCGGAAGCCCAGTTCTGTCCCTCCCCCGGCCTGATCCTCCATCTGTCCGAGCCGGCCGGGCCCGGCGTGCGAAACGACTGCGGCATCTATGCCGGGCTTCGAGGTGCCGCTGGAATACGACCCCATCCTCAGCAAGCTGGTGACCTACGGCGAGGACCGCGATGCGGCGATCCGGCGCATGATCCGGGCGCTGGAGAGCTACGCCATCCTGGGCGTCCGGACCACGATCCCCTTTCTCATCGACCTCCTGCAGAGCCCCGCTTTCCAGGCCGGCGAGACCCGCACCGACTTCATCGAGCGGCATTTCAGCGGCTGGCACCAGGACTCCCGGGAAATGGATCTGGCCGCCATCGCCTATCTGGTCGACGAACTGCTGGCCCCGTCCCGGCCGGCCGCCCCGGCCGGAGACGGGGCCGGTGCGGGGTTTCCCCACCCCCTGGCAAAGCCTGGGCGAATGGAGACTCTGAGATGCAATACCGACTGATGATCGCCGAGCACCCGGTCGACGTGGAAGCCCGCCCCGGTGGGGGCGATGGGGCGCTGGAGATCACGGTCGGCGAGCGCCCTTACCGGGTTGTATTCCGGGCCCTGTCCGCCAACCGCCTGCAGCTGGTGGTGGACGGCACGGCCCGGGAGGTCCATCTGGCCCGTACAGCCCGAGGCAAGGAGATCTTTCTCTGCGGTCGAACCTACCCGGTCCGGGACGCGTCCCGCCGCCGCTCCCGGCGCGGGTCTGGCGGGGATGCCCCCGGCGAAGTCACACCGCCCATGCCGGCGGTGGTGGTGCGCCTCATGGTGGAGGAAGGGCAGCCGGTGACGCAAGGCCAGGGGCTGGTGGTGGTCAGCGCCATGAAGATGGAGACCACCCTGGTGGCACCCTATGCCGGCCGGGTGAAGAAAATCCGCGCCGCCGAGGGCGCCAAGGTGGCTCCCGGCGACATCCTGGTGGAGATCGAACCGGAGGGGACTCAAGATGGGCGATGAACTCCGCTACGAGGTCCGCAAGCGGGCGGCCTTCCTGACCATCGACCGCGAGGCCAGCAGGAACGCCCTGAGCGAGGAAATGATCGCAGCTTTTCTCCGCCTGCTGGAGCGGGCCGAGCAGGACGTTGGGGTGCGGGCGGTCTGCCTCACCGGCGCCGGCGAAACCGTCTTCTGTTCGGGCGCCGACCTGGCCGCCTCCCTGGCCGGGCCGGGCGCCGAGAGAATGAGCGGTGCCCGGCAATACGCGGCGCTGCTGAAGCGGATGGCGGGCTTCGGCAAGCCGCTGGTGGCCAGAATCAACGGCCACTGTCTGGCCGGCGGGCTGGGCCTCATGCTGGCCTGCGATCTGGTCCTGGCGCGCCGGGATGCCTGTTTCTGGACACCGGAAGTCAACGTGGGTATTTTCCCCATGATGGTGGGGGCGCTCCTCTACCGCAACGTGGGACGCAAGAAGGCTCTGGAGATGGTCCTGACCGGCCGGCGGGTGGCGGCCCCCGAGGCCGCCGAGATCGGTCTGATCACCCGGGCGGTGGCGCCGGAAGACCTGGACCGGGAGGTGGAGGAGCTGCTGGGTCAGCTAGCCGCCAGGAGCCCGATCGGGCTGCGGATCGGCAAGGAGGCTTTCCACGCCATGTCCGACCTGCCCCTGGAAGCGGCGCTGGACTTGCTTTGCGAGGCCCTCGGCCGGGTCGCCGCGACGGAGGATGCGGTGGAAGGCATGACCGCCTTCCTGGAGAAGAGGACCCCGGATTTCCAGGGGCGGTGACGATGGAGATCGAGCTCGGAAAAAGCTACGAGGAACTGGAGGTGGGCGAGCAAGCCTCCTTCAGCAAGACCATCACCGAGACCGACGTCTACCTGTTCGCCGGCCTCAGCGGCGACTTCAACCCGCTGCACGTGAACGAGGAGTTCGCCCGCACCACGCCGTTCAGGACCCGCATCGCCCACGGCGCCCTGCCCCAGGCGCTGATCGCGCCGGTCCTCGGCATGCGCCTGCCGGGGCTGGGCACGGTGGCGGTGGAGATCTCCTGCCGGTTCAAGGGGCCGACCTTTTTCGGCGACACGGTCACCGCCACCGCCCGGGTGGCGGAGAAGATGGAAAAGAAACGCTGGGTGAAAATGGCGCTCAGCTGGTCCAATCAGCACGGTCAAATCATTGCCGAAGGCGAGGCCGTGGTCATCCCGCCCCGGAGCGGCCCCCGCCCGGGGGCGGAATTCGACGGCCCAAAACCCAAACCCAAGAAGGGAGAAAACATGGCACTGCAATCCATCAAGGAAGTTTTCGGGAAAATGCCGGGAGTCTTCAACCCCAACGCCGCCCAGGGGCTCAACGCGGTTTTTCAGTTCGACATCACCGGCGAGGGCGGCGGCCAGTGGAACGTGGCCATCAAGGACGGGGCCTGCCAGGTGCTGGAAGGCACCCATGCCTCCCCGTCGGTGACCCTGACCATGTCGGCCGAAACCTGGTTGGGTATCGTCAACAAGCAAGTGAACGGCATGCAGGCCTTCATGAGCGGCCAGCTCAAGGCGCGCGGGGACATCATGCTGGCGCAACGCATCCAGCAGCTCTTCCCCCTCTAGGAGGCTGAGGGAAAACGCCCATCTGCGGCGTTTCCCTCATCCCTCGTCACTGCGGCGTACTTCACGGTACGCCTCGTTCCTCGGGACCTCGGGGGCCTTGCATCTGGGCATTTTCTCAGCCTCCGAAGGGATCGTGTCGCCTGCGCGGGGGAGAGTAAGGTGAGCGGGTATCAGGAGTACTTCGGTGACACGCACCGGGTGCTGCGGGAAACGCTGCGCCGGTTCGTGGAGCGGGAAATCGGGCCCTTCGTGGAGGGCTGGGAGGAAGCGGGCGTTTTTCCGCCGGGACTCTATCCGCGGGCGGCCGAGGCAGGTGTTCTGGGGATCGGCTACCCGGAGGCCTACGGCGGGGCCGGCGGCGACCTGTTTCACAAGATCGCGGCGGTCGAGGAGCTCATGCGCTGCGGGTCGGCCGGGGTGGTGGCCGGGCTCGGGTCGCTGGATATCGCCATCCCGCCTATCCTGGCTTTGGGTACCGAGGAGCAGAAGCAGCGCTTCCTGCCCCCGGTTCTGGCGGGCCGCAGGATCGCCGCCCTGGGCGTGACCGAACCCGATGCGGGCTCCGACGTGGCCGGCATCCGGACCCGGGCGGTGCGCCGCGGGGACTGCTACAGGGTCACCGGCAGCAAGATGTTCATCACCAGCGGCGCCCGGGCGAATCAGCTCACCTGCGCGGTCCGGACCGGCGGCGAGGGCTACGCCGGCCTCAGCCTGCTGGTGATCGACGCGGGCACGCCCGGCTATTCGGTGTCCGAACCGCTCCGGAAGATGGGCTGGTGGGCCTCGGACACGGCCCAGATCTTTTTCGACGAATGCCAGGTGCCGGTCGAGAACCTGCTGGGCGCAGAGGGGCAGGGGTTTCACGGGATCATGGAGAACTTCCAGAACGAACGGCTGCAACTGGCCGTCATGGCCAACATGACCGCCGCGCTGGCCCTGGAGCTTTCCCTGAAGTATGTCCGCGAAAGACAGGCCTTCGGCCGGCCGCTGGCCGGCTTTCAGGTGACCCGTCACAAGCTGGCCGACATGGCCACCCTGGTGGAGGCCAGCCGGGAGTTCACCTACCGGGTGGCTGCCCGGATGAACGCGGGTGAGCCGCAGGTCAAGGAGATCTCCATGGCCAAGAACTTCGCCTGCACGGTGAGCGACCGGGTCACTCATGATGCGGTCCAGCTCCACGGCGGGTTCGGCTACATGCGCGAGTACCTGGTCGAGCGGCTCTACCGGGACAACCGCATTCTGTCCATCGGCGGCGGCACCCAGGAGATCATGAAGGAGATCATCGCCCGCGCCCTGCTGGGCTGAGCGGGGCGAAAAACCGATTGACCTCCGTGTCGGCCCCGAATATACTTCGGCGGTGAAAGCTCCCTAGGTTGCCGGGGCCGGCCGCATGCCCAAGGACGGAGGTCGGTGACCGGCACGTGTCTTTGTGTCACCCCCTTTTCAACGGCAGTGGAAATTCACGGGACCTTGTTCCGGAATCTGGTGGAAACGCACCCGCAGGTCCATATAGACCCCGGGCGGCAACCCTTAACCCTCACGAAAAGGAGGTCGTCATGAGAAGCAAATCCGTAGGTATGGCTGTCAGTTTTGGCCTGCTCGCGCTGCTGGCCGGCTTTGTGCCGCTCCAGGCCGGTGCGGCCGGCGTCTCCGACAACGAGGTGGTGGTAGGCTGGACCACCCCGCTTTCCGGCCCGGCCGCGCTCTGGGGCGTGACCGGCCTCGGCGGCCAGGCCTATGCGGAGCACATCAACAGCCAGGGCGGGATCCACGGCCGCAAGATCAAGGTCGTTCTCAAGGACGACGGCTACAACCCGACCCGCGCCATGACCAACCTGCAGGAGATGAAGGGCAATGTCTTCGCCGTCTGCGGGCTGCTCGGCACGGCCATCCTGAACGCCTCCAAGGACTTCTTCCCCGAGAACAACATCCCCCTGGTCACGGCTTACGGCGACGTGCGGATCTGGGCGCGCCAGCCCAAGGACAAGCTGCGCCCGATCTTCATCGCCTATCCGGACTATGAAGACGAGGCCGTACTATGTGACCTCCTACGCGATCCAGAAGCTGGGATCCAAGAACATCGCCCTGTTCTACCAGAACGACGACTACGGCAAGATGGCCATGTCGGGGGTTGAAATGGCCGTCAAGGATGCGGGCGGAAAGGCCAAGCTGGTCGCCGCGGTGCCCTACGAGGTCACCGAGCGCGCTCTCGGCACCCACGCCCTCAAGCTCAAGGAATCGGGCGCCGACACGCTGATCCTGTATCCCACCATGACCCACGGCGCCCTCATCGCCAAGGAAATGGCCAAGATCGGCTACCGCCCGAAGATCCTGACCACCTTCACCCTGGGCGACCCGATCATGTACAAGGTGGCCGGCGAGGTCTGGGAGGGCACCTATATCGCCCTTCCCGGGAACTCGGGCGTGCCCGGCTCCGACCCCGAGGCCGACCAGGTGGTGGACATCCTGAAGAAGTACAACCCCAAGCTCGAAGGCAAGGAGTATCTGGCCCTTTTCGGCGCCATGTCCATGATCCACCTGGTCGAAGGGTTGAAGAACGCCGGCCGTGACCTCACCCCGGACAGCATGATCAAAGGCATGGAGAGGATCACGGACTGGATGCCCGAGGGCGTGGGCGCGGATGTGACCTACGGTCCCAACCGCCGGCACGGCAACAACGCGTCGCGCATGGGGCAGGCCAAGGGCGGGAAAGTCGTGCCGCTCGAACCCTTCACTTTTCACAAAGCGCATTTCTAGTCTAGAGCCAAACGCTCCAGCGGTCCGGTTCGCGCGGTGCATGGCAGCATCCGGGCGCGCCGGACCGCCCTTCCGGCAATGGAAGGGGAAAGCACTCTGCCGACAGCATAGCGGAAGGAGACCATGGCGCTTCTCGAGGTCAGCCGGCTCTCCATCAGCTTCGGCGGTATCCGGGCCCTGGCAGGGCTGGACCTGCAGCTCGAGGAAAACGAGATCCTGACCGTCATCGGGCCCAACGGCTCCGGCAAGACCACGTTCTTCAACTGCATCTCCGGCGTCTACCGCCCGGACAGTGGTGAGATCCTGTTCCAGGGCGGGAGCCTGCAGGGGCTCTCTCCCGATGAGGTGGCCCTTCAGCGGCATCGCCCGGACCTTTCAGAATCTGCGGCTCTTCCTGCACATGACGGTGCTCGACAATCTGTTGCTTGGGCCGCCACATCAAGTTCAGGAAGAACCTCCTGCAGGCCTGTCCTGCGGCGCGGAAGCGAGGAAATCCGGCATCGCCGGGTGGTGGAGGAGATCATCGAGTTCCTGGATCTCCAGGCCTTTCGCCAGGCCCGGGTGTCGGACTGCCCTTACGGGGTGCAGAAGCGGGTGGAGATGGGCCGCGCCTTGGCCATGGAACCCAGGCTCCTGCTGCTCGACGAGCCCATCGCGGGCCTGACCGCCGAGGAGAAGGAGGAAACCGCCTACCGGATCATCGAGATCCGGGGCCGCTATCAGGACCGCCATCCTGCTGGTGGAGCACGACCTGCGCATCGCCTCCAGACTGGCCGACCGCATGATCGCCCTGGACTACGGGCTGAAGATCGGCCAAGGCACGCCGGAGGAGGTCCAGCGCACCCCGGAGGTGATCGCGGCCTATCTGGGGGACGGAAGCGGGTACGGGTGACGAGAACTGGGGACGAGGTCCCTAATTCGAAATTCGGAATGCGGAATTCGAAAACGAATCCGGTCTCGGGTATCAGTCATCCAAGGCCCGGTCATCGGGTAACCGAGGACGGGGGCGGATGGGAGGCAAACCGCAGAACGCCGAATGTAGAACACTGAATGTCGAAGTGGACCGTGGACCCAGGCCGGGGGACGACTTCGATATTCGACATTCGCTAGCAAGGGAGAGCAGCCATGCCCGCGCTGCTCAAGATCGCCAGCATCGAAACCCTGTACTACGACCGCATCTACGCGCTCCACGGGCTTGTCCCTGGAGGTGAAGGAAGAGGAGATCTTCACCGTCCTGGGCCCCAACGGCGCGGGCAAGACCACCCTGCTCAAGACCATCGCCGGCCTGCTCAAGGACCAGCCCAAGAAGGGGACCATCGAATTCATGGGCCGGACGCATTCACCGCCTGGCGCCGGAGCGCATCGCGCGCCTGGGCATCGTCTATGTGCCCGAGGACCGCGGCCTCTTCCGGGAGCTGACCGTCGCGGAAAACCTCGACCTGGGCTGTTGGGGCCGCCGCGACAAGGACGTGCCAGACGGACCTGGACGTTCGTGTACCGCCTCTTTCCCATTCTCAAGGCCCGGGCCGGCCAGCAGGCCGAGACCCTTTCCGGCGGGGAGCAGCAGATGCTGGCCATGGCCCGGGCCATGCTGCGGCGGCCCAAGCTGCTGATGCTCGACGAGCCCTCCCTCGGGCTGGCACCCAAGGTCGCCCGCCAGGTCTACGACGCGCTCTGGCAAGATCAGCCAGGCCGGGACGACCATTCTGCTGGTCGAGCAGAATGCCAAACTGGCCCTGGGGATCGCCCACTTCGGCTACATCATGGAGTCGGGCCGAATCGTGCTCGAAGGGCACGTCCGCGGAGCTGCAGGAAAACGAGGACGTGCAGGAACTGTACCTGGGCGTTGGGAGGCGACACCCTCTCGCCCAAAGGATGGCGGCTCTACAAGAAGCGGAGGACATGGTGATGGACGCGCCGCAGACGAGACCTTTCCGCCCTCTTCTTCCGACAGGTCGAACGACCGCAGGGCGATCGGGTGGCCCTGCGACGCAAGGAGTACGGCATCTGGAACCGCATCACCTGGGCGCGAGTATGGCCAGCAGGTGCGGGAAGCGGCCGCCGGCCTGCTGGCCGTCGGGCTCGAGCCCGGCGACCGGGTGGCCATCCTCGGCGACAACCGCCCCGAGTGGCTCATCTGCCACCTGGCCGCCATGACCGTGGGCGGCGTCACCTGCGGCGTCTACCCCACCTCGGCCCCGGATCAGGTCGCCTACGTGGTGGGCCATTCCGAGTCCAAGCTCCTCTTTGTGGAAAACGAGGAGCAGGTGGACAAGGTGCTCCAGATCATCGACGAACTTGAGCGTAGCTCGAGGTGGTCGTCTGGGACCCCAAAGGGTCTCTGGGGCTTCTCCCACCCGCGCATCATCTATTTCGACGAATTCATGCAGCAGGGCAGCGACTACCTGCTGGAAGCCACCCCGAGGCGGTTCGAGAGCGGCTGGCGGCCGATCGACGCCGGACGACACGGCCATGATGATCTACACCTCGGGCACCACCGGCCGCCCCAAAGGGGCCATGATCACCCACCACAACATCCTGAGCATCACCGCGGCCTTCATGGCGGCGGTCACCCTTCCGTGCAAGACGACGAGATGCTCTCCTACCTGCCGCTGGCCCATATCTACGAAAACCTGATCTCCCTTTTCCAGGCGATCTGGGCACGGCGGCACCGTCAACTTCGTGGAAAGCATGGACACGCTGGCCGCAGAACCTGCGGGAGGTCTCTCCCGACGGTCTTCTGCCAGCGTGCCCCGGATCTGGGAGAAATTCGCCTCCATGATCGAGATCCGGATGTCCGATTCGACGCACCTCAAGACGAGCGCTTTACCGCCTCGCGGTGCGGGGTGGGTCTGCGCTACGTCAAGAGCCGGAAAGGAGCCGAGCAGGGCGGTCTGCTGTGGGCCCTCGCTCTACTGGCCCCTCTACTGGCTGGTCCTCTACCACCTGAAACGACAGCTCGGCTTCGAACGGGTGCGCTGGCCGTCTGCGCCGCCGCGCCGGCCTCCCCGGAGCTTTTTCAGTTACTACAACGCCCTGGGAATCCCGCTGCGGGAAGGCTACGGCCAGACCGAGTCCACCGGGGTGATCGCCGTCCAGCGCATCGATCGTCCGCGCTGGGGATACGTGGGCGAGCCCGATCCCGGGCATGGAGGTGAAAATCGCCGAGGACGGAGAGATCCTGGTCACGGGGCCCGGGAGTCTTTCAAGGGCTACTACAAGGATCCGGAACTGACCGCCGAGACCATCAAGGACGGCTGGCTCCACACCGGCGACGTGGGGGCGATGGAGGACGGGTTTCTCAAGATCCTGGACCGCAAGAAGGACATCATCATCACCGCCGGCGGCAAGAACATCACCCCGGCCTTCATCGAGAACAAGCTGAAATTCAGCCCCTACATCCAGGATGCGGTCGTCATCGGCGACGGCCGCAAATACCTCGTGGCCCTGATTCTGATCGACGAAGACAATGTGACCAAGTACGCCCAGGACAACCGGATCCCGTTTACCACCTTTGCCGACCTGACCCAGAACCCGGAGATCAGCAAGCTGATCGACGAGCGAAGTCGCCAAAGTCAACAAGACCCTGTCCAAGGTGGAGACCATCAAGAAGTTCGCCTTGCTGCCCAGGCGTTTCTACGAGGAAGACGGCGACGTGACCCCCACCAAGAAGGTGAAACGCCGCTTCCTGGAGAAACGCTACCGCGACCTGATCGACTTCGCTCTATCGGGAGGCTGAACCGACCGAGGTGGATGAGACATGGATCTGATCGAGAGCTACCGGGAAGAACTGCAGCTCATCCGCAAGCCCTGGACCCGGGTCTGGGTGGGGCTGCTGGTCCTGGTCCTGCTCCTGCTGCCCTGGTATGCCCCGGAGCACGTGACCTACATCGCCACGCATCATCTTTATCTACGCGATCGGCGTCCAGGGTCAGAACCTGCTGATCGGCTACACCGGCCAGATCTCCTTCGGCCAGGCCGGCTTTCTGGCCATCGGGGCCTTCACCTTCGGCCACCTGAGCCGGATCGGGCATGCCCTGGCCCCTGGGCGCTGCTGGGTGCCGGGGTGGCCGCCGGGCTCTTCGGGGTCCTGGTGGGCTTTCCCTCTCTGCGGCTCAAGGGACCCTACCTGGCCATCGCCACCATGGGTTTCGGCATCGCCGTGTACCAGATCTTCGTGAACTCCGAGCTGCTTTCCGGCGGCCGCATGGGGCTGAGCATCAAGAAGCTCTCGCCGCTCCTGGGTCTTTCGCAGATCACCGTTCAATTACTATTTCAATTTCCTGATCGCCGCCGTCTTCACCCTGCTGATCATACAACATCATCTCCTCCTACATGGGGCGGGCCTTCATCGCCATCCGCGACAACGACATCGCCGCCGAGGTCATCGGCGTGAATCTGACCCGTTACAAACTGCTCTCCTTCGCCATCAGCTCCTTTTACACCGGCGTCCAGGGCGCGCTTTACGGCCTTTTCATGGGATACCTGGAGCCCAACATGTTCACCTTCATGGAGTCCATCACCCTGTTCGTGGCGGTCATCATCGGCGGACTGGCCTCCGTCGAGGGCTCCATCATGGGCGCGGCCTTTGTCATCCTGGTGCCCCAGTTTTTCAGCGCTTACAGGGAGATGGTGCCGGTGGTCTTCGGCGTGACCATCCTCCTCGTCCTGATTTTCGAACCGCTCGGCCTCTACGGCCGCTGGTTCAAGATGCGGCTCTATTTCCGCAACTGGCCCTTCCGCTGAAACCCCGGTTGCAGGCGAGAATAGTGCGGCGTCGTCTCGGAAGCTCTGTCATCGATTTTGGCCACATAACTGCTTTTTTCTTACAGGTCTGATTCCGGAGCGAAATCCTAATATCAAAATCCGAAATCCGAAACAATATCCAAATCCCAATGCTCAAAATCCCAAACAAGAGCGCCGAGAAACTGGTTTTGTGTTTTGATCATTTGGATTTTGGTCATTCGGATTTGTTTCGAGCTTCGATATTTCAGTTTCTGATTTCCGCGTCTCTGAGAAGTGGCTCCTCCATCCGGCAATACGTCACCGATCCTGTCTTGCCGGTTCATAGCGCTGAATTCGCGAGACGCGGCCCAAGGGGGATCCCCATGACCAGAACGTTCCAGTACCTCATCTCCGGGCTGGCCACCGGCAGCATTTACGCCCTGGTGGCCCTGGGCCTGGCCCTGATCTACCGTTCCACCCGGATCCTCAACTTCGCCCACGGGGACATCACCACCGCCGGCACTTTCTTCGCCTTCATGCTCCTCGGGATCAACCTGCATTACGGGCTGGCCTTTTTTCTGGCGCTGCTCTTCGGCGCCGCCCTGGCCATGACCTTCTACTTCTGCGTGCTGATCCCGGCCCAGCGCCGGGAGGCCACCCAGCTGGGCCAGATCATCCTGACTCTCGGGCTGGGCCTCATCCTGCAGGGTCTGACCGCCTATTTCGGCGGCACCGAGATCCAGTCCTTTCCCTTCCCCCTGTCCGACACCAAGATTTACAGCTTCGGCGGCGTCATCATCAGTCAGCTCAGCCTGGGCACCCTGGCGGCCGGGCTGCTGGCCAGCCTCTTTTTCTACCTGCTGGTCCAGAAGACCCGCCTGGGGCTGGCCATGCGGGCGACCTCCGAAAACCTGCCCGCGGCCCAGACTATGGGAATCCCCACCCGTCAGATCCTGGCCCTCAGCTGGGGCCTGGCGGCCCTGCTCGGCGTTCTGGCCGGGCTCTTCCTGGCGCCGGCGCTGCTGCTGGACCCCTTCTTCATGCTGGAGCCCTTCCTGAAGGGGTTCGCCGCAGCCATTCTGGGCGGGCTCAACAGTCTGCCCGGGGCGATCGTCGGCGGCCTGCTCCTGGGCGTAGCCGAGAGCCTGGCGGGCGGGTTCATCTCGGTGGCCTTCAAAAACACCCTGGCCTTCCTGATCATCATCCTGGTGCTGCTGGTCCGTCCGGAGGGGCTGCTGGGAACCGAGTTCAAGGAAAGAGTCTAAGAACCAGGCGCAAGACACAGGGCGCAGGGCACAAGGGGGTGTCGGGCATCAGGCGTCAGGCGCAGAAGGGAATGCGAAAGCCAGCCTTTCGCATTTCACATTTCGAGTTTCGCATTGCCTTTGACATGACACTGAAGCCCGAAACCACCTAGTGCCCGGCTTCCGTAAAACCTCCGCTCACCCTTACGCCCGACGCCTGATGCCTGATGCCCCTTGTACCTTGACCCTTGCGCCCTGCGCCTAGAATGCATACCCCAACGTGAAGATGTAGTTCTCGTCGCCCTTGCGGGTGCCCGCCGGAGGGCTGTTGTCCCAGTCGTAATTGAACTGGACTGTCGCGTTGAACCGCTCCAGCAGCGGGAAGCGCAGGCCGGTCCGGCTGCTGATGAAGACATCGTTGGTGTCCTCCAGCCCCACCAGGCCCTCGTGGAAATGGAAGAACTGAGTCCGCTTCGCGAACAGCCAGTGCTCGAAGTTGACCGCCCATCTACCGGCCGCATAGCCCTCGTCCGCGGTTACGATGAAATCCTCGTTCACGTAGCTCAGGCCGGCTTCCAGCGACAGGCTCCGCAGGGGCGCATCCCACACCTGGTAGCCCACACCGAGGCCGGCTACCGTGCGCAGGTTCAGGTCCTTGAATCGATCCTTCAGCCCGGACAGGGCGGCATAGAAAAACCAGGCCGGCGTCAGGAAGTGATCATACTTCATGTAGCCCAGCAGGGCGTCGGAGGTCCGCTCGCCTCGATCCTCGTCCCGGCTGTAGACACCGCCGAGGGTGAAACGGTTCTCCCGCGTGCGCGCCACCAGTTCGGCATCCGCATAGACGGTTTTGGTGTCCGTGTTGCCTTTGGTCATGTTGGCGCCCACGTTGGCTCGGCCGCGGACCTTGAGCTCCGGCTCCGGCGGCGGGGGGTTGATGGCGGCCACCCGGGCGAGTTCCAGGGTCAGCGTCTCGGGGATGCCCTCGGGCTTGAGGGTCGCCCGTCCGGCTGCGCTCTGGCCCGCGATCCCGCTGAGCACGGCCCCGTCGCCGAGCACCACCCGGATCGGAGCATCGGTCTGCAGCCCGGATACCGCCTCCCACTTCACCGAGATCTCTCCGGCATAGGGGGTTTCCATCACCAGCAGTCCCGCCTCCAGCCGGAGCACTCGGCCGCTGAGGCGATCGCCGTTTCGCAGCCGGACTTCATCGGCCAGGCTCACGCCCCAGGTCAGCAGCAGCAACATCGGCAGCAGCGCTGATATCCATTTGACTCTCATGGACCTCCTCCGTATGGGTTCTTGCCCGTCGCCTGTTTTCGCCCTGCGCCTCGCGCCTTGTGCCTTGCGCCCTTTTAGTTCAGCTGCGAGGTGCAGTGGGCGCAGCGGGTCGCCTTGACGGGGATGCTGGACAGGCAGTGGGGGCATTTCTTGGTGGTCGGTTCGGCCGGCGGCGCCGCTTCCGCCCTCTTCAGCTGGTTGATGCCGCGGATGAGCAGGAAGACCGCGAAGGCCACGATCAGGAAGCTGATCACGGTGTTCATGAAAACCCCGTAGTTCAGCGTTACCGCGCCGGCCTTCTGGGCCTCGGCCAGGGCTGCGTAGGGCCCGGCCGCCGAACCGTCCTTCAGCACCAGAAACAGGTTCGAGAAATCCACGTTACCCAGCAGCAGGCCGATGGGCGGCATGATCACGTCCGAGACCAGGGACTTGACAATGGCCCCGAAGGCCGCGCCGATGATGATGCCCACGGCCATGTCCACCACGTTCCCCCGCATGGCGAACTCTTTGAATTCCTTCCACATGACTTTTCTCCTCCTTTCCTGAGGCCCCGGAGTTGGCTTCCGTTCGGCTGCGCCTTTGGAAACCGGATCGGGAGGTTCGACCTGCTGAGCCCCCGGACGCCTGACGCCCGATGCCCGATGCCACCTCTTTTCAGAAGCAGCTCGGGACCCTGAGCCGGCGGCGGGCCTCCTGCTCGCTCCCCACCGCCGGGTCGAACTTCCCGTCGCGCTGCACCCGCTCGACCCGAATCCGGCCGCCGCGCCAGGAAAGGGCGATCGACCAGTACACGCCGCTCAGGGCCGGCTGATCCAGCGGCAGCCGGAAGCGGGTGAAGTGCAGCATGCGCTGGAGCGACCAGCGCGCCGGGAAATAGGCCTGCGGGTCGAACTCGAAGCAGCCGTCCCGCAGCATGGCCGTGACGATGACGTGGCGCGGCGGGGAGGCGATGGCCTGCCTGAGGCGGCGCTCGATCTCTTTCCTGACGCCCGTGGAATGCTGCTCGGCACTGACCTTGGTCGGGAACTCATCACCGGGCGGCTGGCCGCGGAAGTTCCGCTTCACGACCGCCAGGTCCTTCAGGATGCGGCGCGCGTCCCAGAAATCCAGGTCGGTGTACACCTGGAATGCACGGTCCGCATCACCGCCCAAGCCGTAAATGATACGCGCCATCGGGGGAACCTCCGCTTAAGAGGAAGAAAATTTCGCTGCTATCATGAAATGGTAAGTCCTTTGGCCGACTCTGTCAAAGCATGGCGTTGTCCTGTCACCGGCCGCCGAAGGTCCTACGCTGCGCCGAAGGAATTTTGTTGCCTGGCGGCGGAGGCCCGAGCATAATGAAAGGCGGATGAACCGGTGAGGTGCTGATTTCATGCCGCTGCGGGATCTGGCCAAGGAACTGGGGCTGCTGCTGGGACTGGCCGTCCTGGGGGCCCTGATCGTCAATTCTCTCTCCCCGCGGGGGATCTCCCTGAAGGGGGAATGGGACCCCTCCCGGGGCGTGATCACGGCCCGGGGGAAAAACGATGTGGTGGTCCGCGACCTGGAAATCCCCGACGTCCGGACGGCAAAGGCGATCTATGACGGCGGCAAGGCTTTCTTCGTGGATGCCCGCTCGCAGGCCGACTACGCCCGCGGACACATCCAGGGGGCGGTCTCCTTCCCGGCGGGGGAGTTCGACCGGCACATGGAGAAGTTCAGGGCTGCGGTGCCGGCCTCCCAGCCCATCGTGACCTACTGCAGCGGCCGGGAATGCGATGACAGCCATGAGCTGGCCCGGCGACTGTTCGACGCCGGCTACGTGAACGTGAGCGTCTTCATCGACGGCTATCCGGCCTGGGAAGCAGAGGGGTTTCCGGTTGAACCGTAGCCTCAAGGGCCTGCTGGGGAGTGCCTGGCTCGAACTGGCCGCGCGCTGGTTCCTGGGGTTGATCTTCGTCTACTCGAGCTTTCCCAAGATCATGGAACCGGCCCTCTTCGCCAAGATCATCTACGGCTACTACCTGTTCCCCGGCTCCCTCATCAACCTGATGGCTATCGTGATCCCCTTTGTGGAGCTGTTCGGCGGGTTGGCCCTGATCCTGGGGGTCTTCCCGCGAAGCGCGGTCCTGATGCTCAACGCACTGCTGCTGGCCTTCATCTTCGCCATCGGCGTGAACCTGATCCGGGGCCAGGAATTCGACTGCGGCTGCTTTTCCTTCAGCGAGCCCGGCTACAGGGTCTCCCCGGCCCAAATGCTGTTTCGCGACCTCCTCTTCCTGGCCGTCGGGCTGCAGATCCTTTTTTATGCCGGCCTCCGCAAAGCCTGCCTGCTGCAGACCGGCAGCCTTCGGCGCAACCTCCCGTGATCCGGTTTGACAGCCCATTGCATCCGATCTGCCGTTATCACCCCGGGGATGCCGCACGCGTGCAACCGGCGCTGCAGGCCGTGGCGGGCCAGGCATCGGTGAAACACTAACCGGATGGAGCCATGACGCTGGCCCCCAATAAGACGAAGCTCGTGTGTACGATCGGACCGGCATCCGAGTCGCCCGAGATCCTGCGGCACATGCTGCATGCCGGGATGAATGTCGCCCGTCTCAACTTCTCGCACGGCGATTTTGCCTGGCATAGGACCGCGATCGACAATCTTCGCCTTGCGGCGGGTAGGGCCAGCCGACGCATAACGATCATGGCCGATCTTCCAGGCCCGAAGATTCGGGTCGGGCAATTGGCTGAAGAGCCGATCGAGCTGAAGCCGGGGGATGCCTTCACCTTGACCACGAATGAAATCCCCGGCGACCGACGCCGCGTCTTCGTAAGCTTCCCGCGCCTGCCCGCGGTGGTCAAGCCGGGCGACGGCCTCTTCCTCAACGACGGCAATATTCAACTGGAGGTGGTCAAGGTTACAGCCAGCGACGTGGAGTGCCGCTTGCTTGTCGGGGGTGAGTTGCGGTCGCGAAAAGGGCTGAATCTCCCCGGAATCGACCTGGGCGTCAGTGCGTTTACCGAACACGACCGTGACTGTCTGAAGTTTGCACTGGAAAACGGTGTGGATGCGGTCAGCCAGTCCTTTGTGGAGACGCCGGCGGATGTTGACGCAGTGCGGCAGGCGGCAGCGGAGTTGGGGCATCACCCGTTCATCATCGCCAAGATCGAAAGGGCGGGGGCACTGGCCCACATCGATGAGATCCTGCAGGCCGCGGACGGGATCATGATTGCACGCGGCGACTTGGGGGTGGAAACCCGCTTGGAAAAAATGGCCGTGGTCCAGAAGCAACTGATCCGCAGGGCCAACCGGCTCGGAAAACCGGTGATCACGGCCACCCAACTGCTGGAATCGATGGCGGAGCATTACCGCCCCACCCGGGCTGAAGCCACCGATGTGGCCAATGCCATCCTTGACGGCACCGATTGCGTGATGCTATCCGAAGAATCAGCCACGGGGAAGTTCCCGGTCGAGGCCGTGAGCATGCTCGCCGGGATCGCGGCCGCGACCGAGCCCTATCGCATTGATGTGCGCGCTCCGGAAGCCCTCGCCGACTACGAGCGCGGCGGCGACGCTCATCTCGTGGACCTCATGTCGCAAAACGTCGCGCACACCGTGACCCGCCTCGCCCCGGCGGCCGTCATCGTCCACACGACCACCGGATACACGGCGCGGATGGTCTCCCGCTTCAAGCTGCCCGTGTGGATCGCGGCCGTCAGCCCGGAAGCAGCAACCTGTTGCGGACTGCAGTTCTCCTACGGAGTGTCTCCGGTGCATGCGCCGGAGCTCCCCCACGACTGGAACGAATTTGCCAGGCGCTGGCTGCAAGACGAAGGGTTGCCCGGGGAGCTGGTGGTGCTGGCGGAAGGCCTCTCCCGGCGCAACCCTCATACCAACCCGCGCCTGGAAATCATCGATCTGCGCAGTGGCGGCATCGGCAATGGGACGGGGTGATTTGAGAACGAAGGGATCGAAAAATTCAGCAAGCCGTTCGGCAAGCCTATGGAAATTTCGGCGCAAAGTTCACCGCGGCAAAGGCAAACTGATCGTGGATCGGCGAGAGCGAACATGAAGGACAACCCCAGTCCTTCGAACCTCGGGGCGGTGGCCGCTGTGCGCGGGAGTGTCGTGGACGTCCTTTTTCCCGACCGGCTTCCGCCCCGTAACGCCCTGCTCTGGGCCGGGGACGAGGAAAACGCCTGTTTCATCGAAACCGTCGCGCACCTGGACGAGCACCTGATCCGCGGGATCGCGCTCAACTCCACCGCCGGTCTGGCCCGCGGCGTCGCGGTCCACACCCGCGGCCGCAGTCTCGAGGTCCCGGTTGGCAAATCCCTGCTGGGCCGCATGTTCAATGTGTTCGGCAGCCCCATCGACGGCGGCGAGGCTCCCACGGACGTGCAGCCGCGATCGATCCACAACCGCCCGGTCGAGCTCGCCCGCAGGGTGACCAGCGACGAGATGTTTCTCACCGGCATCAAGGTCATCGACCTGCTGATCCCCCTGGAGCGCGGTGGCAAGGCCGGACTCTTCGGCGGTGCCGGCGTGGGCAAGACGGTGATCATCACCGAGCTCATCCACAACATGGTGGGCAAGCATCGGGGCATGAGCATTTTCTGCGGCATCGGCGAGCGCTGCCGCGAGGGCGAGGAGCTGTACCGCGAAATGGGCGCCGCCGGCGTGCTCCAGAACACGGTCATGGTCTTCGGACAGATGAACGAGCCGCCCGGTGCCCGCTTCCGCGTCGGCCACACGGCCCTGACCATGGCCGAGTATTTCCGTGACGACCTGCGACAGAATGTGCTGCTGCTGATCGACAACATTTTCCGCTTCATCCAGGCCGGCTCCGAGCTCTCCGGGCTGCTGGGAAGGCTCCCCAGCCGGATGGGCTACCAGCCCACCATGGCCACCGAGCTGGCCGAGCTCGCAGGAGCGCATCTCGAGCACCGCGGAGGCCTCGATCACCTCCATCCAGGCCGTCTACGTGCCGGCCGACGACCTGACCGACCCGGCGGCCGTCCACACGTTCTCTCACCTTTCGGCCTCCATCGTGCTTTCCCGCCGGCGGGCCAGCGAAGGCTTCTACCCGGCGGTGGACCCGCTGCAGTCGCGCTCCATCATGCTGCAGCCGCGCATCGTGGGACAGCGGCACTACGACGTCGCCCGTGAGGTCCGCAAGACCCTGACCACCTACGAGGAGCTCAAGGACATCATCGCCATGCTGGGCCTGGAGGAGCTCTCGCGGGAAGACCGCCGCACGGTTTTCCGGGCCAGGCGCCTGGAGCGTTTCCTGACCCAGCCCTTCTTTACCACGCACCAGTTCACCGGTCTCGAAGGCCGCCTGGTGGACATCGAGGAAACCCTGGAGGGCTGCGAACGGATCCTGGGCGACGAGTTCTCCCAGCGCCCGGAAAGCGATCTCTACATGATCGGCGGCATCGGGGAGGCCGGCAGGCGGGGAGCCAAGGAAGACGGCCCCGGGGGGAAGGCGCCGTGAAGCTCAAGGTCTTCCAGCCCGTGGCGATCTTTCTGGAAACCGGCGCGCGCCGGATCGTGGCCGAAGGCCCGGCCGGCAGCTTCGGGATCCTCCCGCGGCACGTGGACCTGGCCACGGCCCTCTCCCCCGGCATCCTGGGTTACGAAACCGATCAGGGGCGGGAAGCCTTCCTGGCGGTCGACGGCGGTATCCTGGTAAAACAAGGGGACGAGGTTCTGGTGGCCACCCGCCTGGCGGTGAGCGGCGAACTGGGCGCACTCAGGAAAACCGTGGATCGCTTCCTGACCGAAGTGGATGAGCGTGAGCGCAAGGCGCGCTCGGCGGTGGCCCGGCTGGAGGCGAGCTTTGTCCGCCGGCTGGTGGAGTTCGGCAAAGGTGTCTGAGCAGGGATCCAAGCGCCCCCCCGGGTTCCCGGATGAAGTGGAAATCCGGGAGCGGAGAAAACTGCGCGCACGGCGGCGGCGAGACGACGGGGTCTGGTTCGGCCTCGGCATGTTCGGCATGGTGGGCTGGTCGGTGGCCGTTCCGACCGTGGCCGGCATATTTCTGGGGGTGTGGATCGACCTCACCCGGCCCGGCTCCTATTCCTGGACCCTGATGCTGCTCATCGCCGGGCTGGCGCTGGGGTGCCTGAACGCCTGGTTCTGGGTGAACCGGGAGCGAAAGGCCATCAACCGGGAGCGGAATCAGGATGCCGATTGACCCCTTTCTGCTGCTGGCTCCGCTCTGGGGCGGGCTCCTGGGGATCGGCTACTTCGGGGGACTCTGGTGGACGCTGCGCCGTCTGTCGGACCGGCCGCGGTCCCGGCGTGTGGCTGGCTCTGAGCTTCGGCATCCGCCTGCTGGCGGCCCTGGCCGGTTTCTGGCTGGCGTTGCGCCGCGGCCCCGGCGGTCTCCTGCTCGCACTGGTTGGGTTCTTTCTGGCCCGAACCTATCTGATCCGGCGGCTCGGCCCGCCGGCGCGAGGACCCGGGAAGAATGCAGCTCAGTCCTGATGACATGGTGATTTGGCGCTCGGGGCCGTTCGTGCTCAACGGCACCATCGTGTTCACCTGGCTCCTGATGCTCCTCCTCACCCTGGGGTCCTGGCTGGTGACCCGCCGCCTCAGCACCGGGGCCCGCCCGCCCCGCTGGCAGAGTGTGCTCGAGGTGGTGGTCTCCACCATCCGGGGCCAGCTCCATCAGATCTCCCGCCGCCGGCCCCGCGGCCTGCTGCCATTGGTAGGCACGCTCTTCCTTTTCATCGCAGTCTCCAATACCCTGGCCGTGGTGCCCGGTTTCCAGCCGCCCACCGGGTCTCTTTCCACCACCGCCGCCCTGGCCGTCTGTGTGTTCCTGGCCGTGCCGGCTTACGGTATCGGCCAAATCGGCTTTGTCAGACTATCTGCGCAACTATGTACGGCCCTCACCATTCATGCTGCCGTTCAACGTCCTGGGCGAGCTCAGCCGCACCCTGGCCATGGCCGTGCGGCTTTTCGGCAACGTCATGAGCGGCACCATGATCGCCGCGATCCTGCTGGCCATCGCGCCCCTCCTGTTCCCGGTCTTGCTCCATCTGCTGGGGCTGCTGACCGGGCTGGTGCAGGCTTACATCTTCGCGGTTCTGGCCGCGGTCTACATCGGCGCAGGCCATGGAAGTGCAAGCGGCTGACCCTACCCCCAACCCGCAGAAACCATCTTGAAGGAGAAGAGCTCATGGACAATCTAGGTCTGGTGGCCATAGCCTCAATCATCGCTTCCGGGCTCTGTATCGGGATCGGCGCCATCGGCCCGGCCCTGGGAGAAGGTCGGGCTCTCGCCCAAGCCCTCAGTTCCATCGCCCAGCAGCCGGACGAGACCAACACCATCACCCGGACCCTCTTCGTGGGCATGGCCATGGTGGAGTCCACGGCCATCTACTGCTTCGTGGTGACCATGATCCTGATCTTCGCCAACCCTTTCTGGAATTACTTCCTCTCCCAGGCCGGGGGCTGCCTAAGTGCTCATCGACTGGTTCACGGTCCTGGCCCAGATCCTGAATTTCGCGATCCTGGTCTGGCTGTTGAAGCGCTTCCTGTACGGGCCGATCCTGCAGGCCATGGAAGCCCGCGAGCAGAAGATCGCCGCGACCATGGAAGAAGCCCGGGCGGCCGGACTGGAAGCCCACCGGCTCAGCGCCGAACTGCAGCAGGAGAAACAGGGCTGGCTGGAGGCCAAGGCCGAACTGGAGGCCCGCGCCAGACGCGAGGTGGAGGAGTGGCGCACCCAGACCCTGGCGGAGTCCCGCCGGGTGGTGGAGCGCCAGCGGGAAGCCTGGCTGGGGCAGCTGTCTCAGGACCGGGAGGTCTTCCTGCGCAAGCTCAAGGCTCAGATCGTCGATCAGGTGATGCGGATCAGCGAAAAAGTGCTTCGCGACCTGGCCAACCAGGACCTGGAGCGTCAGGTGGTCCAGGTCTTCCTGGAAAAGCTGGAGCAGGACAAGGCCCCGGCGGCCCTGGAACCGTCGGCGGGCCCGCTCACGCTGCAGGCCGGTTTCGAGCTCCACCCCGAAAGCCTCGCCGCCCTGCGCACCCGGGTGGCGCGATGGTTCCCGGGCGCCGGCGACCTCCGGGTCCAGGTCGCCGCAGACCTGGGGCTCGGCCTTCAGCTCCGGGTGGGGGACCGCAAGGTGGCCTGGGATCTCCAGACCTATCTGCAGAGCCTTGAAAAGGAGATCCTGGCGGATCTGGCAACCGCCGAGGGGGAAAAACATGCAGACCACTGAGCTCGATCAGGTCCTGGCCGATGTCGACCGCGCCGTGAACAGAGGGGTCGAGCGGGTGCAGGCGATTGCCGAGCCGCAGGAGGTCGGCCGGATCAAGTCCATTGGCCAGGGCATCGTGTGGGCCGAGGGACTCGGCCGGGTGCAGGCCGAAGAACTCGTTTTCCTCGCCGCGGACACACCGGGAATGGTCCTGGACCTCCTCCCGGACCGCATCGGCATCATCCTGTTCGGGCACGGGGATGCCCTGAAAGCCGGCGACGAGGTGACCCGCAGCGGCCGGGTGCTGGACATCCCGGTGAGCGATGAGTTCCTCGGCCGCGTCATCGACCCCCTCGGCCGGCCCCTGGACGGCATGGCGCCGCCTGGGGAGGAAAAGCGTCTTCCCGCGCTCAGGGAGGCCCCCCCCATCCTGGACCGCGCGCCGGTGGAAAAACCGCTCGAGACCGGGCTGAAGGTCGTGGATGCGCTGATCCCCGTGGGCCGTGGCCAGCGCGAACTGATCCTCGGCGACCGCCAGACCGGCAAGACCGCCATCGCGCTCGACACCATCATCAACCAGCACGACAAGAACGTAATCTGCATCTACTGCGCCGTGGGTCAGCGCAGCTCCGGCATCGCCAAGGTGGTGAGCGAGCTGCGCGAGCACTCCGCCATGGGTTACACGGTGGTGGTGGTGGTCGAGGGGGACGACCCCCCGGGCCTGCAGTACATCGCCCCCTACGCCGCCACCAGCCTGGGCGAGCACTTCATGGAACAGGGCCGGGATGTTCTGGTGGTCTACGACGACCTCACCCGCCATGCCCTGGCCTACCGCCAGCTCTCGCTGCTGCTGCGGCGCCCCCCGGGCCGGGAAGCCTTTCCGGGGGACATTTTCTATATTCACTCCCGGCTGCTGGAGCGCGCCACCCGCCTCAAGCCCTCGCTGGGCGGGGGCTCGCTCACGGCGCTGCCGGTGGCCGAAACCGAGGCCCAGAATATCGCCGCCTACATCCCCACCAACCTCATCAGCATCACCGACGGCCAGATCTACCTTTCCCCCGATCTCTTCCAGAAGGGCTTGTGGCCGGCTGTGGACGTGGGCCGATCCGTCTCCCGGGTGGGCGGCAAGGCCCAGGTGACGGCCTACCGTCAGGTGGCCGGCGATCTCCGGCTTTCCTACACCCAGTTCCAGGAACTGGAGTCCTTTGCCCGTTTCGGGACCCGGCTCGATGAAAAGACCCGTCAGACCCTCGAGCACGGCCGCCGGGTGCGCGAGGCTCTCAAGCAGGGCCAGTTCTCGCCGCTCGGCGCCGGTGCTCAGATCGCCGTGCTGCTGGCCGTCACCCGCGGTTTGCTGGACCGGGTCCCGGTCGAGCGGATGGCCGAGGCCGAGGCGGCCGTGCTGGACGCGGTCCGGGCTGCAGTGGAGGATCTGGACCGCTCCGTCACCGCCGCCCGGGCCGACGACCCCTTGTGGGAAAGGCTGCTGAAGATCATGGAGGAGACCGTCGCCCCGCTGAGAGAAACCGATGCTGACCCTGGAAGCCCTGAACAAGAAGATTAGGACCGCCCAGGACCTGCTCTCCGTGGTGAAGACCATGAAGAGCCTGGCGGCGGTCAACATCCGCCAGTTCGAAAAAGCGGTGGAGTCCCTGGAGGCCTACCGCAGGGTGGTGGATCTGGGTTGGCAGGCGCTTTTCCGGGCCGGCGCGGCGCTCTCCGGCAAGGCCCGGGGGGAAAGGCCGTCTGCCTGGTGATCGGCTCGGACCAGGGCATGTGCGGCCAGTTCAACGAGGTGCTGCTGTCCCGCGCGCAGCAGGAGGCCGCCGACATCGAGCGGCAGGGCCAGGCCCTCCGCTTCTGGAGCGCCGGGGAGAAAGTGCGGGCCGCCCTCGAGGATCTCGGCACCCCGACGCCGGTTCACTTCCGCCTGCCCGGCAGCCTGGCGGGCGTCAATGCCGGCGTGCAGGAGGTGCTGCGGCGGATCGAAGCGGAGCGCTCCGGCGAGGGACTGGAGGTCTTCCACCTCTGCCACAACGCCCCGGCCAGTCAGGGGGGGTACGCGCAGGTTTTCCAGCGCCTCATGCCGCTCGACGAACACTGGGCCCGAATCTACCGGGAGGAGAAATGGCCATCCCGCTGTCTCCCGCTGCTGACCCTGCCGCCTGACCGCCTGTTTTCCGACCTGTTCGGCCAGTACCTGTTCGTCGCTTTCTACCGGGCCTTCGCCCAGTCCCTGGCCAGCGAAAACGCCGCCCGGCTCATGGCCATGCAGGCCGCCGAAAAAAACATCCTGGAGATGGGGGAGGGGCTGCAGGCCCTTTTCCGCGAGCAGCGCCAGGCTGCCATCACCAGCGAACTGCTGGACATCATCTCCGGCTTCGAAGCCCTGAGCGGCAAACCCGACGCGGTCTGACGCACCCTCACCCGTTCATCCGCCGCTGCCACTCGAACTCGGGGGTGGTGACCCGGTCCTCCATGCGCCGGATGCGGCGTTCCAGCCCGTCGTAGCGCCGCTTGATCCGGTCTGCGGCGCTGCGCCGGGAGTGCAGGTAGCTGTCGTAGAACTCCTGCTCGTCCCCGCTGCGGATGGTTACCACCGGTTCGGGCTTCATGAGCAGGGTGGCGATCAGGTACAGCACCAGCATCGGCCAGAAGCCGGTGAAAAACAGCAGCGCCAGGGCAATCGCCCGGGTCCAGAACACAGAGAAATCGAAATACTCGGCCAGGCCCCGGCAGACTCCGGCCAGGAACCCGCGCCGCGAGCGGTACAGCCCACCCTCCAGCAGTCTCTCAAACCGTCTCATCCCCTCTGATCCTTTCTCTCACGATCCAGCAGGATCGTCTCGAGCGACTCGATTCGTTCTTCCAGCCGCGAGAGCCCCTGGTAGACTTCCTGAATCATCCTGGCCTCCTCGCTCTCCCGGGAACTCTCGTTCCGGCCGAGACCGCCCCGGATGATCTTGATCCCCATCAGGATGGTGCTCCCGATGACGGCCAGGGCCAGGACGATGCCGCCGAAAATAATGGCCATGGTCAGCAGTGCCTGCATCCGATCTTCCTTTCGCCGCTATCTTGGCTCGGGCCCGGATTCGGCCGGAAGCCCGGGGTCCCCGCGCCGCTCCGGGCGCAGGGCTTTCTTGAGGTCCGCCAGTTCCTGCTCGATCTGCTCGTCGACCTCCAGGTTGTCGAACTCCTCCTCCAGGGTCGGCTTGCGCCCGAAGTTCACCAGGTCGGCTTCGGCCTCCATGCGCTCGATCCGGTTTTCCAGCTGCTCGAACTTCAGGATCGCTTCGGCGCCGTCCATCCGCCGCAGGTCCTCCTGGGCGCGCTTCTTGCGCGTCGCATGCAGGTGCCGCTGGACCAGCAGGCGCTGCTTCTCCCTGGCCCCGGCGAGGCGGTCCTCCAGCTGGCGGATGTCGTCATGGTACTGGGCAACCAGCGCCTCGTGCTCGGAGGCCTCGCGTTCCAGGCCCGCTTTGCGCTCGCGGTGGCGGCGTTTCTCGAAAAGGGCTTCCCGGGCCAGCTCCTCGCGCCCCCGGCTGACGGCGAGCTCGGCATTTCTGGCCCAGTACCCATGGCGGGACTCGGCCTCCTCCAGCTGCCGCTGTATCTTTTTGCGGTTTGCCATCACGCCGGCGCAGGCGGCCTTGAGCTCCACCAGCGTGTCCTCCATCTCCCGGATCATGAGCTTGATGAGCTTTTCAGGGTCCTCGGCCCGGTCCAGCATGGCGTTCATGTTGGCGCTGATGATATCACGAAAGCGTGTAAAAATCCCCATGGTCGCACCTCCCTGTGTGGCGTTTGGGCCCCTTCCATGGCAGGAAGCGTGCCACAGGCCGCAGCCTTCCTGAATCGCCATGAATTTCAATAGGTTTTTTGCTTGACTCAGATTTTGGGATATGGTATTTTTTGCCACTAATTAAAAATTATTACCGATATATGGTAGAATTTACCACAAACCGTAACTCCCGAACCCCGAGCCCGCGCCTCCCCGCAGCCTCTTCCGCCGGGTCCCGTGAGATGCTGGGGCAGGCCGAGGCTTTCCTCGACTTCCAGGAAACGCTTTCCCGGGTGGCGCCGGTGGAGCGGCCGGTGCTCCTGATCGGGGAGCGCGGCACCGGCAAGGAGCTGGCGGCCGCCCGGGTGCACTACCTTTCCGCCCGCTGGCAGGGCCCGCTGGTCACCTTGAACTGCGCCGCCCTGAGCCCTTCGCTGATGGAAGCCGAGCTTTTCGGTCACGAGAAGGGGGCTTTCACCGGGGCCGCGCGCCGGCGTTCGGGCAGGTTCGAGGCGGCCGCCAACGGGACCCTGTTCCTGGACGAGATCGGCAACACCCCGCTGGAGGTGCAGGAGAAGATCCTGCGGGTGGTGGAATACGGCACCTTCGAACGGGTGGGCGGGTCCGAGAGCATCGAGGTCGACGTGCGCATTGTGGCCGCCACGAATGCCGATCTTCCGGCCCTGGCCGCTGCAGGGCGGTTCAAACGGGACCTCCTCGACCGCCTCTCGTTCGAGGTTCTGCGCCTGCCGCCGCTACGGGAACGGCCGGGCGACATCGAGCTGCTGGCCAACCACTTCGCCGCCCGGATGGCCTTTGAGCTCGGCCGGTCGGAAATCCCCCGTTTCAGCCGCGCGGCCCTCGAAATGCTCGGCAAGCACAGCTGGCCGGGGAATGTTCGGGAGCTGAAGAACGTTGTCGAGCGGGCGGTGTATCGCTCGGAGAGCACCCGGATCAGCCGGATCGTTTTCGACCCCTTCCAATCCGGGCCTGTGCCGGAGAGGCCGGCCGAGCCGCGACCCTCGCCGCCTGAGCCGGCCGCAGCCCGGCCCCCGGAGGGTCTGCTCCACAAACCCCTCAAAGAGGCCGTCCGGGAGCTGGAGATCCGGCAGCTGAAAAGGGCGCTCAGCCAGGCCCGTTACAACCAGCGCCGGGCCGCCAGAGCGTTGGGCCTGACCTACCATCAGTTCCGCGGCCTGTACCGCAAGCACCAGGAAGAGATCGGAGGGTCACTGTCAAGTGGCTGAACCTGTCGAGATAGCTTGCAATTCAGGAGATAACCGTGTTATTTTTCATCCACCCCACCCTCTCCGAGGGTCTTCAGCGGGAGGCAATCCATGAGCGGTTCCCCCAAGAGGAAAGACCTGAACCGCGTCGCGCCGTTGGCCCTGGCTGGTACTGCTGCTCCTCCTGGCACTCGGCCTCTTGAACCACGTGTACCAGTGGTACCCGTGGCCCTGGTCCGCGAGCGGTCCGACTGCCCCGCCCGCGGGCGGAGCTGCCCCCGCACCGGGGTCTGAACCCCCGCCGGGAGGATCGACTCCGCCCGGCGCCGGGCCCTTCAAGGCACCCTCGACTTCGGCGGCGACCCCCGACTCATCACCCCTGGGAAAGCCCAGCCCGCAGGCGGCACCCGGGGGCGCCGGGCCGGCCGCCTCACCGCTGGTGATCGACTACGATCAGCTCAAGGCCGCGCCCGCGGAGTCCCCGGCCGGTCCACCGGCCCCCGTCCAGGACGCGGGCCCGGTCGCAGGATCGCTCTCCCCAGCGGAAACGGCTCCTGTCGCGGGATCGCTCTCCTCGGCGCAAACGGTTCCGGCCGCGGAACCGCCGCCGGCCGCCGCGCCGGCTCCCAGCCCAACGGAGCGCGCTTCGGCGAAAGCCTCTCCCCTACCCCCCGCCAAGGGAACGGTCCCGGCCGCAGCCTTTGTCCCGAGCCCGGCCAAGCCATCCGCTACACCCGCCCCGGCTCCGGCCCAAGGGACATCTCCGGTTTCGGAAACGGCCGCCGCCTCCGGCACCCCTCCGGCCGCGGCGACGCCAGCCTCTGAAAAAGCCGCGCGCGCCGGTCCGGCGGGAAACCAGCCCAAGCACCCGGCCCGAGACACCAAAGACGGAGTCCGTGAAGGAGCTTGTGGAAGCCCGCAAACAGGCCTTCGGGCTGGACGAGAGCGTGGACATGGTGGTCAAGCCCGGCGAATCCATCCGAGTCGGAAAGGAGACGGTCCCGCTGGACGACATCCTGGCCCAGATCCGGGCCCGCACCCCGGCAGGGCCTGAAACCCGCAGGCATCCCCGCCGCCTGGATCTGCAAAGCTGAGCCCGGCGCCCGGCCCGGGTGCCGGAACCCGGGGTTCGCCGGCGCCCCCTCCGGAGGCCGAGCCGCCGTTTCTGCAGGAAATCCGGGACGACCTGCCCGCCGGCCAGCAGATCAGCTTCTACGGGATCTATCTGGTGAAGCCCGGAGACAACCTCTGGAACATCCATTTCAATTTCCTGAGAGAGTATTTCCGGTCGCGGGGCATTGTCATCGCCCCCGATGCGGACGAACCCAGGGGATCTCACAGCAGCGGCGTGGGACGGATCCTCAAGTATGCGGAGAAGATGGTCTACGTCTTCAATCTGAAAACCAGGCAGATCACCGGGACGCTCGACCGCCTCAGGCCGCGCGAGAGGATCGTGGTTTTCAACCTGAGCAACCTGGATCGGATCCTCTCCCCGCTGAGCGCAGGGCAGTTGGACAGCGTTCGCTTTGACGGGCAGACTCTGGTGCCGGGGAAGTCCTGAGACGCGAGCGCGCTCCGGACTTCTCAGGGCCCGATCTGTTCGAGCAGCAGGGCGGCCCGCTGCGGGTCCAGTTTCTTCAGGATTTCGTGCTGCCGCAGGGCGGCCTCCCGGTCTCCGGCCAACGAGAGACTCAACCCCAGCAGATAGTGGGTCAGCGGAAAGCCGCGCCGCAGCTCGGCCGCTTTGCGGAAAGCCTTGACCGCCTCCCCATGAAGCCCCAACCTGGCGGAGACGATCCCCAGGTTCAGCTGGGCCATGGCATCCGCGGGATGCATTGCGACGAGATCCCGGTACACCAGCCGCTCCTCCTGCGGGAGTTCCAGGGCCCGGTAGGCGCCTGCCAGGCCGTAGTAGGCCTCGACCAGCCCGGGGGCCAGCGCCCGAGCCCGGGAAAAGGCATCGGCCGACTCCCGGTGACGGCCCAGCTCTCCGTACAGCTTCCCGAGGGCAGAGTGCGCCGCAGCGTCCTGCGGTCTGATCCGGATGACGTCGCCCAGGGCGGCGAGGGCCTCTTCCCGGCGGCCCAGGTCGAGGTAGACCCGGTGGAGGCCGAGATGGGCCTCGAGGAAATCCGGCCGGATTTCGATCGCCCGTTGGTAAGCCCGGATTGAGTCAGCCGGGCGGGCGGTCTGCTGGTAACTGCTGCCCAGGTAGTACCAGAGCTTCTCGTCGCCCGAATGGAGCCGGGCCGCCGGCTCCAGGTGCCGGATCGTTTCCGGGTAATTCGCGGTGGCCCACGCGACCGCCCCGCGCACGTAGAGCTCCTCGTAGCTCATCGCCTCCGGCGCTTCCTGGCAAGCGGCGGTTTGCGGCCGGGCGGTTTCCAGGATTGCCAACGCCAGGGCGGCAAAAGCGATCAGCCAACGACGCGCGGGAAAGGGCATGCGGCACCCCCATGCTGGAAGGACTTGACGGCCGGCCCGTTCTTTGTCAAAGTCTCCCGAACCGGGCAAACCGGCCCCCGAAAGGGGAGGTCATGGAACTTCGCAGGAATCGGGCGTACCCAACACGCTTTATCGCGGCCGTGGGGCTCTGGCTGCTTCTTTGTCCGGCTGCCGCCTTTGCGCAGGAGCCCGTCCTCGAGCTGCGGATATCGGGGCAGACCATGAGCGCCCGGCTGGAGGCGGTCCCCCTGCAGGAAGTGGTTCAGGAGTTTAAACGCAAGGGCATCTGGATCAGGGGGGAAAAGCATCTGCCGGCCCGGGAAATCACGCTTCAGTTCCAGGATCTGGAATTGCGCGAAGGTTTCAAGCGAATCCTTTCGGACGTCAACTACTGCATCGTGTTCGGGGGGGAGCACCGGATTGACGGTCTGATCGTGGTCGGCCGCACCAAAGTGCCGCAGGCCGGCTTGCGCCCCGCCCCTTCTCCCCCGCCCCCCCCGCCGGCGGTCGTCAGGCCGGCGGCGCCCGTTCCGCGAAGGGTCATCAAAGGGCCCTAGAGGGTGTCGCGAACCCTCACGCCTTCGGCTTCGATCGTACGGCTGCGCCGTTCTCACATCCTAGCACGGCCCCGTGCTGCCATCAACCTGCCGCAGCTCTCAGACCATCTTTTTCCTCACCCGGGCCTTGGCCAGGGTGAGGGCTACCTTGCGCGGCATGCGCTTTCCGGCAAGGGATTCGCTTACCACCAACCGGGTGTTGCCGCCGACCTTTTCCTCAATCATGCCGAAGACCTCACTCGGAGCAAGCCCCTGGTGCTCCACATAGGAACTGATCACGCCGCCGGCGTTGGCCACAAAGTCGGGCACGACCAGGATCCCGCGCTTATGACATTCGTTTTCCACCTCGAACGACATGGGGATGTTGCTGCCCTCCACGATCAGCTTGAACCGCAGGCGGTCCAGATCGCCGAACTGGATCAGATCGGCGCGCGCCGCCGTGACCAGGATATCGGCCTCCACGTCCAGAATCCGGTCGCAGGATTGGCGGTTGCACACTTCGCCGTCGTGCTCCTCGCCGTACTCGGTCACCGAGCCCCCCCGCTGCTTGATGGTTTCCAGGTGTTCACGGGACAGGCCGCGGCGCTGTACCACGGTGCCCCGGCTGTCCGACACGGCCACGAACCTGGCCCCGGCCTCAGCCAGGTACCTGGCGGCCGGCCGGCCGACGTTGCCGTAGCCTTCCACCGCAAACGAAGCCCGCCGCAGATCGAGGCCGATCAGCTCGGCCGCCACCCGGGCGGCATGGAAAACGCCGAACCCGGTTCCTCCCTGCTCGTGGGGGATGCCGCCCAGGGCTTCCGGTTTGCCGGTGCAGGCGCGCATGCTCCCGTTGGCTTCGGCAAACCAGGCCATGTCCTGCTCCCCCATGTACATGTCCGGCGCCGCCACGTAAACCTCCGGGCAGACGACCTTGAGGGATCTGGAGAAGGCCTCCACCAGCACCCGCTTCTTGCCGGCCGGAATGTCCCGGGAATCGGCGATGAGGCCCGCCTTGGCCCCGCCGAAAGGCAGGTCGGCGATGGCGCACTTCCAGGTCATCACCCGTGCCATCCGGGCAGCCTCCTGCATGTCCACCGTGGGCGTCATCCGGATGCCTCCCTTGCCCGGACCCAGGGCCGTGTTGTCCACCACCACCATGCCCCGCATGCCGCTGTGCGGATCGTAAACCGTCATGATCTTTTCCGGGCCGAACTCGTCGTACTGTATCATCCCTCACCTCCGCGCCCATGAATTCCCGCCGGCCGGGCTCCCTGCCGGGACCGGCACCGGGTCGCTAGTCCTCCCGCTTTCCTTCGACCAGCTGGGCCACCTCGGCCAGTCTGGCCGGCGAACCGAGGAGCACCAGCAGATCCAGCGACGAAATTCGGAAGCCGCCGTCCGGGTTGGTGTGAATCTCCTTGCGGCGCTGGATTGCCAGGGCCGTCACCCCGTATTTCGAGCGCAGCCGGACATCCTCGAGGGTCTGGCCGGCCAGCGGCGAGGTCGCGCCCACCCGCAGGGTGACGATCTCCATTTCGGGCAGCCGGACCTTGAGGTCCGACAGCGAGGGGCTGTCCGGCGCCAGGCTGCGGAACATCTGGTAGCAGCCGCAGCGCGCCTCCCCCACCAGCCGTTCGATCTCCTCCCGCGGGGTCAGGTACTTGGCCAGCACGCGGCAGAAAATCTCGATGGAGGTCTCGAATTCCTCCGGGATGACATCGTTGGCCCCTGTCTCGTAGAGGGGCTTCATTTCGCTCACAAAGCGAGTCCGGGCCAGGATGAACAGCTTGGGGTTCAGCTTGCGGGCCACCGCCACGATCTTGCGTACCGCCCAGGGGTCGGCGATGACCACCACCAGAACCCGGGCCCCGTGGACGCCGACGCTTTCGAGCAAGGCCTCCTGGGTCGCATCGCCGTAATGGATCGGCTCGCCGTTGGCCCGCTCCCGGCGGACGGTTTCCGGATTCATCTCGACAATCAGGTAGGGAATGCCGGCCACTTTCGCCACCTGTGCCACATTTCGGCCATTGAGGCCGAACCCCACGACGATCAGGTGGTCCTTGAGCTTCGCCCGTTCCGGCCCCCCCGCCTTGCCGGCCGCCAGACCGCGCACAAGACGTTGCGGGATCCGAAGCTTCAGCAGCCGGTCCGCGGCGCGCGGCGCCAGCGCGATGGCAAAAGGCGTCACACTCATGCTGAGCACCGACACGCTCAGGAACAACTGGGGGAACGACCCCGTGAGCAGGCCGAATTCCGTCCCCCGCATGAACAGCACGAAGCTGAACTCCCCCACCTGGCAGAGCGCCAGGCCGGCCAGGACGGCCGTCCGCAGGGGGTACCCCAGGTAGATCACCGAAATTGTTACCAGCAGGGCCTTACCCAGCATGATGGACAGGGTGAGCAGGCCCACCGTCAGCGGGTGCTGGGCCAGGAACTTCACGTCCAGCAGCATGCCGATGGACACGAAGAAAAGGCCCATGAACACATCCCGGAACGGGATCACGCTGCCCAGCGTTTCGTGGCCGAACTCGGTTTCCGAGATGATCAGGCCGGCCACGAAGGCGCCCAGGGCCAGGGAGAGGCCCACGCTCTGGGTGAGGAACGCGACCGCAAAGCAGATCACCATCACGCTCAGCAGGAAGAGCTCGCGGCTCCTCGTCCGCGCAATCTGATACAGGATCACGGGAACGACCCACCTGGCCGCCGCAATGAGCAAGCCGATGACGCCCAGGGTTTTGAGCAGCGGCACGAGCAGCCCCCCCTCCGGCCGGGCGGCTGCGCCGCCCAGCAGGGGGATCAGGAACATCATGGGGATCACCACGATGTCCTGGAAGATCAGGACCGCCAGGCTGACCTGGCCGTGCGGGCTTTCCATGGCGGCCTTTTCCTGCAGCAGCTTGAGGACGATGGCGGTGCTGCTCAACGATATCAGGAACCCGATGAAGAGTGCCTGCCTGAAGCCCAGGCTGCCGTGCAGGCTGAGCAGGCAGCTGAGCGCGATGGTCGAGACCACCTGGATGCCGCCGCCCAGCAGCACCAGCCTCCGGACCCGGATAAATTCCTGCAGCGAGAACTCGATGCCGATGGTGAACAGCAGCAGGATCACCCCGATCTCGGCCAGGATTTCCACCTCATGGACGCCGCTGACCAGCCCCAGACCGTGGGGGCCCACCACGACCCCGGTGAACAGGAACCCCACGACGGCCGGAATCCGGACCCGCAGGCAGGCCAGCAGCACGACCACCGATACGGCGAAAATCAGGAAGAGCTCCTTGATCAGCGGGATTTCCATGCCGGATACTTTACCCGGCCTGATCCGGGCGGTGTCAAGCTCATTCCGTCGGGCTGCAGAGGGATGGAATCGGCGCGGGACTTTGCTCCTGGCAGCCTTTGCCCCTCACGGGGGATTGCAGCGGCGCCGCTTCTCTACTATACTCGGATAGGATCTTGCGACCCGGGCGGCGTTCCCCCGGGTCTGCACCGGAGGCGAACGTGGATTTCAACAAGCTCTTTGAGCCCCAAAGCCTGGCCATCGTCGGGGTATCGCTTTCCAACGACCGGCACCCCGCCAATGTGGTCTACAACAAGAATCTGCTCCGCTACCCGACCAGGGTCTACCCGGTGAATCCACGCGGCGGAACGCTGCAAGGGGAAACCGTCTATCGCAGCGTTGCGGAGATCCCCGAACGGGTCGATCTGGTCGTCATCGCGGTGCGGGCCGAGCAGGTGCCTGCGGTACTCAAGGAATGCCTGCGGGCCGAGGTCGGGGCTGCGGCCGTCATTTCCGGCGGCTTCGCCGAGAGCGGGCAGCAGGAGCTTCAGGACCGGGTCGCCCGTTTGGCGCAGGAAGCGGGTTTCCCGCTGGTGGGACCCAACTGCCTGGGGGTCTATTCGCCCGGGTTCGTGGATACCTTTTTCCTTCCCAGCGAGCGGATGGTGCGTCCGGATCCGGGCAACGTGGCCATCGTGAGCCAGAGCGGCGGGATCCTGGTGGACCAGATGGTCAAGTTCGCCGGTGAGGGTATCGGGCTGTCGCGGGCCATCAGCATCGGCAATAAGGCCGTCATCGGGGAGCTGCAGCTGCTGGAGTATCTGGCCGCCGATCCCCGGACCAAGGTCATCGCCTTCTATGTGGAGGGGTTCGGCCGCAACGAGGGCCGCGCGTTCGTCCTGGCCGCCAGCCGCTGTCCCAAGCCCGTGATCGTGCTCAAAGCGGGCAAGAGCCCCGGCGGCATCCGGGCCGTGTCAAGCCACACGGCGTCTTTGGCCGGCGACTACGCGGTCTTCTCGGAGGTGCTGGCCCAGCACGGAGTGGTGGAGGCCCGCAACGAGTTCGAGCTGGTATCCTTTTGCGAGGCCCTCAGCTGCTACCCGCAGGCCATCGAAGGCCGCATCGGCATCGTGACCGGCAGCGGCGGGCACGGCGCCCTGGCGGTGGATGCCTGCTCGGCCCAGGGCCTGAGCGTGCCGGAGCTTTCGGAATCCTTGCAGCGGGAGATCCGCAAGGCCCTTTCTCCCAGCGTGCAGTCCATCGCCGCGGTGGGCAATCCGATCGATCTGACCGGCAGCGCGGTGGACGACGACTTCGTGACGGCCGCCAGCGCCCTGAGCACCTCAAAGGAGGTGGATTGCGTCATGATCCTGCTGCTGCCCTACCTGCCCGGGACCACCTCCGACCTGGGCGCCCGGCTGAGCCACGTCTACCGGCGCGAGGAAAAGCCGCTGGTGGCTTACGTCCCGCATGTGGAGAAATACCGCATGCTGATCGAGGGCTTCGAACTGAACCGCATCCCGGTCTCCCCTTCCATCGAGGGCGCGGTTCACATGGCGGAGGCCATGCGGAGGTGCCAGCCGTGTTAGGCCCGGAACAGAAGGCTATTCTGGAGTCGTCCCGCGGGGCGGGCTGGGTGCTGGAACCGGAGGCCAAGCGCCTCCTCGCCCTGGCCGGGCTGCAAGTGCCCCGCTTCCGCTGGGTGCGCACCCTGGAGGAGGCCCGCCGATCGGCCGCCGAAATCGGCTATCCCGTGGTCGCCAAGGTGGTCTCGCCCGAAATCGTCCACAAGTCGGATTCCGGCGGGGTGGTCGCCGGAATCCCGGGGGAGGCCGCCCTGACCAGGAGCTTCGAACGCCTGAGCGGTCTCAAGGGTTTTGACGGCCTCCTGGTGGAAGAAATGCTTTCGGGGCTGGAACTGATCGTGGGGGCCAAGATCGACTACCAGTTCGGCCCGGTGGTGCTGCTCGGCATGGGGGGCACCGCCGTGGAGATCTACCGGGACACCGCCTTGAGGATGGCTCCCCTGGGCAGGCGGGATGCCGAATCCATGATGAAGGCCCTCAAGGCCCGCAGCCTGCTGGACGGCTACCGGGGCTCGGAGCCGGTCGACCCGCAGGCCCTGACCCGCCTGCTCACGCGTTTTTCCGAGCTGGTCATGGAGCTTGCGGAGGAAATCGACTCAATGGACCTGAACCCCGTCATCTGCTCGGGGGAAAGGTGCGTGGTCGCCGATGCCCGCATCATGCTCAAGGGCGTTGCCTGAGCCCGGCGGGCCGGCCCGGCCCTTCCTGTTCCGGCCGTCAGTAAGGAGGAGAAGAGGATGAAGAAATGGTTTTTTTCCGGCCTGTGCGTTCTGCTTTGCATTCCGGGGGCGGCGGTCGCTTCCTCCGCCGAGGGCGTCGGACCCTTCGGGTTGCGGATCGGCAAGACCTCCTACGAGGAGTCTCTGGGAGTCACCCTTCTGCGCAACTGGAAGACCCAGGAATACGAGAAACGCCATTTGAACGTCGTGAGGCCGAACGACCCGCAGCGGGGCCGCAACACGTTTCTGAAGGTTTCCGCCAAGGACATGGAGGGCATCCGCAGCATTTTCCTGTTCTTCGGCCCTGACTCGGTGCTGGATGCGGTGATGATCACGCTGGACCCCGGCCTTTTCGGGGTCCTGGTCGAGCGCCTGGACGCCAAGTACCCGAGCCTGGAAAAAAACCTGATCGGCGAGAGCGCCTCGGGGAGCTACCCGTTTGCCCTGTGGGAGCGCGAGGGCGTCTACATCGAGCTTCAGAATCCGCGGCCCGGACTGCTGCGCCTGATCTACGTGGACAAGCTGCTCCACGAGAACTATCGGGACTTTCTGCACAAGGCCTACGAGGCCCACCGCCCCCGGGAGGAAATCCGCCGCTGGATGAACGAGCTGTAAATGACTCAAATCCAAATGATCAAAACAGCAGACTACGGTTCAGGCGATCTGGTTTGGGATTTCGAGCATTGGGATTTTGATATTGTTTCGGATTTCGGATTTTGATATTCGGATTTTGGTCTGAATTCCCCCCGCAAGGATGGTCAAGAACGGCAGCAGAACTTCCAAGAGAGTTTACCAGGATGGGCCTGCCGGGCCGGGATCTCTTGGCAGGCAGGAAAGGAAACCCCATGACCCGACCGATCAAGACCCTGAACGTGAAGCCCCGGGTGCCCGAGGCGCTCGGCGCCCTGTCAGAGCTGTCCCACAACCTCTGGTTCGTCTGGCATCACGAGGCCAGAGATCTTTTCAACCGGATGAACCGCGATCTCTGGGAAGAGAGCCGCAAGAATCCGGTCGATCTGCTGGCCCGCATGAAGCAGGAAGACCTCGAGAACCTCGCCGGCGAAGAGGGGTTCCTGGCCCACCTGGAGCGGGTCAAGCAGGGGCTCGACCGCTATCTGTCCGAAAAGCCCGACCCCCGGATATTCGGCGAGAGCGGGCAGCCGTTCCAGGTGGCCTATTTCACGGCCGAGTGCGGCGTGGCTGATTGCCTTTCCATCTACTCCGGCGGCCTCGGGATCCTCTCGGGAGACCACCTCAAGTCGGCCAGCGACCTGAACCTGCCCGTCATCGGCGTGTCGTTGGCCTACCAGAAAGGGTATTTCCGGCAGTACCTCAACCCGGAAGGCTGGCAGATGGAGACCTACCCGGTGAACCTGTTCAACAACCTGCCGATCCGGCTGGTGCGGGACCCCCAGGGTCAGCCGCTGCGGCTGTCCGTCGAGCTCAAGGGCGAAGCCGTCGCGGTTCAGATCTGGCAGGTCCAGGTCGGGCGCATCTCCCTTTTCCTGCTGGACACCAACCTGGAGCTGAACTCCGGCTGGGCGCGGGAAATCACGGCCGAGCTGTACGGCGGCGACCGGGAAACCCGAATCCGGCAGGAAGTCGTGCTGGGCATCGGCGGGGTTCGGGCCCTGCGCGCCCTCGGGCTGAAGCCGGCTGTGTTTCACATGAATGAGGGCCACTCGGCCTTCGCCATTTTCGAACGGATCCGGGAGCTCCATCAGGACCATGGCCTGAGTTTCAACGAGGCCGTGGAATCCGTGCGGGCCAGCAGCGTCTTCACCACCCACACGCCGGTGCCGGCCGGCATCGACACGTTTCACCCGGACCTGATGCGGGATTACTTCGATGGGTTCGCCAGATCCATGGGGATCAGCATCGATGTGCTGCTGGGCTACGGCCGCCAGGATCCCCGGAACCGCACCGAGCACTTCTGCATGGCGGTGCTCGCACTGCGTCTCAGCAACTGGAACAACGCCGTGAGCCGGCTGCACGGCCGGGTCAGCCGCCGGATGTGGCAGTCCATCTGGCCCAAGACCCCCGAAATCGACCTGCCCATCAGCCACATCACCAACGGGGTCCACATCCCCTCCTGGATCTCCCCCGGCATGGCCGAGAACTACGACCGCTATCTGGGCCCGCGCTGGAGCGAAGATCCGGACAACGTCAAGATCTGGGAGGGGGCCAACCGGATCCCCGACACGGAGCTCTGGCGGACCCACGAGCGCACCCGCGAAAGGCTGGTCTCCTTTGCCCGCGGGCGACTCAAACGGCAACTCGCCCGCCGGGGGGCTTCGGACCGCGAGCTGGCGGTGGCCGACGAGGTGCTCAACTCCGAGGCCCTGACCATCGGCTTTGCGAGGCGCTTCGCCACCTACAAACGAGCCGATCTCATCCTCCGGGACCCGGACCGGCTGGAACGCATCCTGAACAACGAGAAACATCCGGCCCAGATCATTGTGGCCGGCAAGGCCCATCCCCAGGACCAGACCGGCAAGGAAATCATCAAGCACCTCGTCCGGGTTTGCAGCCGGGAGCGTTTGCGCCGGCGCCTGGTGTTTCTGGAGGACTACGACATGGACATCGCCCGCCGGCTGGTGCAGGGGGTGGACGTCTGGCTGAACACCCCCCGGCGGCCCCTGGAGGCCTGCGGCACCAGCGGGATGAAGGCGGTCGCCAACGGCGCCCTGCACTTCAGCGTCCTGGACGGATGGTGGGAGGAGGGCTTTGACAGGGAGCTCGGCTGGTCCATCGGCCGGGGGGAGGAATACGCGGACGCCGTCTTCCAGGATGAAATCGAAAGCCGCGCGCTTTATGACATCCTGGAGAAGGAAATCGTGCCCCTTTTCTACGACCGTGGCCCCGAAGGCATCCCCCGGCGCTGGGTCAGGATGATGAAAACCTCCATCCACCGCCTCTGCCCCATGTTCAACACCCACCGCATGGTGGAGGAATACTGGGACCGCTTCTATGTCCCGGCCGCCGAGCGCAGCCGGCAGCTGCGGGCCGAGGATTCCAGCGGACTCAGGAGCCTGACCCAGTGGCGGGAAAGGATCATGTTCAACTGGTCCAAGGTGGCCATCCGGGCCATCCGGATGGATGAAACGGAAGAGGTCGACGTGGGAAGCGGCTATCACGTGGAGACCGACGTGTTCCTGGGGGAACTGGCCCCCGAGGATATCCTGGCGGAAGCCTACTTCGGGCGGCTCGATCCGGCGGACCAGTTTCTGGACCGGTACACCCAGGTCATGCAGCCCGGGCCGGGCCCCGAGCCGCAGACCTGCCGCTACGCCTGCGACATCCGCTTCGAGGAGAGCGGTCATTTCGGCCTCAACGTGCGGCTGACGCCCAACCACCCCAACCGGGAGAGCCGCCACGCCATGGGCCTGGTGGTCTGGGGCGAGAAGTAGGGCCCACCCTCTTCCGAGCGTCCGAAGGAGAGCGAATGCCGAGCCATCTGTACTGGCTGCAGTGCGGGTCCTGCGGGGGCGACACCTGGTCCCTGTTCAACAGTGAATCCCCGGACATCGCGGAGTTCTTCGACCTGCTCGACATCCGCGTGCTGTATCACCCGGCCATCTCCCGCATGGGCTTTCAGGAGCTGGGAGAACTGCACCGGGAGCTCGTTCAGGGGGATCTGGCCCTCGACATCCTGTGCATCGAAGGCTTCATCCTCCGCGGCCCGGGAGGAACCGGCCTCTACGACCAGACTTTCGACGAGCCCAAGAAGGACCTGGCCGCGGCCCTTGCCAAGAAAGCGCGCTACATTGTGGCGGTGGGAACCTGCGCCAGCTTCGGGGGGTTCGGGGCCGACGGGGAAGTGGAAGGCACCGGGGTGCAGTTCCGCCAGTTCGACAAAGGCGGTTTTCTGGGCGCAGGCTTCGTGTCCGTCGGCGGCCTCCCGGTGATCAACCTGCCGGGCTGCCCTTGCCACAGCGATATCCTCACCGGCACCCTGTCGGCTCTGGTGACGGGTGCGCCGCTGGAGCTCACCGGCCAGAACACGCCCCAGGAATGGTACGGGATCATGGTCCACCAGGGCTGCACGCGCAACGAATACCACGAGTATCGGGTGGAGGAGAAGAAGTTCGGGGAGCGCGGCTGCCTCTTTTTCCACCTGGGCTGCCACGGACCGCTCGTGACCGGCGCCTGCAACAAACTGCTCTGGAACCGCCGTTCTTCCAAAACCCGGGTCGGGGTTCCCTGTTTCGGATGCACCCGCCCCGACTTCCCGCAGCAGTACCCGTTCTTCGAAACCCGGAACATCGAGGGCATCCCCATCGAGCTGCCGGACGGCGTGGGCCGAGCCCACTACATGGCCTACAAGGGGATGGCTGCCGCGGCGGCGCCCAAGCGACTGAAGACCAGGAAGACCGGCATCTAGTGCCGCTGTTTTTTCGGGGAATCCACCATGCAGCATCGTCCCATGCACGTCTATCCGCTCAACCGCGTCGAAGGCGACCTGAAAATCCAGGTTCAGGTGGAAAAAGGAACGGTGACGGATGCCCGGTGCGTGGGCACCTTGTACCGGGGGTTCGAAAACCTCCTGATCGGACGCCGCCCCATGGATGCGCTCGTGATTGCGCCCCGGGTCTGCGGGATCTGCAGCACCGCTCATCTGAAGGCTGCGGCCAAGGCCCTCGACATGGTGTACCGGGCCGGCGTGCCCGACAACGCCATCCGCATCCGCAACGTCACCCTCATGGTCGAGCTGCTGCAGAACGACATCCGGCACGCGTTCCTGCTGTTCATGCCCGACTTTCTGAACCCGGCCTACCGGTCCCAGCCGCTTCACGAGGAAGCCGCAGGACGCTATCAGTTCCTGAAAGGCGCCAGCACCCTGCGGGCGATCCGGGAAACCAAGCGTATCCTGGAAATCGTCGCCATTCTGGGGGGGCAGTGGCCGCATTCCTCCTTCATGGTGCCCGGCGGCGTGGTCTCCCTTCCCAGCCGCAACGAACTCGCCCAGTGCCGCTACCTCCTCCGGAACTACCGCCGCTGGTACGAACGCCAGGTCCTCGGCTGCTGCATCGAGGAGTGGGTGGAGGTCGACGGGCCGGACCGGCTCGAGACCTGGCTCGACCAGAACGAGAGTCACCGGGAAAGCGAAGTCGGTTTCTTCCTGCGGTTCGCCCGGGCGGCCGGCCTGCATGAACTCGGCAGGGGTTGCGGGAACTTTGTCTGTTTCGGTGCCATGGAGCTGCCGCGCAGCACCCGGGTGGCCACCGCCACTTCCCGAGGCGGCATGGTTTTCCCGGCGGGCTTCCTGTCGGCCGGCCTGTCCGAACCGCTGGATCAGAAAAAGATCACCGAGGATGTGACCCATGCCTGGTTTCAGGGAGGCGGCAGGGCTATCCACCCGTACAATGAAGTCACCCAACCCTATGCCACCGGGAGCGAAGACGACAAGTACACCTGGGCCAAGGCTCCCCGCTACAACGGGCAGCCCGCTGAGACCGGCCCGCTGGCCGAAATGCTGCTGGGCGGGGTCCCGCTTTTCACCGGAATGGTCGCTGAGAGCGGCCCCAGCGTGCTCGCCAGAGAACTGGCCCGCCTGGTCCGGTCGGCCTACATCATCCCCCTGCTCGACACCTGGCTGGAAGAAACCCTGTCGAGCCCGGAAGTGTTCTACCGGGACTACGAGAAGCTGGAGCACGGCCGGGGATTCGGTCTGATCGAGGCCGCCCGGGGGGCGCTGGGGCACTGGGTCATCATCAAGGACGGGACAATCGAGAAGTACCAGATCATCACCCCGACCGCTTGGAACGCCTCACCCCGCTGCTCGGGCGGCCGGCCGGGCCCCTGCGAACAGGCCCTGATCGGGACCGAAATCCGCGACCCGGACAACCCGGTGGAGGTGGATCACATCGTCCGCTCTTTCGATCCCTGCCTGGTGTGCACGGTCCACGCGATCGATCTGCGCCGCGCCGGACCGCTGCCGGCGCCCGGATAGCCCGGCTGCGGCCTTCGCATGGCCACGGCCGCCTACAGGAGCACGACCCCATGATCGCCAAAGCCACCCCTGCCGGCCCCTATGCAGCGCTCGCCAGGGAGAACGAGATGTTCCGGCGCGAGATCCGCATCGCACACCAGGCCGCCAAGATCACGGCCGACCTGGTGGTCAAGCAGTTTGAGGAGACCGAGCGGGTCCTGCGGAGGCTGCAGATCGCCAATGCCCAGCGCAAGGCCGTCCTGAACTCCGCCGCCCAGATTTCCATTATCGCGACGGACGAGCAAGGCACCGTCATCGTGTTCAACACCGGCGCCGAGAACCTCCTGGGGTATCGGGCCGCAGAGGTGATCGGGCGGGAAAACCCGACCCGCTTTCACCTGGACGCCGAGCTGCTCTCCCGGGGCCGGGAGCTGGGCGCGGAACTCGGGCGGCCGCTCGCGGAATTCCAGGTTCTGGCCGAACACGCCCTGTCGGGCCGCTCCAGACAGCAGGAGTGGACCTACCTTCGCAGGGACGGAAGCCAGGTTCCGGTCAGCATGTCCGTCAACGTGCTCAAGGACCCGGATGACGTGGTCACCGGATTCCTCTTCACCGCCATCGACATCAGCGAGAAAAAGCGTTCCGAGGAAGCCCTCAAGGAGAGTGAAAAAAAGTACCGGCTGCTGGTCAACAACCTGCCGAACACGGTGTTCAGGGGTCACGCCGACGGATCCATCGATTTTTTCGACGACAAGATCGAACAGCTCACCGGCTACACCAAGGAGCAGTTCCTGTCCCGCGAAATGACCTGGCACGACCTGGTCCACCAGGAGGACTACGCCTATGCCCGCGAGGTGTTCCTCAAGGCGCTGAAAGAGGACAAGCCCTACATCCGGGAGTACCGCTTTCGGGCCAAGAACGGGGGCATCATCTGGGTCCAGGAGGGGGGGCAGATCGTCTGTGACGAAAGCGGGAAAATCGACTTCATCACCGGCGCGTTTCTGGACATCACCGAGCGGAAACTCGCCGAAAAGGCGGTCCACGAATCCGAAGAAAAGTACCGCAGCCTGTTCGACAGCGGGCCGAACCCGATCTTCGTGCTCGACCGCCGGACCCTGGAAATCCTGGACGCCAACCCGAGCGCCCGGGAAACCTACGGCTATGCGCTGCCGGAACTCGCCGGTCGCTCTTTTCTGGAGCTGGGGAGCCTGGAATACGAGGGCGGCGGGGCGGAAGGCTGGCCGGAGGCCTTGGTGGAAAGCCAGAAGGTGCGGCACTTCAGGAAGGGCCGCCATCCCTTCTACGTGAACTTCAAGACCTGTCCGGCGCGCTACAAGGGCCGGGAAGCGATCATCCTGGCGGTCACCGACGTGACGGAGATGATGGAAAAGGATGCCCAGCTGATCCAGGCCAGCAAGATGACCACCCTGGGGGAGATGTCGGCCGGCATCGCCCACGAGCTGAACCAGCCGCTCAATGCCATCAAGATGGGCAACGAATATCTGAAGATGATGGTCGAAGAGCACCGCGAAATCCCGCCGGATACCCTCCACCAGATCTGCCGTGAGGTCAGCGCCCAGGTGGACCGGGCATCGGACATCATCAACCGGCTGCGGGCCTTCGGCCGCAAGTCCGACTTCCGCAAGGAGGCGGTGGACATCAACCTGCCGATCCGGAACGTCCTCGGCATCGTAGGCCACCCGCTGGGCCTGCAGAACATCCGGTTGCGGACCCGCCTGCGGCCGGATCTTCCGCAGATCGTGGGGCAGAGCAACCGCCTCGAGCAGGTCTTCTTCAATCTCATCACCAACGCCCGGGACGCCATCCTGCAGAAGAAGGAATCCCTGGCCGACCGGCTCCACGGGGTCATCGCCATCCGCACCAGCCTGGAGGCCGGCGAGGTGGTGGTCACGGTGTCGGACAACGGCAGCGGCATCCCCAGGACGCACCGGGAAAAGATCTTCGAACCTTTTTTCACAACCAAGGAGGTAGGTAGAGGTCTGGGGCTGGGCCTCTCCATCACCTACCGGATCGTTCGCGATTTCGGGGGCACCATCGATCTTCGCAGCCAGGAAGGGGTGGGCACGACGGTCCGGCTTGCTTTCCCGCAGCTCCCGGGTCCTGCGACGGCTGACCCCGGCCCCTCTCCCGCTTCCTGCGCGGAGCCTTAGATCTCCAGGCTTTCCCCAGCCGCCAGCGCCGCCACCCGGACCCCCGGGGCCTTCTCCGCGCACAGGCGGACGAATTCGTCCGCCGTCGGCGCGATGATGGGGAAGGAGGCGAAGTGAATGGGGACCACCTGCTTGGGGTTCAGCAGCCGGGCCGCCTCGCTGGCCTGCAGGGCATCCATGGTGAAGACGCCGCCGATGGGCAGCAGGGCCGCATCCAGCGGGTAAAGCCGGCCGAAAAGCGCCATGTCACCGAACAGGCTGGTGTCTCCCGCATGGTACACAGTGGTCCCGTCGGCCGCGATCACGATGGTACCCAAGGCGCAGGCCGTGTCCGAGGAGTGAAAGGCGGGGATGGACACCACCTTTACCCACTCCAGTTCCGCCCCGCCGCCCACCATGTAGCCGAATCCGAAATTGACCACCTGCTCCTCCCTGAACCCCTCGGCGATCAGGCGCTTCACGGTCTGGACCGGCCCCCCCAGGAGTGCCCCGGTCTGCTCGCAGATGGCCCTGGCGGAGGCCACGTGATCAAAGTGGTCGTGACTCACCAGCACCAGATCCGCTTTCCGGATCTCGGCCACGCCCAGCGGGCAGCCCGGGTTGCCCTCATCCCTGGTCCACGGATCGAAAAGCACCACCTTGCCCTCCGCCGTGGTGAACTCCGCAAACGCATGCCCCAGCCATCGAATGCTGCCTGCCATACATCCACCTCCTCGTCTGCTCCGGGGCCGCCGGCCCCTGTCTGTTCACCGCAACCACCGTCCCGCAGAACAACTTTCCTTTCTTAATCCAAAAGCGGCCTTGGCGCAACCCGGAAGCCCGCCTCCCCGTTGCTGGGTTTTGCGGAAGGTGGCGGTCAAGAAACCGGCGGGCTTGTAATTCCCCGGATTCTGCGGTAGGATGCCCATTGTCCAGGGCCGTCTGATGAAGAGCCACAGGACCGACGGCATTCTCGACACCCATCATCCACCCAGGTACAGGTAAAGGAGGCATGTCATGGCTGGAAGCACTTACAAAATCATCGAGTTGGTCGGAACCAGCGAAACCTCGTGGGAAGAGGCGGCCAGATCGGCTGTCGAAACCGCCGGCGCGAGCCTGCGCGACCTGCGCATTGCGGAAATCACCAAACTGGACATGACCATCGAAAACGGGAAGGTGCGGGCCTACCGGGCACGGGTCAACATCTCCTTCAAATACGTGAAGGGCGAATGACCCCATCGGCCCTGCGTGAGGGCGCAGGATCCGGTTCTGTACCTTGACCTCACGAACACCGGTGCCCTTTCCTGGGGCACCGCCCCGCTGCCGGCCGAAGACACCTGCCCGCGCCTAGCGCCGCAGGCAGCCCCGCTTCACTTGAGGTCGGGGGGTTCCTGTCTGTTCGGGCGGCGGCCGATCTCCCGCTTCCCGGGCCCGGAAAAGGGACAGTCACGCTGCCCCGGTCCCCGGCCTCGGAGCCGGGGACCCTTTTGACTTTCCCGCGTCCCATGGTATAATGAATGGGTTTGCGCGCTTCAACTCCTCAACGGCAGGTTCTTCCAACCATCAGGCAGGGAACAGCGTCTCCTGCACCGGGATCCCTCCAAACCCCTGAAGCTGAATCCATGAAAAAATTGCGAGGGGCGGGTGCAGGGAGTTGCCAAAGTCGATCGGCTTCTCATGGTCCTCAGAAAGGAGGCAACAATGAAAGGTAGCAAGAAAACCGGATCGTTGCTGGGCTGGACGGTTCTCCTGGCCGCAGGCCTGGGCCTGCTGACGGCCTGCGGGGAGCCCAAGCTGGCCGTGGTCGAGGTGAAACCCCAGGACAAGACGGTGCTGGTGGGCGAAACCGTTGACTTCACCGCCCTCGGGATGTCCGAAAAGCGTAAGGAACTCCCCGGCCTGGCCTTCACCTGGCAGGTGGAGGGGGATGCGGCCACGATCGACGCCGGCGGTAAACTGACCGCCCAGAAACCCGGAGAGGTCCAGGTGCAGGCGAGCTCCGCCGGCTTGAGCGGGTCCGCCAAGGTCACCATCGTTCCCCGGCCGGTCGCCCGTCTCGAGGCGGCCGCCGCGAAAGAGCGGGATCTGGCGGGGTCCACCATCGCGATCCGACTGAAGGGGTTCGACCAGGCCGGCAACCCGGCCGCCTACGCCCGGGTCTCGCTCAGGGCGGCCAGCGCCGGCACCGTGCTGCCGGCCGAATCGCTGACCCTGTCCGAAAGCGGCGAGGCAGCCCTGGAACTGACCCTGGCGCCTGCGCCGGGCGAAAACGTGATGGAGCTGACCAGTGGGGAAGCCAGGCAGTCCGTGACGCTGCAGGGAACGGCCGTTACCCGCCTGGTGCTGCTGCCCGAGCAGCGCGAGTTCGAGGCCGGCCAGAAGGTGGCCTTCCAGTCAGCCGGGGCGGATGAGTTCGGCAATCAGCGCCCGCTGGAGGCCAGGCGCGAGCTGAAGGCCGACACGGCCGAACTGCTCCCCGACGGCGCCATCCTCATGCGCGAGCCCGGCAAGGGCATCCTGCTCCTCCTCCACGACGGGTTGGAGCAGGGCTTCCCCTTCGCGATTCTGCCCGGCAAGGTGGCCCGCCTGGCGGTCGAGCCGACTGAGGCGGCGCTGACGGCCGGAGAGAGCCAGGCCTTTGCGGCCCGGGCTTTCAACGCCCAGGACTACCCGCTGACCGTCCCGGTTCAATGGACGGTGGAGGGCGAAATCGGTACCATCGCCGGCGACGGATCCTTCACCGCCAAGGGAGCCGGAGCCGGGACCGTGGTCGCCGGCGCCCAGGGAACAGAGGCCCGGATCCCGGTCAAGGTGCAGCCCGGCCCGCTCAACAACATTGAGATTGAAACGCCGAGCCGGCAGTTCACCGCCGGCGAAGAAGTGAAGCTGCAGGCTCGGGGTGCCGATGCCTACGGCAACCTCTTCCCGGTGACGGTGCAGTGGTACCTGAGCAAGTCCCTCGGGACCATCGATCCGGAGACCTCCATTTTCAAGCCCACCCATGCCGGCTCCGGCCAGCTGAAGGCCATGGTCGGCAGTACCCTCAGCAGCCTCGACATCGAGGTGAAACCGGGGGCTTTGGCGCGGCTGGAGTTAGCGCCCCAGACGGTGGATGTCGTGGCCGGCGAGAGCGTGCAGTTCGAGGTGCGGGGCTTTGACGCCTTCGGCAATGCGGTCGACAGCGCGCCCGAGTTCAAGGCGCAGGATGACCTCGGCCCCTTGAGCGCCGCAGGCCTTTTCGAAGCCCGGCGGGCCGGCAACACCATGGTGGAAGCTCGGATGGGCGAACTGACCGCCCAAAGCAGCGTTGCGGTCGCCCCCGCAGAGATGGAGACCGTCCTGGTCAAACCCGCCGGCCCAATGGAACTGGTGGCCGGCAAACCGCAGGAGTTTCAGGTGACGGCTCTGGACCGTTTCGATAACCCGGTCACCCTGTCCGTTGCGTGGAGGGTGAAACCTGAACTCGGCCTCATGGGTGAGAATCATGTCTTTGCCCCGCAAAAAGCGGGCAAAGGTCAACTGCTGGTCTCCGTCACCCAGCCGGCCTTCGGCAAGGTGATCGAAGCCGGCGTGGACATCACGGTCGTGCCCGGCGACACGGCCCGGATCGCGCTGATGCCGGGCAGTCTGGAAACCGTGGCCGGCCGTGAAACGCAGTTTGCGGCCAAGGCTTACGACCGGCTGGGCAATGAAACCGGGGCGGGCATCGAATGGGCCGTGGAAGAACCCGCCCGTGGGGAAATCACGGTTGACGGGCTTTTCCAGGCCGTCCGCAGCGGCGAAGGGAGGATTGTGGCGCGAACCGGCTCGGTGCAGGCCGAAGCCGCGCTGAAGGTCCAGCCCGCCGAGGTGGTTTTCCTGAAGATCATCCCCGAGTCCCTCAGCCTGGCGGCCGGCGAGGAAATCGCGTTGCGGGTGATCGGTGAGGACCGTTTCGGGAACGCGGTTCAGCCCCGGACCCACTGGCGCCTGTCGGAGGCCGCCCTGGCCGGCATCGGCACCGACGGTCGGCTGAAGGCCGGCCGAGAGGGCAAAGGCCACCTGCTGGCGACGGCCGGCAGCATCGTGGATGTCATACCCATCGAGGTGCGTCCCGGCCCCCTTTCCCTGATCCGGATCGACCCGCCAAGTCCCACGGTGCGCTCCGGAGCCGAAACCCGTTTCACCGCCCGGGGGTTTGACGCGGGGGGCAACTCCGTGTCAATCACACCCGAATGGTCAATGCCGGAGGCACTGGGTGCCATTGACCCCCAGGGGGTCTTCCGGGCCGTTAAGGCCGGAACCGGCGAGGTAACCGCCCGCGCCGGCGGAGTGGAAGGGAAAACCGGGGTGCGCGTCGTGCCCGGCGACCCGGCCCAGATCCGCCTCAAACCCGAGGCCATCAGCCTGCGGGCCGGTGAAACTGTCCAGCTTTCCTTTGAGATCCTGGATGCCGGCGACAACCCGGTGACCGATCCCGAATACCGCTGGGAGGCCACCGCAGGTGTCGGCCGAGTCGCGGCCGACCAGGTCTTCCACGCCCGCAAGGCCGGGCAGGGCGAGTTGCGGCTGCTGGCCGGCGCGGCCTCGGCCGCCATCCCGGTCAAGGTGGAGCCCGGGGCAGTGCATGCCATTCGGCTGAAGCCGGAAGCGGTTACCCTGACCGCCGGCCAAGAAACCGCGTTCAGCGCCGAGGGCTTCGACGCCCTGGGCAACCGGACGGAACTCGAGCCGGTCTGGTCGGTCAGCGGTGCCTTGGGCCGCATCAGCGGCACCGGTGAGTTCACCGCGCTGCGCAGCGGGCAGGGACACGCGGTCATTCAGATGGGAGCCGTGAGCGGGCTAGCCCGGATCGAGGTCCAACCGGGTCCGGTCGCCCGGATCGAAGTGGAGCCCCCGACCGCGACCCTCCGGGCGGGCGAGTCCCTGTCGTTCAAAGCCACGGCCTTCGATGCCCAGGGAAATGTGACCCCGGCGGAGTTCTCCCTGTCCCTGGAGGATGAACCGCTGCTGGGCGTTCTGGAGCCGACAGGCACCTTCCACGCCCGCAAGGCGGGGAGCGGCCGGATCGCGGCCGCAGCTGCCGGGGTGAGCGGCGAAGCCCCCATCCGGGTCGAGCCGGGGGAAATCACTCGAATCACCCTGGAGCCCCCTGAAGTCCGCCTGCGCAGCGGCGAGCGTCTGGCGGTCCGGGTGCAGGGAACGGATGCCTTCGACAACCGGGTGGACTTGGACCCTCGCTTCACGGTGGAACCGGCCGGCCTTCTGCATGAAGAAACGGACGGGTCCCTGCTGGCCCGCGCGGCCGGCGCAGGCACCCTGACGGCCACGGCGGACGGGCTCGCGGTCTCCGTACCGATTGCGATCACCCCGGGCGACCTTGCCACCCTGGAAATCCCAACCCTCGAAAAACCCCTGCTGGCCGGCAAGGCGCACGTCTTCAAGGCGACCAGCCGGGATGCCTGGGGGAACCTCCGGGAGGCCGAAGTCAGCTGGGCGGTGAGCCCGAGTGTCGGGCGCATCGACCCGGTCTCCGGTACGTTCCACGCGACCAGAGCCGGGACCGGCCGGCTGGCGGCCTCCAGCGGCTCGGTGGTGAGTGAACTCGAAATCACGGTCCAGCCCGGCCCCCTCCACGCCCTTTTCATCGCACCCAACCCGGTCACGGTCAAGGCCGACCAGCTGCAGAGCTTCGAGGTGCGGGGGCTGGACGTGGAGGGCAATCCGGCGCCGGTCGCGGTGGAGGGCCTTCAGTGGCGCGTTCTGGGCCCGGTCGGCGCCTTTGAGAAGCCGGGACAGCTGCGCGCCATGAAGCTGGGCCGCGGCAAGATCACCGCGGCCCTGGACGACCTGATGGCGGAGGCCTATGTGACCACGATCCCCGGTGAGCCGGATCCGGCGAATTCGCGCATCCGCCTCACCCATCCCCTGCTGCCGGCCGACGGTCAGGCCTTCAGCGAGGTGATCCTCGTGGTCCGGGATGCCTACCTCAACCCGGTGCCGGGGGTCAAGGTCACCCTGGTGAGCAGCCGCGAGGCGGACCGCCTCGCCCAGCCGGGGGAGAGCGGCCCGGACGGCCAGGCCCGGGGGCGGATCAGCGCCTCCAGCCCCGGCACTTCGGCCATCAGCGCCGTGATTCCGCAGGGCCCGTTCCGGGACACGGCGACTGTGACCTTCGAGTAGATCCCGCCGCGGCCGGGGGGGTTCCCCCGGCCGCGCTCCGGCCCCGGGCCGGTGCCTGACCTTTTTGGCCGGCACGCTCTTTGCTTTCTCTCCAGGGCTGATTCCACCACAGCGCCCCGAGCGGGGGTGCGCCCGATGACCATGAAAACGAAGAAAAACTGCATTGCTGTTTGCGCTTGCCGCCCTGGCCCTCCTCGGAGCCTCGCCCGGCGCAGCGCAATCGCCGGCGGCCGCTCCGCCGGCAGTGGAGCCGGCCGGTCTGATTCTGGGCCGGGCGGTCATGTGCGAGGACCTGCGGGAGAGGGTGCCGCTCAATCCGGGGTTGGCCTTTTCCGTGAGGAGCGGGAAAGTCCTCTGCTTCAGCGCTTTCGATGCCGTTCCCCGCCAGACCTCCATCGTCCACAATTGGTTTTTTCGGGACATCCTGAGTACAAAAAAAACCCTTTCCCTGCGCCCGCCGCGCTGGTCGGTCTACAGCAGCATCCTGCTCAGGGAAGCCGACCGGGGCCCCTGGCGGGTGGAAATCCTGGACGCTGACGGTCGCCTGCTCAGAACGCTGCGCTTCAGCATCACGGACTGACCCCCCATGGACAACCTCCTGCCCTTCAGCGCCGGTCTCCGCTTCCAGGATGTGGTGGACATCACCCTGAACAGCTACCTGCTTTTCCGGGCCTATGTGCTCTTTCGGGGCACCAACGCCTTCCGGGTGCTGATCGGTATCGCCCTGCTCTGGTCCTTTCAGCGGATCGCCGGCTACCTGGGGCTGGTGGTCACCAGCTGGGCCATCCAGGGGATCACCGCATTGGCGGCCCTGATCATCATCGTCGTCTTCCGCAACGAGATCCGTTCGGTGCTGCAGGCGAAAAACCTGAAAACCATCCTGTGGGGTTTTCCCCGGCCGCCGGCGGAAACCCCCGTGACCGTAATCGTGGAGGCCGTCTACGATATGGCCCGCAGGCGCTGCGGGGCGCTCCTGGTCTTCCCCGGCAAGGAGGCGCTCGAGGAAACCGTGCACAGCGGCATCCCCTGGGGCGGCCGGGTTTCCAGGGAGATGATCAAGACCATCTTCTGGCCCGGAACACCGGCGCACGACGGGGCCGCCGTCATTCAGGGCCGGCAGGTCCTGCAGGTGGGTGTCATTCTGCCGCTCAGCCAGCGCCAGGATCTCCCCTCCCACTATGGGACGCGGCACCGGGCGGCGGTCGGGGTGACCGAGCAGACCGACGCCCTGGCGGTCGTGGTCTCCGAGGAGAGAGGCGACGTGGCCGTGGCCAAGGCCGGCCGCATCCGTTCCCTGCCGCAGCCGGAGAAACTCGCCCGGGTCCTGAGCGCCCACCTGGGCCTGTCGGCCGGGAGCCTCCCCTCGCTCAGAAAACAGCGGATGGAGCTGGGGGTGGCCGCCCTGGTGTCCCTGCTCTTCATGAGTGGGATCTGGTTCAGTTTCACCCGCGGTCTCTACACCCTCACCAGCCTGGAGATCCCGGTCGAATACACCAACCGCGATCCGGGCCTGGAGATCGTTTCCACCTCGGCCAACGCCGTGCGTCTCCAGCTCAGCGGCGCGGGACCCCTGATCAAGTCCGTGCGCCCCGAGCAGGCCAAGGTGCGCCTGGACCTGAGCAAAGCGCCGGTCGGCCGCCACAGCTTCGATATCACCGGCGACGACGTCAGCCTGCCGCCCGGGGTCTTCCTGCAGGGGATCGAACCCGCGATGATCGAGGTCAATCTGGACGTGCTCGGCAAGAAGGAACTCCCGGTCCAGGTCGACTGGGTCGGAAGGCTGCCGGGGCATATCATTCTGCGGGAAGCTCGGATCGACCCGGAGCGGATCACGGTGGTCGGCGGGAAACGCGTCCTGGAGACCGTCTCCACCGTGTACACCGAGAAAGTGGCGGTGGACGGCCTTCAGAAATCCGGCAGCCTGACGCTCAAGCTGGTGCTCAGCCCAGCCTCGCTCAAGCTCCTGCCCGGCAGCCGCGACCGGGTGACTCTGACCTTCGAGGTCCAGGAACGGGAGGCGGAGGAGGTCTCCGGCTGAGACCGCCCGCCTGAGCAGCATCAGCCGCGCCGGGGGTCGAACCCCAGACCCGGCCGGTGGGTGGGGAAGAGCATCCCCCCCCCGCAGACGGACAGCCCCCTCGGCCGGGTCGTTCAGCAGCCCCAGGTGCCCGTCCAGGTCGGCGTAGGCCACGTTGGGGCGCGCCAGCGCGAAGTGCAGCCCGGCCGCGATCGCCAGGGCCGACTCGTCCATGCAGCCGACCATCACCTCCAGACCGGCCGAGCGGGCCACGGCGTTGATCTGGAGCGCCTCCCAGATGCCGCCCACCTTCATCAGCTTCACGTTGACCATGTCGGCCAGGTCGTGACGGGCGATGCGGAAGGCGTCCCTCAGGGTCATCAGGCTCTCATCCGCCATGATGGGGATCGGGACCCGGCTGGTGACTCTTCCCAGGAGGTCGGGCTGGCCGCCCGGCGTCGGCTGCTCGATCAACTCCAGCCGGGCTTTCCGGGTGGCCCGAACGAAGCGCAGGGAGTCCTCCAGCGAAAACCCCTGGTTGGCGTCGAAACGCAGTTCGATCCGCTTTCCGACCGCTTCCCGCACCTTGAGCACCCGCACGATATCGGAGCCGACTTCCACTCCGCCCTTGAGCTTCAGACACCTGAACCCCTGGGCCAGCCAGTCCCGGGCGCGCTGGACGGTTTCCGCCTCGGGCAGAATCCCGATGGTGACGCTGGTGCGGATGCGGCTGCGAAAGCCGCCCAGCAGTCGCCACAAAGGCAGGCCGCTGATTTTCCCCAGGATATCGTAGAGCGCCATGTCCACCGCCGCCCGCGCCGAGGGCTGGTCGCGGAGCAGCGGCCGGACCCTCTCAAGGAGCAGGGAGGTCCGCAGCGGGTCGGCACCCCTGAGGGCCGGTTCCACGACCCCGCTGAGCGCCGCCAGGGCGCCCTCCGGGGTTTCGCCCGTGACTGCCCGGTCCGGTGCGGCGCACCCGTACCCGACGACCCCCCGGCTGGTCTCCAGCCGCAGAAACACGTTGGTGGCAACCGCCACGGTCTCGTAGGCGATGGTGTAGGGCTCGCTCAGCCGCATGCTCACCGGCCAGGCTTCGATCCGCGTGATTTTCATGGCTTCAGTAGCGCTTCTGGAAGATCTCGTCCAGGGACAAGCGCTTCAGGTCCTCCACAAACTCCACCAGGTTCCGGATCATGAATTCCCACATCCGCCGGCCCTTCTCGGCCGTCGCCCGGGTGGGATCGCCCAAGACGCCGCTGGGGGAGATCTTGGCGGTCCGGGCATACCACCCGACGCTGCGCTTGGAGGTGAAGTCCAGGTAGCGGCTGGAGAACTGGGGGACGAACTTGCGCGCCGCCTCCCGGCGCACGGCACCAGGCCGCACCGCAAGGGTGGTGCTGGTCTCGATCTCGCCGGCGTGCACGTCGTTGGGGGTCTCGGACAGGGCATAGACGTCCGGGTCGCTGCTCTCTCCCGTGTCCACGCAGGTGAAGATCAGGGCGTCGCGGTTGATCATCTGGGCTGCGTAGTGCAGGGCCGGTCCGTTGCCGCCATGGCCGTTGATGATCACCAGCTTGGTGACTCCGTGGCGGGCGGCGCTCATGCCGATGTCGTAGATCAGCCGGGAAAGGGTTTCAGGGCTGAGGCTGAGCGTGCCGCTGAAGTCCTCGTGGTGGTAGGAGACCCCGTAGGGCACCAGTGGCAGGACCAGGGGCCGGGGCTCGCCGCAGGCCTCGGCCACCTGCCGGGCCAGGTAGTCGGCGTCGAAAGCGTCGGTGTCGAGCGGCAGATGGAGGCCGTGCTGCTCGATGGCGCCCACCGGCAGCAGGGCCACGTCAACCACCCTGAGCCGTTCCCGCGCCTCGGGCCAGGTGAGTTCGGCCAGCAAATAGCCCGCCGGCGCAGGGTCCCCGGCCTTCCCGGTCTTCTCCGCCGGGGCTTCGCCGCCGGCGGGGTGCTCAAAGGGATAGGGGTTTTTCATCCGCGGGTCGGTCAGCAGGTCCAGGTCGATCCACACCCGGCCCTGGCGGCTCACCGCACCCCGGGCGTGTTCGAGACAGATCCGGAACAGGGGCTGCCGCAGGTCCGGCGGGATCTCTTCGATCGGGGACCTTTCCGGGTCGAACCGCAGGCTCATGATCTCCGGCCGCTGGCGGGCCTTCACCGGCCCCAGCAGCGGTTCGGGAAGGAGGTTCTTCTGCCGCAGGAGAAAAGCCAGCTGCTCGGCCCCCCGTTCCTCCTGATGAACCCCCCGGCGTTGAAGCTGGCGGAGACAGTCCTGCACCTGATCCGGCTTGTACCCGCAATGGCCCGGATCGGCATCCAGCGCCAGCAGCATGCCCACGATCCGCCGGCACTTCTCGCAGCGCCCGCAGGGGCGGATCCCGTCCTCCTCCTTGTGGGTGGCATGGCAGGAGGTCTGCAGGCGCTGCAGGTCCGGGTAGCGCTCCACCAGGATTTTTTCGATCAGCAGCTCGGACAGGGGGCGCAGGACGGAAAACTGGCTGACACCCCACCCCTTGGATTGGAAGTAGCGGGTCAGGGCGTGGTCGAAGTACCGGCTCTGATCGAAGAGGCCGTCGTAGTGGGTGATGCCGTGGAGCGAAGTCCGGTTGGTGGTGTCGTACTCGTCGCCGACCAGCAGCCGGCCGATACCCCTCTTCCGGACCAGCGGCAGAACGCCGAAGAGAAACACCGCCACCGTCCAGAGACGGATCGGGTACTCGTCCGAGCGGACACTGGCGTGGTCCCGGCGCACAAAAGGCAGGTGCTTGAGCATGCCGCTGAAGACCCGGTCCGAGTTGGTCCAGACCCGTGCCGTGTTCGGCACCCGGGCCGCGAACTCGCGGAAGGCGTTGAGCGCCGTGAACCAGTGCCGGCCGGATTCGTTGACGAAGAGCGGGTGGGTCTGGCACCCGCTTTCGGTGAGCAGCCCGTAGGTCAGCAGGCTGTCCTTGCCGCCGCTCGACAGGATCGCGTGCCGGCTCCGGTCCGGGTGCCAGCCGCTGCGCAGATCGGGGTTTCCGGAAGGACCCGGGCGGGGGGCCGGGCGCTCGCCTTCGAAAACCAGCCGGGCGGCCAGATAGTTCCTGCGGCGAACCGGCGGCAGCTGGGCGGCCGGACCGCTGAGAAAGGGGTTGGGTTCGAGGAATTTCTTGACGTAGATTTCCCGGGCCGTGTTGCGGGCCATGTCCTCGATGAAACGGCGGTCCAGACGGTCAAAGCGGTCTCTGAAGATGATCCGGTCGCAGAACAGGCCGTAGTTGATCGCCACCTGGGCGGCCACCATCCCGGCCAGGTTCTGGGAAGCCGGTTCGTCGGGGTCAAAGACATCCTCTTCGTAGCGGTAGACCAGTTCCAGGGTCTCGCCGCCCCCGGCCCGGCTCACCCGGTACGGCGCGCTGAAGCGGCGCTTTTCCAGGCGCAACGGTCCGACTTCCAGGGTGTCGATGACCTTCAGGATGTCCAGCGGGTTGTCTTGCGATTGCGGCATGTCGGCGCCCGCCCCTCGCGGGCTCCCGGGTTCGGGGACCCGGGGCTAAGGGGCCTCTCTTCAGCCTGAACCCGGATCGGCACCCGGTTTCAGAAAAGGTGCCAGGGCCGCCACGACCTTGCCCGCCCCCTCGAGCAGGACATCGCAGGTCGGCAGCCCGGTTTTCTCCTCGATCTCCCGCACCGCGGCCCGGACCTCGTTCTCCCCCAGGCCCTCGTGGTTGATCGTGATCGCCCTCACCGGTCTTCCGGAAAGCAGTTCGATGACCTGGATCTGCTTTTCCAGCGGATGCATCGGGTAACCCGGAAAGCCGTCGTACTCCCTGCGCGCCGGTGCATGCTGCAGAACAACCACATCCGGTCGGCCGGCGGCCAGCATCTCGAACCCGCCCGGATAGGCCGGGTTCATCAGGCTGCCCTGGCCCTCCAGCAGGATCACCTCCGGTCGCACCTCCTGCCAGGCCTTCCAGACCGCGTGTTCGATCTCCCCGGACACGAAATCGTTGATCAGGGAGTCCAGGATGATCCCGTAGCGCACGCCCTGCATCCAGGCCGTCTGGCCGGTGCCGATCAGCTCGGCCCGGTATCCGGCCTCTTGCAGGGCTTCCAGGATCACCCAGGCCGTCGTGCGCTTGCCCACGGCCGAATCCGTTCCCAGCACCGCCACCTTCAGGGCGCTCACCTCCTCGATCTTGCCGCTGAAGAAATGCAGCTCCCGGCGGGGCGGCGGTTTGCGCACGTCGCGAATACGCACGCCGCGGGCAGCGGCCAGCCGGGCTACCTCCTCGTCCTCGGACAGAAAGTCGTGCAGGCCGGAGTCCACATGCAAGCCGAGCCGGATGGCACTGAGCACGTCTTCGCGCGCCCCGGAACCCAGGCGGCCGCCGTCCGGGGCCAACCCGATCACCAGGTGGGTGGCCGGGCGGCTCTCCCGTTCGGCCGCGGCTACGGCCTGATCGACCGTCCTCAGGATCGGGATGCCCCCGGCCTTGCCGTCGAGCACCCGTCCGGCGTCTTCGCCCGCCCGGCGGGAATCCACCACCGACAGGACGCGGTAGCGCCGGGTGCGGCGGACAAGGCCGTGGGCGGTCTTGCCGTTGGTGGTCCCGAAGGCCCCCTCACAATAGACGATGGCATTTCCTTCGGGGAAAGGTTCCATTATTTTCTCCCGGTGAGCACTACCACGTAACGGTCGCCCGGCAGCCGCTCACGCCGGTGCCGCTCGAGCAGCACGTGCAGCCCGGCGGTGGATGCCGGCAGCACGCTGAGCCCCTCTTTTTCCCGCAGCAGGCGGCGTAGGCCAGCATGGCGCGGTCGCTGGCGTAGGAAGCCCACCCGCCGGTCTCGCGCATGGCCTGCAGCGCGTGGTCGCCGTCAATGGAGTGCCAGTTGATGAGCGGTTCGTTGATCGGGGTTTCGCGCAGCCGCGCGGGGGCCAGATCCTCGCACTGGGGCGAGTTTTTCACAAAGGCCTTGATGATGGGATTCTTTCCGTGGGAGGAGCCGGCCACGATTCGCGGCATGCGGGAAGTTTTTCCCCGCCGGTGCAAGCTCAGGAACCCCCGGTAAATGCCCGCCAGGGTGGTGCCGTTGCAGACCGGCACGGCCACCAGGGCCGGGGCGTCGCGCAGCTCGTCGTAGATCTCGTTGGCGATCTCGCCGTAGGCCTTCAGCTGCAGGGCCGTGTTGCGGCCGCCCGGGTTGGCGTCGTAGATCTCTTCCTGCTCGGCCCGCTCGCGGGACGCCTCCACCGCCCGCTCGTAGTCCCCTTCCACGCGTATGATCTCCGCGCCGAATCCGGTCATCTCCTGGATGCGCTTGGTGTGGTAGCCGGCCGGGATGTGAATCAGGCAGCGCAGCCCGGCCATGGAGGCCGCCAGGGCCACCGCCGCCCCGTAGTTCCCGCAGGTCGCCATGGTGATGGCCTCGAAGCCGCGGCGCATGGCGTCCATGGCCTGGGCAAAGGCGATGCGGTCCTTCTGGGTGCCGGAGGGATTGCCGCCCTCGAACTTCAGAAAGACCTGCCTGAGCCCCACCTCCCGCTCGATGTTGCGGGCCCGCGAAAGACCCGTGTCGCCCACCTCGGAATCGAAGATGTCCTCATAGGCCTCCAGCCGGTCTTCCAGCGGCTGGCGGCTGTCGGCCGCGATCTTCTTCTGGGCCTGCAGCTCCGAGGCGATGGCGGGCGCCTGCGAGGTCGCCCCGTCCAGCAGGGAAAGAAGCTCGCTCGGGGCTCCCAGCCCGTTGGTCTCCGCCTCCTGGCCCGCCACCTGGTTGAAGCCTTCGAGCGGCTGCTGCTCGTTGTCCGCCATGTCTCCTCCCCAGACCGGGCCGGCCCCTTTCCAGGCCCGCCCGCACTGCACCGTTTACCGACTCGGCTGATCCTGCCGCCCCCTCTTCATAACCATCGGGCCAGGCGGTGTAAAGCAGAAAAGCCCGGGCGGGGCGCTCTCCGGTGATGGCAGGGCAGTCGCCCGCTCCCGGGCCGCCGGCTGGCGAAGCCCGGTGACGGTAGTGGAACGGCGGGGTACGCGGCGAAGCCGGGTGCTGCTTACACCCGCTGCGCAGGGGGTGGATCATCTCCTTGCGCGGTGACGGGCTTCACAGTGATCGGCGTGAGTTGGATCGTCTCGAACGGCATCTCGATGCCGGCCTCCCTGAGCGCCTTGAACACCCGCTCCCGGAGGGCAAAGCGCTGCGGAGTGTGTTCCCGCTCGTCGTCCAGCCACGCCTGGAGCCGCAGTTCCACGTTGTAGTCGTTGAGCGCGGCGACGACCACGCGCGGCGGCGGCTCGTCCAGAAACGCCGGATCGTCCCGGACGAGCGAGAGAAGCAACTCCCGCGCCCGGTCGAGGTTCTCGGTCACCGCTACGGTCACCGCGATGTCCAGGCGGAGATGGGGGAAGTTCGTGTACGAGGCCACGGTGGAGTTGATGATCGTGGAGTTCGGAATGGCGAGCATTTTCCCGTCCACCGTGATGACCCGCGTGCTCCGCAGCGTGATTCGCTCGACTCGCCCGTAGCTCTCCCCGACCTCCACGAGATCGCCGATGACGAACGGGCGGTCCCAGAAAATGAGCACCCCGGAGATGAGGTTGGAGAGGGCGTCCCGGGCTGCGAACCCGATGGTGAGACCGGCGAGGCCCAGGCTGGCGATGACGGCGGCCATGTTGAGGCCGGCGGCGGCGAGCGCCTGAACCGCACCCAGGATCAGCACGCCGTACTTCAGCGCGGTGGTCAGGAAGCTCGCTGAGGTCTGGTCGACGCGGGTGCGGCGGAGGAGGATCCGAAAACACGGGTCGAGCACCCGCCACAGGAGGTAGAAGGCGGCAAAGATGAGGACCCCGACCACGATGTTCGCCACGAAAGCGGCGAGACCTTCGCCCAGTGTCTGCGGGTCGAACTCGGCGCGCAGCCGAGCGAGGATGCCGCTCACGAACTCATCCATGGTCCTTTACCAAAGCATGCACCCATTTGATCGGCAATATTCGTTTTCGCGGCCGATGGCCTTCCCGCCTTCAACGGAGTACACGACCGAAGGCTGCCTTGTCGCCGACTTCCCAGCCAATCCTCTGAGCGACACACCCCACTGCTTCACCGCCCAAGAGCGGAAAAGGCGCCTTGCCTTCCGTCTCGGCTTCTGCTCAGCTTCGGGCCAGACTCCAGCCGCATTCATATCATAGCTTTCTGCCACCCATTGCGCAATCCGATTTACATCATACCCCAAGCGCTTCAATTCGTGACGGTGTACGTATGCTGCATCGGCCTCTGAGAGCAGGTTGAGCTCCTCCTCGGCCACCAGCCTGGGCACGCTGCTTTTCTAAAGCCCCACAGTCGTCGCCGCCAGCCCCTTCCCGTCGGCAAAGCCGCCGGCGGCCGCGATCGGGGTTTTCACCTTGCGGGCGATCAGCGGCACAAGGATCGAACTGGCAACGTACCCCGTGTGCTCCCCTGCGCAGGCATAGCCTCTTGAACTCAAACTGAAGCCGCCGTTTCATTTCTCCCCAAGGCTCTATTTATCCTTACTTCCCAGTGCCAGCATTTGATCGAGTATTTCCTTCGGGAACCACCTCCCGCCTGCCATTACGCCAAGAGGGCTTCTGATGTTGGCCACGTCCTCCAGAGGATTGCCGGCCGCCAGGATGAGGTCCGCTGCCTTGCCCACCTCAACCGTAACGATGTCCGCCCTTCCGGTCATCCTTTCGATCACCCTGCCCGCCTGCACCGTACCGGTCGCCAGGGCTTCATACGGGGAAAACCCCTCCTGCACGAGGACTTGAAGCTCGTTATGGATGGAGAAACCGGGCACGATCCCCATCCCGTCGGTCCCTGCATCCGTCCCCAGCACCAGCGAAACGCCCGCCTGCTTGAGATGTTTCAAGAAGATTCGGTCCACTCTATGTTTAAGGAAAGCAAATCCCTCTCCGCCCTTGAACTGCAGTTGGTGCTTCTCCCGCCCCGCTCGAAAGACGGCGAGGTATGGCCCGGGCAGATACCGGTTTTCAGGCTTTGCCAGGAATTGCTCGGGCCTATGCAATTTTTCCACGATCACGTCATCCAAGTACAGGGTGGTGCAGACAGGGACATTGGCACTGCGAAGCTTGCGCGCGATGTTGGCGATCGGAAACTCGAAGCGCTCCTCCAGTTCGGCCGGGCTCCAATCGATAAAAGCTGCCAGCTGGTTGAACATTGCCTTAATAACGTACCCCATCCACTCCTCGCCCCTCAGGCCCCGTTGTCGGTCGAATACCGCCATTTCCCAGGCCAACTCCTCGACGTGGGCGATCTCATCCATGCCGATGGAGAGGACGCGGTCCAGGCCGATCTGGAAGGGGATATGTCCCACCGAATACATGCCCACCTTTTTGGCGGCCGAGACGGCTTCCTCGAACTCGTCTTCAGAAAGATAGATGTAGTGAAGGTGTCGGTAATGGCAAGTTGCCAAAGCCATTCGTCTGAGAAAGCCGTCTCCGTTTTGGGCATTTCTCAGAGGCCTAAACAGGCTCTCTTCGTTCGACCAATCAAGGGGCAGACCTTCGACGCCCTACCGCTCGGAGCCCAGCCTATGCCCGGCCCGTTTGGAGCGGCCTGCTGGCAGGCATTCTGTCAGCTCATCACACAGTCGTCCAGAAACTGCCTTGGGCGCAACACGGATATCCCCCGGTAGCCACTTATGCGGAGGAGGTGGCGATCTCCGCTCACGATGTACTTGCATCCCGGCGCCAAAGCACAGGCTAAGAACTTATCGTCATCTGGATCGTCGGAAACGGGCGCTGGAAGCGGGGGCGGGTCCAGGAACTCAGATTGTGAAACCACCAGCTCAAGAAACGGCTCCAGGTCGACTTGGGGAAACAGCTGAGAAAGATCAGCACCTACGCGGTAGTACTCGGCAAGAATGTCCGGTGACATTACCAGGCGGAATCGCCCCTTACGCCAAGCGTCCAGGATCGCATACGGTGGCCCACCGAAGAAGACGCCAGACACGAACACATTTGTATCGAGCACTACCTTCACCGTTTACCCCGAACCCTTTCAACGGCGGCGGACACATCCGCCCGCTTCATGCCGGCGCGTCTAGCCTGGCGGCGGGCCTCGGCGATTAGATCGTCGAAATGCTCCATGCTCGGAGGCGAGAGGGCTTTTAGAATGACCATATCCCGCTGCCCCACAACGACAAAACGAGAGCCGGGCTTGAGCCCCAGCCTCTTGCGTATTTCCTCAGGAATGACTACTTGCCCTTTCGAAGACATCTTTGTCGTGGCTGGTGCTGGCATTGGTTTTCTCCCCCTGTAGTGGTCTTACTGGTAAGATTGTAATAAAAAGATTCCGATTCGTCAAGAGTTGGGCTGCGTTGTCCGACGTGCTACCGGCGGATTTTCCACGGCCTTGGTAGGAACATCGGGACTCTATTCTTGTAGTCGGTGTAGCTCTTGCCAAAGCGCTGTTCCAGTTCCGGTTCCTCGATCTTCTTCAACTCGATCACGTGCGCGAGTAGGTAGAGCGGCGTCCAAAGCAGTACAATCGAGATTGAGTGCAGGAGAAAGCCTAGTCCGAACAGACTGGCGAAGACTCCGGTAAGCATGGGATTGCGCATCCACCGGTATGGTCCTGTCACGACCAGCTCCTTGGGTGGGTTGAATGGGACGGGTGTGCCTCTCGCCTTCTTGAAGCGCAGAACGCACCAGCCGGATAGAAGGAAACCGGGCCCGAGAAGGAACACCCCGATGCTGAGGCCCAGCTTCCCCGGAGCAAGCTCCGGAAAACGCAGGAGCCGGTCCACAGCCAGACCACCGATGATCACCGCGAGCAGGCTGCAACCGAAAAAGGCAAGCCCAATGGGAGTCAGCAGCTCGCGCCTGCGCCGGGGGCCTGTCGCCACCGCGTGGAAGAGATCCCGGATCTTCATCGGATGCCGCTCCTGGCGGGTTTTCCGGAGAGTGAGGAGTCGGGCAGGGAGAAATGGGGCCTGAGTTCGGGCATCATGGGGTGCGTAACGCGACCTCTCAGGACAACGATCCTGTCGGCTTCCTGGCGGACAGGATCCCTGAGCTTGTCGAATAGCTGACCTATCATGCCCGGGTGCCGGAATAGCGCGCCTATCGCAACGCCTCATCCTTAGAAGATGAAGGGAATGAACATCTTCGTCTTCTTCATATAATCCCGATATTCGTCTCCGAACTTACTCAGGCAGTCCTTCTCCTCGATTCGGGCTGTAGCCAAGACTGCAGCGGCCGAGGCATGCGCTACCACTAGGGTCAGCAGGCCGATGTCTTTCAAAAGGGCGCCCCAAGTTAGATAGAACAGCGAGGCGTACATGGGGTGGCGGATGTATTTGTAGATTCCGGTGTTGACCAAGACAGTCGTCCGCTCGAAATGACCATCGGGATTGCCTCTGGATTTGAGCAGGATAATCCCCTGAAAGGCCAGAAAAGCGGATATGCCTAAGAGGGGCCAGGAGACAAGCTGGCGGAGCGAGAGTGGATTCCGGAACCAGTGGGGAGCATTCAGGATGATCAAGATGATACAGAGTTCAAAAGCCAGGAATCTGGCCCAGGCCCAAGGCCGTCTCTCCTTGTGGGCGGCTACGGTTACAAGCAGCAGAACTATGGTGGCCGCCAGGAGAACGATCCATCTCATCGCAACTGCCTCTTCTCCCTTTCCCAATCAGCCGGTGCCTTGCGTTTGCATACGTAATCACAGGCCGGGGGATAGTTGGCGGAATGCAATTACCTCTGCCAGAAAAGAACAGACCAAAGACGTGCGCGTCTCAAACGCGAGAATTGCTGGATCGGCAGGGGCCAGCGTGCCGCTCAAAGGCGTGTTAAATCCGGTGCTGAATGGACAGAACTGCGGTCGAGGTTGGTTGCCTATTTCTTCATCAGTTGAAAAAACTTCTCCTTTTCGCCTTCGATCATTTTGTAGCAGTGCTCCTTTGCCATTTTCGTGCCTCACGGATCTAAGAAAGCCTTACTTAGGGAGCCTCGAAAACACTGCTACCGTCACGATGGAATCCGCCCGCCAGTTCCCTTGAGCGCTTCCGTCATGCCATTTTCTTGACTTCGGCTTATCGGCGCATGGTACCTTGCTTCCCTATGAATCGCAAACTGTTTATCTCGCTCATGCTCACCATGGCGGCCACCGCCCTGGGGGCGAGCATCGTCGTCCCCCTGCTGCCGGTATACGCCAGCCAGATGGGCGCCACCGGGCACCAGCTGGGGCTTGTTTTTTCCGGCTTCGCCCTGGCCCGATCCCTGCTTCTGCCCCTCATCGGCCTTCTGGCCGACCGCCATGGGCGAAGGATCGTGATGTTGCTCGGTCTGCTGATTTTCTCCCTGATCGCCGTCGCCTTCGTCTTCGCCCAGAGCGTCACCCAACTCATCGTCTGCCGGGTGATCCAGGGCATCGGCGCGGCCATGGTCATTCCCATCGCCAGAGCCTATGGCGGGGACCTGTCGCCGCCGGGACGGGAAGGCCGGACCATGGGACAGTTCAACATGGCTTTCTTCGCCGGTCTGGCGTGCGGACCCTGGATCGGGGGCTACATCAAGGACTTCTTCGGCATGCGCTTCGCCTTCTACAGCATGGGAGGACTGGCGCTGGTGGGCTTTGTCCTCGCCTTGCTCACTCTGCCGCGAACGGAATCGACGGAGACCTCGAAACCCCGCGGGCCGAGGCTCGGCTACCTGGCGATCCTGCGAAAGCCGCCTGTGAGAGCCATGTTTCTTTTTCGCGCCGGCTCGATCATCGGGCTGGGAATGAACTGGGCGTTTCTGCCGCTCTACGGCCACAGTGAACTGAGACTGTCCGGGGGCAGAATCGGGATCCTGGTTTCGCTGACCGTGCTCATGGCCACGCTGCTGCAACCCTTCTTCGGGCGTCGGGCGGACCGCAGCAGCCGGGCGTGGATGACTTTCCACGGCGGGCTCTGGGCTTCTGCCTTTCTCCTGCTGGTCCCGTTCTGCGACACCTTCTGGCAGCTTTTTCTGCTGAACCTGCTCATCGGCGCCGCCATCGGCCTGTACATGCCGCCCCTCATGGCCATGGCGGTGGATATCGGCCACCGCCATGACGTCATGAATCGGGTGATGACCCTGCTCGAGATGGCTTTCAGTTTCGGGATGGTGCTCGGGCCGATCATGGCCGGGCTGGTGATGGAGGCCTACGGTTTGCGAACCATCTTCTGGTTCGGCGGCGGCGTCGGGATCCTGGCCAGCGTCGGCTCCCTGCGCAGCTTTCTGGCCATGGAGAACCCCGCCGCGCGAGTACGAAGCGGAGAAGCGGAGAAACGGAGAAACATCGCAGCGGCGTGACGAACAGCACGGGAACCGCGCCCGGAACGGGGGGCGGCAGCAGGAGCCAGATCGGCCGGATGGCGAGCGAAGCGGAGGAATCGCTGAGAGGGGAACAATCCCGAAGCCTCTCCGTTTCGCCCCCTCACCCCCTCGCCCCTTCGCCGATTCGCCACTTGTCGGGCACCGGCGTCAAGGTGCCGCTGTCAGGAACGGCCGGTAGTTTGCGGGCCGAGGGTTTTGACGAAGATCGTCTTGTGGTCGCCCGGGGAGTAGAAGTCGCGGATCAGGGCCTCTTGTCCGTAGCCGCAGGCGCGGTAGAAGGCCCGGGTGGGCTCGTACTGGTCCCTGGCAGAGGTGTCCGCAAAGACGCGGCTGCCGCCCATGCGGGCGATGATTTCCTCGGCCCTCCCCAGGATTTCCTTGCCGATGCCCGATCCCCGCAGGTCCCCGTGGACTGCGATCCAGTACAGGTCGAAGCTGTCCACGGTCCCCGGGATGGGGCCGAAACAGGCGTAACCCACGGTTCGTCCGGCTTGCTCGGCGATCAGGAAATGGTAGCCGCTGGCCGGGCCCTTCTCCAGCCGCTCCCGCACCAGTTCCTCTGCGATGTCGATCTCCTCGCTGGAAAAAAAACCCGAAGAGAGAACGATGCGGCGCACGGCCTCGGCATCCGCCGGGCTCGGCTCCTGGCGGTATCGGATGCTGTTCAGCGCGGTCATGGGGCTTTCGTCCGGGACAACCGGGCCCTGGGTCTTCCTTCGGCGGCCTTTTTCCGGGCCGCCTTGACCGGTGGCCGGGCCCCTTCGTGCAGCTCCGGGAAGTGCTCCCCGGGGATCCGCCGGACCTGCGCCATGGCCTGCCGGTCCGGGGAAAGCGTGTCGTCGTAAACCCGGCGGATTCGAATCATGTCCGGCTGCTCATGTCGCCCGCCGGCCGCTCAGGACAGCCGAGCGGAGGGGGTGCCCGACTGGCAGAGAGGAGCGGGCAGTGCGGCGCCGGGGACGGCCTCGCGGACGATCCGTTCCACGACCTGCTTCAGCTCCAGCCCCGCCCGGGCGGCGGCGGCCGCAAAGCCGGCATCCGGGGAAAGGCAGGGATTGGCATTGACCTCCAGCACCCAGGGGCGGCCCTCCGCGTCCACCCTGAAATCCACCCGCGCGTAACCCCGCAGCCCGAAGACCGACCAGCAGCGGCGGGCGATTTCGGAGAGCTCCGCCAGCAGGCCACGGTCCCGGCGGGGCAGGTCGAAACGGCGCCGGGTGTGGACGAATTCAAAGGAAGCGTGTTCCCACTTGGCCCGGTAGTCCACCACCTTGAGCTTGCGGTCGGGGTATTGGAGGAAACACATCTCAGCCGGCGGCAGAACCTCCGGGCCGCCCTCCCCGGCGAGCAGTGCAACGTTGAACTCCCGGCCCGCGATGTAGCGTTCGGCGAACCATTCCCCCCCCCACTGCCGCTGCTTGGCCTTCAGCCGCTCCGCGATCGCCGGCACATCCCCCAGGGGCAGCACCGAGTCCTCGTCGAGCCCGATGGAGGCATGTTCCCAGACCGACTTGATAATCACTTCTCCCGTTTCGTCGCCGCCCGCTAGGTCCCGGCCCCTTTCGGGGTCCACGGTCTCAGGCGTGGGGATTCCGGCCTGGCCCATCATCTCCTTGGCCAGCAGCTTGTTGGAAGTCCGGTACAGGGACTCGGTGGGTGACCCGGTGTAGGGAACCCTCACGCTGTCCAGGACGCCCGGCGCCAGGTGAATGAGGCACCCCTGCCCCTCCAGGCACTCGACCAGGTTGAACACCAGTGTCGGGCCGATTTCCCGCAGCTGCTGCTTCAGCGTCTGCAGATCCCGGGAAACCCCGAGGGCCAGGGGATGGAACCCCATCCCCTGCAAGCACTCCGACACGGCGCGCACCTCGTCGAGCACGTCCTGCTGATCGGGTGCCGCGTCGGCCGCGATGCGGTCATGCAAAACTGCGACTTTCATTGACTCTCCAGAGTTCCGCCGGCGGTGTCAGGACCATCAGGTCCAGGTTCGTGCGCTCCAGGGCCGACTGCAGAATGTCGTCGATCAGGCTCAGATAGGAGTGCCCGGCCAGTCCGGCCAGGATGGGAAAATCGGAAAAGGTGGGGTTCAGCCCGGCCAGCGGGTTGACCTCGATGAATTGAGGGCGCCCGCGCTCGTCGGCCCGCAGGTCTACCCGGCCCCCGTCACGGCACCCCAGGCCCCGCCAGACATCGAGCGCCAGGCGCTTGCAGGTCTCGGCCACGGAGTTGTCCACCCGCCGGTATTCGATCAGGCGCTCCCAGAGCTTCTTGTTCTGATAGGAATACCCGCCGGCCTCGGCCCCCTTGCGGAAAATTACCTCCATCACCCCGATGGCCCTGGCGCGCTCACCGGTGCCCACCACGCCCACGGTAAACTCCCGCCCCGGCAGGTAGCGCTCTACCAGCACGGGCTGCCGGAACTCCGACAGCAATCCCTTGCAAACCAGGAACAGGTCTTCGAAGTTCTCGATCCGCGACTCCGCCGTGATGCCCTTGCTGGTTCCCTCGGCCACCGGTTTGGCGAACAGGGGGTAAGGCAGCGCCACCCGCGGGATGTCGGCTTCGCTCTCGACCACGCAGAAGTCCGGCGTCGGGATTCCCAGATCGCGGATCACCCGCTTGGTCAGCCCCTTGTGCAGGGTCAGCGACAGGACCAGGGGATCGGAGAAGGTGTACGGAATGTCGTGGGCATCCAGCAGCGCCGGTACCTGGGCCTCGCGGCCATAGCCTGCCAGGCCCTCCGCGATGTTGAAGACCAGATCCCACCGCTCGCCGCGGGCCAGGCGCAGCGTCAGCTCCCGGATATTGCCGATCCGCGCAGTGTCGAAGCCCAGGCGCCGCAGGGATCCTTCGATCGCTTCGATGGTCTCGAGGCAATCGAACTCGGCGACCTCTTTTTCGGAAAACCCGAGGCCCAGATAGTCATCTTTGAGATCGTACGTGATTCCTACGAGCATTTGTTCTTCCTCCTCCCTGTCTCCCGCCGCTAGGCAGTGAGTTCGCCCGTGTCCGGATAACGGAACTGCCGGCCCTGGTAGTTGGACAGGACCAGATCCTGACCCTCACGGCCCACCACACTCTCCGGTGTCAAGGCAATCTTGCCGCCCCCGCCGGGGGCGTCGATCACGTAGTTCGGCACCGCATAGCCGGTCGTATGGCCGCGCAGGCCGCCGATGATCTCGAGCCCTTTTGCCACCGGGGTACGGAAATGGGCCGAACCCACGATCGGGTCGCACTGGTAGAGGTAGTAGGGCTTGACTCTGATCCTGAGCAGGCCATGCATCAGCTGTTTCATGGTCTGGACGTCGTCGTTGACGCCCGCCAGCAGCACGGTCTGGCTGCCCAGCGGAATGCCGGCGTCAGCCAGCCGGCCGCAGGAATCCTGCACCTCGCGGGTCAACTCGTCGGGGTGGGTGAAGTGGACGCTCATCCAGAGCGGATGGTATTTCCGCAGCACCCGCACCAGTTCGCGGGTGACCCGCATCGGCAGAACCACCGGCGCCTTGGTGCCGATCCGCACCAGCTCCACATGCCGGATCCGGCGCAGGCGGCCCAGAATCCAGTCCAGCTGATCCGTGGCCAGGGTGAGCGGATCGCCGCCGGAAATCAGCACGTCGCGCACCGCGGGTGTGGCTTCCAGGTAGGCGAAGGCTTTTTCCAGCCGGGTCTTGCTGAACTGGTAGCCGCCGTGGTGCCCCACCAGGCGCGAGCGCGTGCAGTAGCGGCAGTAGGTCGAGCAGAAGCTTGTCACCAGCAGCAGGACGCGGTCCGGGTAGCGGTGGACCAGCCCCGGCAGCGGGCTGCTGCTGTCCTCGGACAGGGGGTCTTCGTCTTCACCCGGCGACCGCAACCGCTCGGCGATGCTGGGTACCACGGAGCGGCGCAGAGGCTGAAGAGGGTCTTTCCGGTCCAGCAAAGCAGCGTAGTAGGGCGGGATGGCCAGCGGAAGCCGCTGAGCGTCGCCTTTCAGCATTGCCTGCTCGTCATCCGACAGGCGCACCAGTCTCCCCAGCGTTTCCAGGCTCCGGATCCGGCTGCGCAGCTGCCAGCGCCAGTCATTCCACTCGCTGGCGCTCGCTTCCGGGTAGAATTGACGGCGAAAGGCGCGGGATTGGGTACTGATATGAAAACGGTATCCGGCGGCGCCGTGAAGGCTGGTCACCTTCCGGGGCGCTCCGGGGACGGCTGGGCGGGTCAACAGCGGGAGAGGGTTAGACGGAGGCTTGTCTTCGTTTTCCTCTCTCGTACTCGGAGGCTCGACATGGCTGGAACCCGGTTCGGTTTTCTGCATCGTTCGATTTCACCTCCCTTCCATGGCTTCGTGCCGGCTGCGCCGGCGGATTCGGCAGGCCGCCCCCGTTCCGGGGAAGATGAGGCTTGCCGGAGCCCCGTACGGGCTCTTGTCAAAGCCCCGTATTCACTTTTCATGCCAATTATTTAAACTACTGAATTTGTTAATTTTTTTTGTGAATATTAAAAGGGATCGGACCTGCGAATTCCGATCCCCGGCCGCAGCAAGAAACCAGATGAACCCCAGCGGGCGTGCGCTCAGTTCTAACAGACTGTAATCACAAAAAAAAGCGAAAAATCGGAACCTGGAGTTCCGATATCTGGGAAATCGGACCTCCGAGTTCCGGTATTCAACGATTCGCAGGCTGGGGGGAGAAGACTGGCGGTGTCAGGCCCGAATCTTGAACTCTTCTTTGTGGAGGCCGTGCTTCTGCATCAGCTTGTGCAGCTGCCGTTCGGTGATGCCCGCCCGGGCGGCCGTGTTGCGGATGCTGCCGCCGGTCTGGGAAAGCAGTTCCCGGAGGTAGCGCTTTTCGACCTCTTCGGCGGCCTTCCGGCGCACCTCGGCCAGCGATGGGGCGACGCCCTTGGCCGCCGGTTCGGCCGCGGCCGCCAGGTCGAACAGCTCACTCGGAAAGCTCTCCGGCGTCAGCACCGGCGAGCGCTCCAGGATGTAGGCCCGCTCCAGCAGGTTTTCCAGCTCGCGGATGTTGCCCGGCCAGGGGTAGTCCATGAGCGCCTGCATGACCGCGTCGTCCACGTGGTGAATGCCCTTGGGGTTGAACTTGTTCAGCCGGCGCAGGAACACCTCCGCCAGCAGCGGGATGTCCTCGCTGCGCTCCCTCAGGAGCGGGATCTCGATGGGAAACACGTTCAGGCGGTAGTAGAGATCGCGGCGGAAGAGCCCTTTTTCGCACATCTGGTTGAGGTCCATGTTGGTGGCCGCGATGACCCGCACGTCGGCCTCCAGGTTTTCCTCCCCGCCCACCCGCTGAAAGATCCCGTCCTGCAGCACCTGCAGGAGCTTGATCTGGGCCGCGGCCGAGATGGTGCCGATCTCGTCCAGGAAGATGGTGCCCCGCTGGGCGATCTCGAAGCGGCCCAGTTTCCGGCGGGTGGCACCGGTGAAGGCTCCCTTCTCGTAGCCGAAGAGCTCGCTCTCCACCAGCGTGTCGGGGATGGCGCCGCAGTGCACGCTGATGAAGCGCGCCGCGCGCCGGTCGCTGTGGCGGTGGATCAGCCGGGCCATCACCCCCTTGCCGGTCCCGGTTCCGCCGCTCAGCAGCACCGTGCTCTTGGTGGGCGCCACGGAGCGGATCTCCTCGAAAACCCGCTTCATCCGCGGGCTCTTGGTCTGCAGCACGTCCAGGCTGTCGATCTGCCAGAAACGGTCCCGCAGATAGTCCAGCTCCGAGGCCATGATGACCGACTCGCGCAGGCTTTCGGTCACATAGCGCACTTCCTCGGCCGTCAGCGGGTAGGTGAGATAGTTGCTGGCCCCGGCTTTGACGATCATCACCGCCTCCCGGATCTGCTGCAGCGAGGACATGACGATGATTTCCGCGGTGGGGGCCAGATGCCAGAAGGCCTGAAGGGTGGATTTTAGACCGTTGCCCTGGGTGGGGTCCCGCAGCAGGTCGATGTCCACGAAGATGAAATCGCAGCGCTTCTTCTGCAGCAGCCCCAGCACCGCCTCCCGGCTGGGGGCGGTGTGGACCTTGTTGGCCGGCTGAAAGCAGCCCTGGATGACGCGGACTGCTTCCTCCTGCAGGCTGGCGACCAGGATGTTGCCCATGGAACGACCTCACACCCGCGCTGCGACAAGTCAGAAAGCGGCGGACCCTGGTTACTATTAATACCGCCTTCGCCGGGTGTAAAGGGGGATAAGGGAAAGGCGCCGGATTTCCGGCGGGTCCTTCACGCGCGGCTCTGCCGCAGCGTGGTGCGCAGGATTTCGAGCGCCGTGTCGATCTGGCCGGCGGTTACGATCAGCGGCGGGCAGAAGCGGACCGTGCTCTCCCCGCAGCTCAGCAGCATGAGCCCGCTGCGGAAGCATTCCTCCAAAATCCGGTCCCGCAGCGGCTTGTCGGGTTTCTTGCTGTCCCGGTCTTGGACCAACTCCATGGCCTGCATGAGGCCCAGGCCGCGCACGTCCCCGATGCTCTCGAACTCCCGCTGCAGAGCCTGCAGGCCCGCCCCGAGCTGCCGTCCCCGCTCTGCGGCATTCTGCCACCAGCCCGGCCTGCACCACCTCCAGGGTCGCCAGTGCACCGGCGCAGGCCACCGGGTTGCCGCCGAAGGTGGATCCGTGGGCCCCCCGGTCCCAGCTCATGATCTCGTCGCGGGCGATCAGGGCGCTGAGCGGCAGGCCGGAAGCGATCCCCTTGGCCAGGGTGAGCAGGTCCGGTTCCACCCCGAAGTGCTCGATGGCGAACATCCGGCCCGTGCGGCCCATGCCGGTCTGGATCTCGTCCACGAAGTAGAGAAAACCGTACTTCTCGGCCAGCGCTTTCAGGCGGGCGTGGTACTCGGGCGGGGGAACGATGTACCCCCCCTCGCCCTGAATCGGTTCCGTGATCAGGAAGGCGATCTCCTCGGGCGGCAGCACCGACTTGAACAGCACCTCCTCCAGGTAGCGCACGCACTGCAGGTCGCAGTCCGGGTAGGCGAGATGGTAGGCGCAGCGGTAGCAGTAGGCGTAGGGGATATGGGTCACGCCCGGGACCAGCGGGCCGAAGCCTTCCCGCTGGACCGCCTTGGAGGCGGTCAGGGAAAGCGCCCCCAGGGTGCGGCCGTGAAAGGCGCCCAGAAACGCCACCGCTTTTTCCCGCCCGGTGTACCAGCGCGCCAGCTTGAACCCGGCCTCCACCGCCTCGGCGCCCGAGTTGGCCAGGAACACCCGTTTGGCGCCGGCACCCCGGGCTGGCCGCCACCAGCTTCTCCGCCAGCTCGATCATCGGCACGTGGTAGAAATCCGCCGAGCAGATGTGGATCAGGCGCTCGAGCTGATCCCGGGCCGCCGCCACCACCTGCGGGTGGCAGTGACCGGTGTTGCAGACCGCAATGCCCGAGGTGAAGTCCAGGTACACGTTGCCGTCGGGGTCCTCCATCCACACGCCGTCTCCCCGGACGGCCACCAGCGGGTACTCCCGCGGCAGGGACGGGGAAGAAAGCCGTTCGTCCCGTGCAATCCATTCCCGGGCCCGGGGTCCGGGAGGGGGAGTCTTGATCCAGGGTCGATCTTTGTGCAAAGACACAGGCAAACCTCCGCTGCGGACCGTCAAGGCTCCAGGCTCAGGGCGGACAAGAAATCCTGCGGGAAGGGCAGGTAACCGGGCGGAATGCCCGGAACCCGGGCGAACCCCTGCCGGCGGTAACGCTCAAACTCGGACCGCATCCGTGCGCGGAGCTCCCCGTCGGCCAAAATGTCCACGGCTGTCATGGCCAGCGCCTTGGCAGCCGCGACCAGCGCCCGGTGGCCGGCCTCAGAGCCGGCCGCCTCGGCAAAGGCCGGCGTGTGAGCCACCAGCCGCTCATCCCCCAGGGAGCAGTAGGCGTGTATGCCTGCCGTTTTCCAGCTCACGTCCCCGAAGTCGGTGGAAATGCCCGGGTAGCGCAGCCTCTCCAGGGCTCTCTGGGACTGCACCGGGCTTTCGACCGTCAGCCCGAGGGACCGCATGTTGCGGTACAGGCCCGTTGCCAGGTTCAGGTTCGGGATCGAGTTGCGGTAAGCGCTGATCAGCCGGGTTTCGACCTCCGCCCCGGTGAGCCGCGCGGCTTCCCGGGCACACCCCAGCACCTTTTCGTAAAGCTCCTCCAGGTAGGACTGGTGGAAGGCCTTCAGGGTGACGTGGGCCTCGGCCCGTTCCGGCACCACGATGGCGCTCGGCCCGCCGCCGTCGGTGATGGTGTAGGCGAACATCACGTCCGGCGTCCAGCCGCGCTTCAGCGTGTTCACATTGTTGAGGAACAGGAGCAGCGTTTCCAGCGCGTTGATGCCTTCGTGGGGAACCGTGTAGTGGGCCGGCCGGCCCCGGAAGCACACGCTGAAGTCCTTGAGCGGGAACGTGTAGCGCCAGACCGCATGGGGGCCGCCGACCGGGTGGATCATCAGGGCGGCGTCCAGTTCGTCAAAGAGGCCTTGGGCGGCCATGATCACCTTGCCGCCCCTGGAGTCCGGCCCGAAGGCCTCCTCGTCCGGCGTCCCGTAGAGGCAGACCGCACCCCCGAACTCGCCGATGATTTCGCGCACCGCAACGGCCGCGCCCAGGCTGGCGGCCGCGATCAGGTTGTGCCCGCAGGCGTGGCCCAGCCCCGGCAGGGCGTCATATTCCGCCAGGAAAGCGACCCGGGCGCCGGGTTTGCCCGAGTCGTAACGGGCGATGAAAGCGGTGTCCAGCCCGGCCGCCGGGCTTTCCACCCCGAAGCCGTGCAGGGCGCTTTCCTTCATCAGCAAATCCGCCGCCCGAAACTCGGCCAGGCCCATTTCCGGATGACGGTGAATTTGGGTGCTCACGGAAATCAGCTTGTCGCGGTTGTGCTCCACGACCTGCTGAACCTTTCGCTTGCAGCGCTCCAGATCGCTCATTTCCCTGCTCCCCCCTGTCCCCGCCTGCCCGCCCGCCGCCCTTCCCGCGGATCAGATTCCGGGACGGGCCGGCAGCACCGTCCGCAGCGCCCGCAAGTGGCCGCTGAAGCGGTATTCGAGCAGCATGAAAGCGCGGCTCAGGACAAAGGTGACTGCCAGATAAATGCAGCCCGCCAGCAGAAAAAGCTCGATGGGCTTGAAAGTCACGGCAATGATGTTGCGGGTGAGGCCGGTGAGTTCCAGCAGGGTGACGGTGCTGGCCAGGGAGCTGCTCTTGAGCAGCAGGATGACCTCGTTGCTGTAGCCCGGCAGCGCCAGCCGGGCGGCCTGCGGGCCGACAACGCGCCTGAAGAGCAGAAAGCGCGGCATGCCCAGCGCCAGCCCGGCTTCGATCTGTCCCCAGGGCACCGACTGGATGGCACCGCGCAGGATCTCGCCGGTGTAAGCCGAGGTGTTGAGGGTGAAGGCGATGATGGCGCACCAGTACGGCTCCTTGAGGATGGTCCACAGGCCGCTCTCGCGGATGGCCGGGAACTGGGAGAGGCCGTAGTAGACCAGAAAAATCTGAACCATCAGCGGCGTGCCGCGGAAAAAAAAGATATAGCTGTAGGCCGGGCCCCTCAGCCAGGGCTTGCGGGACACCCGCATCAGGGCCAGCGGAACGGCCACCGCCATGCCGGTCAGCATGGAGAGCCCGACGAGCTCCAGGCTCAGCAAGGTCGCCTTGAGGAGTCCCGGCAGGCTCTCCAGCATCAACTGGGTGTCCACGGCTCACAACCCCCTGAAACCGCGGCCGGCCCGCTTTTCCGAGTACTGGATGCCGACCATGGTCACGGTGGTGAGGGTCAGGTAGATCAGCGCGGCGGCCATGTAGAAGGTGAACGGCTGCTTGGTCAGCTGGGCCGCGGCCGAGGCGTTGCGCATCAGTTCGTGGAGGCCGGTCACCGAGACCAGCGCGGTGTTTTTCTGCAGGATCAGGAAGAGGTTGCCCAGACCCGGCAGGGCGATGCGCATGACCTGGGGCAGGAGGATCCGCCGGAAAATGAGAAAGCCGCCCATTCCGAGGCTGCGGGCGGCCTCCACCTGTCCGCCGGGCACGGCCAGGATGGCGCCCCGGAACACCTCCGACGCGTAGGCGCCGAAGCTCGTGCCCACCGCCAGCACCCCGGCCGCGAACTTGTTGATCTCCACATACCCCTGGAAACCCAGGGCCTGAAACAGGCTGTTGAGCAGCACGCTGCCGCCGAAGTAGATGGCCAGGACGAGGAGCAGCTCCGGCACGCCGCGGACGGCCGTGATCAGGGCGTCCGCAGTCAGCCGCAGGGCGAGGTACCGGGAAAGCTTGGCGCCCGCGCCGGCCAGGCCCAGGAGCAGCCCGAAAAGCAGCCCGACAAGGGAAAGCTTGACCGTCACCCACGCCCCGGCCAGCAGGGCGCCGCCAAAACCATGCAGTTCAACCACGGCCCGGGTTTCCTACCTCACGGCGGGCCGCCGCCCCGCGGCAGCGGCCCGCCCCCCCTGCTCAAGACAGGGGGTTATCAATAGGTGTAGATGTCAAACGAGAAATAGGACCGTGCCAGTTTCTTGTGCGTGCCGTCGGCGATGATCTTCTTCAGGGCCTCGTCGAGCTGCTGCAGCAGGGCGATGTCTTCCTTGCGCACGGCGATCCCGGCGCCCTCGCCGATGTACTTGACGTCGGTCACCGGCTCGCCGATGAACTCAAAGCCCTTGCCCTCCGGCGCCTCGAGCCATTTGCCCATGAAATAGGCCTGCGCCATGACCGCGTCCAGCCGGCCGGCGGCCAGGTCCAGGTTGTGGTTGTCCACCGTGTCGTAGTACTTGATCTCGATGCTGTTGCCGTAGGTCGCCTCCAGGTAGTTGGCGTAGGTGGTTGCCCTCTGCACACCCACCTTTTTCCCCTTCATGCCTTCCTTGGAGATGACCAGGTTGGATCCTTTGACGGCCACGTAGCGGGCCGGGACCTGATAGTAGGGCTTGGTGAAGTTGACCGCCTCCCGGCGCTTGTCGGTGATGGACATGCTGGAGATGATGGTGTCGTATTTCTTCGCCAGCAGCCCCGGGATCATCCCGTCCCAGTCCTGGACCACGAACTCGCAGTCGGCCTGCATCGCCTGGCAGATCGCCTTGGCGATGTCCACATCGAAACCCTTCAGGTTGTTCTGCGGATCCAGGTAGTTGAACGGGAAATAGGCCGCCTCGATGGCGACCCGCACCTTTCCGCCAGCCTGAACGGCTGCACCCGCCAGCACGATGGCGGCCATCAGGATGAGAACCAGCAAATTCTTTTTCATCTTTCTACCTCCTCCTTTTCCTCGGTTGGGGTTAGCGATCTGCGCGTCCGCCTACATCTTGCCGAAACTCATGGAGAGAAACTGCCGGCAGCGGGGGGAACGGGGGTTGTCGATCACCTCCTGCGGCCGGCCTTCTTCCTCGATCCGCCCTTCGTGCAGAAAAATCACTTTCGAGGCCACCTCGCGGGCAAACCCGATCTCGTGGGTGACGATGAGCATGGTCCGCCCCTCCTCGGCCAGGGCGCGGATCACCCGCAGGACCTCGCCTACCAGTTCCGGGTCCAGCGCGGAGGTGGGCTCGTCGAACATGAGCAGATCGGGCTCCATGGCCAGGGCGCGGGCGATGGCCGCCCGCTGCTGCTGGCCGCCGGACAGATGGATGGGATAGGCCTTGCGCTTTTCATAGATGCCTACCTTGCCGAGCAGCGCCTCGGCCCGCTCGATGGCCTCGGCCCTGGGCAGCTTGAGCACGTGGACCGGGGCCTCGATCACGTTCTCGAGCACGGTCTTGTGGGTCCAGAGGTTGAAATCCTGGAATACCATGCCGAGCTTGCGGCGGATGCGGGCCACCTGCCCGGCATCCGCGGGCTTGATCTTACCGCCCTTGCTCTTCATCCGGATCAGCTCGCCGCGAACGACCACCCTTCCCGCGTCCGGGATCTCCAGCAGGTTGATGCAGCGCAGCGCCGTGCTCTTGCCCGAACCGCTGCTGCCCAGAATGGCGACCACATCGCCCAGCTCCGCGCTGAAGGAGACCCCCCGCAGCACCTCCAGGGCGCCGAAACGCTTGTAAAGGTCCTCCACGATCAGGGCCGGCTGGGTTTCGTTCATGACTCACCCGCGCTCTTGCCGCAGCATGGTCGCGGCGGCCAGGTATCCGGGCCGGCAGGTGATGCCGCCGCCGGGGAAACTGCCGCTGCCGCAGAGGTAGAGCCCGGCAATCGGCGTCGCATAGCGGGCGCATTCGGCGGCGGGGCGCAGCAGCAGCTGATCCAGCGTCTCCTCGCCGTGACCCGCGTGCCCGTTCACCAGCGCGTAGCGCTCTGCGAGATCGGCAGGGGAGAGCACCTGCCGGCCGACGATGGAGCGGACCGCCTGCGGGGCGTGTCTTGCCAGCTCCTTCTCTACCCGCTCGCCCAGTTCCTGCCGCTGTTCGTCATCCCAGAGCTGCACCGGCTTCAGCGGCACATAGTGCATCCATATGGAAACCACGCTGTCCCCCGGGGGCGCCAGCTCCGGGTTGGACACGGTGGGCACGTGGATTTCCAGAATCGGGTCTTCGGCGTATTGCCCGTTGCGGGCCGCATCCAGGGCCCTTTCGATCTGTTCCGGATCCTGGCCGGTGCAGGCGAACTCCACCGCCTTGCCCGGGCGGCAGGCGAACTCCGCGGGCCCCCGGACGGCCAGGTTGACCTTGGCGCCCGCACCGCGCCCCCGGAAATGCTCGATGCTGCGCTGCAACCGCAGGCTGAGGTGCTCCCTCGGGATCAGCTTGAGAAAGGTGAGCCGGGGGTCACAGGAGGCCGCCACCCGCCCGGCTTCGATGACCTCCCCGCCGGCCAAAGAGACCCCGCGCACCCGCCCCCCGGAAATCAGGATCTCTTCCACCTCGCAGCCGGTGCGGATCACCACGCCCCCGGCTCTCGGCCGCTTGCCGGAGCGACCGGATCAGGGCCTGCGGCCCGCCCCGCACGCTTCCCCGGGCCATGCCCTCCCGGATCAGAAGGCCGGCGCCTCTTCCCGGCGTCCGCGGTCCGACAAGATCCCCCCAGAGCGCCGGCCCGGCCAGCGCCGCCTTGAGGATTCCGGATTCGAACCACTCGCCCAGCCAGTCGGCAAGGCACATGGGGCCGATGCGCAGCAGGTCCGCCATCGCCTCCCTGCCCAGCCGCCGCAGCCCGAGGGCTGTCCGGACCCACGGCCACGCCTCCTTCAGACCGCCCGCCTCCAGGTCGGGCGGCGGCCGGCTCAGGCCGTCATCGATAAAGCCGGCGATCCGTTCGATGAATCCGCGGAAGGCCGGGTATCGGGCGGCGTCCTTTTCCGACCAGGCCGCGATCTCCTTTTCGGCCTCCCCGGCCCGGCCGTCCAGGTACAGTCCCCGGCCCTCCGCGGCCAGCACCAGCCGGCCGGCGCGCTGGGGCGACACCTCCAGCCCGTGGCGCTCCAGGGAAAGCGCCTCCACCACAACCGGCCACACCCGCTCGGTCTCATGGAGCAGCCCGGCTGTTTTAAAACCCGGGTGGAAGGTTTCGCCGGCCGCCAGTCCGCCGCAGAACCCGCGCCGCTCGAGGACCAGGACCTTGCGGCCCTTGGCGGCCAGCAGCGCCGCGGCGGTCAGCCCGTTGTGCCCTGCGCCGATCACGGCGACGTCGTAGGAGTTTCTCGGTCTTCATCTCACACCGCCCTGGATCCCAGCATGGTCTTGGCCGCCAGCTCTCCGGGCGACCCCATGATGCCGCCGCCCGGGTGGGTGCCGGAGCCGCACATCCACAGGCCGCGGATGGGGGTCTTGTAGCGCGCCCAGCCTGCCAGCGGTCTCTGGAACAGAAGCTGCTCCAGGGTCAGCTCGCCGTGAAAGATGTTGCCTTCGGTCAGCCCGAATTCCTGCTCCAGGTCCCAGGGGGTCAGGACCTGGCGGTGCAGGATGGACTCCTTGAGCCCCGGACAGTACTCGGCCAGGGTGTCCACCACCGCGTCGCCGAAGGCCTCCCGCTGGGCCGGCCAGCCCTGCGGACCCTCCTTGAGATCATAGGGGGCATACTGCACGAAAATGGAAACCACGTGCTTCCCGGGCGGAGCCAGGGTGGGGTCCACCGTGGAGGGGATCACCACGTCCAGGAAGGGCCTGGGGGAGAACGCTGCCGTACTTGGCATCCGTGTAGGCCTTTTCCATGTAGCCCAGGCTCGGCGCGATGCTGATGTCGCCGCGCAGGTGGGGGCCGTCGCCGGGGCGGCAGCTGAATTCCGGGAGGCGGTCCAGGGCCAGGTTCACCTTGCCCGAGCTGCCCCGGAACCGGTAGCGCCGCAGCCTGGTCAGGAAGTCGCCGTCGAGATGCCGCTCGCCCACCATTCCCAGCAGGGTGCGGTGGGGGTCGCAGCCGGAAACCACCGCCTTGGCCCGGATTTCTTCCCCGCCGGCGAGCACCACCCCGGCGGCCCGGTCGCCCTGCATCAGGATCCGCTCCACCGGGGCATTGACCCGGATCTCGGCGCCGAAGGACTCGGCCGCCCGGGCGGCCGCCAGGCTCACCTGCCCGGTCCCGCCCCGGGCAAAGCCCCAGGAGCGGTAGGCGGCGTCGATCTCCCCCATGTAGTGATGGAGCATCACGTAGGCCGTGCCTGGGGAGCGCACGCCCAGGAAGGTCCCGATGATGCCGCTGGCCGACATGGGCCCCTTCAGGATGTCGGATTCGAACCAGAGGTCCAGGAAGTCGGCCGCGCTCATGAAGAGCAGCCTCAGCTGCAGCTCGCGGTCTTCGCCCGCCAGCCCCTGGAAGGCGCGCCCCAACCGCAGCAGCTTCCAGAGCTCTCTGGGGTCCAGGGATGACGGGTCGGGTGCCGGCCGGTCGATGATCCCCTTGACGAAGGCGGCCATCCGGGTCATGGCCAGCCCGAACTCGGGGTAGGCTTCGGCGTCCCGCGGGCTGAAGCGCGCGATTTCGCGCCGGGTCTGATGGGGGTCCGCACTGCGCAGCAGCGAATCCCCGTCCGGCAGGGGCAGAAAGGCCGAGTCCAGCGGGATGATTTCGTAGCCGAAGCGGGGAAGATCGAGTTCGCGGATGATCTGGGGGCGAAAGAGGCTCACCACGTAGGAGCAGACCGAGAAGGTGAAGCCCGGGAAGACCTCTTCGCTCACCGCCGCCCCGCCGAGCACCGGGCGCCTTTCCAGCACCAGGACTTTCCGGCCCGCCCGGGCCAGGTAGGCGGCGCAGATCAGGCCGTTGTGGCCGCCGCCGACGATGATCGCCTCGTACTTCACGCCCTCTTCCTCGCGGGGTCGTAGAAAGGTCTGGGGACCACGGTGGCGGCCGCCCGGCAGCGCTCGTACTCCACGCTCACCTCGATTCCGACCTTTTCCCCGACCCTGCCGTGGCCGGCCTCCAGGGTGGCCAGCGCCAGGTTTTTCTTGAGCAGCGGAGACCAGCTGCCGCTGGTCGCCTGCCCGATCCGGCGGCCGGCCGGGCTGTAGACCGGCACCCCGGAGCGCCAGGCGCCGGAGGGCAGGTGCACCGGGACCCGGCGCTTCAGATGGAGAGCCTCGTATTCCGCCCAGTCGATTTCAAGCCCCACCAGGACCCTCTCGGGGCCCCGGGCCTTTTCCGCCTTGAGCGCCGCCTGCCCGATGAACGGGCCGCGGTCGAGCTCCACCAGCCGCTCAAGGCCGAGCTCGAACGGGCTGGATTTCCGGGATTCCACCAGGCAATGGTGGGCGCTGAAAAAATCCACCCCGTTCATGATCAGGCCGGCCTCGACCCGGGCCATGTCCAGGGCCTCCAGCCCCACCGGCTGGAGGCCGTACGGCCTGCCGGCCTCCATCAGGGCGTCCCACAGCCCGAGGGCATCGCCGCTGCGGGCCCAGAGTTCATAGCCCAGATCACCGGTGTAGCCGGTGCGCGAAAGGGACACCTCAATCCCGGCCAGTGCGCCCCTCGCGATCCCGTAGTACGGGAGCGCCGCCACATCCGCCCCGGCCAGCGCCTGCACGATCTGTCGCGCAAAGGGGCCCTGGAGAGCCAGCATGGCGAACTGCGCGGTCACATCGCTCAGCTCCACCCGGTACCCGTGGGACAGCCGATCGAACCAGGCCAGCATGGGTTCGCCGGAGGTCACCAGAAAATCGCCCTCCGCCAGGCAGGCGACGGTGCCGTCGTCCACCAGCCTGCCCGCGTCGTCGCACCAGCAGCAGTAGGCGACCCGGCCGGGGGCGAGCCTCTCGAGGTCGCGGGTCATCACCCGGGACAGGAATTGCCCGGCCTGTGCCCCCCGCACTTGGTACTTGAAAAGGGGGCTCACATCCAGCAGCCCGGCACTGTGGCGCAGGGCAAAATACTCGGGCTCCGGGCGTGCTCTGGTAGCAGCCTACCGCCAGGCAGCCGGACCAGTCGCGCCATCGGTAACTGCGGCAGAGGTCCGCCGTTCTGGGGTGCAGAGGAGTCGCGACAGGCATGAGCAGTTGCCTCTGGAACCGTTTAGCCGTTCCGGCTCTCGGGGCGGAGGGTCACCCGGAAGGGCGCGCCGCAGGCCTCAGGGTCGAGACCCGATCGCCAGGAGAAAAGTTGGAGGATGCGGTCCGAGAATCCATGGTCTGATTAGCACCGGATCCTTGGGCCTGTCAAGCGAATCGACCCGGCTTGACAACCCATGACCCTTTCCCTATTCTCAGTCGCAAGCCTTCACACCGCTCAACCGTCCCGAGCACCCGAAAGCACGCCCATGCGTACGCTCATTTTCCTCGCTCTGCTGATCCTGGCTTTCCCCCCGGCCGCCCAGGCCCAGGAGCTGCCGGCCGCAGTCCACGCGCTGGCCATGCACGGCAGACCCAAATACGATCCCGGCTTCAGCCACTTCGATTACGCCTCGCCGACGGCGCCCAAGGGCGGCGACGTGCGCCTGCACGCCCTGGGGACCTTCGACACCCTCAACGGCTTCACCCTCAAGGGGGTGGCCGCCGCCGGTCTGGGCCAGCTGCTCGACACGCTGCTGGTCAGCTCGGATGACGAGGCCTTTACCGAGTATGGCCTGATCGCCGAAACCATCCAGATCGCACCGGACAGCTCCTGGGTCGTTTTCGGTCTCCGGCCGGAAGCCCGCTGGCATGACGGCCGGCCCGATCGGCGTGGAGGACGTTCTCTTCAGCTTCCAGACCCTGAAAACCAGCGGTCACCCCTTCTATCGCGCCTACTACGCCTCGGTGGAGCGGGCCGAAAAGGTGGGGGAGCGCCAGGTGAAGTTCACCTTTGTGGCGGGCGAGAACCGGGAACTGCCCCTCATCATCGGCCAGCTGCCGGTTCTTCCCAGACATTACTGGGAAGGCCGGGAGTTTCGCCAAGACCACGCTCGACCCCCCTCTCGGCAGCGGCCCCTACCGGATCAAGCCACGTCGATCCGGGCCGTTCCGTCACCTACGAGCGGGTGGCCGACTACTGGGCCCGGGACCTGCCGGTCAACCGCGGCCGGCACAACTTCGACCTCATCCGCTATGACTACTACCGCGACGAGACGGTGGCGCTGGAGGCCTTCAAGGCCGGGCAGTACGACTTCCGGCTGGAGAACATTTCCAAGAACTGGGCCACCGCCTACGACACCCCGGCCCTCTCTGCCGGCCTGATGCGCAAGGAGGAGATCCCCCACGAGCGGCCCACCGGGATGCAGGCCTTTGTGTTCAACACTGCGCCGGCCCATGTTCCAGGACCGCCGGGTGCGCCAGGCGCTGGCCTATGCCTTCGACTTCGAGTGGACCAACCAGAACCTCTTCTACGGCCAGTACACCCGCACCCGCAGCTATTTTTCCAACAGCGAACTGGCCGCCGCCGGCCTGCCCGGCCCGCAGGAGCTCGACGATCCTGGAACCGTTCCGCGGCCAGATTCCGGAGGAGGTCTTCACCGCGGAGTACCGCCCGCCGGACACGGACGGCTCCGGCAACATCCGCGCCAATCTGCGCGCCGCGCGGTCAGCCTCCTCCGGCAGGCCGGCTGGGTCTTCACGGACCGCAAGCTGGTCAACACTCAAACCGGCGGAGAGCCCTTCACGTTCGAAATCCTGCTGCAATTCAGCCCACCTGGGAGCGGATCGCCCTGCCCTTTGCCAAGAACCTGGAACGGCTGGGCATCGAAGCCCGGGTGCGGACCGTGGACACCGCCCAGTACCAGAAGCGGATGGAGGAGTTTGACTTCGACATGATCGTGGACGTCTTCGGCCAGTCGCTCTCCCCCGGCAATGAGCAGCGCGACTTCTGGGGCTCCAAGGCGGCCGCCGACAGCCCGGCAGCCGCAACACCATCGGCATCAAGGACCCGGTGGTGGATGCCCTGATCGATCTGCGTCATCGCGGCCCCCGACCGGGAAAGCCTGATTCACCGCACCCGGGCCCTGGACCGGGTGCTGCTGTGGGGCTACTACGTGATCCCCCACTGGCACATCCGCGTACTTTCCGGGTCGCCTACTGGGACAAGTTCGGCCGGCCCGCCGGTCGCTCCCCAACTACGCTCTGGGATTCGACACCTGGTGGATGGACCCGGCCAAAGCCGCGGCCCTCGGAGCCGGACCGAAAAGCCGTCAGGTCTGGAACCGCATCACCAAAAGGCGCGCTCCGACCATGTTCGCCTACATCGTCCGCCGCCTGCTCCTGATCGTGCCGACCCTTTTCGGCATCATGATCATCAACTTCCTGGTCGTCCAGGCGGCCCCCGGAGGGCCGGTGGAGCAGATGATCGCCCGCATCAAGGGCACGGCGGTCGACGCCACCGCCCGGGTGAGCGGCGCCGGCCAGGCCGAGATCAGGCCGCGGCGGCAACCGGACCGCCGGCCGCCGTCCAGGCGGAGCCAGCAGCAAGTACCGCGGCGCCCGCGGCCTCGACCCGGAGTCTGATCAAGGAGATCGAACGCCAGTTCGGCTTCGACAAGCCGGCCCACCAACGCTTCTTCAAGATGCTCCGCAGCTACCTGACCTTCGATTTCGGCGACAGCTTCTTCCGCGACCGACGGGTGATCGACCTGGTGCTCGAGCAAAATGCCGGTCTCCATTTCCCTCGGCCTGTGGACGACCCTGCTGGTCTACCTGATCTCCATTCCCCTGGGCATCCGCAAGGCGGTGCGCGACGGATCGCGCTTCGACGTCTGGACCAGTTCGGTCGTGGTCATCGGCAACGCCATCCCCGGCTTTCTCTGTTCGCCATCCTGCTGATCGTGCTCTTCGCCGGCGGCGGCTACTTCGACTGGTTTCCCCTGCGCGGCCTGGTCTCGGAGAACTGGGCCGAGCTGAGCCTGGCCGGCCCGCATCGCTGGACTACTTCTGGCACATCACCCTGCCGGTCCTGTCCATGGTCATCGGCGGCTTTGCCGGGCTCACCATGCTCACCAAGAACTCCTTTCTGGAGGAGATCAACAAGCAGTACGTGGTCACCGCCCGCTCCAAGGGACTCACCGAACGCCGGGTGCTGTACGGCCACGTTTTCCGCAACGCCATGCTGATCGTCATCGCCGGTTTCCCGAGCGCCTTCGTGGGCGCCCTGTTCACCGGTTCGCTGCTCACCGAGATCATCTTCTCCCTGGACGGTCTGGGCCTGCTGGGCTTCGAGGCGGCCATCAACCGCGACTACCCGGTGATGTTCGGCACGCTCTACTTCTTCACCCTGCTGGGCCTGGTGCTCAACCTGGTGGGCGACCTGACCTACCACCTGGTCGACCCGCGCATCGACTTTCGAGAGCCGGGAGGTGTAGGTCTTGGCCCGACCGGTTCCTCAAGCTCTCCCCGCTGTCACGCCGGCGCGGCTGCTCAACTTCCGCGCCAACCGCCGGGGCTTCTGGTCCCTGTGGATCTTTCTGGCCCTCTTCCTGGTCTCGCTCTGCTGCCGAGTTCATCGCCAACGACAAGCCGCTGCTGGTCCGCTACGAGGGGCAGCTCTATTTCCCGTGTTGCGACGCCTACCCGGAAACCGACTTCGGCGGCTTCCTGCCGACCGAGGCCGACTACCGCGACCCCGAGGTGGCCGAGCTGATCACCGGAGAAGGGCTGGATGCTCTGGCCGCCGGTGCGCCTACAGCTACGACACCATCAACTACCAGCTGCCCGTGCCGGCGCCGGCGCCCGCCTTCATCCGATAACTGGCTGGGCACCGACGACCAGGGCCGCGACGTGGTGGCCCGGCTGATCTACGGCTTCCGGATCTCGGTGCTCTTCGGGCTGGTGCTGACCCTGCTTCAGCTCGATTGATCGGCATCATGGCCGGTGCCGTGCAGGGCTACTTCGGCGGCTGGGTGGACCTGCTCTTCCAGCGTTTCATCGAGATCTGGCAGGGGCTTCCGATCCTCTACCTGCTCATCATCCTGGCCAGCGTGGTGGAGCCCAACTTCTGGTGGCTGCTGGGGCTCATGCTGCTTTTCAGCTGGATGGCGCCTGGTGGGCGTGGTGCGGGCCGAGTTTCTGCCGGGTCCGCAACTTCGATTACGTGCGCGCGGCCAAGGCGCTGGGGGTCAGCAATACCGATGATCATGTTCCGGCACATCCTGCCCAACGCCATGGTGGCCACCCTGACCTTCCTGCCCTTTATCCTCAACGGCTCGATCACCACCCTGACGGCGCTGGACTTCCTCGGGTTTCGGTCTGCCGCCCGGCTCGCCCTCCCTGGGAGAGCTGCTCAACCAGGGCAAGGCCAACCTGCAGGCACCGTGGCTGGGCATCACCACCTTCATGGTGCTGGCGGTGATGCTGAGCCTGCTCATTTTCATCGGCGAGGCGGTGCGCGATGCCTTCGATCCGCGAAAGACCCAGCGTAGGCCATGCCGCTCAACAGAGATCGGCGCCATGAGAGCGGCGAGCGCTGCTCGAGGTGCCTGCGCATCCGGCGCACTCGATGCTCGGAATTCGCTGATCCGTGACAGGACGGCGTTAGGCCCCGGCGACAGACTGCGCTGCGGCCGTGCGCGGCAAGGCCTCGGCTGCGACGATCCGGACGCCGGCGAGACCGTGGGGCTGGTCGGGGAGAGCGGATCCGGCAAGTCGGTGACCGCCCTGTCGATCCTGCAACTGCTGCCCTACCCGCTGGCCCATCACCCAGGCGGCAGCATCCGCTTCTTCGGAGCTGCAACCAGGGTTCTGCGGGGAAACGGCTCGGCCGAGGAGAGGAGCTGATCGGGCGCCGCCCGCAGCCGCCTGCGCGAGCATCCGCGGCAATCACATCGCCATGATCTTCCAGGAGCCGATCACCTCCCTGAACCCGCTGCACAGCATCGAGCGGCAGATCAGCGAGGTGCTCCTCGTGCACAAGGGGCTGGCTCCTGCCAGCCGGCCCGGGAGCGGGTCCTCGAACTCCTGCACCTGGTGGGCCTGCCCGAGGCCGACGAAGCGTCTCGGCGCCCTGCCCCACGAGCTCTCCGGCGGCCAGCAGCAGCGGGTCATGATCGCCATGGCCCTGGCCAACGAGCCCCGAGCTGCTGATCGCCGACGAGCCCACCACGGCGCTCGACGTGACCATCCAGGCCCAGATCCTGGAACTGCTCAAGGACCTGCAGCCACGCTGGGCATGGCGCATGCTGCTGATCACCCACGATCTCGGCATCGTTCGCCGGATGGCCGACCGGGTGTGCGTCATGCACGGAGGGCGCAATCGTGGAGCAGGGTCCGCTGGCGAGAGTCTTTGCAGCGCCCCGAGCACCCCTACACCCGCACGCTGCTGGCGGCCGAGCCCGGCGGGCGGCCCGAACCGGCCGCCCGCCGGCGCCTCCACGGTGATGCGCTGCCGAGGATCTGAAGGTCTGGTTTCCCGATCCGCAAAGGCGTCCTCCGCCGCACCGTCGACCATGTGAAGGCCGTGGACGGCGTCACCCTCACCGTGCGCCAGGGCCAGACCCTGGGCGTGGTGGGCGAGAGCGGCTCCGGCAAGTCCACCCTCGGCCGCGCCCTGCTCCGCCTGGAGCGCAGCCGCGGGGGCATTTCCTGTTCAGGACCGTCAGCATCCAGGGGCTGCGGCTCCAAGGCCCTGCGGCCGCTCCGCCAGGAGATGCAGATGGTCTTTCAGGATCCCTTCGGGTCCCTGAGCCCCCGGCTCTCGGTGGGCCAGATCATCGGGGAGGGGCTGCGCGTGCACCGGCTGGCCGGCACCCCCGACCGAACGCCGGGACTCGATCAGCCAGGCGCTGGAACGAGGTGGGTCTCGAGCCCGAAATGCAGGACCGTTATCCCCACGAGTTCTCCGGCGGCCAGCGCCAGCGCATCGCCATCGCCCGGGCGCTGGTGCTCAAGCCCCGCTTCATCGTCCTGGACGAACCCACCTCGGCCCTGGACGTCTCGGTCCAGTTCCAGATCGTCGAGCTCCTGCGGGACCTCCAGCAGCGCCACCAACTGGCCTATCTCTTCATCAGCCACGACCTGCGGGTCGTCCGCGCCCTGGCCCACGAGGTCCTGGTCATGCGGGACGGCCGGGTCGTGGAGCAGGGGCCGGCCGAAACCATCTTTGAAAACCCCCGGGAGCCCTACACCCAGGCCCTGATGGCGGCCGCCTTCCGGCTCGAAGCCGACGATTCCGGTGTAACCAGTAGCTAACGGCAAGGCGCAAGCGGCAAGCGCTTTGACGCCTCCGAATGCGGCCGGCCCTGCAGTCCGGGAAATAAAGGCGGCTGATTTTTCCCTTGAAATCGTCTTGGAAATCAGCTATTCTTGAGCTTCTGCTGGGGGATCGTCCAGCGGCAGGACGACGGGTTCTGGCCCCGTTAACCGAGGTTCGAATCCTCGTCCCCCAGCCATTCTTTCCACGCCATTCCAATTACTTAGCTTTTCCCTTCAATCACAGTGGATATGAGAAGGCAATACCGGGCGCTGCTCAGCAGGCGCAAACCCTTCAGGGAACTGCTGGGCGAGAGAAGACGTGCTCCTGTTCTCAAGAATTCCGGGTACTGTCCTACCTGTGCCCAGGAAGTCACTTTCGTCGCTCGAGACGCCTGGCTCAGAGATCATTACCGCTGTTCAAATTGCGGCAGCATCCCCCGGGAACGAGCCCTCATGCTGACCATTGAAACGCACTTTCCACACTGGCGCAGCCTGACCATCCATGAATCCTCCCCCGGTAATCGCGGTGCCAGTGAGCGTCTTTCCCGAGAGTGTTCTCAATACATCCCCTCGCAGTTTTTCCCCGACCAGGAACCGGGCAGGATTGTCGGCGGGTTTCGCTCTGAAAACCTTGAAGCACTTACCTTTGCCGATGAAAGCATTGATCTGCACGTCACCCAGGATGTGCTTGAGCACGTTTTTCATCCTGCGAAGGTTTTTGCCGAGATTGCTCGGACACTCAAGCCCGGGGGTGCGCATGTCTTCACTGTGCCGATGGTGAAGAAAAGCAAGCCGTCTAGCCTTCGTGCGCGGGTAGGCGCTGATGGCCGGATCTCTCATCTCGAGCCAGCGGTTTACCACGGGAACCCCATCAGTGATGAGGGGGCATTGGTCACTGTGGATTGGGGGTTTGATATTTGCCGGCATATTTTTGAATCCTGTGGCCTTTTTACCCATCTCGTGTGCATTGATGATCTGAGCAAAGGCATTAGGGCTGAGCACATCGAGGTTCTCATTACTGTCAAACCGGACACGGCTGCAACCCAAAACGCTTTTCCCTGACATTCCCCTCTGGCCTCGTGCTTCACCGGAATCGCAGGAAGCTGAGCCCACCCCCATCTTTGCCGCAGCCCTGAGACGCTCCGCGGCTTGACTTGTCCCTGAACTTGATCCAGAATAACGGTGTCTTGCACCCAAACGAGCGTCCCGGCCCATGGCAAGACCATGATGACGGCCGGCTTACACATCTGCTGAAGCGCGCGGAAATCGATGAGAAGGCGTTCTAGGCGTTATCACCTGACACGGCGGTGCATCGAAATTCTGCTTTGCTCCGCTGCCAGCCTTTTCATCTGCTCCGCAGCCCATGCCGCCGTCACCCTCCACATCGCTTCTTATCGCACCGAACTCAGGGCCGAGCAGCACGCCGCGGCCCTGGCACCCCGGATGACACAGGGTTTCGTCTACGGCGCGGATATCCCGGGCAAGGGACACTGGTACCGGGTTTGTATCGGCCGGTTCGAGACCGGGAAGGAGGCGGCCGCTGAAATCCGGCGCCTCCGCGCGGACGGGTTCGAGGGCTACCTGGGCGTCGTGAAGCTGCCGGAAGCCGTTGCGCCTGCTGCGAGCTTCAAGACCGAACCCCTCTTGAAAGCCGCCCTGCCCGAAGCAACCCCGACAACCCCCGCGCCCCCCGCTCCAGCGGGCTCCGAGGCTCCCGCAAGGAAAACCCGCACCCTGCACCTCATCTGGGACTCAAACCCGGAACCGGATCTGGCCGGTTACCGGATCTATTACGACACCAAGCCCGGACCGCCCTACCGCCCCGCTCCGGAAGATGTGGCGGAGGAAGGAGCGCCGCCCATCAGCCTGCAGCCCGGCACCACGGAGCTCATGCTCCACGGCCTGAACGCCGGGAAAACCTACTATCTGTCCATCAAGGCCCTCAACCGAGCCGGGGTCGAAAGCCCGTTTTCCCGGGAACTGGTGGCCCCGGCCAAGCCGTGAAGGAGAAACGGGCGCCATCCCCTTTTGCCCTTGAAATCCGGATATTCCTGTGGTATTGGTTTCTGGGATTTCCGCTTGAAAGCCCCTCGGCCGTCCGCGGAAGCGCCTGAAAGGTCCCATCGTCTAGCGGTCTAGGATACTGGCCTCTCACGCCAGAGACACGGGTTCGATTCCCGTTGGGACTACCAAAAAAAAACAAATAGTTATCTAGGCACTTCCCGATTCTTACTGTTTGCTCACCAAGCGTTCCCCACACTATTCCCGACAATCATCTAGGAAATCAGAGGAAATTCCTCCCCAGCATAAATTAGCGATCTGGAGGCCTTATAACCCGAAGGTTGATGGTTCGAATCCGTCCCCCGCTACCAACCAAAATCAGGGGTTTATGCAGGATCGCCTAGCCCCTTTTTCTTCGATGGATTTTTTTCCAACCCTATTTCCAACCTCTCGCCATGATTTCGAGGCAAAAACACGCAAGACTAAAGAAGTGTAGATTTGCTTCTATGCTTGGAGGTTATTGATGTTCTTTGGAATGATTGGTTCATGATGGAAGCTCTACGGGTATTACAGGATGGGGGGGGCATAGTCGGCACATTCGACAATAAGTGGTCCTTTCGGGGATACTATCGGCATCTGGTTTCTCGCATAAGAGGAGAATATGATTCCTACAAAGTCCCGTATCTACTTTGGCGACACAGATTCTGCAGGCAAGGTTTTAGAATGCTTTATCAAGAGGGGATATGTTGGTTTCCATTCACACGAAACAGCAATTCCCCTCTTATTCCGATATGCACGCAGCTGGAATACTATTTAGGCTTACGCCGTCTTTCAAGCCTGAGTCCCTGGGTAGTGTTTCTGGCCCAAAAGGGAAACAATGAACGAGGTGGATAAGGGTGAGAAAGGTGCTTATCTGTGGTTCTGGAAGACTCCAAGCTTGACTGAAGTGGCAAAGGGAAAGGGGTTGCCATGTCTGAAGACATCGCCAAACGCACCCTTGGCGAAACCGCCCATGCAGATTGTGCTTTTCACCCTTGCCTCGGTCGGTTTGCCGTAATCATGGCGGGCGGATCAGTCCTTGGCTGAGGCCTTTTCTTGGATATGCTGCAGCAAAGCAACAGATGGTGTGCCGTCAACTGGCAGGTCGTTCGCTGCCTGAAAGGCACGAATCGCTGCGTGTGTCCTGGGGCCAAGCTTTCCGTCCACCGGACCAGGATCATGGCCCATCGCTTGTAACTTTCTTTGCACCTCTGCGATCAGGTTGGACACGGGCGTTGTTGGGGTTGACTCATCGGGGATCTGCGGTTTGAGCTTCCAGTTCCTGGGGAGTCTTTGCGCCTCGGCTATTTGCCCGGGGGGCATACTTTCCGCCATCTTCTCAGGGTGCTCTTGGGCGGTTTGCTGTCTCTGTGAGGCTGCCAGATTAAACCACACATGAGCTAATATCCGGTCCTGGGTGACACCATAGCCCTCGTGGTACATGAACCCCAGGTTATCCTGTGCGCTGGCCTCGCCCTGTTCGGCGGCCAGGGAATACCACTTGACAGCCTCCCCGTCATCCTGAGGGACACCCAAGCCCAAGTGGTACATAACCCCCAGGTTGTTCTGGGCTTTTGCATTCCCCTGCTCGGCCGCCAGCCGATACCACCTGACGGCCTCTCGATAGTCCTGGGGGACGCCTTGACCCGCATCGTACATGACCCCGAGGCGAGATTGGGCTTCAGCAAATCCTTGCTCGGCCGATAATAGCAACTCCCTATAGGCAGTGGCGTAGTCTCCGCTTTCTAAGGCTCGCAACCCGGCCTCAAAATCCCCCCATGCCGGCGGCGCAAATGAGATAAGCGACAAGGCGAGCAGCGCAGCGATCTGCTTTGGCCATTTGGCCGTTGCCATGGGGTCCCCCCTGTCCTATGCGGGGCTTGATTCCATCATCTTAAAGGCGACCTCGGCCGGGCTCGATTGATCCGCTATCTAAGCCTACTCACTCCTGTAGACCTCCAAGTCGGGGCATGGCTTGACGATCTCAGCCGGATCTGAAGCAAGAATCGGGCCCTCCAGCGGTGAAATAAGTGCAAGTCTTTCTCCCGACGCTTGGAAATGGCCCCATCATAGCCCAATAACCCGGAATAAGATGGGAATCAACAACAGAGGGTGGGATAAGATCCACCGTGCCTCTCTGGGTACTTCCTTGTCGGTGAAAATGGGGGAATTCTCACCGACCGTCACAGGCTGACCAAATTCCGCGACGAGTATCAGCTCTATATGAAGAGGACGAAGATGTTCATTCCATTTATCTTCTGGTGAAGCAGGACTGCGATAGGTGTGCTCTTTCGGCAAAGGGGATGGCCTGTCATCTATTCGAGAGGAGACTGACCGACGGAGATTCCCTCCTTTCTTGCTCTTCTGGTTCCCTCCGCGGCCGATAGGCTTTAGGAAAGAGCGGCAAGCGAAGGTTTTCCGCGCGGTCCGAGCGGTACCTTCGCTCAGCTGTCACGGATTTTACAAAAATGTAACTCGGCCCTGACAAATGCCACCCTGGCGGCGACCTTGTGCATGTCAACCGATTTCGGCACTTTTCAATGATGCTTCCGATAGATCAAGCCTCCCCATCCGCGACGGCTCGGTCTTCCTCGTCAGCTTCGGCCGTGTCGTTGGGGTGATCACAACGATTGCATTATGAAAGAAGGCAGATTTCTCGCAGCAGTGGGTGAAACGAAGGGCCCTGCTTCTACTTGACTGTCTCCAACCCGGACATTGGCGTCAAAGTGCTTTGATTTGGGATAGTATTTTTCGCTAGGGGAGTGTGCAAGCATCTCACGACACCATTTCTTCCCCAGTTCAACATGCCGCGGCTCATGTGCTCCGCATGGCCCATTCAGGTGAATTGCCGTGTGATGGAGTATCCCGCAAAACTCTTGACATACCACATTGTGGTATGTCAAACTCTTCCCAGATGAGGCCTAAAGGCAATCGGCTATGGGGTTTTTGGTTTCACAACTCGAGGATTTGAACGGAGGTGGAGCAAAGGGAGAAAGAAACTGGGAATAGCTCGCAAGGGATATATGGAGGTATAGC